>JADJJT010000002.1 GCA_016706405.1 Sphingobacteriales bacterium
TATTGGCAGAACGATGCTAGGCGTTTCACGCATTGATGTAAATCTCTACCTAACCAAAATAAAACTGGGCTACTTAAAACCCACATTATTTCATTGGCAAAGGGCATATCCATAAAAAACATTCCGATAACTACTACAGGAACGGACAATGCCAAAGCCCAATACGTTTTCTTTTTGAGTTTGCTGAATTTTTCTTTCTGTATCTGCTCTACGGTGTCATCGCTTGAAGCAGTATCTTCAATCAATATATCGTAACCAACGCTTTGAACAGCTTTTTTCAAACTTTCAACTTTAACCAAACTCGGAATGAATTCAACCAAGACCTTAGCATTTGCGTAATTCACACTTGCATTCACCACACCCGCCTGAGATTTAAGCATACTCTCTACACTAACCGCACAAGAAGCACACGTCATTTGTAATACAGGGAATGATTTCTTTACGGTTGTTACTCCATAACCTAAATCTCGAATAGTTTTTACAGCTTCTGAAACTGTTTCTTGATTTTGAGTTTCAATGATTGCTTCCTTATTGTTGAGTTCAACTCTGTGTGATTCAATACCTTTGAGTTTAGCAATACCATTGTCCACAATCAAGGCACAGTGTTCGCTGTCAACGCCTTCAAGTGGTATCCTAAATTCATTATTATTTGTTGCCATACCTTTTTTATTTAATTACAAGGCAAAGGTGGCAACATTACAGTTCTTACCCGTTACCTGATTTTGGATTGTATTTGTAACATTTACACTTCGTCTAGTGGTTTGCGCTTTATTTCCTTGATATTCTTAAAGTGAGTAGGGGTAAGTCCTGTGACTTTTTTAAACTGATTGCTCAAATATCCAACGCTCGAATAATTCATTTGGTCAGCTATTTCGCTTAATGATAATTCGTCATAAACCAATAATTCTTTCACTTTTTCAATTTTTTGAGCAATGAAATATTTTTCAATAGTCGTTCCTTCTACTTCGGAAAATAAATTTGACAGATACGTATAATCGTGATGAAGCTTACTGCTCAAATAGTCAGATAAATTGGATTTTAATTCGCTGTTATTTTGATGTATAATTTCAATAATGTATGATTTAATTTGTCCGATTAGACGACTTTTTTTGTCATCAATCAATTCAAATCCAAACGTTTTGAGATGATTGTCAAGGTTAGTTTTTTCAGTTTCAGTCAAGTCGTTTTTGAGTTCAACTTCGCCTAAACTAATATTCAAAGTTTGAAAACCTAGTTTCTCCAATTCATTTTGACTACCATTATGCAACGATTGCAAACCATATTTTTGATATAAATTTTCATACGTTAATGTTTATGTCGTGCGTTGGCAAAAAAGTGGCTCTTTTGGTTTTGCGAAGGGTCGGCTTTGTGTGTCGGGGCAAAACCAAATGTGCCACTTGTGCGGCTGGCTAAAATTGTTTTTAAAAAAGTGCGGTGGGGGAAAAAATAAAAAACATAGGGTCGGCAATGAGTGTCGGCTTACTCGTTGTCCGTTTGTAAAATCGTTTCTATGTCTTTGGTCACCTGTCAAAATGGTTTACTTTTTCCTTGTTTTTAGTCCTCTGTTTGATGTTTGCACGGTCGTCTTACCATTGGCTATAACATTTGTATAAACGCAAGTTTGCGTTTATTTAGTTCAAAACTTGCGTTTATTTCCGCTATATCCGGATGGTTTTTAATGCTCCAAAACAATAATTTATACTTTTTTGCTGAATTGAACTTTGGTTAAATCAATATTGATAATATCCGGATTTTTTTAAACTAAAGGCAAAACTAAACCTTAATTGCTAAATACCCAAATTATCCAATGGATTTTTTATTTGGTCAAATCCTTTGGTGGTTATAGGTGTATAAACCTCGATTTTTAAATTGGTAAGTGCGTTAATTCGTAGCCCTGCCGGGTAAATTGCCGTCAGTATTGCTTAAAAAAGCAAGTAAAACCTACAACCAGTTTTGCCTATTACAGTTGGGCAGTTTTGTTATAGGTTGCCGCGTTTTGAATGGCTATATAACGGGCGGTTGTATAAACTATATCCATTAAGGTATCGGCTAATGAGCCGCCTTGTAATATGGCGGGTTTACCTGCATCGCCTCCGGCACAAACAGGCTCAAGTATAGGTAGTTGCCCCAGCAAAGGCAGGTCAAACTGGTCGGCTAATTTTTGCCCTCCGCCCTCGTGGCCAAAAATATAATACTTTTTATCTGGCGCATCCGATGGGGTAAAATAGGCCATGTTTTCGACAATACCCAAAATAGGCACCTTAATTTGTGGCATATTAAACATGCCAATCGCTTTTACTACATCGGCCATTGCCACTGCTTGCGGGGTGGTAACAATTACGGCACTCGTAACAGGTACGGTTTGCACTAAGGTTAAGTGCACATCGCTGGTGCCGGGGGGTAAATCAATAATCAGGTAATCAAGCTCGCCCCAGTCGGCATCGGTAATAAACTGCCGTAAGGCCGACGATGCCATAGGGCCACGCCAAACAACTGCCTGCCCTTCGTCGGCTAAAAAGCCTATAGATAAAGTTTTTACGCCGTATTTTTCGGCTGGAATTATTTTAGGCTTACCATCTAACCCTTCGGCATTTAACTGAGGGCGGTAGCCTTGCAAGCCAAACATAATAGGTACAGAGGGACCAAAAATATCGGCATCAATTAAGCCTACCGATGCGCCGGTTTGTGCTAAACCAACAGCCAAATTTACTGCTACTGTGCTTTTGCCAACGCCTCCTTTTCCGGCGGCTACGGCAATAATATTTTTAATTCCGGACAAAACTTGCTGACCGCCGGCGCGATTTGTGGTTACTTGCGAGGTAATATCAACCTCTACTTCGGCCTCTTTATCAACCAAATGTTTAATGGCTACAATACAGGCATTTTTAATTTGGTCTTTAAGTGGGCAGGCAGGCGTGGTCAGTATTAGCCTAAAGCTCACTTTTTTGCCGTTTACCTTTATATTATCTACCATATTAAGGGTTACCAAATCCTTTTTCAGGTCGGGGTCGTCAACATATCGGAGGGCATTTAGTACGTCGGTAGTAGTAAAAGACATGGAAAATAGTATTTTTAATTTAACAATTTTTACAAATATAATAAAAAGCAAGTCCGTAGTTGCTTTTTCTTGTGTTTATTTAAAGCCATCTTTGTTTTTAGTATATTTTTTAGTCACTTCAAAGGGCATTGGCAATGCCTGGTTAATGGCAATACTGTTATTGGTATATTGTACGCTGGCATAAAATTGGTCGGGGTGGTTAGGGTTTAAGGTTATTTGCCGGTTTTGGGCAAAAGGTTTGCCAGCTAAGTTTGTAAAATTGGTTAGTAAAATAGTTAAAGCTTGCCGTATGCGTTGGTTTTGTAATTGCGCCGTAGCCAGGCCATAATGCGGCGCTTTAAGCCCGTACTTGTATTGCCACTCGTTGTTGCCATTATTACTGCTGTTTAACCAAATTAAGGTATCGGTTTTTTGAAGGTCGGTATTTGCAGCTTGGGGCATTATTAGCGGGTTGCCAAGTAAAACATTCTGAAAATCGGCAAATTGAAGGTCGTAGCCGGTAAAATGGCGCAGTTCGGTTAAAGGGTAAACATGGTAGTTTTTATTAAAGCGGTCAAGCACCCGCGCACTGTCGGGGGTTATTAATGCCCTAACTACCTCAATGCCAATAATGGGTGCGGTTATAGAAACCCATAGCGCCGAGTCGGTGCGCAAACGAATATCGGCGTTAAAACTTTGATTAAACTGGCTACCGTTGGCTGTAATATGTGCTTTTGCGCTAAACCAATCTGGATTAAGTGTTTGAGCTTGCAATAAATCAAGCGCTTTTTGTACAGATGTTGGTGCTTTAGGCGTGGGTAAACCGTTTCCGGAGGTGGGTGCGTGGTTTTTGTTGCGGCAGCCTCCGGATAAAACCAAAATAAAAATACTTAAAAAAAACAAACAAACAAATTGTTGTCGTTGTTGAAACAAAAAAGGGAAATTATGGCTTTTCTTTTCCATCAAAAAATCATAAATTAAGAAAAATTGGGTGGAGTGAATTTTTTATTTATCCGGAATTAAAAAATATTCATCCGGAGAGGAAATAGTTCTTTTAAAACAACAAATACCTGTTTATCATTTATGCCTCGGTCAGCAATTTATCAAACAAAAAACAAACAAATTTTGCGGCTAATTAGTTGATTTACTGCCTGCTAAATTATAAACTAAAAAATTAGTCGGCAAAGGTAGTAAAACAAACTCAGGCCAACGGCAAACCTGCCACTATGGTTGTGCTTTTATTTAAACATTATATCTTTACCTTTGTGCAATGAAGTTTTATTGGAACGATATTTGGAATTTTGCCTCGAAACTAACACCCCGCCGCTTCTTCAATGCCTTTAAAGTGCTGCTGTCTTTTTATTTGGCGCGCTATACCCAGAAGCCAATTCAATGGGGGCTGCCTGTAACTATTTCGTTTGAGCCAACTACTTTTTGCAATTTGCGCTGCCCCGAGTGTCCAAGTGGGTTGCGTGCGTTTACCCGCCCAACGGGCATGTTAAGCACCGATTTTTTTAGCAAAACCATTTCCGAGCTTCACCCAAGTTTATTGTACCTGTACTTTTATTTTCAGGGCGAGCCTTATTTAAACCCTAATTTTTTAGACATGGTAGCCCATGCCGCCAAACATAAAATTTACACCGTAACCTCAACAAACGCCCACTACCTAACCGACAACAACGCCCGCCGTACCGTTGAAGCAGGCTTAGATAGGCTCATTATTTCTGTAGATGGCACTACCCAGGCGACCTACGAGGCCTACCGAGTTGGCGGGCAATTAAGCAAGGTAATTGACGGAGCCAAAAATATGGTAAAATGGAAAAAACAGCTAAAAAGCAAAACACCGCATTTGGTTTTTCAGTTTTTGGTGGTGCGCCCCAACCAGCACCAAATAAACGAGCTATATACCTTAGCCCGCGAAATAGGAATTGATGAGGTAAAACTTAAAACCGCTCAGGTTTACGACTATCAAAATGGCAATCCGCTTATTCCCACTATTGATATTTATGCCCGTTACGCGCAAAAGCCCAACGGCACCTGGCAAATAAAAAACAGTATGTTAAACCAATGCTGGAAACTATGGCACTCGTGCGTTATAACTTGGGATGGTCGCATAGTGCCCTGCTGTTTTGATAAAGATGCACAACACCAACTTGGCGACCTAAAACAACAAAGTTTTACCCAAATTTGGCAGGGGGCAGCCTATCAAAATTTCCGGAAAGCCATTTTAAAATCGCGCTCCGAGATAGATATTTGCGCAAACTGCTCGGAAGGCACCAAAGTTTGGGCTTGAAAAAATAAATGAATTAGCACCAGCAAGGGCAACAGTTTGCTTAAATTAGCAGGCAGATAGCAGATGAAATAAAAAAAACATCCGGAAAAAGCAATAATAAGAACAAAATTTATTACCTTTGCAGCCCAAATTTATATCCGGAAGCAATTATGACATCCAATATCCGGCTTTTTGGCGGCTCGGCCTCACAATACTTGGCCGAAGAGATAGCCCAAATCCACGACATGCCTTTAATTAAAACGATTATCCACCGTTTTAGCGATGGCGAAATACAACCGGAATTACAAGAATCGGTGCGTGGCGACTTTGTATTTTTTATTCAAAGTACATTTGCCCCCGCCGATAACTTAATGGAATTGTTGCTGCTGACCGATGCCGCAAGGCGCGCCTCGGCTCAGTATATTACCGCTGTTGTTCCGTATTTTGGCTATGCCCGGCAAGACCGCAAAGACAAGCCGCGTGTGCCAATATCGGCAAAATTAGTGGCTAATTTATTAGTTGCATCGGGTATAAACAGAATTATAACCCTTGACCTGCACGCCCCACAAGTGCAAGGTTTTTTTGATATACCAGTTGACCATTTAGATAGCTCGGCGGTTTTTATACCGTATATAAAAGAATTAGAATTAGAAAACCTGCTTATTGCATCGCCCGATGTTGGAAGCGTAAAACGCGCCCGCTTTTATGCCAAACATTTATTATGCGATATGGTAATTTGCGATAAATACCGCAAAAAAGCCAACGAAATAGCCGAAATGACCCTGATTGGCGATGTAAAAGGCCGAGACGTAGTTTTGATTGATGATATAGTTGATACAGCAGGCACTTTGGTAAATGCAGCGCAAATAATTATGGACAGAGGGGCAAACAGTGTAAGGGCTATGTGTACGCACCCCGTTTTGTCGGGTAAAGCTTACGAGCGGGTACAGGAGTCGTGTTTAAGCGAATTAGTGGTTTGTAATACCATACCACTAACACAAAATGTTGAGAAAATAAAAGAACTTTCGGTTTCGCAACTGTTTGCAACCGCTATAAAACGTATTTTTGAACACCGTTCTATTAGTTCGTTGTTTGTATAAATGACCGCAAATTGGTCAAAAACATTTATTTAATTCACTAAATTAATAACTTAAACGAAATAATAATTATTATGAGAACCTTTGATTTAGCTGCGCAGGTTCGCTCTGATTTTGGTAAAAAAGGCGCTCGTGCTGTTAAAAATAACGATATGGTGCCTTGTGTTTTATACGGGGGCAAAGAACTAAAGCATTTGCAAGTTACCAACGAAAGTTTGCGCCACCTTATTTACACCCCGCACTTCCACAAAGTAATGCTTAATATTGACGGTGCTACCCACGAAGCAATTATTAAGGCCATTCAGTTTCATCCGGTAACAGATGCTGTTTTGCATATTGATTTTCAGGAATTGGTTGCCGGCCAATCTGTAATGGTAGAGTTACCCGTTCGCCTAACCGGAACCGCCCAAGGTGTACGCGCCGGTGGTAGGTTATTGCACAAAATGCGCCGTTTGAAAGTTCGCGCCGTTCCTGAAAAATTGGTTGACGAAATTGTAATTGATGTTACTAATTTAGAGGTTGGCAAATCAATACGGGTGCGCGACATTGCGCTTGATGGCGTTAGTGCCGTTGTTGAGGGTGCTACCCCGGTTTGCTCGGTTGAGGTAACCCGCGCCTTACGCCAACAACAGGGCGGAAAATAGATTGCTTGTTTTAAACTGCGTTTCGTTGGATACTTGTACTATTTCAATAAAACGAAATTGAACCAACAATTAATATATCGGGCAAAACCCTGTTGATGCGTTTTGTATGATATTTAAATACATAGATGTTTTTTATATTTTACCCTGTGAAATTAGCAAGTTTTATAGGGTAAAACTTTTTTATGTATATCCTTTTCAAATAGTAATTTTTCCGGAATTTGCTTTGTATCGTATTGAGTCTGTTTAGCCCTTCAGGTGGATATTAAAGCAAAAGTTCTATACATTTGTAGCCTTGTTTCAAAATTGCGCTGTTTGCCATCCATCAATGACTACTAATCGTTTTGCCGAAACCAATACCCAACTTGTAAAAGCCGAAGCCCATCGCTTGGGTTTTACTCACGTTGGTATAGCAAAAGCGCGGCGCTTAACCGAAGAGGCCGACCATTTAGAGGCATGGCTAAATGCGGGCTTTCAAGGCAAAATGGGCTATTTAGAAAACTATTTTGAAGAACGCTTAGACCCCCGCCGCTTGGTAGAAGGGGCAAAATCGGTGGTAAGTTTATTGTACAATTACCATAACCCCCAGCAACAAACCCAGCCCGATGCACCCAAATTAGCCCAATATGCTTATGGCCACGACTACCACGATGTTATTAAAAATAAGCTTCGACAGCTGTTACAAACCCTGACCCAACAAATTGGCCCAATTAATGGCCGCGTGTTTGTTGACTCGGCACCCGTTTTAGAGCGGGCCTGGGCTGCACTTAGCGGCACAGGCTGGGTGGGCAAACATGGCTTGTTAATTAACAAACAAGCTGGCTCGTATTTTTTTTTAGCCGAACTTATTACCGACCTCGACCTAATTGCCGATGCGCCCGTTAAAAACTATTGCGGCACTTGCACCCGCTGTATCGATGCCTGCCCTACACAGGCCATTTTACCCAACAAAGTATTAAATGCCAGTGCTTGCATATCGTACCTAACCATTGAACTGCGCGATGCCATACCTGCCGAGTTTGCCGGCAAAATGGACAACTGGATGTTTGGCTGCGATGTTTGTCAAATGGTTTGCCCATGGAACCGCTTTGCCACCCCGCACAACGAGCCGGCCTTTAACCCTAACCCCGACTTATTGCAGCTTACCAAACAGGAATGGGTAGAACTAACCGAAACTGTTTTTGGCCAATTGTTTAAAAAATCGGCAGTAAAGCGCACCAAATTTTCCGGATTAAAACGAAATATTGCATTTTTAAACACTAACAACAAAGCCTCTAAAGAATAACTCCTAATTTCTAACTCCTAATTTATAATGTTTAATAATATATACTAATTTTACAACCTAACAACGATATGAATTTAAGCTTACAAGACAAAAACGCCTTAGTTGGCGGCAGCACACAAGGAATTGGCAAAGCCACTGCCATTGAGTTGGCCTTGCTGGGTGCTACTGTTACCCTTTTAGCCCGCAACGAATCTGCCTTGCAAGCCACTTGTGCCGAATTGCCAACGCCGTTTAATCAAAAACACCAATATATTGTAGGCGATTTTTCACAGCCCGAGGCATTACAACAAAAAGTTGCTACTTATATGGCAAGCCATCAAATTGTTTACCATCTGTTAATAAATAATACGGGCGGCCCTAAAGGCGGGCCTATCCACCAAGCCAATTACACCGAGTTTGAGGCGGCCATGGCTATGCACCTTATTTGCAACCATTTATTAGTACAAACGGTATTGCCCGGTATGAAATTAGCCAATTATGGCCGTATTGTCAATATCACTTCTACATCGGTAAAAGAGCCAATTGAAGGCTTGGGCGTATCAAATACAACCCGCTGGGCGGTAGCAGCCTGGGCTAAAACCTTAGCCGGCGAGGTGGCAGCCTGGGGCATAACCGTAAATACGGTGCTTCCGGGTTTTACCGAAACCGACCGCCTGCAACAAATTATCAATACCAATGCCCAAAAAAAACAAACCACTACTGCCGAAATGGAAAATTTTATGCGAAGTGTTGTACCCGCAGGGCGTTTTGCCGCCCCGCACGAAATTGCCGCAGCAGTAGCTTTTTTAGGTAGCCCGGCGGCTGGCTATATAAACGGCATAGTATTACCCGTTGATGGGGGCCGAACAAAATCGTTATAGCTAACAAATTAAGATAAACTTATTTTTGAAAACGAATTAAATAAAAACCCCGGAGGCAGCAACTCCGGGGCAACAACAAGCACAGATAAACCTTATTCAAAAAGTGAATATCTTTTTTATTTTATAATTGGTAAAATGGTTGCACCATATAATAGAATAGTTTGTTTGTTTTCTATTTGTTAGTTTGTTAGTTTTTTTGTTTGTCGTCAATAACACTGCTGCCGCTTGTATTTTTTTCAATTTGTTTGGGGTCTCCAAGGTAGTAAATAGTGCTCGACCCCGATGCCGAGGCGGTAATACTGTTTGTTGTGTTTAGCTCGGCATAGCTATCGCCCGAGGCGGTAATTTCCGTATCTTCTACCTTAAAATTAGCAGCATTTATTTTTGATGACCCCGACAACTCTACGCTCATTTGATTGCCCTGCCCTTGTAAATTTAAAGTTGAGCCACCCGATAAGGCAACCTCAAAACTGCTTGTTGTTAAATTTGCTTCGCAGGTGCTACCGGTTGACGCATGAAGGCTAAAATTATTGTTTTCAAAGCCACTAAGCTGGCAGTTAACCTTATTTGCCAAATGTATCTCATCGAGCAAGGGTAGGGTAATTACCCCTTTAATTTTAGGCTCGCCTCCCCAGTTAATTTTTAAACCAGATCCATCTTGTGTAATATCTAACTTTTCTAAATCGCTTTCGTTTCCGGCAAATTTTACGCTATATTCTTCGCTGTTAAGTACTACAATTTCTAAGTTTCCCGAAACGTCTATCAAATCAAAATTGGCAAAATCATAAGCTTTTTCGGGGCCAAAGGCCGACAAGTTTATTGCCTCTATATTGGGGATATTACCTGCCGAGGCTGAATTTTCATTGCCATTTGTTTTATCTCCGGATAGTAAAGCCAAACCGTTTGGGGTCATTTTCCAAATATTTCCGGATAATTGGCGATGACGATATCCGGGTGCCAAATCAATATCCCAAATATAATCGGCTAAATTTTTGTCTATAAATATTTGTTGCCCTACCGGAATATTTAAAACATAGGTCATGGTTTGGTTGCGCCATTTTTGGCCAGGCGCCGTTTGGTAATAAGGTTTAAACGAAAGCACTGAGTCGGTTTGACTAAACATAGGAATAATACTTTGTGCGTTTTCAGCGGCTTCGTTGGTAGTACCGCCTTGTGCCGATACTGCTTTGCTAAAACTAAGCTCGGCATTATCGCTTTTTTTGATACTTATATCCGGAAAAGTAAAATAAAGTGCCTTGTTTTCGGTATCAAAACTTACAAGGCCATTGCTTGGACCAAACTCCCAATCCATTAGCGCATTCATATTGCGGTCGTCGGGTTGTAGTTGCAGGGCTAAGGTTTGGTTGTTCGCCATTTTTGTTATTGGTAAAGCATCGTTAAAATTAGCTTTATGGGCAAACTCGGTTCGGTAAGTATTGCCGCCGGTAACTAATAAACTTAGCAAGCTAAGCAGCCAAATACCCACCATTATGCGCCCCCAGTGATAACGGCTTCTGACCCTAAACGAGCGTTTAAATATTAAATATCCTACCAATAAAACCGGAATTCCAAAAACGGCCAACAAGCTAATACTGCTAATAACAAGCTGCGCAAACGAATCAAAAACAAAATTATTTAAAAAGCTAAACGAGTAGGCAAGAGCACTTAACACCCCTACAAACGCCGACACCAAGCCTAATAAAATACTGCCAACAATAATTATGGCTATAATTTTGGCAAACAGCCTAATACCGCGCTCGTAGTTAATATTTTTTGCTTTGGCTTGGGCTTGCGCTCTAAAGTTGTGGAAAAACTGGCGGGTACGCTGGCCGGTTTCGCCCTCATTAAATTCGTCAATGGCGTTGTTTAAGGTATTTACGCCCTGTTTAAAGGCTTGCTCAATGCTCGACACATTAATGGGCTTGCCTCGCATGGCTAATTTTTGTGCAGGGGTTTTGGCTTTGGGAATAATAACCATTAATAATATATAAAACATAAACGACATGCCGCCTAACACAGAGGCTGCCACAAAAGCCAATCGAATCCAAAGCGGGTCGCTAATGCCGGCGTAGGCGGCAATACCCGAGCAAACACCTCCTACAATAGTATCGTCGGGGTTGCGGTACAAGCGGCGCGAGGCAAAACTGCTTGTGGCTTGTTGCTGCTCAGTTTGTTCGTTGTTATTTGTTGTTTTGTAATTTGGGTTGGCAGTGTCATTGCTATTGTTAGCAGAGCTTTCGGATGCTGCCGAAGTATTTTGGCTGCCGGTGTTTGGTATATTTGGAGTGGTGGTATCGGCAACGGTATTTAAATTGTCTGAGGCCAATTCTTCGGGATGCCCCATAACGGCTATTACTTTTTTAACATCGTCGGCCATAATAACCTGCCGGCGTTGGCTTTGCAGGGTATCGGTAAACATTTCGGCTACACGTGCCTCAATATCGGTAACAATTTCATTGCCGTTATTATCATCGAAATAGCGGTGCAGCGAGGTAAAATACGCATCGAGTTGCTCAAAAGCATCTTCGGCTATATGAAAAAACAAACCGCCAAGGTTTATACTTAAAGTTTTATGCATAGTTGTTTATTGTTAATTTTAATGGGTGGAGTAAGAAAAACAATTAAATTGAGATAGTTTTTTAGCAGCAAAAAATAGGATTGGTTAATCAGCAGCGTTTATCCGGATGAAAATTGAGAGATAGGATGTGTGCTTAAACATCCGGAAAAGCATAGCTTACTTGTGTAGTTGGCGGTTTTTCAATTGTTCGGACTGCATGAACCAATTCGTTCCAGGTTTTGCGCAATTCGGCCAAAAAGGCATCGCCTTCGTTGGTTAGCGAATAATATTTGCGCGGTGGCCCCGTTTTCGACTCTTCCCAGCGGTAAGTTAGCATACCGTCGGTTTTTAAGCGGTTTAGCAGCGGGTAAAGAGTGCCCTCAACCATTAACAGGTTGGCGGCTTTCATTTCGGTTATAATATCCGATGGGTACATTTCGCCGCGCGCTATAATGTTTAGCACACAAAACTCTAAAATACCGCGCCGCATTTGGGTTTTTACTTTGTCAATACTTAATTCCATTATTTACGGTTATAGTTGATAAAAGCTATCGTCTTTAAAATAGTACCTTGTGTTGCATGGTACTTGTTGCGCAAAGGTAATATAATCCGGAGATAAAAAGTTCCGGAAAGTTTAATTTTTTTCAAAAAAAAGTAAAAATTTTATCTTTTGCCCTGTAAAATGCCTTATTTTATGTGTTTTTCATCTACCGACTTACACTTCATTAAATACAATAACAAACAAAACTGTAACAGCAACATAAAAAAAGAAGATTTATCTTTGCCCAATGATTGGCCATTTTACCCACCCACAAAAACCCGAACAAACGGTAGCGGTGCAATTTAACGCCCCTATTGATATTAGTATGCCCCTGCGCGCCGGAGACCAAAATGCAAACTGCTTTTGGGCTCCGGCTGTACAAATTGAACCCGTTCGCAGTGGCAATTTTATTGGCGATACAACAAAAGGCGGCTTGGTTAATTTTAAAAACGTAAGCCTAAACCCGCATGGCAACGGCACCCATACCGAGTGTGTTGGCCATATTGCCACCCAACCTTATTATTTACCACAATGCCTTACTAATTACCTGTTTTTTGCCGAACTTGCCACCGTTTACCCCACCTTGCAAACCAACGGCGACCGCATTATTACTTTAGATACACTTGCCGCAGTACTAAATCCGGATGAAACGAACAACCTGCTGCCTGCCTTAGTATTGCGCACCATGCCCAACCCAACCACCAAATTAACGCAAAATTACTCAGGCACTAATCCGCCGTATATACACCACCAGGCTGTTTCGTGGTTAGTAAGCAAAGGGGTACAACATTTATTAATTGACCTGCCCTCGGTTGACCGCGAACAAGACGAAGGTTTGCTATTGGCACATAAAGCATTTTGGCAATATCCACACGGCCCTATACGAACCCAATGTACCATTACCGAACTTATATATGTGCCCAACCAAATAAAAGATGGGCAGTATTTACTGCAATTTCAAATTACCTCGCTCGAGCTTGATGCAAGCCCCTCAAAACCTGTTTTATACGCCTTAGCGTAATATTTAGAGACTGTCTAAAAATTAAAAATTGGCATGCCAGTCCTAAAAATTGATAGGAAAAAAGTTATTAAAAGAGATGTGAATAAAAGACTATCAGTTTGACGTTTAAATAATAATTCATAGCTTTATGAAAATCAAACACATAAAGTAAAATGAAAACCTACCCAAGCAGTCTCACCGATAGTCAATGGAGTGCAATATTAGGCATTTTAGACGACAAACGGAAACGAAAACACAGTTTAAGAGAAATTTTTAATGCGCTGTTCTATTTGCTTAAAAGCTGGCTGTCAATGGCGCATGCTGCCGTTCCATTTTCCGTCATGGAAGCTTGTTTACTACTATTTTACCAAGTGGAAGAAGGATGGGACGATAGAACTCATCCATGAAATACTCAGGGATAAGACTCGAAAGCAAGCAGGCAGGGCTTCATCGCCAAGTGTTGGTATAATTGATAGCCAGAGCGTAAAGACAACAAGCGTCGGAGGCTTGTGCAGAGGGATTGACGGGGTAAAAAGTTAAAGGCAGAAAGCGGCATATTATTGTAGATACAATGGGACTACTTTTAGCGGTTGTGGTTCATGCGGCAAATGAGCATGACAGTAAATCAGCCCCAATGGTTATAGCTGACCTCAGAGGCAGGTTTTGCAGATTGGTAAAGATAGTAGCTGATGGCGGGTATAGAGGCGAGTTAATTGAAAATACCCGCAAAACGTTTGGGTGGGTGGTTGAGGTTGTAAGTAGATCGAATACAGCCGCGAAATTCGAAGTATGGCCAAAAGATGGATTGTTGAAAGAACTTTTGCATGGCTCGAAAGCTATCGAAGATTGAGTAAAGACTTTGAGTTCCAAACCGAAACGAGCCAGACAATGATCCAACTTGCCATGATAAAATTGATGCTTAATAGAATTAGAAAATAAAATTTAGACAGGCTCTTATTTGCAACAGCAATATACGAGCAAATTTTTTTTCGGCAGGATACCAAAGTTTTAAGGTAACTTTGCGCACTATTATTTAAATCAACTATGCAAATACAAGTTTTTAAATCGAAAATACACCGCGCTCGTGTAACCGAGGCCGAACTTAACTATATAGGCAGTATTACCATTGATGCCACTTTAATGGATGCCGCCGGACTTTTTGAACACGAACGGGTTCAAATAGTAAACTGCAATAATGGCGAGCGTTTAGAAACCTACGTAATTAAAGGCGAGCGCGATTCGGGGGTAATTTGCCTAAACGGTGCCGCTGCCCGCAAAGTAGCCGTTGGCGATATTGTAATTATTATTGGCTATGGCTATATTAATATTGAAGAAGCCAAAACCTATCCCGGCGGCAAAGTAGTATTTGTTGATGAAAACAACCGCCCTGTTGACCTGTCAATAACCCACGAAAAAAACTGGAGTTTTGAAGAAATTGTTGTATAAAGCCCTGCAGTATGTGCTGTTTTTAGGGCTTGGTTTGTTGTTGGTTTACTGGTCGGTGCGCAATTTTACGGCCTCTGACTGGCAAAATATACGCCAAGCCTTTGCTAACGGCAATTACGCATGGTTGGCGGCTGCTTTTGTTTGCATCTTGTTTAGCCATTGGCTAAGGGCAGTGCGCTGGCAACACTTAATAAAAGCATCCTACAAGCATTACCCTGGTATTGTAAACACAACGGCTGCCGTATTGATTAACTATCTTATTAATTTGGCATTTCCGCGCTTGGGCGAGGTAAGTAGGTGCGGCGTAGTTAATAAATACGATAAAATACCTATGTCTATTGCCTTGGGTACTGTTGTGGCCGAGCGGGTAATTGATGTAATTCTTTTATTTTTGTTCACTGTATTAATGTTCTTTTGGCAGGCCGATACAATTGGCGTGTATGCACATCAAAAAATTATAGCCCCAATTGAAGCCAAGTTTGCTAACCTAACCCAAACAGGCTGGGGCACCTTTATATTATTGTTGGCAATTGCATTAATAATAGGTTTGGCTTGGTTTATGAAACGCCGCCTACAACAATTTGCTGTTTACAATAAATTAAAATCGTTGGCATTAAGTTTTATCAAAGGAGTGGTAGCCGTACAAAAAGTACAACGACCTTTATTGTTTTGGGTTTCTTCTATCTTAATTTGGGTAGGCTATTACTTAGCAATAATGGCCTGCTTTAAGGTAACAAGTTTTACCGACACCTTAAGCTGGGGAGCTGCTTTTGCCGTATTAATTGTAGGAAGTTATGGCATGATTGCAACACAGGGCGGAATTGGCGCCTACCAACTTCTTGTTTCCGGATTATTGGTGCTTTACGGCCTCGAACAAACTTTAGCATACGGTTTTAGCTGGCTGCTTTGGAGCGCACAAACGTTTTTATCAGTATTTTTGGGCTTTATTGGCCTGGTAGGGCTGCCAATTATTAATAAACAAAACAAGGCAAACACAACGGCAACAACTAACAATTAAAATACATATTTTTTATATTATTTTTATATCTTATAATAATGCTAAACGCCGAAACAACCATTGTAATTCCACCCAGAAATACGGAAAATCGTATTAATGATAAAATTATAACTACCGACCAATATCAAACCCTTAGCCGGACACTTAATATACTTCGTTTTAAAAGTAATACCATTGCCTTTACCAATGGTTGCTTCGATTTGCTGCATCAAGGGCATATCCATTGTTTAGCCCAAACCGCCAATTTAGCCGATTTTGTTATTGTTGGCCTCAATACCGATGCCTCGGTACAGCGCTTAAAAGGCCCCAAACGACCGCTTCAAAGCCAACAAGCCCGGGCGCAAATATTGGCCTCGTTGTTTTATGTTAATATGGTGGTATTGTTTGATGAAGACACCCCTTACGAGCTAATAAAGTTAATTCAACCCGATGTATTGACAAAAGGCGGCGATTATCATCCGGATTCTATTGTTGGAGCCGATATAGTTAAAAACAACGGCGGGCAGGTAACGGTAATACCTTTTTTAGATGGCCACTCAACCACCAAACTTATAAGCTAAGCTAAGCAAATTAATTGAAGGAAGAAGACTTCTTGCCGTCATAAACCCCTTCTGTTTAACTCATCGTGGTATTTTTGGGTGTTAATTTGATGCTCTTGGTAGGTGTTGGCAAAATTATGGTAGCCCGAAAAATCTTCTTTAGCACAAAAATACATATAGTCGCCTTCGGCGGGGTTAAGGACGGCCTCCATAGCAGCTTTGTTGGGCGTGCGAACCGGGCCCGGCGGCAGTCCAAAATTGCGATAGGTATTGTAGGGCGAGTTTATTTGGGTATGATTTTTAGTTACCCGTTTAATGGTAAAATCTCCAACAGCAAAAATAACGGTAGGGTCGGCGTGCAGGCGTTCGTTTTTGGCCAGACGGTTTAAGTAAACCCGTGCCACTTTGGGCATTTCGTCGGTTTTGGCCGTTTCCCAGGTAACAATCGAGGCGAGTGTATTGGCCTCAAATTGGGTAAGCCCCAAAGCTTTGGCTTTTTCAAGGTTCTCGTCCGTCCAAAAATTGGCATATATTTTATACATCCGGTCAAAAAACTGTTCGGCGCTGGTGTTCCAGTTAAATTGGTAGGTATCGGCAAAAAATGCGCCGATTAGCTGGGTTGGGTTTAAATTTTTTTGCTGTAAAAAAGCGGTATCGCTTAACAAGGTGGCTAATTGTGCCGAGTCGGCCTCAATGAGTGGGTGTACTGCCGCTACTAATTCGGTTAAAGTATGCAACCCATCGAGCGAAATATTTACCGGCGTTTGCTGCCCCGAACGCAACAAGTTTACTACGGAACGGTTGCTCATATTTGCATTCAACAAATAGCGTCCGGGTTGTATTTTTTTAGGGTAATTCATTTGCCGAGCTACTAAATCAAAACTTTTTATAGAGGCAATCATTCCGTTTTTAGCCAAAGAGTCTAACACTTCTTGGTAAGTGGCATTTGTGCGAATAAAAAGCACCGAACTTGTATTGGTATTAACATTGGGCTTATATAGCAGCCACCAACCGGCAACGGCAGCTACAATGCCACCAAAAAACAATAAAAACAGTAAAATTTTAATAATTTTGCCTGCAATTGAACGCGGCTTCGACATAAGTTAAGGAAATAAAAAATTAAATAACAACTATTTGGCTTAAGAAACCTGTTTAAAAAAAATCCGGAAAAAACCTTGTTTAACCAACACGATACTGGGTTTTCAGGCACTTAACAATTTAAAATACAGTTAATTTGTGTTTTGTTTTTTCAAGGCACTAAAGTACAAACAGTTTGGCAAATATGGCTAAAAAAAAAACGAGTTTAATTTATTATAATGGGCAATTTTACCGGCAAAATACCGCTATTTTTAATGCCAGCAACCGAGCTTTTAAATACGGCGATGGAATTTTTGAAACCATTGCACTATTGAGCGGCAAATTAATGCTTTGGCCTTACCATGTACAAAGGTTTTTATCCGGATTAAACTGCTTGGGATTAGTTTTACCCGAAGCACTAAACCCTAATTTTTTTCCGGATGCCCTGCCACAGCTACTCCATCAAACCGCTGCCCAAAACAACTGCCCTCAAAATGCCCGGCTTAGGCTTACCGTTTTTAGGTATGCCACCGGCTTTTATGCACCCAACGCCGACACCGCCCACGTATTAATAGAAGCTACCCCTTTGCCTTACAACCAATTTCCTGAGCCACAAAATATATCCGGAAATATTACCATTTACAACCAACACCTAAAACCAATTCCATCGTTGCTCGGAAGCCTTAAAACGACAAATGCCTTATTGTATGTTTTGGCTGCCCGCTATGCCCAGCAAAATGGGTATGCCGATGCCCTGCTACAAAACCAATATCACCACCTTATTGAAAGTAGTAATTCGGGATTAATTATTGTCCGGAACAATCATTTTTACACTCCCCCGCCCCAAGACGGAGCAGTACATAGTGTAATGGTGGCTGCTTTAGCTAATTTATTAGCGGCTAATGACTTGTCGTTAAATTACCAGTCGTTAAGTACAAAACATGTTGCTGAGGCGCACGAGATTTGGCTTTGCAACGCTATTGCCGGAATTCGGCCGGTTCAGTTGGCCGATACCTATTATTTGCATAATCAACAATACAGCAAAGCACATTTTTGGGTGCAACAACTAAACAAATGGCTTTTTGCGTAAATTTGCAGCGTGTTGTTATCGCTATCCCTGTCGCAAATTGTCAACTTAACCAATGCTTTTTTCCATATTGGCAGTGCTTGTAATACGCAGCAGGCAATGGCATGGCAACCTGCCTATTTAAGTACCGACAGTCGGCATATTGTATATCCCAAACAATCGTTATTTATAGCCTTGCAGGGGCCTAACCACAATGGCCATTTATTTATTGAAGAGGCATATCAAAAACAAATCAGGTTTTTTTTAGTAGCCGAGCAACCACTTGCTACTCAAAATTACCCCGATGCAGTTTTTTTGTGTGTAAACAATACCTTACAGGCTTTACAGCAAATTGCAGCCGCACACAGGGCATTATTTCAATTGCCGGTTTTAGGTATAACGGGCAGTAACGGAAAAACGGTAGTCAAAGAGTGGTTGTATCAATGCCTGTCGAACGATTTTTCAATTGCCCGAAGCCCTAAAAGTTACAATTCGCAGGTGGGTGTGCCTTTGTCGGTATGGCAAATAAAAGAGCATCATAATTTAGCCATTATTGAAGCGGGCATTTCACAACCTAACGAAATGGAAAAATTGGCTGCCATTATAAAGCCAACTATTGGCTTGTTAACTAATATTGGCGATGCCCACAACGAAGGCTTTGCCAACCACGCGCACAAAACTACCGAAAAATTGCAACTGTTTAAACAGGCACAAACCGTACTTTATTGCGCCAATTATACCATTATAACAACAAGCTGGGAAGCAACAAAACAAAACCCGCAAAACGCAGGGGCGTTTAAGGCCCAACTTTTCACCTGGGCAAATGAAGAGATGCCTTATCTTGGAAATCCTGATTGGTTGATAAAATTAGTAACCGAGCCAAACAATACTCCAAACACAACCCTAATACAAGGGCAATTTAGACAAAAAAGCACCCGGTTTAAAATACCATTTACCGACCCGGCATCTGTAGAAAACGCCCTGCATGTGGCTTTTTATTTGTTAGTGGTTGGAGGCTATGAAATTGATATTATAGAGCAAAAACTGGCAAATTTGCAGCCTGTTGCCATGCGTTTGTCGGTGTTGGCGGGTATTAACCAATGTACACTTATTGATGATGTGTATAGCAGCGACCCCCAATCTTTGCAAAGTGCGTTGCAACTGTTGGCACAACAAGGACAAAATGCCCCCCGGACGGTTATTTTGTCGGATATGGCAACCGAACAAGATGATTTTTATGAGCATAGTTTACCAGATTTATTGACGCAGTTTGCTATTACAAAATTTATGGCCATTGGTCCAAAATTGGCCAGATATAAAAAAACGATACAAGCAGCCATAGAAACAAAACAAAATAAAAATAAAGGTAAAGGTGTAGCATTTTTTTATCCGGATGTAAACGAATTTTTAAACCATCGCCCCGATTTTAACAAAGAAATAATTCTAATAAAAGGTGCTCGTAGTTTTGCTTTCGAACGTATTGTGCAGGCCTTAGCGCTTAAAACACATAATACGCGCTTAGAAATTAACCTCAATGCGTTAGCTCATAATTTACATGTATTTAGGCGGCAATTAAAAAGCAGTACTAAAATTATGGTTATGATAAAAGCGCTGGGCTATGGAAGCGGAAGCCACGAGGTTGCCCAATTATTACAATTTGCCCGCGCCGATTATTTAGGGGTGGCTTATCCGGACGAAGGGATTGCATTGCGGCAGGCAGGGGTGCAACTGCCCATCTTGGTAATGAACGCCCATCCGGCAACGTACAATATGCTAATTCAATACGGTTTGGAGCCCGAAATTTACAGTTTTGACGCCTTAAACCAATGGCTGCAAGCTGCTCAAAGCATCAATAATAAAGCACTGCCGCCTAAAATACACCTCAAATTAGATACCGGTATGCACCGCTTAGGCTTTGACCCTGCCGATACCCCAACATTATTGGCTTGGCTGGCGCAACACAAACAAATAGTAACCGTTGCCGGACTTATGACCCACCTTGCCGCCTCGGACGAGCCTCAACACGATGCCTTTACCCAAGAACAAATAGCTATTTTTTGCCATTTTTGCCAACAAGTAAGGGCTGTTTTGGGCTATAAACTGCTTTGCCATGCTTTAAATACCAGTGGAATAGCGCGGTTTGCCCAACAAGCCCAGTTCGATATGGTGCGCTTGGGTATTGGCTTATACGGCATTGAACCTGCAGGGGTGTTGCAACACGAGCTAATGGTGGTTAGCAGTTTAAAAACACATATATCGCAAATAAAAACGCTGGCGCCCGGCCAAACGGTTGGCTATGGCAGGCGTGGTCAGGTGTTAAAACATAGTCGCATTGGCACCATTGGGCTTGGCTATGCCGATGGGTTTCCGCGCCGCTTGGGCAATGGCAATGGGGCTGTTTGGGTAGGCGGGGCCTTGGCACCCATTATTGGCAACGTTTGTATGGATATGACCATGATTGACCTTACCCATTTGCCGCACGTTACCGAAAATGAGGAAGTAGAAATTTTTGGCTCGAACCTGCCCGTTCAAGAAGTGGCAAAATGGCTGCAAACTATTGCCTACGAAGTATTTACCAATGTTGCCGGACGGGTAAAAAGAATTTATTTTTGGGAATAAGCCTGATAAAACAGAAATACCAACTGTATTTTAGCCCTAAGTAAAAAATTTAGATGTGATGAAAATTAAAATATCCGGATAAAACAGTAACCTTTGAAGGACTTCTCTATCTAAATTGAAGAAACCAAAATCTCGAACATCTTTTTTACAAGCATAATTTTTTTTATGAAATTTTACCGTTCTATTTACTTCTTAGCTATTTTTTCGGCGGCTATGGTGCTGATTAATAGTTGTAACACCGCCGTAACGCCGCCAACATTTGTAACCATGCGCGATGTGCGATTTGCCGGCATTAAAGGCAATAGTGTACATATTAAAGGCAATGCCATATTTAATAACCCAAATGCTTTTAGCGTGGATTTGGTGAAGCTAAACCTCGTTTTAAAATCGGAAGGGAAAGATATTGGGCGCATAAACCAAGATACCTTAGTTAATATGCCAGCCAGCGGCGAGTTCCCAATTCCAATTACCGCCAATTTGACCTTTAAAGAAGGCGGCAACTTGTTTAACCAAGCCTTAGGTTTGTTAACCAAAAACGAGATAGTGGTGCAATATAGTGGAACGGCAACCTTAAAAGTAGTAGGTGTCGAAATTCCGGTACCGGTTAATACCGAACAAAAAATTTCGTTATAAGATATAAATAATGGTTTGTTCAACAAATTCTATATTTTTACCTAAATCTATTGCTTTCAATTGCAGCGCACAAAAAAATAAAAATTTGCCGGGTCAAAAATACTTTGTACCTTTGCAGCCGGCGAGCCTTGCAGCGCAAGCTCCCGCTGAACTCCCCCAGGGTCGGAAGGCAGCAAGGGTAGGCGGTTGATGCGGCGTGTGCGAGTAACTCGCCTTTTTTTATTTGTTTTAGGTTTGCTTTAAGTACAAACTTTAACCAATCATGCTGCCCCAATTTAGCCATGCAAAGCCTAACGCCCCCATTGGCGTTTACGACTCGGGGGTTGGCGGTTTAACAGTAGCCAACGGCATAGTGCAGCAGCTTAAAAACGAGCAACTTATTTATTACGGCGATACCGCCCACATGCCCTACGGCGACAAAAGCGACGTAGCCATTCGCCATTATGCCCACCGCGTGGCCGATTTTTTGCTGGCGCAGGGTTGCAAAGCAATGGTTATTGCTTGTAATACAGCATCGGCGGTAGCGTGCAATAGTTTGCAAAAATACTTACATCAGCGCATTCCGGTAGTAGATGTAATTGTGCCGGTTTCTGAGGCGGTAGTGGCAGCTAATTTACAAAAAGTAGGCATTATTGCCACCCCTCAAACCATAAAAACAGGCGCTTACCCCAAACAATTACAGCAATTACAACCCAATTTACAGTTAGTGCAAAAGGCGGCAAAATCATTAGCAGCTATTATTGAAGAGGGTATGTACCAAAGTCCAGCCGCTATTGATGCCATTATCGAATATTATTTGAACGACCCCAATTTTGACGGCGTACAAGGTTTAGTTTTGGCTTGCACCCATTACCCGATTATTAAAACAAATATCGAGGCGTTTTTTATCCGGAAAAAAAGGCAGGTGCAAATTTTCGACTCCACCCATACCGTAGCCAAGCAAGTAGCCCATATTTTGCAAACTTACAACCTGCTTAACACTTCCGGAAAAAAACCGGTGCACCAATTTTATGTATCAGACTATACCGCTGCTTTTGAACAAACGGCGCAAATTTTTTTCGGGCAAAATATTCATTTGCAAGAAATGATTTTACACCAAGCCACCGATATTATTTAAACAAAGCTATTTGACCCAGCGGTAACGGCAATATTTTAAAATTCAAAGCAGCCAATATCGGGTTGGGCATCGCGGGTTTTGCCCAACAAATCGGCGGGGGCGGGCTGTGCCAAGGGGTTTGTAGTTTCAACATTGGGCAATCCGGCATTAATAGTGGGGGCGTTTTCCTTAGGGCGATAGTCGTCTTGCGAAATATCGGCAAACAAATTACCGCGATACAAATTGAACAAACAATTATGAAAAATTGGGTTGGTAGTGGTTTCTTTTGTCCGGATAACGGAGTTATAAAACTGCACGTTAAACGTATCTACTGCCGGCCCTGTGTAGTTTTGGGTTTTGGTAATATCGGTTAATTCAAGGTTTTCGTCTTCGCCGCCATCAATAATACAGTTGTAAAATTGGGCTTCGGTAATATTGCTCAAATAAAGCTGGGTGCCGGTATCAAAATAATTGCCCACTCTAATAATGGGTTTGCCGTCAAAACTGTTGCCGCCGTAATTAAGCAAATGGCAATGATTAAACGCGCTAAATCCGCCGTATTCGAGTTGCAAAACATGTTTGCCGCAGTTGTAAATAAAGGTATTGGTAGCCGATATTACCGCCGTGATGCCAATAATGCCCGAGTCGCTAATATTGCGAATAATACTATTTTGAACTTGCAAATTGGGCGCAGTTCCGGATATAGGCAGCGAATCAATGCGAATGCCTACAACGCTGTTTTCAATTAATGCACCTGTTATTTGGTTATTGGTACTGCCGCGCAAAAGCCAAATACCGCCCCATTGCCCTGGCACTTTTTTATACCATTGCTCAAGCCTTGTGCCCTTAAACTGTACCCAGGTGCTCGTATCTTGGCCGCCCGAAACACGCAAACTACCTTTTACAAAAATAAATGCGTTATTGTGCAGGTAAATACGGGTTCCTTGCTCAATGGTAAGCGTGCGCAGCGAGTCAATAATAATGCCATCGTAAATTACGTAGGGTTTGTCGTTTGTCCAGGTGGTGTCGGCGGTGGTGCCAACTAAGTAGCCATTGGGGGTGTTGGGGCCAAAAAAATGGGCATTTTGCCCCCATGCCACTAACGGAACGTATTGCAAATTGCCGTTGGTTTCAAAAATAACCGAGTCTTGCACCACAAAAGGCGTATTTAAATCGGTGGGGTCTATGGTAACTTCAACAAAAATATACAAGCTGTCGTTTGCCCAAAGCTCTACGTCTTTAAATTCGTAGCCATTTATGCCATCTACGTTAATGCGGTAAGCCGATTGACTGCCGTTTCCTAAGCGAATATTTGAAATTTTTACTTTTGAGGCCGATTTGTTAAAGGCTAAAAAATAATTAGTCGTTGACCCCATAGTGGTAAACACCGTATCAAATTGCAAAGTGTCGTCCGAGAAGGTAAGTTTTATGTCGGGGTCGTCTGTAAAAACATCGTTTAAGGTGCAACTATGGCACAAAAAAATTATAAAACTTAACAGTAAACCAAAAAACAGGGCAAACCTATGCTTGAAAGCAAATTTTAGTTGCATGAAAAAAAACACAAAATAAACAATAACAAACTAACAACAACTATAACAATAAATGTTGCCGCAAATAAACAAGCTATTTAATTGAAAAGCAAATTTGCAGTAAAAATAATAAAATTGAGCAGTTTGTTTAATACAGAGGGCAAAAATACAACCATCGTTGCAAGTTTGGGTAATTTTTGAATGAGGATAATAAAATAGATGATTTGTTGTGGCAGAAAACCAACCCTTTTTACAAAAGGCAGGCCGGTATTTTTTATTCCCATCCGGATACTTGCTATTGCTTAGAACATAAAATAATCAACAAGACTTGCCTCCAAAATTTTATTCTTAAAAATGTTCCGGATAACGTGAGTTCGGAGATTTACTTAGTAAATTTTAGCAAGATCTACTTGAGGTTTATTGGGGTAAAACTGATAGGCTACCAAGCTAGCGACTATATGGACAAAAAAGCATTCTGTGGTTTTCTGTGTCTGGTATGTTCTAAGTCAAAAACCGAGGTCAAAATATCATTAATGGCTTCAATCATAGGTCTTTTTTTTCAATAAGAGCCTTTCTTCTAAAGACATTAGTCTGTTTTTCATATTCTTTTGACCTTGGTAATTATTTTTAGTCCTTTTTCAAAAAAGTTGTTCCATAAGGTAGTCAAATAGCCTTTATCGCCAAACAATGTGCCTGATATTTTCTCTAATAGCTTGTTTAAGAGGTCTTTACTATTGTCTGCCACCTGTCCTGTAGTCAAAGCAAAGTCCACGATTTGTCCTTTGTGATTGACTATCAGGTGGAGCTTAAAGCCGAAAAACCACCCCATAGAAGATTTTCCTTTCGAGGCGGTTTGAGCAAAAACTTTATGTTGCTTGGCTCGCAGCATGTCACAAACAGGTAGCGCTTTGGCATCTATGTAATAAATTCCTGTTTTTTCTGCTTGCTGGCAGGTTAATTTGGCTAAAATCGCCATAGGAAGAGCAACCCGTTCTATTAACTCTATAAAATAGTTGTAGGATGGGGCAGTAGGAAAATAGGTCTTTAAGTCATTCAAAACCAATGCTTTATAGTAATATTCAAAACATTTATAGCCCGAATAGTGGTAGAAAATCAGAATCGTAAGTATCTCACTTTCCGAAATTTTGGGCACACTACGAGGCCGTGGCATTGTTTTACCTTCGCTAAGCCAATGCTGAGCAACCCATTGTTGCATCAGCAAACAGGCATTATCTACAAAAAAAATAATTCAAATAACATGGACACATCAAATTTTGTATCTTTGGACTTCATAAAAACAGGGGGTAGTATTTGTTTGCAGTTTTGGACACTACAAAGATAACTATGCTCCTGTTTTTATTCCTATCAACTATACTAATCCCCCTATTTTTTATAGCTTAGCTCCGAATTCACGTTCCGGATAGTATCATTTTTTAAAAGTTTTGCCTTAATTTTGTGTATATCGCTGTGCATAAGTGGCAAAAAATGACATTTTGCTGTGCATAAACCTACCTCATAGGTGAATAAATATTTTTTACCTCCCTAAATAATAGGGCTAAGCCTGTGTATATATTTTTATCGGCTGTTAGCATACACCTCATTTTACAAAATCCTAATTTTACACGCTCATTTGGTTTTTACCATTGCTGCCATTGCCCCAAATAAATTGTTAATACAAGCAACCAACTCCTAAATAATAAAAATGAGCGACGACTTACAAACTCTTATAGGAAAAGTGCGCACCCAAGCCACTGGAAATAATAACCGCCAACAGCCAAACTTAACTAACACATTAGGCCTCGATTTGGTGCCGCCTCAAGCCCGCGACTTAGAAGAAGCTGTGCTTGGCGCCATGTTATTAGACAAAGAAGCCGTTGCCACAATTATTGATATTTTAAAACCCGAATGTTTTTACGTCGAGGGGCACCAGGCGGTTTACCAAGCCATGCTCGATTTGTTTAACAAGTCGCAACCTATTGACCTGCTAACCGTTACCGAGCAACTGCGAAAAAATGCGACCATAGACCAGGCCGGCGGCTCAATGGGGGTGTCTATGCTAACAAGGCGCGTTGGGGCATCGGCACACTTAGAGCATCATGCACACATAATTATTGAAAAACATATATTGCGCCAATTAATTCAGGTGTCTAACTTAATTAGCCGCGAAGCCTTTGAAAATACAACCGATGTATTTGATTTATTGAACAAAGCCGAACGCGAACTTTTTGTGATTACCGAGCGCAATATTAACCGAAAAGTAAGACCCATTAACAATCTGGTGCACGAAGCCCTGCAACGCATGGAAGAACTGCGCCACAAAGAAGATGGGTTAAGCGGCGTACCCTCAGGGTTTACCCAGTTAGACCGCATAACCGCCGGATGGCAAAAATCGGACCTCATAATATTAGCCGCTCGCCCCGGCATGGGTAAAACGAGTTTTGTTTTGTCAATGGCACGCAACGTCGCCGTTGATTTTAAACGACCCGTAGCTATTTTTTCGCTCGAAATGCCCGCCGTACAATTAGTAAACCGCTTAATATCTGGCGAAACCGGTATTAACCTCGAAAAACTGCGCCGAGGCGACATGCAAGAGTTTGAATGGATACAACTTTACCAAAAAATTGACCCTCTAACCCAAGCCCCCATTTTTATTGACGATACCCCCTCGATTAATATTTTTGAATTGCGGGCAAAATGTCGCCGGATGGTAATGCAACACAAAGTTGAACTAATTATTATTGACTATTTACAATTAATGAGCGGAGGCCAAGAGGGTAGAAATACTAACCGCGAACAAGAAATAAGCTTTATTTCGCGCTCGTTAAAAAGTATTGCCAAAGAGTTAGAAGTGCCAATTATTGCCTTGTCGCAGCTAAACCGCGCCGTTGAAAGCCGAAGTGGCGAAAAACGCCCCCAACTTAGCGACCTGCGCGAGTCGGGGTCTATTGAGCAAGATGCCGATATGGTTACCTTTTTATACCGCCCCGATTATTACGAAATGAACAAAGATGGTGGCGGTGCTGAACAAACCGGCTTAACAGAGGTTATTATATCTAAACATCGTAACGGCTCAACAGGCAAAGTAAATATTCAATTTATTGCTAAATTTGCCCGCTTTGTTGATTTAGATGAAAACGAACTGTTTGTTGGCGTTGACCCACTTTTGAGCGGAGATGGAGTGGTTACTATGCAATCGAAGGGCAACGGCAATATTTTGAGCACCAACGGCGGCAATAACCTGCCTCCTTTGCCTCCCGATGACGAAGTGCCGTTCTAAATTTATATCCGGATACTATTGTTTTTTGTTTATCTATTCTATTTATTTTACCAGGCAATTATTATATATAAAGAATGCGCTTATTTGACCAAGGGTGGTGCGAGCTAAAATTATTTTTAAGAAAACAATTTGCAACTGCCATTCTTAAATCCGGATGCTTTGGAGCAGTGGTGTTATCAGCCTTAATTTTTTTTACTTTTGTGGGCTGTCAAAATTTAGACGGAGCCTTAATAAACGGCATGAAAGCCCCCAATATCACTTTGCCCGATACTTTGGGAAATAGTTTATCGTTAGACAGTATCCGGCAAAATAAAATTGTAATTGTCGATTTTTGGGCTTCGTGGTGCAAACCTTGCCTTGAAACACACGAGCAATTAAAAGAAATTTATGCCGAATGGAAAGACAAACCCATTGGGGAGGCAAAATCCGGATTAACTATTTACAGCGTTTCGCTCGACTCAAAACCCGATGAATGGAAAAATGCCCTACACAAATATCAAATTACTTGGCCCTATCAGGTAAACGACCCTAAAGCACTAAGCTCGGCAGTAGCACAGCAATATATTGTAAACCAAGTGCCCACAATTTATGTGCTTGACCAAAACGGCATTGTAATTGGCAAAAATATTACCCGCAAATGGCTTGACTACGAGCTAAAACGGCGCAATTAAAACCCACCACCCGACACAGTTACACGCACTTATGCCAAATTCTGTCAAATTGGCATAAAGTTTTCTGTGGCAAGCTATTTGCGTTGTTAATCCAAGATTACTTATAAAAGAAAATATTAAATTTATTAATATTTCAATCACGCCTTATATTTTACTGAATATTGTTTTTTACTTATTTAAATAATTATGCACACTAATCCCATGCCCGAAATAGTTGACGACAACAAAAACAACAATAACGATAGCAAAAACGGTGCTAACATAAATACTAATACCGATACCACCCCGCAAACAGGATTAACCCCCGACAATGATAGCGAATTAACGCAAAAATTAGCTGCCTTAGAACAAGAAAAGCAAGATTGGTACAACAAATACATTTATAAATATGCCGAGTACGAAAATATCCGGAAAAAAATGCCTGCCGAGATGGACAAAGCCCGGCAACAAACACGCATTGATTTAGCACGCGATATTTTATTCATATTAGACGATTTTGAACTTGCATTTAAAAACACAGCCGACAAATCATTATCGGAGGGCTTTGAGCTTATATATCATAAATTTTTAAAAACAATGCAACAATGGGGCATAACCCCCATGGACAACCAACAAGGCCAGCCCTTTAATGCCGATTTGCACGATGCGGTAGCCCTTGTGCCGGCATCGTTACCCGAGCAAGCCAATACCGTAATTGAAGAGTTACAACGCGGCTATTTTTGTGGCGAAACTATTATTCGGTATGCTAAGGTAGTAGTTGGCCAATACCAAAGCTAATAATTTATCCTAACAGTCAAATAAATAGACAATCATAAGCGCTAACTTCTTTTACTACCATCAACAAACAACAACAAAAAATTTTACAACCCAAATAAATGGCAAATAAACGAGATTATTACGAAATATTAGGCGTAACAAAAAAATCAACTGCCGAAGAAATAAAAAAGGCCTACCGGAAAGTGGCTATGCAATACCACCCCGACCGCAATCCGGGCGACAAAACTGCCGAAGATAAATTTAAAGAAGCTGCCGAAGCTTATGAAATATTAAGCGACGCCGACAAACGCGCAAGGTACGACAGCTATGGCCACGAAGGTATGCGCGGCATGGGCGGGCAAGGTGGTTTTGACGGCATGAATGTTGAGGATATATTTAGGCATTTTGGCGATATTTTTGGCGGTGGTGGCTTTGAAAATATATTTAACCGGCAACAAGGAGGGGGCGGCCAACGCTCGGGAGGGCCACGCGGCTCGAATTTGCGCATTAAGGTAAAGTTAGACTTGGCCGAAATTGCCACGGGCACCCAAAAGAAAATAAAAGTAAACAAATACATTCGTTGCAATATCTGTAACGGCTCGGGGGCAAAAGATGCCGCCTCGGTGGGGCGGTGTACTACCTGCGGAGGGGCAGGTGCAATAAGGCGTACCCAACAAACCATTTTGGGTATGATGCAAACAACTACCACCTGCCCAACCTGCGATGGCTCGGGGCAGTCAATTACGGCCAAATGTACCGCCTGCAAAGGCGAAGGGCGCGTTTACGGCGAAGATAATATTAGTATAGACATTCCGGCCGGAGTACACGAAGGTATTCAACTTTCGATGAGCGGCAAAGGAAATATGGGCGAACGCAATGGCCCACCCGGCGACCTTATAATAACAATTGAAGAGGAAAAACACGAACATCTGCGCCGCGAAGGGCAAGACCTTGTTTATACTTTGTTTGTAAATTTTGCCGATGCTGCCTTGGGCACCAATATTGACGTGCCCACTTTGACGGGCAAGGTTAAAATTAAAATACCACCCGGCACACAGTCGGGTAAAATTTTTAGACTTAAAGGCAAAGGGCTACCCTCGTTAAATAGCTACGGCAGTGGCGACCAACTCATTGAAGTAAATATTTGGACCCCCAAGCATTTAGACCAAAACGACCGCACCATCCTCGAAAAAATTAAGGATATGCCTAATTTCCAGCCCAACCCTTCAAAAAGCGACAAAGGTTTTTTTGACCGTGTGCGCGATTTTTTTGACTAAATTAAACGCGGCAGGGGTACAATATCCAAATAAAAATTGTACCTTTGCCCTCCATTTCCGGACAAATGCAGGGTTTCTCAACAAAACTCTTCTTTGGCCTCCATAAACAACTATCAATTAGTTTTTTTATTTTTTTAATTAGTATTTACACACACGCCATTTATTGCCTTGCAACAAAGTATTAATTGGCAAGTGTTGAATATAATATAGTATAGTATTGTTTTAACGTATGAAACGCACTTTTCAACCCTCGAACCGCAAGCGCAAAAATAAACACGGCTTTCGTGAGCGCATGAGCACCAAAGCTGGCCGTGCTATTTTATCGGCCCGCCGTCGCCAAGGCCGCAAAAAATTATCTGTTTCTGACGAGCGCAAACTAAAATAACCAACCACTTGTTTAGCCCGTTTATTTAGCTTGGTTAGTTAAATAAATTTGGCTTTTTAGTGCCATTATAGCGTGCCGCTGCTTACTTTTGTGCAACAAAGTAGGCAGCGGCATTTTGAGCATTAGGCAATGCCATAACTGCAATTAAAATAAAATTGTAATTTTGTCTGTTATAATATTTTTTTTTCGTTGACAGTTCGAAGGATTAAATGGTAAATTTATCCGGAAAAATAGTAGCATCAATATATTATCCGGATTTAAGCCTTAAACAACAACCTTATGAAACTTGACAAATACCTATGTAATTATGCTTAAATTTTTACTCAATTTTTTAACCTTTTTAAGTTTTATTTTAATATTGCCGGCCCAAGCCCAAGACACGTTTTCAATTATTGCCGTTGACACCTTAACGGGCGAGGTTGGCGGCGCTGGCGCAAGTTGTATTGACGATAGCGCAATTAGTGGCGGCGTTGTAATTATAAACGATATTTTACCTAACCGGGGCGGCATTCATACCCAATCGTACTGGGTGGCTACCAACCAAATTAATGCCCGAAAACGCATGGAAGAAGGCAAATCGCCCGACGAAATTATAGCATGGCTGCAAGCAAACGACTCCCAAAACAATCCAGCTATTAGGCAATATGGCATAGTTGATTTTGATTCGTTGGGCAAGGCACGTTCGGCAGGGTTTACAGGTATAAGCTGCTTCGACTATAAAAACCATATTGTTGGCCCAACCTATGCCATACAAGGTAATATTTTATTGGGGCAGGCTATCCTCGACTCTATAGAAGCCCGATTTTTAAATACGTCAGGCACCTTATCCGACCGACTTATGGCCGCTTTGCAGGGTGCCAATGTACCCGGAGCCGATACCCGCTGCTTAGAAGATGGTATCTCGTCTTTGTCGTCGTTTATTAGAGTGGCAAAACCTACAGACGAGTATAAAAAATACTGGCTCGAAATTATTGTACCCAATACCCCCGATTTAAACGAGCCCATAGATATATTGCAAGAGTTGTACGACCAATGGAAAACAACCTTGCAAACGCCCAACCATCCGGATAAAAACAGTAAACAGCCTGTTTTATGGGTGTACCCCAACCCCGCAACCGAGCAACAACAACATTTTATATCGATTGCCGCCAATAATTTACAACCAAACACAAATCATCATATTGAAATTTCAAATAATATTGGACAAGTTTTTTGGAAAAATAACTGCAACCAAAGCGTTCAAAAAATAAACATCCAAAACTGGCCAAACGGGGTGTATTTTGTCCAACTTTTTGCCGAAAACCAACCCATTAAACAGATGCAATTAGTAAAACAATAAGTATCTTTGCACAATGCAACTATACACCATCGAAACCGGATTTTTTAAGTTAGACGGTGGCGCTATGTTTGGCGTTGTTCCGAAAACTATTTGGCAAAAACTTAACCCGCCCGATGCCAACAACCTTTGTACTTGGGCTATGCGTTGCCTGTTAGTGCAAACCAATAACCACTTGTTACTTGTAGATTGTGGCTTGGGCAACAAGCAAAGCGAGCAGTTTTTTAGTCATTACCAACCATTTGGCGAGGCAAATTTAACTAAATCTTTGGCCGCGCATGGTTTTCATCCGGACGATATTACAGACGTACTGCTTACCCATTTGCATTTTGACCATTGTGGCGGCGCAGTCCAAAGGCTTCCGGATGGGAAATTAGCCCCGACTTTTAAAAATGCGGTTTATTGGAGCAACGAACAACATTGGCAATTAGCCAACCAACCCAATCCCCGCGAAAAAGCCTCGTTTTTGCCCGAAAATTTTTTGCCCCTACAAGCGAGCGGGCAATTGCAATTTGCTGCCGAAGGTGTTTTTTTACATCCACACATTGAGTTGATATTTTCAAACGGGCATACGCAGGCTCTAATGATGCCACACGTTAAATATAAAAATTATACGATTGCCTATATTAGCGATTTAATGCCTTCGTCGCACCATGCGCGGCTGCCCTACGTTATGGCCTACGACACCCAGCCCTTGGTTACTATGGCCGAAAAACAAGCCCTTTACCAAAGGGCCGCTGCACACCAAAATTATGTGCTGTTTTTTGAACACGACCCCCAAATTGCCTGCGCTACCTTACAGCCATCTGAAAAAGGTGGCGGCATGGTTATTAACCAAACTTTTGCTTTAGAGGAACTGTAACGAAGGAAATAAATTGCTAATAATAAAATTAGCCTTGTTTTAGTTTTGGAGTGTAATAAACGGGCAGTGCATTTTCCGGATATTTAAAAACTAAGCACCTTCAACAAAGTAATTCCTAAAATAAAACAAAAATAAAAAACTCGGCAGAAACTTATATCAATAAGTACTGCCGAGTTTTTTAAACGACAAACCAAAAACTATACAGATATTTCTATTTAATTTGATTAGGAGGTTGGTTATCTATAACCTTTTGCTTTTGGTGCGCCTTTTGTACGGTCGTGAGTGGGTGTAGGGGGAGCAGGTAGTTGTGGTTCGCCATAGATTAAGTCATCAACGGCTACTACATCAATGCTGCCACCATCGTTAGGCGAGCTGCCGTCATCTTCAAGCGGGGTGTTTCCAGTAGTTACTATAGCTTTGTGAACTATTGGCTTGCCAAAACTAACCCCTACAAATGACAGGCCTTTATCGAGTGTTAAATAGTCGAATTTACCTAAACTATTGCCATCAATATCAAAGTATTCGATGGTGCTTTTTTTGGCTAAATCCACATCGCAAAGTACGGCACCAAAACCAGATACAACAGCGGGTGTTTCCGTTCCGGATATAAAAAATTCGATCACAAAATTATTATGGTCTAAATAGCTAAATAAACGCTCGGCCGAGAAAGTTGTAAATTCTTTTGCGTAGCTGGGGTTTAAACTGCCGAACCGAACAGGCGTGTTTGTTGGATTTTCTGAGTCGGCACTCATCCGGAAACCCTTAAGGTCGTCGCCTTCGGGTGTTGAAAATACAGCACCGCGTTTTGAATTAACATTAAAAAAATCGACTGGAAAATCTTGTGGGTCAGAGACTTTATCAGGTGCGCCATCCCAGTTAATTTCGCGGCGGCCAGTGGTTAAAGTGCCCGATGCGTCTGTGCCGTTGTTTTGGCCACCTAAATCTTTTTTAAACTTTTCGACAATTGCAGTTAAGTCGGCGGTATTTTTACCAGTTCCGCGCCTTGGGGTTACGCTGTTGCCGTAAGGAGTTTGAGCATTGATATTGGCTAAAGCCACTAAAGTTAAGACGAGGGTTAAAACTAAGTTTTTCATTAGGATTTCAATGTTTAAAAATAAGAAGTGAATTAATTTGATTTTTTTGGCTGTGGACAATCTGTATTAAGGTAAGTTTATAGATACAATCTTAGAGTAGTTGTTTGTTTCATCACATTCACTTACATAAACATAGGTTGGTAAATGCTCTTCGGCACAAGGAGAGTCTATGTACAATCGTATTTTAGCCTTGTTTTCTGATATCGGAATGCGTATGCCCATGCTTCCCTCAACAACCCTTGAAGCACCAGCATTTAAAGGGGCAAAACTCTGGCATCCGGCATAAAAGAAATTGTTTTCACCTAGCCGTCTGTATTCCGGCTCTAGGTTGCAAGTGGTACTTGCGCTTGAGCCACTATTTATTATCGTTGCACGGAAATTAACCGTGTATGCCCGATATGCTCCTGAATTGACAATTTTACCCTTGACAATAGATTGTACGGTGAATGTGGTAAAACGCAAATCTGCTTTTGAACAAAGTCCGGTAGGAGGATTTGAAATGGATATATCGTCGAGATTAAAAGGAGATTGAGCTTGAAGGCTCGTTCCGGATACAAGCAAGGCAAAGCAAAAAAATGTGCCAAGAATAGAAAAAGATTTCATGATTTGGGGACTTTGTTTTTTTGTTAATAATGATGTTTTTGTTTCAAAAAGCTTTTTGCTGGTGGTTAAAACTAAGTTTATCATTAGGATTTCAATGTTTAAAAATAAGAAATGAATTAATTTGATTTTGTTTGTTTTGATGCTACAAAAGTACATTTGCAAACAAAGCCATTAAAACCACATTTTAACCACGTTTTTAAACAGCCATAGGTATTATTTTTTTAAAAAAATAAAATAATATACTGACAATCAATAAGTTATAATTTTTAAAACAACGATTAATTGCCTTGTTTTTAAAAAAATAAATAGTTTTTTGCTTCAATTCGCCTTGTAAATTCAAATAAAAGGCCAAGTAAAGGAAATAATCTTCGAATTAAAACAACAAGGTTTTAATTAAATGAAGTAAAACGTTATTGATCCGGAAAAGGAATTCACTCAAAACTAAAGCGGCAAACTACCCCTCGTTTTGTAAGTGGTTATTTTTGTTAGATGGCGTAACCAAAATGCGGTCAACGCGGTTAAAGTCCATGTCAATAATTTCGAACAGGTAATCGCCAACGGTAAAACGTTCGCCGGTTTTGGGCAAGTGGTTAAGTTGTTTAATAGCAAATCCGGCTAAAGTAGTATAATCTTCATCTTGCTCGTCAAATTCGGGCAAAACAATATGGTCTTTCAGGTCTTCAATAGCAGTGCCAGCGTCTATTAGTAACGAGCCATCTTCGCGCACTACCAACCATTCGTCGTGTTCGGTGTCGTTAAGGTCGGGCAGGTCGCCAAAAATATTTTCCACCAAATCGTATAGGGTAATTAAGCCCGCTGTCGAGCCGTACTCATCTACTACAATTCCGGTATAAGTGCGTTTTTTTCTAAACTCTTCTAATACTTTAATTGCACGGCTGTTTTCGGGCACATAAACAGGTTTGTTTAACAGGGTTTGCAAGTCAAAATCTTCTTTGTTGTTGAGCAGTCGCAAAAACTCTTTGGCGGGCAAAATACCCAAAATATGGTCAATATCGCCATCGCAAATGGGTATTTTAGAGTGGGGCACTTCTAAAGTTTGCTGCCGCATTTCGTCTATTGACTCGCTAATATCAAACCAAATAATATCGCGCCGGTTAGTCATTATAGAGTTGGCTTTGCGGTCGGCAAATTTAAAAATTGAGTTGATCATTTCGTTTTCTTTGGCCTCGAAAGTGCCATGCTGAACGCCTTGTTCGATCATTAATTTTACCTCATCTTCTGAAATTGGTGACTCGACTTTTTCGCGTATCATCAACAATTTTAATACTACGCGGGTCGAAAAGCTTAAAAATGCCGAAATTGGGTAGGCAATGGCTGTTAAGATACGCACAAACGGCGACAAAATGATAGAAATACCTTCGGGGTTGGTTAAGCCAAGCGTTTTGGGTACTAACTCGCCTAATACCAACGACAAATAAGTAATAAACGTTACCGTACTACCAAAAGCTAACTGCTGCGCGTATGGTTGTAAGGCTTCAAACTGTTCAAAAAAGGGGCGTACCGTGTCGGTAAGTGCGGCCCCCCCGTATGCCCCCGATACCACGCCAATTAAGGTAATGCCAATTTGCATGGTCGAGAGTAATTGCTCGGGGCGTTTTAACAAATCTAATGCCGACGATGCACCAAGGCTACCTTTGCGGGCTTTATCTTCTAATTTAATTTTGCGCGACGATACTAAGGCTATTTCGACTAAGGCGAAAAAACCGTTCAGTAAAACCAATAAAATTATAATAAGTAGTTCCACAATAAAATATTAAAACCCTTACCTAAAAATACAACTCAGGGTTATTATTATTGCCGTTTGTGTTGGGGTGGCAGTCAAAAAAAAAGCAAACAACATGCCTAAATAAAGGGCAAACCTATTTACGTGCTTAAATACGCGCTAAAGATAATGCAAAATTACAAAACAACACTCAAGTTTGAGTTAAGACACTGTGCTTTATGGTTTATTAGCCTTGTTTCGTGTAATTTTGTGCGGCAAATTCCGGATAGACATAAAACTACCACAGCCCTACAACACTACAAGTTTTTTTATCCGGATGTATTAGCCCAAACAAGACGCTGTTTCATTTTAAAACACATTACAACGGTCTCTGATTAATGTCGTCCTTATCATCATCATCATCATCATCGTTGTTGCCCATAATACGTGCCGGTGATACGGTTGTACTTGTTGCCCCTGCTTATAGCGTATCGGAGTCCACTTTGCAAATTGCCGTTAAAACTTATGAGAGCTGGGGTTTAAAGGTGCAATACAACGATCAAATTTTGGCGCAAAGCACTATTTATGCCGGCACCGATGCCCACCGGGCGCAAGTGCTTCAGGCGGCGCTAAACCACAAGCAAGCTAAGGCCATTATTTTTTTGCGCGGAGGGTATGGCACCGTTCGAGTTATTGATTTGCTGCGTTTTAACCAGTTTAAACGGTTTCCAAAATGGGTGGTAGGCTTTAGCGATACTACTGTTTTATTTGCGCGACTATTGCGAATGGGTTTTGCTTGCATTCATGCCACCATGCCTATAATGTTTGAAAACGCCACACCCCAAGCACTTGAAACGCTGCGTCAGGCCTTGTTTTCCGGAGAAAACCTTAATTACCAAACTTCCGCTCACCATTTAAACAGGTATGGCCAGGCCAATGGTCGCTTAATTGGTGGCAATTTATCAATATTATATAGTTTGCTAACCACCCGCGACCAACTTAAAACTAAAAATGCAATTTTATTTATTGAAGATGTAGGAGAATACATGTACCATATTGACCGCATGTTGATAACCTTAAAGCGGGGGGGGCATTTGGCAAATTTATCCGGATTAGTAGTTGGCAGCTTTACCCAAATGAATGACACGGCAACGCCATTTAATAAAACATGCTACGAAATCATTGCCGAGCATGTTGCTGCGTATTCCTATCCGGCGTTATATGGCTTGCCGGCTGGGCATCAACCCGATAATAGGGCTTTGTATTTAGGCTTGCCTGGCCAATTAGTTGTAAGTGAAAATGGCGCAAACTGGCAACAAAATATAGTCGGTATATAGAGGGATGAGCAAATAAATATTGCTGGTAAATAGGCAAAATAGGTTTTTACCAGTTAGCCCCCGGATGCGCCCTTTGCAAATATTGCATTTCGGCCAACAAAGGGCCTAAGTATTCGGTATGAACGCCGTCGATGCCACCTTTTTGCATCCAGGTTTTGATGCTTGGTTGGATGAGGGTGGCCTCGTTAAATACGCTGGTTATATGTTGTTGCCAAAGCGTAGCAATAGCCTCAAGGTTTGGCGTTATGTTTTGTTGGTATAAGGCCTGGTCAATTTTATTAGGGGTAAACAACTCGCCGGTATAAGGCCAAATGGCATCAATGGCCTGTTGCATTCGGGTGTGGCTTTCGTTGGTGCCGTCGCCCAAACGAATTGCCCACTCGCTGGTATAGCGCAGGTGATAAGCAGTTTCTTTAACCGATTTTTGAGCAATTGCGGCTAATTGCAGGTTAGTACTTTGGCTAAGGGCTTGGTACAAATAATATTGATAAGTAGCCAAAAATAGTTGCCGGGCTATGGTGTGGGCAAAATCGCCATTAGGCAGTTCAACTAATAGATGGTTGTAAAACTCGCGCTCGTCTCGGTGGTAGGCAAAAGTATCTTCGGTAAAGGGCAGCCCGCCGTTAAGTTCGGCACAATATTGATATAAATTGCGCGCTTGCCCCAATAAATCGAGAGACATATTAATAAGGGCAATATCTTGTTCTAATACGGGGCCGTGCCCACACCACTGCGATACCATGTGGCCGGCAATAAGCGAGTCGTCGGCAAGCCGAAGGCAATATAGTGCTAATGGGGTGTTATTTTTTAACTGCATAAATGATTAGGTGGAGACGTATAATTTTACAACAAGCTGGGTAAACACATGGAAAGAAAAGAAACTAAACCAAAAAATCGTTTCTGTTATTTTGCAACAAAGCTTAATTTTTGCGGTTATGCTAAATATGTTTAACCTCGTCGGGCAGATTATAAAAAGTTGGGTGGCGATAAACTTTGTCGTCGGCGGGGTCAAAAAAAGCACCGTTATCATCGGGGTTCGAAGCAGTTATGTGTTTCGATTCAACAACCCAAATACTAATGCCCTCGCTACGGCGGGTATAAACATCGCGTGCGTTTTCTAATGCCATTTGGGCATCGGCGGCATGTAAACTGCCAACATGCTTGTGGTTTAAACCTTGTTTGCTTCGTATAAACACCTCAAAAAGAGGCCATTCGTTGCGGTTTGCCATATACTAAATAATATTAAAACAGTTAGTGTTGATGAAAATGAAAAAGGCAGCTAAATAAACAAAATAAATAAGCTGTTTGCGATGTGCAAAGATACCCAATTACTGTTTAATTATCCGGAAAAAATTTATCCGGAATGAATTATTTGCCGGTCCCCTGAAACAAAATCAGCACCGTATAAATCATAATTTTAAAATCAATAGCCAACGACATATTTTCAATATACAACAGGTCGTAGCGCATACGCTCGACCATTTGTGTAACGTTTTCGGCATAGCCAAATTTTACCATCCCCCACGAAGTAATACCTGGTTTAACTTTTAATAAATGACGGTAAGCGGGGGCAATTTCTACAATTTGATTGATATAAAATTGCCTTTCGGGGCGGGGGCCTACCAGCGACATGTCGCCGCGTAAAACGTTTATAAACTGTGGCAACTCGTCTAAGCGCCATTTGCGCATCGTTTGCCCCCATTTGGTAATGCGGGGGTCGTTTTTACTTGACAGGGCTGGGCCATGTTTTTCGGCCTCGACCACCATAGACCTGAATTTGTAGATAAAAAATGGTTTGCCGCCTTTGCCTACCCGTTCTTGCTGGTAAAAAATTGGCCCCTTAGATGAAAGTTTTACGCGCAAAGCAATAAATAAATATACTGGAAGCAGCAGTAATAACACAGTGAAAGAGGCTGTAACGTCTATAAATCGTTTAATATTTTGCTGCCAGGTGGGCATTAAATCCGGATAAATTTCGATGAGTACGGCACCCAAAACATGGTTCATTTTTACCGAGCCGGCCAAAATATCGTACATATCCGGAATAATTTTTATTACCACTAATTGGTCGGCCATCGAGTTTATAATATTGTTTAACTGGTGGTGCTCTGCCGATTCAATAGCTATAATAACTTCGTCAATATGGTGTTGTTTTATTAGCTGTGGAAGTTGCGCTACCGTGCCTAAACTGGGTAAATATTTGCCCAATAAATTGCCATTTATATTGACTGCTTGTACAAAGCCCACAAAATGATAGCCTAACGAGCGCTCGCGCCTTGATATATCGGTATAAAGTTCAACGGCATTTTGGTTGCTGCCAACAATAATGGTTTTGTAGCCAATTTGTCCGGATTCGAGCTGCGATTTTGCCCGGGTTAATATCAATAGCCTAAATAAAAAGGTAATAAATAACTGCAATAAAAACAGTACTACAAATAGTTTATGATATTGCGTGTAGCTAAAAACAAAATCGTCAATAATTATAGTAAAAAACAGTATAAATACCCCAATAAATGTAGTAACTACAGTGCGGTTAAACTCGTCAATACGCGATTTTCGGTAAATATCGGTATAGCTGCCCGATAAAAAGTGTAAGCCTATCCAACAAAGTGGCAAAATGAGTATTAAAGCAAACAGTTTTAAATCGGCAAAAGATTGGCTGCTCCAGGGAAATTCTTCTATATATATTTTCCGGAATACATAGAACAGAAACCAACTTATTGAAGCCGCAAAAAAATCGGCAATAATATAAGTAATAATTCCTATTCTACGAATTTCGCGCATGGGTGGGTAAAAAAATCAAGCGTTATTTTGCTTAAAATGGAGTGTTTTTGGGCGTTTTATAAGGTTAGAAAAGGCAAAAATGCCTTTTGCTTGTTTTACCGCAAGCGGTCGGCGCTTTCAACTAATTTTTGGTCGGCGTTAATATTGCGGCGGGCTAACCAGTTTGAGATATAGCCTAATAGCGGAAAAGCAGTTCCGGCCCAAGGTTGGTCGGGTGTGTGGGTATCAGATAACAAAAAATAAGCACCGGCAACAATCATTAGTAGTAATAGAAGGCTGGTAAGGGTGCAAATTTTAAGTTGTAATTTGCGGTTTCGGAACAAAAATATATTGGCGAGGGCAACTATTGCCGCTAATATGGTTAGGCCACCTAAAACGAGAGCGCTGGTATTAGTGGCATCAAAACTTATATTATAAAATAGCGGATTGGTTCCGCTATAAGCAAAAGGTACGGGCAAAAATGCGGCCAGGCTTAATATTATGGTGGCAACGGCCAAATAAATACTTTGTATTCGTTGTATCATGTATATAGATGGGTGTAATTTTTATTTAAAAAAGAAATTTTTTTGAGTTATAGGTTGGCAAAAAAACAGGTTCAGAAAAGCAATTATTGTTTCCATTTAAATGAGTTTACTAGGTGGTCAATGTCTTTGCGTAAAAAATTAACTACCGGTGCTATAGAGTCTTCGTTTGGGACATTGGCAAAGTACAACGAGGCCCAAATAAAATGTTGCACACTATCGGTTAGGTAAAGTTGGGTTGATGAGGCAGCATCTCCGCCAACAGCATAATAAACTCCATGTACCCCGTTTTTGGTAGTAAACACGCTGTCTTCAATATAATCGGCAGCTCTTACGTGTTTGCTGTTCATTTTGTAGGCATCGTTTACTAAGCGGCTTAGGTTGTTTTTGTCGGTTTTTGTAATGGGTTTGTAAGATAAATAAAGCTGGGCGTTAAGGTTGGGGTATTTTATGTTCATCCAACAGGGGTTTTCCGGAGCTTTATTAAAAAACAACGAATCTTTTTCAACCCGGCTATACGAGGCCGTTTCAAAGGTAAAAGGGCAAGCAGGGGCGTTGTATATTTGGTAGTTTGTGGCGGCTGGAAAAACAACACGAGGATACCCAGTTGGCTTTGGGGTATAGTTGTCGTTTTTGCAACTCCCTAAAAAAAAGTACAGGCACAACAAGGTACAAAATAATGAGAGCTTATAAATTGGACAAAAAGTATTGTTTTTCATTAGATTATTGGTAGCCAATACAAATTAAATTAAACTTAATTAAACAAGCAACTGTATAGCTGTGTAGAAAAAATAAAAGAAAAAAACAGACAAAGAAAAAGATAAAACCCTGCTAACAAACAAGCAAGCAAAGTTAGCTCTTTTACCAATTAATTGCCTATTTCCGGAAGTATATATAACGGTGTTTTTCTGGTAAAAAAGTGTATAACAAGCATTGGGCTGGCAGCAATTGAAGTAAATGAGCAGGTTTTATATAATACAAAACAAGTTTGTTTGCCAATTTATTGCAGTTGCAAGGATACCACAACGAAATTGTTTTGTTGCAGTTTTAATAATTAAAACAAAATACAATATAATGCGCAAGTTAGGGGGTAATATTGTTTACGCACCTTATATAGGCTTCAATAGCAGCCACCATAGACGGAAATTGATCAGTAGGTGCTGGAATATTTAAAATGAGGTCGAGGTCTAAAATTGCTTTGCCGGTAGTGTTGCCCCATGCGGCAAGGCGGGTGTATTTTTGGGCAAAATCCGGAAAATTGTCGAATAGGGATTTTACCCCCAACGGGCTAAAAAACACAATAATATCGTAAAAAACCTCTTTTAAGTCCGACAGGTCACTTGGAACCGTATCGTAAAAAGGACCTTCGGCGTAATTGAAGCCATTGTCTTGCAGGTAGCTGGGCAGTTCGTCGGTACTGCGGGTTGCCGAGCACGGGTATAAAAACGTTTCTTTTGTTTTATACTTTTTAAGCAGTTCTTTAAGGCCTGCTATTGTTTCGGTTTTTTCAAAAAATACTTTTCGTTTGCGGTATTGTACGTAGCGTTGTAAATAAAGAGCAATAGCCTCGGTTACACAAAAGTATTTCATAGTTTGAGGCATACGAATGCGCAGTTCGTCACAAATCCGGAAATAGTGTGTTACGGCGTGGCGACTAGTAAAAATAACTGCTGTGTAATCTAAGGGGTTAATCCGGTGTTTTCTGAACTGGCTAACTGTTAAGCCTTCAACTTGTATAAAAGCCCTAAAATCAACTTTCAAATTGTATTTTTCGGCTAAGGCATCAAAGGGCGAGCGGCCTGTTTCGGGGCGTGCCTGGGTAATTAATATAGATTTTACCTCGCGCTCAACCATTGTTTTTATCGGTGTTTCCGTGTTGTCCATTTGGCTAATTTGGGGAGTAGTTATAGCCATCGCGCTATTAGTTTATATAATATTATTATGGGTGCGATTTCGAGGGTGCAAAGGTACGCAAAAAAATGGAATTTATGCATCTTAATGATTTTTTGACTGCAAAGCAGCCCCCTGTAAATTTTATAAATTATTAATAGTAAAAATATGGCAAAGCTGGTATATATTGCTATTTTTTGCACCAAATCATTGCCAAATGCTATGGCAAACAGCAAGGGTAATAAAATTATACTTGTGGTAAAATGGGCTAAACGCTCGTTGAGTAAATAAAATAAAATTTCGGTTTTATGCGGTAAAACATTAGCTAATAGGCGCATTCTTATAATACGTATGGTAAATAAACTGCCTAAAGCAACGGTTAGTACTGGGTATAATGTCCATATAGGCAAATTAATTTGTATATTATCGTTGTTTGGCCATTTAAATCCAAAATAGTTAGCCATTAAAAAAATCCATCCGGCAAAAGTTAGCACGCTAATAATATCCATTAGCAAGGCGGGTATTTCTTTAAATTGGTTCCAGTCATCGTAAAACTGCCTCGATAGGTTAAAATTTAAGACCGCCCTGTAAGCACCATGCCAATAGCTAAAATATTGCAGGCGGGTTAAACTTACAAGGCTTAGAATAGCTAAAAAGAGGGCAAACAAAAGGCTGTGGCTATTAGTGGGGCGGGGGGTGCCGGCATGTACAATTTGGGGTTGCGGTGCTTTAAAGGTATCGACCAGCAGGGCTAAATTTGTGGCAAAGGTGTCGGGGTAAAAATAGCGGGTGTTGTTAGGTGGGGTTATAAGCGTTTGCCCGTCCTCAAGTTGGCAACTGTCGGCGTAATTTTTAGCGGTTTGCCAGGCCAGTTGGTAAATAATAGGCACATATATATACTGTATGCCATAACTTACACCTTCAGTTGGCGGGGGAGGGTATAACCAATTTGTGGTATCAATAGTGGTGGTGCTTGTTATGGTGGCGGTGTTTGTTGTAGTATCGGTATTGGTTTTTGCTTTAAATTGTAATTGCAAACTGTCGGTGGGGCGGGTGCGGCGCGGGTTGGGACTTGTAAGAGGGGAGGTGTTTTGGTTGTAGTTGTAGTAATTATTGCTGCCGCTGTTTGTTGTTTCCGGAAGAAGCGGCGGTGTAAGATTTGTTGCTTTTGGCGTAGCAGGTGCCGTATCGGTTTTAGCGGTTGTGGTAGTAGTAGCAGCGTTGGGTTGCTGTCCTCTGCTCGATGTATCGGTAGTTTGTCCCAAGGTGGTACTGCTTGATACTATAGTCAAAAAAAAGAAAAGAGCAAAACGAAGAGGACAGAATAGGGCAAAAAACCAGTTTATTATCCGGATATTAGATGCAATAAAAATCATCTTCATCCGGAAATATTTTGGTTGCTGTTGCTCGCCTCCTAATAAAAACAGAACAAGACCAACAAATAATACAACTGCTAACAAACCCATTTGTCTGCAAAGATACGGGTAAAATATAAGATATGTGTACTGAAATATTGTTGGGCCGTAGCCGAACCCTTTGATTTTTTGCTTGTTTAGTTATTATTTTTTATAGTAACAGCGATTTTGAACCTTTACGTTATTATACCTGCCCATAACGAGGCTGGCTCGGTGGGGCGTGTTGTACGCGAGCTTAAAGCTTTGCCCAATTTGCCCGCTACCCCGCAAATTATTGTGGTAAACAACGCCTCGACCGACCAAACTGCCGGCAACGCCTTACAGGCAGGCGCAACAGTACTTACCGAAAATAAACTTGGTTATGGCCATGCTTGCTTGTGTGCCTTAAACTATTTGGCTAAACTGCCACCTGAAAATCTTCCGGATATAGTAGCTTTTTGTGATGCTGATTACGCTGATTACCCCGAAGATTTATCTAATATTTTAGCGCCGCTATTGGCAAAAGAAGCACAACTTGTAATAGGTTCGCGGTTGTTGCTACCCCTGCCGCCCAATGCCATGACTATGCCGCAGCGTTTTGGCAACTGGCTCGCTGCCTTGTTGTTGCGTTGGCTGTATGGCCAGCCTTGCACCGACCTTGGGCCATTTAGGGCTATTACCTGGCCTGCCTTGCAACAATTAAACATGGCCGATAAAACTTATGGGTGGACGGTTGAAATGCAGGCAAAAGCCGCTAAATATGGGTTCAAAACAACCGAAATAGCCGTAAAATACAGGCCGCGTTTAACAGGAAAATCGAAGGTAAGTGGCAATATTATGGGCGTATTTTTGGCTGGGTACAAAATTTTAGGAACAATTTTTAAGGTGTATTTTATGCGCTAATTATTTTGTTGACGACGGAATATAGCCGATGCTTCGTTGGTGTGGGTATTTTTTTTGTAGTTCCTCGTCGTAGTTGTCGGCAATGCTGCCTACACGGGTAAGTATGTTTAGCGCCTCTTTTTCGTCTAACCCTTCTAACTCGCGCGAGCCACGCAAATAAATATGCCCTTGATAAATGGTAAATGCAACGCCAACTAACCCATGCGTAAGTGCCAATAAATCGAGGGCTAAATTTCCTGCGTTGTTTTGCGGCACCTGCATAACACCCGATAAAACCTCGAAATAATATTTTTGGTCGCTTTGGGCTTGGTAAATGCCAATCCAAATTTTTGCACTACCCTTGACGACTTCCCAGTATCCGGCACTGTTTGAGCGGCATTCGGCGGCAACTAACCCTAAATCGCTTATTACTTTTTCAATCATGGTGTATTCTGGCAGGGGGTTAGGCCATGTAATGATTTTGGGATTTTGCTCGGTTTCGGTAGTAGGGGTTGTTTGCGGGCTGGGGTCGGGGGTATTGGTATTATTGTTTTTATTTGGGTTGCGCAAATTAGGATCCATGGGTAATAATAAGGTATTGATTAAGCGGGTTAAGTTGGGTTAGTTTGGCTGATTTTAGTTAGGTCTTGAGTAATTAAGTTGCAAATGTAAACAATATTTGGGCGGTTTGCGGCTAAAAAAATATCCGGATACTAAAACACTATGGCAAACAGGTAGGTTCAAAAATTTATTGCCTTTTTGCATGATTTGTATATTTTGACATTTTTTCGTCAATTTTTGAAATTAGCCAATGTGCGTTAGCTGTATTTTTAGTTTCATCTATGCGTTTTTTTAATTCAGCAAGTTCGGGGGTATTTCCTCGTCTTATTTTGTCTATGCGCACTAAAAATTTGATAAAGTTAAGATAAACTTTTCTTTTTTCGTCTGTAATTTGTTTATTTCGGCGCAAATACATTCTAAACGATTCAAATAACGACAGCATTGGCTCTTTTTCGTTTAGTTCGTAATAGATTCGCAGTAGCAACATCTTTGATTCGGTGCTGTAAAATAGGTCATCGAAGCTTACTGTTTGTAGTAGTTTCATGGCTTCTTTGTATCGGGTTTGTTGAAAATACAAATTGGCCAAGTTGTAGGCGTAAGCGTTATTCATCAATGCCGGTGCTAAGTAATGTTTGTAGTTTTTAATAAAATCTTCGGCAAATTGGTATTGTTTGTTTCGAATACTAACCTCAACAATATTTTTATAACTCCAGGGCGAAATTTGGTTTTCTGCGTCAAATATTAGCCCCAACTCTATCATCTCTTTGTATATAATAAACAACTCTTCAAAAAACCGCCCCACACCTTTATTAATTTGTTTCACGCAATAATTGGCAGTAAGCAGGTAAATATCTCTTGCCTCCATACGGCTAAAATATTGGGTATTATTGCTTAGTACATCTTTAAGTTTGGCAAAATAAGATTGGTCGTTTAAGTGTAAAAAACAGTTTAATATAGTTTGATAAACGGCAATTGGTGGGTAAAGATCTTGCGGAGTATTGTTTAAATAATTCAAAATTTCTTTCAGCAACAATGGCTCGTAGCTGCTATTTACAATGCTTTGGCGGTTTACAATTTCACAACAGTATTTAAGTTTATGGCTCAGGTAATAATGGTCAAAAAATTCAATTGTTCGTTGCAGGCTTTCGTCGTAGCGATGTTCTTTTTGGCGTTCAAAAAATACGTTTTCGTTATAATTAAGCAAATACTGTAAATTATAGTACTCCGAGTCGCGGTATGGGTAGTGCTCAAGTTGCTTTCGCAGACTGTTCATGGTGGCCTGAAAATGTTTAACCAAGCCCATTTGGTTGTATTGTTTTAGCAATATGCTGTATTTTTGCATAGGTGCTTTGTCAATTTCCTCCACCACAATAAAATTTTCTATTAAGTGCAAAAGGTCGCTCATCCAGTAGCTTAACTCTTTTTCATCGTAGCTCAAATCTGGGCAAATTGCCAGCCAAACAATATTTTTATCGGTAAGTTCGTCTTTAAAGTCGGGGGCAGTTTGCAATAAATAATTTAAAAGCAGGGCTACTTCTTGCTTTTTATTAAAGTACGGAGCCTGTACAAACTCTTTTAGTCGCGGATATAGTTTGCCAGGCATGTTTTTTAACAAGTGTAGTAGTTTACTGCTCTGCATGTCAAAAATTTTACTAATAAAAACCTGTTCCCCATACGCCAAAGACGCTGTTACCTTTGCTTATTCCGGGAAACGATAAAAAATGATTAAATTTTTTTTTGCCTATTTTGTACTTAAAATGCTGATTGTCAGCATTTTATATGTTTTTTATAATCAATAAGAAAATTTATTTTTAAAAAAATACTCCGGAAAACAACAAAATTAGTAACTTTTCGTCAATTTTGTAATTTATATTTTTGTATTGCCGTTATTATATCTTAAGGTAAAAATGGCCAAAAATCTTAAAAAAAATGGTTCAGTTACTATCGATGCGTTAATTTAATTTGTGTTATGCAAGCTAAAACTTTACAAAACCTTTTCTTTTTTGTTAATGGGCGCTTAAATATTTGCACTAATAAAGTACAGCACCTTCGTCTGTTGTTGTATGGTGGTTTGGCTTTAATTGGCTTTAATTACTGTTTTTTAGAAGGCTTTGGCTTAAAACTGCAAGGGCAAAACTTATCCCTTCAAGCTATTGACGATACTGTTTATATTACCACGCCGCCGCTTAGTTTTATTCCAATTACACTAACCGGTAACGACCTAATACCAAATAAGACTAAAACGGGTGTAAACTTAACCACCCCGCCTTTGTTTGGAACTGCTGCCTACGACTTTTTATCCGGAGATGTGCATTATTATTGCAACTATCAATACAGTACCTATACCGACTATTTTGAATACGAACTGACAGATTTGGAAACCTTCGAAAAATCCATAGCCACTGTTGTTATTATCTATACTTGCCTTGACTGCGTTTGGCCCGGAGATGCCAATAATGACGGCACAGCCAACGTGTGGGATGTTTTAGCTATTGGCTTGCATTATAACGAAACAACTACCCCCACTAATACCTACAATTACAACTGGGTTCCTGTTAATATGCCTGTTTGGGGCAAAGAGTGTGTTAACTGCAAACTTGACTTTAAATACGTTGACTGCAACGGCGACGGCACTATTGACCTTAACGATGTTGCCACCATTGCCTACAACTATGGCAAACAACACTTTAAAGGCAACAAAAGTACAAGCGAACAAGCTGGCATACCCTTACAATTAGCCATTAACGCCGATACTTTAATTGCCAAACAAACTGTTAAGGCCGAAATTTTGTTGGGCACCATAAATCAACCCGCACTTGACGTATATGGAATTGCTTTGCAAATAGCGTATCCTAAAAATTTAATAAAACCAAAATCCTTCGAACTTAACTACACAGACTCGTGGCTAAGTGCCGATACCGCCAATTTGCTAAACCTAATGCACAACGACAACGACGGATACTTGGATATTGCCTTAGTGCGGCCCACTAAAACAAATATAAGCAGTAACGGCCGAATTGCCACCCTAAACTTTATTATGGAAGATGTAATTATAGGTAGCGGCAAACAGACAACCGAAAATATTCCTTTTGAACTGATTATTGAAAAAGTAACCCTGCTAAATGCCCAGTCCGATACCATTGCCACGCAAATAATAAACGGCCTGGCAATTGCATTGTCTGCCCCAATTTTGCCCCCAAATAACAACAATCTAAACTTTACCATAACACCTACTTTGGCTAATACAAATATTACCATTAAGGCTACCAATACAGCAGTAATTAACAATATTAAGCAAATTCAACTGCTGAACAGCGGCGGACAAATAGTTTGGCAAATACAACAGCCTGATTTAAAATTTGATTTAACTGATTTTACTATCTCAACCACAAGTTTTTTATCCGGAATGTATTATTTACACATAAAAACCAACTCCGGATACCAAGTCTGCCCAGTAGTCATTCTTCATCCATAAGAGATTCGAGAATAATACTAATCATTCTTGATTGTTGCATTTCTTTGGCGAGTTACTTAAAGAGGACGCCCCAAAACTTTCATCAAAAACATACGGATATTTTTTTAATAAGACAATCTAAAATGTGTCATAATTACTGCATAAAAACAACTTATTACTAAATAAAAGCAACCTAAGAACTATAAAAATAGGTTAAACTATACGAAACACGTTAATTAAACAATAACATTTTATAATTTTTTAGCAAAAAAAACCGATATTTGTACATAAATTCAAACAAACAGTTTATTAATATAATTTTATAATACAAAAATATATTTATGAAAAATTATTTATTCTTGCTATTAGCAGTATTTTTTAGCGCTTTGCTCACCACCACGTTACAGGCACAATACTTTTTTCCGACCAAAGGAGAAGTTGTTTATGCCCAAGACGATTGTAGCAGTACGCTTACTTTAAAGCCATACGAGGGCTATACCAGCGGCACTCTGTGGATTTACCCCAATAACGGCAGTGTACCCTTGTCTTTTGTGTTTTCTATGTTCGATTTGGGAGATTTCGACTATATTACCTTTTATGATAACGGTACGTATATTGCCCAATTTTCGGGAAGCACCCCACCCACTATTGGCCAGGAAATTGTAGCCAGCAGTGGTATCATGTCTATTTCTGTTAGTGCCTACGATGCTGGCAAGGGCTTCGAGGGTGCATGGAAATCCTGCCCCTGTGGTACGCCCTTATCCGATTTTAGTATTACCAACGACGGCGTTGATTTGCCACCTTTTTACCCTGTTCAGTTTAAAAGCTTATCAGTAGGTGCCGAAACCTATGCTTGGGACTTTGGCGATGGCGCTACCAGCACCGAAGCCTCGCCTGCGCACAGCTATACCGCCGCCGGCACTTATACTGTTATATTAACCATTACAGATTGTAAAGGAGAGACTTACACCGAGGCCAAAAATATTAATGTTTTGCAACCCGGCGCTGTTAGCTTAGATAAAACCGAGCTAAGCGCTACCCTTGAACATGGCGACTCGACCGAAGTGCAGTTTACCATAACCAATACAGGGGCAGGCGACCTTTGGGTAGATATGGAAAATATTAGCGATGTAGGGGCTAAAAACTTAAAAACCTTAATGTTAGTAAATGGGGTTGATTTGAAAAAAGACCAAGAGTACGACAAAACCATAGCGGCCATTAAAGCCTACTACCCCGAGGCGCTTGACCCTAAAAGTATGACCGAGCTAACTACTTACGATGCAACAGAGTTGGCCACTGCCCTTAAAAATAAAGACGTCTTGCTTATACCAACCCAAGAAGAATGTAATGCTGCAGCTTTTGCGTCTTTTGCCCCAGTTTTGGACAATTTTGCCCAACAAGGCGGCACTATTATTTTACTTGGCACCAATAACGATGGTTGTATTTTGGGCACTGGTTTGTTTTCGGGTAATTATTATAAGTATGGGTCGGGCAAATTAAATATGAGTAATACCTCTGACCCACTTTTAGATGGTATTAATGTTGAGAAATACGAAGCCAAACAACCTACCTTTTTCTATAATTTTACCAACCCCGACATTATCCGGTTAGCCGAGGTTGACGATATTGATATATACGATGTAATATGCTATCGTCCCATTGGTTTAGGTCGCTCTATATACATTGGGCACTCGTATTTTAACAGTACCGCCGACAATAAAAAGTTGTTAACAAATGCTTTGCGCACCTCTAACACGGCAACCAACGACTGGTTGTTTATTAATAGCCTAAGCGATGTAATTAAACCCGGCGAAAGCAAAACATACACGGTTGAGTTTAATGCAAAGAAATTATACGGAGGTGTTTTTAAACGCGACTTAGTTATAAAAAATACTGCCGGAGCCGATGTAGTAATCCCCTGCACCTTGACCGTAACTGGAACGCCAAGCATGGCTGTAAACAAACTTTCGTTCGATTTGGGTTCGTGGATGATTGGCTTAACCAACCAAGCCACTTTAACTGTTAGTAATACCGGAACCGACTCGTTGCATGTTGCCAGCATAACTTCGAGCGACCCTGCTTTTAGTGTAGATGCTCCTAAGTTTTCGTTATACGGCTATACCGATAAAAACGTAACCATTACATTTGCCCCCGATGCCATTAAACTATACGATGCTTCGCTTACGCTTAATACCAATGTAGGTAAATTTACCATTACCTTAAAAGGCGAAGGATTGGGTGCGCCTACATTTAATGTTGCCCCATCAGAAATTACCGTTTCGCTTAAAACAGGCGAAACAGTTAATAAAGAGTTGGTCGTAACCAATACGGGCGAAGGCCCCATGAGCTACACCACAAAAACAAAGGCAGTAGATGGCAAAATCCGCGTGTTAATGAACACCTATGGCAGCGATATTTATTATTGGCAATATACCGAAGAGGCCATTAAAAACAAAATGGATGTTGACTACGAACTGACTGTAAAAGAATACACCACCGCCGGAGAATTAGATATTGCCCTTGCCGACTATGACGTGTTGATAATACCAGCTGTTACTGTTTATCCTGTTTACCAAAATTACCCCGCCGATTTTGGCGAGGTGCTCAAAACCTTTGTTGAAGATGGCGGAGCCTTATTTTTTATAGCCGACATGAACAGCATTTCGATAAATTCGGGCTTTTTTACCGGATATATGGCATGGAACAATGGTCAACCCGTAAAACTTGAGAACGAGACCCACCCCCTTGCTGCCAACCTGCCCAAATCAATAGACCCCAATATTGAGTACCCCTACTCGATGAGTATTACCAATGGCGACATAGTTAATATCTACAAACAAGACCCCAATAGCGTACTTGCCTACAGAAAACAAGGCTTGGGCACCATTATTTACTCGGCCATATACACTACGCAGCCAAATGTAAACGGCACAAGCGCACAAATGTTGGCCAACGGTATTAAGTTTGGTTTTAACGAAAAACAAAACCCAACCTGGTTGGATTATACCCCCAAAGCTAATCCCAATATGTCGTTCCCAAATGGCTCCGAAACCATTTACCTCAATTTTAACTCCGGATCTTTATTGGGCGGCACCTACAAAACAAACTTGGTGTTTAATTCGAACGACCCGCTTAAACCCGAAGTGATTGTCCCTATTACAATGATAGTTACGGGCGTGGCAAAAATAGACATCGCACCTGCCAAACTCGATTTTGGCAATATCATTATAGGCAACACCAAAGAATTTGAATTTACGGTAACTAATTCCGGAACAGATGTTTTAAATATCAGCGAGATTCAAAACGCCTTTCCCGAAGCATTTACCTTTAGCACCAATGCACCGCTTGAAGTAAAACCTAAAAAATCGAAAAAGATTAAGGTAACCTTCGCGCCTAAATCAGTTTTAAATTACGGTGGCAAATTTACGTTTAAAAACAATGTTGGCGATGCCATCATTGATGTAACCGCCGCAGGGGTAGGCGCACCCGAAACAACTATTGACCCTGCCAAAATTGATGTAACGCTATTGGCCGGAGATGAAGAAACCTTCAAAATTACCATTACCAATAGTGGCGAAGGCCCTCTTACATGGGGTTTACCTGGCGGCAGCAATAAACTCAATATTACCGTCCTTAGCTACGGTGCCGACACATGGTACAAAACCTATTACGATGCCAACCTGAAAACTGCCCTCGATGCCAAATTAGGAGCAGGCAATTACAATTTGACCTATTACGAAAAATTTGTTCCGGGTGATTTGGCTAAAAAACTTGAAAACACAAACTTAGCCGTTATTTACAACCAATACGATTGGAATATGGATAAAAGCAGTTTTAGTGATATGAGTATGGCATTAAAAGACTTTACCAATAAAGGTGGCGGCATTTTAATACTTGGCAATACTAGTTCAGTATGTATGACCGAGTATGGACTGTTCCCAGTTTCATATACCACTTATATATATACAGCCATTACTCCTAAAATACCCGATCACCCAATTTTGGAAGGAGTTTCTGCTTCTATTGTACCCCCAAGCAACACGTATGGCTGGGTGTTATCTAATACCACCGGTATTGACATATTGGCTGAAGACCCAGTAACGCCTGGTTCAATGGCTTATGGTGTAACTACCGTAGGTGCTGGCCGTGTGGTGTATCTTGCACACGACCTGTATCAAACCAACCCCGATGTAACTGCTTTGGTTGGCAATAGCGTTGCCTATGCCAGTGGAGGTTTACCCAAATGGGTAATACCCTCATCTACCGGTGGCACTGTAGAGATGAGTAAATCTTTTAGTTTTGACCTGCTAATAAATGCCGATAATATGCTTGCCGGCGTTTATAAATACAGTATGCCGTTTTTAACCAACGAACCCGACAAGCCCGTTATTTTCTTACCCATAACCTTAACTGTTGAAGCTTTTCCACAAGCCAATTTCTCGGCCAACCAAGTAAGTTGCGATGGAAAAGTATTCTTTAAAGACAAATCATTAAACTTTCCAACTTCGTGGGAGTGGGATTTTGGCGATGGCAATACCAGCAGCAAACAAAACCCCGACCACCAGTACGAAAAAGAAGGATTTTATAACGTAAGCCTTACCGCAACCAACGATATCGGCAGCGATACAAAAACGGTAAACAATTTTATTGAAGTAAATTACAGCTACGAGTATTGCGATACGGTTTGTATGCCTACCACCGGAGAAGTACTCATGCAAGCCTGCCACGGTGTTTTATACGACCCCGGATGCAAAGGCACTTTGCCTACCGTAACTGAATCTATTACCACCATTGCCCCTCCTGGCGCAATAGAAGTGGTGCTTACCTTTACCGAGTTCCAAGCACCGTCGTGGGGATTTACCATGAGTTTTTGGGATGGCCCCAATACCAATAGCCCATTTATTGGCCAATACGACCAAACCAACCCGCCGGCAGCCATAAAGGCGACCACCGGTGCTTTAACCATGAAATTAACAAATAGTTCTGGCGATGGCTTCTCAAGCGGGTTTGTAGCCCACTGGGACTGCATACTTATTGCTGCCCCCCCTGTTATTGATTTTAAACATGAGGTTACCAGCGAATGTGAAGGCGAAGTGCAGTTTACCGACCTTAGTACCAACTACCCCAACGAATGGAGCTGGAACTTTGGCGACGGCAATACCAGCACCGAGCAAAACCCCCTTCACCAATACGAACAAAGCGGCGATTACACCGTATCGCTAAACGCCAAAAATATTAAAGGCGCTACCGAAGGTAATAAAACCATGACCCTCGAAAACGTACTGTATATTCAGGTTGATTTGCCCATGTTCCCCGAAAAAGGCAAACCCTGCCAGTTTGTGGACAAAACAGTGGGTGCTAAAGATTGGTTCTGGGATTTTGGAAACGGCAAAGTATCTATAGGCAAAGCCAACCCGCTTACTGTTTACAGCGATCCTGGCACCTACCAGGTTACCCTTGAAGTTACCGACGACAAAGGCTGCGTGCGCCAAAAAACCTTTACCATTGAAGCGGTAACGGTTGGCATTGACAACCCAGGCGCAAATATGTTAAACATAGGTGTACAGCCCAACCCAGCAACCGACAAAGTAATAATTGATGCTAATTTTATTGGTCAGCAAAATATTAACCTTTCGGTTTACGACCTTTTAGGCCGCGAGGTTTACGCCAATAGCTCGGTAGCAGCCAATACCTACAAACATACCCTTGATGTAGCACACTTTGCGCAAGGTGTTTACATGGTAACAATTACCAACGGCAACGTATCGCGCACCCAAAAATTGGTTGTCGAGTAGCCAATAAATAATACACCTGCCTTGTTTTATTAAGTAAACGAAATAAAAAACGAGTTACTATAATAAACATAGGCTGAAGAAAAAATCCGGATGAGGTAAGTATGTTTTACGCCCCATCCGGATTTTTATTTTTATTAGTATTCCATGTTTGCAAGATAGAATACTGATTTACCTTCTTTGTATAGTTTGTTGTTCAGGTTCTATTTACAATCTTCTTAACTTAACCCAAATATTTACCTACAATAGGTAAGCGCCTGCCCGAGCCAAACGCCTTGCCCGATATACGCAGCATAGGTGGGGTTTGGTAGCGTTTCCACTCGTTTTGGTTTACCATGCGCAGCACCCTTGTAACTAAGGCGGCATCATAGCCTTGTGCTATAATTTCATCGGGTCCTTTGTGTTGCTCAATATACTGGTATAAGATTGCATCGAGGGTGGGGTATGGTGGCAACGAGTCGCTGTCTTTTTGGCCGGGGCGCAGCTCGGCACTGGGGATTTTAGTTATAATATTTTCCGGAATTGGGTTTCCAAACATCCGGTTAATGAAGGAGCAAAGCTCGTAAGCCTCTGTTTTATACAAATCGCCAATAACAGATATACCACCGCACATATCGCCATAAAGTGTGCCATAGCCCACGGCAGCCTCACTTTTATTGCTGGTGTTAAGTAAAATATAACCAAATTTATTTGCCAAACCCATTAAATAGTTAGCTCTAATTCGCGCTTGCAAGTTTTCTTCGGCTACGTTAAAAGAAGTGTTTAAAAATGGCTTTTCTAAGGCAGCTAAAAAAGCCTCAAATACCGGCTGAATAGGCAAAATATCGTGAGGGCAGCCTAAGTTTTTTGCCAACTGAAGGCCGTCATTAATAGAGTGGTCGCTGCTAAAAGCCGATGGCATTAATACAAGCCTTACATTTTGGGGGCCAAGTGCGTGCGAGGCCAATACGGCAACAAGTGCTGAGTCAAGCCCCCCCGACAGCCCTAAAATGGCCTTTTGAAAACCCATTTTGCCAAAATAATTAGAAATACCCGTAATTAAAGCGCGGTAAATAAGTTCGTATTTTTCTTTAGGTTGTTCGTTGTTGGTTTTTGTTTGGTTCTCATCCGGATATTGATGATTTGACGTAGGCAAAATTGTCGAAACTGCTGGGTTAAGCAAGGGGGCTAACTCGTATGTGCGCACACATTCTTCAAAAAAGGGCATTTCATCAATCACCTGTCCTTTGTAATTCATTACAATAGAGCCGCCGTCGAAAATTAAATTTGTTTGTGCACCAGTGCAATTGGCGTAAATCATGGGTAGTTGGTAGCACTGCACGTTTGCCCTGATAGTATGTAAGCGTTCGTGGGCGTGGGTATAGGTAAAGGGCGATGCCGATACATTGATAATAAAATCGGGGTTTTGTGCTTTTAGTTCGTCAAGTGGGCAAATGGTGTACATAGGGTTTTCATTGCCTAAGTTCCAAATATCTTCACAAATTACCATGGCAATTCGGTAGCCCATAAACTCAAACGTATCAAAGGTGCGTCCGGGCTCAAAATAACGGTACTCATCAAAAACATCGTAGTTGGGCAAAAGAGTTTTGTTTGAGGTATGCAGTATTTGGCCGTTGGCAATAAATAAAGCCGAGTTAAACAGGTCTTTGCCTTGTATATTTGGGTTGCGCGTAGGCGAGCCAATTACGGCAGCAATACCAAGGCGTTGTGTTTCGGTTTTTACACGCTCAACAACCTGATAGCACTGGCTCACAAAATCGCGAAAGTCTAAAAAATCGTTGGCAGGGTAGCCACAAACGCAGAGTTCAGTAAAAACTACTACATCTGCACCTTGTGCTTGTGCTTGTTCCATACCTTGTTGTATTTTGGCGAAATTGGCTTCAAAATTGCCAATATGATAGTTTTGCTGGGCAATGGCTATTTTCATTTTTTTGTTTTGGACAGGCTTTTAATTTGCTTTAATTTATTAGGAATAGAATAAACAGGGAATTTAATTAGAATTAAATTTACGTTAGTGTAAAAACAACACTAATAATAAAAAAGTTTCCGGATAAGGTAAAAAATATTCAAATTTATAAGATAGCTTGGCAGTTTGTTTGCTTATTTCTTTAGTTTTGAGTAAAAATCTTCTCGTATAAAGCATTTTACAAAAAAAAACAATAAGGATATTAAAACAAAACACGTAAGCCAAGCCCTGCCATCCAATAACTATTTTTTAAAGCCCTAATACTTTGGCTGCTGAGTTCTTGTTGCAGGGGTTTATCGAATTGACAAAACAACAACCAGCGTTTATTTTTATACTGCAAACCCGGCGACAGGCTTAATTGACGGCTTAGTAAAAACCATCCGGTTGTACTTTTATCGTAGCGGGCGGTATATTGTGCGCCAAGGTAGGCGTACCAGCGCTGCTGTTTTAGGGTAAAAACAGTGTACAACGCAGCCGGAAGGGCAAAACTTGTTTGTTTACGCAAATTATTTTGCCATTGTTTGCCTAAACCTGCTTGCGCAAACAACATGATCCAAGGTTTAAATTGTTGGTAAAATGTAGCATTAATGGTTGTATAAAGCCGTTCGGTATTGGTAGCGCTGCGGGTAGCGGTATTGGCTAAGCCGGGCAGCAAAGCCTGTACTTGCAAACTTAGCTCGGGCAGGTTAGGCAGGGGCATAACCCTTGTATTAAATGCCAGCATGGGCACGCTGGTTAGATTAGCGGTTTGTGAGTCGCCACCAAATAAGGCAAACACCGATTTTTTGATGTCAGAACTTGTAAAATAATGGTTATACATGGCGGTAAGTCCTAAATTTAACTGCCCCGAACGAAAAATACCAATATTTACTTGCCCAATTTGGCTAAGCTGACTAAACCTGAAAGTGGTATCGTTGGTGTTATAGTTGCCGTACAACTGTGTTGTTAAAGCGTGATACAGCACGCCCTCGGTTTGCCCCCGCCGCAGCATGGCCGGCGATAAGCTGGCTAAAAAAACTCCTTCCTCTTTTGTTGATTTTTTGCTACTGCGGATAGTATCGGGCAGGGCAAATTTGGATGCAAAATTTAGGGTTGAAATTGGATTTGCCGCCTTGAGAATAAAATAACTATCAGCTAACAACAAATAAAAAAATCCGGAGAAAATAAATAAAATCCGGAAAAACAATGGTGGCAATCCAAAGTCTCTTGGCACATTATACATTGTAATATCTTTAAGTTTTACCTCAAAAAATCATTAATAGGAAGTCTTAAAATTCAGTACCACCACCAATATTGCCTTGTTTTTTATCGTTTGCCGGTTGGGGCGTTGTTGGTGGCGCAGATGGTGGAGGAGAAGCGGGCTGCGACTCGTTATTGTCGGGTGTATTTTCCGGAATTTCTTCGATGGGGTCGCCTAATTCTTCGCGTATCAGGTCATAATCTTCTTGCTGCACATCATCCGAAATTTCAAATTTAACTGACGGAGATGAATTAGCATAATCTGAAATCAGCGCCATATCGTCCCACGAGCTGTAATCAAAACTTGAGCGCCGGTTGTAAATTAAGTCTGTTTTAATCATTTTATTCTCTAAGTAGCGTCTGTGGCCGCCCATTATGGTATCGTTTATATATTTATCCATAACTAAGCTACCAATTACTGCGCCGTAATCGGCACCCCAGCCTCCGTTTTCAACTATTACCGATATGGCAATTTTTGGGTTATTTTTTGGGGCAAATCCAACAAAAAGCGAGTGGTCTTTTCCGTGTGGGTTTTGTGCTGTTCCTGTTTTACCGCATACTTCTAAATAGGGGGTGTATGCGTTTTTTGCTGTACCTTGCGTCATTACCTTTTCCATGCCATTGGTAATTGATTCAAAATATTGGTCGTCTATTTTAAGGCGATGTGTTTTATTATAGGTGTTATTTAAGTCGGCGGGGTTTGGGCGTGCTATATGTGGATATTTAAAAATGCCTCGTCCGGCAATAATGGCGGTAGCGTTGGCCATTTGTAAGGGGCTTGTGCCTAACTCGCCTTGCCCTATACCCATTGAAATTATAGTGTTGGCAATCCATTTGCCTTTACCATACATATTGTTGTAATAATCGGGTTTAGGTACAAATCCATCGCTGGCCGCAGGGAGGTCTATTTTTGGGTCGCAGCCTATACCAAAATTATTGAGGTAGGCATCCCAATTCAGTAGCCCCTCGCCAACATTATCAAACCTTTCTTGGTCGAGTGTTAGTTTATAGATTTGGCAAAAATAGGTGTTGCACGAGTTCATAATGGCGTGAGCTACATTATAGCAAGGTGCATGTCCGTGGCATTTTACCCGGCGGCGTTTGCTTAGTTTGTAGCCGCCATTACAACCAAAATAATAGTTGGGCGATATCACTTTTTTCGTTCATGGCAATTAGTGCCATTACAGGTTTACATGTTGAGCCTGGCGGATATTTTGCCATTAAAGCGCGGTTAAACAATGGTTTTATACTGTCTGAGGCTAATAGTTTAAATCCGGCACCTCGCGCTTTGCCAGTTAACAGGTTTGGGTTATAAGTTGGGCTGCTTACTAAAGCTAAAACCTCTCCGGTTTTGGGTTCAATAGCCACTACGCTGCCGCGTTTGTTTTGCATTAGTAGTTCGGCATACTGTTGCAAATCAATATCAATGGTTAGTTGCAGGTCTTTTCCGGGTTTTGCGTGTTGGTCGTATTCACCATTTAAATAGCTGCCAATTTCGCGGTTATGTACATCTACAACCGATAAGTGAATGCCTTTTTGCCCTCGGAGTTCTTTTTCGTAGCTAAGTTCAATTCCGCTTTGCCCTATATAATCGCCGGGTTTATAATAAGTTGAGGTGTCTAATTGGTCTTGTGTAACTTCGCCAATATAGCCTAAAATATGGGCAGCGCTGTTGTAGGGGTAGCTGCGTATTGTGCGTCTTTGTACGGTAATACCTCTAAATTGGTATAAGTATTCTTGAAAACTGTTATACTGTGCGTCCGAAATAAGTTTTAATAATACTTGCGGTGTATTGGGCGAGTATCCTTTTGTTTTGCGCATTTTATCGCTGCGCAATATTAGTTCTTGTTTGGTTATATTTAGCAGTTTACAAAACTTAAAGGTGTCAAAATCGGCTACCTGTTTCATGGTAATCATTAAGTCATAAACTACTTCGTTTTTAATCAAAAGTCTGCCTTCCCTATCGGCAATTAATCCTCTTGAGGGGTTTATAATGCGCTCGCGAACAATATTATTTTTGGCCAAAGTTTTGTATTTTGGGTCAAGTACTTGCATAGTAAATAACCTTATTGACAAAAGCATGGCAATGATAATTATAAACCCTTGAATAACCCATCGGCGAATATTTTTTGTTTTTTGGCTTGTCATGTTGCTACGTCCAAACAATATTTTTTGTTTTTTTTATTCGATATACAAAGATACAAACAATTAGTACTTTTACTGCTAACTTCTTTTGTAAACCTCAAATTGCTTAAAAATAACCGGATGTCTTATAATTGTCAAACACGTTTAATTATTAAATTATGTGGTTTAATTTGCCGTAACTTTGCAAATAAACTATCGTTACCCTAAGTGCAGCTACCAAAGTTATAAAAGCAAAACAATGGTAATTTAAATTGCACCACTTAACTTTTAAAAAAGGAAAATGACATCTATATTAAAGCACATCTTATTTAATCGGTTTTTTAAAATTAGTTTTGCCATTATATGGTTGGTGGGTTTTTGTGTGGTTTTGCCTGCGCAAAATTCAAGCACTGCCGTATTAAGCAACAACAATCAAGTAACAACCACTTCAATAAATACCAACTATTTAATTAAAAATAACCAAGTATGGCTTGGCAATAATACATTTAACCAACAAGCAAAAATAGACGAATATCTTATTGAAACATGGATAGATTGCCTCCGGATTAGCCCAAACCCAGTTGAAGATTTAGCCATTGTTGAAATTTGTGCTTTAAAAACATACACCGAAACTATTCAAATATCAGATGTATATGGTCAACTATTTTTATCAATAGAGGTAAAACTTTCCGAAGGAACTAACCTTATACAGCTAATACTAAACGAACTTCCACCTGGCTATTATATACTTAAAGCAGTAAAAGCAAATGAAACTATAGTCTTTTACAAAAAACCGTAGTAGTCCTTGCATTTTTTTATTTCTAGCGTGTAATTGTTCCCTGTTTTTTTGGACAATATAGAAGAAAGAACTAATTTTGCATACACCTTATATTATGTGTGCCGGATATAGTTTTATTAAATGTTTTTTCGTATGTCTAAGTTTTTACAAACAATAGCAGTTTTTTTGTTTGTGGTTTTTGCCCTCGCCGGCAACTTTTTACCAGCACAAGCACAAATGTGCGTAGCAAGTTTTGACATTTTATTGCCCGACCCAGACGAGCCCTTATTGGCAAAGTTTATAAATACCAGCCAAGTAATTAACCCCGCCGACAAAATTATACAAAGTATGTGGTCGTTTGGCGATGGCACAGCCAATAACAGTTTTAACACGGCTCATAATTACGCTAATCCCGGCACTTATTTAGTTTGCCTAACCACAACTACTAATTTAGGTGGTACTTGCACCTTTTGCGATAGCTTGGTTTTGGTTGGCGAACCGCTTAGCTGCGAGGCTAAATTTACCTACACCGACACCGACTTAACCGTAAGTTTTACCAATAACTCCATAGTAAACGAAGGCGAACTATTACTAACACTTTGGGATTTTGACGACGGCACTACCAGCATCCTCCCTAACCCCACACACACGTTTAAAAACGAGGGCAGTTTTAACGTTTGTTTAACTATTACCACCACAAAAGGCTGTAAACAACAGTCATGTTATAATATTACGGTAATAAATAGCGCTAACTGCGAGGCTAAATTTAATGCCGTAGCCGATAGCTTAACCCCCCTCGTGTTTTATTTTGACGATGCTTCTTCAGGAACAGCCGATACTTGGAGTTGGAGCTTTGGCGATGGAACTGTGGGTACAGGTGCAAACGTACAGCATGTTTACACCATGGCCGGCACTTATTATGTTTGCCTAACTATTGCCAATAGTATGGGTTGTAGCAGTTACACCTGCCAAACAATAACAGTTATTGATAATGAAAATATATGCTTGGCTAAATACACTTATAATGCCTCCGGAGACCTAACCGTTAAATTTACAGATGCCTCTAAAACCGATGGAATAGATGATATTATTACAAACTGGACTTGGACGTTTGGAGACGGCACAGCCAGCAACGAACAAAATCCGGAGCATGTTTTTACTGCCAATGGATTTTATGATGTTTGCTTAACCATTACTACCAAATCCGGATGCACCAATACCATTTGCAACACCATTAATCTTAGCAATACCGGCTCGCTTTGTGGTATAATTACTGCCGCCGATCTTATTTTTGACTTTGATGCGACTGTTTATTTAATATACCACGACCCAATTGAGGAAACCTTAATAGCCATAGACAGCACCTTTATTGATAACGACAGCCTAAATATGGGCAAATTTTGCTTTGAAAACATTACCCCCGGATTTTACCTAATTAAAGCAGGGCTTAACCCCGCTTCAAAAGATTACGACAACTACCTCCCAACTTATTACGCATCGGTAGCAAACTGGAGCGAAGCCACACCCATTGAAGTAAAAAAAGGAGAAACCCAAAATATTACATTTAATTTAATTCCCGGAGAAAACCCCGGCGGCCCTGCCTTTATTGGTGGCTATATTGCCGACGGCGCGGGCAAACAAACTGGTGGCAACCCATCCTCTAATATTAGTGTTATTTTACTTAACGAGAACCAAACACCCATAGCCCAAACCCTTACAAATGCTATTGGTAATTACCAGTTCGAAAATTTACCCTATGGCAACTATTATATAACCACCGATGTACTAAACAAAACATCAGACAAACAAGCAATTAGCCTTAGCGCCGACACCCCTAACCCCCAAAACATAGACTTTGAAGTAAATAACAACCACGTAAATGCTACCAACACCACCGCTATTGATGAATTGCTCATTGAAACATGGATTGATTGCTTCTATGGCAACCCTAATCCGGTTATTAATCTTTTATCGGTGTATGTTTGTGCAAATGAATCATTTTCGGCCACCATACAATTTTTTAGTGCAGACTCAGGAACGGCCATTTATAATTTGAATGTAAATATCGTTCCGGGACTTAATATTTTTAATATTAATGCCGGATGGCTGCCTGCCGGTGCTTATATTTGTAAATTGTCGCCAAGCGGCTATGGTTTTGTCTTTGTTAAATTGTAAAACACTAAAAAAAGGTAAAAGCATGGTGTTTGTGCAAACAAAGCATTTGCGAAATATACATAATGAATAAATACACTGTCATTTTTAATGCCGTAGCAGTGCTTTTTATTGCTGCTATGGTTTATTGTTTGTTTGTGGGATGTAATAGGCAAGGTATTGCCTTGCAAAAACTTAACTTATACACACTAAACGGAGAACTCGTAAATTGGGATACCCTTAAAGGTAAAACCATAGTGGCTAATTTTTGGGCTACCTGGTGCGGCCCATGCCTTCAGGAGAAACCTTTTTTAGAACAAGCACGCTTAGCACTTGAAAAAGAAGGCGTTGTATTTTTAACAATATCAGAAGAAGACACAACAACCATAGCCCAATATAAAAACCAAAAAAAATATGGGTTTACCTACCTGAAAAGTGATAATAATTTTAAGATGCTGGGCATTTTTAGTATTCCGCAAACTTATATTATAAACAAAGAAGGCAAGGTAATACACAGCCAGTTAGGTGGGCGCAACTGGGCAAACCCCGAAAGTTTAGACCTTATTAGGCAGGCATTGTAATTGCAAATTTATTTCTCGTTACTTGTTCGCCGAACTAATTCAGCTAATTTTTTAGGCGCAACCTCGCAAAAGGCAACGGTTAAGGCTTCTGCAAACAAATCTTCTTGTACGTTTTGCAGGGCTATTAAAGTCCAGCCTTGTTTACCCCACTTATTGTTTACGGCATAAACATTTGTTTTATCTGCCATCGAAAAAACGTTTTGGCAAATCTCTGATAGTTTAAGACATGCTATTTTATTAGTAGCATCGCAGGTGGCAAATATTTTCTTTTTTACCCTAAACGAAGTTTTCTCGAAATGTGGCTCTTCTGTTGTTTCCGGAAATGATAGTGCTAATTTCCGGAAGGTTTCAATAGATACCATATTTTGAGCTTGTTGTTTAAAACTAATTTATCAAATAGCTGCTTGTACGGCCTTAGCAACAATTGGTGCAACAGTAGTATCTAAAGTGGAGGGCAAAATACGGTCGGCGGTGGGGTTGGGTATGCAGTTAGCCAAGGCATAAGCGGCAGCTAATTTCATGGCGGGCGTTATATGCGTTGCGCCACCATCTAAAGCACCCCTAAAAATAGCCGGAAAAGCTAATACATTGTTTATCTGGTTTGGAAAATCGCTTCGCCCTGTACCGACTACGGCTGCGCCACCTGCAAAAGCATCGGCAGGCAATATTTCGGGGGTGGGGTTGGCCAAAGCAAACACTATAGGGTTTGGTGCCATGGTTCTAATATCTTCGCTTTGTAATAATCCGGGGCCGCTTACTCCAATAAACACATCGGCATATCTTAGGGCAAGACGCAAATCGCCATCAAACCTTTGTAAATTGGTATAGTTTAACAAATCTTGCTTTACCCAATTTAAGCCGCGTCTTTTGGGGCCAATAATACCTTGACTGTCGCAAACAATAATATCTTTAACGGGTGTACATGCAGACCCCGAATAACCCTGGCACGACAGCATTTTGGCAATAGCCACGCCGGCGGCACCCGCGCCGCATATTACAACACGTATATCTTGCATTTGTTTGTTGGTAACTTTAAGGGCGTTTATTAGTGCTGCCAACTGCACAATGGCTGTTCCGTGTTGGTCGTCATGGAAAACCGGGATGCCCAGGTCTTGTAGGGCATCTTCAATTACAAAACAGTTTGGTGCGGCTATATCTTCTAAGTTGATGCCGCCAAAAACCGGAGCTATCATTCGAACAGCTTTTATTATTTCATCCGGATTTGGGTTTTTGGGGTCGCTAACCTGCAAACAAATCGGAAAAGCATCAATATTGGCAAACTTTTTAAACAGTAAAGCTTTGCCTTCCATAACGGGTATGGCACCTAAGGCGCCAATATTGCCCAAGCCCAGCACCGCCGACCCATCGGTAACAACGGCAACCGTATTGTATTTAATAGTTAGCTCTTTGGCGAGGTTAGGGTTTTGCTGAATGCGCAAGCAAGGCTCGGCTACACCGGGCGTATAAGCTAACGATAAATCGTCTAAGGTATTAACTTGAATTTTGCTCCTTACTTCAATTTTGCCGTGGTATTGGCGGTGCATGTTTACCGAACGTTCGGCATAGTTTTCTGTCGTTATGGACATAAATTGGGTTGGTTAATTTAGCGTTCTTAAAAAATTATAAGTGTATAGACGTGCAACGCACTTGAGGGGGGCAAAAAATAAAAAAAGCAGCCTTTTATTTGCTAAGACTACTTAACTTAACGAGCATTTAAAAGTCGGGGTGACTGGATTTGAACCAGCGACCTCTTCGTCCCGAACGAAGCGCGCTACCAAGCTGCGCTACACCCCGTTTGTTTTTATTTTTTAGTGTCGGTGGTTTATTCGAACGGGCAAAGTTACGTTATTGTATTTTCATTTTCAAAAAAAAACTTGTGTAAATTTGCTCTATGAAACAAGTATCGGTTGTGGTCAAATTTTTAAGAGATGCATTAGTAAATTTTAGATGCGTTTTTACGTGTTTTTTCCTGCTTATTTCCGGATATGGTTCTTATTTTACCTATGCGTATAACCAATATCCAATACCAAATACCTATTTTTTGCCTAATCCACAAAGTGGTATTTGCGTAAACAATATGGCTGTTTATAGCTGTGCGCCCCAGTACAATGCGGATAGCCAGCAAGAAGAACAACAACATCATCAAGATTATTATTTTAATTATAACAATTATATTAACGTGTCTGACTGCCAGCTTTTAGAGGTATATTGGCTTAACGATAATAACCAACCTTATATCCACTGGGCCCTTGGCATGGACGGGCAACCTGTTGTGTATTATTATTCTTACTATCCGGATGGCTATTTACAATACCTTACCGCTTACAATCAATATGGGCAATGGCTAATGGAGTGGGGGTATCAATACGTTGTGCAACAAAATGCTTCTTCGGCACCTCAACTTAGCAGCATGTACCATAATATTGGCAATATTTTAGTTAGCTGTACCCAATACACCTACTTCAGACAGTCGGCTAATTACAACAAACCACAAATAGCCACTATACAAACCACTAATAGCCAAAACCCACAGCAAATTAATACCGAAACTTTTGTGTATAGCCATAATGGAGGCCGCGCTACCGCTACACTTACCAACCAAGATGGGCAACTACTAAACCGACAAGAAATTACTTACAACAAGCAAGGCAAAATAATCCGGAAAACCGGCACTACCGGCCCAATACAAACCTACACCTACACCCCATTCGACAGCTTACAACAAAAATTATTGCGCTCTTCGTTCCGCGGCGATACCCTTTACCACGAATTGCACACTTATAATAAGGCACAAGTAGTAACTAATAGCAGCCAATTAAAAACCAATCCTGCCGGATATAATTATAAGAACAAAGGGCTGCCACCTGCTAACTACGAAAAAAATTTTTACCACTACTATTACGATGGTTTTGGCTTGATACGCATGTTGTGGCCCGAGTTAAATGAGGCGCAAAATCAGCCTCCGGCTTTAATATATACCTGGACTTTGCGCTGAAATACTTTGTTTATAATATACAATCGTTAAGCGCACTAAGCGCACAAATTCTAAAAATTTAAAATAACAACCGTATTTGCTGGCCATTATTTTTTTGTTCGTTTTGAACTTGCTGTTGTTGGCTTAAATAGAGGTTAATTATTTTGGGAAAAGCATACTGACTTAGCTCATTATTAGGCATCTTTAGCCAATCGGCGGGCAGCAAATGCGTTTGAGGGTGCAGGGGCAACTCGTAAAAGCAGGCAAATACCGTTTGATGTGTTAGTTGTTGCCTAAAAATTGGCGATACCTGCCGAACTAACTGCAAAAAATTGTTTGGCAACCACTCCGGATGAAATTGGGTATGGCCTGTAAAACTTGTAAAATCATGTAATTGCCGCGTTTCAACCACCGGAAACTGCCATAAATCTTGCCAAATATCTTTACCTGTTCGTTTGTGTATAAGGGTTTGATCGTCATATTGCATGACAAAATAATGAAAAAACCTATCAGTACGTTGTATTTTTTTGGCTTTAACTGGCAGCCTGTTCACTTGGTTAGTTAAAAAGGCTTGGCAATGCGTTTGCAAAGGGCAGTTGTTGCAATTAGGATTTAAAGGCACACATTGCAGCGCACCAAAATCCATAATAGCTTGGTTAAAATGTGCAGGCGGCGCACCTTCTAATAAAATTTGGGCTGCCTGCGCAAATTGTTTTTTGCCCACTGTACTGTCAATGGGGGTTTCTATGCCCAAATAGCGCGCTAATACCCGGTAAACATTGCCATCAACAACAGCGTGGGGCAAATTATAAGCAAACGAGGCAATAGCTGCGGCGGTATAAGCACCTATCCCTTTTAATGCCAGCAGGCCATCATAAGTATCCGGAAAAACTCCTTGCAACTCGTTGGCAATAATACGCGCGGTTTGCAGTAAATTTCGTGCCCTTGAATAATAACCCAATCCCTCCCAAAGCCGCATTACTGCATCGGTGGGCATATTGGCCAAGTGGGTTAGGGTGGGGCAGGCTTCAATAAAACGCAAATAATATGGTAAGCCCTGCTCAACGCGGGTTTGTTGCAAAATTACCTCCGACAACCATATTAAATAGGGTCGGTTGTGTTTTTCCAAGGCAGGTTGCGTTTGTTTTGCGCCCACCATTGCAGTAAATCGGCAGTAAACCTATGCACAAAAAATAAAATAAAATTTTTATGGTTTATTTATCTTGATTTTAACCGTTTTAAAATCAATGTTAAAGATGGTTAGTTTTCAGTTGCCAATTGGGCAAGCTTACAAAAAAAATACAGTTAATTAATTAATTTTGCGCAAACAAGAAACAAGAAATAAAAAAAAATTATTCAAAAACTTTAATTAATAACACAAAGATACAGCTTATAGAGCCAATTTGAGACCTTAACTAATTTATTAGAAGGTGTATGAAATTCGTTAAACGCGAAAGGAGATGCTGCCCATCTGAACGTATTTAAACAATTTCCGGAAAAATAAGTATTGATAAAACACTTGAATCAAAATAGCACTTTCCGGATAAAACATAATCATTGTATTTAGCTTTTAAATTATAATACTTTATGGCCATTATTAATACCGACCTGTTTGAGCTAATAAAAGCCTTAGAACCTGCCGAAAAAGCTTATTTTAAACGATATGCCTACAAACAGCAAAGCAGCCAAACAACAAACCTTGATGCAAATTCAAAACAAAATCCTTATTTGCAACTTTTTGACGCTATTGATAAACAAACTGCCTACGATGAAGCAAAATTGCTGACAAAATTTGCCAAACAAAATTTTGCCAAACAATTCTCGGTGGCAAAAAATTATTTATATAATCTTATTTTAGACTGTCTTTGCGAGTACGACTCTAATCGCAGCAATTATACAAAAACGATAACCTTGTTTTTACAAGCCAATGCCTTAGAACGCCGCGAACTAAGTAAACACGCTGTAAAAAAGCTCGACAATGCCCGGAAAGCCGCACTCGAAAGCGATTTGCAACCCTTTGCCGCTCAAATATCATATGATGCTTACAAACAAACACCTGTTACACAAATTGACGAGCGGACGGAGTTAATAACAGCAGCCCGTTTAAATGCTTTGCAATTTGCCGAAGAAATGACCTTAAACGACCTTAACAACGAAATTTTCCGGATGCAGGCAGAAACAGGTCTGCACCTTCGCAACGAAGAAATGACAGCGCGCTTATCAACTATATTAAATCATCCTTTATTAAGCGCACCGCCAACCAATCTTAGTTTTGGCGCGCAATTGCTTTATCACCAAATTTATATGCAGGCATATTATATGCAGCAGCAACACCAGTTGGTATATCAACATGCCAGGCAGCGACTCGACTTGTTTTTAAACGATGCCAACAAGCAAAAACAACGCCCTACCGATTATTTTGTTAGTTTAGACTCGGTACTGATTTCATTACTATCAGACGGCAGCCAACTGGCCGAGTTTGATGTATTAATTGAGCAATTTCATAATTTACAGCAGCAGCATGCCGAAGTTCCTTTTCCCAAAAAACTGCAACGCTTAGCTTTTTCGAGGTATTACCAGTTTAGATTGGTGCGTTACGTCAATACCTACGAAATGGACAAGGCCCTGCCTTATGCCGCCGAGGTAATTTCGCGGTTAAATGAGTATAATTTTCAGCCTTCTATGGCTATTTTGTTTAGATTTAATGCTGCCTGTGTGTTTTTTTACAATGGCAAATACCCCGAAGCGCTTGATGCCGTCCTCGAAATAATTAACGACAAACAAGCCGAACAAGAAGCCGCCGACAATTATGCTTTTGCCAAAATTCTATTTTTACTTATTCATTTTGAGCTGGGCAACGACCTGCTGCTCGAAAATGCCGCCCGCTCGACTTACCGCTTTTTGCAAGGACGGCAGCGATTATTTAAAACCGAAGGACTTATTCTTAAATTTATCCGGAAAGCAATTGACCAACCCGATTTTAAACCAACTACTCCTTTGTATAAAGAACTGCATGACGAACTTAAAGCACTCCTCCAGGCCGAACCATCTGAACAAAGAGCCCTTACTTATTTTGAATTTATGTACTATTTAGAAAGCAAGATACAAGGTGTGCCGCTACCCCGTTATTTCGAACAACTTAGAAATCAGTTAGGTCAACAAAAAAACTAAACGCACCAAACCAAATGGGTACAAACAAATAAAACAAGAAAAAAAGCCACACTTAACAACAATTAGGTGTGGCTTTTCAAATTTTATCGGAGCAAGGTTAAATTCCCTTTAAGTATTTGCTCGCTGCCGTTTATGTTGTTGAAATAGTTAGCATAATAAACATATACACCGGCCGGTGCTTGGTTGCCGTTGGGCAATTGGCCGTTCCAGCCTTGTATAGGTTCGTTGGGCGTTGATGTAAATACTAACTGCCCCCAGCGATTATAAACTTGCCAGGTTAATTTAATCTCCGGATGATTGATTTTAGGCGCAAACACATCGCTCAAACCATCGTTATTTGGGCTAAACGCCGATGGAAACATTATTTTTATTGCTTGTTCAACGCTTACCAAAACAGTATCAGCACTTATACAGCCATTGGCGTTTGTTGCTGTAACAATATAGGTAGTAGTTTCGGTGGGTTGCACAATTGGTGCCTGGCAATTAGGGTCGCAAATTAGGGGCTCGCCGTTTGCTGTCCAGGTAAATACTGGCGTGTCGGCAAGTGGGGTGTTTACGGTAGTGGTGGTTAAAAGTACTTGTGCAGGCGGTATTATAGTAGTGTCGGCAATGGTTTGTACGGTTAAGGAAGATAAGGTGATATTTTTTTCAAAGAATGTTGTGCAGTCGGCTTGAGTTAAAATTAGGGTAACGGTAATTTGTCCGGAGCTATTTGCCCATTCCTCGTCCGGAATAGTTAATAAAAATGGTCCTTCGCCTTCTAAGGTTTGCCCCCACGAAGTTTGCCAACTAAAAATACTGCCCGGAGGAGCATAACCCGAAAAGTTAATTTGCAACTCTTCGCCGGGGCATAAGGCGTCGGGGGTTGTAAAACTGGCGTTCAGGGGCGAGTCTTTAAGTTCAACAAATAGGGTGTCTGAGGCAGTGCAACCTTGCTTGTCGGTTACTGTTACGGCATAAAATCCTGTTTGCGCTACCACCAAATTTGGCTCTGTGCTGCCATCGCTCCAAAGATATTGCTCGTATAAACCGGGGGTTACTATGGTAAAGTTCTTTAGGCCACACAACGAGGTGTCGGGGCCAAGATCGTAGGTTTGCGGTTGGTAGGTTAAGGTTATGCTTTTGCTATCGCTGCACCCTTGTTGGTTGGTAACTTTTAGGGTGTAAACAGTGGTTTGGTTAACAGTTGCAGTTGGGTTGGCAATATTGGGGTTGCTTAACCCAGTAGCTGGCGACCACTCGTAATAATAGTTTGATACGCCGGGGTTGCCCAACAACATACTAAACGGCAAACTGCAAAAATTAGTATCCGGAGGTAAGTTTATAGCTGGCGGTGCCTCTACATAAACGGTAATCGTATCGGAGGCCGAGCAGTTGTTTGGGAAAGTAGCAGTTACTACGTATTGCGTAGTGGTATCGGGGGTAGCTATTGGATTTGGAATGGTGGGGTCGTTTAAGCCCGTTGCAGGCGACCAAAGATAGTCGGCACTTTCTATGCTTGCCCACAGTTGAGCCGATTGTCCTTGGCAAATAGCTATGGCATCGCCGGTTTCAATATCTACTTTGTTTACAAACACGCGCACCGAGTCTAAATGGGCGCAATACTCGCAATTAAAAATGGCCACATAATAAGTAGTGGTGCTGTCGGGGCTGGCAGTTGGGTTGGGGCAGTCGGTACAGGTTAGCCCATCTGTTGGCCACCAGCGGTAGTGCATACCGCCACTTGCGCCAATATCAATGGTTTGACCTTGGCAAATGGCTACATTTTTCTTATCTACCTTGCCTTCGGCTTTTGTTAAGTGGAGTTCCAATTTAGGGCGCTTTGCCGGACTTGGGTGGTCGCTTGAGGCAAATGACCACGAGCGGTAAGTTTCTTCGGTTTGCAGCCTAAATAAAAAGCCATAGCCATCATCCGGATTATTAACTATGTCGGTAACCAAGGGCAACACATCCATATCTAACAAGTCTTGTGTTCCGTTTAGTTTTGCAATACTATATTGGTTGGTGGTGGTAGTAGGGGGTTGGTTATTCCACGTAACAGTGTATTCGTTCCAAGGGTCAATAACACGCTGAAGCCATGCTTCGTTTTCTCCGGCATGTTTGGTGTTTTGTGCTAACTCGGGGTAATACAAACTCAAATAGGCAGCTTTTAAATTGTCATCTAAACATACTAAGCCAAGGTCAAATTCAATTAACGAGCGCATAGTTCCGGGAATACCGCTCCATGTCCACGTCATAGCATAATTAAATGCCGCTTGACTATTGTTTACATTCAGTTGGTCTTGCCTGCTAAAAATATAGGCATCTTTACCTTTTACTGTTCCGGGTTGTAATACGTATTTGCAGTAATCTATATCATCAACTATAATTGATTTGGTAATTGTGTCCGAGCCGCAGCCGTTCGAGGCTACCAAAGTTACGTCATAGGTTCCGGATGTTTTATATTCGTAAACCGGATTTTCGATGGTATCGGTGGCGCCGTCGCCAAACCACCATTGATAGGTTTCGGCTTGATACGATTGGTTTAAAAAGTGAAAAGTAAATTGGTTTTGCACAATGGCAAACTCGGCAGATGGTTTTTGACAGGCAGTACAAAGCGAGTCGGTTGGGGTTAGTGGGGCATTATTTTGAACAATTTTGTCGGTACGATTGGCAAAGGCCGCAGGCGAGGCACTGGCGCTTAAATTTGTTTTATTTATACTAATAGTTTCAACGTTTGGAGATACTTCTGTGTATAAACATTCGGGGGTTATTGAGTCGTTTAGTTTAAGTAACAACAAATCGGTATCGTCCGTACCAAGGTTGGTTTGCCGCACTAACAAAGCCATTCCACAGTCGCCGGTAGCTGCTAAGTCATAAGTTTCTTCCGAGCCTTCTTTGCCGTAAATCTTAGCGGTTAATAAATTACCGTCTTCGTCAACGGTGGCAAAAAACACATCCGGAAGGCCATTATTGTAGCTTTGTGAGTTTCCGGATACAAAATAATTGCCATCGCAGGTTTTGCGAATACGGGTAAACGCTTCGCTATCTATTCCGCCATAAGTTTTAGCCCAAACTACGTCGCCATTGGTTTCGTTTATTTTTATTAGTAGCCCGTCGGTTTTGCCCGCGCCGTCGCTGTCGGTGCTACCTGCCAAAATAAACCCGCCGTTGGTAGCTGGAATAATATCGTTCAAATGCTCGTTTTCGGTATTGCCATACCCCCGCGACCAGTTTACTTTTCCTTGGCTGTCAACGTTTAACAAATAAATATCGTAGGTATTACCTGTTGTTTGAAAACCGCCACACACCAAATAACTGCCATCGGGCAGGGCAAGCAGCCTGCGCACATATTCGTTGTTTTGCATGTCGTAGGTTTGCATCCAAAGGGTGTTGCCGTTTTCGTCTAACTCGGTAGTAAATAAAGAGTAAACGCTATAGATGCCGGCACCCAAAAAATGCCCGTTTGGCAAAGGTATAATTTCGCCAAAATAGTCTGAAATGTCTTGTCCAAAGACGCGCTTCCAAAGCATATCGCCATTGGCGTTGGTACGCAATATCAAATTGTCGGCCCAGCCATCGGGGTTGTACGCTGTGTTAACGCCCCAAGCAAAATAGCCATCGTCATTTGGCATCGGAATTACGCCCGTTAAAATATCTTCTTTTACATCGCCGTAAGCGGTAGCCCACTCCATTGTGCCAAAGTTATCGGTTTTCACTATTAAGGCATCGTAATTACCCGCGCCAAAACTATAGGTAGTGCCTACGGTTACAAACCCGCAATCGGCGGTGGGGTATATAGCGTGGCCATAGTCGGCAAAATTACCACCGTAGGTTCTAGCAAAGGCAGTTGGCAGGGCACAACCGCCCTCAACAATTACGGTAGCACTACCACTTACAGTTCCTGTTGGGCAGTTGGCAGTACTTACAGATACTAAACTGTAGGTAGTGGTAGCTACGGGACTTACATTTAAAATTAAAGGATTTGTTTCGATATTGGTTAAGTCAAAATTAGTAGTACCATCAGTATAGGTTAAATTCCATGGTTTAGGACCTGTTAAATCAACACTTATAACAGCATTGTTGCCTAAATTTATGGTTGTCCCACCGTACATTGAAGCGGTTGGTGGCCCTATATGAATAATTTTTTCAAGCGTGTCGCAACCTAAATCATTACAGGATATTAGTTGTACAGCAAAGTCGCCATCGGTATTCCAAATAACTTGGGGGTTTTGCGTTGTGTCGGTAGCGGGCAGGCCATTGGTAAAAGTCCACTGCCCCAGTTGGGGTTGTGTATAGTTTTATCGGTAAACTGTATGGGCGTATTATTGCAGGTGGAGATGGGATTTGCCTCAAAATTGACGATAGGAGTAGTTATTAAACAAGCCGTAGCCAAATAGGCATCAATAAGGCCTGAACCTAATTTTCCGGAATAATCCGGATTGTTAATTGCATCAATATTAATTGCAGTTGTCAACAAACAGTTTTCGACATCATCGGGGGTTAAATCGTTATCGAAGCCCACTAATAAGGCGGCTAAACCTGCAACTAAGGGGCAAGCCATTGATGTGCCGTTGTTAAACCCATACGAAGTGAGGCTGCCTGCTAACGAGCTGTAAATATTTACACCCGGCGCCATTATATCTATACAAGTGCCATAATTTGAAAAATCGGCTTTTTGGTTGCCTTCATTAGTTGCCCCTACACTTATTATATGGTTGTAGCACGATGGGTAGCGAGGGTCGGTTGTGTTATCGTTTCCGGCGGCGGCAATTAAAATAATCCCTGCGTTATGGGCAAGGGTAAACATGTCTTGATAGGTTTGCGAGTACAACGACCCACCCCACGACATGCTAATAATATTTGCATTTGCTGCTATGGCGTAGGCAACCCCTTCGTAGGGGCTTTCAATAGCGGGCGGAAAAGGGGAGTTATTGGCTTTGCATTTTATGGGCAATATACGGGTATTAAATCCTAAGGAGGCAATGCCTGTATTATTATCAGTACTTGCGGCTGCTATACCCGCACAATGAGTGCCGTGTGTAAAATAAGTGTCGGTTGCAGATGCGGGCGGGTTGGGGTTATTGTCTTGGTCGGCGGCATCCCATCCATTTACGTCGTCAATATAGCCGTTGTTGTCGTCATCTATATTATTATTGGGTATTTCGTTTGGGTTTGTATAGATATTGTCTATCAAGTCGGTATGGTTTAGCAAAACGGCATCGTCCACTATGGCTAAAATAGTTGTGGTGCTACCCTTGCTAATATCCCATGCTTGTTGGGCGTTTACTTGTGGCAAATGCCATTGTTGCGGCAGTTCGGGGTCGTTAGGGGTGTAGTAAAGTTGGTAGTTAGGTACGCGCTCGGCGTAGGCCACAAACATCAGTTTTTCAAGTTCGTGTATAAGTTTGGGTACTTGCGAGTCGGGGCTTATTTGAATTAGCCACACGTTAGCCATTTGAGGGAGGGCAGCAAATGGCTGTGTAATTTTTACTTCGTCGAACCGTTTTTTTAGATTTTTGAAGTATTGATTGGCCATTTTTAAAGTGGCTTTTTCACTTTTTTGTGCTTTTTGAGCACTTATTTTTACAAAAATTTTTCCGGATTGATGGGGTAAATTTCTTTCCGGAATTACATTGTAATGACAATAATTTTCTTCGGAACAAGGGTCTTTGCGTGCATTTTCCGGAGAACAAAAGTTTTTTTCAGTTTTAACAGAAACAAAAGGCTCATCAAAGCATGGCCACGTGTAATTCATTGCCATCAACAGTTGTGTTTGGCATAAATAGAAAATTACGAGTAAATTTTTGTACATAGATTCTGTTTTTTACTTGTTAAAAGGCGGCTAATAACCGATGAGCCAACTACCCAGCTATTGAACGGTTTAAAAACTTCAAAAGTAACTATGTTTGAAAGAAAAAACAGAAAAAAAAGAGAAAAATGCCAATTTTTGACTAATTAATTCTTTTTTTCAGCTATTCACATGTGCCAAAATGCCTGTTAAGCAATTTAAATGAGTTATAGTTGTATCATAATTAGGCCTATTTTTATTGCAATAGGCATAAAAAAACCCCCGTAGAATTCGGAAGGAATTAACTACAGAGGTAAACTAATTATGAAAATAAGAAAAGCGCCCTAGCCTATAAAAATTAATTTGTAATGGTAGCCAAAAAAGTATTAAAAACAACTTAATTACTATTACAAACGCAAAGATATAGTTTGTTTTATTTTTTTACAAAAAAATGACAAAGTTTTTTGATTTTTTAAACATATTTTTTTTAAACATTCTATTTTTCTATATTTATACCTTGAAAAAACGAGTCAGCTAATTTTTTTTGCTCGGCAGTTGGGTTTGCCATTGGCCTAACTATGTTTTTTTCTTTTACGCGCGTAACAGTTGGATTGCCGCTTAGTTCAACATCTTGCCCGTTGCGTTCTACTGTAATACTTAATTGTTTCATTTCGGCGCTTATAAATAAACTTTGTAATAATACCATGGCATTTTCAAAACTTAGTTCTTGGCCGTTAATTTTTTTAAGAGCATCTTTTTCTTGGATACCCAGTGGATTTTCGCCTACGTTTACAAACATTAGTTTTCCTTCGCCAAATCCTATCGAAAAATCGCCGTAGCCGGCCTTTTCAACTTCGGCTTCGGCTAAATATTCCCACCCAATAGCGGGCAATATACCCGAAAAATCAATTGGTTGATTGCCAATTACATATTTTTCAAAATAGGTACGCACTTCTGGATAAGTCATTTTCACAATTTCGTCAATTAGTTTGTCGTCTTCAAATGGTTTTTTAGGCCCATATTTTTTAGCTAACTGCAGCATTACTTCGCGCCAACCTTTTTTGCCCTTGCTTTTTTGCATAATCAATACATCGAGGCCAAAGCCAATTAGTGCTCCTTTTTGGTAAACATTTAAATAATCGTCTTGTAAATTTTTGTCTAAAATAGCTGCGCTCATTTTGGTAAACGATATGGGGTCAAATTTTTCGGCTAGCAGCATTTTTTCGCGCATATTTTTCATAAAATCTTCGGGAGTGGTAATGCCGCCGCGCACCAATACCAATTGTGCAAAATACTCGGTTGTGCCTTCATACATCCATAAATGTTTCGACATTTTGGGGTTGCGGAAATCAAAGTCGCCAATTTCGTAACTGTGCAGGTTTAGCGGTGTTAAGATGTGCATAAATTCGTGGGCGCAAACTTCGTTTACCATTCCGGTTAGGTGGTCGCCTTGCATTTCGGGCAAATAATAAAACGAACTGTACGAGTGTTCTAAAGCGCCAAAGCCACTCATGGTGCCTGGGTCTTGATTAACCATTTGGTTGCTTCCGGCAAAATAAAATATAAAATTGTAGTTATCAACGGGCAGTTTGCCGCCAAAAAATTTACCTAAAGCCTCTCCCATTGGTTTAATTAGGTTTGCCAGCCAAGCCGCATCAACCAAGCCATTTGGCGAGTAGGCCGATATTTGCACCGCCATATTGCCTACTTTAAAATTAGCGGTATCGGGTTTGCAATACATAAACGGGCTGTCGGCAAGGCGCATATAACTGTCGGCATACAATATGTCTTGGGTAGTATTTACTTGTTTTTTCTTTAGCGGCGAGCTGCCGTACATTTCGGCGGGCTTGTTGATGGTAATTTCGAAAGGGCGCGTTTTTAAGCCATCGAAATACCCAAAGAGACAGTGGCTGTTAAGGGCGTAGTTTTTTCCGGATTCAATATTGCTGCCTCCGGGCTGAAAAACAAAAGGCTTATTGTTTGGAGCATCCCAGGTGTCGTTTACGTAATATTCAATTTTAGCTAAATTTTTTGCTTTTTTAATATAGAATAAATTATCGCCATCGCGTTTTACGGGTAGTTCTTTGCCATTTTTGTCAAAAGCTTTAAAGTTTTCGACGTAGCGGCCAAAATCGTATTTCGAGTAGGTGCCCGGCACTACCGAAGGCAGCATATAAAGTGCTTTACGCGTTTCAATTTTGGGCGTTTTTAGGGTTACTTTAATTTGGTCGTTTTGCACATTAATCAAATCAATGGCAAACTGATATTTATTTTGGGCATGTATTAGAAACGAGCTAATACAAATAAAAACTAAAACTTTAACGGATTTAAACAACATGTTATAATGAATATAAAAAATAGATATTTTATTAATGAAAAATTTGCACAAAGTTACGGTATTTAAATACCCTAATTAATTGACAAAAGGTTAAAATGGGTTAAAACAAAATTCTTTGCCCAAATAGTGTTTTTCCGGAACAATAAGTATTGTATCCGGAAATAAAAATTGCCCATAATTAGGGCAAAATCTAATGAATAAAGGTAGGTAAATTACTCTTTGTTTAAGGTGTCAATAATAATGGTTACGGGGCCGTCGTTTACCGAAGCTACTTGCATATTGGCCCCAAAACTGCCTGTTTGCACCTTTTTACCTAATAGCTCACTAAGGGCTTGGCAAAATTGCTCGTAAATAGCATTGGCTATATTGGGCTGGGCTGCGCGTATAAACGAGGGTCGGTTGCCTTTTTTTGTGCTTGCGTGCAGGGTAAATTGGCTTACTACAAGTACGTCTGCATTAGGTAATTCGTCTATTATTGAGCGGTTCATTTTGCCGTCATCGTCTGAAAAAATACGCAAATTGACTATTTTTTGCGTTAGCCATATTATATCCGGAAGAATTGGTTGCTGCTGTACTGTGTTTAGATTTAGAAATGGATAGCTATTTGCATCGGCTTGTTCAATACCCAATAAAATTAAAAATCCGGAATTTATTTGGGCGTACAAACTGCCATCAATGGTAACAGATGCACTACTAACTCGCTGAATAACAGCCCGCATAAGAACAAAATGGATTTATCTTAATAAATAACAAACTCAAATAATATAATCTCGTTAAACCTAAAAAAATAATTGATTGAATAAGTAGTAGATGTCAATACGCCAAATAGTTTTTAAGCAGCAAAGTCTATTTGTTTTTGTAATTCAAGCACATCGTCCTGAAAAGTTTTGTCAATATCCATTAGGTTTAAAACTGACTGGCAGGCATGGATAACGGTAGTATGGTCGCGCCCGCCAAAATGCTGCCCAATCATTTTTAAAGAGAGGTCGGTAAATTTTTTAGCCAAATACATAGATATTTGCCGCGCTTGTACCACCTCGCGTTTGCGGGTTTTAGCTTTTAGGGTATCGACCGGAAGCCTAAAATAGTCGCTTACTAATTTTTGTATCTCCTCAATAGATATTTGGTGCGAAACATTATTAATAAAATCGCGTATAATAGTTTTGGCTAATTGCAAATCAATGTCGCGGCGTTGCAGCGTTGAGTGCGCTAATAAAGATATTAAAGCACCTTCTAATTCGCGCACATTGGTATTAATATTGTGGGCAACGTATTCAATTACGTTTCGCGGCATTTCAATACAATCGGCAGCCATTTTCGACTCTAAAATTGCGATGCGTGTTTCAAAGTCGGGTACTTTCATGTCGGCGGTTAAGCCCCATTTAAACCTCGATAATAGGCGCTCTTCTATTCCTTTTAGGTCGCGCGGGGGCACATCACTGGTTAGTACTATTTGTTTGTTTAATTGGTGCAAATGGTTAAACGTATGAAAAAAAATATCTTGGGTGCGTTCTTTGTTGGCAAATTGGTATATATCTTCAACAATTAACACATCAACAGCTTGGTGGTAGTTAATAAAATCTTGTACCGAGTTGTTTTTTGCCGCTTCAATAAAATGGTTGGTAAACTTTTCAGCCGAAACATACAATACGGTTTTATTGGGGTAAAGGACCTTAACCATATTGCCCAAAGCATGTACCAAATGGGTTTTGCCTATGCCTGTTGGCCCGTACAATACTAAGGGGTTAAACGAGGTGCCGCCGGGTTTTTGCGCCACTGCCAAAGCTGCCGACCGTGCTAACTGGTTGCATTGCCCTTCAATAAAATTGTCAAAAGTAAATTTTGGTATTAATTGCGAGTCAAACGGCAACATAGGGCTTATGCCCGGAAAAGCAAAAGGGTTTTGGTACGGTATATTTGGCTTGCCGTTTTGCCTGTCATTAAAGGGGTGCTTGCCATTAGTGCCCCCTGGGTTTTGCTGCGGTTGATTTTTATTGAAATTAGGAGGGCTAACAACGCCTTTAGTCATCATATTTAGCGACTGTTTATTGTCTCTGTCTATTACTACCTGATACATTAATTGAGCCTCGGTGCCTAACTCTTTGCGAAGGGCGGTATGAATTTCGGCCACAAAGGTCTCTTCCAAATATTCGTAAAAATACGAACTTGGTACCTGAATGGTTAAAATAGTGTTTTCAAGTGCTACCGGTTTAATAGGTAAAAACCAGGTATTGAAACTTCGCTCGTTGTTAATTAAATTACGTATTGTATGGAGGCAATTACCCCATACGGTCTGACAGGATAGCAACATAGCCTAACCGTTTAATATAGAAATGCTACTTATAAAATAAAAGCAGCGCAACAAAAATTATGAATAGTACCAGAAAATAAATTCCGGAAAATTGATTTACAAATAGGGAACAAGACGCATCAAAGGCATTAATTAGCACAAGGCTTACATAGAATCATATTATTATCTTATTAAGTCAAATAAATGATACATTTGTAAATCGGACTGCTAAGATGCAGCCTTTTTATGAAACAACAAAAACTTTTTTTTGCCTTTTTTTTACTTTTTAGTTTGAAACACAAAGACAAACCTGCAAATGCCAATAAAAACCAATTAGTTAAAATAAAATTTAACGCACACTTATACAAAATAAGACTTTTGGTATTAAAATTATTAATTAAGATAAAAATTAGTAAAAAAATAAAAAATAACATAATAGTAATAAATATTTATTTCAGACAAAATTTTATTTTTAGAATATCCACCTAATTGTATTGTTTAAATAAGACATGTGATGTTTAAGAAAAAAATTAAACTTTATTATCTCCAAACTATTTTTTTTGTCTTTTTATCCGGATATTTGACGCTCCTATAGATCGCTTTTTCTGTTTCAAAATAGCTCCCTATGCAAAAACTTTTACCCGACTTTATACCTTGCACCTTTATTAAAATTTCACTGTTTTTAGCGCTATTTTGTAGCGCAACAATCACCCTGTTAGCGCAATACAGCGAGCCCGAACAAAACTGTATTGGGGCAATACCTGTTTGCCAAGACAGTTATACCCAAAACAACTCGTACACCGGTCCTGGTAGCTTTGTTGACGTAGTACCTTACGAAACCTGCCTGCTTACCGGCGAAACAAACTCGGTTTGGTACATTTTTACTGTTCAAATAGGCGGCTCATTTGGTTTTACCATTAATACCACTTACGACTACGATTTTGCTATGTGGGAAGTTAGTGCGGATGGCTGCGCTGCCGTTCAAAACAACGACCCTATCCGATGCAATTACTCCGATGACTACGGCAATACCGGCCTTGACTACAACAATACCCAATCCGGAAACCTCAGTTACTCGGCCAGCCAGCCGCCTATTATGCCCGGTATTGATGTTACCGTTGGTCAAACCTTTGTATTGGTAGTAAACAATTTTACCGGCGATAATAGCGGCTATTCTATTACATTTACCGGATCTTCTTCTATTTTTGATAATGTGCCACCCACCTTTACTATTGACGAACCCTGCGCACCCGGCGAAACCATTACCGTTTACCCCAACGAACCTATTGATTGCAGTTCCTTGTCGGCAGCTGCATTTACCTTGTCGGGCAATGGCGTTGTTACTAATGTTACCGGCCAAGATTGTGGCGATTTTACTACTTTGCTGTTTGTAGAATTTGACTTAACCGGAAACCCATCCGGAACTTATACCCTTACCCCTAATGGCGTAAAAGATATTTGTGGTAACCTGATGACGGGAACTGCCACATTCGAGTTTGAAGATATTCCCGAAATAACTCCAGCAAACCCAATATGCGAGGGGCAAGGAACTTCGGTAACATTAACCGCCAATGTGTCCGGAACATGGAGCACAGGCGAAGTTGGCAGCTCAATAACGGTAACGCCTACGCAAACCACTTCCTATTCCTTAACAGCAGGCGCACCTCCTTGTCAGTTTACCGTTGTCGAAACGGTAATAGTTAACCCAATGCCCTTTGCCAATATTACCCCAAAAAATCCGGTAGTATGCGGCGGCGGCGACCTTGTTCTTAGCGTAGCTACCCCCGACGGTGCAACGGTGTTATGGACTGCCGGCGAAGATGCCGTAGGCCAAACCACTAACTCAGTTACAGTTTCGCCAAGCACCACCCAGGTTTATACCGTCGAGGTAACATTAAACGGCTGCACCACCACAGCATCTACTACTGTTTACTCCAACGAAGAGCCAGCCAGCCCAACCTGCGTAAATGTGTATGTTACCAACGCTGGCACCGGCGACGGCACGGTCGAAAATCCGGCCAACCTTAGCGCAGCACTCGGCATGATTACTTGCGCGGAAGGAGTAATAAAAATGCAAGTAGGCCAATACGATATAGATGCCCCCATTACCGTTCCAAGTAACGTAACCCTCGAGGGCGGTTATTTAAGCAACTGGACAAAAACTAGTACTACCGGTATATTAAGCAATACAACTATTATTAACCGCACTGCCAATGGCAGTTTCCCTTGGGATGGCTTAGCTACCCCCGAGGCACCAGCCCTTATTGCGTTGGATATTAACTCGCAAACTAATTTTCGATTACAAGACTTGACAATAACAACTGCCAATGCGCCTTCGGCAGATGCCATACATCGTTCTGGCGTTAGTACCTACGGTATCCGGATGGTTAACTGCAACAACTATCAAATTGTGCGCTGCCGTATTTTGCCCGGCAATGCCAGCAACGGCGTAAATGGTGCTAACGGAAACAATGGCACAGCAGGCGGTAATGGTTCGGCGGGGGCAGCAGGTGGCCAATGCTCTTTGTGCAACTCAACAGGCGGTGCCGGCGGCAGTGGAGGCACCTCGCCAACAGGTAATACAGGTGGCAATGGTGGCAAAGGTGGCGATGCCGATTTTATTCTTGCCCCTTGTGGGTTTTTTCCTTTCGGGCCATGCCCTAACGGCGATAATGGCATTACCGGGCAGCCCGGTTTAATTAGCGGTGGACCCGGCGGTGCTGGTGGCAACGGCTTTTTTGAGTTTGTAGGCGGCGGCTGCGACAACCCCACTTTTCCCTACGATGGTAGCAACGGCACAGCCGGCACAAATGGCAGCAATGGCAGTAATGGCAGCAATGGTACCGTAACCTATTCGAGTGGCTATTTTGTACCAGCAAGCGGCGCCAACGGCACAAACGGGACTGATGGAAAAGGCGGTGGTGGCGGTGGCGGTGGCGGCGGCCAAAATGCAACGCTCGGCAGTGTTGATGCCGGTGGCGGCGGCGGCGGTGGCGGCGGCGGCGGCCAAGCGGGCACCTTTGGTGAAGGTGCGGGCGGCGGCGGTGCCTCGTTTGGTGTTTACACCTATACCAACGGCGCGGGCGGCAGTATTACCGATTGTAATATTGTTGCCGGAACCGTAGGCTCGCCCGCCACATTTGGTACGGGCGGCACCGGTGGTGGCGGTGGTACAGGTGGCGGCGGCGGTAGCGGTAACTGCGAAGGCGGAGATGGTGGCGCAGGGGGCGCAGGCGGTAGTGGAGGCGCAGGCGGCACCGGCGGCACCGGCTCGGCAGGGGTAGCCCAAACAACCTACAACGATGCTAGCAATGGCGGCGCAGCACCAAACCTCAATAATATTAGCTTTAACATAACTGCTCAGCCTGTAATAACTTACAGCGCCGGAAGTTGCACGAATACCGGTGTAAATTTTACGGCAACTACATCCGGAACTTGGAACTTTGGTGCAGGGGCAAGTCCGGCAACAGGTACAGGCAGTAATGTAAACACGCAATACGCATCTACAGGTAGAAAAGATATAACCTATAATGCAAACATCTATACCGGCTTTGCAAATATTGTTTTAGACGAAACTATTGATGCCGTTATTTATTGCGATGCACCTCAAATTAGCACAAATCCCGATGAATACCAAATATGTGAAGGTGATTTAGTTGATTTACAGGCAGGGCAAACCGGATTTGAATATCAATGGGACTTCAACAACGACAATAATCCGGAATTTACCACTGAAAATGTTACTGATTATACTTTTTCATTAGCAGGCTCGCCTCATTTAGTACGCCATCGGGTTCGTACTGAGTGCTGCGGGTGGTCGGCATGGGTTGAGGCCACTATTTTTGTTCAACCAATACCAAGTTTTACTATGCCCGCTAATACCTATGTTTGCGGACTAAATGGCTCCACCACTTTAACAGTTACCAATTTAACCGATGTGGACCCGCTAAATGTATTTTGGAGCCCGGGAACAGGTTTAGATGCACCAAACAGCACAACCACCAATGTATCCGGAATTTCGGGCAGTATTACCTATACTTTTACGGCCTATAATCTGGCAGGTAACTGCTACAATACTGGACAAGTAACGGTATCTGTAGCCGAACCCATTAGCGTTGCCCCTGCCATTACCGATGCTTCGTGCAACCTAAGCAACGGCAGTATTGCCATCACTCCGGCAGATATTACAGGCGGTATTGGCCCCTTTACTTATCTTTGGGACAATGGCAGCACCAATGGCACACGCAACTCGTTGCCAACAGGTTCATATAGTGTTACCATTACCGACCAAACTACAAATTGTGCGTGGCCTTTTGAGTTTAACGTAGGGCCAGGCCTCTCGCTTATTGCCACCGCTAAAAGCATTGAGGCCAATTGTTCGGGCGCTGTTGAAGCCGAGGCGCTAATTCAATGGATTAATGGCACGGGGGGCTATACTATCACTTGGTCAGGTGCTGGGTCGGGTAGTGCCAGCGCAGCACCGGGCGATACCGCCAAATGGATTGGCCCCTTGGTATCGGGCACCTATAATGTTACCGTTACCGATTTAGGAAATAGCAACTGCACTTCATTATTTAGCTTTGAGGTAATTGATGCCGCCCCTATTGATATTAGCCTTGTAAGCCAAACTAATGCTTCGGCCTGTACTGCTGCCGATGGCGCGGCTACGGTTACAGCATCGGGCGGAGGAGTGCCTCCCGACGGCGGTGAGCAATACAATTACCAGTGGAGCCACGACCCCAACCTGCATAACCCAACTGCAACCGGGCTAAGTGCTGGCAACTATACGGCTTATGTTTACGATTATTTGGGTTGTGTTGACAGCGTAGTAATTACCATTGCGCAGCCAGCACCTACGTTTAGCGTATTGCCAATTCCTCCACAATGCAATGGCAATCAGCTAACCCTTAGCGACTACAACGGCCCAAATCCGGGAACGTTTACCTGGTTTGATGATACTCCGAGCATAGGCAATGTGGTAAACACTGTAAATGTATCAGGAACTGATATTTATTGGGTGCTTTACGAAGAATCCGGATGCAGTGATTCGCTGCAAGTAACCATAACCTTAAATATACCAGGCTCGTTTAGTATTAATCCGGATACTACCGTTTGCCAGGGTTCGGTATTGTATCTGCCCGATTTAATTGAAAGTGGTAGCGGCACCTTTACCTTTTATGGTGCCGACCCACAATTTGGAGGGGCACCACTTTCGGACGATTGGAACGCCAGTGTTTCTACCTTAATTTGGGTAGAATACAACGAAAACGGATGTGTTGCCCTTGTGCAGGTTGCTGTAACAGTAGCCAATAATCCCGCACCAATAATATTATCATCCGGATATTTATGTGAGGGCAAAAGTATCACCCTCTCGGCCAGTAAAGGTTTTGATACCTATTTATGGTCGCCAAATGGCGAAACAAAATCAGATATTATTATCACAAGCGGCGGTACTTATGGTGTAACGGTAACCGACCAAAATGGCTGCACCGGCCAAGCAAGTATTGATGTTGAAGAAATTGTATTAGACATTAATGCCGATGTTACACCTTACGAGTGTGGTGTGGGTGGCAGCATTACCATTACAATGGGCGGCAATGGCAGTGGTATGTATCAATACCAATGGTTAGGCCCTACTGTTTTAGACAACGTAAACCAAGCTAACGGCTTAATGCCGGGCACCTATATTATTACCGTTTTAGATTTAGTTACCGGATGCGTGGCCACCGAAACAATAGTTGTACCGCCCGGAGCAGATGCGATAACCGCCTCGGCAATAACAACCCCTGAAACCTGCGCTGGCTTAAACAACGGCAGCATTGACCTAACAGTAATAGGCGGTACTCCGGGCTTTACTTTTAACTGGTCGCCGGCATTAGGCAATATAGAAGACCCCGCTAATCTATCACCCGGATTATATTCTGTTACCATTACCGACTCAAAAGTGTGCACCTTTAGTTTATCGAATATTAACGTAGGAGCGGCAACTCCTTTGCAGTTTAATGCTATTCAACCCTATACTATTTGTGCCAATAAAACTTTTAACTTAGCCGACTTAAACGGAACAAACGATGGAGGGATTTTTACTTGGTACGCCAACGATTTTCCACCAAACGGCACGCTTATTACTGCCGATGCTGTTACTACAAACACTACCTACTATTTGGTTTATGGCAATAACGGCTGTACAGCTACTGCTACGGCAGAAGTAACCATAGCTGCCCCGCCTTCGTTTACCGTTACCGCTAATCCTATTGATGCTTGCGAAGGCGACTTACTAACGCTTAGTGCCTACAACGGCCCCGAATCGGGCACTTTTACCTGGTTTAATGGTTTGCCTTACCTAAGCAATACAATTACCACAATAACAGCCGTTGGAGGCAGTAGTGTGTGGGTATTATACAACGAGAACGGCTGTACAGACTCGTTGCAAGTTAGTATTAATACCGTTATCCCGCCCACTATTGATGTGCTAAATACCGCGATTGTTTGCAGCACGACTGCCGATGGCAATTCGGAAATTGATTTAGATTCCTTAATTGCTGCCAGCACATCCGGAGTTTGGAGTGGTTCGTTACCATCCGGGGCATCCGGAACTTTGCCCAATATTGACTTCGATGGTGCTTTGCCTGGTGTTTATACTTTTACTTACACGGTAAACTCACCTCCTTGCGCACCAGTAAGTGCCGATGTAGTAATTAATGTGCAAAACTGTGCTTGCCCCGATGTTAATATTTTGCCCCCACCTATACTTTGTGCTAATAGTGTTAATGGCAGTTTTGATTTAAGCACTATACAACCTAATGAGCCCGGAAATTGGAAAATTTTAGCTGCTCCATTTGGTTTACCAGCGGCGTTTATTGCCGGCCAACTTTTTGATGCAAGTAATGCCCCAGCAGGTAATTATACCCTTGAGTTTACCTTAGCAACTGCCCCGCCCCCAGGTTGCCCTGCCGCTAATACGGTTGTTGTTACTGTGAACGCCCCCGCTAATGCCGGCACTGGCCAAAGCATAGTACTTTGCACAACCGACAGCAACCTAATAATATTAACCGATTTCTTGGTTGATGCCGATGCCGGCGGTACATGGTCTTTAAATAGTGGCAGTGCCAACCCGGCCACCGATACATTCGACCCCGTTTTGGGTATTTTTGTTGCCCAAGGTAATATTCCGAGTACTTTTATATTCGATTATACCGTTGCTGGCACTACACCTTGCCCCAACCAAACAACTACTGTAACAATTACCTTAGAAGCACAAGCTTCGGCAGGCTCTGGTGGTTCACTTGAGGTATGTAACAATAATACATTGCCAATTAATTTGTTTGATTTGTTGAGCAATGCCGACCCTGGTGGTACGTGGGCTTTAACATCCGGAAATTTAGACATACCACTCACGCCTAATAACATGGATTTTACCAACCATCCTCCCGGAACCTTAATCTTTACCTACACGCAAGCTGGTAATTCCAACTGCGCCCCTGACGAAACTACTGTAAGCATAACTATTGCCCAATTTGCTTCGGCGGGGACTGCATCTACTCCCTTAGACCTTTGTAATACCGAGAGTACGACCCTTAACTTATTTGATTTACTGGCTAACGAGGCAACGGGCGGCACGTGGACTGTAACAAGCGGCACCCCCGATGCAGGAGCGTTTAACGCGACATCCGGAACTTTTGACCCGCTCAATCATAGCGCGGGCAGTTATTCATTTACCTACACTATAACTAACGCTCCGCCTTGCCCCAACGACAGCGAAACTATTACTGTAAACATTTTTAAACAGCCCAACGCCGGTAGCGATATTGCGCTTTCGGTTTGTAATGATGCCGCCGGAATTATAAACTTAGCACAACTGATAAATGCCCCCGATGTCGGCGGTGTATGGACAAATACGGGCAACCAGGTAATCTCCGGAAGTTTTGATGCTCTAAATGCAAGTTTTAACCCCATAAATCATCCGGCAGGTATTTACACGTTTGTATATAGCTTAACAAGTACTGCCCCATGTGCCCCTGACGAAGCCACAGTTACCGTAACAATCGAAGCGTTGCCAACTGCCACCGTTATAGGTGCTTTTGCTTGTAATGGCATAAGCACCGACGGCCCATCAATGATAGATTTGGATACGCTTGTAACAATGGGCGCTGACCCCAATGGCGTTTGGACTGCCATTACGCCGGGCGCACCTGTAGTGCCATTCGGCAATCCACTTGTTGATTTTAATGGCATAAATCCGGGTAATTACACTTACCAATATTGTACCGGCAATGCTGTTTCACCTTGCCAAAACCAATGCTATACCGCTACTATTGTTGTTCAAAACTGCGACTGCCCCATAGTGGCCACCTTGCCTATTTTGCCTGTTTGCACCGATTTTATTAGTATTGACCTAATGAATTATGTAGCTTCGAACGCCGACCCTGGCTCGTGGAGTTTAGGACTTGTACCCGTAGGAAGTACGGTAAGCATCGACATATCCGGATTATTGACAGGCAACAATACACCCGCAGGCAACTACGAAGTAATTTACACCTTGACAACGCCTATACCAGGATGTCCCGATGCATCAAGTCAAGTGTTTGATGTTGTAGAGCCGCCTAATGCCGGCAACAATAATACAGCGACGCTCTGCAATAACAGTAATATGGCCTTTGACTTAAATACTTTGCTCGGTGGCGCCGATGCCGGCGGTTCCTGGGCTTTAATATCGGGAGTCGTTTTGCCGGGCAGTTTTGATGCGGCCTCCGGACAATTGAACCCGCTTGGACAAATTGCTGGTAGTATAATATTTAGCTATACAGTTAGTGGTGGCGGCATTTGTCCGGATGCTACCGCTACCGTTACCATTAATATTACACCTGCGCCCGATGCGGGAGTTGGTGGCAGCACCACGGCATGCAACAACGATGCCACGCCAATAGACCTAACTACCTTGGTAACGGGCTATACCCCCGGCGGCACCTGGGTTAGCGGCAGCAGTTTTACCCCACAAGGGCAAGCTGCGGGCATCTATACTTTTGACTACGTGCTTAACGACCCCAACTGCGGCAACGATATAGCCACCGTTACCGTTGAAGTGTTTGCCCAACCCCAAGCCACTGTTACCAATACCGCTACTATTTGCAATGCTGTTGCCGATGGCTCGGTGCTTAATTTTAATGCCTTAGTAACAGCAGGTGCTACCAACGGCACTTGGACGGCAGTTACACCCGGCGCGCCTGCCGTAGCAGGTGGCACAGCCGATTTTGACGGCCTAACCCCCGGCACCTACAACTATACTTATACCCTGACAGGTACAGCCCCTTGCAGCAATGTTACCTATGCCGTTGCCGTTATTGTTGAAAACTGTGCCTGCCCAAGTCCAACGACGAGCACACCCCAGCATCTTTGCAACGATGCCGCAACCCTCGATTTATCAACCCTTACCTTGCCCACCACCGACCCAGGTGCGTGGAGTATTGAAAGTCAGCCCGGCGGCGGAACAGCCAGCCTTGTCGGCAACAATTTTGCCGCCACCGGCTCGGCGGCTGGTAATTACGTGGTGCGCTACACTTTGGTTCCGCCCCCCCTTGACCCCAACTGCCCCCCCCTACCGAACAAACCATTACCCTTAATTCCCCGCCAAATCCCGCACCAATGGCTCAACCACCGCTTGTAACGACCAAGTTGCCCCCCTTAGATTTGTTTGCCCTGCTGGGCGGTACACCACAAACCGGCGGCAACTGGACAAATAATAATGGTGCCTCTAATTTTAACGCTGCCTTAGGGAATTGGACTGTTTTAAACCATGCTGCCGGAACATATACCTTCACCTACACAATAATTGGCACAGCCCCCTGCCCCAATGCAAGTGCTACGGTAAGTATTACCATTAGTGCTAAACCACAAGTAGCCCTAACTCCACCGGCTATAAGCCCCTGCAATACCGCCCCCGAAGGCTCGACGCTTGATTTTAACACCTTAGTAACACAAGGCAGTGGCGGCATCTGGACGGTGGTAACCCCAGGCGCACCCGCCCCTGATGGCGCAGGTATTGCCGATTTTGTAGGCTTGGCAGCTAATAGCCAATGGACTTACGAGTATTGCTTAGACGACCCAAGCGGCACTTGTACCCCAACTTGCCAACAAATAACTATTACCGTACAAAACTGCCTCTGCCCCGATTTGACCATAACCAATCCGGGCAATATATGCAATACTGCGGGAACAATAGATTTGGCAGCCTTAAAAATTACGCCCGAAGCCGGAACGTTTACCATTACCAACGAGCCAATTGGCAGCAGCGTTTCTATTGCAGGAAACACCTTAAATATTTCCGGAACCGTTGCAGGTAGTTATACCCTGACCTTTACCCTTACTACCCCCAAAGCCGGATGTCCCGATAAAATTGATTTGCCTTTCCAAATTGATGCAACTGTTAATGCAGGCACGCCAACCGATATTGATTTGTGCAGCACCGACAGTAGTTTAGATTTGTACGGCCAGCTAACGGCAGAAACAGCAGGCGGTACTTGGACGGTAGCATCCGGAAACCCAGGTGCCAATTTTAATGCCGGAGCGGGCAGTTTAAATCCATCCGGATTAAATGGTGCTTTCTCGTTTACTTATACCATCAACTCGGCACTTGGCATTTGCCCCTCAGCCAACAGTACGGTGAACGTAAATATTGCCTTAGCCCAAACGGCTTCGTTAAGCGCGGGCGGCGACCAGGTTTGCAACAATACCGCCGATGGCAACGCTGCGCTAAATATCAACAGCTATTTGACTGGCGGCAGCTATACGGGTGGAACGTGGACAACCGCCGATGCAGGCCCCACTACTTACCCCAACCTCGACTTTAACGGCTACGCCCCCGGCACCTACACCTACACCTACACGATTGACAACGGTGCGCCTTGTACCGATGTGTTGTTAGATTTTGAAGTGATAGTTCAGGATTGCTCTTGCCCCGATGTATCGACCACCAAACCTGCCGATGCCTGCAACGATGCCGCTTCTATTGACCTGAATGCCTACAAACTGACTGCAGAAGCGGGCACCCGGACAATTACCAACGCGCCAGCAGGCAGCACAGCTACTATTACCGGAGGCAATAATTTAAACCTTAATGCCACCCTGGCGGGCAATTACGAGCTTACCTTTACTTTGACCACGCCCAAAGCCGGGCTGCCCCGACCAATCGGTGCAAACCATTACCATACAAGACGCACCCACTGCCGGCACCGCTGCCGCAACTGCCGTCTGTGTTGGCGATGCCACCCCCATACAACTTAACACCTTACTGACTGCCGAAGATGCGGGCGGCACATGGACACTTGCTACTGGCAGTCCAACACCCGATGCCGGCACCTTTAACGCAGGAACTGGCATATTTACGGCTGCTACTAACGCGGCGGGCGATTATGCGTTTACCTACACCGTTACTGGCATAGCCCCTTGTGCAGCTGCAACGGCTACCGTAACGGTAACAATTGGCAGTTTGGCTGTGCCTACTGCCGTAGTGCAAAGCTTAGCCACTTGTGCAGGCACACCAAATACCGCAGCGTTTGAAGCAATACCCCCCGCCGGCGCAACGATTTACTGGTACGATATTAACAACCAAGAAGTTGCAACCGGCAACACCTATGTGCCAACCGTAGCCGGCACTTATACCGCTATTGCCAAAGCCAACTGCGACAGCCAACCAATTACCTTCACTTTAACCGAAATACCGCTGCCGGAAATTACTTTATTGTTGAGCGATGATATTATTTGCTTGGATGAAACCGTATTAGCAAGTCTCGATAATCCGGATACAGGTTTTGTTTATAGTTGGGACGCAGGTGTTTTGGGTAATTTTTCCGGAAATGGCCCTCACGAGATAAAACCCTCTGCCACCGGCAATTACCCCATTTCAGTAACTGTTACCGATGCTAACGGCTGTATCAGCACTACGAATGCCACGTTAAACGTAGGTAAAATTATGGTTCAGACGATTGCCGATACCAGTATTTATTTAGGCAGTTCGATTGTTTTGGAAACAACAGGAGCGGGCAACACAAATAGCGGTAATTTAATATTTGAATGGGACGACCCGCTTGGATTTATTAATGATTTAGCAGTGCAAAGCCCAAGTATAACACCAACAATTACTGGTGTTTACACCGTAACGCTTAGCGACGAACAAGGCTGCAAAGCCACAGACGCTGTTACCATTACCATTCTTCCGGTAAACGATGTGAATGTGCCAAACGCCTTTAGCCCTAATAACGATGGCTATAACGACTTATTTAACGTTAAAGGTGCCAATTTAGCAAAAATTGATTTATTAATTTACGACCGCTGGGGGCATGTTGCCTTTGCCAACCCCAATACCTTGCCAAATGGCGGATGGGATGGCTTAATGCCTAATGGACAGCCTGCCGGCATAGGGGTGTATGCGTTTTATGCCACCGTTTACTATTTAGATGGAAAAACTGCCCAAATGCGAGGCAATATTACTTTGCTGCGTTAGCACTTTATTGTTAGTATGTTTATTTTCCGGATATTGCATTGCATTGCTAAAAGATAAGGAAAATAAAACAAAACAAATCGGGTGGGGTGTTATTTTAGCACCCCACCTGAAAATACTAATTGATGGCGCAAAGGTATTACTCGCCTAAAAGTTTGCTTAGCCCATCCACCCATGACTTAGCTAAGGCTATATCAGGATGCCCGGGAGGAAGGGTGGTGGTAAAAATTTGATGCGCTTTTTTTGCCAAAACCAATGCTTGTCTAAAGTCTTTTAAACTACACAAAACACTGGCTAAGTTAGAATAGCTGGTTGCCGTGTTAGGATGATCGGGTCCAAAGTTTTTTTCATGGCTCTGCACCGCTTTTTCTAATAGCCCCTTTGCCCCCCCATAATCGCCAAGGTCTTGAAGTACTGAGGCTAAGTTAGCATAGCAGGTTGCCGTTTTAGGATGGTCGGGTCCAAAGTTTTTTTCATCGCTGTGCACCGCTTTTTCTAATAGCCCCTTTGCCCGCCCATAATCGCCAAGGTCTTGAAGTACTAAGGCTAAGTTAGCATAGCTGGTTGCCGTGTTAGGATGATCGGGTCCAAAGTTTTTTTCATCGCTCTGCACCGCTTTTTCTAATAGCCCCTTTGCCCCCCCATAATCGCCAAGGTCTTTAAGTACTACGGCTAAGTTAGAATAGTGAATTGCGGTTTCGGGATGGTCGGGTCCAAAGTTTTTTTCATGGCTCTGCACCGCTTTTTCTAATAGCCCCTTTGCCCTACCATAATCGCCAAGGGCTTGAAGTACTAAGGCTAAGTTAGCATAGCTGATTGCCGTGTTAGGATGATCGGGTCCAAAGTTTTTTTCATGGCTCTGCACCGCTTTTTCTAATAGCCCCTTTGCCCGCCCATAATCGCCAAGGGCTTTAAGTACGGTGGCTAAGTTAGCATAGCGGGTTGCCGTGTTAGGATGATCGGGTCCAAAGTTTTTTTCTAAGATCTGCACCGCTTTTTCTAATAGCCCCTTTGCCCGCCCATAATCGCCAAGGGCTTGAAGTACTAAGGCTAAGTTAGCATAGCTGGTTGCCGTGTTAGGATGATCGGGTCCAAAGTTTTTTTCTAAGATCTGCACCGCTTTTTCTAATAGCCCCTTTGCCCCCCCATAATCGCCAAGGTCTTTAAGTACTGAGGCTAAGTTAGAATAGCAGGTTGCCGTGTTAGGATGATCGGGTCCAAAGTTTTTTACATTGCTCTGCACCGCTTTTTCTAATAGCCCCTTTGCCCCCCCATAATCGCCGAGGTCTTGAAGTGCTAAGGCTAAGTTAGCATAGCGGGTTGCAGTGGTAGGATGTTGGGGTCCAAAGTTTTTTTCAGCGCTCTGCACCGCTTTTTCTAATAGCCCCTTTGCCCCCCCATAATCGCCAAGGTCTTGAAGTACTAAGGCTAAGTTAGCATAGCTGGTTGCCGTGTTAGGATGATCGGGTCCAAAGTTTTTTTCATTGCTCTGCACCGCTTTTTCAAATAGCCCCTTTGCCCCCCCATAATCGCCAAGGTCTTTAAGTACTGAGGCTAAGTTAGCATAGCTGGTTGCCGTGGTAGGATGCTCGGGTCCAAAGTTTTTTTTCAGCGCTCTGCACCGCTTTTTCTAATAGCCCCTTTGCCCGCCCATAATCGCCAAGGTCTTTAAGTACTAAGGCTAAGTTAGCATAGCTGGTTGCCGTGTTAGGATGATCGGGTCCAAAGTTTTTTTCATCGCTGTGCACCGCTTTTTCTAATAGCCCCTTTGCCCGCCCATAATCGCCAAGGTCTTTAAGTACTAAGGCTAAGTTAGAATAGCTGGTTGCCGTGTCAGAATGATCGGGTCCAAAGTTTTTTTCATCGCTGTGCACCGCTTTTTCTAATAGCCCCTTTGCACCCCCATAATCGCCAAGGTCTTTAAGTACTAAGGCTAAGTTATTTTGCAATTTACCGATTTCCGGGGTATTGGCTTGCGCAAAAACCTGCTCAATTGCCTTTCCGTAAGGTGCCAACATAAACTTATCTACGGGATTGTCTTTGGTTTGGGCTATTTCAAGCAGGACAGTAGTATTAATTGCCAATACCTGCCCACAATTCTCTAGCCGTTCTCTGTTTTTATGCAGTATAATTTTTTGCACAATGGGGCTTATGCGGTAGCTATGCGTGTCTGTAAAAATCCAGCCCTTATGCGCCAAATTGTTCAATTCCTTGCTAAACATCAGTTTATCTTCCGGTTTAAACAATTCTATCAGCAATTTAAGAGGTTGGTTTTCGGCAGGCAATATAGCTAAAGCAGTTAGCAGGCATTTTTCTTTTTCGTTTAACGTGGTTACATCATACAATATATCTATGATTTCATCGGTTGTAGCGGTTTTTTTTCTTATATTAAAGCAATAGTCTGTAGTTACTCTAGTACTAAAAGATTCTAATTTAAGTCCGCCTGTTTCGTCTAATTTTTTCAAAAAATCGGGAAAGTCTGTTCCAACAGCAGCTAACTGAGCGAGGGTGTTGGCAAATATCTCAATAACTAAGGTGTTGTTTCCAACAGCATTCAAAAACTTTGGCAGATACTCGGTAAGTTGTGCGGCAATATCAGGAGCATGTTCGGCAAACAAGTTTTTTAACTTTTCATCTGCTTCTTCACCAGTTACTAATCCGCTATTAAAATCAGACAGCAATTGTAGAACTGGCTCTAGTTGGTAATATTTTACAAAAGACACCATAAACAAGCGTATCCCTAAGGAAGGGGGCAGAGGGTCCACATAAAATTCATTGGCTATCACTTTTTGGAAGCGACTTGTCATTAACACATGCCAGCCCAAACCCTGAAATTCTGTGATAAAATTATTTATTTCCGCTTCATCGTTGGCATTGTCTAATACTAAGAGGCAATCTTTGGGCAGGTTAACTAATTTAGTTTTTATGGCAGCTATCTGTTCGTCTGGTTTCTTGATTGCAGCGATATCAATATTTAGGGGCAATGCTAATTTGGCGATGATATTGTTTATTATGCCTTCTTTGCAAAACAGCCAAGCCAAATGTTTGTAGTCATTTTCATAAGTTGTCCAGTATTTAGCAGCTAAAGTGGTTTTGCCTATTCCACCTTCGCCGTTAATAAGGACAGGCTTGCCATTCTGAAATTTACTTTTTATCTCCGTCAATTTCTCTGTGCGTCCTAAAAAGGTGGAGGGTACTGTAGCCCCTTGGGCAGAAAGAATTTTATCGGTTGTCTTAGGTAGTCCTTGCTTTGCAGTTAGGTCATCTATTTTTATCCCCAAATTTTCAACCCTGTCTTAACCTCTTCTACGCCCTTTAATATTTGGTCGGTTGTATCTTTTATCTTCTTTAAATCCTTTTTCAGCCAGTTGTCTTCCTTCAACCAATCATCCAAATAACTAGGCGTGTTTGTTTTCAATTTATCCGTCAAATCCCTCAATTCTTTCAATATTTCATCTTGTTTTGTATCTATTCTATCTATTTTTGTATCTGTTCTATCTGTAGTTTTTTTTATATGTTCTATAGATTCGCCCATCGAGTTTAAAACAATGCGTTGATAGGCTACCCAGGCTGCATGATCTTTTTTAAGCAGTTCGCCAAAACAGAGTTGTATTTGCGGAGCAAAATTTTTATTAAAAAATTCCCAATAGGGTTTATCAAATGCCGTCTCTATCGGCGAGGTTTCAATACCACGCAGAAAGTCGCCTATTTTTCTCCAAAAACTTTTTTCTTTTTTATTTTCTTTTTCCTCTTCTTTAAAAAGCGTAGCCAAAATGTTCTCGTTAAACGCTGCTAAACTGGCTTGATTTTTTTTATTTGAAAAGCTAATCATTTCCTCTTCGGTAATTGAGAAGGCTGCCGTATCTTCTAATAATTTTATTAACCGCTTGGTTATATTGTCTGCCGCATTGTTATAATTGGGATTTTGTTCTGTTTTTTTAAAAAGAAAGCAAACATTTTTTACAGCCAAAAGATGTGCATTTTTAAATATCCTAGCCAGATCGTGGTTTATATCATTCGGATCTAAAGCGCGGACACAATTTTTTGTTACAAACTCATTTAAATGAGCGGCAAAAATATCGTTACCAAGCCCTGCTGCAACGCCTCCAACTACAGCGCCTGCTTTTCCGGAAATTAATACGCCTATAGGTCCGCCAAATACGGTAGCTGTAGCAGCAATACCTAACCATATCAGGAATTTTCGTTTGTCTAAAGATTGCGCGTCCATATATTAAACTTATAATTTTTAGAAATAGAAATATCGGGTAAATATACGCAACTTATTTTTATTGCAATTATAAAGCATTTAGAGCCTGTCTAAATTTTATTTTCTAATTCTATTAAGCATCAATTTTATCATGGCAAGTTGGATCATTGTCTGGCTCGTTTCGGTTTGGAACTCAAAGTCTTTACTCAATCTTCGATAGCTTTCGAGCCATGCAAAAGTTCTTTCAACAATCCATCTTTTTGGCAATACTTCGAATTTCGAGGCTGTATTCGATCTACTTACAACCTCAACCACCCACCCAAACGTTTTGCGGGTATTTTCAATTAACTCGCCTCTATACCCGCCATCAGCTACTATCTTTACCAATCTGCAAAACCTGCCTCTGAGGTCAGCTATAACCATTGGGGCTGATTTACTGTCATGCTCATTTGCCGCATGAACCACAACCGCTAAAAGTAGTCCCATTGTATCTACAATAATATGCCGCTTTCTGCCTTTAACTTTTTACCCCCGTCAATCCCTCTGCACAAGCCTCCGACGCTTGTTGTCTTTACGCTCTGGCTATCAATTATACCAACACTTGGCGATGAAGCCCTGCCTGCTTGCTTTCGAGTCTTATCCCTGAGTATTTCATGGATGAGTTCTATCGTCCCATCCTTCTTCCACTTGGTAAAATAGTAGTAAACAAGCTTCCATGACGGAAAATGGAACGGCAGCATGCGCCATTGACAGCCAGTTTTAAGCAAATAGAACAGCGCATTAAAAATTTCTCTTAAACTGTGTTTTCGTTTCCGTTTGTCGTCTAAAATGCCTAATATTGCACTCCATTGACTATCGGTGAGACTGCTTGGGTAGGTTTTCATTTTACTTTATGTGTTTGATTTTCATAAAGCTATGAATTATTATTTAAACGTCAAACTGATAGTCTTTTATTCACATCTCTTTTAATAACTTTTTTTCCTATCAATTTTTGGGACTGGCATGCCAATTTTTTTTTTAATGCGTTTAACCTGAATTTTTAGACAGTCTCTTAAATTTTATTTTCTTTTTTCAAAAAAGTTTAGCGCTTTATTTATTATTAAAAAAGTGAAGATTAGAATTAAAAGAGGGGGCAGGTAAGGAGCCGTTTATGTACATAAAAGAGGTGTCAAAATATTAATATACTGCCTTTTTATTTTTGGTTTGGCTACAAAACGAAACAAAGCGTTCTTATGTGGGGGCTTGCGAACAACCCCAGTCTAAAGCGTCCGGGAAAAGCAATACAGCATGCTTTCTGTTGCTATACTTGTTGTTTGCTGGCGATAAAAGTCGTACCTTTGCCGGATATTTAATACATTTTTAAAACCAAAAATTAACAATAATTAGTATGAAAATTTCGGTAATAGGTGCGGGTAATGTAGGTGCAACCTGCGCCGATGTGATAGCTCGTGGTAATTTTGCCAACGAAGTAGTATTGCTTGATATAAAGGAAGGTCTGTCTGAAGGCAAATCGTTGGATATTTGGCAGGCTGCACCCATTAATAACTACAGCACTCGCGTAACAGGTGCAACAAATAATTATGCTGCTACCGCCGGCTCTGATATTACAATTATCACATCGGGTATTCCGCGCAAACCCGGAATGACCCGCGATGACCTTATTGGCACAAATGCCGGCATCGTAAAATCGGTTACCGAGCAAATAATAGCACACTCGCCCAACACAATAATAATAGTAGTGTCGAACCCATTAGACGTAATGACTTATTGCGCCTATTTAACCTCAAAATTGCCAGCCCACCGCGTAATGGGTATGGCTGGTATTTTAGACACCGCCCGCTACCGCGCATTTTTAGCCTCCGAAATTAACTGCTCGCCCAAAGATATTCAAGCTATGCTTATGGGGGGCCACGGCGATACCATGGTGCCATTGCCGCGCTACACCACAGTTTCGGGCATACCTGTTACCGAATTAGTGCCCGCCGACCGCTTAGATGCTATTGTTGAGCGCACTAAAAACGGTGGTGGCGAATTGGTAAAACTTATGGGAACCTCGGCATGGTATGCACCCGGTGCCGCCGCCGCCCAAATGGCCGAAGCAATTGCCAAAGACGAGCGCCGTATTTTTCCTTGCTGCGTTTTGCTAAATGGCCAATACCAACTTGACAATGTGTTTTTGGGTGTTCCGGTGGTGTTGGGTAAAAACGGCATCGAGCAAATAATTGAGCTACATTTGAACGCCAGCGAAATGGACTTGCTACACCAATCGGCAAAGGCAGTTAAAGAGGTTATGGGTGTTTTAGACAACCTTAACGCCGCTTAATTGCTTAGCATCAATTTATTTTAAACACAAAACACAGGCGTGGGCGTAAACCTTTAGGTATTAATTTTTATTTAATATTTAAAGGTTTGCTGCCTTTTTATTGAGGGTGTTAATTAAAACTTTGAGATTAGGAAAATTCTGTTGTTTGCCAAACATCGGAGCGTATTTTTTTGTGGCAGTTCAAAACAGGGTATTTTAGCATCCGGATTTACTTTTATGGCTGCCTAAAGGGGGCTCTGCTTAATACAGAAAATATCATTTGAACGCTGAATTTGGCAAGAAATAATTTTAACACGGTGCTAAAAAAATAAAATTATTAGGCTTTTATCAAATCGGGCTTGATTTTTGACGTAAACTTGTTGTAATTTTGCATAATGATGCCTATTGAATCCAAACTCCGGTTAATTTTATCCGGATGGAGGCAGCTACAAAATCTTGTAAAGTTATTAATTTTTAAATAAATTATGAAGCAGTTATATCTACTAATTTCGATGCTAATAGTGGTGGGCATTAGCATACAAGCCCAAACTCCGGCAGACAGTCTTTGCATCAACTCGGGCTATTATTTATCGTTAAATATAAACGAAATTACTTGCCCAGGCGGTAAAAATGGAAGTCTTACCGTAGCCAGCACTGGTTGCCAATGTGCTTTTAGTGGCTGTCTTTTTAACTGGAGTAGTGGCGGAACCTATCATACAGTTGATAATTTAGCGGCTGGCACCTATTCGGTAACCGTTACCCACCCAAACGGCTGTATTTTGGACACCTCGTACACCTTGCAAAACCCGCAATCGTTTATCAATAGTTTTGACGTAGTGCCAAGTACCTGTAAAGGCAATATTGATGGTTGGGCAACACTAATACCTGCCGACAATGCCGGACCACTAACCTTTTTATGGTCAAACGGCGATAATGACGCTAAACTTGGCCCTGTTCCGGCGGGTCAATACACTATAACTGCTACAAACGCAATTGGCTGTAGTATGGTAGAGACGGTTACAATTGGTTCTATTGCTCCGCCTCAAGTAGATAAAGTAACAGTTATAAACAGTTGTTCGAACGGCACAGGTGGCTCGGCCGAGGTGTTTGTGTCGGGTGGTACTGCCCCCTATACCTATAAATGGAGTGATAAAAATGCCAGCACAACAGCTAAAGTTGAAAACATGGCCGCTGGCAACTATAGTGTAATAATAACTGATGCCAAAGGCTGCGAAGTAATAAAAACGGGTATTATTATTGAAAAATTGCAACCCAAAGTTAGTATTGAAGCCGAAAAAACATCGGTATGCTCAGGTACAGGTGTACATTTAACGGCAAAATCGGCATGGAGCGGCGACTTAACATACGAATGGCTACCTGCTGCCGATTTTAACGACCCTGCCATTGCCTCGCCCATTGCAACACCTACCAAAAATACAACCTACAAACTAACTATAACTACTGCCGAAGGCTGCCAAGCTACGGCATACAGCATTATTAATACCTGGACTTTGCCCAAGCCTACTGCCACGGCAACCAACGATACAATTTGTTACGGCCAAACAACCCAACTAATTGCTACCGAACCATCGGGTGCCACCTTTAGCTGGTCGCCGGCAAGTTCGTTGAACAACCCCAATATTAACGCCCCAATTGCCTCGCCCATCCAAAGCACAACTTATACCGTTACAGCTACCAACTATTTAGGGTGTGTAAATACGGCATCGGTTGGCATTGAGGTTGAAACCTGCAATACGGCAATAAATGACGGTATAGCAGCAAATGAAACAGGATGGAAGGTAAGCCCTAATCCGGCAACAAATTACCTTCAAATTCAGTATCCGGATGCCTGGGCTAACGCTGCCAATGCCTCTAACATGGTTTTACAATTATACAATACCTTAGGACAAAGCGTTTTGACTATGCCGGTTTTATTAGGTGGTAATGAGTTTAAAACAAGCCAAATTGCCTTGCCAACAAACCTCAGTGCAGGGGTTTACTTGGTTTCATTACTTAGCCAAACAAGTAAAACACCACTTGCCCAGCAGCGTATTGTTATTACAAAATAATTATTTTGCTCAAACAAAAGAAAAAACACAACACAAGGCAAGTACATCAATTTTTGTCTTAACTTTAGGCCATCCGAAGTAAAAATATTTTATTTCGGGTGGTTTTTTTATGCTATCTTTATTGTTGCAAAAACAGTTATAACCAGCGTTGAACAAACAAATATATATATGGCTATCTTTTTTAACACAATACCGCCTTTAATTTTTGATATGCCACAAAAAATGCCAACCAAAAAATGGCTCGCCGCTTTGGTTGCGCACCATAGCCCATTACAAAAAATTGGAAATTTAAACTACCAATTTTGTACAGATGAGTATTTGCTTGCTCTAAACAAAAAATACCTGAAACACAAAACCCTTACCGATATTATTACTTTTGATTTGCACGAAAAAGAAGATCAAATTTCGGGCGATTTGTTTATTAGCCTCGAACGTGTGCGCGATAATGCGCTAACCTATCATGTACCCGAAATGGAGGAACTGCGCCGCGTAATGGCACATGGTTTATTACATTTACTTGGTTATGGCGACAAAACTAAAATCGAGGAGTTTCAAATGCGCCATTTAGAAGAAGAAGCCTTGCAAATATGGCGTGACCGGCAAAAAACATAAACAAAAAATTCAATTCTTGTACCTTGTTAATCCGGATGAGGTGGCTATAGTCCATATACCTATCATTTGATTATTTAAAAGCACTATATTTGCTGTCTGCCTATTTATGTTATTACGATCTGTTGTTTACCAGTTTATGAGTCGTTTACTTGTTTTGTGGATGCTGGTTTTTGGCCTGCCTATATTTTTTGTAGGGGCATGTGCTGATACCAATACCGACCTGCTTGCCGAAAAATATATTGAAACGTATAAAGAGTTAGCCATAACCGAAATGGCACGAGCCCGTATTCCAGCCAGTATAAAACTTGCACAAGGATTAATAGAGTCGGGTTTTGGCACCAGTGAGTTGGCTAAAAAAGCCAATAATCATTTTGGTATCAAATGCCACTCCGGATGGAACGGCCCTGCCTACTACCAAACCGATGATGCCCCAAACGAGTGTTTTAGAAAATACGGAAACCCCTCTCAATCGTACGCAGATCATTCCGATTTTTTGCGCACCCGCGAACGCTATCAAAGCCTGTTTGCCCTTGATATTACCGATTATATTGGGTGGGCTAAGGGCTTAAAAGCAGCAGGTTATGCTACAAGTGCTACCTATGCCGAGCAACTGATTAATATAATTGAAGTGCACCGCCTATATCGTTTTGATATTGCTACCGATGCCGAGCAGGCAAATAATAACGGCAATAGCAAAAAAGGGAAAACCAAAACTAAACCTTCAAAAACTAACACAAATGGCAGCAAATTTCCCGACCCGTTTACCTATAATGGGTTAACTACGGTAATACTTCCTTTTGATGCAACCCAACAAGAAGTTGCTACTGCTTATCGTTTTCCGGTTAATTTATTAGCGCGTTACAATTACTTTGACAATCGCACTATACCTGCCGGAACAAAAATTTATTTCGAATCCAAACGCAATAAAGCCAAACGCGGGCTAAAATACCACCTTGTGAAATCGAGCGATGAAACCTTATTCGACATTTCGCAACAATATGGCGTAAAAGTTAATAAATTAGCGCAGCGAAACGGTATAACAACTGCTACGCCGCTAACTGCAGGCGAGCAAATTTACCTGCGGAAATGTCGCCCTAAAGGAAATGAAATAACCGACACCAAGCAAACACCTGGCAAAAAAACAAAAGTAAAGGCTAAAACAAAAATAAAAACTATTTAAGTTTATAAATTAACTCATTGTAGGTAGTATCTTTGTGGCCAAATATTTTGCAGTATTATGACACCTAACACATCTGCTACAACCGAGCCCCACCCCCTGCCAAATTTTGAAGACACAAAAATTGCCTTTGCACACAAAACCACAAATCAATTATCGTGGGCACTGCGCATGTTTAAACTTCTCAACCAAAATTGGTTAGTAAATGTAGGTAGTTATCTTGCGCAATGGGCAATAAACCTTAAACTGCCTATTGGTTGGGCCATAAAAAAAACTATTTATCCTTTGTTTTGCGGTGGCGAATCACTGCCCGAGATAATGCCATCCATGCAATTGTTAAGTCAGGCAAAAGTACACGTATTGCTTGATTACGGTGCAGAAGGCAAAGATACCGAAACCGATTTTGAAAAAACGCTACAACAAATAGTCGCTTCCTTAGATTTTGCGACACAACATACAACGGCGGTGCATGGGGTTAGCGCCAAGGTTACCGGATTTATACGTTTTGCACTGCTCGAAAAAATTGCCGCCAACACAGCACTAACTCCGGATGAAGATGCCGAGTTGCAACGCGCCAAAAATCGTTTAGAGGTTATATGCAGCAAAGCCGCCGCTTGTAATATTCCTATCTTCTTCGATGCGGAAGAGTCTTGGATTCAAGATCCGTTAGACGACATGGTAAATGCTATGATGCAGCAATACAATAAAACCGAGGCTGTTGTATTTAATACCATCCAATTATATCGGCACGACAGGTTGGCCTATTTAAAACAATGCCACCAGCACAGCTTAGCAAATGGCTACTTATTTGCAGTTAAATTAGTGCGCGGTGCTTATATGGAAAAAGAACGTTTACGGGCTGCACAACAGAACTACCCATCGCCTATTCAGCCCGACAAAGCCGCCACCGACAACGATTATGATGCTGCCTTAGCCTACTGCATTGAAAACATAAAAAGTATTGCCGTTTGTAATGCCTCGCATAACGAGCAAAGCAGTTTGCATCTTTGTCAGTTGTTAAATGAAAATAAAATACAGCCTCAGCATAACCACGTATGGTTTTCGCAACTATACGGTATGGGCGATAATATTTCGTTTAATTTAGCCAAATCCGGATACAATGTGGCTAAATATTTACCCTACGGTAAAGTAACCGAGGTAATTCCCTACTTAATACGCCGTGCCCGCGAAAACACCTCGGTAGCGGGGCAAATGGGCCGCGAATTACATTTTATTTCGAAAGAAATACACCGTAGAAAATCAGAAAAAGTATAGTTTAGATGGTCAATTGCTATTAGTTGAATTATAAATAAAAAGCCACCTATAACAAAACACTGTTTTGTTTTAGGTGGCTAATAAAATTATAATTAGGCTAATTTTTGGAATGAAAAATTAATCCCATTTTTCATCATCCGGGATATTGCTGTTGCTGCGATGTTTTTTGTCGTCCTCATCGTCATCGTCGTCATCATCGTCGTCATCCTCATCGTGGTTGCTTTGTGCGTTGGCGGCATACTCATCATTATCGTCGTCGTCGTCATCATCATCATCTCCCTCTTCATATTTGTCTTCTTTATCATCATCATCGTGGTCGTCATGTTCGTTTTGCTCACGGCGGTTGTTGTAGTATTCTTCTTCTTGGCGGTCAAACTCCTCAAAATCGTATTCGGGCATTAATTCAGTGCGTAGGTGATCAATAGTTTCTTGCAGGGTATTTAAAAATTTCAAAAAATCTTCTTTGTACACGTGTAATTTATGGCGTTCGTAGCCCATGCCATCAAAGCGTTTTTTGCTTTCGGTTACGGTAAGGTAATAATCGCCAACGCGGGTGCTATGAATATCAAAAAAATAAGTACGGCGGTTGCCGGCTCGCACCCTGCGCGACCAAACGTTGGTTTCTTTAGGGGACTCGCGGCGTTGGTAATCGCTATTTTCGTCACGGTAATTAGGTCGGTAGTCGTTGTTGCTGCGTTCACGTTCACGGTAGTTAGGTCGGTAGTCGCTGTTGCTGCGTTCGCGGTAGTTAGATCGATTCTCACTGTTGCGTTCACGGTTTTGGTAATAGTCGCTGCCACGTTCACGGTTTTGGTAGCCTTCGCCCCGCTCGCGGTAATTAGGGCGTTCGCTGTAATCTTTGTTTCGGTTGCTGTCGCGGTTAAAGTCTCTTTGGCGGTAATCGCGGTTGTTGTCTCTGTTGTTATCGCCGCGGTTGTTGTCACGGTCGCGGTAATCGCGGTAATTGTTGTCGCGGTAATTTTTGTTAAATCGGTTTCCCTTGTCCACGCTAATAATGTTTAAATAATAAATGAATAAAGTAAAAAATGCGCATACAAATTAAAGCAAAGTAAAACCTCGCAAAAAAGTGTTATTAAAAAATAAAAAATCTAAAAAATCTAAATCTAAAATAAAAACAGAAGAATAATACAATGACAATAAATAATCTTAATTACAATTCAGTTAAATTTTTGTTGACCAGTAGGCACAAAATCCGGATGATGCGCTAAGAAAAAAAATTAAGATTATAAAAAAAAAAGACTACTAAAAAGGCACATTAATAGCATTCAACCACGTAAAGTCGAGCAAAGTTATACACAATTTATTTAGGTAGTGCTTTTTTCTCAAGTTTTTTTCTTGTCTTCTTGCTGTTTTTGATAAATATTGAAGTAATGCCCTTTTTTATCGAGTAGGGTTTGGTGGGTGCCTTGTTCTATAATTTGCCCATCATGAAGCACCAAAATTTGGTCAAAATTCATTAACGAAAAAATCCGGTGGGTAATAACAATGGCTGTTTTTGGTTTGAGGTAGGTGTTTAAGTAAGTTAATATTTGTTCTTCTGTGTTGGCATCAACTGCCGAAAGGCAATCGTCTAATACAATTATTTCCGGATTTTTTATCAACGCCCTTGCCAAAGCTATGCGCTGCTTTTGCCCCCCCGACAAGGTAACGCCGCGCTCGCCAACAATAGTTTGCATACCATTGGGTAGTTGTAAAATGTCGTTTAAAACGGCTGCATTTTGGGCTGCATTTCTAATGTTTTCTTCGCTGGCGTTTTCCATCCCAAAGGCTATATTGTTAGACACTGTGTCTGAAAATAAAAATACTTCTTGAGGCGCGTAACCTATTTGTTGGCGCAATTGGGTTAGGTTTAGTTGTGCTATAGGTAGGTCATCAAAGCTAATTTCTCCGGAGCTTACATCGTATTTGCGCACTAAAAGTTCGGCAATAGTGCTTTTTCCGCAACCAGTGCGGCCTACAATAGCCATTTTTTGTCCAGGCTGCAAACTAAATGACACCTGTTTAAGTGCTGTAATGCCTGTCTCCGGATAGGTAAAACTAATATTATCAAATGTTAATTTTCCTTTTAAATTTATATTGTTGTTGTTGGGCGAGGTAATTTCGGGCTTGGTTTGTAAAAACTCGTTGATGCGTTTTTGACTGGCGGCTGCCTGTTGTACCATCGAAGCCACCCAACCCACCGAAGTTATAGGCCAGGTGAGCATATTCACATAAATTACAAATTCGGCTACATTTCCGGCGGTAATTTTTCCGGCAATTACCATGTTTCCGCCTATATAAATGGTGAGTAACGAGCTAAATCCTATTAAAAATAACATTAGCGGAAAAAAAAATGCCTGTACCCGTGCTAACCGCAATGTCCGTTGTTTATACTGGTCGCTTTGGTTGGCAAATTCGTTGTTAGTTGGTTGTTCCTGATTATAGGCTTTTATAACCCTAATGCCCGAGAACGACTCTTGTGCAATATTAGTTAATACCGACATTTGCCGCTGGATGGCCTCGCTGCGCCGGTTAATTATGCGGTTAATATAGTAAATACTGCCCGACAGGAATGGAAGCGGTAACAACACATATAAAGTTAATTCGGGGCTAACTGACCACATACTGGTAACCAACACCAGCATTAATGCTATTACATCTAAGGCGTACATGATGGCAGGGCCTAAGCATTGCCGCACATTCGATACGTCTTGGGTGCTGCGCGCCATCATGTCGCCGGTGCGGTTTTTTTTGTAAAATGCAGTACTTAGCTGCTGATAATGGGCATAAATGTCGTTGCGAAGGTCGTTTTCAATTATGCGCGAGGTTACAATAATAGTTTGCCGCATTAAAAACATAAATGCGCCTTTTATTAAAGCGATGACAAATATAATAAGACCAAAAAATAAAATAGCTTGGGCAAACTGGCTGTAAAACTTACTTTGCAGGCTAAACCCCGATAATTGTTTGTAGTACGTTATATTGTCGCCTACCAAATCAAAGGCATGGCGCACAATACGGGCAGGTAATGCTTCAAAAAGTTTTGAGCAAACTACAAACACCATACCTAATAACATACGCCATTTGTAACGTATAAAATATCGATTGAGGTAGGCAAGGTGTTTCATCGTTTGGCCTCTTTTAAGTAAAGTAAATTAGGGGGGCAAAGATACAACCCTATTAATTAAAACAAAAAAGGCATTAGCTTAACCAATGCCTTTTTTGTTTAATCAAACACTTCGAACAAGAACAAAACAATTTATATCAATACTTATTCAAAATAGCCTCAAGTATCATACAAAATACTATGTGTTATGGGTTAAATATAAGAGTGTTCGGTTTTTTTTGTTTGAAGAACAACTAAACTAATGTATAACGATACGTTGGGCAGTAGTTTTCCCTTCGTTATTTAGCACCACTAAATAAAATCCGGATGGTAAGGCAGAAAGGTCGGCATTATATTGATGCTCGCCCGGCGCTAAAATTTTGTTGTCAAGCAATATACTTACGGGCTGCCCTTGTAAATTATAAACCGCTAAATGGCTGTTGACCATGCTGTTAGTTCCAATATTAGCTGTCAGGTTTTTGGTAAGCGGATTAAAATTTGCCGAAAACATGGTAACGGCATTATGGGCGGGGTTTAGGTCAATACCATCAATAAGTTCGGTTAAAGTAGCTTTGGTGGTATAAACTAAGTCGCCCGAGTTTGCCCCGTTATTATTAGCGGCTATACCAGCAGCATAAAAAGTAATATCGCCAGTACCTACAGTTTCAGGGGCTACCCAATCAAAAGAATAGCTATTAGTAGTTTTTGCAGGGTTGTGGAAAGCGTATTGTTTGCCCGATCCAGCTTTGGCTACGCCAACTTTTTCGGCGCTGTTGGCAACAAAAGTACCCACGCTTTTATTACTTTTATCGAAGGCAAGAATTTCAAAACCAAATTTAGCTTTGGTGGCATCTGTAACGGTAACCGTTAATTTGCTGGTTTTTGTGGCCGAATAATTGGTAGCTCCATTAAAGCTGATTTCAATTTTACCCGATCCTGTATTGGGTGCACCGCCATGGCAATCATTGCAAGCTTTTGTTTCACTTGGGGCACCGGTTTTGCCCAATGGTGGTTTGGCCGAGTTGGTAAAAGCGCTGTTAAATGTAAGTGCCTCTGTAATTAAAAAGGCAAGAAGTGTTAGGACTGTAATTTTTTTAAGCATTATGGTTTTTGTAAATTAAAGCGAAAATTTTTATAAGAAGGGTAAACAGATAATAAATAAAATTGTTTGCGAAATTACCAGAAAAATAAAACAAAATACTACTGCGATACGCTATTATAATGATTTTTGTCAGAAATTAGACTTGAAAATTGCCCCAACTCGCATAAAGCTGCCCTAAAATTATTTCCGGATAGCTAAAAAACAGGAAAATCCGGAAGGAATGATTGATTATAGTTTGCAAACAAAAGTAAGCCGCTTTTTTTCACACTTGACAATATATATTTTGCCGTAACTTTGTAACATGGATAACAAATTACCAGTAACTACAACCGCATCTTCTTTAGGTGTTGACCACGACTTGGGTAATACCTGCTCGAAAAATGCTTATGCGTGGGCAAAAAAAACATTTGCCAACCGCCATAACTTAGCCGGCGAACCCGTACTTAAAACCGATGGCGGCTTTGCCAACCTTTTGCAGTTTAACGGCCAAAAAATAGGTATCACCAGCGATGGGATAGGCACAAAAGTTGAGTTGGCCGAGCGCACCGGTATTTACCACACCTTGGGCTTCGATTTGGTAGCTATGGTAGCCGATGATTTAGCCGCAGCAGGTTTGGTTCCTACCAATTTATCAAATATTTTAGATGTTGACCGCTTAAACTATAATATAGTAGATGCCCTAATGCAAGGCCTGCACGATGCCGCCAATTTTTGCCAAATTGCAGTAACCGGCGGCGAAATTGCCGAACTTGGCAACCGTATTGGCGGCTGGGGCAACAATATGCACTTTAATTGGTGTAGCACTGCTATTGGAATTTTACATCCGGCATTGTTGGCACCCTTAGATGGTAGCGAAATAACCTCGGGGCAAGCTGTGATAACCTTGTATAGCCCCGGCTTCCGAAGTAATGGGTTTTCGGCAGCGCGGCGCATTTTGGCACAAAATTACGGCTCGGACGATTGGCACCAAGCCCAATTTTTACCCGAACAAAAAACCTGGGGCGAGGTACTGCTTACGCCTTGTACTATTTATACGCCCTTAGTAACCCAACTGTTAAACGATGGCGTAGCTTTAAGCGGAGTAGCACATATTACCGGCGGCGGCATAGCCGAAAACTTAGCACGGCTGCTGCGCCTAAATCAGTTGGGCGCAACCCTGCCAACCCTTTTTAATCCGCACCAAGCCATGCAACAATTAGTGCAATGGTCAAAAATGCCCCCTGCCGAAGCTTACCGTACCTGGAACATGGCGAACGGCCTTTTGCTGATTAGCCCCACCAACCAGGTTAACAGCATTTTGCAACAAGCACAAAACATGGGCTACAAAGCACAATTGGCAGGCGAAGTTTTACCCAACACGACCCAAATAACGATGGCAACGCCTTATGGCCAACTAACACACGACTATGCAAAAGTGATTGGGAAATAAAGAAAAACAATCAAATAACCAAGAAATGGGTGAGTTTGTTTCTTGGTTTTTAGGTGTAACAGAATTGAGTTTTTTTCTTAGATTTGTAATTGTTTTGTCATAAAATTATTTTTTTTAAAAAATTATCCGGATAGAAATGGGCGAAAATCCTTTGCAGGTGGGCATTCTACACGCTTTAACAATTCTTTAACCTCTGAAGATTTTATCCGGACGTAATTTAAGGCACGAGTTTTGCACTTCATTTAGTCAAGCAATACAAATTTTATCCTATCGAGAAAAAACGGTACAAAGCAATAATACGTTTATAAAGTATTTAATATTATATTGTTGTGTTTATTTATAACGCAATTATTGCCTACACTAATTTACTTATCCGTTATTTAAAAAGCCTACTTACCATGATACATCCTTTAGAGCGTTTAAATGCTTTATGGGCATTCAGTTTTTTTGCCCTTTTATTAACAGGTGCTTTGGGCCTACAAGCGCAAACCTGTTCGTTTACCATTAATGGGTCGGGGCCGCCATTTTACCTTTGTGCCAGCGATTTGCCGGCAACCCTCGAAGGAAGCCCCAGCGGCGGCAGCTTTTCGGGGTCGGCAGTTATTGGCAATATTTTTAATCCGGTGGCTATACCGGGCGAGTTTATGATTACCTATTTAGCACCCGGCGCAGCCTGCGTTGTTACCGAAACCATTCAGGTTGATGTTCCCTCGAAAAAAGCCATGCCCAACCCTATTGCCGATTTTTATTGTAAGAACGACAATACTTCGTATCCTTTATCCGGAAACTTAGGCGCCGATGGCTATTTTACCCTCGACAATATTAAAGCTTCAAACATTACGCCCTCGCTACTTAGCCCCGGCCCTCACACCTTGCAATATGCGTATATTGACCCAAACAACGGCTGCGTTGATGTTTATACTAATATTATTAACGTAATGACCCCACCCGACATGACGGTTAAAGGGTTGTTGCCCGTTTTTTGTTTAGATAATCCCGTAACATCTTTATCGTGTGTGGGCACCTTAGCGGGGCCTGGTATTACCGGAGGTTATGCTTTTGACCCCGCTAAAGCCGGATTGGGCAAACATATTATTACCCATACATTTGCCGATTTAGCTAATATTTGTAAAGCTACCGAAACATTTACCGTTGAAGTGGTTGCCCCGTTAAACTTAGATTTTGCTTTGACAACTGACAACTGTTTTGCTGAAACCGACACCATCGCTTATACCGGACAAGCCCTTGACGCAACGGCAGCTTATAACTGGTCGGTCGAGGGGGGCAAATTATACAAAACCTTAACAATATGGTAGTTGTAAAATGGCAGGGTATGGGCAATAAACAAGTAACACTTACACTAAACAATGTAGTTTGTGAAGGGGCTTCGTTAAGCAAAAATATTTCAAAATCAGAACTTGCCGTTGGCTTACCCGAAAACATACTGTTAAAAGGCGGGCAAACATACACCTTTGAGCCGGCAATAAATAACCCCGATGGCCTTAATCTTAGCTACTTGTGGTCGCCAAGTTTGGGTTTATCGTGTAGTACCTGCCCCCAACCCATAGCGGCACCCGGCATAACTACTAACTATCAACTCACCATTACCGATGCTAATAACTGCACCATTACAAGAAACACCACTATTACAATTGTTGATGGCCAGCCTATTTTTGTGCCAAATATTTTTACCCCAAACGACGATGGCCTAAACGATATATTATATGTACGAGGCAGCAGTATTGAGGCGCTAACCTTTGCCATTTTTGACCGCATGGGCGAAAAAGTATTTGAAACAAGCGACCAAACTACCGGATGGGACGGTACCTGGCGCAATAAAAAACTGAACGGCGTATATGTTTGGGTGGCACAAGTTACCTTGCTGGGCGGTAAACCCGAAATTTATAAAGGCACCATAACCGTTGTCAGATAAAAAAAAACGTTTTTATTTAAGGTAAAACTACTATTTGCAAAAGAAACAACTAAGCAACAAATTAATAGCTAATATCCGGATAAAAACCCCTTGCAAAACACAATGATTAATAATAGGTGTAATTCGAAAATCAAACTCATCGCTTCTTCTCTCAAAGCTCATCAATAATAATAATATTTTACATTTAAGCAAAATGCGTTACTATTATATTTTACAATTCGTTTTCTTGTTGGGTTTAGCTAACGCCTTACAAGCGCAAGATACCCATTTTTCGCAAAACTTTGCCAACCCAATATTTTTAAACCCAGGCATTACTGGCATTATTAACGGCGATACCCGTGTAGTAGGCATTTACCGCAGTCAGTGGGGCAGTTTAGTACCCGAAAACCCATTTAAAACCTATTTGGTATCGGCTGATATGGCTTTTGCCGGCGCCGGCAGGCGCGACAGGTTTGGCCTGGGCTTAATGGCCTACAAAGATGGCGGTGGGGCTGTAAATTTTGCTACGCATTATATTGATGCTTCGTTCTCGTACATTTTGGCTTTAAATGACAATAGTTACTTAGGCGCAGGTTTTGCCGGAGGTATGACGCAGCGCGGTTTTGATATTAACAACGCACAATTTGACGACCAATATATTGACGGCTCGGTTAGCACCAACCCCTCGGCTGATGTAGGCAATTTGGCTACAAGTTTATGGCGTGCCAATCTTGGTGCCGGCTTGTTATATTACACCTCGCCATCAGCACGCAGCAATTTTTTTACAGGAATAGCAATGCACCATATTACTTCGCCAAATAGCAGTTTTACCGAACTAAATATTAACGACGAAGACAAAGTACATCAAAAAATATCAGCACAAATTGGCGGTAATTTACCCATTGGCAACCACCTCGACCTTGCCCCCAGTGCTTGGTTTGTTAAACAAGGCCCGCATCAAAAAATAGATATCGGTACATTTTTTAGATATATTTTTGATAGTGACACAAAATATGGCCTCGAGCGCTCGGTAAGCATTGGCCCTTGGGTGCGCTTAGGCAATCATATATCCGGATTTGGTATGAATGACTTAGTAATTGCAGGCAAAATTACTTACGATAATTTAGGTGTTGGTCTTAGTTACGATATTAATTTAGCCAACGAATTAAAAATAGCCAACGGTGGGCGTGGTGGCTTCGAAATATCGTTAAGCTATACTGGTTTGCTGCGCCCTTCGCACCGCGACTCGTACAGTTGCCCAAATTTTTAACACTATATTTATTACTTACAAATACGGTGTATAGACACATTTGCGAATTAAAACGGATACCCAAAGCCCAAATTTAGGGTTAGGTTGTTGCGCCGCCATTTACTTGATAGTGGATTAGTATTTTTAAATACCCAACGTCCTTGTTCGGGTTGGCGTGGGTCAAGTATGGGTACGCCCAAGTCTAAGCGCAATACAAAATAACTCAAATCCAAACGCAAGCCAAATCCGGTTCCTACGGCTATTTCTTTGTAAAATCGCTTGAAATCAAAAACGCCACTTTTGGTTAAATCGTCGGTGTAATATAGCTGCCAGATATTGCCGGCATCGGCAAAAATTGCCCCATCAAAATACGAAAACAAGTGAAAACGGTACTCAATATTAGCTTCCATTTTGAGGTTGCCGTATCGTTCAAAATCTTGTACTTTAAACAGCGAAATATCAACTGTATCGCTGCCAAAATTGGTGCCGTCGTAATATAAGCCCAAACTTCCGGGGCCAATACTGCGCAGTTTAAAACTTCTTATATCTGAGGTGCCGCCCGCACTAAACGATTTAATGTAAGGCAGCCATGCGTTGCAGTCGGGTGTATTGCAATAGGGTATTCCAAGTCCGGCATAAGCGCGCAAGGCTATAGCTCGTTTACCTCCGGTAAAAATATAGCGGCGTATATCGGCTTCTAATTTAACGTATCGCGAGTAGTCGGTTCCTAAAATTTTAATGCCATCCTTGGCAGTTCCCATTGTTTTAAGTAAACTTTCAAGGGCAAAAATACTATTTCCCGAGAGGTCAATATTTCCTTTAAAGAAGGTAAAGTTTTTAACGCGGCTGAGGTCTTGGTTATTATATAAATAGCTGTAACTGCCACCGATTAGCAAGTTCTGGTCAAGAGTTAAAATGGCTAAATAGGTGTTTCGGGCTAAAAGTTCTAAAAAGGCATCGGTAAAATTGCGGTAGTTGATAAAACTAATGCTAATTGGGCTAATAATATGACGTTTGCGTTCGTTTTCTCTGAAGTCGTAACTGTACGAAAAATTATAGGCATTTAGGGTGTAGTAGGCTAACCTGCGCTGGTAATTATAACCGGCCTGAATTTGTGTTTTTGGCCGGAAATAAGGTGAACTGCGCTTGCTTTTAATAAATAATAATTTAGGAAAACTAAGGGTAAATGGGGTATTTATTTCGAGGGTGTTTAGCAGTTGAAGGGTATCTTTGGCCAAATTAAACTCAACAGCTACATAGGGCGAAAAACTAAACTGTTCGGCAGCTTTAAATGTATTTGGATTGCGGTATGAGCCTGTTAACGACAAACCTAACGACCTCGATGCTACCGTAGCTGAGTTGCTTTGCAAGTTATGAGCGCCGAACTCGGTAGTCAGCGCATGTTTTTTTACCGGAGTTAATAAAATAGAGCAGTCGAGGGTTGCCGAGTCGGTTGCCGATGGCTCGTAGCGCACATTTACAAACTGGTAAGTCCCCAAATCAAGTAAATGTCTTATAGTATATTCGTGGCGGCGTTGCGAGTATATACTTTTAGGTTTGACCAAAATAATATCGTTTAGCAGCGACGGTTTAACCGATGATTTGCCGTTTTCGCTGAGGTAAATAAAACTGCCAATGGTATCAGTTTGATATTTTTGGGCGTGCGAACCTGTGTAGTAAGGATATACTTTTACCTTGCCAATTTTGTATTGTATATGTTTGTTGTGGGGTTTTGCCGGATGTTTAAGTTCTAAGTATAAATTGACTTTGTGGTTAAAACTGCTGTCTAATTTAAAATGCAAGTACTGACGCCCAAAGTCAAAAAATCCGTTGTTGCGCATCACCGCATTTAGTCGGTCAATTTCTTTTTGTAACAAGGTGCCATCAAATTGCTGCCCTGTTTTTAAATAGGTGCCGCTTTTTGCATTTTTAAGAAGTTTGACGGCTAACGAAACAGAATCTTCCGGATAAAAGATTTCGTCAACTGAATACGGTTTAGGCAAATTAATATGGTAGGTAACAACTGTTTTCCGTTTCAATTTAATAAAGAAAAGCCTGCGGGCTGGTTGGGTGGTGAAGTGCACTTTTGCTCCAAAATACCCTTTGTTAAATAAATAGTTTTGCATGTTTTTAGCACTCAGGCCAATAGCTACGCTATCTACAAGGGCGGGGGGCTGACCAATATTCTTTTTAATCCATCCTAACGGGCCTTTGTTAAATGGGTAAAACCGATTATATACACTAAGCCTAAATTTAGCGAGGTTTAGAGCCTTGTCGTTGGGTTTTGGGTTGGCCAACAGGTACAAATTGTTATCGAAGTCGGTTTTGTTTTTTATTTTTTCTGAAGCCTTTACATCAAACTTATTTTTTTTAAGCAGCGTTTGCCCTTTGGGTACATGTCGCGCCGACCCACATCCGGATGCCAATACTAAATACAAAGTAAGGGTTAATCCGGTTAAAAAATACCAAAACGGGGTTGTTCTTTTAATTAGGTTGCGCATTATGCAGTTTTCAGGCGGCTAATCTTATTAATTAAGTAAATTTATAGGTAAAACAAAATTTACACTTGAAAGCTAATTGTTAGCGATGGGCAAAATTAGTTTTTTTTGTTTTGTTTGCCTCCATAAATACAGCTAAAAAGCTAAATAAAAGGCTTTTGTTAGGTTTTTATAAATAGCAGTAGGCTGCCCGTTTTGATGATATAAGCATATTTGGCTAACTAATGGGTTCTTACTTATGGCTGATGCGGGTTCTTGTTTTTTCAATTCTACTAAAATCCTTGCTGGTGGTTTGCCTTGCCGCGTAATTACTTGTATTATATGTTGAATGCACCACTGGTTTTTTTGTGCGTAAAATAGCAGTTGGTTTTGTTGTGCGATGGGCAAAATTAAATAAAATACAGCCTGTGGTTGGGCTAATTGCCCACTATAATAGAACAAAGAATTTAGGTTTAAATTTACTGTGTGCCGCGCTAATGCCCTGTCGTTTTTTGCTGGCAGCTTACTTTTGCTAAAATAAGGAGGGTTGGCAATAAAGGCATCGAAAAAAGGTGGCGGATTTGTAGTTTGCAAACTGTGGGGTAATACTTTTACCCTGTTTGCCCATGGCGAGGCAGCTATATTTTGAAGCGCTTGGTGGTAGGCGACTTCATGCGGCTCGATAGCGGTTATGTGTAAATGGGGGTGTTGCTGCGCTACCATAAGGGCCAAAATACCGGTTCCGGTGCCAATATCTAACACCTGCGAGGCATTGGCATTTATGCTTGCCCAAGCGCCTAATAACACACTGTCAATACTTATTTTCATGGGGCAGTTGTTTTGCTGTATGCTAAACTGCTTAAACGAAAAATGAGGATTGGACATGGTTTCTTATTTGCTCTATCATTTGATTTTATTGCCCTGTTTTTGGTTTTTTGACTTGTTCAGAACCTGTTCAGCCAAACCTCCGGAGTTAAACCAACAAGCTAAACCAAACGGGATTATAACCGTTGTTTGTATTTGTTAGTTCTCGTCAAAACTAAGTACTACCTTAGGTGTTTTGGGGTGCGACTGGCAAGTAAGTACATAGCCTTGTTCTACTTCTTCGGGTTCAAGGGCGTAGTTTACCTCCATTACAACCTCGCCTTGCAAAACACGCGCTTTGCAGGTGCAGCAAACCCCTCCTTTGCAAGCATAGGGCAACTCGGCACCAAATTTTTGGGCAGCTTCGAGTATGCTTTGCCCACTTGACTTTAACGGAAAATCGAAAGCGTTGCCATCTAAAATAACGGTTATTTGGCTTTCGAGGTCGTTTGTAGTATTAGCGGCCATGTTTTGGGCAAACGCTTCTTTGGCTGCCGCCGCCGAACTGGCGGTAAACAGCTCAAAATGAATTCGGTTTTTAGGTACACGCAGTTCTTGTAAGGTGTTCGATACTTCGTTTATCATACTCTCGGGGCCACATAAAAAATAAGCGTTTACAGTGGCCGCGTCAAAAAATTTAAAGGCAAACACGGCACATTTTTCTCCGGTTATTCGCCCTCTAAACAAATGCGCTCCAACATTTTCGCCGCTTATTATATGGTGCACCACCAATCGGGTTAAGTATTTGTTTTTTAGCTGCTCTAACTCCTCCCTAAAAATAATACTTTCGGTGTTTCTGTTGCCTAAAAACAGTATAAACTGGCTTTGAGGCTCGGTATATAAAGTAGATTTTATAAGAGAAATAATGGGTGTAATGCCACTGCCGGCGGCAAAACCCACATACTGGTTGCTATTATCGGGGTGTAAAGGCGTATAAAAACTTCCGGATGGCTCCATAACGTCTAACACATCTCCCTCTTTAAGCATTTCGTTGGCAAATGTAGAGAAAATTCCGGAAGGTATTTTTTTTACTGCCACCCGCAATTCGGCTTCGTGGGGGGCGCTGCAAATCGAGTACGACCGCCTTATTTCCTCTCCTGAAATAGTAGTTTTCAAGGTTAGGTTTTGACCGGCAATATATTGGTAATTCTTAGCCAGGTTATTGGGCACATTAAAAACTACCGAAACGGTATCGGGGGTCTCGCGGCGTATTTGTTTTACTACAAGGGGGTTAAATTTTGGCGCAGCCATACAAACAATACTCTTTTTATTACTATTATACTTAATAAAGTTAATTTTTTTTGCAAAGTTAGTGTTTTGTTGGCATTTTTGTTGGTCTTAAAAAAAGCAATTTGCAAATGCCGAGTTGCTTTTTCTAAAAAACAGAGCACAAAAAAAACACCTTCGAGCGAACCACACAAAGCACTATTAATTTATTCTCCGGATGGAGGTGCTAAATTGGTATCGTTCGAAGGCGTACAATAGAACAAAATTAATTAGTTCTTATAATAATTAGCCTAAGTAACAGGATCAAAAAAATAATTACAGCGGGAAAAAGACAAGTAAGGTAATAAATGTTTATTTGCCTTTTTTGCCCGATGGTTTTTTAGGTGCGGGGTTAATACTATCGTCAAGATTTTTTCCGGCTTTAAACCGGGCTACTTTTTTTGCAGCAATATTTAATTCTTTTCCGGTTTTAGGGTTCCGGCCGGTACGCGCTTTGCGTTCGCCTACCGAAAATGTGCCAAAGCCTACTAATGTAACTTTATCGCCCGTTTTTAAGGCATCTTTAATAGCATCAATAGTGGCATTTAATGCAGCTCCAGCCTGTACTTTGGTAATACCCGAGGCACCGGCAATTTTATCTATGAGTTCTGCTTTATTCATAATTATTAACTTGGGTTTGATTAAGGATTTAGGTGATAATAAATTAATAGTTTTGCTTTGCTAAATTATAGTATAGCTAAAATTAGGCCAAAAATAATAAATTAACTGTTTAAAGTAACTACCCAATATGATTTTAATAATAGCTTAATTTTTAATTTTAAAAAATAACAATAATAAAAATTATTAGTTAATCACTATTTAAGTAAGTGGCAAAGGTAATTATTTTATTGGTTGTAAGTATTTTTAGCCACAAAAAAAACAGAATATTACTAAAAACATCACTATTTTCAAAGAAATATTAAACTTTACCGCCTTGGTAAGTGTATGCAGTAAAACAAGTGCCGGCATAACAGATAAGAATTTTAATTTAAAATAATTACAATGTGTATGTAGTCATCTTGCTCTACGGAAAGTCCAAGAGAGCATAAAACACAAGTTTTGCCCATAGAATTACGAATAATACACGTCTTCTTTGCAATTCCGAGAAAAATTATGGGCGGCATAAATATAATACTTAACCACCTCCTCTCGGAAACATATTACTATTAGCAGGTTGAGGTCGCGATTGATTGCCAGGCCCCGCAGGGAAGCCCACATTTTGTTGTATAGACCGCGAGTCGGAGTTGGGGTTTATAATGCCGCCCCCCATGCTGCCAGGTTGTTGTAATTTTGGTATTGTTCGTAAAGTTTTATATTTTTCGGTGTTTGCCGGGTCAAGGTCAACTAAGGCGTTGTAGGCTTTAGTTTTGTCTTGCGGCAATACTTGGTCGTTATTAAAAATAGATAGTATTTCGTTGCTTTTGGCATTTAAAAACAAGGATAGCGCAACCACATTAGGGCTTTGTTGATTAGCGTTTTGTATATTAGTTAAGGCTTCTAAAATAGCATTACGGGCATCGTTGGCTTTGTTGTACATTTGGTCTAAGCCCATGCGGTGGTAGGTGTACCAGCCTTGGTTAAACATTTTATATTTACTGCTAAGTAAGTTTTCAACAATCCAATAACGGTTGCGGTTACCTTCAAATGCCTTCCAACCTTTATTTTTCGACTGTTGGGCGTTATTGCACAAAGCTTGTGCTTTAATTAAAAAAGGATTTCCGGCATCGGCAGAAAAACTGTTTTGGTCTAAGCCCAGTGTTAAATAAACATAGTAGGCTACCAAATGCGTAATTTCTAAAGCATAGCCGTTTTCGTTAAATTCAAGCGGTTGATATTCAGCGTATTCAAAATCAAAATCTTTATCAACATGGTTAATAATAGCCGTTTGATAGGCCGAGTTATACACCGGACGGCTTGCTTGTATATTGGCGCTGGCCTTAAAATAGGTTGCTCCAAGTTCTTCGCTTATACTTATGCCAAGGTTTAACGAAATTCGTTCTTCTGGTTTATATACCTCGTCTGTCCATTTGCGGTTATTAATAAATTCGCGCAATTCGTTTTCAAGAGTTTTAAAAACCTGCGGGTCAACGGTAACAAGTTTGGGGGTGTTAATGGTTATACGGGCATTAATTTCTTGAGCCTTAGCCGTAAAATAGGGCAAAGAACCCAAGGTAAAAAAGACCACAAATGAAACTAAAATATTACGCATATCTATAATTTTATTTAAAAAAGTGCTATTTGCTGCTATTGCATTGATAACAAGGAGGAAGAGGCTTTTATATTAGAGCAAAATTAATTTATCCGGATATTTAGTTTTGTAGCCTCGCCGTAACCTGTTTTCTTTCCGGAATAAAAAGAATAATTATCATCAAACAAAACGTTTTACCTAAACATTAGGCTGCTATGTGTTGGCAAAATTAAGTTTATTTTTTTCAATAACAAACATAAAGCCAAATTTTATTATTAGACATAGCTACCTTAAAAACTAAAAATCATCCGGAATTAATAAAAGACTGTCTATGTATTGATAAATATTAACTTCCAATTATAGCCTATGGTTTAACTATACTGGCAATTTGTAGTTCGCGGTATTGCTTTTCGTCAATGCCCGATGGCGCGTTAAGCATGGTGTCGCGGCCACTGTTATTTTTAGGAAAGGCAATAAAATCGCGGATGCTTTCGCTGCCGCCCAATATAGCACAAAGCCGGTCAAAACCAAAGGCCAGCCCTCCGTGCGGCGGCGCTCCGTACTGAAAAGCTTTCATTAAAAATCCAAATTTTTCTTCGGCTTCGGCTTTGCCAATACCCAGCAGTTCAAACATTTTTTCTTGTAATGCGCGCTCGTGTATGCGTATGCTGCCGCCGGCAATTTCGTTGCCATTCAGCACTAAGTCGTAAGCTTCGGCTTTAAGTTGGTCGGGCGGCGTATTTTCCCATCCGGCGGGCGTTGCTTTAGGGCGTGTAAATGGGTGGTGGCAAGCAATATAACGTTGGTCTTCCTCTACCCATTCTAACAACGGAAAATCAAGTACCCATAAGGCTTTAAATTCGTTAGGGTTGCGCAAACCTAATTGGGTGCCAATATGCAGGCGCAACTCGCCAAGTTGTTTGCGCACGCGGTAAGTTTCGCCACTAAGCACCAATAAAAGGTCGCCGGGCTTTGCCCCCATAGCGGCAGCCCATTGCGCTAAATCGGCCTGGCTATAAAATTTATCAACACTCGATTTGTAGGTGCCGTCGGGTTTGCATTGTACATACACTAAACCTTTTGCCCCTATTTGAGGGCGTTTTACCCAGTCGGTTAATTCATCTAATTGTTTGCGGGTATATTCGGCACAATTAGGGGCACAAATACCTACAATTAGCTCGGCTTCGTCAAAAACTCCGAAACCTTTGCCTTTAGCCAATTGATTAAGCTCGGTAAAGGTTAGGCCAAACCTGATATCGGGCTTATCAATGCCATATAAACGCATGGCGTCGTCGTGGCTCATCCGGACAATTTCGCCTAAATCGTATTGCTTCACGTATTTAAAAATATGTTGCAATAAGGCTTCAAAAAGTTGCAGCACATCTTCGCGCTCAACAAAAGCCATTTCGCAGTCAATTTGGGTAAACTCAGGCTGGCGGTCGGCGCGCAAATCTTCATCTCTAAAGCAGCGCACAATTTGAAAATACTTGTCGTAACCGCTTACCATAAGCAATTGCTTAAACGTTTGCGGACTTTGCGGCAGCGCATAAAACTGTCCTTGGTTCATGCGGCTTGGTACTACAAAATCGCGCGCACCTTCAGGGGTACTTTTAATTAAAAAAGGCGTTTCAATTTCTAAAAAGCCGTTGTCGCATAAAAAGCGGCGGGTTTCTTGGGCAATATTATGGCGTAAAATAAGGTTGTTTTGTACAGGCGGACGGCGCAAGTCGAGGTAACGGTATTTCATACGCAGTTCGTCGCCACCGTCTGTTTCGGTTTCAATGGTAAAGGGTGGCAGTTCGCTGGCGTTAAGCACAGTAAGGGTTTGGGCGGCAATTTCGATATCGCCGGTTGGTAAATTGGCATTTTTGCTGCTGCGCTCGCATACCACACCCGTAACACTAACCACAAACTCGCGGCCTAATTGATTGGCGGCGTTACAAAGGGCGGCATCGGTTGCCTGGTTAAACACTAATTGCGTAATGCCGTAGCGGTCGCGCAAGTCAACAAAGGTCATACCGCCAAGTTGGCGCACCCGGTGTACCCAGCCCGCAAGGGTAGTAGTTTTATTAGTGTGCGAAAGGCGCAACTCGCCACAGGTATGTGTACGAAACATAAGCGTAAAAAAGCCTGGCAAGTTTATGCGTTGTAATTGCCAGAGTATATAATTTATGAAAAAATAAGATGATGTAAAATGAAATACGATGCACGATACCAAGTAGGGTAGGGCATAAGGCCGGCAAAGTTACAGCAAATTTTCCGGATGCAAAATACTTGCGCCTTTTGCTTGTACAAAAGCAAACATGCCCTATATTTGTGCAAAACTTAAACTACAAATGTCCACAGAAAATAAAATAGCTATTTTAATAGACGGCGACAACGCCGAAAGCGGACTTATACAGCAATATATTGACGAGGCTGGCAGTTTTGGAAAAGTAACAATAAAACGTATTTATGCCGACTGGACCGATAACAGCATGAGAAGTTGGAAAGAGCAACTTAACAAACACGCCGTAAGACCCATGCAAAAATTTGCTTATACTACTGCCAAAAACTCGACCGACACCGCCTTAATAATTGATGCCATGGACTTGCTGCACTCTAAATTAATTGACGGAATTTGTATTGTTTCGAGCGACAGTGATTATACCGGACTTGCGCACCGCGTTAGGGAAGAGGGTTTATTTATAATGGGAATTGGCAAATCGCATACTCCGGAAGCCTTTGTAAAAGCTTGTGAAAAGTTTATTTTTTCGGAAATACTTCAACCCGTTGTCGAAGCGAAAGAAACTAAAGATCCAACAGAGAAGAAAGCAGTTGAAAACAATAAACCGGCTAAAGTTGAACCGGTTATGAGCCGCCAAACACCAAGTTTGCCCGGACTTAAAATTATTGATAAAATTGATTTAGACGTAATTGGTTTGCTTAAAAACGCAAGTGTAAAGCCTATTAACCTAAAACAAATTGAAACGGCATTTGCAATGGTTGTTGATATTGACACGGGGCAAGCCTTATTATCGAGGTTTTCGGAGGCATTGCGCAAAGTTGACCCTACTTTTGACCATAGAAATTTTGGTTGCAATTCGTTTAAAAAATTTTGTGATTCGCTGTCTCCAAATTATCAAATGGTTACGCATAAAGACGGACTGACTTTTTCGTTGAAAAAAAAGGAGTAGGGAACAAAGTTGGCGTTTTCTGCCCCAAGGCTCAATCCGGAATGTAGATTGCTCCTATATTTTAGTTTAGACGGATTTCAAAATATCTAATCTGTTTTTTTTTAAATAAGCTCAAATGGTATCAATTACGGTTTTTGCTGTATTTTTGTAAAAATTACTTTATTTATGGTGCCCACTATTCAATCCTTACAAAGTCGCATCGAACAGCTTGAAATCCTTTTGGAATCACTGAAGGCAGATTTACACGTGTTACAATGCGAGCGTATCCATAATAACAAATCATTAAACATAAGCGACTTAGGCTACACGCAAGCAGAGGCCTTGGAACTAAGGACTATTCTTAGCAGCATGGAGGAAGATTGGGACGATCCTGAGATGGATATCATGTCAAATATTATTATAAATTATAAGTAAAATTAACATCTTTATGCCAATGTATATGCAATTGTCTTGGCGCGAAAACATAGCAACTCTTATGAGTTCTAATCTAAAAATTTTAAAACAAATTAATTATGCAATTCATTTCTAAATTCCTCCCCCTATGCCGACAGACCCAAGAGCTTTACAGGGCTTACAAAGTGGCGATGTCATTTGGGTGCCATTCCCAAACTCCGACGGCCAAACTTATAAACTAAGACCTGTAATGGTTATCGTTAATGATGAAACACTGAAACAGCTATGTGTAGCTTGTGTAACAAAAAAATTAGAACAGGAAACCTTGGTATATAGAAATTCCAACAGAACATCAACCTGTAATGGGTTTGAAATTTAAGTCTATGATTAATTTAGGGAATGTACAAACAATTAATTACAGCCTAATTAAATTTTTCGAAAAGCAGGGCCAAACCCCAGAGCAATTTAAGGAAAAAATAGGAAAAATAATAGAATCTATAAAAGAATCATTATTCTTGAAATAATAAAAAGCAGCAACTCCCAAACAAAAGGTTGCTGCTTTTTTTTACTTTGTATGACTCGTAGAGCGGTAGCCTAACGGCACTCGTTTGAATGTTTGAGGCGAGCTGGTTTTTTAGCTATCCGGAAGTAAAAATATTAAATTTAATGATTGTTCAAATGTGCCACCATTTTTTAAAATTGCCTTCTTAAAAACTTTATTTTATAGCGCCTTGATGGCCTAATAATTTGCGTATAATGCCCATTTGCCCAATGTGGTACGACTCGTGAAAATTGTAAAAATTCATCCGGCCTAAATTTTTGATTGTTGCTTCGTCGGTTGCACTTAATTGCTCAATTACACCCAAATACAAGGGCTGCGTGGCATCAAACTGAGCTTTTAGGGTTTCAAAATCAATATAGTTATCAGCCGGGTGGTCGTAAGCGGTGGTGCCGCGGTCGTAAAGGGTTTGGTAGGTTGTAAATTGCTCGTTGGGCAGCAAATGGTCGGTATTGGTATTAAAATCGCGCAAAATTTCGATCCGCGAAAAAACCAAATGCCCCAACAACCAATTTAAGCTGGCAATTTGGGCTGGCAGGTGCTGTAAACTTTCGGCGGCGGTTATTTGCGCTATGTTTTTATGTAGTACACTATGATTTACTTTGGCTGTGTATGCTACCGGGGTAGTGGACATGGTATTGTTTAATTTAGGTTGTTTCAGGTTTTAAGTTACGAATTTATTTTCTTTAGCACCTTGCGCCACCAAACTTGCTGCTGGTCGTTTTCGCGAATTTGTTTTAGAATTTCCATCTGTGTTTCAATACTGTCAATTATTTGTTGCCTTAGTTCAAATAAAATTTCGTCACTAAGTTCTTCTTTGTTATTATTTTTATTTTGGTAGAGCGAAGTGGTAATGGGCTGCCCAAACGAAAAATAAAATTTTTCGGGGCGCGGTATAATGGTATTACCAACACCTTTTACTACGGGTGGCAAGCGTTCACCGTTTTTTAGCGGACCATTTAATAAGCCCGAAAAATTAAGCAATCGCCCCCAAAACGAATTTAAAATATCGTTGCTGTCTTTAATGATTTCGTAGGCAAAATCCGGACCGTAGGCAGCCAAAGGTACAATATCGTAGCCATATTTTATAGCTAATTTTACAAAACCAGTGCGTTGTTTCCAAATAACCTGATGCTGCTCGCCTTTGCGTTTAAACACCTCGCGGCTACCGCCAGGATAAACCAAAATAAAGGCACCCTCCTGCATTAGTTCGGCGCAGTTTTCGGGCGTTCCGCGCACAACCCCCAATTGTTGTACTATATTTCGCCATCCGGGAATTTGATAATGAAAATGGTCGCCCAAAGCCCTCAAAACAATGCCTTTTTTCCGATACAATTTGGTAAAATACAAACTAAAATCGAACGCCCCATAAATAGTATGGTTCGCTACCACCATTACCGGATGCGCAGCATCGAGGTTTTCAAGGCCAAAATACTGTGGCGAAAACCAAGCGCGCAATGGCTTGGTTAACTGGTGTAATAACTCTGCCGAAGGAGGCGTGTAAAAACGTTCTTGGTCGGTCATACCATAGTAAAATAAATAAAAAATAATATAATATAGCGGCGGTCGTGCTTTGAATTCGTGCCGTTACCCAATTTTGGGGTATTACAAACTGTTAAAACTAAAACCTATTGAAAAAGGAATAATATCGGGGCCTTCGCCTTTTTTAAACAATGGGGTTAGCGACTGATACCAAAATAAATTAAAATTGGCGTAGCCCACACGCGCGGTATAACCTAACCGGTATTTGCTAATATGTGGCAAACGTTTGGTTTTTATAAAAACATTGTCTCCGGTGCCGGCAGTGTTGGTTAAATCCTCGCCTTTGTATTTAATTTTTGAGTCTAATAAGTATCCACCGCGCAAACCAAGTGCAATTTTAAAGGTTTTATTAATTTTGTCGGGGTTGGTTCTGAAGCGAAGTTCTAAGGGAATTTCGAACCACGAAGTAGCCAGTTTGTTTTTTTTGTACTGGTATAGCGAGTCCGAGATTGGCACTAATATAGCCGTTGTATCCAAATTTACTAATTTCGCATTGTTGTAAATATTGTTGTTGGCAATGCCGCCGCCAAATCCTAAGCTAAGGTTTCGGCCAATTAAGGCGTAATCGTATAGCACAAAGGCGTTAAAGCCCCGGTTATACCATTTTGTTTTAACCCCATCGGGGGTGTTTTGCCAACGGTCGTGGGTAAGTTCAAAAATAAGGCGTTCGCGGGTGTCGAGTTGCTTGTTTAGCCCCTTGGCCGTAATTTTAGATTGTTTGTTAGCAGTGGCTGGCGGTTGCGCCTGTGCTTTAAAATTTGTAAGGCTACCTAAAAATAATCCTAATAATACAAATACTAATAAACCAAACAGTCGAATTGAAAAAATGTTATTCATGTAAAATTGTTTATTTTTGTTGAATAGTTTAAATGCCCTGCTTACTATAAACAAAACATAATAATTAGTTTTTAACCAGATAAAAAACAGACGCAGTAATTTATATTCCGGATGTATTTGAATTCACTTTTCCGGATTTTTATTTATTCTTCGCAATAAAAATAATCTATCTTGGCGTTAATAAACGGCAAAATTACAAAATGTAAAGCAGCGAAAAGGCGTTTCCGGATATTTTTACTGCCAATAAGCATCTAAAATAGCTTTAAATGACGCTTTTCGTTGTTTTAGAGACTGTCTAAAAATTAAAAATTGGCATGCCAGTCCTAAAAATTGATAGGAAAAAAGTTATTAAAAGAGATGTGAATAAAAGACTATCAGTTTGACGTTTAAATAATAATTCATAGCTTTATGAAAATCAAACACATAAAGTAAAATGAAAACCTACCCAAGCAGTCTCACCGATAGTCAATGGAGTGCAATATTAGGCATTTTAGACGACAAACGGAAACGAAAACACAGTTTAAGAGAAATTTTTAATGCGCTGTTCTATTTGCTTAAAGCTGGCTGTCAATGGCGCATGCTGCCGTTCCATTTTCCGTCATGGAAGCTTGTTTACTACTATTTTACCAAGTGGAAGAAGGATGGGACGATAGAACTCATCCATGAAATACTCAGGGATAAGACTCGAAAGCAAGCAGGCAGGGCTTCATCGCCAAGTGTTGGTATAATTGATAGCCAGAGCGTAAAGACAACAAGCGTCGGAGGCTTGTGCAGAGGGATTGACGGGGGTAAAAAGTTAAAGGCAGAAAGCGGCATATTATTGTAGATACAATGGGACTACTTTTAGCGGTTGTGGTTCATGCGGCAAATGAGCATGACAGTAAATCAGCCCCAATGGTTATAGCTGACCTCAGAGGCAGGTTTTGCAGATTGGTAAAGATAGTAGCTGATGGCGGGTATAGAGGCGAGTTAATTGAAAATACCCGCAAAACGTTTGGGTGGGTGGTTGAGGTTGTAAGTAGATCGAATACAGCCTCGAAATTCGAAGTATTGCCAAAAAGATGGATTGTTGAAAGAACTTTTGCATTGCTCGAAAGCTATCGAAGATTGAGTAAAGACTTTGAGTTCCAAACCGAAACGAGCCAGACAATGATCCAACTTGCCATGATAAAATTGATGCTTAATAGAATTAGAAAATAAAATTTAGACAGGCTCTAAAACTTGCATCAAAAATGCGGGCAATATTTTTTTACCCCAATAATTGTACTTATTTTTAGCCGTTTTTTATCATTATTTATTATTTTACACCATGATTAACCTTAACCATATAAGCACTAAAGCCCCCGACCATTTAGATAAAGACGCCATTAAAGAGCAAACAAAAAACCTTCAAGAGCGCATGGGCGAACTGCAAGAACTGCTTTTTGCCGAAGGCAAACGCGGCTTACTAATTGTTTTACAAGGCTTAGACGGAAGCGGTAAAAGTGGCGCTGTAAAAAAAGTGTTCGACTGCGTAAACCCAATGGGCATTCGAGTAAAATCGTTTAAAGTGCCCAGCACCGAAGAAAAAGCCCACGATTTTTTATGGCGCGTACACGCCGCTACACCCGCCAAAGGTATGATTCAGGTGTTTGACCGCTCGCATTACGAAGAAGTGCTAATTACCCGCGTTGAAGGTTGGGTTGACGATGCAAAGGCCGCCAAACGCTTCGAAATTTTAAACAATTTTGAGCAACTTTTAATTAACGAGGGCACAATGGTATTTAAATTTTACTTGCATATATCAAAAGACGAACAACAAGAACGTTTTTACGACCGCCTTGTTGACCCCCAAAAACACTGGAAATTTGGGATGGAAGATTTGCGCAAAGCGCAACAGTGGAACGACTATATACGCGTGTATAACGACTGCCTTACCCAGTGTGGCCCCAATTTGCCCTGGCATATTGTTCCCTCAGACCAAAATTGGTACAAAGAGTTTTATATTTTAAACACCCTCGTTACTGCTTTAGAAAAACTGAACCTGCAATACCCGCCCGGAGAAATTGACTACGAAAATCCGGAAGTAAAAGCTATTATTAACAAATTTGACGGTAAGAAAAAATCAAAATAGGCAGGATATAAGTTTGCCCTTCAAAAAATAAGGCCGCTAACCCGTAAAATATTGCCTCGACACCTACTAAACCCACCCCCGCAGCATAAAATTTAACGTGCATTAAAATAATTGCCGTAACTTTGTTTGATTATTAAGCGCCACACCTTTACTAATAAACTAAAATACCTGTTGTTTTTATCTCAATTAAAAACAACAAATTTTCAATTTGTTTAAATGAATAACAACAAGAATAATACTATTTCCACTACAAAACCAACGGAATTTTTATACAATACCGACCAAAAACCCCTAATTTTTAAAGAATATGGTCGAAGTATTGTTCGTTTGGTTGAAAAAGCGTTAGCTATACCCGACCTTAACCGCCGCACAGCATTTGTAAAATATATTGTAAACATGCTGCTGCAAATGTACCCCCACTTGCGCGGTATTGAAAATATTAAACCCAGACTGCTAACCGACCTGTACATTATTTCCGGATACCGCCTAAATATTATTGCCGACTATGAAAAACCAACCGAAGAAGAACGTTTTACAAAACCTCAACGCCTTAAATATCCACAAAATCAGGTAAAACGCCGGCATTACGGTAAATACCTACCCGAACTAATTGAACAAACCATAAACTGCGACAACCCAATTAAAAAAGCTGCCATGTTGCGCCTGGTAATTAGCTTTTTGAAGCAGGCTTATAAAATGTGGAATAAAGAAATTCCTAACGACGATATAGTACGAACCGAGTTAGATAAACTTTCAGATGGGCAACTGCATATTGGCGACCAACCTATTAGCTCGCGCAGCAGCCGAAAACGAAGCCGAAAACGTGCTGCCGCTGCAAACAAAGAAGTTAACTACAACACCCAACACCTAAGCAATGTAAGCAGTAGTGGCAACAAAACAGCAAAAATGGGCAAACGCAAGCGGTTTAGGTAAAACCAAATAAAAAATAAATTAAAATTTTAATTTTTAAATGCAACAAGCAGCTTTTGAAGTAATAGGCGGCAAACGCCTATCCGGAAACATAGAGGTACAAGGCGCAAAAAACGAAGCTTTAGAAATTATATCGGCGGTATTGCTAACCGACCAACCCGTTACTATCTCAAATATTCCTAATATTTTAGATGTAATGCACCTAATTGAAATATTAGAAAGTATTGGTGTAAAAACAACCCGCCAAACTGCCGATACCTTTGTTTTTCAGGCCGATAATATTGATTTAGACTATTTACATTCGGAAGCATTTAAAAAACAAACCGGAAAACTGCGCGGCTCGGCTATGATTTTAGGCCCCTTGCTTGGCCGCTTTAAAATGGCCTTTTTACCCCGCCCAGGTGGCGATAAAATTGGCCGTCGCCGCCTCGATACGCACTTTTTAGGCTTGCAGGCATTGGGCGCTGTCTTTACTTATGATGACCAAACCGGCGCCTTTAATATCTCAACCGCCTCAAAACAGGGATTGGTGGGTGCCTATATTTTGCTTGAAGAAGCCTCTGTTACCGGAACCGCCAACGTGCTAATGGCTGCTGTATTGGCACAAGGGCTTACCACAATTTTTAATGCCGCCTGCGAACCGTACATCCAGCAACTTTGCAAAATGCTCAACCTTATGGGGGCAAAAATATCGGGAATTGGTTCAAACTTACTCCATATCGAAGGAGTGCAAAAATTAAACGGTTGCCAGCACCGCATATTGCCCGATATGCTCGAAATTGGCAGTTTTATTGGCATGGCAGCAATTACCCAATCCGATATTATTATTAAAAATGCCTACCCCCATGAATTTATACCCGCTATAAACCCCTTTAAAAAACTTGGTATCGAAATAAATTTTTCAGGAAACGATATACATGTCCCAGCCCAAGACAGCTACGAAATACAAAAATTTATTGACGGCTCAATACTAACCATCTACGACCACCCCTGGCCGGGCGTAAACCCCGACCTGCTTAGTATTTTGTTGGTAACAGCCACGCAGGCACACGGCAGTGTATTAATACACCAAAAAATGTTCGAAAGCAGGCTGTTTTTTACCGACAAACTAATTGATATGGGCGCTCAAATTATTTTATGCGACCCCCACCGAGCCGTTGTAATTGGCCTCGAGCGACTTATGCCTTTGCGCGGATTACCCATGTCCTCGCCCGATATTAGAGCAGGTATTGCCTTGTTAATTGCCGCACTATCGGCCAAAGGAAAAAGTGTAATTAGCAATATTGACCAAATTGACCGAGGCTATCAGCAAATTGATACCCGCCTCCAAGCAATTGGTGCCGAAATCAGGCGGCTTTAGTCATTTATGAGCTGTTTTAGATTGATTTTGACCACTACTACTATCCACTTTACTTCCGGATGAATGCCCCAACACCTCCAATGCGTGTTTTGCATATTGCTACGGCCTTAACATGGCGCGGCGGCGAGCAACAAGTGGCCTATTTGTTTGAGCAGTTACAAAAACAACCCTATAAAATACAACAATGGCTTTTTTGTAGCAAAAATTCGGCCTTGGCCGCCTTTGCGCAACAACAAAAATGGCCTGTTTTTACCACCCCTTTGGTTGCTAAAATCAATTTAGTGTATGCTTGGCGTTTAGCCCGGTTTTGCAAACAAAACAAAATACAACTACTACACCTGCACGACTCGGCAGCACACGGTTTTGCCGCCCTTGCCGCTATGTTGTTTGGCCTTAAAACGCCTTGGATATTATCGAGGCGCGTTGATTTTGCCCTTAAAAAAAACGCATGGACACAATATAAATACCACCACCCTTCGTTAAAACGGATTCTTTGCGTTTCCGATACCATCCGGAAAATAGTACTACAAGGCACAAAACACGTACCTCAAACTGTACAAACAGTACATAGCGGCATTGACTTATCGCGGTTTTTGTCCGCCCCACCGCTGTCGGAAACAAAACGCCAACTGCTGCGCAACGAATTAGTAGGCAAGGAGGCAGCAGCGCCCTATACATGGCTAATTGGCAATGTAGCTGCCTTAGCACCCCATAAAAGCCCCCTTGTTTTTTTACAAACAGCTAAATTATTATTGGCCGGGGGCTTGCCCGCTCATTTTGTTTGGATTGGCGAAGGCAGCGAACGCAGCAAAGCACAGGCCTTTATTGATGAAAATCACTTGCAAAAACATATTACTTTATCCGGATTTAAAACCAATATTCCGGAAATTTTACCCTGCTTAGACCTCTTTTTAATGACCTCATCAACCGAAGGTTTAGGCACCTCCATACTCGATGCTTTTGCCTGCAAAATACCAGTGGTTGCAACAGCAGCAGGCGGTATCCCCGAAATTGTTCAACCTGAAAAAACCGGATTGTTAGCACCGCCCGAAAACCCATACCTTTTGGCGCAACAAGTACTGCGCCTTTTACAAGACCCAGCGTTAAAAAACCAAATTATTGAACAAGCCAGCAAATTAGTACAACAATTCGGCAAGCAAATTACCGCCCAAAAAACTTTACAACACTACGAGGACGTATTAAACAATCTTCACCCAAGTAATTATTCGAGAAGTACCTAAATTGACAATGGAAAAAAACCAAAACCTGTCGCGCTTTGAGCAAATTGCCCAATCGGCTAAACGCACCCTAAGCATTGAGGCTGCCGCCATCCAAAACCTGATACAGTTTATTAATGACGATTTTGTGCAGTGCACCCTTAATATATGGCAAAGTAAAGGCCGGGTAGTGCTAACCGGAATTGGTAAAAGTGCTGCCATTGCCCAAAAAATTGCCGCTACTTTTAACTCAACAGGCACGCCGGCCCTTTTTATGCACGCCGCCGATGCTATTCATGGCGATTTAGGTATGGTTTGCCAAGACGATATAGTAATTTGTTTGTCGAATAGTGGCGAAACCCCCGAAGTAAAGGTTTTAGCACCTCTTATTTGCATGGGCGGCCACCCGTTAGTTGCCCTAACAGGAAACCCCGACTCGTTTTTAGCAAAAAATGCCGATTTTGTCCTTTGTACCCAAATAACGCGCGAAGCTTGCCCTTTAAACTTAGCACCCACCGCCAGCACTACTGCCCAATTAGCTATGGGCGATGCTTTGGCTGTTTGTGTGTTAGAATTGCGCAATTTTTCGCCTAACGATTTTGCGCGTTTTCATCCGGGGGGCAATTTGGGTAAACGCCTTTATTTGCGGGTTGCCGATATTTGTGCACTTAACCTCACGCCCAATGTTTTGCCTACTGCACCGCTTCACGAGGTTTTATTGGCTATATCGGCAGGGCGGTTAGGTGCTGTGGCAGTGTGTTTGCCCCAACCCACGCAGTTGGTTGTTATAGGCATAATTACAGACGGCGATTTGCGCCGCGCCATGTTAAATAAAGGACAAAACTGGCTAAGTTTAACCGCTTCGGATGTAATGAGCCATAAGCCTGTAACAGTATTAAACACCGATTTGGCAATTAATGCGCACGAGTTAATACGACAACATAAAATATCGCAAGTGGTGGCATTAAACGAACAAGGTTATTATGCAGGCATGGTGCATATCCACGACTTGGTGCGCGAAGGTATTGTTTAGGGCAAAACAAATTAGATGTTTTAAAACTAAAAAATAAAATCCGGAGAAAGCCAGTTTTACTTTCTCCGGATTTATTGCTATTGATAACTCAAGCAAATGCGAACAATCTTTTTATTTTATCCGATAATAAAAACAGCAGGCCGTTTATTTAGTTTGGGTAAGGTGGGCAAACTGCGCCATGTTGCTACCGATTGCGCCCAAATTTGCTCGGTAGGCAAGGTTAAATCGGCGGCTACGCATAACCAACGTTCGGGGTGAAGGGTGGCTATCATTTCGGTAAGCAGGGCATCGTTGCGGTAGGGCGTTTCGATGATAATTTGCGATTGCCCCAAATTGGCGGCATTTTGACCTGCTTTTTTTAAGGCTGCTGTTTTAGCGCCAGCTTGTATGGGCAAATAACCCAAAAATGCAAATTGCTGCCCATTACAGCCCGAGGCCATCAAAGCCATTAACAAGGACGAGGGGCTGGGCTGCGGTTTTACTACAATGCCAGCTTTATGTGCCGACCGTACAACCACCGAGCCGGGGTCGGCAATGGCCGGGCAGCCCGCCTCGCTTAACAAGCCCCAATTGATGCCTTTTTGCTGCGATAATTCCCAGCATCCGGAAAAATTTTGGCTTGCCGGATGATGTTTGTCTAATTCAATCCAAATTAAGCTATCAATAGTTATGCCGGCCTCGCGCAATCCTAATTGAAGTAAATAACGCCGGGCATTGCGCAGGTCTTCAACAATATACCCACCAATTTTAGGCAGCAAAGCCTGTACCGAAGGGGCAATAATGCTTGTATCGGTGCCATTTAATAAATTGGGCAATAAATATAGCGCGCCGGGTAAAGACATTTAAGCTCTGTTTTATTTACAAGGAATCTTTTTTGCGCATAGCCCACCACATGCCTGCAAAAAATAAAATGTTTAAAATAGTAATGGCTACAAAATTAGTTTGTAATGTTTCAGAAAATCCGGGTGTGTTGGGCAAATTTAAAAAATCGGGGCCATAAACGGTTTTATAAGCCAAACTATCGGGTTTTGCCGGATTTACAATACTGTAACTTCTAATACTGTCTTGGATAAAGGTAAAACCTTGCGTACCCCAACGCGAGTACATGCCATACGAGGCCACTTCGACCACACTTTTTTCGGGGATGGTAGTTATTACGCCCGCCAAAATAATTTGTGGAATCAAAACTACTGGTATTACCGTCATAACTTTTTCGGTGTTGTTCATTTGAGACGACAGAAATAAACCCATCAAAGTTGCCGAAAATGCAAGGTAGGCCATCCAAAAGGTCATGGGCCAAAAATTTTGCATAGCCAAACTTTCAGTACCAATAAAAAAATGAACAATACCCACGAACAGCAAAGCTTGCACAACTGAAAACAAAGTAAGTACAGCAATTTTTGAAAACAAATAGGGCCCAACCCGCAAATTAAACATGCGTTCGCGCCGGTAAATGGGCAATTCGCCAACAATTTCTTTTGCGCTATTATTAGTTCCAAACCATATAGCCGAAATAGTCATAAAAAACAATACGCTAAGCTCGACTTCTTTAAAAATTAAAGCCAACAAGCCTGCAATTATGGGGGCTTGTAATAGCATGAACAAAGTATTGGTGCGGTCGCTAAGTTTTATATGAAAATACCTTGCGGTTAGCCACCACCATTGTTTTAAAACATTTTCGTTGCGCTGTTTGCTTATTTCGGGGTTAGCGCGGTGTATTACCCCCGACTCGCCTATACTGCCGTTAAATTTTTCGGCCCACATTGCGCCTTGCTCTAAGGTGCGGTTTTTAGCATAAACCTCAATCACGTTTTTAGCATTAAAAAACGACAAGTAGTTATTTTTGTCGCCAAAATAAGTTAAAAATCCACCTTTGGCCAAAAAAAGCACACGGTTTACGTAGTACAAATCGTCGGGTTTGTGTGTAACCATTACAATAGTGGTGCCTTTGCGTGCCAGGCTTTGCAAACACAGTAAAAACTCTTCGATGGTTTCGGGGTCAAGGGGCGAGGTAGGCTCGTCTAAAAATAATACCGAGGGGTCGGTTAGCAGTTCAACGGCAATAGATATGCGTTTGCGCTGGCCTCCCGAAAGCTCGCCTACGCGGCGGTGGCGCAATTCGGCATCGGCAATATTAAGATTGGCTAATACGGCATCTATTTTTTTCCGGATATCTTCGTCACTTACATCGCCGGACAGGCGCAGTTTTGCCGCATAAAACAAAGATTGTTCAACGGTAAGTTCTTTATGAACAATATCGTCTTGGGGTACGTAGCCAATTAAGCGTTTTAGGTAGTCGTAATTGGCATATAAATCAATGCCATGAATTAGTACACGCCCGCTTGTTGCCGGCACATCGCCATTTAGTGCTTTTAACAGGGTTGATTTTCCACATCCGGAAGGCCCCATAACTGCTACAAGCTCTTGCGCCGGAATTTTAAAGGATACTTCGCGCAATATGGCTGTTTGCCCGTTGTTTACCGTTCTGATTAGCCCTTCGGCAACAATAGCTTTTTGTTTCCGGATATCTTCGACGGGTTTGCGCAGCCTGAAACGGTAAGCACCTATATTAATATCGTCTTTGTCGGTTAAAATAGTAGGCTCTTTAATCCGGATGCCATTAACAAAAACGCCATTTTTCGAGTCTAAATCGCGCAGCACATATTGCCCGTTTTCAAGGGTAATGCTTGCGTGGTAGCGGGTTATAGTTAGTTGCGGCAGTCTAATGTCGCAGTCTTCGGCGCGGCCAATAATAATGTGTCCTTTCGAGGCTACTAACGATGCTAAGTCGGCATTTTGGTAATCCGTCATTACCAAATCGCTGGCAAGGTGTGCGCTGGGCAGGTCATTTGGGCGGGGTGCTGAATCATCTGATAGCGCGTTATTTGTTTCGACCAGCACCATTTCGAGCACTATCCGGTAGCCGTTTCCATCTGAGCCAAACTCAACCGAATCGGTGTGTTTTAGCTCGTGTAGTGTAATAATTTGGCCATTTACATACGTACCACCGGCACTGTTAAGGTCGCGCACCCAAAGGGTGCCGTTGGCTAAAATTTCAATTTGTGCGTGCTTGCGCGAAATATAAGGGTTGTCGAGTTCAATGGTTGCACCAAAGCCTTTACGACCTATTACTATTGTACCTTCTGCGCCTTGTTTTAGTACAAAGCGGCGCAGTAAGGTGTCGTTGTTTCGGTAAAGTAATAGGCGGGCAAATGGTAAATGCATAATTACATTTAATACAATTTAGCTCAGGGCTTCAATTTATAACGGCAAATAGTTGGAGCGGTGCTTGCAAGGCAAGGAGCTAACAAAATAAGGAGGGCAAATTAAGCAAAAAACTGCGAAGATACGCAGGTTAGTCCGATTGAGGGCTATAAATTGGCATTTTTTATGAAATTGGATGCAACAAGTACTTTTCCGGAAATAAAATATAAAAAAACTAAACAGGGGGCAGCTTTATTTTGGGGTCAATAAATAAATGAATCCGTCTAACCAATCCCGTAGGGATATTGTGTTTATAGAAAACCCAATACATAAATAGTTCGACCCCAACGAGGTCGCATAAAAACCCAATACAACCCATTCTATAAACCTTTGAACCCTTTGGGTTCTAAGCGGTGGAAATAGTGTAACAACTTAGGCTGCTTGTTTTTGAGCAAACTACACATAATCAAAAAATAAATTTATATATTTGAGCAAAAAACGGCAATAAAATTTTGTTTTCTAATAGTAAAAATTATTAAATTGCTGGCAGATTTAAACAACCAATTTTTTCTCATCCATAAAAATAGTATAAAATGAAACATGTTGTTAAAAATTTTAATTTAGGGGGGGGGGGTAATGTATAGCCTTTTACTTAGCTGCTTGCTTTTTCAGTTTAGCATTGTTTTAGAAAGCCAACAGCCAAGTACAACACCCAAACCTTATGAACCCGCCGAGCAAGACACCACCCCCGCTTCTACCCTTGACACCCTTAGCAAGCAAGCCCCACCCGGTATGCGCCGCGCCGACCCACCCGAAGTGTTGCGTACCCAATACCAAGTAATAGACAATAACTACAATTTAACCCCCAATGAGTATGTTAGGCAATACTTGCACACTTGGTTAGGAATGGGAAAACACGACGAATTGCGATTTGTTAAAAAAAGAACTTACAATTCCAGCCAATACGATACCGCCTATTATTACCAACAATACCATAAAGGCATAAAAGTTTATGGTGCAGATATGTTAATTAACGGTAAAGGGGGTAAAGTGGCAGGTGTTATTGATTGGGATTTGGCGCGAGGTATTGATGTTGATACCAATAAGTGCATAAGTTTAGAACATGCCTTTGAAATAGCCATCGCAAAAACAAAAGAACAAGAAAAAAACGAGATTATTCCCGATGATTGGCCCGATTTTTTTAAAAACAGGTTTAAGCCCGAAAACAGGCGTGCTAATTCTAGTTTTTATAGGCACGAAATAGCAAGCCCCCTCGTTACTGAAGAAGAAGCGGCTCGCGGCATTAGGAATAACAACTATGTAGCTTGTTATGTATTAATTGTCAGTACATATGCGCCTTTGAATGGAGGTGGTTTAATTTTTTATATTAGCTTAAAAGACGGCGAAATTATCAAATTTGGTTCGGCTGGTTTAGAGTCTTGCTCGGGTTGCCCTTCGTTACCAACGGGAGTAAACACCATAACCACCAGCGACCATCCCTGCCTAAAAAAATGCTTAAATAAAAATAACGGGGATAATGCCGATACCGACCCTACCTGCACACTTCTGCCCCAACCAAGCGATGGCTGCGGATCTTCGTATAGCAGCACAAAAGTTCCTACTTTATTTTATGGGTGTCGGTCTATTACCGCCCAACAATGCGGCGATGCCTTTAAACTTTTAAGCGATGCCGCCACCTACGCCCCTATTGAAGTAAGTTTAGCTTGTAATACGGCAATAAGTGGCAATACCTTGCCTAAAGATATAAAAATTAAATCAGATGATAATTACCTTTTTAAAGATTTAGGTGTTTTGGATAACCACCACGACCTAAGCGGCGTTACCGCTTATTGGGCTGCACATAAAGTATATGCTTTTTATAAAGAAAACGGAATAGATAGTTACGACGATGCAGGCTCGCTGTTGCGCATTCACCTTAATAGTGGTTTGACGGTAAACAATGCTGTTTGGTGGCCCAGCCCAACCACTCATTGTTCCGGATACACTGATGCCAACACTATTCAAATAGGTGCCGCATACAGCAGCACAATATGGCCCAATGTATCGGTTGATGTAATAGGGCATGAATTTACCCATGGGTTCCTATATAATTACATCGGATTTCCATCAAATTATATTCAATCACGCGCTTTACATGAAGGCATCGCCGATATTATGGGGGATTTTGTAGAGCATTGGTGTGTAAATAATCAACATTTAACAAACTGGGATTGGATACACGGCGAAGACAATAGAAATGCCCCTGTTAGATACGCCGATTGCCCAAGTGCCTCACAAGTTCCTATTGGTGGGGGCTATATGTCTCAGGCAGATACTTATAAAGGAACTACTTGGTTAAACAGCGAAAGTTTGTCAGACCAAACTAAGACCGCTTACATAAAAGCCGGCGTTGTTGCTTATTGGGCTTTTATGTTAGGTGAGGGCTGTAGTGGGGGGGTTTCGACAGGTGTTAATGAACTCGGAGATGCCTATACGGTAAATAAATTGGGTATGAGCAATTTTAAAAGTTTAATATTTAAAACCTTTGAAAGACTTAGCGAAAATAAGTTTACTTTTATAGATTACCCCATTTTTATGGCTGCTACCGATCAAGCAGCTATAGACGTTTTTGGAGAATGTTCGCAAAATTACAAAAATGTGGTTGATGCTTGGTATGCCGTAGGATTAGGCGAGCAATATCAACAAGATGCAAATTGTTTATGCGAAGTAAATGGCGGTGATATTAACCACGACTCCTATTATATAAACAGCGTTACTTTAGGTAATACTACGCGCATTACATTTGATGATGATGGATATTGTATTTGCCTTAGTGGCAATTCAAACGAACAATTTACAGCAATGCGCGGGTGTTATTTTGACCCCGAACTAATTGCCAAACATGGCGACAATACAATATATGGAACAACCATGGATCCATTGTATTGGAAAATTTGGATAGATAATAACTACGATGGCGATTTTTCCCCAAGTGAAATAGTATATACCCATTTTGACAATGGATTATATTTGCCCATATCGCTGCCACCCATTTTAGATACATTAACATTACTAACTGATACTGAGGTAAGAAATGTAATGCGAGTAGCTATGCGGGTAGGGGCTGCTATTCCAAACGATGGCTGCGAAGATTTTCAAAATGGTGAGGTCGAAGACCATACAATTAATATTATTAAATATGTACCCGCAAACTGCCCTACAAAGAATCTTATCCACAATAAGCGCGACGATAGTCATTTAACACAAACGCTTTTTATTAACAATAATAAAATAGTGTGCCAATTTAACGATAACAATCCGCAACAAGCAAAACTATTATTAGTGAGTTATAATGGGCAAATAAATACAAAAGAAAATGTATTACTTATGCCCGGAGAAAACACTCTGCCCTTGCCGCAAAACAACAATTTACTTAACGGCATGTATATTGTAGTACTGCAAACACTAAATAAAACGTATTCGGGCAAATGGTTTAAAGCCAATTAACTTGTATTATAGCAGCCTAAACCCGACGTTAAATACAAAGAGGCTTAGACTGTTTACCTAATAATTTTTACACCCATGAAAAGCAACTTTTTTTTAATATCCTGCTTCATTTTTTTATATACTAATACCAAAGCCCAAACTCTTATTTACAACGGCAGTTTTGAAATTTTCGACACAACCGGCACTAATAAAACTAATTATTGTGATGTGCCTTTTGAGTTTAACCAAATTAAGGGTTGGTGGGACCCCGGACTACAAGGATGGTGGGAGTATTATCATCATGGTTTTTTTCCTTTTACAGATAGCCTCGCAATGGCGTGCATAGACACAGGGTATTTTACAGGGAATAAATCATTTGGCACTTTAGGAAGGCTTGTTAAACTGCCCACACAAAACAAATCGTTTATTTCGCTTAGGCTATTATCTAATAATGGAGATGTGCCGCCCAAAAAGCATTTTTATTGGCGGGGGTATTTAGCCACCCAATTAACAAAACCATTGCGCGTTGGGTGTACTTATCGCATTAGTTTCGATGTATGCAATGGCATTATTTACAACTGTTGCGACCAATTCGTTTCGCATAGTTATATTGATAAAATTGGCGTTTATTTTACTACCCAAAAATTGCAATTATCAAAAACTATTGAAAATAAAGATTTGCCTACCGGCATACAACCACAGGTAGAAGTGAAAGGCATTGTTAAACACCAAGACTGGACAACTTATACCTTAGAATATACAGCAGATAGCGCCTACCAATATTTTAATTTTGGCAATTTTTATGCACATTCTCAAACCAATCATATTGATACTTGCTATAAATGCGACCCAAACGACCCGATAGAAATTCATCAAAACGGTTTATATTTTTTCGATAATTTTGCCGTAACGCCTCATTTGTGCGCTTGGCTTAAACATGGCGTTATTTGTCAAGCCGAGCAAACATGGCTTTATGCCCAAGGCGAGGTACAACCCACATGGTATCAAATTATACCCAACCAACCACCTGCCTACCTCGCCACTGCCGACAGCCTATTAGTTAGCCCCACGCAAACTACTAAATATATAACCACCGATGGCGTAAATACCGATACTTTAACCGTTTATGTAATAGAACCCATTACTATTAATTTTGAAACCGATAGTTTGCTATGGTGCTATCATCCGGATACCCCCTTTTTATCCTTAACGCCAAATATAAACGGTACAGGTGGCATAGTTTGGAGCAATGAGGCAACCACCATATCAACACAAATAAACCAACCAGGCATATATTGGGTACAAGCCGATAATACATGTTTCTCGCAAACCGATACATTAATTGTATATTGCCCCGCAACCGACACTACCACCACCGACACCACTACTTTACCACCCATAAAAGGCACAACCAAACCCAAACAAGCTCGCTCCCTTGCCCTGCCCACCGCGTTTAGCCCCAATAACGACGGCATCAACGACCGCTTTACCTTACCGCAAAACCAGGCAATAACCCAAGCCCAGCTAATTGTCTATAACCGTTACGGACAGCGTGTTTTTAACGGAAATGCCTTTGATGGCTGGAGCGGCACTTTGCCCAACAACACCCCCGCACCCGTTGGCGTGTATGTATATATGTTCAGCTACACCAACCCTTTATCCGGATTAACCGAAACGCAAAAAGGGAATATTACGCTGTTGCGGTAACTCGTTCCGTTTCGCTACAAAAAATAATACTTGTTTTTTGCAGGGAATTTTTTTCTTTTTCATCCGGAAAAATGGCGTACACCAAAAAATTCCTGTTCAGGCAAGCAAATTTTACGCCTTGTTTGCAGAAGGTATTAAGTATTTTGTTTTACAAAATCTATTAAATAATGGTCGGAGGTGTAGGCCAGCGGGGGTATTTTGCCCAAGCAATTTTCGGTATAAGAAAGGGCTTTAATGAGGCGGGGTTTGGCGGCAATTACTGGGTTTAAATACGATGGAGGGAAGGCAATACCAATGGGTTTTTTCCGGATGGGCTTAAAATGCGGAGCTAAAAGTTTAGCCAATCGCCCAGGGCGATAGTACCACGTATCTATCGTCACTTGGTTGCCAATATGGGCGGCATGTTTGCCTTTTTTAAGCCGGCGTATAGCTTGGGTTAGTTGCCCTTTAAGGCAAAAATAGGCGGTTTCGTGCCAACAAAAAGTGCCCATTACCACTAATATTAAGCGCCCGTTAGGTTTTAAGCAGGCGGCAGCTTGCATTGCAAAAGCTTGTAAAGCGTGCGGCGAAAGGCAGTTTAGTCCGCCAAAATTAGAAAAAATAAGGTCAAAATGGTTGGTGTATTGGGGGGGTAACTGGCTTAGATGTTGGGTATCTAAAACTTGGCAAGTTACCCAGTCAGCTAAGCCCAAATCTGCAATTTTTGTTGTGCTACTGCAATCATTTGGCTTGATATATCGGTAGCCAACACGTTGCAGTTATGCTGTGCAAACCAAGCGGCATCGTGGCCGGTACCGCAGTTTAGCTCTAATATCCGGAAAAAAGGAGGGGTATTGCACTGCTTGGATTCTTGGTTTAAAAAATATTGCGCTACATATTGCCAAACGGCTTTGCGTTGCCCTTCTCCGGCGGCTGTTTGGGTAAAAATAGCATCGTATTGGTTGGCAATGGCATCAAAAACTGCGTTGTTTGGCGGCATTGGCAGGCAAGTTGGTAGGTATTATTTACTAGCTGCAAGTAATAACTAATTAATTAATTGATTGACTTGCGGTATTGTACTTAATTAGGCCAAAAATAGGTGTAATTATCGGCTTGCGCGCTAAACTGCATATCGTACTTACCAGTTAGCAGGCAGTGTTTACAAAATAGCGAGCGGCCTGTTAAACGGTTGGCATTGGCTAAGGATTGGTATAGTTTTACTTCGTCTATTTCGTAGGCAAGGGCGGGCAGGGTGTAATGGGTAGCCAAAACTAAACAAAAGCCGCCAATTATGCCGTAAAACGCGGTTTGCCAAGGTGTGAGTTTTTGTGGTGGATTGACTAAATTAACAACCCGTTGTTTAAGTTCGCTGTTTTTGGGCTGGTAATGGTGTGCCAAAGGCAGGTTCTGTTGCCGTTTTATTTGAAGCAACAAAGAAGCATATTGTTTGGTATTTCCGGTAGATTTAGCGGCAAACTCATCGGCAATAAATTCGCTCAAATAGTCAAATTCTTTCCGGAAAAAATAAAATGCCGGATTAGCCCACCAAATTATTTGCAATAAGTGCAATATAATTTTTATCCAGGTATCGCGCTGCTCGATATGCGAAATTTCGTGGTGTAAAATGGCTGTTTGCGCGTTTGTTGTTAGCTGGGTTGCATTGGGTTGCCAAACTATATAGCCGCGCCACAACTTAAACGAGGCAAAATTATAAGCTTTTTTAGGGTGTAGTAGGGTATAGGCCTTACCTGATACGGTTATTTGTTCTTTGTGGCTGGTAGAAACCAAATAAAATAAGCCCAATATTTTAAACAGCAACCATCCAATTAATAAAAGGGCAAACAATAGCGCAAATTCGCGCAAGTAGGGTATTGAATTTAGTAACCAGTCGTAGAGTTTATGCTGCTGAAAGGTTAGTAAATTACTTTTGGTAATATTGGTACACGAGCAAAAATGGGGTTGGCTAACGGCTTTTTCGTAGCACATATCCATTTCGGAGCCGTCAATGGGGCAAAACTGGGTAAAAACAACTTCGGGTATTGGATGCGTGTCTAAACAAGGTGCGTAGGTTTGGTTGGTGGTCGAGTTAAATTTGTCGATGGCTACGGGTAGCGTTAACGACAGTGCAACAATAATAAACAAACTTCGTTTTTGCCAAATGCTGGTAATACGCCTATATACCAAAAGCCGGTAAATACAGTATCCGGATATTGAAAGTAAATAGGTTAAAATGATATAAGCAATCATGGCAAACAAATACGACTAATTGTTAGGTTTATCAAGCAAGCATCAAACAAACAGCAAAGGTACGGTCTTTTTTGAGTTGTATATATAAGAAAAACATTTATCAACTATCCAATTAGAAAAAAGCCTCCGGATGTTTTAAGCCTACCTATTGCAATGTTATAGTTATAATTTACTATTGTTTATTAATTGTTGCAATTCGTCAAGTTCGGTATTGCTAATTTGATTAGTCTCAACCAAGGCCGATACTAACGAGCTAACCGAGCCTGCAAACGCATTTTGTAAAACATTTGAAACTAAACTTCGTTGGTAGTCAAGTTTTGATATGGCCGGAAAATATTGATGTGTGCGGCCATGCGCTTGGTGCTGCACAAACCCTTTTTCTTGTAAAATACGCACGGTTGTCGAAATGGTATTGTAGGCGGGTTTGGTTGGCTCGTTCCATTCGTCTAAAATATCTTTTACAAAGGCCAGTCTTAAGTCCCATAAAATATTCATTACCCGCAGTTCAAGGGGGGTAAGCAGTTTTGAGGCCATATTGGGTTGCATCATCATCTTCGTTAGGCTATTAATTTGGGTTTATTGGTTTAGTATTGTTTTATTTATCCATTTATTTGAATAGATATTCGGCTATTTGTACGGCATTGGTGGCGGCACCTTTGCGCAAATTATCGGCCACTACCCACATATTTAAAGTGTTGGGTTGCGACTCGTCTCGGCGCAGGCGGCCTACAAACACCTCATCTTTGTTAGCTGCATTTATGGGCATGGGGTATAGTTGTTGTTCGGGGTCGTCTTGCAGCACTACGCCGGGCATAGCAGCTAATATTTGCTTCACATCGTTAAGGTCGTATGGTTTATAAAATTCAACATTAACACTTTCTGAGTGGCCTATTTGCACTGGTACGCGCACGGCAGTACAGGTAAGCGCCAAATTGGGTAAGTTCATAATTTTGCGCGATTCGTTTACCACTTTTAGCTCTTCTTTGGTGTAGCCACTGCCATTAGACTCAAAAACGTCGCATTGTGGCAGGCAATTTTTGTCAATTGTATGCGCATAAACACGTTTAACGGCATTGGCATTTCCTTGCCGCTCGGCGTTTAATTGAGCCAGCGCTTCTTTGCCTGTACCCGATACCGATTGATAAGTTGATACTACCACCCGTTTAATACCATAAGCTTGTTGCAGCGGCCAAAGCGCCATTACTAGCTGAATGGTCGAGCAGTTGGGGTTGGCAATAATTTTGTTTGAAGCGGGATTAATAGCTGTAAAATTAATTTCCGGAACTACCAAAGGTATATCCGGATGCATACGCCAGGCCGATGAGTTGTCTATAACTGTTGTGCCCGCGTTGGCAAACTGTGGTGCATATTGCAACGACAAATCAGCACCTGCCGAAAAAAGCGCAACAGTAGGACGTTTAGCTACTGCCTCGTCAATGGTAATAACTGGCCAATCTTTTCCGGAAAAATTAATGCTACGCCCAGTTGAGTTTTCTGAGGCCACCGGCAATAACTCAGTTACCGGAAAACGCCGCTCGGCTAAAACCTCCAACATTACACCACCTACTAAACCGGTAGCACCAACAACGGCAACACGCATAAATTAAGAAAAAGAAAACTCCTACAAATTAAAAAGTGTTCTTGGTTGTTTAACTAAAACACCTCATTAATTGGCAAAATTACCATAAAAAAGGCAAGTTGCCTAAATAAAAAATGTTAAACAGTGTTTTTAAGGTGTGTTTTCAACCCAGTCGGCTATAAAAATATTGGTATCGCGGGTGCCGCCGTTGTTGCGGTTCGACGAAAATACCAATTTTTTGCCATCATAGCTAAACATAGGAAACGAGTCAAACGTTTCGTCGAAAGTAATTTGCTGTAAATTACTGCCGTCCACGTTAATCATAAACAGGTTAAATTTAAAACCCCGGCCTTGTGCGTGGTGGTTCGAGGCAAAAACAATGCGTTTACCATCCGGATGAAAATAGGGAGCCCAGTTGGCTTTTCCTAATTTGGTTACCTGCCTCAAATTGCTGCCGTCGGCATTACAAACATAGATTTCCATATTGGTGGGCATCACCAAATTTTTGGCTAAAAGGTCTTTATATTCTTTTTGTTCTTCGGGTGTTTGCGGGCGCGAGGCTCTAAAAACAATTTCTTTGCCATTGGGCGAGAAAAAAGCACCGCCGTCGTAGCCTAACTGGTTGGTAATTTGTTTAATATTGCTGCCGTCAACATTCATGGTATAAAGGTCAATATCGCCATTGCGGGTACTGGTAAATACCATTTGTTTGCCGTTGGGCGACAAGGTGGCTTCGGCATCATATACTTTATTATTGGTGAGTTGTTTTATTATTTTTCCAGATTTGTCGGCTACAAACAGGTCAAACTCTGCAAATAAATCCCAAACGTATTTGCCCGTTTTGCGCCAGTCGGTTTTTTCGGGGCAATTGGGGTTACGATGGAAGGTTGAGGCATAAATTATTTGCTGGTCGTTGCCCATAAAAAACGAGCAAGTATTGCCTCCGCCGCCTTTGCTAATTAGGTTTAATTTAAACTCTTCTTCGGGTTTTTGGGGTATGCTGCCATAAAAATTTGGTCGCAGTTAATATTTTTTTCTTTGTTGGTAATTTGTAATACCAGCAAACTGTCGCCCAATGCAAAATAGGCTTCGGCATTATCGCCGCCATTTGTTAGTTGGCGTATATTTGCCAGGTGTTTTTCTTGCGGGTAATGGGTAATTGTAGCATTGGCTGCGGGGGTATTTGCACCATGCTGATTGTTGTGTCCATGGCTTGATACCGTGTCTTGGTTAGTTTTTCCGGAGGATGCGTTATTTGTTGTTGATTGCTTACAGCCAATACCCAAGAGCATCGAAAAGAAAAAAACTTGGGCTATAAAGAGTTTTATCACTCCAGTATATTTAAAATTTAAACACTCCATTAGTTGAGAGAATATTTTTTATTAAAATAAATTTATTTGTATTTGTGTGTTTGTTTACCCGCGTACAAATCTATAGCTGCTGCCGGGGTAGTGTGCGCGGTCGCCCAATTCTTCTTCAATGCGCAATAACTGGTTGTACTTGGCCACGCGGTCGGTGCGCGACACCGAGCCTGTTTTAATTTGGCCACTGTTTACGGCAACGGCAAGGTCGGCAATAAAGGTATCTTCTGTTTCGCCCGAGCGGTGGCTGATAACCGAATTATAACCCGCAGCATGAGCAATGCTAATACAGTTAAGCGTTTCGGTAAGTGTGCCAATTTGATTGAGTTTAATTAAAATGGCATTTCCTATGTTTTTCCGGATACCTTTTTCTAAGCGTTCAATATTAGTAACAAACAAATCGTCTCCTACTAATTGTATTTTTTTGCCTAATTTTTTGGTTAGGTCGCCCCAGCCTTTCCAATCGTCTTCGCTCATACCGTCTTCAATAGAAATAATTGGGTATTTACTACACCAATTTGCCCAAAAACTCACCATTTCATCCGGGCTAAGGTTTTCGTTGGTGGCTTTAAGGGTATAAAGTCCGGTTTCTGGATTGTAAAATTCGGTAGCGGCGGCATCTAAGGCAATAAACACATCTTCGCCTGGGCGATACCCTGCGCGCTCAATGGCCACTAAAACGGTTTCAATAGCCTCTTGGTTAGAGGTGAGGTTAGGGGCAAATCCGCCTTCGTCTCCTACATTGGTGCTGTGATTTTTTTCTTTTAAAACTTTCCGGAGGTGCTGAAACACTTCAACGCTCATCCGGATGGCTTCAGAAAAAGTATCGGCCCCAACGGGAACAATCATAAACTCCTGAAAATCAATATTATTATCGGCATGTGCGCCGCCGTTTAAAATATTTATCAGCGGAATTGGCAAGGTGCGGGCTTGCATACCGCCTAAGTATTGATACAATTTTTGGTCGTTAGCGGCGGCGGCGGCACGGGCAATGGCCAACGACACGCCCAAAATGGCATTAGCACCGAAATTACTTTTGTTATTGGTGCCATCTAACTCGCACATTAGGTTGTCTAAAAACGTTTGGTCATATACGCTAAGCCCTTCTAATGCGTTAAACAGTTCGTCAATATTATTTACAGCTTCCAAAACGCTTTTACCCGAGTAAAAGTCGGGGTTGCCATCGCGAAGTTCAATAGCTTCGTGCGCACCTGTTGAGGCACCCGAAGGCACGCAAGCCCTGCCTAAATCGCCGTCTTCGGTTAAAACATCAACTTCAACGGTGGGGTTGCCGCGTGAATCAAGAATTTGGCGGCCGGTAATATCCGAAATATTGCTCATTTGAAAGGGGTGGTTTAAATAATTATTAATTAAATAAGTAGGTAATTGATTAATCGAATGACAAACAGAAGGGTAAAAAGGTTGCAATAAAAAAATACGGCTTACGAAAGGGCATTTTCGTAAGCCGTTGATGTAGTTGTAGCGGGGAAGGGGCTTGAACCCTTGACCTCATGATTATGAATCATGCGCTCTAACCAGCTGAGCTACCTCGCCAATAAAAAATAAACAAAGTCAATTGCTACGCAATGGCGGCGCAAAGGTAGGCTTTTTTATTGACTTATGCAAGTTTGGGTTGAAAAACTTTGCCGGCAAATGCTTTATGCAACTAAAAAGCGAGACCTATGGCAAAAGCTCCGCCATAGTCTAAGTTTTTAAGTTTGATTTTTGAGCTTTGGCCTTCTACTAAATTGTCAATAATTTCAGATTTGAATTGGCTGACACCTACATTAAATTCTGCTCCTATCCGGATGAATTTAAAAAGTTTTAACCAAAGACCAATATCAACATTAGCTCCGGCATAAAAACTTTTATTGTCAATTTCGTCAATAAAATTGCCGCCAATCTCTTTAATTTTATCGTGTGAGTTAAAAGTAAACGGCACATATATACCCAAATATGGTATTAAAATATTGTTGCCAAAGTGTTTTTCTAAACCAATAATTGCTACGGTACTTTTACGTGCCACTTCAAAATTGGTTTTTAAGGTATCGTCTTCAAACTCATATTTTAAATTATTAAGCCCTAAGCCCAACCTAAAAGCAATTTTATTTTTATCATAAAAGCGCAAATTGCCGTTAAAAGCGGTGGTGCCCTTGTAATTTACCGATGACTGGTCGTTTGGAACAACTTTTTCAATACCAAAAGCTCGGATATTGCCCATAATGCTAATTTTTTGCGCTTGCGTAGCATTGGTATTAATTATAAAAAAAGTTAGTATTGCCAGTACAAAAGAGGCAATTTTAGTTTTCGAACGATGATGTTTCATGATTTTGTTGGGTTGTTATTTTTTGAATTAAGTTTTGTTTTTGTTGTTATAACCGACATAAATTAGCTACCGGATTAGTAAAACCGAGCCTTGCCGCTCAAAGTTACGGCCTCCTTCGGTGGTCATTGTTAAGTGGTAAGCGTAAGCCCCTTGTGGTGCCAAGGTGTTACGAACGCGGCCATCCCAGCCCTCGGCGGGGTCGGTGGTAGTAAATACAACCTCGCCCCAGCGGTTTACAATATGTAAAGTATAATTAGCTACTTCGGCGGCTAAAATAGTGGGTTTAAATGTGCTGTTTAGGCCGTTGGGCATAAAAGTATTGGGCAAATAAACGCGCGCCAAAGGCTCTATACAAACTGTATTTGAAAAACTGCTTAGTGTTAGAGTTTTATTAACTGGTGCGGGCAGTGTAATGGTATAACTTGCTTCAATCCGGTAACATTGTTGCCCCGGGTCGCCTTGTATTGAATTATAATCGTCATCGTATTCTAAAACCGTAGGATCAAGGGTGGCAATGGACGTAAAGCTACCTCCGTCTTTTGGTTTGCGCCAAATAGTGTATTGTGTAGCCTGAGCAAAATTAAGGGCAAATGGTGTCCATGAAAGGCCATTTTTAAAATTAAACTGGTCTTTACCTTTTAGCCAGATGGTTTTACCAATATTTGTGGTGTCAAAACGGCCACACTCGTCTATATGTCGCACTTGGTAGTAATAACTCCGGATATCGGTTTCGGCACCATCGTCAATAGTACTCATTTCGGGGGTAAAGGCAAGTGGGGGGGCAATTTGTGCTAATTTTACCAAATCGTTGGGATTTTTATTGGCGCGCCATAATTGCAGTTTATTGTTTGGGCTTTGGGTGTCTAAAACCCAGTCTAACTCAACATCGTTATCTTCGTTTACCGATATACGGGTTAAGTACATGTATTCGGGTCCGTTGGCGCTAAAATATCCGGCACAAACAGTATTGGAGTTTGCCTCCGATACATTGTCTTTATACAAGGCATCTACCTGAAAGCAGGCATAAGTTTCGTTGTTTGCCAAGGTATAAACAAAAGTATTTTGGGTAACGGGCACGGTGGCAATTTTTTCGAAACTTGGCGGTTGGGTGGTAGTGTCTAATTTTATAATTTGGTATTCAAGCAAGTCGGTTCCCCATGCTTGGTAGGGTGTCCAGGTAAGTGTGATGTCGTCGTCGCAATCTTCGGTAGTGGCGGTTAAATAAATGGTTTTGTGCAGCGTTCCGCTATTAGGGCCAAACTGGTTGCAACCATCAAAAGCGGCCATACGGTAGGCTTCGGGGTGTAAATTGGCTTCGGCGTTTGTATCTTGCCACGAAACGGCTTGTGGGTCATTAATAATAGCATATTCTATTAAAACACCGTCCACTTCTTTATAAACAACGTAGCCTTTGGTTTCGGGCGAGGGGCTTGGCTGCCAGGTTAGGGTTACAATATTGTCAGATATTACCGAGGCGGCAAACAAGTTGGGCGGTTGGGGCAGGTCGGTATCAACAATAGCCGACTGAGTTGACAAAACGCCGTTACAATTTGTAATCATGTAGTAATACCACTTTTGGTCTGGATTAGAGGTTTTATCGAAATAGCTTGTAAGCATGGCATCGGTAATTTCGGTTAGTTTGGTAAACGGGCCGTTTTCGCTGTTCGACACCCATATTTCGTGTGCATCGAAGGCTGCGCCGCAGGTTTGGGTGTTTTCCCAATAAATTAAGATGCCATCAACTTTAATTTCAATGCAGTTTATAATTGGAGGTGTAACTTGTGCAAAGGCAGCTATCCGGAAAAAAACGGTACCCAACAACCAGCAAATCAGTATTTTTGTTAGGGTTGTATTAGGCATTGATAAAAATTTTTTTATCGTTGTCTTCATTATTATCATCTGTGCAAATATTATTAGTATAGTGGCGTTGAGGTATGAATTGAGCGGGTATATTTGTTGTTTGACCAAAACTGAACGCTAAAGTAAAGTTAGTGAAGGGCAATATAACAAAACGATATTTTTTAACTGTTATTGTGCTGTATTGCTACTGCCCTACTACTACCGTTCTGAACTCGTTTATATTAAGGTGTTCTTTGGCTAAGTCTTGTAATTGTTTTGGGGTAATGGTTCTAAACTCGGCTATTTGCTGGTGCAAATGGTCTATATTTTGCCCGTATGCGTGTAAACCTTGGTAGGTTTCAGACAGGTTAAAAGCTCCGTCTAAGCCGGCCAACATGGTGCCTAAAATGTAATTGCGAGCGGTGGTTAGTTCGGCGGGTTTTACGGGGCGTTGTTGCAGGCGTTCTACCTCGGCGGTAATTTCGGTTATTACCTGCTGCCAGGCATCGGCACGCGCTTCGGTACTGACAGCAAAACTGCCACCTTGCAAATACGAACTTATTGACGAGTAAACACCATAAGTCAGGCCGCGTTCTTCGCGCAGGGTTTGGTTTAGTCGCGAGCCAAAATAGCCGCCCAATAAAGTGTGCAGCATTAACATACCATTATAATGTGGGTGGGTTTGGTTAAATAACGGCAAACCTACCCGTATAGATGCCTGCATGTTGTTTTCGCGGCCAATATAATGCAATCCGGGTGAGGCTGGTTGTGCTTGGTGAGCTATTGTTTCTGCTGTCGGTTGTTTTTTATTGTTTGCCTTTGACGATTGTTGATTTTGCCCAAAGTATTGCTCAATTAAAGCCAAGTCTTTAGTGCTAAGGGGGCCTGTAAGGTAAATACGTGCGTTTTGTAATTGGTAATGCTGTTTAAAAAATTGTTGGCATTGCTTGGGGGTAATAGCTAAAAAGTCGTTAGGGCTTATTTGGTTGGCATAAGGGTGCTCATTGCCCCAAATTTGAGTATTAAAGGCTTGGTCGGCCAAAAAATCGGCGCGTTGCAAGTTTATGGTTTGCCGTTGAGCGGCGTTGTTGGCCACAATTTGCAGTTCATTTTCAGGGAAACTGGGTTCTGTAGCCAATTCGGCTAAAACAGGCAACAACATTGGCAGGTGTTTTACTAAGCCGTTTACAGTTAGCTCGGCAAAATGCGAATAAGCTCCCGACCTGAATACAGCACCATAAAATTCAACTTTTTCGGCTAATTGTTCGGCATTATGCTTTTTTGTGCCTTCGCGAATCATCCGGTTAGTAATATTGGCCAAACAGGGCTGGTTTTGGTACCATCGGCCTGCGGGCAATACTATTTTTATTTGCATTACTTCAGCCGGCACTTGTTCAAACCAACAAACTTCGATACCGTTGGGTAAGGTAAATTCGTGGGGGGTAGCTATGTTTAGGGTATCTATTGCATGTAAGGGCGGGGCTTGCCGTCTGTTAAGTGGCATGTTTTGAGGGTTGCTGCTCATGTACAAATTAAGAAAGTACAAATAAAGCGCAAAAGTACAAATTTTTAAGCAATATTGAGGTAAGGGGCGGCAAGCGGCAGGTTAGTTGCCAAAGTATCCACACAAAGCGCGATGCCTAAAAGTTAACAGCTAAATTGAATCTTTTTCTTCCGGATATTTGGCTGCTTTCGCTCACTGTCTTTAACATAGTATCGAAAATCAGGCGCAACAACTCATTGGCTTATTAATCGATATTTGATTCTGATTTTAAAAAATTACAATTGCTTGCGCAACCTTGCAACCGGAAAGTTTAGTTGTTCGCGGTATTTGGCAACAGTACGGCGGGCAATATTATAGCCTTGTTTAGTTAACTCCTGGGTTAGTTTTTGGTCAGATAAGGGTTTTCGTTTGCTTTCACCCTCTATCATTGTTGAGAGTATTTTTTTTACCTCGTGTGTCGAAACTTCGTCGCCACTTTCGGTTTGCAGTGCTTCGGAGAAAAAAGTTTTTAACTTAAAAGTACCAAACTCGGTTTGCACATACTTACTGTTCGATACCCGCGAGATGGTAGAAATGTCGTAGGCGGTAATATCGGCAATATCTTTTAATATCATGGGGCGCAGGCTGGTTTCATCGCCCGAAAGGAAAAAATCGTATTGGTAACGCATAATGGCTTCCATAGTTTTAAGCATAGTTTGCTGGCGTTGCTTTATGGCATCTATAAACCATTTTGCCGAGTCAATCTTTTGTTTTATAAATAAGATAGCTTCTTTATGTTGCCGGGTTTTATTGGTTGCACGCCCATATTCTTTTAACATATCTTTGTAGGTGCTGCTAATGTATAAGTCGGGGGCATTGCGTGCGTTTAGCGTTAATTCGAGTTTGCCATTGTTATTATGAATAGTAAAATCGGGAATAATGTAAAGTGTACTTTTATCTGTTGGTGTAAACGAGCCGCCGGGTTTTGGATTGAGCTTTAAAATTTCGGCCATAATATCTTTAAGCCGGTCACTGTTGATATCTAATAGTCGAGCCAATTTCTCGAAATGTTTTTTGGCAAATTCGTCAAAATAGTTTTCAATTGTAGAAAGTGCATATTCAAGCGTTTTTTGCTTGTCGGGTTTTGAGTTTGCGTTCGTTAGCTGTCGCTTAATTTGCAAAATTAAACATTCTTGTAAATCGCGTGCACCAACGCCGGCGGGTTCAAAAGTTTGCACCAAATACAAAGTGTTTAAAACTTGTTGTTCGGTAACCATAATATTTAGCGCAAAAGCTATGTCGTCGGCAAGTGCTTCAATATCGCGGCGCAGGTAACCATCCTCATCAATACTGCCAATTATTTGGGTGGCAATATAGTTTTCTGTGTCCGGTATGTCTAACATACCCAATTGGTGCATTAGATTTTCATGGAATGTTTCGCTCACAGGTATTGGAATTGGCCCCCGGTCTTCATCCGGATCGCCGCTGTAATTGTCACTTTGGGTTTTGTACGATGATGTTTCGTCATCGTTGTCTAAATAATCACTTAAATCAATAGAAGTGTCAATTTCAACGCTTCCACTATTTTCTTCGTCGTTATTTGCACTGGTTTTCTCCTCATCATATTCAAAATTAGTATCGCCAGATGCCGAGGTGGGGGCAAACGGGTCGCTAATATTATTTTCGAGTTGCTGTTCCTCCAAGGCGGGGTTTGCCTCCAATTCCTCTTTAATGCGCTCTTCCAACGCTGCCGTAGGTATTTGCAGCAATTTCATTAATTGAATATGCTGTGGCGATAGCTTTTGAACCAGTTTTTGTTGCAGCTTTTGCTTAAACATATAAATAATTAGTTAATTTATTTCCGGAATAAATAAAGTAAAACCATTAGATTGCAACAAAATAAAATAAATTCATTCTAAACAATCAATATATATTATTAATTTCATGCCAAAAATACTAAAAAAACAACAAACTATCGGTTATTTGTTTAAAAAAAATAAAAAAACATCGAAACTGTAAAATTAAAGACTTATTTTAGATAAACCTATTTGCGCTAAAACATTTATACACATATAATTAATCTATAAATTTTAACTCTTAAAGCTAATATAAAAATGCAAACACCTTAAATAAACAAGCCAACTGCAAATTTTCCGTATCTTTGCAGTATGTCGCATCAACTTATATTGGTACTTGATTTTGGAGCGCAGTACCGCCAACTTATAGCTCGCCGCGTGCGCGAAGCCAATGTATATTGCGAGGTGTTGCCACACGATACACCAGCCCAAAAAATTGCCGCTCTGAAACCCGCCGGCATCATATTTACCGGAGGCCCAAGCGTGGTGTACCAAGCCAACGCCCCCGTAGTGGACAAACAAATTTACCAACTTGGTATTCCAATTTTGGGTATATGTTATGGAGCGCAATTAATGGCGCACGACCTTGGCGGCCAAGTCGAAAAAGCACCACACCGCGAGTATGGCAAAAAAGACATCGTACTTAACCAACAATCGCTGCTGTTTAACGGCCTGCCAAGCCAAACCACCTGCTGGATGAGCCATACCTACCACGTAGCAAAACTGCCCGAAGGATTTACAGCTTCGGCGCATACCAATACCTGCCCCATCGGTGCTATGGAACATCCGGGCAAAAAAATGTATGCCGTACAGTTTCACCCCGAAGTAGCCCATACTCCCGACGGTACCGCTATTTTGCAAAACTTTTTATACAAGGTTTGCGGCTGTTCCCCCGATTGGACGATGGGCAATTACGTAACCGAACAAGTACAAGCCCTGCAACAGCGCATAGGCGCGCGTAAGGTTTTATGCGCCTTGTCTGGTGGGGTCGATTCGTCAGTGGCTGCGGCCTTAGTACACAAAGCCATTGGCAATCAGCTGACTTGCCTTTTTGTTGACCACGGCTTGCTGCGAAAAAATGAAGCTGATGAGGTAGAAGCCCTTTTTTCCGGAAAATTTCATTTTAACTTCATCCGGATTGATGCCAGCGAAAGGTTTTTATCGGCATTAAAGGGCATTACTGACCCCGAACAAAAACGCAAAATTATTGGCGAACAATTTATACGGGTTTTTGAAGACGAAGCCAAAAAATTGGGCGAAATTGAGCTCTTAGTGCAAGGTACTATTTATCCGGATATTATAGAAAGTGGTACGGCTCATGCCGCCGTCATTAAAAGCCACCATAACGTTGGGGGGCTTCCTGAAAACATGGACTTTACCGCCGTTATTGAACCCCTTGACCACTTGTTTAAAGACGAAGTGCGCCAAATGGGAAAAGTATTAGGGCTGCCCGATTGGCTAATTATGCGGCAACCTTTTCCGGGGCCAGGTTTGGCTATACGAATTATTGGCGAGATTACCGCCCAAAAATTGTCTGTACTGCGCGAGGCCGATGCCATTTACCGTGCCGAAATTGCCGCCGCCGGATGGGATAAACATATTTGGCAGTATTTTGCCGTTTATACCGGCTTGCACAGCGTAGGCGTTATGGGAGACGAGCGCACCTACGACACCTGCATAGCCCTGCGCGCCGTTACCAGCACAGACGGCATGACAGCAGACTGGGCACATATCCCTTACGATTTATTAGCTAAAATATCGAACCGTATAGTAAACGAGGTGCCCCATGTAAACCGCGTTGTTTACGATATCACCTCGAAACCGCCCGGCACTATTGAATGGGAGTAAGCGATATGCCTTTTAAGGAACTTCTATGGTATTTAGCACTTCGGTAATAATTTGTTCAGAGCTTATATTTTCGGCTTCGGCCTCGTAGGTTACGCCTATTCGGTGGCGCAGCACATCGTGGCAAACAGCCCTGATATCGTCTGGTATTACGTAGCCGCGTTTGTTTAAAAAAGCAAGGGCGCGGGCAGCCAAAGCAAGGCTAATACTGGCACGCGGCGAGCCTCCGTAGCTAATTAAGGGTTGTAATTTACCAAGCCCATAATTTTGAGGCGTTCGGGTGGCAAAAACAATACTTAAAATGTAGCGTTCAATTTTTTCGTACATATATACTTCGCGCACTACCGACCGCGCCCTGAGCAAAGTACTTGTTTGTAAAACGGGATTAACTTTTTCGAAAGTTTCGGCCATGTTCAGGCGCATAATTTGCTGTTCTTCTTCAAAACTTGGGTAATTAATCACTACTTTTAGCATAAAGCGGTCAAGCTGTGCTTCGGGCAGTGGGTAGGTGCCTTCTTGTTCAAGGGGGTTTTGGGTTGCCATTACTAAAAAAGGCTCATCGAGGGGGTAGGTGGTGTCGCCTAGGGTTACTTGGCGCTCTTGCATGGCTTGCAGCAATGCGCTTTGTACTTTTCCGGGGGCGCGGTTTATTTCGTCAGCCAAAATAAAATTGGCAAAAACAGGGCCTTTTTTTACGCTAAAACTGTGGTTGTTTGGGTTATAAATGAGCGTGCCAATAAGGTCGGCGGGCAGTAGGTCGGGGGTAAATTGAATACGGCTAAACGAGGCTTGTACTGCCTGAGCTAAAGTTTTAATGGCTAAGGTTTTGGCTAAGCCGGGTACCCCTTCGAGCAAAATATGCCCATTTGCTAATAAGCCAAGTAGTAGCCGGTCTATCATATATTGTTGGCCTATAATAATTTTGCGCAACTCGGTGTTAAGGCCATCTAAAAACGAGGCTTCGTATTGTATGCGCTCGTTTAATTGGGCTATATCGGCGGGGGTGCGCAGCAAAGCGGGGGAGGTATTCATGGGGGGGATTACTCGTCTTTAATAATATAGCTGGGTGTCATGGCAAAAGGAAATTTCCGGATAATGACTTTTTTATCTTTAAAGTAATCATCCACAGCCTTGGTTTCACCCGGAAATGTGCCGTAATCATCTAAAATTAAAACGCCACCGCGTACAATTCTCGGGTAGAAATGTTCCAAAATGGTAACGGCAGGCTCATAAACATCAGTATCTAAATTTAGTAAAGCAATTTTTAAGTGTGGATTATTTTTTACATACTCAGGTACAGTCTTTAAAATATCTCCCGAAACAAGTTCTACATTTTTATCTATACCTTTTTGGGTTAGTACTGTTTTAAGTTGCTCAACCGAAATAGATGAGGCACCGGCGGCATTTATAAAATTAGAGCGGTATTTTTTGTCGTCTTCAAAATTGGTTTCCGGAAATTCGCCAAAAATATCGAAGCCTATAATTTTATTTGAATAGGCATTGCCAAATAGGTCTCTAAATCCGGCAAAACGAACTAAGCTTGCACCTTTAAAAACGCCGCATTCTACTATTGCGCCGGGCAATCCAATTACTTGCTTAAAAAGTTCATAATGAGATAATATCTTACTTAAACGTGTATTGTCGCAACTTAAATAAAAATTGTTTTCGTATTCAAATGCTTTATTAAAATCTGGTAGAGAAATCATAGCTTATCTGTTATTTTAAGGCCGCAAAGTTAGCTATTAAAACACAATCTTAGTTAGTGTTTAAGTTTAATTAACGGAGCAGAACCACATACCCTTGGAATTGAAGGGGGGCATCGTTGCCAAACTTTGCCTTTGCCCACCAAGCGTAGCTGCCGTTTGGAGCAGGTTTTTGGTTAAAAATGCCATCCCAGCTTTGCGCGTAGTTAGTGGTGTAAAATACTTTTTGCCCCCAACGGTTGTAAATATGCAGTTCAAACTGTGTGGGGGCTTGGTTGGCAAACAAGGTAAAGCGGTCGTTAATATGGTCGTGGTTAGGCGAAAAAGCAGTAGGAGCTATTATTTTAATGGTAATTGTGTCGTTGTTGTTGGTGTTTATTGTGCTAATATAAACAGAGTCGGAGCTAAAACAGTCGTTTTTGTCGGTTACAGTTACGGAATACAGGCCGTTTTGGGCAACAGTTATTTGCGGTGTTTGTGCGCCATTTGACCATTGATAATTTTGCGCTGTGCTGTTTGCCGTAATTAAGGCAGTATCGTTGGCTGCATTAAATTGTACCGACAAATTGATAATGGGCGGAGGTGTTGTGTTTACTATGATTTTGCCTATTGCTTTGCATCCGGATATGGAATCTGAAACTGTTACGTCTAGCGTGTCGGCAGTTTTTACCCAAATTTTTTCGCTTGTAGCACCATTTGACCATAAATAGGAGGCGAAGCCGCTTCCGGGCGAAATTTCAATACTATCTCCGGCACAAATTGAATAGGTTTGAGTTGGAAAATAGTCGGGAGATGTTGTTACCAACACAGAATCAACTACAATACATCCGGATAAAATATCGGTAGCTGTAACGCTATACATGCCGGTGTTGGCTACGGTAATGCTTGCGGTTGTATCGGCTGTTGACCAAATGAAACTGCTAAAACTGCCCTGAGCGGTAATTTGGGCCTGACTGTTGTTGCATAAAAATAAAACCGAAAGTGAAATATCGGCACTTTGTTTTAAATTTACAAACGATGTTGCAATAGCTTGGCAGCCGTTGTCATCGGTTACGGTAACACTAAGCGTGTCGGCAGTTTTTACCCAAATTTTTTCGCTTGTAGCACCATTTGACCATAAATAGGAGGCGAAGTCGCTTCCGGGCGAAATTTCAATACTATCTCCGGCACAAATTGAATAGGTTTGAGTTGGAAAATAGTCGGGAGATGTTGGTACCAATACAGAATCAACTACAATACATCCGGATAAAATATCGGTAGCTGTAACGCTATACATGCCGGTATTGGCTACGGTAATGCTTGCGGTTGTATCGGCTGTTGACCAAATGTAGCTGCTAAAACCGCCCTGAGCGGTAATTTGGGCCTGACTGTTGTTGCATAAAAATAAAACCGAAAGTGAAATATCGGCACTTTGTTTTAAATTTACAAACGATGTTGCAATAGCTTGGCAGCCGTTGTCATCGGTTACGGTTACGCTATAATTGCCTGCATTAGTAACAATTATTTGCTGCGTTATTTGTCCGGTTGACCACAAATAGGATGCAAATCCGCCTCCGGCATTTAAAATTACGGTATCGTTGGGGCAAATTTCGTAATTGGGCAAATTAATAGCTAAATTACTGTTTTTAACGATAAGGTTTACAAGAATGTTTTTTTGTTTACAATTATTATTATCAGAGCCTGTCTAAATTTTATTTTCTAATTCTATTAAGCATCAATTTTATCATGGCAAGTTGGATCATTGTCTGGCTCGTTTCGGTTTGGAACTCAAAGTCTTTACTCAATCTTCGATAGCTTTCGAGCCATGCAAAAGTTCTTTCAACAATCCATCTTTTGGCAATACTTGAATTTCGAGGCTGTATTCGATCTACTTACAACCTCAACCACCCACCCAAACGTTTTGCGGGTATTTTCAATTAACTCGCCTCTATACCCGCCATCAGCTACTATCTTTACCAATCTGCAAAACCTGCCTCTGAGGTCAGCTATAACCATTGGGGCTGATTTACTGTCATGCTCATTTGCCGCATGAACCACAACCGCTAAAGTACCCCCGTCAATCCCTCTGCACAAGCCTCCGACGCTTGTTGTCTTTACGCTCTGGCTATCAATTATACCAACACTTGGCGATGAAGCCCTGCCTGCTTGCTTTCGAGTCTTATCCCTGAGTATTTCATGGATGAGTTCTATCGTCCCATCCTTCTTCCACTTGGTAAAATAGTAGTAAACAAGCTTCCATGACGGAAAATGGAACGGCAGCATGCGCCATTGACAGCCAGTTTTAAGCAAATAGAACAGCGCATTAAAAATTTCTCTTAAACTGTGTTTTCGTTTCCGTTTGTCGTCTAAAATGCCTAATATTGCACTCCATTGACTATCGGTGAGACTGCTTGGGTAGGTTTTCATTTTACTTTATGTGTTTGATTTTCATAAAGCTATGAATTATTATTTAAACGTCAAACTGATAGTCTTTTATTCACATCTCTTTTAATAACTTTTTTCCTATCAATTTTTAGGACTGGCATGCCAATTTTTAATTTTTAGACAGTCTCTCAAATATTTGGCAGGTATAAGTAGTTGTTTGGTTGACGGTTGCGGTAGGTTGGGCAATAGTTGGGTTATTTAGTCCGTCGGCAGGCGACCAACTATAAGTATAATCGGGTGTATTGGGCAGTACATCTAATAAAACGGCGGTATTGTTGTTGTTACAAATGGTTTTATTAATATTATACGTTTGTGTACTTATGCGGTGGATAGGTGTGAGGGTGGGTAAGCCCCCCATACACAACATTCCGGATGGTAGCGTAACCGCGTTTTCTATATATGTAGGTTCGGTATTGCTTACGTTGCTTATTTTCGACAAAAAATTTTTGTCTTGCCTGCCTATGTAAATTTCATCAGCAATTGGGCTGTTTTGGAAAGCTGTAAGCCTTCCGTCCCAAGTATTGGGATATTCTTTTATTGTTTTGCGACTGCTTTCTATGTCCTTAGGGTCTGAAAAGGTTACGTCAAAACGATATATCCGGAAGAAATCCTCATTACATTCAAAAGGACCAAAGTTTTGAACTGAAACAGCGTAGGCATACAAATACTGATTATTTCCGGAGAATTCGACTGAATAGTTTATACAAGCGTTTTCGAAACTAATTCCATTTGTAAGTGCCCCGGTTTGGTTATCAAAATCGAACAGGGCTATATGCCCGGCATCATTTTTTCGGTAGGTGCTGGCAATTTTTTTATAGTCGTTCGATACGCACATATAGCCAACTTTTTGTGCTTGTATTGGGTAATCGGCAATGGTTATATTAGTTGTCGAAATGATGGGGTTGTTTACGCCCTTGTTGTTTACTAACCAGGCGTAGTATTGGTTGCTGTCAAAAATGGGTGTTACCACCCAATAGTCTTGTTGGTTTGCATGAGGTATGGCTATTAATTTTTCGCAGGTTTGATATTGTTTTAGTAGGTTTATATTTTTGTTTAGAGGGTCAATATCGCCGCCGTTGGGTAGGGTCATATCTATGATAGAATAATTAAGCCCATTCGAGCCATCGTAGTAGTCGGCGGTAAAAACGATATATAGGTTGTTGTGGCAGGGGTAGGGCAATATTACCGCCGACATGGTACTTGAAAAATCGCCAAGCAGGGGGCCGTTCGACATATTGGTATGGTCGGCACGCCAAACTTTGCTGCCATCAGTATAAAACAGCAAATTACCCAAGGTGTCCGACATTACGGCGCAGCCCTCATTGGTAAAAATGGGGCTTCCGGACAAAAAGTCTATGGTGTTATCGGTATTAAATTTTATGCCGGCTTTATTGCCAAAAAACCAATTATATCCTTCGGGCTGTGCACCTAAAAATTGGGAAGTGCAAAGGCAAAGGCAAGTGCAAGCACAACTAAGCGCAAGTATAAGTGATAAGTTTTTCATATAAGCAAAGAAGGTTTATTAGATTAAAGAAGTAAAAAATTTAAAGCAATATTACTATGAATTTTTTATTTTGCAAATTTTTTGTTTTTGCAAAAATAATACTCCTTTACATCGGGTTATACCATCCTTGATATGAGATGTTTGTTACTCGGTTTTAACCTTTACATTAAGGGCATCGCTAAGGCCGTTTCCTATAAGGTAAAAGGCCAACACTAACACACAAATTGCAGTTCCGGGTATCAGGGCTAAAAATGCTTTCGAGGTGCCCACGTAGCCATAGTACTCGTTTAGCATACTTCCCCAAGATGGGGTTGGCAATTCTACACCTATACCTAAAAAGCTAAGGCCGGCCTCAATAATAATAGCCGAGGCAAAATTGGCGGCGGTAACTACTACAATTGGGCCTATGGCATTTGGCAATATGTGCTTAAAAATAATACGCCCGTGCGAGAAACCAAGGCTTTTAGCTGCTTCAACGTACTCTTTCTCGCGAAGGCTTAAAAATTGCCCTCGCACTAATCTGGCCACTTCAACCCACATCGTTAAACCAACTGCCAAATATATTTGCCAAAAATGTCTGCCCATAACCATAACCAAGGCAAATACCATTAGTAATAACGGCACCGACCAAAACACATTAATAAACCACATAATGGCATCGTCGGTTTTGCCTCTAAAATAGCCCGCTACTGCCCCTAATACTACGCCAATAATTAACGATATAAGTACAGACATGATGCCCACTGATAACGAAACGCGCACGCCCAAAATAAGGCGACTTAAATTGTCGCGACCTGCCTTGTCAGTACCAAGTAAATAGGTTTTGCTAATGATATGTTTGGTTTCGATATTTTTTTGCAGTTCGCCGATGGTTTTAGTAATTCGTTCTCCGGATAATAAGGTAAAACTAAGGGCATCGTTTTGTTTGGTGATATCGGGGTTTGTTGCCAAAGCATAAACTACGTCTGCAATATGGTAAGCAGATTTTGTGGTGTCTTTAGTTGCAGCGGTTGTAAATTTGTCAATTAGCAAACTATCGCCTTCAAAATGCCATCCGGTAAGCGGCACAAGTTCGTAAGGGCTATCAATACCCCACAATAAACGGGTAAAAAAATTAGTAGAGGCAATGGTGCGGTCTTTGGTAAGTTTTAGCAATTTGGCTTTAAATCCTACTGGTTGTGTGGGCATTTGCGGCACTTGGTCGTTGGCGTTAGTAGTAGGGTCGGGGGCTAAAAAGTAGGCAAAAACAGCAATAAACACGGCAAAGCATAAAATTACAAAACCCACTACGGCAGGTTTGTTGCGTTTAAGGCGTTTAAACGCCTTTTGGTTTGGCGACAAATACAAGTTTTGCGGTTGTAGTTGCTGCTGTGCTTCTTTTTGTGTTTGTTGCATGTGCGCAGATAAGTGTTTGTGTCGGTTGGTTGGTTAATTAGCTGTTTATTATTCGTTTATGGTATTATAATCGCCAAGGCTTAAAATATTAGATTTTCCGTTTAGCAGTACGTGGTTGCCTATCATTGTTTGGTGTAAAATTTGGTAGTTTATATTGGTGTTATTTTGTATCATTGCATTGCTAATAATACTATTTGTAATGGTAGTATTTTGCTCAATAGATACGTAGGGGCCAATTACCGAATTTTTTATTTGCACATTATCGGCCACGTAACAAGGGTCAATAACTGTTGTGTTTTCAAAATAAGCATTTGACGATATTAGTTCGTCGTTGCCGGCTTCGTTCAACAATTCTAAAACACGTTGGTTGGCGTATAAAACAGCATCTTTATGGCCGCAGTCAAGCCATTCGTTTACGGGGGCAACGCCAAATTGCGCGCCTTTTTGGTGTAAATTAGTTAAAGCACTCGTTAGCTGGTATTCTCCTTTGTCTAAAATATTATTGTCTATCAAGTATTGTAGTTCGTTGTGCAGTACATCGCCATCTTTAAAAAAGTAAATACCTATAATAGCCATTCGCGAAATAAAACTTGAGGGCTTCTCGTGAAACTCGGTAATCAAATTATTTTTATTAAGCCTTACCACGCCGTATCTCGATGGGTCCTCAACCTCGTGTACCCATATAATGGCATCTTGGCGGGTATCTAATTTAATATGGGCTTTAAACAGCGTATCGGCAAATGCTATTATTACGTTTCCTTTCAGCAATGGTTTGGCGCATAATACGGCGTGTGCTGTACCTAATGGCTCGTGTTGGTAATATATATGGCCTTGGGCTCCCAAGCGTTCAGCCACTTCTTTAAGGGCATTTTCAACTGCATCGCCAAAATTGGGGCCTATTACAAAACCAATATGGGCAATAGGCTCACTGCTCGATGCTGCCAACTCTTCAACAATGCGTTGTACAATGGTTTTTCCGGCAATAAGTAAAAGCGGCTTGGGGGTGGTTAGTGTATGTGGGCGCAACCTCGAACCCATGCCCGCCATAGGTATAATTAAATTCATACAAAATGTTAACTAAGCAAAAACTAACAAACTGTAAATATAAAAGGCAAAGGTCGAAAAAAAGCCACAATTATCCAAATTAGTGGCATAAAGATATCCCACCTATAAAGTCATAACAATTATTAAAAAGTCTTATATATAAGTTTTTAAAACATAAATTGAATTGTTTTTAATATGCTTGAAATAAAAACGATAAGCCCAATCAAAACACTTTCCGGATTTTTTTCCGGAAGACCAATTTTATTTCCGGATTTAAACTCAAAATTCATGGTCCTATAAATTTTATCCCATGCAAATCAATCTTCGTGAGAAAAAATCTTAACTTTCCCTCTTATCATAAATTATAAATACTTAAATAAAATACGAACTTATTTTTTACTGCTTATCTTTGCTCAAAATTGATATACTAAATGATTTTGTATAATGTAACTGTTATGATTGATGCTATCATCCACCATGATTGGCTTGATTGGATGCAGCACTCCCATATTCCGGACGTAATGCGCACCGGAATGTTTCAAAGCTACCGCCTTTGCCGTTTACTCGACCCCGAACCCGAAGACGGCAGTATTACCTACGCAGTTCAATATTTTTGCGAAGACCTAAACAAACTGCATCTTTATGCCGAAAAATACGCCCCCGCACTGCAAGCCCAACACAGCAACCGCTACCGAAACCAGTTTGTAGCTATACGAACTGTTTTAGAAATTGTATCATAAAATTTAAACACATAATACAAAAAAAACTATTTTACTATGGATTTAAATATTGACAATATTGATATACAAATACTGACCTTGTTGATGGAAAATGCTAAAAATCCGTATGCAATGATTGGCGCTGCTTTAGGTGTTTCGACAGGTACAGTTCATGGCCGGATACGCAAATTAGAGCAAAATGGCATCATTAAACGGCATTTATTAGTTGTTGATTATAGCAAATTAGGCTTCGATATTAGCGCTTTTTTAGGCATATATTTACACAGCAGCTCGTTGTACAAGCAAGTTGCCTCTAAATTGTACGAAATAGATGAAGTGGTAAGTTTAGACTATACTACCGGCATGTACAGCATGTTTGTAAAACTTATTTGCCGCGATACCCGCCATTTAAAAGATGTTTTGCACGAAAAAATCCAAAAAATAGAAGGAATTCAGCGCACCGAAACCTTTATTTCGTTAGATGAAAGCATTAATCGCCCAGCAAAAATCACTTAGAAACACTTATATCAAAATGAAACGTCTACAACCAAAACAGTTTTTACCCTTTTTTATTTGTTTAGTTGGTTTGATTATAACAATTTTTGCCTGGTCTTTATTGGATGGCCAGCAGAACACAGAAAAGAAGGCTGGCAAAGCCGATTTTCTACGCCAAAACAAGGCTTTTCCGGATGAATTACATTGGTTAGCGCGTACCTATCCAAATTATACCCCCGACATAGCATCGTATCAAAATATTTTGCTAAAAGCCCGCAAAACCGATGCTCAAACCAAAGCAATGCGACAGGGCAAAAGCGGTTTCGACAACGAATGGGTTTTACAAGGCCCTTCAAATATTAGCGGGCGTATTAACGTTATTGCCCTCGACCCAAGCAACCCCGACAGCGTTTGGTACGTAGGGGCAGCACGCGGGGGCGTTTTTAAAACTACCAATGCAGGCACAAACTGGACGCCCATCTTTGATGCACAAAATACCCTAAGCATAGGCGCTATTGCCATTGACCCCACCAATACTAAAACTATTTACGTGGGTACAGGCGATGTAAATATATCGTCGTTTTTTGCCGTAGGAGACGGCCTGTATAAAAGTACTGACGGTGGCCAAACATGGCAAAATATAGGTTTAAAAAATACGTATATAATATCCGATATAGTTATAAATGCACAAAACCCTGCTATTGTTTACGTTTCAAGCATGGGAAACCCTATGTTAAAGGATACCACCTCGAGAGGCATTTTTAAAACCGAAGATGGCGGCAAAAACTGGGAACACCTATTTAGTGCAAGCGACAGAACTGGCGTTATTGACCTTGAAATAGACCCTGTTTATCCGGAAACTTTATACGCCGCAACCTGGGACAGAATCCGCTCTTTATACGAATCAAGCACTTTAAGCGCAGGTCAAAAAATATTTAAAACCATCAACGGCGGCGATACCTGGCAAGCACTCGGTAATGGCCTACCTACCACAGACAGCACCTCGCGCGTGGGCTTATCTATTTCGCACCAAAATAACGAACATGTTTTTTGTGTGTATGTGGGCAACAACGAAGAACTACAAGGCATTTACAAAAGTGAAAACAGTGGAGAAGACTGGAGTTTAATAGGCGATACCGATATATTGCCCGGCGACTCGCCATTGGGCGGGTTTGGCTGGTATTTTGGCAAATTACATGTAAACCCCTTTAACGACCAGCAAATTTTAATGGGGGGCGTATATTTATTCCAGACAAAAAACGGCGGCACTAAATGGGAGTTGGCCGGCAGTGTTTGGTCAACCCATGCCGACAAACACGACATAGCTTTTATTGACGAAAAAACCTTGCTATTGGCAACCGATGGCGGCCTGTATAAAAGTACAGATGGTGGCACAAGTTGGACGGATGTTGAAAACTTGCCCATTACTCAATTTTATCGGGTGGCCTATAACCCTCATTTGCCCGGAACTTACTACGGCGGCGCCCAAGATAATGGCACCTTAGGTGGCAACTCAAACGACTTGTTAAATTGGCAAGAGTACTACGGCGCCGATGGTTTTTTGCCCGCGTTTAGCCCCTTTGACGCTAATATTATGTTTGCCGCATGGCAAAATGGCGGCCTTGTTATGAGCCTTGATGCCGGCAATAATTTTGATGCGGCAACAGACGGTATTGACAACGCTGACCGTATAAACTGGGATATGCCCTATGTATTAAGCCCTATTGTATCCGGATTAATGTTTTGCGGCACACACCGCGTCTATAAAAGCACTACAACCAATGGTTTTCCTGTTTGGGAGCCTATTAGCGACGATTTAACGCAAGGAAATATCTATGGCGCACGGTTTCATAATATTAGCACCGTTGAGGCATCGCCTCACGACTTAAATATCATTTTTGCCGGCACCTCCGATGGGCGCTTGTGGCGCAGCTTAACAGGCGGCACTACTTGGGACGAAATTGTCAAGGGGCTGCCCAATTTGTATTTTACCTCCGTAAAAGCCTCGCCCCAATACCCAAATCAACTTTTTTGCACTGTTTCGCAGTATAAAGGCAATGGCGATATACCCCTAATTTATAGCTCAAACGACTTGGGCGAAAACTGGACCGGTATTCAGGGCAACCTTCCGCCGTTTAGTATTAACGACCTTGAAGTGCTGCCCAACCATGCCGACTCGGTATTGTTTGTGGCCACCGATGGGGGGGTGTATGGCAGTTTAAACGCCGGAAAAAACTGGGAACGCTTGGGCAACAATATGCCATGGATAGGTGTTTTTGATTTGGCTTACGACCCCGTTAATAACAGGCTTATTGCCGGAACTCATGCCCGCTCTATAATGAGTTTTGAACTTGACTCGCTGGGTTTAAATAACCCCAACGTGGGCATTTCGCAACCACAATATCCGGATAAAGATAATGAAGATGGTCAATATCAGGTAATTTACAATTCCACAGAAAGGCAGTTATTGTTCCATTCTCTTCCGGATGATAATGACGTTGTACCTCAAGTAATTTTATTCAACCAAGCCGGGCAAAAACTTTTACAAACGTCACTTGCCAATAACAAACTAAGTTTGCCCTTACAATTACCGCAGGGCCTATATTTTGTAACAATAATTGGCCACAACAGGCAAAACACCCAAAAAGTACTAATTTGGTAAATTACAGCGTGTTGATTTGCAACTACTAAACCTCGCTCAAGGCTGCCATTGATTGCGAGGCGCGTTTGCGTTCGTTTTCGTCTAAGTAAATTTTCCGGATGCGCAGCGATTTAGGGGTTACCTCTACGTACTCATCTTTATTAATATACTCTAACGATTGTTCGAGGCTAAATTTTACTGCCGGAGCAATTTTCATTTTTTCATCGGCACCCGATGCCCTTACGTTTGTTAGCTTTTTGGTTTTATTAACTTTTACCACCAAATCGCCTTGTTTATTGTTTTCGCCAATTACCTGTCCGGTATAAACATCGTCGCCGGGCTCAACAAAAAAGAAGCCCCGGTCTTGCAGTTTATCTAAGGCGTAAGGAATTACTTCGCCGGTTTCGCCGCACACCAACGAGCCTTCTAAGCGTTGTGGCACGCCGTCTTTGTAGGGACCATAAGCTTTAAACCGGTGGTTCATAATAGCCTCTCCGGTGGTAGCGGTTAGCATGGCGCTGCGCAGGCCAATGGTTCCGCGCGAGGGGATAACAAATTCAATATGGGTACGGTCGCCTTTTTGGGTCATGCTATACAGGTCGCCGCGGCGTGCTGTTACCATGCCCACAACGGTACTCGAAAACTCAGATGGCACATCAACGGTTAGGTCTTCGTAGGGTTCGCATTTTTGGCCATCAATAGTTTTAAAGATTACTTGTGGTTGCCCTACCTGAAGCTCGTAGCCTTCGCGGCGCATAGTTTCAATAAGCACCGACAAGTGTAATACCCCACGTCCATAAACCATAAAGGCATCGGCGCTATCGGTAGGCATTACCCGCAGGGCTAAGTTTTTTTCTAATTCGCGTTCGAGGCGTTCTTTAAGGTGGCGCGAGGTTACAAATTTACCTTCGCGACCAAAAAAAGGTGAGTCGTTAATTAAGAACAACATGCCCATAGTTGGTTCTTCTATGGTAATGGGAGGAAGTGCCTGGGGGGTGTCGGGGTCGGCAACGGTATCGCCAATTTCAAAGCCATCAACGCCTACGATGGCGCAAATTTCTCCGGGTTCTACCATTTCAACTTTTTGTTTGCCTAATCCTTCAAAAACGTATAATTCTTTAATTCGTGTTTTTTGCATCGAGCCATCGCGTTTGCACAAGGTTACGGCAGCGGCAGTTAATTGTCCGCTATACAAACGGCCAATAGCTATACCGCCAATGTATTGCGAATAATCGAGCGAGGTTATTTGTAGTTGGGTGCTACCTTGCCCAATGCGGGGGGCTGGTACGTATTGAATAATAGTATCGAGCAAATAGGTAATATCTGTTGTGGGTTTTCGCCAATCTGCGCTCATCCAGTTTTGTTTTGCCGAGCCATAGACTGTTGGGAAGTTGAGTTGTTCTTGGGTGGCATCTAAGGCAAACATTAAATCAAAAACAGATTCATGCACTTCTTCCGGATGGCAGTTTTCTTTGTCCACTTTATTAATAACCAAAATGGGTTTTAACCCCAGCGACAACGCTTTTGATAGTACAAAACGAGTTTGGGGCATGGGGCCTTCAAAAGCATCTACTAACAACAATACGCCATCGGCCATATTTAAAACGCGCTCGACCTCGCCGCCAAAATCGGCGTGGCCGGGTGTATCAATAATATTAATTTTAGTGCCCTTGTAGGTTACCGAAGCGTTTTTAGCTAATATGGTAATGCCGCGCTCGCGTTCAAGGTCGTTACTGTCCATTATTAATTCTCCGGGTGTTTCGTGGTCTTTAAACAGTTTTCCGGCTAATAATAATTTATCAACTAAAGTGGTTTTACCGTGGTCAACGTGGGCAATGATGGCAATATTGCGAATATTCATGTGTAATTTACTTATGTTTTTCTGAAAGCGGGCGCAAAGGTACGCTTTTTATAGCAATTTTTTATCAGCAATGCAACCGGCAACAATAATTTATTTGGGTTATGTTTAATAAAGCGTGGAAAGTTTGACTTTTCTACCCAAACATAATAGAAAACGAAGTAAAACAAACCCTAACTCTGAAGGAGTTGAATATTAATTACTTCCGGATACTTTTTTGTGGCTTATTTTGCCTGAAATATAATTATTAATAGAACTAAAAAAAATCTAAACTAATTTTAATGACGTACTTAGTTAATAAATTGGCAAGTAGTGGTGCGCAAATTTTAAATTAAACCCAACTAACAAAATGGTAAATTTGTATCTTGCGGCTCAATTTTAATTATTGCATAGCAAGCAATTTATGGCGTGGGCAAAGTCAGATAATTTATTGATAAAAGGCAAAAAATCGCAGTTGGCAATACTATTTGTTTTGATGGTATTTTTGTTGCACTGTGGGCGCAGCAAACAAACAAATAATCCTATTGACGGAGCTGACCAGCTGGCTGCCAATATTGCCGCCGCCGGGCCTTATGCCTCGCTACACGATACTACCCAATACGTTGGCCCCGAAACTTGCCGCTCGTGCCATACCGCTATTTACGAGTCGTTTATGCAAACAGGTATGGGCGAGTCGTGGGGCTTGGCTACCCGTCAAAAAAGTAAAGCAAAATTTGACCATCATATTGCCGTTTTTGATAGCCTCAACCAACTATATTACCACCCCTATTGGCGAAACGACAGTTTGTTTATTAAAGAATTCCGGATAAACCCTCTAAACAAAAAAGATACCGTTTACCAACAAAGCCAATACATACAATACATTATAGGCAGCGGGCATCATACTAATTCGCATATTTATGCCGAGAATGGCTATTTGTACCAAGCGCCAATTACTTTTTACACCCAAAAAGGTATTTGGGACTTGGCGCCGGGCTTCTCCGGAGGTTTTAGTTCGAGGTTTAACCGCACGATTGGCCACGAGTGTATGGCTTGCCACAACTCTTTTCCTGCTTTTGATTTGAAGGCCGAAAACAAATATCAAAACGTGCCACATGGCATATCGTGCGAGCGTTGCCACGGGCCCGGACAAGCCCATGTACAGCAAAAATTAGCCAATATTGTAGTTGATACGGCAACAACTGCCGATTATACCATTGTAAACCCGCGCAAACTACCCACCCGCGAGCTGCAAATGAACGTATGCCAACGCTGCCATTTGCAAGGAGTAACCATTTTAGCACCCGGAAAAACCTTTACTGATTATAGGCCGGCAATGCCATTAAACAGTATTATGGAGGTGTTTTTGCCCGAGTTTGACGGCGCTGAAACTCATTTTATTATGGCATCGCAGGCGCACAGACTTACCAAAAGTGCGTGTTATAAAAAAAGCCAAATGACCTGCACCACCTGCCACAACCCCCATAAAAGCGTGCGGCAAACCGACCCCTCCATTTTTAATGCCAAATGCCAAAACTGCCATGCTCAAACAAATAACAACACCCATGCTGAAAATAATTGCAGTTTGCCACTTAACCAGCGCACCGCAACCAACAATAATAATTGTTTTGCCTGCCACATGCCGGTGTCGCCAAGTATAGACATTCCGCACGTTACCGTACATGACCATTTTATCCGTAAGCCCATTAGCGAAGCCGAAAAACAAAAAGTGCAACATTTTATTGGTCTTAAAAGTGTACTGTCGCCCAATAATACCCAGGCATTAACCAAGGCAAAAGCCTATATACACTTTTACGAATCGTACCAAGCTAAAAAAAGCCATTTGGATAGTGCTGCTTTGTTTATGGAAATTGCGACTAAGAGCCATCAGCCTCAACAACAGTATCCGGATTACCTTGATACCCAAGTGCATTTATACTATTTACAGCAAAAATTTACCGAACTCATAAACATTGCTCAAAATACATCGCCAAAAACCATAAAAAATGCTTGGACAGCCTACCGATTAGGCGAAGCATATTTACAAACCAACCAACCACAATTAGCACTAAACTGGCTGCAACAAGCGGTAAGTTTGTTGCCACTTCAACCCGATTTTGACAGTAAGCTGGCAGCAACTCAAGTCCAGCTAAGCCAGTTCGATGCAGCCAAAACACGCTTGGAGGCTTTGCTGAAAGAACATCCGCACCACACGGCCAGCCTTAGCAATCTTGGCTTTGTATATGCCAGCACGGGCAATCTACCCCGCGCCGATAGTCTTTACCATGCCGCCTTAGCCTGTAATCCTAATTATGTTCCGGCCATGTTAAATTTAGCAGGTCTTGAGTTGTTAAAACGCAATAATACGGCTGCTCTAAAATATGCCCAACAAGCCCTAAAAGCTCAACCCAATAACACTCAGGCGCAACAATTAGTACAACAATTGCGGGGTAAACTGTAAATTACTGTGGAGTGCCTGAACAAAATATAGTTATAAACCTTTTTATTCCGGAATTAGATGGCAGGTTTAGCGTTGTTGCAACACATCCCTTAAAATATTCAGTCTTAAAATAGCTGCCAACCCATCTAACTAGTATCTTTGCCCTTCGTAATGTGTAAAACCAAATTTTTATGGCAATAAATAATCTTTTAGAGCAGTATAAAAGCAAAAAACCGTTAATTATTTTTGAATGGCACGACTTGGAAACGGATGCCGAGGGGTGGGTGGTTATTAACTCGTTGCGTGGAGGGGCTGCCGGTGGGGGTACCCGTATGCGCAAGGGCTTAAACTGCGAGGAAGTAATTGCCTTGGCAAAAGTAATGGAAATAAAGTTTACCGTTTCGGGGCCGCCAATTGGTGGGGCAAAGTCGGGCATTAATTTTGACCCCAGCGACCCTCGCCGAGATGAGGTGTTGCGCCGTTGGTTTATGGCCGTTACCCCTTTGTTGAAACAATATTACGGCACCGGCGGCGACCTTAACGTGGACGAACTAAAACAGGTAATACCCATTACCGAAGATTTTGGCCTTTGGCACCCCCAAGAGGGCGTAGTAAATGGCCATATAAACCCATCGCGCAGCGGCGATAAAATTAAACTTTTAGGGCAATTGCGGCAGGGCGTGTCAAAAATTATTGAAGACGAACGTTTTGCACCCAAGGTAATTAATAAAAAGTTTTGCGTTGCCGACATGATTACCGGATACGGCGTAGCTCAATCCGTAAAACATTATTACCGGCTGTACCATAAATCGAGTTTGGTTAATAAACGGGTAATAGTGCAGGGCTGGGGTAATGTTGCCGGCGCGGCGGGTTATTATTTAGCTCAAGAAGGCGCACTTATAACAGCTATTGCCGATTTGCACCACGGACTAATTGCCCCAAATGGCCTTAATTTTGCCGAAGTACACGACCTTTTTGTGCGTCGCGACCAAATGAACCTCTCGCCCATTATGCCCAAAGTTAAACCCGCCGCCGAAGTGCTGCCTTTTATTTGGGATACCCCCTGCGATATTTTTATTCCGGCAGCCGCTTCAAAACTCGTACAGCGCAGCCATTTAGACCGCATGCTGGCAGCAGGCCTGCAATGTATCTCGTGCGGTGCCAACGACCCATTTGCCGATAATGACCTTGTTTGGGGCGCAACCAGTCAATACGTTGATGGCCAATGCGCACTAATCCCCGATTTTATAGCAAACTGCGGCATGGCGCGGGTATTTGCCTACCTGATGCAACCAAATGCAGCTATTAGCGACGAAGCTATTTTTAATGATACAGAACAAACTGTTAGCCGAGCCATAGAAACGATATTTGCTCAAAACCCACAAAATACAGGCTTTAGTGAAACTGCCTTAAACATAGCCTTAAAAAAATTAGCTAAATAAATACAATAAAACAGCCTTTTTTTCGTTTCTGACGTTTAAACTAAAAACCTTATCGAGAGTTATTAGTTGTAGTAAGGCGATATTATTGATTTTATAAATTGTATCTTGTCTTATTAACTAATATTAATAACTAATTTTACCTTGAAACAAGTTAACAAATCTCTTCTTTACTTTTTTTGTTTTACTATTTTTTTAGTATCCTTGTTCGCCTCTGGGTGTAGGGCAAGTAAGCAGGGGCGTTGTAAAGAATGCCCCGAGTTTACCCAAAAATTCAACTCCCATAATACCCACCACAACATAGCTACAAAGTAAACCGCTATAAATTAGTAGCCTTAATACGTTGTAATGCTTTTTTAATCTGTTTTTTAAATATAAACTTGTTTTATAATCATGATAACTAAAAACTGGTGTTTATTACCCACCAAAACCCTATTTGCAAGTTTAGTGCTAATTGTTTTTTTGAGTTTAACGAGTTGCAAAGTGTTAAAACGCAATAAATGTGACTGCCCTAAATTTTCAGAGCAGCCCACACAAATTGCACAGCCCGTTATTGAAGAGTATAACTGTTAAATAAATAAAATCCGGATAATAAACTAAGTGGGTTTATTTGACTTGTAAATTAAGTTTGCTCTTTCTTAACACCGCATCTTTCTTCCTCCGGATAAATGAATGAATGAGCGAGTGAACTGCAGTGCTAAACAACTCTTTTTTATAGTTGCCCACTGCGCATTTGTTTTATCAGCACTTCGTAAAGCGGTAAAATACTTTGAGCAGCTAATTTAAGGTCGGTACTTCTGTTTTCGTATAAAAGTTCGTAGTAATCTTGTACAATATCGCCTTGCTGTTCGCGGTTAAAGGCGGCAAATGGTTTGCCTTGTTGTAAACCGGCGTAGCCGCCATAATTGTAGCCAAGTGTGTGTTGCGCATAGGTAGCTTCAATTAAATACACACTACCCAATTTATACATTTGATACACATGTATAAGCTCGTGAATTAGCCAGCTCATATCGCTGTTGCCAGGGGTGCAATTTAAGGGTCGGGTAAAATTGATGGTATAAAACAGGCAAAGCCCTAATTGATGGCTGCCCCTGAAAAAAGCCCCTGTTTTAGCTAAAACAGAGTATTCGTCAATGCGTATTTGCTGCCAGGGCAAGGTGTTTGAGCCGTAAACTAATTGCGCCTCGTGCAGTTCAAGGGGGGTTAAATGGCGGGTTTGGCGTTTAAATAATTGCCAAAATGCCTGGTTTAACTCTACCCACCCTAAAATATCAAGTAATTTGCACAAAAAACCACCCATCCACAATAAAGGCACAACCCATAATTTATGCAGCGGTAAAGTAGCAGGTGCTACGGGTAAAACAGTAAAATGCTTTGCAAACCTCAGTAGGCGTACGGGTAATTGCCCCCGCCAAGTAGTATTAATTCGCATATTGACACTTAATAACGAGCAGAAAGAAAAAGAAATACGCAATACAAGGCCAAATATCCGGAGAAATTGACAATAGCCCGTTTAAATAAAGTTAAGACAAGTATTACGATTGTAAATTCATAAAAAACTTAACGACTTATTTATTAGTTGTTATTGGTTTTGTATCTTTACATCTTAATTATTCTGCTCGATTTATTTTAGATGCAATGCGTTCTTATTTTGAAACTCAGTTTTTATTGTTTGGTTTTTTATTAGTGATACTAAGTTTTGTAACACTAACCGGATGCGACTCGAAAAATTCAAAAAAATCATCCGGCAATAAAAGTAGTGCCTCTTCCGGAAAAATAAAATGGGTTTACACAGACGATGTTTGTACTACTGTCTCGCCGTTTGTGTCGCAAACAAATATAGATCCTAATCATTACGCTTTTAGTACCTCGAACAAAAAAAAGATGGGCTTAACTTTGGTGCCGATTAACCCCGATGGCACAACCAACGACAAGGCCGCTTACCAGCACCCAAGTTGGAGGAAGGCCGGTTGGTTGTCGAAAATTGCCTTTGATAAGCAAGGCAATGTTTATGTAGTGCCCACGCCGCGCGTTAATATTTTAGAGAACCCGCTCGAAAAACAAAACACAATATATATTGTAGATGGCAAAACTGGCGAAATGAGTACATTTTTAGCCCTACCAATGCCAGATACCCCTCATGTGCAAAACCCTTATGGCTTGGTAGCGCTTACTTATTCGTGTACCAATAATATTATGTATGCCTCGTCAATTGCCGGCTCAACCCGAAACGAAGAGAAAGGGGTTATTTATAGTATTGATGTTGGTGCAAAAAAAGTAATCGACCAACTTTCGGGAATTGATGCAATGGGCATACGTGTAACTGCATTTACCGGAGAAAGAAGACTTTATTTTGGCAAAATACGTGCCTCCGGAATATGGTCAGTAGGTGTAAATCCAAACGGTACTTTTGCTGACGACCCCCGCTTTGAAGTATCGCTGGCCGATGCAGGCCCACGCGGAGACGACATAGCCCGCGAAATAAAAATAAACCAAAAAGGCGAAATGACAGTGTATGGCGTTGAGTTTCAGTATAATTTAATTGCCCCCACCGAAAAACAGGAAACACTTTATACCTTAATTTACGACCATCAGTTAAAAAAATGGCAGTTGCAGCCTTTTCTTTAAACTTTTTTTAAAAACTGCTTGATTCCAGCTAACACCAAGCTTAAAATAAAAAACCAGACCGCACAACTTAAATTAATCAGGCAGTCTGGCTTATTGCTTTAATTAGCTATTTTTTTCTTATTTTTCGGTGGCTTTGTCAGGGTTTGCGGTTTCATGGTAGGCCTTAATTGCCTCTTCTAAATGGTCTTCGTCTCCTTCAACATATCCGGAATGTTCGAATATAATTTTGCCGTTTTCATTTACTAAAATAGTGTGCGGTACACTTTGTGCATTGATGGCTCGTTTAAAATCTTCGTTCACATCTAACAGAACTTCGTAAGTCCATCTTTCGGCATCAACCAAGGGCTTAACACGTGCCGAACTGCGGGCATCGTCAGTACTTACCGCTACTAATTTAACGCCGTAGTCGGTTTGCCAGTCATCGTAAACCTCGGCAATATTGCGAAGCTCTTTTTTGCAGGGGGCGCACCAGGTAGCCCAAAAGCTAAAAATGGTGAGCCGGCCGGGTTGGGCGTAATTTTGAGCAATATTTACTTTTTGACCATCGGTATTGGCCAATTCAATATTGGGTAATTGATTGGCAGCGGCGGTGGGTGTTTCAGTGGCTTGAGTAGTTTGGGCTTTGACAGGGTTTATGGTGGCAAAACCAATAAACAATAAAGCAAAGGCGGCTAAACGAAAAAAGATCATAAATTAAATAAAATATTATGTTTTTGTGTTTTAAATAGGTGGCTAATTCATGGAGAGTTGGCTTGATTGGTATATAAAACTTGTTAGCATATTAACTTTTCAAAAAGTAAAAATAGGTAGGCGTGTTTGTTGAGCAAAAACAAAGAACAAAGATAAAGCCATCTGGGTAAAAATTCCGGATATAATACCCCGGAAAGAAATTTCATTACAATTTTGCCATTTTTTAACAAAATCCGGATAATAAATTCTATATTTCGCCCCATAACCCAAACGCTTTTAATCCTGTTTGTTTTAGACGCTTTACTTTTGTTTATGTTTAAGACCCAAATTCAATTTCAAAAAAAATGGGCAGTATTATGGAACTGCTTATTGCTTGGAGGAAGTTTATTATTGCCCTTTCATCCGGTTGTAGCGCAAGACAAAGCCCAATTTTCGGGCGATTTGCAAAGCAACACAAAATTTTTTATTGCTGATAGTGCCCGCGGCGCAGTTAATGTTCCATTTTACGATTATTTATTTTTTGGCTCCGAAAACTGGCTCAACTTAAATTGCCGCGTTCAGGGCTACGAAATTGGTGCACGGTTCGACTTTTTTCAAAATACCAATATTTTTTCACCTACGGTGGCCTATAGTGGGCAGGGTATAGGTCGTTGGTATGTATCAAAACATATTGAAAATTTTAGTATTACCGCCGGCCATTTTTACGACCAATACGCCACCGGCCATATTTTTAGAGCCTACGAAGCCAGACCATTAGGCATTGATCAAGCTATTTTAGGCGTAAACTTGGGCTATAAATTTAATAATCATCTTAATGCCAGGGCTTCTTCGGGCGTCGAAAAAAATATTTTTACCACCTACCGCCCTGTGCTTAAAGGAGGTAATTTAGAAGGCAACTGGACAATAAAAAAGGCCAGTATTATACCCGGCATCGCCTACCTTGGCCGCACCATTGACAACGAAACCATGTTAAGTATAGCCAGCGAAATTAACAGCTATCCGTTAGCCGACCGCTTTGTACCCAAATACAATACCAACGCGGTAGCACTTTACAATACGTTAAGCGTAGGCAATATTAGCTGGTATATAGAAGGGGCGTATAAAGGCGAAGATGTAATACGCAATACCGCAGGCAGACTAAAAAACCCAAGCAACGGCTATGTGCTAATGAGTAGTTTGTCGTGGTCGCGCAAGGGGTTGGGTATAGTTGTGCAAGGCCGGCGCAACAAAAATTTTGATCTGCGCACCTCGCCGCAACAAACCTTTACCAAAGGGCTTATTAATTTTATGCCGCCTTTGGCACGGCAAAATGCCTATCGTTTAGCTGGGCGCTACAATGCTGCCACCCAACCATTAGGCGAAATGGCATTTCAGGCCGAAATTACCTACTCGCCTAAACGCAGCTTAATTTTTACCTTTAATGCCACTAATATAACGAACCCAGACGATACGTTGCTGTTTAGAGAAATATACCTCGATGCTACCATAAAACCTAAAGGAAAATCATACAAAGGTACTATTGGCATACAAGCCGTTGACTATAACCAATTTGTATTTGAACAAAAAGGTAAATTTGTAAACACCTTTACACCCTTTGCCGAATTTGTGTATAAGTTTACCAAAAAACAATCGTTAAAAACCGAACTATCGTACATGTTTACCGAGCGCAACCGCCGCCTTTTGGGCAAAAAAGATGCACCCTACGAACAAGACAAAGGCGACTGGTTTTGGGTGCTGGCCGAGTATAGTATAGCTCCGGCATGGTCGTTTGCTTTATCAGATTTATATAATATTGACCCCGACCATAATTTACACTACCCTTCTATTTTTGTTTCGTACACTCGCAGGGCCAGCCGGTTTGCATTAAGCTACGTGAAACAACCAGCAGGGGTAGTTTGCACCGGTGGGGTTTGCCGCTACGAACCTGCATTTAGCGGCGTAAAACTCGATATTACCACTAGCTTTTAAAAATAACAACAATAACTAATTAGTACGATGTATGTTTAAAAAAATATTTCCGATAATAATATCATTTTTTGCCATTTTTGCCTTAATTGCTTTTACCACTATTTTGCCCGGATGTGGCGATGAAAAAGGGCCATACATAAACTTTGACCCCGACACAGGTGATGGTGGTAATAATGGTGGCAAATTTGAAAAGATATTTAAAGATACTACGTTTATTGGGCAAATTCCAATTGATACTCCGGATAAAGTAGTACTGATTGAAGAGTTCACCGGATTTAAATGCCCCAACTGCCCTAAAGGTGCCGAGGTTATAGCGCAACTCGAAGACCAATATCCAAACAAAATTGCTGCTATTAGTATTCACGCCGGCTTTTTTGCCGAAAACCCAAATATTGGCAACGGCGACCCCGAATTTAGAACACCCGAAGGCAACTATTTAAACGATGCTTTATTGCTACCCGAAGGCTACCCCTCGGCAGCCATTGACCGCCTTAATCAAGATGGGCAACTTACCAACCCCAACTACAATAGCTGGGGAGGTGTAGTAATGCCACGACTAAGCACCACGCCGCCCGCATTTGTACACACCTACAGCACCTACGATTCTATTACACGCCTGCTAACTGCTTATGTGCAAGTACGCTTTAAAGAAACCGTAGCCGACCCTGTTCAAATTAGCCTAACCCTTACCGAAAGTGGTATGGTAGCCAACCAAACACAACCCGACAATAGCATTAAAACCGACTATGTACATAAACATGTACTGCGCAAAATGCTAACTAATGCAGAGGGTACCCCCTTGTCTGCCTCCGACCAAACTGCTGGCCGTATAGTGGTGCGCAAATTTACCTACACTTTACCTAATACTTTTAATGCTAAAAATTGTCATTTAGTTGCTTTTGCCCATTATAACGGTGCCACTAAAGAGGTAATACAAGCCGCTAACGGGCATATTGGCGAATAAACACAAGCAAACCTGCCATTTTAATACCAATTGCGTTGCTAAAATTGAGTGTTTTATAATATTTTATAAATTATGGGGGCCTAAATTTTTAATAATGGCCTCGCAACCTTGCTTAATTAATTGCCACGCCTGTTCAAACTGGTTGTTATAGTAGGGGTCAGGGACAATTATATTGTGCTGCGGCCAAACAAAATTGAGCAAAAAATCAACTTTTGCCTTGTGTTCGGGTGTTTGAGCTTTATTAATTACGGCCCTATAATTTTCGGTATCCATTACTAAAATATAGTCAAACTGATTAAAATGGATGGGTTTAAAATGGCGCGCCACATGACCTTGTAAGTCAATACCGTTTTTGCGGGCTTGTGCTATTGCGCGGCTATCGGCGGGGCATCCCAAATCCCAGGTATCGGTGGCAGCGCTGGCAATATGCCATAGCAGTGCTTGTTGCTGGCAAAGGTGCTTTAGCAATCCCTCGGCCATTGGCGAGCGGCAAATATTGCCTTTACAAACCATTAAAATACGCATTGTTTTATAGCTTTTTGCCATCCTTCGTAAAGTTGGGTTTTTTGTTCGTTTGGCATTCTCGGATAAAATATTTGTAGCTGTTGGTTGGTTTCAAAGGTGTTTGTTTCAAAAAAATTGCCCAAGGCATATCCGGCCAATAGTGCAGCACCAAAGGCTGTGGCTTCAATAACTGCAGGCCGCAACACAGGCACGCCCAATATATCGGCCTGAAACTGCATTAAAAAATTATTAGCAGTTGCGCCGCCATCAACACGCAAGGCCTCGAGGGTAATTTTGGCATCGGCTTGCATAGCTTCTAACACATCGCGGGTTTGGTAGGCGATACTTTCGAGGGTTGCCCTAATAATATGGGCTTTTGTGGTGCCGCGGGTAAGTCCAAACATGGCACCGCGTGCGTACATGTTCCAATGCGGAGCACCTAATCCGGCAAATGCGGGCACAACATAAACACCTAAGGTATCGGGTACTTGATTGGCGTAAAATTCGGTTTCGGCGGCATGGTTAATTAAGCCAAGCCCATCGCGTAGCCATTGAACTGCTGCCCCTGCTACAAACACACTGCCTTCTAAGGCGTACTGTGGGGGGGCGTTAGAAATCTGCCAGGCAACAGTTGTTAGCAGGCCTTGTTGCGAGGTAACTAACTGGGTGCCAGTATTTAACAACATAAAACAACCGGTGCCATAAGTATTTTTAGCCATTCCGGATTGGTAACATTGTTGACCAAAAAGGGCCGCTTGCTGGTCTCCGGCAATACCCATAATGGGCAAACTTACCCCACCAAACCAGCTTGGGTGTGTGCTGCCATAACGAGTAGCACTTGATGATGGAAATACCTGTGGCAAAATGGTTTCCGGAATTTGTAAAGCTCGCAGCATTGTTTCGTCCCATTCCATTTTCCGGATATTGTACAACATGGTACGCGAAGCATTGCTAACGTCTGTAGCATGAATTTTTCCTTTCGTTAAGTTCCACAACAACCATGTATCAACGGTTCCAAATTTTATTGCTCCGGATTCTGCTTTTGCCTGTGCCTCCGGAATATGTTGGAGCAGCCATGCTAATTTCGTTCCCGAAAAATAAGCATCCGGAATTAAACCCGTTTCTTGCCGGATATATTCAGTTAAGCCATTGGTCACTAACTGCTCGCAAAGGGGGGTAGTGCGCTTATCTTGCCAAACAATGGCATTGTAAAGAGGTTGGCCGGTATGGGCATCCCAAATTAAAGTTGTTTCGCGTTGGTTGGTTATGCCAATAGCAGCAATTTGTGTTGGTTTAATACCTGTTTGCTGTAATACGTTTTGTGCTACGGTAAGCTGTGTTTGCCAAATTTCGTGAGGGTCGTGTTCTACCCAGCCCGGTTGGGGGAAAATTTGGGTAAAATTTTGCTGGGCTATGCCTACTATTTGTCCTTGTGCGTCAAAAATTAAAGCCCTTGAGCTGGTAGTGCCTTGGTCGAGGGCTAAAATATACTTTTGGGTGGTTGTTGCAATATTTTGCATAAACAAAAACAAACAATATAAGTAGGGCAAATTTGGTTTGTGCAAAGATACAACACTAATTTTATTGTCAATGTTTTAGGACTTTATTGCGCTCAGTACTTGTTTTGCTGTTGCAACATCGTGCTGTATTTGTTGCACCATTAAGGGCAAGTTGTCAAATTTTTGTTCGGGGCGCAAATAAGCTATAAAATTGAGGGTTAGCGTTTGGTCATAAATAGTTTCATCAAAATCAAAAATATATACCTCGATGGTGCGCTGCAGTCCTTGCCCTATGGTAGGCCTAATGCCAATACTGCCTACGCCCAACAAATTTCGTTGATTGTTAAGCTGAAGTTGTAAGGCATAAATACCATCGGCGGGAATTAGCTTTTGGGGGTCGCTGGGTTGGATATTTGCGGTTGGATAACCTAATTTTCGGCCTAATTGCTGCCCTTTTATTACTTTGCCGCTTAAAAAATAAGGATAGCCCAAAAGTTGGGTAGCTTCGTGCGGTTTTCGGGTAAGTAGTGCTTCGCGGATGCGCGTTGAGCTAATGGCATTTTTGGCTATTTGTTGTTCGCTAATTTCTAATACATCGTAACCATATTGCCCCGATAACTGCCAAAGCAAATGAATATCGCCCTGACGGTTGCGACCAAACCGATGGTCGTAACCTATGGCAATACAAGCCGGATGAAAATGTTTAATTAAAATTTTTTTTACAAAATCAGCCGGCAACATATTGGCAAAATGTTTGGTAAATGGCACTACCACCGCATTTTGGAGTTGGTGTTGTGCCAACAAATTAAGTCGCTCGGGCAAGGTGGTTAATAATTGTAGTTGAAAAGAAGTGTTTAATATAGTGCGTGGGTGCGGATGAAAAGTGAGTAATATACCCTCGCCGCCATAAGCAGCAGCTAAACTATTAATTCGATGTATAATTTCTTGGTGTCCAATATGCACACCATCAAAAGTGCCAATTGTAATGACACTTTTTTTAAAGTCTGGCAAGTCGGTCAGGCTGTTAAATAGACGCATAAATAAAATAAAATGCCATGAGCAACAGGTAACTATAAAATAAACAAGGCAAGAAACAAGGAAGCGCAAATTTCGATTATTTTTTGCCAGCATGTATAAAAAAAATACTTAGCATGTATAATTTAAATTAGTAAATCTAAATCCGTTGTGGCCAAAATAATCGAATATTAAAAACACTTAGATAAAATACCAACTAAAAATACCATTCTTTGGTATAAATAAGCCAAATTTGCACTACAAAACCTATTTGCATCCTAAAATACTACTTTATGTACCTGTTTCTACTAAGAATTTGCTTGGTTATAATTATTTGTTTGTGCGCAAACAATGCCCTCATAGCCCAAAAAACCACCCCAACTAACCAAAAAACAGCCCTTGAGTATTTACAAAACAATAGAATAAAATTAGGATTAGATGCAGCCGATATTGCCGAACTGCACGTAGTTAATGCCTACACCAACCGGCATAACGGTGTAACGCAGGTATATATCAGGCAAGGCTGGCACGGGTATTGGCTAAATGATGGCCATGCTACCATAAGTGTTTTACCCGATGGCAAGGTGTTGCATGTAGGCAATAAATTAGCTTCGCAGATAGCAAACCGCGTTACTAATAATTTTCCGGATACTTTTTTGCCTGCCCATCTGCAAGCGGCTTTTAAGGCCGTAAAACTTAATTATCCGGATGAAAATGCCGAAATTCGTATTCAAGCTAACAGCAATAACAATAAAACTACCAATCCTAAAGCATTTTTTGTTGGTTTCCAGCAAAACCTAAATATACTCGTTGAGCCAGTTTGGGCATCTGTACCTACATTAGGTAATAATAGCTTGCTACGGCCTGCCTTTATTATTCATTTAACCCAACAACAACCCCAGTATCATGTTTGGCAAATTGTGGTTGATGCCGTTGATTTTAACATTTTAAGCCTGCACGATGCTGTAAACCATTGCAAAGTGGGGTCGTATTGTGCCTTAACACCTTTGGCCAAAGCAACTACCCAACAACATGCTTGTACCGAGTTTGAAGCAGCCGAACAGCAAGGCCAAAAATATGATTACAACGTATGGCCCTACCCGCTTGAAAGCCCTTTGCATGGCCCTCGCGCTATTAAAAACAGCCCTTGGATAGAGGGCAACGCCGATGCCTCCCCTTATGGCTGGCACGATGTAAACGGCGATACCGACCCTGAATACGACATAACGCGCGGCAATAATGTATGGGCGCAAGATGATGAAGATGGCAATAATGACGATAAGGGCTACTCGCCCAAAGCCAGCGATTTTGTGTTCGATTATGCCTATAATCCGGAGGCAAAAGTACCCATTGATAATATAGATGCTGCACTTACTAATTTGTTTTATTGGAATAATCTTATTCATGATATTGCCTATCATTATGGATTTACCGAAGAAGCAGGCAATTTTCAGCAGAACAATTACGACAAAGGCGGCGAAGGCAATGATTTTGTATTTGCCGATGCAATGGACGGCAGTACACCCTATAATGCCAATTTTTATACCCCCAAAGACGGAGAAGCACCACGTATGAACATGGGGCTTTGGTATAAAGACGAGTCGGGTACCGTTATGCGCATTAATACACCTAAAATTTTAGAAGGCAAACACAATATTGCACCTGCTGTTTATGGGCCACCTTTGCCTATTACACCAAAGTTTTTATCGGGTAAATTAGTTTTGGTTGATGACGGCAGCGCGACCCCAACCTTAGGCTGTGCTACCTTAATAAACCCCGATGCCATTAAAGATAATATCGCTTTGATTGATATGGGCAATTGCGAAGCCCTCGATAAAAGCCTAAACGCCCAAAAGGCCGGAGCCATTGCCGTTTTGTTATGTAACGATGTTGAAGGCGACCCCGTTAGCCCCTTTGGTGATGATTTTGGACAGGCAAAAATTCCTACCGCCATGATGGCTAAAACAATATGCGACAGCATAAAATTAATGATGGTAGCAGGCGAAACTGTATCGGTTGATTTAAAGGAACTGACAACCATTACTTTTGATAGCGACTTAGACAATGGCATTATTGCCCACGAGTATATGCACGGCATATCGAACAGATTAACAGGCGGCCCCCTTCAGGTTGATTGCCTTAACAGTGGCGAGCAAATGGGTGAGGGCTGGAGTGATTTTTGGGGCTTAGCGTTAACAACCAATAGCAAAAACAATGGAAAACAGGCACGTGGTATTGGCAATTTTTCTGACGGGCAATCGTTGGCAGGCGGCGGCATTCGCACCTACCCATATAGCACCGATATGAACATTAACCCTATTACTTACGACCGAATTAAAGAAAGCCCCGAAGTGCATTTTGTGGGCGAGGTTTGGACGGCAATGCTTTGGGATTTGTACTGGGCATTAGTGGACGTATATGGTTTTGACGAGGACATATACCAAGGTAAAGGAGGAAATAATATAGCCATACAATTAGTAATAGATGGCTTGAAATTACAACCTTGTAAACCCGGATTTGTAGATGGGCGCGATGCTATTTTGGCTGCCGACCAAGCCAATAATAATGGTGCTAACCAATGCCTTATTTGGCAGGTTTTTGCCCGCCGTGGCTTGGGCTTTAGTGCTAATCAAGGCAGTAGCGATAATACTACCGATGGCATACAAGCTTTTGATTTGCCACCAATTTGCCAAACCTTACAAATTACCTTGCAAGCACCACATACCATTACTGCCGGCACCGATATTACCTACCAATTTACAATAACAAACAATAGCAGCACCCAAACATTAAATCAGGTAGTAGCTACCCATAACTTAGCTAACGGCCTAACCTACAAAGCAGGCAGCAGCACTTGCGGCGACCCCAGCGTAGATGGCCAAAACTTAATTTTTCCCGAACAGACATTAGCACCTGGCGCATCGGCAAATTGCTCATTTGAAGTAAACTCTGCGCCGGGCAATACCAGCCAGATATGGTTTACCGATGGTGCCGAAAACGGCATAGGCAATTTTACCAACGAAAGCACCGGAGGAGCGTGGCAAGCAACAACTGGCCCGGATGCACACTCCGGAAACAATTATTTTAGTGCAAACGGCAGTACCGAAAGTCCAACCGAAGCAATACTTACCTTAAACCAACCCATTACTTTATCCGGAGTTTTACCAGTGCTTCGTTTTTGGCATTGGTACAATTTAGCATCTTATGTAAATGGCGGCATAGTGGAGATTTCGGCAGACGGCAGCCCATGGATGAACGTAAGTAATAATAGTTTTCTGCGCAATGCTTATCAACAGGTCATTACTAATGCCAATTCGCCGTTAGTGGGGCAGTTGGCTTTTTCGGGCAATAGCGAGGGCTATATTTTAACCGAAATTGACCTTAGCGACTACGCAGGCAAAACTATTCAATGGCGATTTAGGCTGGGTAGTGATGGCGAAACAATGCCCGCTAACTGGCTTATTGACGATATTGAACTGATTGATGCCTATATTTACCCCGCCGAAATTTGTGCTAACAGCAGCGAAAACTTTTCCGGATGCGCCCAAGAGCATACTGTTGCCCACCCATTTGCAGTAGGGATTGACAATACTAATAACTCAAACAATGCCCTAAACGAAAACGAGTCGTTAAAAATTCAAGTAAAACCAAACTTGGTAACCAAGGGGCAGCAAATAATAATACAAACAACATCAACCCAACAAATAAACAGCCAATCACAGGCAGCAATGCTGCGAATTTTTGATACCATGGGTAAACTATACTGCGAAAAACCTGTTATAATCAATCAATCGAACGTAATACAGTTGCCAAGTGCCTTGCCGGCAGGGTGTTTAATTTTTCAGGTAATTACATCTTCGCAAGTAGCGCAGCAGTTGGTAATAGTAGTTAATAATTAAGTTAAATTTATTACCTGTATTGACTTAAAAGATGAATCTTTGGCAACTAAGCTGGCAAAATTTATGGCAACGACCCCTTACCGCTGCTTTAAGCTGGATGCTGTTAACCTTGGGCGTAGGCATTATATCGCTGTTGCTTATTTTAAACCACCAACTTAAAAATACTTTCGAGCGCAATTTGCAAGGTATTGATATGGTTGTGGGGGCTAAGGGCAGCCCATTGCAGTTAATTTTATCGGCTTTATATCAAATAGATTACCCAACCGGCAATATTCCTCACCACGAAGCCTTAAAGATAGCCCAAAACCGGGCAGTTAAGCGTGCCATTCCCTTATCGTATGGCGATAATTACAAAGGCGTTAGAATTGTTGGTACAGACAGCAATTATGTAGCGCATTTTAATTTAGCTTTACAATCCGGAAAATGGTGGGATGCGCCCCTCGAGGCTGTTGTAGGGGCTACCACAGCTAAAAACCTAAACCTAAAACTTAAGGATGAACTTGTAAGTAGCCATGGTTTTTTTGAACAAGGTGATGACCACCATACGCACCCCTATTATATTACCGGAATTTTAGCCCCCTCGGGTACAGTTGCCGACCAACTAATTTTAACAAGTTTAGAAAGCGTTTGGGACTTACATGAGCACGATGAAAACGAAAGCCATCAACAAATATCCGGAAAAAAAGAAAATCCGGAGGTGAATGACACTATAATAAAGCATCAAAATAAACCAACAACGGCGCAAAATATCCAAGGAACCAAACGCAACGAAAATGATGCCTCAAGCGCTTCTTCTTTTAGTAAAACCGACAGCACAAATACGACTGCTAATTTAGCAAACAACCGCGATATAACGGCCTTATTAGTAGGGTTTAAAAATCCTTTGTCGTTGCTAAATATACCACGCGCCATTAACGAAAAAACCAATATGCAGGCAGCAACTCCCGCCATTGAAATAAACAAATTACTGAACCAGCTTGGAGTAGGCCTATTTGCCTTGCAAGCGTTTGCCGTTGTAGTAATACTAATTGCCGGCGCCAGTTTGTTTGTAGCCTTGTATAATGCCCTGCAAGAGCGCCGTTACGAGTTGGCCTTGCTGCGCTGCTTGGGCGCGCGCGCCTGGCAGGTTGCCGCCATAACCCTTTTAGAAAGTGCCTGGCTAACGGTCTTGGGCTTGATTTCGGGGGTAATTTTGGCGCGAATTACCGCCTATTTTTTGGCTAAATATGCAGCCACACAACACCAATATTTTAATTTTTCACCCTTTCATGTACCGCCCGGCGAAGTTTGGTTAGTGTTAATAGCCTTTTGTATAGGCATTTTAGCAGCCATACTTCCAGCGATTAGGGCTTACCGTACTAATTTATCGCAAACATTAGCCAATGCGTAATATCTTTTTTTTGTGCACTGCTGCACTTGTTTTTTTAACTTTTCAGTTGCCCATTTTACCAGGCCATAACGCTTATGCACAAACCTCCATTACTTGGGAGTTGCTAACCGATGTTGAGGCAATTGGCGAGTACGATGCTTTGGGCGATACGACTTATTACCGCCCTGTTTTTGGTGGCAATGTACGCGCCTACAATAATAAAACGGTAACTATAACGGGCTACGTACTTCCGTTGAGTATTGATGGCAGCTTGGTAGTAGTGTCAAGGCTGCCTTATGCCTCGTGTTTTTTTTGTGCCAAACCCGGTGGCAAAGGCGCTGGCCCCGAATCTGTTGTTTTGCTTAAACTTAAAAAACGCTACGACTGGCTTAAATTAGATGATGTAGTAAAATTTAAAGGCAAATTAGTACTAAACGAAACCGACCCCGACCAGCTATTTTATATTTTACGCGATGCCGAACCTTCGTCGGCATGGTAAGTATCCGGATACTTTTGTGTTGTTAAAGGTGTTTTCGCAAACCAGAAAATGATATTTTATTTTTTTTTCCTAATTGGTTGGATTAATTAAGCCTTTTGTTTTTTTTGTACCTTTGAGCAAGTTAACAGCAAATAAACGAAGGTTATGGCAAAAAAACTACACCTAATATTAATTCTAACAATTTTAGGCATTTGGTTAGTTGGTGGTAGCACTTATTTTGTGCCTTTAATGGCACAAAATCTGCACTTAAACGAAGCCAGTAACGCCAACTATCAACAACTAATTGACGAGGATGGTAAAGAAGAAAACGACTGGATTGAACTCTATAATTCGGGCATAACCCCTATAAATCTAAGTGATTTTTATTTAACCGACTCGCCCAATGAGCCGGATAAATGGGCTTTGCCCAACCAAACACTTGAGGCAGGTAATTATTTGACTGTTTTTGCATCGGGCAATAGCTTAAAACCGGAGCCCGATACTACGAGCGGACTATGGCGTACCGCTATTTATGCCACCGACAACTGGCAATGGTTGTTTAATAACCAAGCCCCACCAACTAACTGGACTGCCACCGATTTTGACGACTTGACTTGGAATGCCGGCCCCGGCGGGTTTGGCTATGGCGATGCCGATGATGCTACTTTAATTGAACCAAACCCTACCACTAATCCATCCGGAGTGGTATATGGCATCTATATCCGGAAAAAATTTACAGTATCAAATCCAGCAATAATTGCCAAAGCTTTGCTTCATATTGATTTTGACGATGCTTTTGCGGCTTATCTCAACGGAATAGAAATTGCCCGATGGGGTTTGGTAGGCACTCCTCCTGCATTTGACGAAGCCTGCCCCGACCATGAGGCATCAGGCTATCAGGGGTTGCCAATAGATGCTTTTTCTATAGACCTGCCAACCCTTGAAGCAGCTTTAAAAATAGGCGAAAATGTGTTGTCCGTTGAGGTACACAACAGCAGCCCAACCTTCTCATCTGATTTAAGCCTTGCCCCTTGGCTAAGCTTTTATATTACCGACGGCAGCACCCCTTACGGACAAGTACCAAATTGGTTTTATGACCCTAACGACCCTAATCAAAACGACCCCAAATGGCTACACACAAATTTTAAAATTAGCAGCGCGGGCGAAACTGTTTATTTATTCGACTCCGACTTAAACCTAGTCGATTCATTACTTGTGCCAAGTTTACAAGTAGGGCATAGCATAGGTCGCCAACCCGATGGGGGGGTAGGTATTTGTTTGTTTACCCAACCCACGCCACAGCAAACCAATAACGATGCAATTTGCTTTGTTGGCTATTTACCCCCGCCAACCTACTCGTTACCCGCCGGATATTATGAAAAGACACAAGTATTAAAACTAAGTACGCCTTCGCCGTCGGCAGTTATACGCTACACCACCGATGGAAGCTACCCAGTGCAAACATCAACTATTTATGCCAATCCTATACCAATTGACGCAACACAAGTAATTAGGGCGTGTTCTTATAGCACCGACCCCAATATGTTGCCCTCTGAAGCTGTTGCAAATACGTATTTTATAACCGACAGCAGTACTGTTCCGGTAATTGCCGTTAGCATAAACCCTAACGATTTGTTTGATGTGAATAATGGCATTTACGCTTATGGGCCTAATGCAGATATTAGCAGTTTTCCGTTTTATGGCGCTAATTTTTGGGATAAAAATACTTGGCGCGATGCCCATATTGAGTATTTTAACGCTGATGGAAACCGAGAATTTAATTTGTCCGGACAACTGCGCATACAAGGCAATTGGGCGCGCGGTTTTCCGCAAAAAGGTTTAACCTTCCGGAAATACGATTGGACAAGCAGTCCTGCCATTGAATACGCCCTTTTTCCGGATAAGCCGCATATTGAAACCTTCGACAATTTTAATATGCGTACCGGCAGCATAGACTGGAACACCGTCCATGCCCGCGATGATATTATGCAAACGGGAGTTAAAGATTTAGCCATTGAAACCATGGCCACCAACACTTGCTTGGTCTATTTAAACGGACAATACTGGGGCGTTTACCACCTGCGCGAAAAACAAGACGACCAATATTTAGCCAATAATACAGGGGTAAATCCTGATTCAGTTGATTTAATTCGGTACGATTACGAAGTAATGGAAGGCTCGGAACAAGGATTTTTACAGCTATACAACTTTATTTCTAATAACAATATGGCCGACCCCGAAATGTTTGCCCAAGCAGGCCAAATGGCCGATTTAGAAAACTGGGCTGACTATTTTATATCCGAAACTTATTATGCTAATATTGACTGGTTAGGTTGGTATGTAAATAATATAAAAATTTGGCGACCCCAAACCCCAAATGGCCGCTGGCGTTATATTTTGTGGGATACCGATTTAGGAATGGGCTGCCCATCCGGAGGGTGGTACGGGTACGATATGCTTGGATTGGCTATTTTTCAGGCGGCAAACCGCCACAGCGAAATGATGTTGCGATTATTGCAAAATCCAATGTATGCTAATTATTTTACCAACCGCTATGCCGATTTAATGAATACTGTCTTTCAGCCCGACAATTTTAATAAAAAGGCAATAGAAAAAATTACCAATCAAATGCGCCCCGAAATGGAAAGACATTTTAAAAAATGGAATTATCCGGGGTATGAGCCTTGGGATGGCTATGGTTGGGGGGCATCTGTTGATACAACCTCGTGGAATTCCGCTATTAATGTGATGTATGATTTTACCCAATATCGGTTAGAATATGCCCGCAACTATGTGCAAAACAATATGCAGTTGTTTAATCAAGTTGAAATTGTTGTAGATGCATACCCAGCCGGAGCCGGAAAAATTAAAATTAATACCATAACACCCGCCTTGCCATTTGCGGGGGTTTATTTTGATGGCGCACCTATTACGGTTACGGCTATACCAAACCCAGGCTATACCTTTGTAAACTGGGGGGTAAATAATTTTATTGATGACCCATTAAGCAACAGTTTTACTGCAAATATTACCGAAAATACTAATTTTCAGGCGTATTTTGCCGGAGAAGCCGAATATCCCGCGCCATTAACTATTTCAGAAATTAATTACCACCCAGACGAGACACACCCATCAGGCGATTGGTTAGAACTGCATAATTACGGCGATAACCCACTTTACTTGGCCGACTGGGTGATACAAGGCGAAAAAGCTTGGGAAAAAAATATATTGCCCACGCAAATGGTGCTGCCACCCAATGGCCGGGCAGTTATTTGCCAAAATCCTAATGCCTTTGCAGCCCAATACCCCGAGGTTACCAATGTTTGGGGGCCGCTAAATTTTTCGTTAAATAATAAAGAGCAACGTTTGTTGGTGCTAAGCAATAATGCCGACACAGTAGTAAACCTAACTTATACCGATGCCGCTCCATGGCCTTGTACCCCCGATGGGTGGGGGCGCACCCTTGAGCTAACCCAACCCGATGCCAACCCTGCCTTGCCGCAAAACTGGTTCGATGGATGCGTAGGCGGCTCGCCCGGAAAGGCTTACGCTCCTTGCAACGAACTGCCCGTAGTTAGCGAGCTACACTATAACCCAGCTTTGGCTGCCAATTGCTCCGATTGGATAGAATTATTCAACGCCTCATTTGTTGATACTTTAAACCTTACTAACTGGAAACTGCGCGATGAAAATGACAACCTATATGTTTTTCCGGATAATATAACCTTAGCGCCACAAACCTTTTTGGTGTTAGCGCAAGATACAACTGCATTTAATGCAATTTACAAGGTAGCCAACTTGCCAATAACAACGCTGTTAGGGCCGCTTAAATTTGGCTTCTCCGGAAGTGGTGAAATATTGCGTTTGTTTGATGCATCGGGCATTTTACAATACTCATTATGTTATGATGATGCCGCACCTTTTCCGACCGAGCCGGATGGAAAAGGCTATACCCTGCAAATCAAAAAGGCCAAAAACAACCCAAACGACGGTAAAAACTGGATAGCGGGCTGTTATGGCGGCACACCCGGCAGCCAATACGATGCCGATTGTTGCACCGCACCGTTAGCACCCAAAAACTTGACTATCGAGGGCTTAGAAAAAATTTGCAAAAATAACACAGCTACCTACACCACCGAATTTCGCCCCTATTGGCAATACGAGTGGGTAATTACCCCGCCCGATGCCGGCACCATTACCACAGGGCAAGGCAGCCATACGGTTACAGTGTTATGGAAAAACGCTACACCCGGCAACATCGCCATAAATGTAATGGGCAAATAAATGAATGATAATTTATTTTAATTTGCTTGGACGAGGCTAAGCGATTGGTTATTTTGGTTGTTTGCTGTAATCAAGTTCAAAGGTGTTCATAAAGGCGGTGGTAAAATTGCCGGCTTTAAAATCTTCGTTTTTCATAAGTTGTTGATGAAACGGTATAGTAGTTTTTATACCTTCAACTATAAATTCGTCGAGTGCGCGTGCCATTTTAGCAATAGCCTCGTCTCGGGTAAAGCCCCGCACAATTACCTTTGCCAGCATTGAGTCGTAGTAGGGTGGTACAACATAGTTGGCATAAATATGGGTGTCAACGCGGGTGCAGTAGCCTTTGGGGGTGTAAAGATTGGTAATTTTTCCGGGCGATGGCCTGAAGTCGTTAAAGGGGTCTTCGGCATTAATGCGGCATTCTATGGCATGGAATTGTGGCATATAAGATTTTCCGGAAATAGGTACGCCGGCAGCAATCATTATTTGTTCGCGTATCAGGTCGTAGTTAATAATTTCTTCGGTAACCGGGTGCTCAACCTGAACGCGGGTATTCATTTCCATAAAATAAAAGTTTTTGTATTTGTCCACCAAAAACTCAATAGTTCCAAGGCTTTGGTAGCCAATAGAGGCCGCGCACCGTATGGCGGCATCGCCCATTTTTTTGCGCAATTTTTCATCGACAAATGGCGAGGGTGCTTCTTCGACCAATTTTTGATGGCGACGTTGAATACTGCAATCGCGTTCAGAGAGGTGGACAACTTTGCCGTATTGGTCGCCAACAATTTGCACTTCAATATGTCGAGGCTCTTCAATGTATTTTTCTAAATATAAGCCATCGTTGCCAAAAGCTGCTGCTGCTTCGGCTTGTGCGCTGTTCCAAAGGCGTTCAAACTCGTTGTCGTTCCAAATTATGCGCATACCGCGCCCTCCGCCGCCAGCGGTAGCTTTGATAATAACTGGGTAACCAATTTCTTTTGCCAGGCCACGTGCAGTTTTAAGGTCGGGCACTAAGCCGTCTGAGCCGGGCACCACGGGCACACCTGCCGTTAAAGCTGTTTGTTTGGCGGTAACTTTATCGCCCATGCGGCGTATTTGTTCGGGGGTTGGGCCTATGAATTTTATGTTGAGGTCGCTACAAATTTCGGCAAAATCGGCATTTTCGCTTAAAAAGCCATAGCCCGGATGGATAGCATCGGCGTTGGTAATTTCGGCGGCGGCCAATATGCGGGGCATATTTAAATAAGAGTCGCGGCTTGCTGGTGGGCCAATACAAACGGCTTCGTCGGCAAAGCGCACATGCAGGCTGTCGCGGTCGGCAGTTGAGTAAACGGCAACTGTTTTAATACCCAGCTCTTTGCAGGTACATATTATACGAAGGGCTATTTCGCCTCTGTTGGCAATAAGTATTTTATTAAACATATAAAAGGGGTAAAAGTGCTGCAACCATTAAGCAAAGGCTAAGATTTTTTGTTTTGGTTGGAGGGAAACTTGCTGGTATGTAAGTGAGGGAAAGCGTGTAACAATAGCTAATTATGATTATTTATTGATTTAAAGCAGCGTTATACTTGGTTATTGAATGTTTTTTTTGATTTTATAGCCGATAAATTAATTTTATCCGGATTTATAGCAGCAGGTACAAGAAGTGGTACTTGTTTTAGGATGGCTCTACTTCAAATAAGGGGGCATCAAAATCAACAGGGCTTTTATCATCCGGAAAAACTTTAACAATACGCCCACTAATGTCTGAAGTAATTTCATTAAAGAGTTTCATTGCTTCTATGGTACAAACTACATCCATTGGCTTAATTTCGTCGCCAACTTTAACGAATGGGTCTTGGTCGGGTTTAGGGCGGCGGTAGAAAGTACCTACCATTGGCGACCGAATAATTACGGTATTGCCTTTGGCCTCTTCGGAAGAAGGTGTTTGATTTGGACTTGAGGAAGCGGCGTTGTTATTATTGGTACCGGCAGTGGTTTGTGTTGGGGGGGCCATGGCATTTGTTGCAGCGAACGGAAAGTATGCTGGCATTTGTTGTGGAGCGGCAGTCATAACGGTAGTTTCGGGTTTAAACATGGCATCAACGTAGGCATTGCTGCGCAGTATTATTTTAAAATCACCATTATTAATTTTAAGTTCGCCAATATTGTTGGCATTTAATAGCTCAATTAGGGCTTTAATTTGATCAAAATCCATAAATATAGCAGGTATGTATTGAATGATATAGAATGATTATAAAGTGGGGTTTAACCACCAAGCGCCAAAGATAGGTAAATTCCGGGGGATGTAACATAGCAAGTTTCCGGAAAAATTAGGAAATTGAACCAGACTGCTATTTTTAAATCATCTATAAAGCATAAAACCCGTTTAAATTCTCCAAAAGTACTTTGGTTAAAGAATTAGTTTGTTAAGTACGTCCGGTTTTTTATAATATAATTTTGATACCTTATTTAAACCTGTTTGTGGCATTGTTTTGTAATTTGTAGCTAAATTGTGCCCTATGTATTGGCATTTTCTTGTAATTTTGCGGGTTTGTTGGTAGCCACCATAAATGGCCGTAAACAAAGCAACTTATGAAGCAATTTTTGCGTTTTATACGAACCGCTGCCTTTTGGACTCATTTTGGGCTAATTGTATTATTTACTTTTCTTTTAGCACTTTTATTCATTTGGGGGCTAAGTGTTTATACAAACCACGGCGATAGCATTACCGTACCCAACCTGAAAGGAATGGCATTAACAGATGTTGAAAAACTATTAAGCGACCAATCACTTGATTTTACCATCATTGACAGTTCGTTTGTAGCTACCGAACCGCCCGAAGTTGTATTAGGGCAATACCCCGACCCGGGCGAAAAAGTTAAAGAAAACAGAAAATTGTACTTAACAGTGAATGCTAAAACAGCACCAAAAGTTAAACTTCCGGATATTATTGATGCCTCGCACCGCAACGCCGAGCAACAACTACTCAGCTATGGCTTGCTGATTGGTAATATTGAATATAGACCCGATATTGCCGATGGCGCAGTTTTAGCCGTAAAAATAAACGGCACTGAAATTAAACCCGGAACCGAAATAGCCAAAGGTACACGTGTTGATTTAGTGTTAGGAAAAGGCGATAACAGCCGCGTTACCGTGCCTGAATTAGTGGGGCTAACTTTTGAAGCGGCAAAAACAACCATTATGGGCTATAATTTACTATTAGGCAAAGTAAACCAAATTGACCGTATAAGCGACAAAGAAAGCGCCTTGGTTGAAAGACAAAGTCCGCCAACAGGCAGTTTAGTAGCAGTTGGCGAGCCTGTTGAACTTTGGATACGCGACAACCCAGACGCATACAATACTTTCGATACGCTTACGTTAATACCTACACCCCCTGCAAGTAATGGCAACGCCGCACCGGCAACTAATAACAAAACGCCAGGCAGCGCCAATAATAAAACACCAATTGCTAAAGACACCACAAATAAAAAGTAAGCCAATTATAAATTAGCTTTGTTTAAATGTATTAATCCTGCAATTAACCTTTAAATTCCGCGCTTTACTATTTACTTTAATCCATGAAGTATTATTTTTTATTATTATTAGCAACAACTATATATTTTACCCTCAGCACAATACCCGTGCAAGCTCAAGAATATGTGTTGCCCCTTACCAATAACAAAATAGCCTACCCCAGCAATGTGGCAGAAAAGGGGTATCGGCAAAATTTTAGCTCGTTATGTCAAACCCCTGTATTTTTAAGTTTACAAAACATAACCGTGCCTACCTGCAAATTAAAAGACGGCGCATTGACGCTTAAAATAACGGGCGCACAAGGCGATTTTACTTACTATATAAACGGCCAAAATCAAGGTACATTTGCCGCCGATACTTTTAAATTTACGAATTTAGAAGCTACCGCTTACTTTTTTGAAGTGAAAGATGGAACAGGCAAAACCCATACCCTGAAATACAGTTTAAATAATCCGGATGTTACCGAAATTACCGCAACCGGCTGGCGTATTAAACCCGCATTTTGTAGCACTTTGGGCAGTATTGAACGCATATCGTTTGATATTCAAGTGAAAGAATATAAAGTTTACGACCAACAAAATAAAGAAATTGATATTATTAAGGCCGGAAATAAAAAAGTTGACCTCAACAGCGGCTGGTATTACGTGCGCTCAACCGCACAAGCAACCGGATGTGTGGCAACATGGATTTTTGAAATTCCGCGTATTAAAACCAACGATTTGCCATTTGTCGAAGACTTTTCGGGCAGTTTGGTTTATCCGGATCCTACAAAATGGATGGACGATTTTGCCTATATCAACCAAAATTATGCCTGGCAACCCATGGGCATTGGTACAGCTACCCTCGACGGGCTAAACAATTTTGGCCAACCGTACAGCCAGGGAACTATAGGTCAACCACTTGCCGAAGGCTATGCCGATAAACTAACAGCGCGCCCGTTTTGCCTTACCGATGTAAAAAATACAACCGCAGCCGACACTGTTTATATGCGCTTTTTTTACCAGCCACAAGGCTTGGGCGACCGCCCCGAACCAGGCGACAGCCTAATGCTTGAACTAACTTACCCCATTGTTAAAGATACCACCATTATTGATACCATTATAACCCCTACAACTAAATTTGTTTGGAAAGATACCCTAACCACACCACCCAATACAGCTACTTTATTAGTGCCCACCGACTCGCTGCATTATATTGACCTGACCTTAATTTGGTTTGAACATCCCAAAAATATAGTGTCGTGGGTTGATGTTACCGACCCCAACCTAAGCTTTACCGATACCCTGATTACTACCACCGCGCCCAAAACTATCCAAGTAGCCGATACCGTTTGGAAAAAAGTGTGGGCAACCGACATCTCTGAACTTCCGGAAACTCCGCTAAACGAGCAATTCCCATTTTTTCAGGCCGATTTAACTATTGCCGATGCTGAATATTTTTATAACGGATTCTCGTACCGCTTCCGGAACAAAGCTTCGCTTACCGGAAGCAACGACCATTGGAATCTCGATTATATACAATTAGACATTGCCCCCCTATTGGATGTGTTGCGCGACGTAGCCCCAACCCAACCACTACAAACCCTGCTGAATAACTACACCGCAATGCCATGGAATCAATTTATACAGCACGTAAATACCCAATTTGCCGACACACTAAAACCTGTTTTGCGCAATAATATCAACGAAGAAGTAGGCGTAATTGCCGACTTTTTATTAGAAGACCTTTGCTTTGATCCGCCTACAATAACTTATACAAGCGGCATAAGTTTAACCAATATTCCAACCCAAACAACCCAAACCGACAAGGTTAATATTTCGAAAGCTAAAACCGACCTGGCCAACCTGGCCAACAACCCCGCATTTGCCAACCGCGACAGCGTAGTACTGCAAACAACCCTAAGTTTTATTGCCAACAACCAAGGCCCGGGCATATTGCAACAAAACGACACCCTGTTCCATTACCAGCCATTTTTTAACTATTTTGCCTACGACGACGGCAGTGCCGAACAAGCCTATGGTTTGTATGGAAAAGGGGCAAGGCTGGCTTACCGCTTTGTGCTAAACAACCCCGACACATTGCGGGCCATACAGTTTGGATTTGTAAACCATAATGCCAATAATAACAGCAATGGGTTTATTCCGGTAGTCTATAAATCAATCGAACAAAATTCAAATAACGACCAACTGCTCTATCCGCCCAAAATTGAACAGCCCCACGACCCCCAATATGTTGTTTATCCAAAATATTTTAATGCTACCAACGGCTTTTGGACCTATACCCTTAACCAACCTATTTTGGTAAGCGACACCATTTATGTAGGCTTTTACCAAATTGAAAAAGACTTGTTGAATATAGGCTTCGACCGAAATACAAACTCTCAACAACATTTGTTTACCAATTACAACGGTTTTTGGGAGCCTTCAATACAGGCCGGATCCTTAATGATACGCCCCATTTTAGACGATGAACCCTTGCCCAACGATGTAAACGTTGGCATAACAACACCGCCGTCAGATATTGAACAAAAACCGGATATTAAAACAAATTTATCCGGAAATTTGCAAGTGTTTCCTAATCCGGCAAATAAAACCATACAAGTAACTGCCCTTCCTAATACAAATCTGGCTGCAACTATCACAATATACGATTTTTTAGGCCGCAAAGTTTGGCAAACCAATAATAATACCAATATAGGGCAAACAACTAATATCGTTAATATTGAGCATTTTGCCCCCGGATTATACATCGTGCAAACTTATGATGTGCATGGCTTCCCCTTGGCAAATGCAAAATTTATAAAGCAATAATTTCCGGATAAAAAAACCATCCGGCAACATATAAAATTAATTTATAACAAAATAGCAATCCATACATCCGGAACAAAATAAATTATGACCGATATAACCGTAGAAGAATTAAAAACGCGCTTAGATAATGGCGAAAAACCCATTTTAATTGATGTGCGCGAACCCTTTGAATACACCGAATTTAATATTGGCGGCGAATTACACCCCTTGGGCAGTATTGCCTACCTGATTGAAGAATTGGCCAACCATAAAAACGACGAAATAATTGTACATTGCCGCTCAGGTATGCGCAGTTTTAACGCCCAACAATATTTAATGCAACAAGGTTTTACCAATGTTCGCAACTTAATTGGCGGGGTAATAGCCTGGCGCGAAAAATTTGGAGGCTAAGAAATATATTGCTAAATAAACATAGAACTCAAAAAAACTCACGCATTTTAAATATATTCATATATTTGTTTAAGTTTTGAAATATTCCTTTTTTACCATATTATTGTGTAGCCTACTCTTAGGTATTGTCGCTTGCGAACCGAATAATCCTTGCTCAAAATTAGACTGTGGCGAGCATGGCGAATGCGCTATTGACGAGTTGGGCATTGCCACCTGCTTATGCGACCCTGGCTACGAAGGCACAAATTGCCAAACCTATAATCCCTGCCTTTTGCTGAACTGTCAAAACGGCGGAAACTGCAAAATTGACGATCAGGGAAACGCCTTTTGCGATTGCCCGCCTCAATACGCAGGTATTGATTGCAGCCAAGATAACCCTTGCTATAACCAGCCTTGCCAAAACGGCGGCACTTGCCAGATTGATGAAAACGGCAAAGCAATTTGCCAATGCCCACCAGGTTACGGCGGCCAGTTTTGCGAAAAATGTGCCTTGGGCTACGAGGGCAACGATTGTCAAACACTCATCCGGATAAAATTTTTAGGCACCTACAACGGCATAGCAAAAAAACCGGGTTCTCCCAATATAGAATTTGTATGCACCATTTCTGAAAATGCCGACAAGGTTTATCGGATGAATGTAGCCAATTTATTTAACCTGTCAAGTACTGTTTATGCTGTTGTTACCGGAAGTCAGGAATGGGCAATTCCCTTGCAAACAGATGCAAACGGCAACGCTATTTACAGCCTTAGCAATGGAAAACGCAACGTAAATACGGGCATCTTAACCCTATATACCCGACATATAACCACCGCAGCCGATACCAGCGACTATACTGTTACCCTCTCGCCGCAATAAATAAATTAACAACCTGCAACTAATTATGGATGCCCTTACTACCAGTACCGAACTTAAAAAATGGGTAGCCGAAGGCAATTTGTCAGCCGCGTGTTTAGCTTTACAAAAATTTGCCGATGAAACTAATTATACCGAGTTACAACAAATTGCTATTCAATTACAACGCCGCTACAATACCTGCCAACAACAAATAATGCAAGGCGTAATTGCCAAATCCGATGCCGACCTTGAAATTGCCCGCATCAGCCAAATATTATTGGTATGTAGCGATAATCTTGCACCATCTGCCGATAACCAATTACTTAATTTAGTTAACGAGCAGCCAGGTAATACTACTAAAGATGAACGGGCAGCCCCACAAGCAAGTAATAGTAAAAACTTTCCTTTTATGTTCTTGCTTTTGGCTATTGGTATATTGGCCTTGGGATGGGCAGTTTGGAAATGGGTTATTCCCGGAAATAAAAATACGACTACACCGCCATCTGACACCTTTGAGTTGATTGTATTTGCCCATGGACCCAAAGGTTTGGGGCAGCCTATTACATCCGGAAAAATTGCTGCTGTTTTTGGCAACAATCGTTTGCCCGCACAAACTTTAAATAACGAGGGGAAAGCCGTTTTTACGCATATTCCCGCCAGCTACCAAACTCAAAACTTGGCAATTGTTGCCGAAGAAAATATGCCATGGAAAGTGCAGCAGCAAAGCGCTAGCACCGCCCAACAAAGCCACACTATTACAGTGGCTATGGCGCCCCTTGTTGATACCCTTGTTTGGCGTGGCACTGTACTTAGCGATTCGGGCAAACCCGTAGCTAACGCCCAAGTTGTAATTGATAACGGGTTTGCCACCACCCAAACCAACGACGTGGGTAGTTTTGTGGCTCGGCTACCTAAAAATGAAGGCGACCAAGTTAATGTTATGGTCATTGTAAACAATACGCCTCGCCGTAATACCACTATCACTTTATCGGGGGCAACACCCACAACGATAAAATTAAATAAATAAAAATTTGTTTGCCGTTCTACTTGTTGGTCGCCTATGTTTTTTTAAACAACTAAAATTTAGGCTAAAACGCATAACTTTGCGAACCAAATAAAGTATTAAAATGTTTAACCATTATGCAACAGAATAATAACACCGAACACATCCCCTGTTTAATTATTGGCTCAGGACCTGCGGGCTATACTGCCGCCATTTATGCAGCACGCGCAAACTTAAAACCTGTTTTATATACCGGACTTAAAATGGGCGGTCAATTAATGGATACGACTGATGTTGAAAATTTTCCCGGATACCCTAAGGGCATTATGGGGCCTCAATTAATGGAAGATTTTAGACAGCAAGCCGAACACATGGGTACCGATATACGATTTGGTATTGTTGAACGGGTTGATTTTTCGGGGACTGCTCATAAAATATGGTTAGATGATGGCCAATTGTTTACCGCCGATGCTGTTATTATTGCTACCGGTGCCTCGGCCAAATGGTTAGGTTTGCCCAGCGAACTACGCCTGCGCGATGCAGGAGGAGGCGTGTCGGCGTGTGCCGTATGCGATGGTAGTTTCTTTCGCAATCAAGAGGTAGCCATTGTTGGCGCTGGTGATACCGCCGCCGAAGAAGCCCTTTATTTGGCTAAAATGTGCAAAACAGTACACATGTTAGTACGCCGCAACGAAATGCGCGCCTCAAAAGTAATGCAAGCCCGCGTGTTAAGTACGCCAAATATTAAATTATACTGGAACACCGAAACAGAAGAAGTTTTAGGAAACGATAAAGATCAGGTAGTAGGCATAAAAATTAGCAATAATAAAACCAACGAACTAAGCGAAATTGCCATAACCGGATTTTTTGTAGCCATAGGACACGAACCAAATACTACCCTTTTTAGAGGATGGCTCGATATGGACCACGAAGGCTACCTAATAACCAAACAAGGAAGCACCAAAACCAATATACCCGGCATTTTTGCTTGCGGCGATGCCCAAGATAAAATTTACCGGCAAGCAGTAACTGCCGCAGGCACCGGATGTATGGCCGCTTTAGATGCCGAAAGATACCTTTCGTACCAAGCATATTTAAAAACACAAGCACTTCTTGAGCCCACCCTTTCAACACCAACAACGTAGCTACCCCGCCAAACTTTTATTATTTGGCGAGTATTCAATTATTTACAATGGCTTTGGCCTTGCCGTTCCATACAAGCAGTTTTGGGGTAAATGGCACGACGAAGCAATTTTGCCCCATTACTCGAATAACCAACTCCACGATTTTTGTGCAAAACTACCCGGTTTACAAACCGAACTTAGTAAACTGGGCTGCGAGTTGCGCCTAAACGCGTTTAAAAATGCCTTGCGGGCTGGCCTCATTTTCGACTCGAACATACCAAACGGCTACGGTATGGGTAGCTCGGGAGCGGTAGTGGCTGCCTTTTACGAAAGGTTTTGCCGAAATATTACCCCGTCAGAAAAAAATGCCAATAATACCGATGCAAACAGTTACGCAAATATCCGGAAGAGTTTAGCTATTATTGAGGGAATATATCATTACAACAGTTCGGGACTCGACCCCTTTATCTCGCATATGCAGCAACCTGTTTTGCTTAAAAATCAAGAGAATTTAGAATTATTGCCAGAATCAATAACCAACAATTTAAGTGCTTTGCGCTTTTTTTTATTCGATACAGGAGTAAGGCGATTTACCGGACAATTAGTTGAAGCAACACGCTATAAAATAGAAAATAATCCGGAGGTGAAAGCCATTTTGCTAAACCAAATTTCGCTCCATGCACAACAAGCCGCTGCTGCCTTTATTGCGAAAGACAAAACTACCTTAGAACAGAACTTTGAAAAGATTTCGGCCTTACAATTAGCTAATTTTCCCGAATTAGTGCCCGAAAAATGGCACGCCCTGTGGCAACAAGGGCTTGACAGTAAACAATTTTACCTCAAACTTTGTGGCGCAGGTGGCGGAGGTTTTTTGTTAGGCATAGCTTTGTACGATTTTGAAAAGATACCAAGTATTTTACAACCTTATCTAAGCCAGATTACTTGGGCATAAACCCATTTTTTTCAAAAGTTTTGAGTTTTCATTGCTAATTTTGCCCCCTGCTAATCTTTGACAAGCTAACATAAGCGATTAGCACTTGTTTGTTTATGTTTCGTTTGCAACACCCCGAGTACATTTATTGGCTTGTTTTTATAATTCCGTGTATTTGGATATTGGCTTGGGCTTATGACTATTGGCGGAAAAAAACGTTGCAAAAATTTGGCGATTCGGATTTAGTCGTCAAAAATTTATCCGGCAACCATCCGGCAACTATCCGGAAACAATTGTGGCGGCTAACAAGTATCGTGTTTTTTGGTGTTATGGCCTTGGTAAATCCGCAGTTTGGGGTTAAAACCGAGCTAATTAAACGGCAAGGTATTGATTTGGTAGTGGCTTTAGATGTGTCGCAAAGTATGCTGGCCGAAGATATTAGCCCTAACCGCCTTGAACGCGCCAAACAACTAATTAATCGCCTGATTGACCGCTTAGCGGGCGACCGCATTGCCTTGATTGTTTTTGCCGGAAACGCCTATGTTCAATTGCCACCAACAACCGACTATAGCGCGGCACGCCTGCTGCTTAAAACGGTATCGCCAGATATTGTACCCGCACAAGGCACTGCAATAGGCCAAGCCATTGAAGTGGCCACCCAACTATTTGCCGATACCAGCGCAGCCACCCAAAATAATAACGCAGCAAAAACCAAAGCCCTGCTGCTACTAACCGACGGCGAAGACCACGAATCCGGATTAAATGAAGCCCTGAATCAAGCCAAACAACAACAAATAAAATTATATGCAATAGGCGTAGGCACAACTCAAGGCGCACCAATTCCGGTGTATGTAAATGGCCAGCGCTATAGCCTTAAACAAGATGAAAATGGCCAAACGGTAAACACCGCACTAAACGACCATGCATTGCGAAACCTTGTTGCCCAAGCAGACGATGGCCAGTATTTTGCCTTAAATGACGGCAGCGGAGACGAAATAACAGACTTATTACGAAGTTTAAACAAATTGGAAAAATCGAACTTTGAGGAGGTAGCAGTTACCGAATACGACAGCCGTTTTCAGTACCCACTTGGGCTGTGCTTATTGCTTTTAACCGGATATTTATTGCAAAATGGGTATCGAAAAAGTGGTCAACGAACCAACAATACTTAATTATTACACTTTTTATTTTATTATATTTCATGCCTAACGCTAATTTTTATCTACCTGCTATTAAGCAAACGGTTGGCCAATCGCTAAAAGTGTTTGAGCTTGTTTACAATGACGATTTACTGTTAACTACTGCCTCTCAAGTTGTGCAAACCATAGTAACGGCCTATAAACAACACCACGCACGGGTTTGGTTTTGTGGTAATGGCGGAAGCGCAGCCCAAGCCCAACATTTAGCTGCCGAGTTGTCGGGGCGTTTTAATTTTAACCGCCCACCCTTATTTGCCGAAAGCTTTACTGTTAATACCAGCTACATAACTGCTGTAGCCAACGATTATGGCTACGACCATATTTTTTCGCGGTTAGTGGAAGGGTTTGGGCAGCCGAAGGATGTGCTAATGGCATTTTCTACATCGGGCAATTCGCCAAATATTATACAAGCCGTGCAAAAAGCCAACGAAATGGGTGTAGTTACCATTGGTTTTACTGGGCATGGCGGCGGCAAAATGGCCCAATTATGCCAATATTTGTTAAACGTACCCAGCAATAATACCCCTCAAATACAAGAAGCTCATTTATTGTTAGGACATATTATTTGTGGTTTGGTTGAGGAAGAAATATTTGCCAACCTTAAACCCGGTACATAAATTATAGATTAAAAAAGCCATTTTTTTCCGGAATAATCGTTTTTTGCCTTTGATTTGTTTCGTACGAGAATTAGATTTCAACAAGAATTAAAATATTGTTAAATAAACTAATTTATATTTCGCGAAAAAAATGTTTTAATTTTGCCCTTCAAAAAACCGATAGGATTAAATTTATTTATTTAAATGGACACACAAACGCAACAAACACCTCGCCAAATTAATGCCGAATATTACTTACAACTTGCCAACGAATTTGGGTTGCCTTTATATGTGTACGATGCCGATATTATGCTGCGGCAATACAATAAACTTGTAGCGGCGTTTGCGGGTACGCGGGTGCGCATAAATTATGCCTGCAAAGCATTGGGTAATATTAATGTTTTAAAACTTTTCCGGAGCTGGGGCGCAGGCTTAGATACTGTATCTATTGAAGAGGTACAGCTTGGTTTATTGGCCGGCTTTGCACCTAATCAAATAATATTTACACCTAACTGCGTTTCAATTGCCGAAATTAGCAAGGCAGTTGATTTTGGCGTACATATTAATATAGACAATATTTCAATTTTAGAACAATTTGGAGCAAAATACGGCAATTCGGTGCCGGTTTGCATCCGGATAAACCCACATATTTACGCCGGAGGGCATCATCAAATTGCTACCGGACATATTGACAGTAAATTTGGCATCTCTATTTACCAAATGCGGCACGTCGAGCGTATTGTGCAATCGCTGGGTATTCGCGTTGAGGGCTTACACATGCACACCGGCAGCGAAATAAAAGATATAGCCGTATTTTTAAACGGCGCCGAAATATTGTTTGATACTGCACGTTATTTTAAAGATTTACAATTTGTTGATTTTGGCAGTGGCTTTAAAGTAGCGTATCAACCCGGAGACTTTTCTACCGATATTGCCCAGCTTGGCCAACAATTAACCGAAAGATTTAACGCTTTTTGTGCCGACTATGGCCGCGATTTAGCGCTTTGGTTCGAGCCAGGAAAGTTTTTAGTTAGCGAATCGGGGGTGTTTTTGGCACCGGTAAATGTTATTAAACAAACTACCGCTACCGTTTTTGCAGGTGTAAACAGCGGCTTTAACCATTTAATTCGCCCTATGTTTTACGATGCTTATCATCGAATCGAAAACCTTTCGAACCCGCAAGGGGCAAGCCGAATATACACTATTGTGGGTTATATTTGCGAAACCGATACTTTTGGCTGGGATAGGCAAATGGCCGAAATCAGAGAGGGCGATGTCCTGGCATTTTATAATGCAGGCGCGTATGGCTACGAAATGGCTATGAATTACAACGCACGCCCCCGCCCCGCCGAAGTGTTATTGCTAAACGGGCAAGCCCACCTTATTCGCCGCCGCGAAACCCTTGACGATTTGCTACAGCTACAGCAAATAATAGCATAGCAAATTTGTAAAAGCCAAACCTTATCCGGATGGTATTTTTACCGGTTAAGGTAAATCATTTTTAGTTGGTAAGTGCCGTTGTTTACAATGCGCTCGTTTTCGTTCAATCCTTTAAGAATTGAAGTATATTGCCCGTTGTTTTGGCCTAATTGCACTAATTGCATGGCATAATTTTCGGCTGATTTTTTTACAAAAACAATAGGTTTGCCGTTAATTTCATTGATAGCGCTGTTGGGCAGGTTTAGCTGATTTTCAGCTGCGCCGGTAGTAATCCGGATGTTTACAAATTCGCCAATTTTAAAATCTTTATCCGGATTTGCCACCTCGAACAATACTTTTTGCGACTGATTGCTGGGATTAATCATTTGCGCATCTGAAAGTAATTTAACAGCTTTTGTTTTATGGTCGTTGTTGGCGCACTCAACCGAGTACGAGGTAGCTTTGGCTAATTTATCGGCGTCTTTGTCAAAAAATTGTGCTTCAACATATACCGTTTTAATATTGGTAATGGTAAACACCTCTTGGCCGGCGGTTATAGACGAGCCATTGCTAACTAAAAATGGCTCAACAACCCCGTCAATAGGTGCTTTAAGCGAGAGTGTTTTATCGAAAGTGGTAATTCCAGATTTACGAGTTTTAAGGTAAAGTTCTAAATTTTTCTCGGCTTTTGTCAACCTAAGTTTTGCCTCGTCAAGGTCTTTTTTTGCGGCAATATCCTCAATAGCTTGCAAGCGGCTAAGGGCGGTTTTTGCGGCAACAACCTCGGCATTTAGTGTATTTAGCTCACTTTCTATGGCTAATTGGTTCGACTGATTGCCCAAAATGGCGGCTTGCGTGTTTAGGTCAACAAACTGTTCAATTACAGCCAAAGTTTGCCCTGCTTTAACGCTTTGTCCAACTTTTACTTTAAGGCTTGTTATGCGCGCTGTTTGCGGCGAGCTAACTATTGCACGGCCATTGCTTGAGGGTACAACTGTACCAAATAAATTCAAAACCTGGTCAAATTTTCCTGTAGCAGTTAGGTCGGTGGTTATATCAAATATAAATTGTGTTTCTTTTGGGATGCTAAACTCGTCGCTAAATTTTCCGGATGTTGATGTAGGGGCGTTTTGAGCATCCTCATCGTTGCCGTGTGCAAGCACCGGATTGGTCAATTGCGGGTTAAGGCAAAAATTGAGCAATAATAGCCATAGTCCTACATATTTGCTGCGTTTATTTATTTTTGCATTTAGCAGCCACATTAGCAGCATACCCAAAATTGAGCTTAGGGGTATCCAAAGCCATAACGAGGTGTACCAAGCGTGCTCATGCTCATGGTCGTGTTCGTCGTGGTTGGCAGTAGTTGCGCTTGTTGTACTTAGCGCAGGCTGCTCGCCTATTGCTATTTGGTTAAATTTTAAGGTGTCGGGACCAAGGCTGCCTTTTGTTATGATAACCGTTAAATTGTGCGGTACGGCTTCGTTAAAAACTGCATCGAGGTGGTAAATACCTGGCTCGTGTTGGTCAAAATCAATGGGGCGGGCAGTTTTGGGGCTGGCCGATGCTTGTAAACTTGCCCCACTAATGGGTTGGTTGGTGGCAAAATTGCTTATAAAAAGTGTTAACTCAGCCGGCTTGTTGGGCATTATGGGCAAATAGCGCAGTAAAAGCTCATATTTTTCGGTGGTTGCTTCGTAAGTAAAATAAGCTTGCTCATCCGGTTTTGAGGCGGCTTCGTCGGCTTCATCATGTGCGTGTGTGTGGCCATCATCGCCGCCGTGCGCCCAGGCAGTTAAAGCCCCAAGGCTATAAAGGCAAAGGAAAAAAAGTAAAAGGCCGTAGTTCTTTTTCATAATTCACGCAATAAGTTAAGCAGTATAGTATAGAATTTAACGCTAAATTTTTTGATTTGTTCGCTCATATATTAAGAGACTGTCTAAAAATTAAAAATTGGCATGCCAGTCCTAAAAATTGATAGGAAAAAAGTTATTAAAAGAGATGTGAATAAAAGACTATCAGTTTGACGTTTAAATAATAATTCATAGCTTTATGAAAATCAAACACATAAAGTAAAATGAAAACCTACCCAAGCAGTCTCACCGATAGTCAATGGAGTGCAATATTAGGCATTTTAGACGACAAACGGAAACGAAAACACAGTTTAAGAGAAATTTTTAATGCGCTGTTCTATTTGCTTAAAACTGGCTGTCAATGGCGCATGCTGCCGTTCCATTTTCCGTCATGGAAGCTTGTTTACTACTATTTTACCAAGTGGAAGAAGGATGGGACGATAGAACTCATCCATGAAATACTCAGGGATAAGACTCGAAAGCAAGCAGGCAGGGCTTCATCGCCAAGTGTTGGTATAATTGATAGCCAGAGCGTAAAGACAACAAGCGTCGGAGGCTTGTGCAGAGGGATTGACGGGGGTAAAAAGTTAAAGGCAGAAAGCGGCATATTATTGTAGATACAATGGGACTACTTTTAGCGGTTGTGGTTCATGCGGCAAATGAGCATGACAGTAAATCAGCCCCAATGGTTATAGCTGACCTCAGAGGCAGGTTTTGCAGATTGGTAAAGATAGTAGCTGATGGCGGGTATAGAGGCGAGTTAATTGAAAATACCCGCAAAACGTTTGGGTGGGTGGTTGAGGTTGTAAGTAGATCGAATACAGCCTCGAAATTCGAAGTATTGCCAAAAGATGGATTGTTGAAAGAACTTTTGCATGGCTCGAAAGCTATCGAAGATTGAGTAAAGACTTTGAGTTCCAAACCGAAACGAGCCAGACAATGATCCAACTTGCCATGATAAAATTAATGCTTAATAGAATTAGAAAATAAAATTTAGACAGGCTCTAAATTTGATTATTGTTGTCCACTTTTGATACTTCTTTTTTTCCGGATATTTAAATGGTTTACGAACAAATTAAAGCACATGGCACTACAAAGATAGCTTTATTTCAATAGTTCAGTAAAATTTAGACAACAAGACATTTTAATATGTGAAGTTTGCTAATTATTGAAGTTATTTGTTTGATTAATGGGTTTCCATGTAAATAGTAATTGATAAGGTAAAAATTGTCTTTTGTTTTTCAAGTCCAAAAATAAGAATTTTACTTTTTTTTTATGCCCTTTTGACCGAACTATTGTTTAATGAAGTTGTTTAAAAATTAGTTGACGGAACCATTTTGGAACTATGAAGTAATTGCGAAACTAAGTCGTCAATAAATCTGTTTTAGATTTTCGTAGTCTGTTTTTACCTTAAGAGTTTCTTTAGTATCAAGAGTTTAAAACCGTCACACCTTTTAATGCTTATACAACTTCTAAGTGTCTATGTGGTTAATTATATAGACTGCTGTTGTAACAGTGGTGAAGTAATAGTATAGCGCATATCCGGAAAAAAATACCGAAATTTGCCTTTTAAAACTTGGTATTATTGGCCAATTCTATCTTACTTTTATTATGAAACTTCCCTTGCCTTCTGTCTTTACAAACAGCAAGCCGTATATTGTCGTAAAAACCTATTTAAATAACCATCCTTGGGGCAGGCAAATTGCCCTTTTATGGAAAATATTTTTTGGCAGTATTGCCTTTTTATTTTTGTTTTTTTGGGCGGTATCAATGGGCCTCTTAGGTTCGTTGCCTTCATTTACCGAACTCGAAAGCCCCAAAACATCTTTGGCCTCAGAGGTTTACGCACGCGAAGGGGTTTTACTGGGCAAATATTACGACGAAGACCGCATTAATGTAGAGTTTAAAGACCTACCCAAACACCTGATAAATGCTTTGGTAGCCACCGAAGACAAACGCTTTTACGACCACTCAGGTATTGATGTTTATGGCTTAGGACGGGTATTTGTAAAAACTTTGGTTTTGAGCAACGATGCGGCAGGCGGCGGCAGTACTATTACCCAACAATTAGCTAAAAACCTATTTCATAACAAACCAAAAAATAAAATAGGGCGCGTTTTTCAAAAGTTTAAAGAATGGGTTATTGCCATAAAATTAGAGCGTAGCTACACCAAAGATGAAATTGTTACCATGTATTTTAATACGGTATTTTTTGGGCAAAATACCTACGGTATCAAAACGGCTGCCAATACCTATTTTGGCGTTGAACCCAAAGAACTGCAGCCCCAAGAATCAGCTATTTTGGTTGGATTGCTAAAAGCGAGTACAAAGTACAACCCAAAATCAAATCCGGAAAACGCTAAAAAACGCCGGAATTTAGTGTTTAGCCTCATGCAGCAATCTGGATATTTATCCGCAGCCGAACAAGAGCAACTCAGCCAATTACCCATTGAACTGCGTTTTAAACCTACCGCCCACGACGAAGGTTTGGCGACCTATTTCAGAGAACATATTAAACAAGAAGTTAAAAAATGGGCTAAAGACAACCCAAAATTAGACGGCAGTATTTACGATATTTATAAAGATGGCCTAAAAATTTATACAACCCTTAGTGCGCCCATGCAGCAATACGCCGAAGAAGCCGTTGCCGAGCACATGCCCACTTTGCAAAAAAAGTTTTACGAACATTGGAAAGGCAAAACGCCTTGGTACGACCTGCCCAACGCTGCCATTGAAAAAGATAACCCTTGGTACGGCACCAACGAGCTATTATACCGCGCCGTAGTTAATTCGGAGCGATACGAATGGCATAAAATTCAACAAAAAACAGAAGAAGAAATAAAAACCATCTTTGAAAAACCCATCCGGATGAACCTTTTCTCGTGGAAGGGCGAAATTGATACGACACTTTCGCCTCTTGACTCGATTAAATATGTTAAATATTTGCTTCATACGGGATTTTTAGCCCTCGAACCCGATTCGGGGCATGTATTGGCTTGGGTAGGTGGCATTGATTTTAAACATTTTAAATACGACAATGTTGGCTTACACGCCAAAAGACAAGTGGGCAGTACCTTTAAACCATTAGTTTATACGGTTGCCGTACAAAACGGGTGGGCACCTTGCAGCAAAGTGCCAAATATACCGGTTACTTTCCCCGAGTACGACAACTGGTCGCCCAAAAACTCATCGCATTACTACGAGGGGCAATTAGTACCGCTAACCAAGGGCTTAGCCTACTCTATAAACTGGGTATCGGCCTATTTAATGAAACAAATTACCCCGCAACCCGTAATAGATTTAGCCAAAAAAATGGGTATCGAAAGCAAGCTCGAGCCCGTACCCTCGATATGTCTTGGCTCGGCCGATATTTCAGTGATTGAAATGGTAGGCGCTTACGACACTTACGCCAGCAAAGGCTTTTACACCAAGCCAATGGTTATAACTCGCATTGAAGATAAAAACGGCAATTTGCTTCAAATATTTCCGGTATCAAAAACCGAAGTTATGAACGAACGCACCGCATACGCCATGCTTAGTTTAATGAAAGGCGTTGTTGACGGTGGCACGGCAGGAAGGTTGCGTTACAAATATGGCATTAACTCGGAAGTAGCTGCCAAAACCGGAACCACAGACGACAACTCCGATGGCTGGTTTATAGGCTGTACACCGCAAATTGTTGCCGGCGCTTGGGTGGGTGGCGATGAAAAGGCAATACGGTTTAGAAGCACCGCCTTAGGCGAAGGTGCAAGCATGGCCTTGCCAATATGGGCCTATTTTATGAAACGAGTGTATGCCGACTCAACCTTACATGTCTCGGAAAAAGCACGCTTCCCGATACCCAAAAATATCGATTTTGATTTAGCGTGTACCCGCTACGATCTGCCTACCGCCAAAAATGATATTTTAGAAGGCGGTGTTATAGATTCGACCGCCCTCGACTCGACCGGAACACCAAAACCACCCGTACCAAAACCCGGAGATGCCAATTACGACTATAACAACCAGTTTGATTAATTGAATTATAAGATATAAAGGGCATGATGGCTCTAATACAAGTAAATAAATTGAAACAAGCAATCATTGCAGGCAGGTAAAGCCCAGATTTTTATAAATCCGGAAAATTTTTAAGTAAGTCACCAGTTATAACTAAAAAAATATTTATTTAATTAATTGTTTGTCGTGAATTTTCGTTGTGCTTTTTTGCTGGTATATACTGTTGCTTGTTTTTTAGCATTGCCCACACAGTTGGTTGTGGCACAAACCACTACCGACCAAAATATAAGCCCCGCCGATTCGTTGGGCGATATGTTGGCACGACCAAACCCCGATTTTAACGACGAAATACGCGGTAATTCTGCATTTAGGCTGGGCTTTTGGAACGTAGAAAACCTAATGCTTCCAACTGACGACCCTAATAAAAAAGATGACGAGTTTGCCCCCACCGGACTTAAGGGCTGGGGCTGGGGGCGTTACTGGCAAAAACAACGCATGTTAGCCAAGGTAATTAACGCCTTAGGCGGATGGGAGCCAATTGAAGTGCTGGGTTTGTGCGAAATTGAAAACGATTCGGTTTTACTTGACTTAACCCGCAAAACACCTCTCCGGAAATTCAAATACGATTTTATCCATTACGAAAGTCCGGATGGGCGCGGAATTGATGTTGCCCTGCTGTACCGCCCCGATAAATTTACTCCCCTAAAACACGAAGCCATCCAAATAAAATTTCCATTTGATACAGCCGCTACCACCCGCGATATTTTATATGTTCAGGGCCGTATTAATAATAATCGGCACGATACCCTTCATTTATTTGTTAACCATTGGCCATCAAGATTTGGCGGGCATTTAGAAACCGACCCCAAACGAACCTATACCGCTATAACTTTAAAAAATTATGTGCAAACTATTTTAAAACAAAATCCACAGGCCAATATTATTATTATGGGCGACCTAAACGACCCCCCAAACGAAGAAAGTGTGCTGCGCGATTTGGATGCCCGACCTGATACAACCCAATTTGCCACAACCGCCTTATACAACCTTATGCACCCGCGACTTAAAAATTGGCACGAGGGCACCCATAAATACGAAGAACACTGGACAATTTTAGACCAATTTGTCGTTTCGGGTAATTTGCTGCTGCGCACCAAAGGGCTTGCAACTACCCACGCAAACGCCCAAATTTTTACCGCCCCATGGCTACTCGAACAAGAAGATATTCGCTTAGGCGACCGCTTATTCCGGACCTATATTGGCATGAAATATGTAGGCGGCTTTAGCGACCATTTACCTATTATTTTAGACCTTAAACAGCAATAATTTAATTTCTGTTTTTTATTATATATCAACATGCTTCTTTAACTGCTATATTTGCGCACCTTTCCTTAATCTTACTAAATTTATACATCATCAATTATGCTTGGCAGCTGGCACAACACGCAAATTACCCGTATTGAATCCGTTAACGAAAAAGTGCGCCGTTTTTGGGTGCGCTTTGAACAAAACGAGCCGTTTAATTTTATACCCGGCCAATTTATGACCTTCGACCTGCCAATTGCAGAAAAAAAACACGCCCGATTGCGCAGTTATTCTATCGCTTCGGCGCCAAATGGTACAAACGAAATTGAGTTTGTAATCTCATTGCTCGAAGGTGGTCTTGGTACAACCTATTTATTTAATCAGGCTGCCGTAGGCACACCCCTTGCTATGCGTGGCCCCTTAGGACATTTTTCGTTAAAGCCCAACCATATACAACAGGGCGAGGTTTGTTTTATATGCACCGGCACCGGCATTGCTCCCTTTCGCAGTATGTTGTGGAATATACATAATACAGGCCAAACCTTAGCTTACCCTATCCACCTAATTTATGGTACACGCATGGCCGACAACCTGCTTTACTACGACGAAATGCAGCAGTTAACCCAATTAATACCTAATTTTCAGTATCATGCCGCCTTATCGAGGCAAGACGTACCCAACAACCCGGCTATTAAAAAAGGCTATGTACACAGTATTTACGAGGCAATTTATGCACAAAAACAGCCCGCTAATTTTTACCTTTGCGGCTGGAATAATATGCTTGACGAAGCTCAAAAACGATTACAAGAGATGGGCTACGAAAAACAAAATATAATATATGAATCTTATGGATAAAACTATCCGGAATGTTTTTTTCCGGAAGCCCCAGTTAGTCCCTAAAAACAACAGTAATAATGTATTTACAAGGCATTACTGTCTTGCTTTACTATTAATAGCATTATCATCTTTGTTATCATGCCAGCAGCAGCAGCAAAACGGCACACAAACCAATAATGCCGATACCAATACTTCAAACGCTGCTAATGTAAAGGATGCCAAAACAGTAGTGTACCAAGGGGCGGCAGGCATTGTTACTATGGCCGACCTGGCAAATGCCAAACGAGTTACCGATTACTCAAGTATAATGCCTAAGTATATTCCGGAGGAAGCAAAAAATAATTATCAACGAGCTAAAGATTTATTGCAGCAAGGAAACCGACAAGGCTATTTACAAGTGATGCGGCAAACAGCACAACAAATGCCCGACTGGCCTCAACCTAACTACGACCTTGCCTTTTACTACGTTTTAGGCGCACGTTTAGACAGCGCTTTGCATTATTATCAAATAATTAACAACTATTATCCGGAAGGCTATTTCGACTCGAAGCGGGCAGTATTTTATTTAGCTAACCCCGACAGCCTTTTGAGAAGTGCGTACATTGTATATAATCAATATAAAACCTTTAAACGCGATACGCTTAAAAATGCCACAAAAGAATTAGAAGACCTAACCAAAACTGTACCTCAGTTTGGCCCTGCATGGCACGACCTCATTAGGCGCACCCCCGACCACCAACAGCGGCAAACCATAATAACACAAGCATTAAACGTTGTGCGCGACCGCGAATCGGTGGCTGCAATACTTATTGAAAATGCTAAAACCAAAGCAGCATTAGGGCAAAATACCGAGGCAATTGAAATTTTAGCCGGCGTACTGCTTAACCAACAAAATACTTATCTGGCCCGCGAAGCCGCTAAATATGAGTTGGCCGTACTAGTAAACTCCAAAAAACAAGAATAACTGCCAACTTGTCAGTTTTTTAGTTAAGGAACGATAAATTTGACCACCAAAAACATATCGGAACGATATTTGCAAGTATTTTAATCCTACAAACACAAAGTAAAATAAATTGAGCATTCAAACGGCAGTTTATCCGGATTTTAATTTGGTTGCTGCTTTTGCATTTTTTTATAATATGCGCATTACTTGTGTTTTTATTTTTTCTTTTCAAAAAAATTCAATCTAACCTAATCATATAATGGCCAATTTTGTTTTGCGTGTCCTTGAGGGGCTATTTGGCAAAAAATCAGACAAAGATATTAAGGCAATTATGCCTTTGGTAAATAAAATTAATGAAATCTATCCGAATTTAGCTTCAATAAGCAATGATGCACTAAGAGCCCGGACGCAAGAGTTTAGGGAACGTATTGCCGCCTACCTTGCCGATGTGGACAACGATATTGAAGTATTGCAAGAACGCGCCAATAGCTTACCTAATACGGATATTGCCGCCAAAGAAACCCTATACGCCCAGATTGATAAACGCCGCAAAGACCGCGACCAACAATTAGAGGTAATTTTACTTGACCTGCTGCCCGAGGCATTTGCCACCGTACGCGAAACTGCCCGGCGCTTTAAAGAGAACGAAACCCTGCGCGCTACTGCCACCCCATTAGACCGCGAATTGGCTGCCAAACTACCCCATATTGTTATTGAAGGAGACGAAGTAATTTACAGCAACTCGTGGTTGGCAGCTGGTAACACTATAAAATGGGATATGGTACACTACGATGTGCAATTAATTGGCGGTATTGTACTACACCAAGGAAAAATTGCTGAAATGGCCACCGGCGAAGGCAAAACACTCGTTTCGACCCTGCCTGCTTACCTTAACGCCTTGGCCGGACAAGGCGTACACTTGGTTACCGTAAACGATTATTTAGCAAAACGCGACTGCGAATGGAATAGTGGCTTATTTAACTTTTTAGATATTACCGTAGATTGTATTGACCGCTACCAACCCCATACCCCCCAACGCCGCCAAGCTTATTTGGCCGATATAACCTATGGCACCAACAACGAATTTGGCTTTGATTATTTGCGCGATAATATGACCCGGCATCCGGAAGAATTAGTGCAGCGCAAACACCATTTTGCCATGGTCGACGAGGTTGATAGCGTATTGGTTGACGATGCCCGAACACCACTCATCATATCAGGCCCAACCGGAAAAACAGGCGAAGAGGAATACCTATCCCTAAAACCACGGATTGAACATATAGTAAAAAAACAACAAGACTTAGTACGTGACTTGTTAAACCAAGCACGCAAACAAATTGAAGCAGGCCAAGCAGATGACCGCACCGGCGGTTTAGCCTTGCTTAGGGCACAAAGAGGATTGCCTAAATATACACCACTTATTAAATTTTTGAGTGAACCCGGCATAAAACAAATTTTATTGCGTACCGAATCGGCCCACCTTGAACAACAAAGTCGCCGTATGCCCGAAGCTGATGCCGAACTATATTTTGTAATTGAAGAAAAAAACAACTCGGTACATTTAACTGATAAAGGTATTGCACTTATAACCGGCGATGGCGAGGACAACAACTTTTTTGTACTTCCGGATATAGGCGCTTCATTAGCCAGTATTGATAAACTAAGCATCACAGCCGAAGAAAAAGCCCAACAAAAAGAAACTTTAATTCAAGATTACAGCGTAAAAGCCGAGCGCTTACATGCCGTAACACAACTGCTAAAAGCCTACACCCTCTTTGAAAAAGAGGTTGAGTATGTAATTATAGACGGCAAAATTAAAATTGTTGACGAACAAACAGGCCGTATTATGGAGGGCCGCCGGTATAGCGACGGCCTGCATCAAGCCCTCGAAGCAAAAGAAAACGTTACCGTTGAAGCTACCACCCAAACCTTTGCCACCATTACCTTGCAAAACTATTTTAGAATGTTCCATAAATTGGCCGGAATGACAGGTACTGCCGAAACTGAAGCTGGTGAGTTTTGGGAAATTTATAAATTGGATGTAATAGTAATACCCTCGAACAAACCTATTATCCGGAAAGATGAACAAGATTTAATTTACCGCACCCGCCGCGAAAAATATAACGCTGTAGTTACTGAAATAAGCAAATTAGTTGAAAAAGGCCGCCCCGTATTAGTAGGCACAACCAGCGTTGAAAACTCGGAAGTATTAAGCCGCTATTTAAAACAACGCAATATAGAACATAATGTACTTAACGCCAAACAACACGCCCGCGAAGCCGATATAGTTGCCGAAGCAGGTTTGCCCGGAAAAGTAACCATTGCTACCAATATGGCCGGACGGGGTACCGATATAAAATTAGGACCAGGCGTGCGCGAGGCAGGCGGATTAGCAATTATTGGCACCGAACGCCACGATGCCCGCCGTATTGACCGCCAGTTGCGCGGTAGGGCAGGGCGACAAGGCGATACCGGAAGCAGCCAGTTTTATGTTTCTTTAGAAGACGATTTGATGCGCAAATTTGGCTCGGAACGCATTGCCGGAATTATGGACAAATTTGGCTACAAGGAAGGAGAGGTAATTCAACACTCAATAATAACGAGCTCCATTGAACGCGCTCAAAAAAAGGTAGAAGAAAACAATTTTGGTATTCGCAAGCGCCTGCTCGATTACGACGAGGTAATGAATATTCAGCGCAAAGCTATTTACAACAAACGCCACCACGCCTTATTTGGCGAACGTTTATCGGTAGATTTGGCCAATACTTTCCGCGATTTGAGTGATGAATTAGTGCTCAATTTTAAACCCGGCAACGATTTTGAATCTTTCCAATTAGAGGTAATGCGTTGTTTTTCTATTGAGCCGCCTATGAATAAAACCGAATTTGCTACATGGAACGAAGCTCAAGTGGCAGACACCCTTTACAAGGCTGCCGCACAACACTATACCGAAAAAGTAAACCATATTAAACAACAGGCACTACCCGTAATACAACGAATCCGCGCCCAACACGGCGACCAATATCTTCGTATATCAGTACCCATGACCGATGGCCGGCGTGGTATGAATATTGTAATAGATATTCAGGAAGCCCTTGATACAAATTGCGCTAATCTTGTTACCGAGTTAGAAAAAAATGTTGTCCTCTCTTTTATTGACGATGCTTGGAAAGAACACCTGCGCGAGATGGACGACCTGCGCAACGAAGTGCAAAATGCAGTTTACGAACAAAAAGACCCCTTGATAATCTTTAAAAAAGAGGCTTTTAATTTGTTCAGAGACATGATGACGGGTGTAAACTCAAGCATTACCACTTTTTTATTTAGGGCACATATCTTACAACAATCTACCGAAGAAGCCGAAGCGCAACAACGCCGCCGCGCCGAGATGGAACGTCAACAGCGCCAACGCGAATTGGCTGAACGTCAACAAACACAAACTAACCGTACTAATGACGACAACGGCGAAAATGAAGGCGCTGATGTAGATAATAATGAGGCTGCCAATCCCAACAAGCGTACTACCGGCCCACGTTTGCTAAGCAAAGAAGATTACCAAGAACGCTTGCGTTCCGCCCAGCCCAAAGTAGGTGCCAACCAACCTTGCCCTTGTGGCAGTGGTAAAAAATACAAAAACTGCCACGGGAAATAAGGCTGAACTAAGAGTTTGGAATTATTTTGTCCTCAGAAATGGAATTATTTTCTCAAAAACCATTTCAACGCTTAGGCTTTGCAAAGGCTGGTAGCTAACACCTTTTGCCGCAAGGTCGGCCTCGGTAAGGGCAAAATAGCCCATAGCATTACACCATTCGCCTTGTGCAACCAAGGTGTGCGAGCTTGGGCGCAGGGGTCGTGTGCGCGTGTGGTCGGTGGGGCCGTAAAGCGCCAGCAAGGGGGTAGCCAGAGCATCGGCAAAGTGCATAACGCCAGAGTCGTGGCATACAACTAACCGGGCATATTGCAATAAATTTAGCAATTGATTAATATTGGTTTCGCCCATTGTGTTTACAATATCTTGCGGGTTACTTAGTAAGGGCAATAGGGTTTGTAGGGCGGCATTGCGGTCGCCAGCCGAGCCAACCAATACTATTTTATACTGCCCAAACTGTGTTTGTAATTTATTAATAAGTTGAGCAAAATTATGCGGATGCCACGTTTTTACTATTGCCTCGCCATTGGCCGCACAAGGTTGCAACACTATATACTGCTTGAGTGTTAGCCCATAGCCTTCTAACAATTCAATAGCATTGGCAAACTTAATGCTTGTTGGCAATATGGGTGGTATTGCCGCCGCCGACTGCCCTAATTTTGGCAATAAGACAGTTAAAAGATCCATATTAAGCAGGGTTTCGTGCCGATTTTTTGACAAAGGAACGAGCGCAGTTGGCCAAAAAATAGTAAAAAATTGCTGTATAGCCCTTGCAAATAAAGTACGTTTGTTGGTATAAACAGGTTTATGGGCAATTCGCAGGGGTATTTTGGCCATGTACGAGCCAACTAACAAAAAATTAGGTTGCGCATCGAAAGGTAAAATAATAGCCTTGTATTGAAGCGGCAATATTTGACTCTTAAAAAATTGCATTTTCGTTTGCCACGTAGCATTATTTGGCAGCCAGTGTATCTTCCGGATTAAAGACGGTTGAAGTGCAGCCAATTCGGCCACAGCAGGGTCGTTTCCGCAAATAAAATCAATATTAGCTTCGGGAAAAATATGCTTGAACGCTTGTAACATGGGCGTTTTTAAAACAAAATTGCCCAAGCCAGTATATCCCGAAAGCAATATATCCATATTTGTTTGTATGATTGGAAAAAGCAAGCAAAATTAACTATTTTAAAGCAGATTTGAATAAGAAACGCTACGGCCTATTACTTCCGGAAAATTTTTATAGATATTACCCCGTCTTAATTTATCTTTTTCGGAGGAAAGAAAACGAAACCAGCTTCAATAAGAAAAAAACATTTTTTCCTCCGGACAAAACCAACTTTAACTTGCGTTTATTTTAAAACAAAACACTTATCTTTGCACAATCCCATTGTTCATTTAATTATATCATCAAAATTATTCTTTTATTTTAGCCATGCAACGGGGCGCAGATGCAATGTATTAAATTGCCACATGCTGAGATGCCACCCATAGAACCTGACCCGGATAATACCAGCGTAGGGAAGATTGCAAACAAGACAAGCACATAAACAAGCAAACAAGTAGCGGCTAAATGGAAAAATGCTGCTGTAATTAACTAATTTGTTATAGTTTGTTTTGAAGAGAGCACAACCTTTAGTTTAAGCTCAGTTTCCGGAAAATTGAAGTTCTATAATAATGCGTTTTGTCATTTAAGTACTTTTTTTTATTAGCAGTAAGTTGTTAATTTTATTCCAACTTAAATCACATAAATTGCGTTGCAGGCAAAATTTTAGTTTAGTATAGTTTAAATTTATTTTTGCCATGCAAATTTTAAAGGCAACATTTCTTGCTACAATGTGCAAATGCTTTTGTAGCATTTTTTATTTTTTATTTTTATTATCTTTTACCGTATTGTTAAGTTGTTTTGGCAGTACAACATCGGCTTGGGCGCAATGCAGTATTTCGGGCTATGTATTATCGGCAGCTGATGGCGCGCCGTTAGCAAATGCCACCGTTCATACCACTAAACGCCATACAACTACCAACGAAAAGGGCTTTTTTAAACTTGACGGCTTGATGTGGGGCGAAATATTCATCGAAATTACTTATGTTGGCTACACCCCATACCGCAACCGTGTTTTATGCGGGCAAACCAATACTAACAACAACGAGCCGTTAACCTTAAACATTAAACTGCAGCCGGCTAATAACCTTATAAAAACTGAGGTAGTTGTAACGGCAACGCGCGTAGGAACAAATGCTGCCTCGACCTATCAAAATATAAGCGGCGAAACCTTGCGCCAGGAAAATGCAGGTCGCGACCTACCTTATTTGTTGCAACAAACCCCATCGGCGGTGGCTACCAGCGATGCCGGCACCGGCATAGGTTATACCGGATTAAGGCTTCGCGGTACCGATGCCACCCGAATTAACGTAACAGTAAACGGGTTTCCGCTTAACGATGCCGAGTCGCACCAGGTTTATTGGGTCGATTTGCCCGACATAACTAATAGCGTAGAAAATGTGCAAATTCAGCGCGGTGTTGGCAGCTCGAGCAATGGCGCGGGAGCATTTGGTGCAAGCATTAACCTGCAAACCAATACCTACCAGCCTTTAGCTTATACCGACCTTGAGGCGGGCTATGGCAGTTTTAATTCACAACGGGCGGCTCTGCGCTTTGGTACCGGTTTACTGGGCAACCATTTTACCCTCGATGGGCGCGCTACCTACCAATATAGCGATGGTTATATTGACCGCGCTTTTGCCCGCTTAAACAGCATGACTTTAATGGCAAACTGGCAAAATAAACGCAATAGCTGGCGTGCCAATTTTATTCGGGGCCACGAGGTTACCTACCAAGCATGGGAGGGCGTGCCCGAAGCACTGCTAAAAACACAACCAACTTTTAACAGCTATACCTACGATAATCAGGTAGATGATTATGGGCAAAATCATTTACAATTGTTTTATACCCGTCAGTTGCCCCAAAACTGGTCGTTGCAAATTGGACTTAACCGCACCCAAGGCAAAGGCTACTACGAGCAATATAAAACTGACCAGGTGTTTGGCGATTATGGGCTGTATCCGGATACTTTATGGCAGGTGCTAAAAAATCCGGATGGTTTGGCAATAGACACGCTTCCTATTACAAATACTGATTTGGTTAGGCGCAAATGGTTAGATAATAGCTCTTATGGCGCGGTTGCATCGGCTCGCTACGAAAAACAAGGTAAAACCTTTACACTTAGTAGTACAGCACATTGGTATAACGGCCAACATTACGGCACTTTAGAGTGGGCAGAGTATATGCCCAATGGTATTTTAAGACAACGCTATTATGACGGAACAGGTAAAAAATTAGATGCCAATATTTTTGCTAAGTTTGAATACGCCTTTTTTAATAAATGGTGGTTATTTGCCGACCTTCAATACCGGATGATTGATTACCAAATTAAAGGCACTGACGACGAGAAAGGGAGTTTAGCCCTGAGCAAAAAATGGAATTTTGTTAATCCGAAACTTGGCCTAACCTATATTTTGACCACCAATAAACAACTATATGCCTCGTTTGGTGTAGCGCATCGCGAGCCAACCCGAAGCAATTTAGTTGACAACGACACTTTGCCAACCCACGAGCAGTTGCAAAACCTCGAAATGGGCTACCGATACAAAGGCAAAACCGTACAGTTTACTGCAAACTATTTTTTAATGCTGTACCACAATCAATTAGTTTTAACCGGGAACTTAAATAGTGTAGGTGCGCCAATTCAACAAAATGTACCCAACAGTTACCGCACCGGTCTTGAACTGCAAGCCGACTGCGAAATAAACAACCGGCTTAGTTTACAAGCAAATATTGCCTTTAGTTTGCATAAAATACGACAATTTAATGTAACCGCACCAATTTATACCGATGCGGATACCTGGGGCTATCTGCGCGACACTTTATTAACGTATAAAAATACCGATATATCTTTTTCGCCAACGCAGGTTTCGGGGCTAACGCTAAAATGGCAACCCGTAAACGGTTTAAACCTCGAGTGGCAACATAAATATATTGGCGCACAATATTTAGATAATACCATGAACAACGACCGAAAATTGCAAGCCTACTATACCCAAGATATTTTAGCAAGCTGGCAGTTTGAAAAAATACCAAATATCCGGAAAATAGCATTTACTATTCAACTCATTAACTTGTTAAATACTAAGTACCGAAGCAATGGCTATACCTATTTTGCCCTTTTTCAAGGTAGTTCTCCTCAGTTAAATACTATCACTCAAAATTTTAATTTTTACTACCCTCAAGCGGAGAGACATGTCTTAGGTGGCATAAAAATAAGTTTTTAATTAGCATTTTTTGCCCTAAAAACACCACACCCAAAGTTTTTTTTGTAATTTATACGACTTTTTTAAAAAAAAAATAGTATTTATACTTTGAGATGTAATTTTGATTAAAAATTTGTTGTACTTTGGTGCTTTATTTTGTAGTATTAAAAATTAAAAACTTTAATACAACTTAGATTTAAATTACTTTATTTATTATACATTTTAACTAATTTAAACATGATGAATTTCTACAAAATTTTTTGCGTGGCGTTAATATTAACGCTTGGTAGTTTTAATGCGAGCGCCCAATGGTGTGGATATGTAAACCCAACATCAATTTTAGCTGGTTGCCCTTATTCGCTTTATCTTAATCAATTTAGCATTAATACTTTAACGCACACATTAGGGTATTATCCGACAGGTTGCCCTCCAACTGCTTATAATTTTTACGGATATACTACCACTTTAAATACTGGTGCTACTTACAGCCCTACATTTTGGGCTAACACCACTAACAACCAAAAAGCCCAGTTATGGATAGACTTTAACAACGATTACGACTTTTTAGATGCCGGAGAAGCCTCGGCAATTGCAGCCAACATTCCAACATACGGCTCCTCTTCTGTCTCTTTTACCATTCCAAATACTGCAACATCGGGTGTACGCCGTATGCGGGTTGTTTCTGATTTTTGGGGCTCAGGATGGACATTGGCTACTTGCGGTACAGCCACCTATTATGGCTATATTTACGACTACAATGTTACTATAGCCGGCTGTGGTACACCCCCCACCTTTGTTACTACCTTGCCCAGTACTAGTACTGCCAATCGCCTTTGCGATAACTCAGGCAAAAAATTGCTAACCATCACCTCTCCATCGGGCTATACCGCTACTTGGAGCAGCACAACTAATGGTGTAATTACTACCAGTAATGGCAATTACTATTTTAACCCAGGCGCTATATCTATTGACCCTGCTACTGGCTTTGGCCAAGCTACCGTTACCTTAGCGGCTTATAATGGAACTTGTACGTTTTATGTAAACTATATTGTATATGTTAAATGCTGCGGTATTGATGTTGCTCAAGTTTTGGGGGCAGGCAACGATGGTAAAGTAGATTATTACACGCTTTCTTTTAACTGTAAAAACACCAGTTACACCTATCAGCTAACAGGTGGTGGCCCGGTTACCTTTACAAAAGTTAATAAAGTGTTAATGGCTAACCATAATTGCAATAACTACTCGGTGCGTATTACCGGTTGTGGATGTCCCAAAAACTTTAACGGCGGCACATCTTGCAAAGATGACGGTAGTATAGCTAACGCTAGCTTATCTTGCTATCCTAATCCTGTTGACGAGCATACAACCGTTAGCTTTACTACTGCTACGGGTGGTACAATTGAAACCGGTATTTATAATATCAATGGTCAACAAGTAATGTCGGTATTTAATGGCAGTTTAGCCGCCGGCGAAACCGTAAATATGCCTTTAACAATTGACTTACCTGCCGGTATTTACTTTGTTCGCATGGTAAGCGATAGCGGCGAAAACATGGTTCAAAAAATTATGGTCAACTAAAAATTAATTGGCGAGAAAGCTAATTTTTATAAGTTGTAATATTTTCCGGATTTGATTAAATTGTAATAATAATCCGGATAGAACATAAAATAACTCCGGATAGTTACCTTTATTTTATTAGGGTAAACTATCCGGAGTTGTTTTTTTTGTTGTTTCAGTTTTATAATATACTTTTTCTGCAAATACAGTTTTAGAGGAGTAATGGACATTTTTAATGCTATTTTTTAGACGCTTGGTTCAAGTGGACATTTTTAATGCTGTTTTTTTATTCACTTTTTTACATTATTCTTGAATATTTTATTTCTTTGCATGTCTGTAAAAACGGGAAACAAGCTCTGCTGGGGAGCAACTTGTCAGGGGATAAAACAGATGCTTGACGAAAATGTCTTATCAAAGGCTTACTGTATATTGTAAGCCTTTGATATTTTCAGAAAGCCTTATACCTTTAAAAACCCATCTATAAATTTCATTTTCCGTTTCATTGATAGGCCATTATGGTTTCTTAATTTGTTTTTAAATCTGCGAAATGTCCATCAATAGCATTGGTTGTGTTAGGTATTTGAAGTTCCCTGTTATCGTGCCAAGTAAACAACCAAGGTAAATTATTCTTCAAACTACGATAAGCACTTCTAAGCCTTTTTATGCGTATAAAACGATTTGTTTGTAGTCGGATTTACAGTTCTCTCGTTTAGAAACACTTTCCATTTTTCAAGCCATAGCCCTAATGCTCCGACAAAGCTTTCTTTGTCTGTTTGCTTCATCAAATCTACAACATCCATCAGCTCTTGTGCAGCTTTTAGCTTTGGCTTACGGGTCAAATATCTTCGAATTATTGCTGCTTGATGAAACTGGCACATTTGAACAGGAATACCCTTAAACGACGCAATTAAGCCTTTTCTTCCGTCTCACAAACAATAGCCGAAATAGTAAAACCTCGCCTTTTTAACTCCTTAATTCCTTCTATATACAGCCCATTTGTCTCTGTCTTCACATAATATTTCAAAAGGTTTTCTTTGGTGTAGGCATCTTTAAAAAAGCATTACGCCAAAACCCCGCCCCAATAGGTGGTGTCCATTAATACAACGACTACTCTACCTGTTTTTCGTAGCCACTATTTTAATCTTGTCTAACCGCCTTTGAATCGTTTTAACAGAACAATTATACTTGTGAGCTAACTGCAAATAGGTCTGTTTACCACTTTTGTATTCTTCCCATATTTGCTCGTTATTGATGCGTTGCCCACCTAAAATTGTTTATTACAGCAGGCACATTTATATCGCTGTTTACCTTTTACTAACCCATTTTTCTTGGTAACAGAACTACCGCAGTAAAAGCACTTTTTTTATTCATAACCTTTGATTGTCCTCAAAGCTAATAATATTAAGCTTTCCAGACGATTTTAGCATCATTTTTGTCCATTAAGCCGTTTTAGATAATATATTTGAATAAGTCTAATCAATCCCGAAGGGATTTTATGTTTATAGAAAAAAACCAATAAACAAAGGGTTCAACCCCAACGGGGTCGCATAAAAACCGAATACAACCGGTATATAAATATTTGAACCCTTCGGGTTCTTATCTCTTGAAACCTTTCATTCATGATCAACAATTGTTGCCCATGCCTAATCTTCAATCTTTTATGGTTTAGAAACTTCTAATTCCTATATTTGAACAATACCGCATAAAAATTAATTAATATATTAAAATGGGCTTAATGTGTTTAAACCTACCGTTTTCGGTAACAATCTGTACAAAATATACCCCGTTGCTAACCTGTAAACTATTGAGGTCAATTATGGTTTTGTTAATTTGACTAAAGGTTTTATGAGCCACAAATTGCCCTAATGCGTTTTGAAAATTTACGGCTTTAATGGTGGTTTTATTACCCGCATCAATTAAAAGCTGCTGCCCCTGTAATAGCTGTACCTTAGGCTGTAAAACATTTGTAGGTTGTTGTGCCTGATGCTGATTAATACCTACATTCGTTTTTTTAGAGAAAAAATATACCGGCCCATCTGCTGCAGAACACATGTCTATATAAAATTGAGGAGGCGCAACAACAGCCCTGTAACACCACCCCTCTTGCATACCCAACAAAGTGGAAGTAAAATCGCAACTGCCATTATCCGGAAAAATTTTAACGTTTTCAATACTATCTGCACTCAACACAAAATCGCCATACATTGTCAGGGTAACGGTATCTGATTCAACGTGTTTGGGTGCTTGGGTAACGTAAATACCTGTTGGCTTTGAGGGAAAGGAAACGCCCGTCCAAAAATTAAGGATGCTATCGCAAACCCACTGGTCTATAAATTTAGGAATTACCACCTTGGGGTCGTCGTTTTGCGCTTGTAGTGGCAGTAAACCCAAACCCAATAATAGCAATATGCAGGCAAAAAACTTGTTCTTCATAGATTTATTTTATTTTAACAATTAACTAAAGAACTAAATACGAAGTACAAAGATAAGTAGTTGCCCGCACTACAAAAACAAACTAACGACATTTAATTGTTAAGGTCTAAAAAACATTGATTGCAAAACCGTAACTTTGGCAAGATTTCGCGCTTGAAATTAATTGCATTTTACAAAATTGTATCATTCTGTTTTTATTTTTTTTATTGTGTATGAATAAAATCATATTAACAACCGTTGCCATTTTATGTGTTTATAATAATGTTGCCTGGGCGCAGCTTAATATCGAAAAACTTGGCTATTTAGACTACGGCACTACCTGCCTTAGTAATGTGTGGGGCTATACACAAAATGGCAAAGAGTATGCCTTGGTAGGCTTGTGTAATGGCACCTCTATTGTTGATGTTACCGACCCTGCCAACCCCGCCGAAGTGCAACACGTTGCAGGCCCCGACGGTATTTGGCGCGAAATAAAAACTTGGCAAAACTGGGCTTTTATTACCAGCCAAACCGGCAGTATTGGCCTTACCATTGTTGACCTTAGCCCCCTGCCCGACACCGTTTATACTTACTATTGGAAGCAAGGTGTTTTAGGCAGCGATACCGTTAATATTACAAACTGCCACGCACTTTTTGTAAACGAGCAAACAGGTCGCATTTACCTGACGGGCTGCGATTATAAAAATAAAGGTGTAATTATGCTCGACCCCTCAAACTCGCCTCAAAACCCACAGGTGGCAGGCGTTTACAATAACCAATACGTACACGATTGTTACGAACGCAAAGACACCCTTTACACCGCCGAAATTTATGCCGGGCAATTTTCGGTTATTGATGTAAGCAAGCCCGCAACTCCCAACGTTTTGGCCGTACAAAAAACCCCCGATTTTTTTACCCATAATTGCTGGCTTACCGATAATGGACGCTACTTATTTACAACCGACGAAGTACAAGGTGCGTATATTACCGGATATGACCTTAGCGATATCAACGATATTAAAGAAACAGACCGCTTTAGAACTTATCCGCCGGTTGGCGTTATACCACACAATACCTATGTAAAGGGCAACTATTTAGTTACATCGTACTATGCCAACGGCGTTATTATTAACGACATCTCTGACCCGCACACCATCGTTGAAGTAGGTAATTACGATACCTCGGCCTTGCTTAATAATAATTTTAATGGTTGCTGGGGGGTATATCCTTATTTGCCATCCGGATTATTTTTGGCCTCTGATATGGAAGAAGGGCTTTTTATCCTTAAGCCAAGTTTTATTCAGGCAGCCTTCATAGAGGGCAAGGTAATAAGTAATTTTGGATTTGATATTCCGGATGTTTCTGTTACAATTTTAGAAGACTTAAACACGGCAGTAAAAACAAATTTTTCCGGAAAATATAAAACCGGAATTGGCACCTCGGGCGAAAAAGCAGTCGTTTTCTATAAATATGGTTTTGAACCCGACACCATTAAAGTAAACTTTGTCAATGGAGAAACGATGGAGGTAAATGTAACACTTAACCAAAAACAACCTTTTGTAGTTGATTTTACTGTGGTCGATGCAATTAGCAAAAAAATAATTCCGGATGCAAAAATTGACATAAAGAACTTTTACAAAAATCAAAGCTTAATAACCGACAACAACGGGCAAGCAAACGCAATTTTTTATTACGACGACCTTCCGAGCGATATTTTTTCGGGCGCGTGGGGCTGGCGGACACAAGGTTTTGCCAATCAAACATTAAACGCCGATACCAAAAGCATTACCATTGAATTGTTGCCGGGCTACTACGACGATTTTACCTTTGATTTTGGATGGATAGCAACAAAAACTGCCGAAAAAGGACAATGGACACGCACCAAACCCATAGGCAAATATTTTATTGGCGATACTATTGTGCCGTTTGCCGATGCCACCAACGATATTGCCGACCTTGCTTTTGTAACCGCTAATAGCATATCTGAAGATGCCCCAAATGTAAGCAAGGGTTATGTTATGCTTACCTCGCCCGCATTAAATTTGGCTGCCATTGAGAACCCAAAAATAAGCTATCAACGCTGGTTTTATACCCAAAATCCTGGCAGCGACGACCATTACCGCGTTTTGCTATCGAATGGAACCGACACCGTTGAGGTGGAAGCCTTAGACCTTAATTTTACCCCACTAAGCGAGTGGGTAACCCATACTTTTACCGTTGCCGATTATTTGCCACCCACCGATGGCTTATTTTTAATTGTATTAGTTGAAGATTTGGAAACGGGCAATAACCACATAACCAACGGCGGTTTCGATGTGTTTGAAGTGCTGGGACAATCAAAAAAACCTGTGGCCAAGTTTACGCCAACTTCAACCACTATTTGCTTAAATGACAATAATTCAGTAAAATTTTTAAACACCTCGCTTGGAGACCCGGCCACCGAAACAATTTGGTATTTGCCCGGCAGTACAACTCCCGTTGTTATAAATGACCCGTCGCCAACCGTTACCTACCCCAATGCCGGAACCTATGATGTAGGCTTGGTTGTAAAAAATGCCTACGGTAGCGACTCGGTGTATTTTGCAAATCTTATTATTGTAAACCCTAAACCAAATTTTGAAGTACTAATTGCTACAAAAACCTACCCAAATATTGACCCTTTATGCGAAAACAGTGTGTACGAATTAGGTATTAATGCCGATGTGCCAATAGAATCCTACTTTTTTGAAGGGCCGGGTATTATTTTTGACGCTGTATCCGGAAAATATAGCTTAAACACCACCCTGCCCGGAACTTACACCTATACCGCTACTGTAACCGACAATAATGGCTGCACTAATCAGCTCAATTTTAATCTTGAAGTACACGCCAATACTAACCCGCCGGTACTAACCCTTGCAAATTCGGAGGCAATATGCAGCAATAATAATACTACCGTAAATTTGCAATTTACCGCCGATATGCCTTATACCACCACTTGGAATACTAATTTTGGCAGCTTTGAAAACACAACAACTGTTACCCCACCTGCTACCTGGGGCAATGACGGGTACGCCTGCGTACACCTCGAAGGGCAATTTTGCAGCACAAAAACTCAATTTGATACTTGTATTTATGCTAATATTGCACCTAAAATTGACACTATAACGCCTTATTTTTACAACGAGGCACAACAAGCATGGATACCCTCGGATGGAATATTAACTAACGACCATGTGCTTTGCACTTCAACTCAAAATAGTATTAAGTTACAAGCTACCGCAACAAATTTGCCCTTTAGCACGCAATGGAGTGGCGAAAATTTAATACCCGCATTTGTAAGCGCCAACGGAGATTCAATAGTTTTAAACGAATTTAATTTTGATTTGTCTTATTACCTAACGGCAAAACTTATAGATGCTAAAGGCTGCCAAACAGAAAATGTTTTTGAATTTTTAGCAGCTGCTTGTATTGATGGAATTAACGACTTGCGACCTTCGGAATTGCAATGTATAGTACAACCCAACCCTGCTACCGAGCAGGTAATTATTGTAGTTACTTCAACGAAATACGATAATGAACCTATTGAAACTCGGTTATACAACGCCTTAGGGCAAGAAGTATGGCGCGGGCAGCCTCAGTATCCGGATGGATTAAATCGATTACAAATGGTTGTTCCATTGCAAAACTTAGCATTCGGCATGTATAATTTAGTGGCGTGGTGCGGTAATACCTATGTGAGAACGGCTATTGTACGGCAATAATCGAAAAATTTATGAAAAAAAAATGCACACAAGGAAACTATTAGACAATTACTTTCGTTTTTTGAACAAGCAAAGATCTAAATATCGTTTTAACAGCTACAAAAATGGCTAATTTTATCAACAACCCAAGGCCAATATTTTTATCATGAGGCAATTGTCATTCACATCAGTTCGAAGAATAAACAAACATATAAAGTTAATAATAAAAAAGTATTACGCATAATATCTTTTTTATGTCTGTTAACCGCCGTGTTTGTTATTGTAAATTCAAATACGGCGGTTTTGTTTTATCTCAAAACTATGCGCTTATTAACAAAAATAAAATTTAAACTCATTTTGCTCCCATATATACTACCAACCACATCCTCAAAACAATCAGCAGCTAATTAATTACAAGGCCACTACACCAGCTTATTTTAAACATTTCTTTATCTATCACACAAAACTCTACATTCTTATGTTCACATATTTTTTACCCTTGTCGGATCATCAGCATCCATTTTCGCGCCATTTGGCTAAGAAATTATATCATTTTGATGAAAAAGAGGAGGCAAATAGCCAAAAAGACGAAGCTCCAGCCCCACAGCCAAGCCAACGTTTGCGCAAATTGTTTGGCGGCAAGGCTTTTAATAAATAGCTTTTTTGCTTTCTATTTCTGTTGAGGCAAATTGTTAACCAACCATCTCACTCCGATTTAGTTTGTCGCTAAATTTTTGACTAGCTTTAGTTGAATTAAAGGTTACTAAAAGAAATACAGGCTCAAATCCTGTATCGGAGGTTTTTTATAGATACGAGCTATGCACTTTCAAAGCCCTTATTTATCGTTTGGTAAATGGGGTTTTCAAAGCCAACTCACTGCCCATCGGGGCATTTAAAACAGCATTTAGCTGTTGTTATTTTCAATTTTCAGGGCGCTTGTAGCTTAAATGGTAGCAGCACCGCACTTTTAATGCGGGGGTTAAGGGTTCAAATCCCTTCGGGCGCACACAACCAGCCTTATTTTAGAAACACTTTTGTAGATGACAACTATATAAAAAACACTCCGGATGAATTAGCATTTTAAAGCCAATTTATCCGGAGTGTTTTTTCCCTTTGCCCTGCAAAACAGAATACTACATATCAATTAATACAAGGCTGGGTAATCTATTTGTTTCTTATCTATCTCAGCAACGTAATATTGCCTTTAAAGGTTTGCAAATCTCCATTGTTAAGTTGGGCAGTTCCGGCAAATACATATACTCCGGCAGATACCGGGCTGCTATTGCGGTTGCCGTCCCAGCCATTTGAGCCAATTAAATTATCGGTACTAAACACCAAATTGCCCCATCTGTCGTAAATGCGCATGCTTGCAGTTTTAATACCTGCTTGTGCTTTAATATTGAAGTAGTCGTTTAAGCCATCGTTATTGGGACTAAACGCATTGGGGAACAAGAAAGTTTCGAGCGGAATTTCGGCAACGGTAATACTGTTTTTAGCTTCACAGCCATTAGCATCGGTAACGGTAACGGTGTAGGTGCCGGGTTTAGTAACTGTAATACTTTGTGTGGTTTGACCTTTGTCATCATCCCAAGTGTAGGTGGCGTAAGTTTCGTTTACAAAAATGGTAGCAGTATTGCCCGAAAAAAAGAGGGTATCGCCGCCCAATGTAGGGGTAGGAGGGGCGTAAATGGTAACATTGGCAAAGTCAGATACGTCACATCCGGATATTTTGTCGGTAACAGTTACACTATACTCGCCCGATTGACTAACGGAGATAGTAGGTGTAGTTTCTCCATTCGACCAAAGCCAAGTACTGTAATTACCTGATGCGTCTAAAATTGCTTGCTCATCGGGGCAAATTGAAACATCTTTAAGGTCAAATTCGAGTACAACGGGGTCAACATTTATGGTAACGGTTTGGGTGCCTGTGCAGCCTTGCTGGTTAGTAATGGTTAAGGTATAGGTAATATCGCCGGTAATGGTAGCGGTGGCACCTAAACTTTTTGGGTTATCTAAACCAGTGGCAGGCGACCATAAATATTGGTAGTTAGATATTGGCGAAAGGTTGTTTAGTTTAATTTTGGCTTCGCCATCTATACAAAGGCTGGTATCTATGCTAATATTTGGGATATAAGGAACATTGGCCAAATACACCATTACCGAGTCGGTAGCTTTACAGCCCAGTGTATCGGTGCCAACCACTTTGTACATGGTGGTTTTGCTTGGCGATGCTACTGGGTTAGGGCAATTAGTACACGAAAGCCCATCTGGCGGCGACCACTCGTAAGATACAGCTCCAGTTGCGTCAAGTTGTGCCGAGCCACCAGGGCAAATAGTTTGTGCCGGAACAGCATCAATAGCTAAATTGTCGTAAACTACCAAAGTGGCCAAAATGGGTATAGTGGTGCAGCCACATTCAACCTCATCTAATTTTATCGAAACAGTCTCTAAACCTTCGGTGATATTGTCTTCGTAAACGGTAACAAATAAAACAATGGCAGTGTCTCCAGCAGGAATGGTAATACTTGCTGGAAGCGGTTCATAGTCAACGCCCGGAATTGCACTGCCGGGCTGTTTTAAAGAGTAGGGTCATATCGGTATTAATATCAATGCCATCGCCGCGCTCGAAGAAAAAATAACCGTTTTTACACCCTTCATATACTGTTTTAGTGCCGGGTACAGCGCCAAAAGATACTACATCCACGTCGCTGCCGTCGGTAAATGAGTTGGCCTCTAAAAACACCGCCGAGTCAAGTACGTGGTCGCCGGCATCGGCTACGCCTAATTTAATATGGTACAACTCGCATTTTTCTAATCCGGTAAATTCGGCAGTTAGTGTTACAGTACAGCCATCTAATTGTGTTTCAATGATACTAGACATACCACCAGTATTATCTTCGTAATAACTGCTATTTAAACCGTTATTTACGTTGTTAATGGATACCGGAGTTGAGGTGCCGGGTATTAGAGCAATATTAACAGAGCTGTTTGAATATGGCCCACTAATACCAGGACCACTTAAAAAGAAACCAAATACATCATTATACGAAGAGTTTACAAATTCATTGTACTCTTCAGAGCCAAATACATATTTAAACGACACATTAGGTTCTGAAGGGATAAAATCAAATTCTAAGACTGCTGCATCGTTGGTTTGGTAGCTTGGGTTAAGTTCATCTAAATCCGGATCGCCATCCAATGAATTACCGCCGGGCGCCTGTGTTTCGCTGCCACTATCGTTAGGGCCATATACAAAGTCCGAGTCTCCGGTGGTTAGCATTAATCCGGATGAAAAGCCAATATCTAAATCTGTTTGTTTTTCAAAATAAGATAACTGCGAGGGGTCTCCGGTAAATTTTACGTTAAATGCAGATATACAGCCTCCGCCTAACAAAACTTCTTGTACTAAATAGGCAGGGCAATCAAGGCATTCGGTTTCGGTATCTACGTAAACGGTGCAGTCGCCGCCGGCGTCTCCTATACAATTGGCATCAAAAAATTTGGTCATAGTATAGGTAGTCGAGGTGTCGGGAAAAACCTCCCAAAAATAGGGAGTTTCGTCTATGCCCGAAACGGTTATATCTTTTGTGCCATCGTTTATGATTATTTTCCAAGGGGGAGTTCCGGTAAATTCTAATTTTAAGAAAGTGGGATATCCGGGAAATAAAGTAGTGTCGTTACAAACAAATTTTCCGGATGGGGTGCCTATGTTTACATACATGGTATCTATGTCGCTGCCTTCGGGGTTGGTAACTTTAAGTGTAACCATATAAGTACCATCGGCACTCCAGTAAACTTTTGGGTCTTGCTCGGTACTAGTAGCCGGTGTGCCGCCGTCAAATGTCCATTCAACGCTGGTAATATTTGCGCCAAAACTTTTATTATAAAAATCTGCTAAGGCAAATACGCAGGTTACATCAATAAAACTCGATTCGATGATGGCTGTTGGGGCGGCTTTTGCGCAAAGTACTGCTTTGTAGGCATTAACCCGACCAGCACCTAACTTGCCTTCGAAACCCGGATTTAAGGCCTCGATGGGGTCGGCGGTAGTTTTTATACATTCTTCAACCTTGTCGGGGGGCATACCGGGGTCGTAGGCCAAAATAAGTGCTGCCACCCCCGATACCAACGGGCATGCCATTGAAGTACCGCTGTACGAAAAATAACTGTCGTTGGTGGTTGCTACGGTGCTCCAAATATCAACGCCCGGGGCGGTTACGTCAATGGTGGCGCCGTAGTTCGAGAAGTCGGCTTTTTTGTCGTCCTCATCGCTGGCAGCTACACTAATAGCATAATCGTACGAGGCCGGGTACATGGGGTTGTCGGTATTATCGTTTCCAGCGGCGCAAATAAGCACAATGCCTGCGGCATGGGCGGCATCAAACAAATCTTGTTCGGTAGCCGAGGGGGCGCCGCCCCCCCAAGACATGCTGATGATACGAGCGCCGGCAGCCATTGCATAATCAACTCCTTGATATCCGGCATCTATTGAACCGGTATAGGGGCCGTCTTTAGTACATTTTACAGCTATAATTTTCGTTTTAAACCCAATGGAGGCAATACCTAAGGCATTATCGGTGGTAGCACTCGAAATACCTGCACAGTGCGTACCATGCGAAAACTCGTTGTCGTTGGCTGTATTTGGCGGATTAGGGTCGTTGTCGTTGTCGGCGGGGTCCCATCCGTTTACATCATCTACAAATCCATTCGAGTCGTTGTCTAAATTGTCGTTTGGAATTTCATTTGAATTGACCCAAATATTATCTTTAAGGTCGTTATGTGTAATTTTTACAGCATCGTCAACAATGGCAATCGTAATTTTGTCTGAGCCTTTTGTAACATCCCATGCATTTTCGGCTTCAATATTTTTTAAATTATATTGTTTGGGCAGGTCGGGGTCGTTAGGGGTGTAATAAGTGTAGCGAGCAGCTACTTTTTCGGCGTATTCAGTGAAGGGCAATTTGCGCAGGGCTTCAAGTAGTTGGTCGGTTTTTTGTATTTGGCTGAAATGAACTTGGTAATGGCGTTGCATGGCCTTTGTTTTAAAAGGCTTTTCAATCAAATAGATACCGTATTCGTCAATAAGGTCTTTAAAGTACACTATGCCGCGGTGAGCTTTGGGTTGTTTGGCATCGTACTTAAAATCGCCATGGGCATATTTAGGGCTTATTTTTAAAAAAAGTTTTCCTGCCACATAGTCGGGGCGGCTGTTGCCATCTTGAGGTGGGCAAATGGTATATTCAAAAATTGCATTTTCGTTGCTTTGGCATACCAAATAGCACGGGTTGTTTGCAAATAAAAAGTTGGAGCATCCCACAAGGCAGAACATAAAAACCGATAAACCGATTTTTAACAAATGGGGTAATAATGTTTGGGATTTCATAAAGTATTGGGAATAGTAAAACTGTGTTATGTGTATTTATTTATATGAATTTTTTAATTGGAAATGGCAATGGATAGGCATAAAATATCTGTCATCTGTTATAAATTATTGTGCCTATTTAGATTTGTTTGCCTCTTTTCTCGTAAGACAACAACTAAAATAACAACTCCTTTACGTAAAAAAAACGTATTTCGTTGCCTATATTAGCAAACAAAACAGTAATAAAAAAAACAAAATGTAAAATAACCTACAAAGTTAAGCTTTTTTCAAGATTTGGCTATGCTATTTCCAAGACTAAATCACAATTTGATACAAATAAAGCAGGTTTTTGCAATAATGCAATTAATAATATTAGTGTAGGCAGTATCTTTGCCTAATTCTTAAACGCCTTCTAAATACAGATAGTTAGTTTCTATCATTTCTTTATTTGTTGTATGACTATTGCCGAGTTTCAAGCCCATATTTTAAACGGTATTCCTACTCAGTTGCCGCCCCCACCTGTTTACGATACCACTTTAAACCATGCCCCCATCCGGAAACCTATTTTAACGCTTGCCGAAAAACAGTTAGCGCTAAAAAATGCTTTGCGGTATTTCCAAGTACAACATCATCCTGTTCTTGCACCTGAGTTTGCAGCCGAGTTAAATCAGTTTGGGCGTATTTATATGCACCGTTTTAGGCCAGTTTACCCTATGCACGCAAGACCTGTTCGTCATTACCCGTGCCAAACCCCGCAGGCTGCTGCTATTATGCTAATGATACAAAATAACCTCGACCCGGAAGTAGCACAACACCCCCACGAACTCATTACCTACGGCGGCAACGGCGCAGTGTTTCAAAATTGGGCGCAATACTTGCTAACGATGCAGTATTTGGCAAAAATGACCAACAAACAAACCCTTGTTTTATACTCGGGGCATCCTTTGGGCTTGTTCCCTTCGCATCCCGATGCGCCAAGGGTAGTTGTTACTAACGGCATGATGATTCCTAATTACTCGCAACCCGATGACTGGGAGCGGTTTAATGCGCTGGGGGTCACCCAATATGGCCAAATGACCGCCGGATCTTTTATGTATATTGGGCCGCAAGGTATTGTACACGGAACAACCATTACGGTACTAAATGCCGGACGCAGGCTTGGTATTGCCGGGCCTGATGGGTTGCAGGGCGTAGTTTTTGCAACTTCGGGTTTAGGGGGCATGTCAGGAGCGCAAGCAAAAGCAGCCGTAATTGCCGGAGCGGTAGGCGTGGTGGCCGAAATTAACCCCAAAGTGGTAGCACTTCGCCACCGGCAAGGGTGGGTTGACGAAGTTTATACCGATTTAGCACAGCTATCAGCAAGAATAATGCAGGCGAAAGGAAACGGCCAAGCCGTATCGTTGGCTTATGAGGGCAATGTAGTAGATATGTGGGAGTATTTTGCCCAACATAATATCCGGATTGAATTGGGTTCAGACCAAACCTCGTTGCATAACCCTTGGGCCGGAGGGTATTATCCCGCCGGATATACGCTTGAGGAATCTCAAGATTTAATGGCGCAAAATCCCGATGCGTTTCGTACTGCGGTACAGCAAAGTTTAATTCGGCAGGTAAATGCTGTCAATAAATTAGGTACTAACTTAGGTATGTATTTTTGGGATTATGGCAATGCTTTTTTACTCGAAGCCAGTCGTGCCGGTGCCGATGTGATGGCTGCCAACGGCATCGACTTTAAATACCCAAGCTATGTGCAAGACATATTAGGCCCGCTTTGTTTTGATTACGGGTTTGGCCCGTTTAGATGGGTTTGCACAAGTAACACTAACGAAGACTTGGCTACAACAGATGCTTTAGCCGCCCAAGTGCTGCGACAAATGCTCGAAACTGCCCCGCCCGAAATTACACCTCAGCTACACGACAATTTGCGCTGGATAGAAGCAGCAAAAGCTAATCAATTAGTTGTTGGCTCGAAAGCTCGTATTTTATATGCCGATGCCGAAGGCCGCATCCGGATAGCTAAAGCCTTTAATGAAGCCATTGCTAAGGGCACAATTACCGCGCCCGTTGTGCTTGGCCGCGACCACCACGACGTATCGGGCACCGACTCGCCGTACCGCGAAACAAGTAATATTTACGATGGCTCGCGTTTTACCGCCGATATGGCCGTTCATAACGTTATAGGCGACTCGTTTAGGGGTGCTACCTGGGTTAGCCTGCACAACGGCGGTGGGGTAGGATGGGGCGAGGTTATAAATGGCGGCTTTGGATTGGTGCTTGACGGAACCCCCGAAGCTACCCAACGACTACAAGCTATGCTGCACTGGGATGTTAATAATGGTATTGCCCGCCGTAGCTGGGCTCGCAACCCCGAAGCCATTTTTGCCATAAAACGCGCCATGGAAACCGAGCCATTATTAAAGGTTACTTTACCAAATATAGTAAGCGACAACTTGCTTGAACAGCTATTTACTTAAAAAAAATATACAGGCAAGCAAAAATAATAAAAATATACGTTGTGAACTTATTAAACGTAACTACGTGTAACTAATTTAATGGTTTCGTAAACAAGTGGTTCTTTATGTAGAATGGGTTTAGCTGCATCGCCGCTATATTGCCAGGCGGCCACATATAAAAATTGGTCGTCGTTGCGTTTGGCTTCGCCGTTATCTTGATACTCTTCGCGGAAATGGCCTCCACAGCTTTCATTTCTGAGTAGGGCATCGTCAACCATTAACTCGCTAAGTTCTAAGAAGTCGGCAACTCTGTTGGCTTTGTCTAATTCCGGATTAAAAGAAGCGTCATCGCCCGGAATAAATACATCGCGCCAAAACTCTTCGCGCAATGCTTGTATCATTTTTTTTGCTTTGGCCAACCCTTCGGCGTTGCGCGCCATACCGCAATAATCCCACATTATTTTGCCCAATTTCATGTGTATATCGTCAACCGACTGGTTGCCCTTAACCTGCAATAAGTGTTGAATTTGGTTTTTAACTGTATTTTCAGCCTCGTCAAAAGCGGGGTGATTGGTAGAGATTTTTCCGGTCCTAATTTCGTTGGCCAGGTAGTTTCCAATAGTTATGGGCAATATAAAATAGCCATCGGCTAAACCTTGCATTAATGCCGAGGCACCAAGGCGGTTTGCACCGTGGTCGCTAAAATTGGCTTCGCCGGTAACGTATAATCCGGGTATATTAGAGGATAGTTCGTAATCAACCCAAAGGCCCCCCATAGTATAGTGTACTGCCGGATAAATGCGCATTGGTGTTTTGTAGGGGCTTTCTCCGGTAATTCGCTCGTACATTTCAAATAGGTTGCCATAGCGTTCGCGCACTATGTCTTCGCCTAAACGTTTAATAGCCGCCGAAAAATCTAAATAAACAGCTTCGCCATTTTCAATTACACTGCGGCCTTCGTCGCATACCCTTTTAGCGGCTCTTGAGGCTACATCTCGGGGTACTAAGTTTCCAAAGGCGGGGTACATACGCTCTAAGTAATAGTCGCGGTCTTCTTCGGGTATGGTATTGGGTTTTTTAAGACGGTCTTCAATTTTTTTAGGCACCCATACCTGGCCGTCGTTGCGCAAGCTTTCGCTCATTAGGGTTAGTTTTGACTGGTATTGGCCGGTTACAGGTATGCAGGTTGGGTGAATTTGGGTAAAACAGGGATTGCCAAACAATGCGCCGCGTTTATGAGCTTTCCAAATTGCGGTTACGTTGCTACCCATTGCATTTGTTGATAAAAAGAACACATTGCCGTAACCTCCGGTTGCCAAAACAACGGCATGGGCGGCATGGCGTTCAATGGCACCGGTTTCTAAATTCCGGACAATAATTCCGCGTGCTTTGCCGTCAATTAATACCACATCTAACATTTCGTGGCGGTTATACATGGTAACTGTTTTGGCGGCAATTTGTCTGCTAAGTGCGCTGTATGCACCTATCAGTAATTGCTGTCCGGTTTGGCCGGCAGCATAAAAGGTTCGGCTTACTTGTACCCCTCCAAACGAACGGTTTGATAATAAGCCGCCATATTCGCGGGCAAAGGGTACGCCCTGCGCTACACATTGGTCAATAATTTGTACACTGGTTTCGGCAAGGCGGTGAACGTTGGCTTCGCGCGAGCGGTAGTCGCCACCTTTAATTGTATCATAAAAAAGCCGATATACGCTATCGCCATCATTTTGATAGTTTTTAGCTGCATTAATACCACCTTGTGCGGCTATACTGTGCGCTCTGCGAGGCGAGTCTTGAAAACAAAAACATTTTACATTATAGCCTAATTCGCCCAACGAGGCGGCGGCGGCCCCTCCGGCTAAGCCACTACCTACTACAATAATATCGAGCTTGCGTTTATTGTTTGGCGCAACTAATTTAACGGTTGACTTATAATGTGTCCACTTATTTTCTAATGGACCGTTAGGGATATTGGCATTAAGTTGCATAACTAAAAATTCAAACAAACAAAAATGAAAATGAATATGCGGCGTGATAAATTAAAGGCGAAGTATTTTCGTTAAATTATTGCCCTAAGCAATTTTGGGTAATACTAGCATGGTTTAAAAAAATATAAAGTGGTTGCAAGGCAAAGCCTATGGAAATGATAAGCGTAAACGCTACCCCAATTGCTTTGATAAGTGGCGTATATTTTTTATGGTTAAGTCCTAAAGATTGAAACGCGCTTTGAAAACCATGCCATAGATGAAGCCCTACTACAACAACCGAAAAAAGGTAAAAAGCTATATACCACCATTGGCCAAAAGCAACGACAACAATTTTATATAGATCTTTGTACTCGTGTCCATCATACGATACAGTTGCTACTGTGCCAAATTTTAACTCGAACCAAAAACTTTTCATGTGTATGACAATAAAAAGCAGCATAACCGTGCCAAGTAAAGCCATACTGCGCGATGCCCAAGTTGTTTGGTTGGCCTTAGTTTGCGCGTAGTTTATGGGGCGTGCTTTTTTATTTAGGTATGCCAAGTAAATGCCTTGGAAACTGTGGAGCAGAATAAAAAAGTAGGTTACATACGATATTATTTTTATTGGCCCAAAGTTGGTCATAAATTTGGTGTATATATTAAAAGACTGGCCACAATCGTTTTTAAATAGCTGCAAATTACCCGACATGTGTACGGCTAAAAACAAGCATAAGAACAATCCAGTCAAACTCATAATGGTTTTCCGACCAATTGATGAGGATAAAAAACTTCCAAACCAAGACATAACGAATTTAGTTAATTTTTAATTTAAATCTCATTATATTGCTAATAAAAACAATATAATTTTGAGTTTCGTTTAAATTTGCGTGCAAAATTACAAAAAGGATATGGCATACGGCTAAAAATAATCAACTTATTTTTTTGACCCCTAAATTTAATCTTTTATAGTGCGAAAATTAAAAACGGGCAGTGTCAATACTTTAAACACTGCCCGTTTGCTAATGGCTACTTAACAACACGTAATTGCCATTTCTTAGCTAATTATCAACTTTTTTATATTTTTACTATTTTTTGCGGGTTAGCTACAAGCACTCCTTGTTGGTTATAGAAGTACAATACATATAAACCTTGTGGCAATGCACCTAAATCGAGGCTTTGTGTTAACATGCCGTTCATAATGGTTTTGGTGGTTACAATTTTACCATCGGGCGTAGTTAGGTTTACGGTGTGTACGGCAGGGGCTATATCGCTAAAAGTAATAGTAATATAATTTTCGGTGGGGTTAGGTGCTACTTGTGGTTGCACATTGGTAGGCAATTGGTTAGGAGGGGAGGCAAAACCACTAATTAGGTCGCATTTCTCAGCGTAGCAAACCAACCCTTGGTCATCGGTGCGTTGTACCATCATACAAACGTAATAGCTGCCGGATGTACTGTAGGTATGGTAAACTGTATTATTGCCTATAGAGGTAGTATTTGGGCTGTTGTCGCCCCAAGTCCAGGTAACTACATCGCAAGGCAGTAGGGCTACAGGGGTAAACGAGTCTAAAGTAGTATTGTAGATAAACCCAGAGCTAACATTAGTTTGTAATTTATCGCATAAGCAGGGTTCGGGTGTATCAACCACATCAAAACAGGTGTTAAGTTTTATTTTGCAAACGGTACCATCGCTGTTGGGGCGTATAACTTCGGCGCAAGCGGTGTAATTTCCGGGGGTTGCAAAGGTAAAGGTAAAGCAATTGCCTGCTTGGCTATTAGGTGTATCGGGTGTTGAGTCGCAGTTAATATCCCAGTTTACAATGTCTCCGGTTGTTAAACTGCCCGATACACAAAATTGGTAATTTATGCCGCCTAAATGGGTAACTACTATACCATAGTTGTTAAAATCGGTCATAAAGTCGGCGCAGCAAGGTTTGTCGCAAGGAATAACGATCTGTTTTTCGAGTTTTACTTCGCAATCGACATCTAAAATTTCGCCATTGAGACCGGTTTGGTAAACAAAAGTCCGGATGATTCTGACACAAATAGTTTGCGGGCCGCAGGGCAATCCGGATGCTACAAAGGGTGTGCTGCCATTTCCGGTAAATTCCGGAACTCCATCACAATTAGTATCCCATATTACCACATCACTTGTTAATAAGCCAAAAGGAGGATAAAAGGTTACAGTTGGCAATAAGCTCATATCTACCGGCAGTGGTGCGTTTTGCATTTGTGTTGTAAACTCATTGCAGGTTAGTGGTATAGTTACTTTTTTGGTGAGGGTAACCTCGCAGGTGTCGCTGCCGCTTACTCGTTTAACGGTTAGGCACACTACATAAGTGCCCGATGCCGCAAAGGTATGTGTATAGCTTGGATTTAGCGTGCTTTCAATGCTGTTGTCGCAATTAATATCCCATTCAACAAGGTCGGTGGGTAATACGCCGGCAGGTACGGTAAAGGTGGCGTTAAGTGTGCCCGGACTTATTGCGTAGCCAAAAGTTTGTGCCGATAGGTTTGCTACAAAATTGCTTTCCGAGCAGCTTGGCCCACACACTTCAATATCGTCAATAGCAAAATCGTAGCCCATATAAATTTCATCATCGGCAATAAGGGCAAAGGTCATAGGCAGGCCGGTGCCGGTAATGGTGGTACTAATTTGCTGCCATTGTTGCGGTACACAATTAGGGTCGGTTGCAAAATTGTGGGTTAAATAGGTGGTGCCGTTTACTTCAAGGCTTATTTTTCCGGCTGTTTGGCAAGCGGGTGGCCAAACCCAGGCACTAAAAGTATAAGTTCCGCTGGCAACGGTATTTATATTTTGTTGTAGGATTACCAAATCAACTCCGCCAGAAGTAGGGGGCATGCAGGTAAAATTACAATTATTTCGCACGTGGTCTTGCCAAAAAAAGTGGCCACTAATGGTTCCGGTAGTGTGGTCGGGTATTTGCGGATTAGGAAATAAAACAGGCCAAAAATTGGGCTGAATAGGCTCAAAATAAGATGGGGTGTATTGCGCTACGGGCATTCCGGAGGCTACGGCGTTAGCAGAGGTTTCAAAAGTACCATTAAACCATAAATTGTTATCGCATGGGCACCCGTCAACGGTAAGCATATAATCTAAGCCATATTTTTTGCACCCGCCGTAATTAATACCACTTGTTGGGTAGGTAAGTTGGATGCTGTAATTATATGTGCCGTTGCTGTTGTGTGCGGCTATATAAGTGGCACTTGTTGCGCCTGTAATTAAAGTATTATTCAAATACCATTGCCAGCCGAAACCCGGAGGCAAACAAATATTAGGCCCCTGAAGTACTGTTTGTTGGTTGCACAACGCTGTGTAAGCATAAGATAACGGCAATGGAAGCTCAACTAAATCAACCCTGTCAACACTTAAAATGCTTTGTGCACTGCCGCTGTTTTGGCGCGGGTAAATAGCTAATTCACTATAGCCTTGGCTGCCTGTTGTAAAACAAGTAAAAGCCGTTTGCATTGTGGTGTTAGTAGTAAGGTTTGTTTCGGTTAAAATATTTTGGTTAGGAGTGGACGTAGCGGGGTCGTAGGCAGTACCAACACAAGTGGCTACGCTGCTATGCAAACTTACAATGGCATTGTTTAAAGTGTTGCTTGCGGGGGTAGCGCGGTTGTAGGCAAATAAATACATGCTGTTTGGGTTTATCGTTACATTGGTTTTTAAACCCTCGCCGTGTGATGTGCCGCCGCCGGCATTAGCTAATGCCCACATGCTTACATAACCAGCATCAATACCGCCTGCATAAGGCCAGTTAGCAGCAACGCCATTTGGCGTGCCATGTGTGCCCGACCAACAATTTACCGGGCTTCCTGTGCAAATATTTAGATAGTTAGGTATATTGCTGCAAATTCCTGGGTTACAAATTAAATTAGGGTAGGTGCAAAAAGGTGTAAATGTTAAACATGGCAGGATAACAGGGTCAATACCTTTTTTGTAAATATAAATCACCCCAGTTAAATGTTCGCCTTTTATGCCGTTGGCGTTCGATATGGTATAGTTTATTTTGTCGTAACCATTATCGAAAAATTCGGAGTTTGGGTAATAAAAAATTAGGTCAACATCCCAAACTGCCTTTCCGAAGTCGGGCTGTCCTATTTCTGTAACGTACAAACCTTTTAGTAAATCTTTACAAACTACAGGGTCGTCGGTGATGCATAGATCGTTAGCCAAAATATCGGCTACATTAATCATTAAGGAACTTTGGCCATCTATCCACTCGTAGTAATCGGCGGCGGGTTGAATGGTGGCAGTGTCAATGGGTTCTTGGGCAAACGCAGTTAAACTTAAAAGCGCGCTAAGTAATAAAGTTAAAGCGCAGTTTTGGAAAGTCAAAAAATTAGTCATGGCGAAGTAAAATATTTTGTGTTAAAAAAATGATTAATTATTTTTGATGACACAAAATTACCGCCATGGACAAGGGGGTTGCAATTACAAAAATGATATAAAAAAAACAGGCTTTTTTATCCGGATATATTTTTTTACGGGATAGTTTTTTACCTATGGCAAAGTAGGTATAAATCGTAAAATGCTTACTACACAAGCATTACAGCAATATCGAACCTCACAACAAAGGCAATAAATAATAAAAAAACATCATTACACATTTTCGATAAAATTCCGGAACCATATTTTACCCTTTTTCTTAATTAGTATAAAAAAGAGATTATTTTTCTTAAATCAGATTTTAATTTTAAGAATTGATGCCTTATTTTTAAGACAAGGCGCTACTTTTGGGGCAATATTTCCGGATAAATTGCTATGGAGGAAGCAAAATTTAAGTTTCAAACAAATTTAGTTTGCACTATGCTACTATACATAGCTTATACATAATCTATGTTGCGCTAAAACATTGACTAACCAAAATAACTGCAAGCAAAGTTGTTTTCGTTGTCTAATTATCGCCATCCTCAAGCGGGTTGCTGGTTGCCTGCCATTGTGGGGCGGCATCGTCGCTGTTAGTCGGCTTAGGTATTACGGTGCCCGTAAGGGTAAGCAATTGTCTGGGTGTGTCGGTGGCATTTGTAAGTACCATCACGGTGTGTATAAAAGAGCCTGATCGGCCTTTTGTTTCAACGCGGGCACTGATAAACCCCACCTGGCCGGGCATTATGGCTGCATTTGTCCATCCGGGCGAGGTGCAACCACACGAGGTTTTTACATCGGCAATTAATAAAGGCTCGTTGCCAACATTTTTCACTGTAAAATCAACATGTGCGGGTTCGCCGGCTTCAATATTCCCTAAGTTATATTTTGTAGTTGAAAAATTGGCAATTGGGGTGTGCAGTTCAATTAAATTGCCTTCGTTGTTGTAGGTGTACATTTTGCCTGCTTGCATGGTTGTTTGTGCTTTGGCAGTTACAATAAATCCTAAAGGCATACCTAAAAATAAAAGGCAAATGAGGCTAAAGATTTCTTTTTTCATAATAAAGTAGTATAAAGGCAGCAAATGTTAAGTTGTACTTTTTGCTTAACTACTAATATTGGCAGTAAGTTGTTATGCTTAAGTTTAGACGATATTAATGAAAATAGTAACTTTATTAATTATTTTACTTTACTTTACTTTACTGTATAGTTGGGGGCTTCTTTTGTAATATCTACGTCGTGGGGGTGGCTTTCGCGGAGGCCGGCGCCGGTAATTACCATAAATTGTGCCGACTGATGCAGGCTGGGTATGTTTGGGGTGCCGCAGTAACCCATTCCGGCTTTAATACCACCTAACAGTTGGTAAACGGTATCGGCTAAGCGGCCCTTGTAGGCAACACGCCCTTCAATACCTTCGGGCACTAATTTGTTAGCTCCGTGCTGAAAATACCGGTCTTTGCTGCCGCGCCGCATAGCCGCCAGCGAACCCATACCCCGGTACACTTTAAACCCGGCGGCCTTGGTATAATTCGGTAGCGCCGGGGCTTTCTTTGCATCCGGCAAAAATGCTGCCCAGCATACAGGTACTGGCACCTGCAGCTATGGCTTTTACTATATCGCCACTGTATTTTACTCCACCATCGGCAATAACAGGTATATTGTAAGGCAGTGCTGCTTCGGCACAATCGGTTACGGCTGTAATTTGCGGTACGCCAACCCCTGCTACAACCCTTGTAGTACATATTGAGCCTGGGCCTATGCCTACTTTTATGGCATCGGCACCGGCGGCAATTAAGGCTTTGGTGGCGGCGGCTGTGGCTACGTTTCCGGCAATAATTTGTAAATTGGGGTAGGTATTTTTTAAGCGCTCTACAGCTTGTATTACGCCTAACGAGTGGCCGTGGGCGGTATCTAACACTACCACATCAATACCAGCTTGTATTAAAGCGGCGGTTCTTTGTAACAGGTCGGGGGTATTGCCCAAGGCAGCACCTACCAATAAACGGCCCTGTGCATCTAAGGCTGCATGGGGGTACTGTATTGATTTTTCAATATCTTTAATAGTAATTAATCCGGTTAAATGGCCTTCGGCATCAACCAAAGGCAGTTTTTCAATTTTATGAAACTGAAGTAGTTTTTTTGCCTCGTCTAAAGTAGTGTCCGAGGGTGCTGTAATTAAGTTTTTGCCCGTCATTACCTCAAATATATACTTGTTATGGTCGGTTTCAAACCTAATATCGCGGTTGGTTATAATACCTACCAAACGTTGCCCTTCGGTTACGGGCACCCCCGAAATTCGATATTTTGCCATTAAGGCATCGGCCTCGTGTACTTTGTGGTTGGGCGATAAATAAAACGGATTATTAATAACTACGTTCTGCGAGCGTTTTACTTTGTCCACCTCGTCGGCTTGGCGTTCTATGCTCATGTTTTTATGAATAATGCCAATACCACCTTCGCGTGCCATAGCAATAGCCATCCGGCTTTCGGTAACAGTGTCCATGCCAGCGCTTATTAGGGGCATGTTTAGCCTTATGGTTGGTGTAAGTTGTGTAGTTAAGTCAACTTGATGAGGCAAAACTTCTGAGTAGGCTGGTATTAACAGCACATCGTCAAAAGTTAGCCCTTTGCGGTAGTTGCTTTCCATAAATAAATAAATAAAGTAATTAATGCAATTTTTGCCTTGTGTATGATAGATGGATAAAATAAAACAAGTTGAATGGCTTGTATAATATTGCACCATGCTAACCAGAATGGCGAATACTGAGTTAGCAAATAAAAGCCCTTTCGTTAAAATTGCCTGCAAAATTAAACTTATTTTTCCGGATGACGCAGGCTTTTTTACCTTGAAAATCCGGAAATAAGTTTAAATGATGTTAATTCTTATAAAGTAAAAAGTGTAATTATTAATAATATCGGCTTTATTTTGTACCTTTGCGTTAATTATTTGTTATCGCATTTTGTTTAATATATTTTTTTAAAATAGTATGCAAATACCATTCACGCCGACCATACCTTTAGAAGATTTTTTTAAGATGCCCGAGAAAACAGGTTTTGCCATTTCGCCGAACGGGCAAAATATAGCTTGGTTGGCTCCTTATGCCAACCGGTTAAATGTCTATACCGCCCTTATTGAGCATCCGGAAGAAAAGCACCTTTTAACCAATAGCACCGACCGAAATATAGCAGGCTGCTTTTGGGGAAATGACGACTATATCCTTTATTTAAAAGATACAGACGGCGATGAAAACTTTCGTTTGTACAGCGTACATAAATCGGGCCTTGAAGATGCCGTTTTGTTAACACCTTTTGATGGTATTAAAGTTAATATTATTGATTTATTGCTCAACGGTCACCAAGATGAAATTTTAATTACCCATAATCACCGCGACAAACGCCATTTCGATGTTTATAAACTAAATATCCGCACTAGTCAAGCTGAGTTAGTGCTTGAAAACCCGGGGGGCTACCTAAGTTTTACTTGCGACCAAGAAGGCGCCGTCCGGATGGTTACGCTCGTAGAAGGGGCAACAACATACATTTGCCACCGGAAAACAGCGCAAGACAAGTTTGAAAAAATACTTTCGTTTAGTTTTAAAGATAGTTTTGAGGCAATAGCCTTTGATGCCAACAACGAACATATCTACGCTTTGTCGAACATAAACCGCGACAAAGCCGCTTTGGTTCGGTATGATATTGCCAATAATAAAGAGTTGGATTTGATTTTTGAACATCCGGAAGTTGATTGTACCGGATGCCGCATCTCGCGCCTCACATGGAAACCTCAAGCCGTAATTTACGAGGCGTGGAAACAGGAAATGCACTTTTTAGATGCCGATTTTGCCCAAAACTACCAACAACTTAAAAGTTTATTACCCAACAATCAATTGGAAATTGCCGTTATTAGCCGGAGTTTAGACGAAAAAATTTGGCTAGTTCGCACCTACAGCGACCGGCAATTAGGCAGTTTTTATGTTTATAACACCACTACCAATACTTTGCAATTTTTGGCCGATAACTCGCCTTGGATGGACAAGTATGAACTTGCCGAAATGCGCCCAATTAAATACACCACCCGAGACGGTTTAACAGTACACGGCTATTTAACTTTACCGGTTGGGGTCGAAGCCTCTAAACTACCCGTTGTAGTAAACCCACACGGCGGCCCGTGGGCACGCGACCATTGGGGCTTTAATCCCGAAGTGCAGTTTTTGGCCAACAGAGGCTATGCCGTTTTGCAAATGAACTTTAGAGGGTCGGTAGGTTTTGGCCGCAAATTTTGGGAGGCCTCTTTTAAACAATGGGGGCTTACAATGCAGAACGATATTACAGATGGCGTACAATGGCTAATTGAACAAGGAATTGCCGACCCGCAGCGTATTGCCATTTATGGTGCCAGTTATGGGGGCTATGCAACTTTGGCGGGCATTACTTTTACACCTAATTTATATGCCTGTGCCATAGACTATGTAGGCGTTTCGAACCTGTTTACCTTCATGAAATCAATACCGCCGTATTGGGAGGTTTTTTTAGACCAAATGTACCAAATGGTTGGCCACCCCGAACACGATAAAGACTATTTTACGGCAGCTTCGCCCGTTTTCCATGTTAATAATATTAAAGTGCCTCTGTTTATAGCACAAGGTGCCAAAGACCCACGTGTAAACATTAATGAAAGCGACCAGGTTGTAGAAGCCTTGCAAAAACGCGGTGTTACAATAAACTATATGGTTAAAGACAACGAAGGTCACGGATTTTTGAACCAAGAAAACAAGTTTGAATTTTACAAAGCCATGGAAGAGTTTTTGGCAACCCATTTATTAGTTGATGAAAAAGCTGCTTTTGCCGCCTAATTTTTTCCGGATTTATTGCTGTAGCATATCCTTAGACATAAGCGAAAAACAAACCCTTGATAACTGCGTAGTTATTAGCAGTTTGTTTGTTGTTTAACGTATAGCTTTGGCTATATCTAACATTAATTGTGGGTTTTGCTCAAAAGCAGTGCCAATTACCAACAAATCGGCACCAGCTTGGCATAAAGCAGCAGCTTGTTGTGGCGTTTTTATGCCGCCACCTACAATTAAAGGAATCTCAATTTGTTGTTTAACGGCTGCCACAGTTGCAATAGGTACACTATTTATGGCACCGCTGCCGGCATCTAAATAAATTAATTTTAAACCTAACAGTTCGCCAGCGAGGGCGGTACAGGCTGCAATATCGGGTTTATTGGCGGGTATGGGGCTACTGCCGCTCATGTACGATACCGTTGTAGCAGTGCCGCCGTCAATCAAAACATATCCGGTTGGTAGTGCTTCGAGGCGCATTGCCTGCACTAATGGGGCAGCTATAACATGTTGGCCAATAAGTAAATCGGGATTTCGGCCCGATATTAACGATAAAAATAAAACCGCATCGGCACTTGGGGTTAATTGTAGCGGGCTCCCCGGAAATAAAATAACGGGCAAGGAACTGTGCTGCTTTAAGGCTTGCGCCAGGTCGTCGGTTTGATGTTTGGTAACCAAACTGCCACCCAAAAACCAATAATTCACACCGGCTTGCAAAGCCAGCGTGCTAAGTGAGGGCACATCAGTTAATTGCAATTTATCCGGATCAACCAATACTGCAAGTTGCTTTTTGCCTTCGAGTTTGGTTTTAATAATTTGAGAATATACAATAGATGGTCGTTGCATGCAGTAGCTACCTTAAACTAACAGTCAATCAATCAATCAATTAATTAATAGAACAAAAAACTACCAGTAAACAATATATAAGCGGCAAAATTACGCTTTTTAACTTAACCCTTCCCGAATTATTAGACCATAAAATTAAAGCATATAATATAAATATTGTTTGATTTTGATTTATTTACCTTTCAGTTAGGGCAAAATAATACTAAAAACGGGAACTTTTTAAGAAAATTAGCGGTATTGATAAATGTTAAAGTCTGTGCAGACAACCAAAGAGCATTACAGGGGCAAAAAATAAAATCCGGAAAAAATGATTAATTTTGCCCTTGGCTTAGGGCATTCAGATTGTCTTTGCTATTTAGCCTAAATATATAACCATCCGGTATTCATATAACGTATAAATAAGAAATAGAATAAGAGACTGTCTAAAAATTAAAAATTGGCATGCCAGTCCTAAAAATTGATAGGAAAAAAGTTATTAAAAGAGATGTGAATAAAAGACTATCAGTTTGACGTTTAAATAATAATTCATAGCTTTATGAAAATCAAACACATAAAGTAAAATGAAAACCTACCCAAGCAGTCTCACCGATAGTCAATGGAGTGCAATATTAGGCATTTTAGACGACAAACGGAAACGAAAACACAGTTTAAGAGAAATTTTTAATGCGCTGTTCTATTTGCTTAAACTGGCTGTCAATGGCGCATGCTGCCGTTCCATTTTCCGTCATGGAAGCTTGTTTACTACTATTTTACCAAGTGGAAGAAGGATGGGACGATAGAACTCATCCATGAAATACTCAGGGATAAGACTCGAAAGCAAGCAGGCAGGGCTTCATCGCCAAGTGTTGGTATAATTGATAGCCAGAGCGTAAAGACAACAAGCGTCGGAGGCTTGTGCAGAGGGATTGACGGGGGTAAAAAGTTAAAGGCAGAAAGCGGCATATTATTGTAGATACAATGGGACTACTTTTAGCGGTTGTGGTTCATGCGGCAAATGAGCATGACAGTAAATCAGCCCCAATGGTTATAGCTGACCTCAGAGGCAGGTTTTGCAGATTGGTAAAGATAGTAGCTGATGGCGGGTATAGAGGCGAGTTAATTGAAAATACCCGCAAAACGTTTGGGTGGGTGGTTGAGGTTGTAAGTAGATCGAATACAGCCTCGAAATTCAGAGTATTGCCAAAAAGATGGATTGTTGAAAGAACTTTTGCATGCCTCGAAAACTATCGAAGATTGAGTAAAGACTTTGAGTTCCAAACCGAAACGAGCCAGACAATGATCCAACTTGCCATGATAAAATTGATGCTTAATAGAATTAGAAAATAAAATTTAGACAGGCTCTAACATTATTATTTTTTTACTAACTTACAAAATCTATGTCTTTAGAAATTAAAATTAACGACGACATTAAAGAGGCTATGCGCGCTAAAGACCAAGCCGCTTTGCGCAGTTTGCGTGCCATTAAATCGGCCATACTATTAGCCAAAACCAGCGAAGGCAATAGCGGCGACCTTACCGAAGCCGACGAAATTAAAATATTATCGAAATTAGCTAAACAACGCAACGACTCAATTAATATATTTGTACAACAAAACCGCCCCGATTTAGCCCAAACCGAGCGCGAAGAATTGCAAATTATTGAACGTTACTTACCACAAAAACTTACCTCCGACGAATTAATCGCGGCCTTAAAACAAATTATTGCCCAAACTGGGGCTACATCGCCCAAAGAAATGGGCAAAGTAATTGCCGAGGCTAACAAACAATTTGCAGGCCGCGCCGATGGTAAAACCATAGCCGAAACTGTAAAGCAACTGCTACAGTAGTAATCGCTTTTTTTGCTAAAAATGTAATTTTTTAACCAACTAAACTATAAGTTACTAAATCTTAATGTATCTTTGCATTTATTAAGATAAAATATACACACAAGCTGCGAACTAAACTCGTGTGCGCGCAAACAATAAATATTTTGCAAGCAACCTGGATCAAACTTTGTATTTATACAATTACCCGATGCCTACCACCGCCTCCCTATCAAATGCGTTTGCGCCACATTTTTTTAACTTGCCGCTTGAAATATGAACCCACTTGATATAGCTTTTATAGCCGTTATTGGCTTTGGTTTGGTAAAAATAATGCAGCCACACTTTAGTGGAACCCTATTTTTTTTATTCAAACTTTTTTCGAGCATTGCTGCCTCGATTATGTTTTACCCCTTTTTTACCCGCATTTTGTTAATGGCGGGTGGAGGGCGTATTTCTGCAAATTATTTTCCGATAATTGCTTTTTTAATGCAAATAGGATTTTGGTTTTCGGTTTTTTATATTTTAGAACGAGCCTATGTTTATGGCAATAAAGCCAAAGAGTTTCATTTGGCAAAAGCATTGGGCGGATTAGCATGGATGGCCACTTTAATTTATTTGTTTAGTTTAGCCACCAATATTACCGAAAATAGCCGGATGGTAGAAAAAGAAACCACTGCGGAGTCGAATGTTTATCCGTATATTGAGCCAGTGGCGCGCTTTGCACATTGCCAAATGGATAATATTTTTCAGCGCACATCAAAAATCCGGGAGTCCTTTATACTTGTTTTAAATAAAGCACGCGATTTGTCGGTAGGCACGTGTTTGCCTGAAAGTACTGCTACTAATTCTACCCAAAATCGGCCTACACCACCACCGCCAACTCAACCACCACCAGCAACTACCACCACCACCACGCCCACCACCTCAACAAATACTAATACCCCCCTGCCGCCTCACCGCGATTAAGTAGAATTAGCGTTAATAGTTCGTTTCGTTCGTTCGTTTGTTAATTTTATGGCGCAACAAACATCTTCAAAATCGGTTAGTGTTGGCTTATTGCTAATTGGGCAGTTTTTGAACGTGGGTTTACTGTTTATCTTTACCCCTTGGTTAGCGAGGGCACTTAGTAAAGCAGATTATGGCACTTATGGGCAGGTTATGTTGGTATCTGATTTGCTGCGCAATTTGGCAAATACAGGCTTAGCCACTGTTTTTTCGTTGTATTTGGCGCGCAAGCAATATCCGGATGCAACTATTTTTAGGTCGTTTATGGCCTTGTATATATTGTTAGGTCTTATTAGTATGGGGGCAATATTAGTTATTTCTCCGGTTGCAAGTATTGTCTTTAACAATCCTCATTTAGGCTATTTAACTGCCTTGTACGCATTTCATTTGCCACTTCAAATGGCGGTAAATCCCATTTGCCATACTTTAATACATTACAGACACAGTAAACACTATTTGGGTGTGTCGGTGTTGGGTACGTTAATCAGGTTGTTGGCAATGTTGGTTGCCGTACAAGTATATAATACGGTTGAAGCGCTTATCATTAGTTTTTATTTAGTGCCGCTGTTTCAGGGTATATATGGGTTAGCCACAATGCCGCGCCACTTATTGGCTAAAGGGGCATCCATAGAATGGTCTATATTAAAACCAGCTTGGAAACAAAGTTTTCCGTTAGCAATAACTCAAACCCTGAGCTTTTGTTATATTCTAATTGCCGGACAGCTTATAAGCTGGAACTATGGGACAGAAGTTTTTGCCTTGTTTAGAAACGGCATAGCCGAATTGCCTTTAATAAGTTATGTGTATATATCGGTAGGCACTATTTTATTACCCGACATGGCCATTATGTTGCAGCAAAATCGTATCGCCGAGTTTATAAGGCTTAAGCGCGATATAGCTGCCCAAACGGCCGCCTTAATTTATCCGGTAATTGCATTTTTATTAGTATTTGCGGCCTGTTTTGTGCCTTTGTACTACGGCCAAAAATACATTGACAGTACACCAATATTTTTTATAGCTAATTTAATATTGTTATTTAAAATTACCAATTATGCCGATGTGTTAAATCTTACCAATAGTGCGTCGTTAATATTGCGTATTAATTGGCAAGTTTTATTATTTAATTTGCTTGTCAGTTGGGTTTTAATACATTATTTAAATATACAAGGGGGGGCATTAGCATTATTACTCACCAACGCATTGTTATATTTGTTGTTGTTGCGAAAATCAATGCAAGTTATTAAACAACCACTATGGGCTACCATACCACTGCGCAATATTATAAAACAGGCATTGTATTATGTAGTGCTTGCTTTAACGATACGCCTAATAGCGGGTAAGGCTGCGTTTTCTTTTTTGGGTTTTGTAGCATCGTTATTTGTATATACATTAATTGTTTACCTAAGCGCTGCCAAATTAGGATGGCTTAATGTGCGGTATTATTACTCCTTTTTTGCTAAAATACCCTTAGGAAAACCATTATACAACTGGTTGCTAAAAAATTAATTTAAATGAATTATCAAGAAAGAAATTTGGAAAACCACACAATTATAGCTTCTATTATTTTCTTTTTTCCGGAAAATGAACTGGCAGCCAAGTTTCGCTATCCTTTATCCACTAAAACAAAATTGGTTTGTAGCTCTTAAATTAACGATGTAACTTTGTTGCGCTTTTTGTACTGGCTAAATATCTTTAAAAGAACAAGCTAATTCTTTTTTAAAACCGTGAACTTACCTTTGTTTATAACCCGCCGGATGGCTTTAGGCAATTTTCGCTCTTTTTCGGGGTTTATTGTTCGTATTGCTATTTTGGCGGTAGCACTTTCTATTAGCGTAATGATAATAGCAACGGCTATGGTAAACGGGTTTCAGCGCGAAATAAGCAATAAACTATTTGGGTTTTTAGGACACGTACAAATTAGCTCGTTTAAAGGTGGCGGTGGTTACGATGATGCTGCACCGATTGCCAAAAATCAGCCCTACTTAACTACAATAGATACAATGACCAATATTAGGCACGTGCAGGCTTATGCGCGTAAGGCCGGCATTATTACCACCGAAGGCAATTTTGAAGGAATTGTTCTTAAAGGTGTTGACACTGATTTTGATTGGTCATTTTTTGAAAAATATATAGTATCCGGAAAAACATTTACTATTAACGACACCTCAAAAAGCAATTTAATTTTATTGTCGCAAATTACAGCTAACCGAATGCACTTTTCGGTTGGCGACAGTATAACGGTTCGTTTTGTTCAAAACCCGCCGCGTGCGCGCAGGTTTATTATTGCCGGCATTTATAATACAGGCATGGAAGAATACGACGAGCGATACGCATTGGTTGATATTAAACATATCCAAAAACTAAACGAAGGATGGCAGCCCCAAGATATTGGCGGATTTGAGGTTTTTTTAAACGATATCAATCAATTGGATGCCACCAGCGATGCCATTTACAATATAGTTCCACAAGACCAAATTGCCCAAAACCTAAAAAGTATTGACCCTAATATTTTTGAATGGCTAAACCTGCAAAACATGAACGAGGTGGTAATTATCGTACTCATGCTAATTGTTGCAGTTATAAACATGATTACAGCTTTGCTCATCTTAATTTTAGAACGAACTAATATGATTGGCGTACTAAAAGCCTTGGGCGCAACAAACTGGAGCGTAAGAAAGATATTTTTGTATAATGCCGCCATTATTGCAAGCATAGGGCTTGTTTTGGGCAATATTGCCGGATTAGGGCTTTGTTGGTTGCAGCAAAAATTTGGATTTATTACCCTGCCCGAAGAGTCGTATTATATTAGCACCGCCCCAATTGCTATTGATTGGTTTGCTATAGCCGTCTTAAATATTGGTACGCTGCTTATTTGTGTTTTAGTATTGCTGTTGCCAACCTGGTTAGTTACAAAAATAGAACCCGTAAAAGCCATTAAATTTCAATAAATAAACAAGTTGTACAAAGCAATATTACCTCGAAAATATTTGTTTAATATTGTATAGAAATAGGACAATAGTAGTTTTGATTTTAAACTTATTCGTTATCAGCTTTATTTTTGCTCTTGTGCGTGGCACATTTTTTTATCCGGATATTTTTTAACTCTAAAAAAACATCATCGAACCAGCTTGAAAAAATACCCACTACAGCGCAAGGTTAGTTTAAAGAATAAAACTGCAATTACCAACCTGTTTGAAAATGGAAAGGCAAAAAAACTGCATCCGGTAAAAATAATTTGGAGCGCGGCCCCAGCCCGGCAAATGCTTGATTTTCAAGTTTTATTTGTAGTGCCTAAACGTTATTTTCGTCATGCAGTAGCCCGCAACAGGGCAAAACGTTTGTTGCGCGAAGCATTTAGGTTAAACCAAAACCTGCTTTCACCCCAGCATAACAATAGTCAGTACATTAACGAGGGTGGTATGGTACTTTATAGCGAACCATTACCTAAAATTATTATAGCTTTGTGCTATGTAGCACCTAAATTATTGCCTTTTGAACAAATTGTCAACATAGTTGCTCATCTTTTAACACATGTTTACCAAAACTGTATTGTAAACAAATCTATATTATTAGATGATGAAACTAATAAACCAATTATTTAAACCAATTAATTGGCTGTTGAGCAGTATTTTTTTATTGCTTATTAAAGTTTATCAACTGTTTATTTCGCCTTTATTAGGGCCATCTTGCCGGTACACCCCCACTTGCTCGCGGTATGCAGCACAGGCAATTAAAAAATATGGGCCGTTTAAAGGCGGCTTTATGGCTTTGCGGCGTATATTGCGTTGCCACCCGTGGGGGGGGCATGGCCATGATCCGGTGCCTTAATATTTTTGAGCAAAAATATTTTTAGAAAAAATTTTTTCGTACAAATTTTAGTATAATAACCTTATCTTTGCCAACAAAACTTAGTTTTTTATTATAAAACGATAATAAAAAAAATGTAAAAAGTAAAAGTGCGCCATAACACCTTAGTCAAATTTTAAAAAGTTTAAAACTTACCTTCTTATGTTTGTTTTTAAAGGCAATTTTTGCCCACGGTTTACCCAATATTGCTTAATTTGGGTTGTTCTATTAGTATTATGGCTTGCCCCAAACATGATGGTGATGACCTATGGCCAGCAGAGTGGTAATACACAAGCAAAATCAAAATTCACCAATTCTGATGCCCCAACCTTGGTGCCCGAAAACCCCTTTGACCGCTCATCAACACCGGCAACACTAAACCCGAATAAAATATCAACTACAGACGCTTGTAGTCAAACACCAATTGTTGGCCAAAATAAGGTTTACTCGGCCATTGGTTTAAAAATTACTTGCCAAGAATCCAAAACAGGTAATTTAGTTTGGACGCAAACACTTAAAAGTGATTTTGTAAATTCCGGACTTTTGTTAGTTTCTGAAATTGATAAAATTTTTGCCAACTGTAATAATGACAGTTTGTATTGTTTTGACTCAGAAAACGGCCAAATACTTTGGAAAATTCCAACCGGAGGTAATTGCAGTCAAATGACCTACAAACAAGGCGGTTTGTATTTTACCTGCTGTGGCGATGCCTCATTATATGCCATAGATGCTAAATCGGGCCAACAAAAATGGAACGTTACCCAACCGGCACAAGCGCCATTGAATCAGGTAATAACCAGTTTGCCAACCGAATCCAAGCAAAACAATACTATCCAACCAACAACAACTATTGCGGCCAATACTAATAAAACTACCGCAACAACCACACCAACCGCTGCTGTAACACCACCCAAAGCCGTTTCACAGCCGGCAGTATCAAAACCGGCTAAAAAATTATTATTAGGTGGTGAATTTGATTGGGATGCCATGACTTTAACAGCATCGGCAGATATAGACCATTTGAACGAAGACCTAATTTATGCAAATTATATTGAGCAGCACAGTTTAGCGCAAGCGCCATTATTTGAAGGTTACAGTCGTCAAAATACACATGGCCTTCAATTATATCCTACAAACATCTATGCCCAAAGGTTAGCCGTATTGCCAACTGTTATTCCAATGGAGTATAATGAATATGTAAAATACTTTATAGATTTGTACGTTGGCTCAAAACGCGACCAGGTAAGCCGCATGTTGGGCCGTGCATCTCATTATTTTCCAATGGTCGAAGAGGTATTGGCAAGACATGGCCTGCCTATTGAGTTAAAATGTATTCCGGTAATTGAATCGGCTATGTCGCCAAATGCCCGCTCTGAAAATGGCCGTATGGGCATGTGGATGCTTCCGTACCGGCTTGCACAACGCTATGGTTTAGAAACAAACTCGTATGTTGATGAACGCTGCGACCCGATATTAGCCAGTGAAGTAGCCGCCAAACATTTAAAATACTTATATGAGCGTTACCAAAACTGGTATTTAGCAATAGCAGCCTTTAATAGTGGCGAGGGAGCCGTAGATAAAGCCCTGCGCGAAACATCGAGCCGCAATTTTTGGGAAGTAATACGTTTTTTGCCTCCCGACAACCAAGGCTATCTTCCCTTGTTTATTGCCGCTAATTACATTATCAATTACCATTTAGAGCACGATATTGCACATAATAACCCCCCTTATCTATTTTATTTAACCGATACCGTACAAGTGCGCAATCTGCCAATTTCGTTGGCCGAAGCAGCAAAAAATATTGATATGGATTACGATGAATTGCGCTTCTTAAACCCAGCACTGCTCGATGGCTTAATTCCATTTGCCACAAAACCTTACGCGCTAAATTTGCCCATAAACAAAGTTGGTTTGTTTATGACCTACTACAATTCGTTGCGCAACAAAACGACAAGTATGGCGGTAAACAGCAATAGCTATGATATGCGCCTAAACCCATATAGCGTTTGGAATTACAATATGAACAACTACTCCGTATTGAACGCACAGCCAATGAATTACAAAGATTCGGGTAAAACGGTACGAGATAACCGACCCAAACGTGCCACTACCTCCTCAGGAAACCGATGAGTAAAATAAATAAATAATGACGAGATTGCGATTGAAATATCTTTTTTTCAACAATTAAATGCGCCCAATATTATTTATTGACCGAGATGGTACTTTAATTCATGAGCCGCAAGGAAATGATTTCCGGATAAGAAGTTTACAACAATTACAGCTATTACCCAATGTGATTCCTGTTCTACAACAACTACTTATCCGGAATTTTTATGACCTCGTATTAGTTACCAACCAAGATGGGTTAGGTACTCCGTTTTATCCGGAAAACGATTTTTTTCCCATCCATCAACATTTAATGGATACGTTAAAAAATGCCGGAATTTGTTTTGTTGAACAATGTATTGACCGTAGCTACGCACATGAACAGTTGCCTACCCGCAAACCTTTTACCGGAAGAGTGCAACATTATGCAAACAACCCTGATTTTGACTACAAAAACTCGTTTGTTATTGGAGACAGCCCCGCAGACGTGGGCTTGGCCGCCAACTTGGGCATTGGGGCTATATGGCTTTGGCACCCCTATAACGCCAATACCGAACTGCCACCAAAATGGCAACAAGCAGTAGTACTACGGCCAAAATCATGGGACGAAATAGCCAATTTTTTGATTAGACCTATTTAATATACGCTCATTCACCAATTAGACAGTTATTAGTGAACCCTATAGACATTGTAATTTTAGCGGCATTTTTTATGGGTGTATTTAAAGGGTTTTATACCGGACTTGCCGGCCCTTTGTTAAATATACTGAAATGGGTGCTTATTGTAATTTTTACCCTTAAATGTTGGTATTTGGGTGTTGTAGCTTTAAAAGCAATAGGCTTAGGCAATATGGCTTCACCAGTATTGGCAGCTATAATTACTGGCATTTTAGCTATAACTGCTTTTAGGTTGTTTGTGTCTATGGTTGGTTATTATGTAAACTCGCGCAGTATGCGTTGGGTAAATCGATTTTTAGGCCTCCTATTTTGGGCGTTTTGTTTTGTTTTGGCTACCGCTTGGGCATTAAACGTGCTTAATAATTTGGGTTTAATTAGCGCCTATCTCGCACAGTCAAGTTTATACCAGTTGGTACAACCTTTGCCAGTTATAACAATTAACGCAGTTGTACCAGCTTTAACAGAAATATGGAATTTTTTACAAACCTTGATAAATTCTTTATAAATCGAGGTGTAAGGGCTGTTAAACTACATTTTTTATCCGGATATAGCTGCTTTGCCAACAAACAATAGCAGCGAGGTTTATATTTTTTGTATATTTACCCCTTGTTTTTAAACGCTATAAAAAAGTTATAACTACCATCCAATAAATAATAATACAATATGCAGTTATCAATACAGCACGAGGGCGAGTTTAAATACGTTGAGCAAGGCGAAGGTAAAATATTAATGTTGCTACATGGTTTGTTTGGCGCACTAAGCAATTTTGCCGGATTAATTGACCATTTTGGCCACGCCTATAAAATTGTAGTGCCTATTTTACCCATTTACGACTCGAAAAAATTTCGCCCCGGTATTAATGATTTGGTAGATTATGTAGAGCGGTTTGTAGCGCATAAAGGCTACACGCAAATAAATTTGCTGGGCAACTCGTTAGGTGGGCACATAGCACAGTTGTTCACTTTAAGGCAACAACACTTGGTTAAAAGTTTGATATTAACGGGTAGCTCGGGGCTATTTGAAAACTCATTTGGCGATACTTTTCCAAGGCGGGGCGACTACGAGTACATTAAAAATAAAACAGCCTTAACTTTCTACGACCCTAATACCGCCACCAAAGAACTAGTAGATGAAGTATATGATATTGTAAACCGTTTAGATTATGCAATTAGGGTGGTGTCGGTTGCAAAATCGGCTATACGCTATAATATGAAAGACCAACTGCCTGCTATTAAAGTGCCAACCTTGCTAATTTGGGGCACACACGATAATGTTACCCCCCCATTTGTAGCCGACGAGTTTAAAAAATTGTTGCCAAACGCCCAACTAATATGGATGGACAAAACCGGCCACGCACCCATGATGGAGCGCCCCGATGAGTTTAATATCCATTTAGCCAAATTTTTAAGTGAACAAGGTTAAACTCGTTTTAACAATTTACTTTTTTTAGAATTTAGCAGTATAATCCGGATTTAAAAAAATAAATGAACCTCCTAAGTTTAAAGTAATGATGTTTATTTTGGTCAAAATAGGTTTGTTTAAGCTAATTTTCAAGCAATTGAATCGGCAATTTTGTCTAATATTTCTAAGGCAACCGCTGTTTTAGGCAATAAAGGCAAGGCTATGGGTGCAGCATTTGGCAAAATAAAACTTATTTTATTGGTATCATGGCCAAAACCAGCGCCGGCATCGCGCAGCGAGTTTAGTACAATTAAGTCGGCGTTTTTGATTTGTAATTTTTTTTGAGCGTAGCTTACTTCATCGTTTGTTTCTAAGGCAAAGCCTACTACAAATTGCCCGGCTTTTTTATGTAGGCCACAATAGGCCAAAATATCGGCGGTTTTAGTTAGAGGAATGGTAAGGCCGCCTTCGGTTTTTTTAATTTTTTGTTCGCTCACCTGCTCAGGGGTATAATCGCTAACGGCAGCCGATAAAATTGCAATTTGTGTTTGCCCAAATAATTTGATAGCTGCTTGATACATTTGATCGGCTGTTTCGACTGTAATTAGCGTTAAATTATCAGCTGGTTGTGGCCGTAAATTGGTTGGCCCCAATACTAAGGTAACTTGTGCGCCTAAGGCAGTTGCGGTTTGGGCTAAGGCAATGCCCATTTTGCCCGATGACCTATTGCCTATAAAACGAACAGGGTCTATTGGCTCGTAGGTAGGGCCGGCGGTGATAAGGAGTTTTTTTCCGGATAATTTAGCTATAATATCCGGATGCTGTTGCCGCATAAAAAATGTCTCTAAATAAGTTACAATTTCTTCGGGCTCGGCCATACGCCCATCGCCTACCAATCCGCTTGCCAAAAAACCATGCGCCACGGGTATAATATGGTTGCCATAGCTTTTTAGTTTGGCAATATTAGCTTGCGTAGCCGGGTGATGCCACATATCAACATCCATTGCCGGAGCCAAAACAACAGGGCACCGGGCCGAGAGGTAGGTGGCAGCTAAAACATCGTTGCAAAGGCCGGTTGCCAACCGCGACATAACACTTGCCGAGGCGGGTGCAATTAGCACTACATCAGCCCACAACCCTAAATGAACATGATTGTTCCAAACAGCAGTGTCGGAGTTATAAAATTGGGTTATAACTTCGTGGTTTGTAAGAGTTGACAGGGTAAGCGGCGTAATAAACGAACAAGCACCGGGTGTCATTATAACACGCACCTGAGCACCGTGTTTTACTAATAAACGCGCTAAAACTGCCGCTTTGTAGGCAGCAATACTGCCGCAAATGCCTAATAAAATTTTTTTACCTTGTATCAAATTGCAATATGATTGGACTGATGTTGAGCAAATTTATTCTAATTTAGGTTTGTATTTCGACTCAGTTAAAATTTGCTGCCCGTTGTTGTGCAGGCGCATTAATTCGCTGAGGTTGTTAGCTGCATTAGGGTTTTGTTTGAGATAGGCTTTTATAATTTGCCAGCCCACCCATGCACTAATTTTTCCGGGCGATTGGGGCGGCATTTCATTGGTAGTGGGGGCCTCGTTTACAAATTTAAAAAAGTCGTGGTAATTGGCATTAAAGAGCAGTTCTTTGTCAATAAAAAATGTCCAAATATTAGCTTCTTCTTGTTGGCACCATTCAAGTTGCTGGGCGGTATAACCAATTTTTAGGGTATCGGGGGTTTTGGGTAAAACGGCATCTAATAAATAAAGAATTTTGCCTTGGTAAACCATGTAGTCAATTAGTTTTAGGCTGCTTTTATCTTTCTCTGAGGGAGCAATTGGGAAAATGCCTTGTAAATAAGCTTGCATAGCCATAGGCGTTATGTAGGGAGGCTCGGCACGGCGCGACAGGTATTCCGGAATATTAACTTCGCGCATCCGGTAAACATCAAAATTCCGGCCTAAAAACATATCTAAATTTATACCTAACATGGCGCTATCAACGGTTAATACGGCAGGCCCAAAAGTTGATATATGGCTAAATACTTGCTTTGGAATACTTCGATTTGGAAACAAACGCTGGTAGTTTGCAAATGCTGCGGTAAGTTCGGCTTCGAGTTGGGATAGGTTTGGAAATTTTTCTTGGGTGGTTTGGTAAAGCCCACGTACATCGGAATTAGAGATAAATCCTTTTAAGGCGTAAAGATAATTTTCGCCGGGGTCGTTTATGCCCCCCCATTGCATTATTTGCTCGGAAAATAACGGAAAAATATCCGGATATTGCTGAATTAATGCCTTTACGCTTGGCACATAATTGCCAGCACTCGTATCAACCGTAAACAGGGCTTGCTCAAATCGTTTAATTTTAATTTGGCTGCTGTTAGTATTATTTGCTGTATTTGCGGTGGTATCAGGCTGTTTTTGATTACAACTACTACTGCTAAAAATAAGGGCTATTATTAGGCAAAATGCAAAGCAAACAACTAAACAATTGGCAGTATTTGAAGTGACTTTGGTTGGCATAAAGGGTCTGAATAGACGGTAAATTACTAATTATTTTATTAAAGCACAAAATTAATTCAAGCAAACGAGTTATTATTACTTTGCTTGGGTGCAACTAACAAAAAATGTCGTAAAATTGTTGCATCGTATTTTACAATTTAACTTATCAAACCCAACTTTAGTAAATTCATGAAAAAAATGTTTTTGGTAGTTGTATGTCTGTTCGCTACCGCACATCTTACACAAGCCCAAGTTAGTTTTGGCTTAAACGCCTCTGTTGTTTACGATTTTTTACGCACTGCCGATACCGTTGACAGCAAATCCGGCCGGATGGGCTTTGGCTATGGTTTATCGCTCGATTTTAAAAAGAGAGACGACCAACGTGCTTATTTTGCTACCGGCGCATATGTAACCTCAAACGGGGGCAGTTATACCGTTTTATCGGGCAAGGACACAACCGTTGAAACAAGTGTGCGCGCCCAAACCTTGCAAGTTCCGTTGAGCCTAAAACTTAAAACCGGAAAAGTAATACCTAAATTAGACAAACTTAATTTTGTAGCCCAAATTGGAGTTGTGCCGGGCGTTACCGTTCGCTCGCGCTACGACCGCGAAATTAACAACGTCAAAACAGTTGATAGCGAACCAGCAAAAGATTTAACCAATTTACTTGATATTTCTTTAAAAGCAGGCATAGGCTTAGATTACGAACTCTCCGGCGGTACTACTGCTTACGGTGGGTTTGTTTATCATCATGGCTTTTTGCCCCTTGTTAACGACAAAGCCCACGATGTTAAACTTAAACCTTCGAATATTGGCTTGCGGGTAGGCGTTTATTTTTAATTGTAAATTGCTTAGAATTACATAGCCCACAATTTAAATTCTGGGCTATGTAACTTGCGTTTAGCCTCTCAAAGAGGTAAAATTAGTAGAGCAGGAGCTTAACCCCGCCATTTCCGGATGGTTTTGAAGGCGGCAGTAATATATTCCGGATGTTTAGGTTGCCGGTGGTAAAGGTGGTTGTTTCCCCTCCCGATGATAAAGGAACGGTTTTAACCGACTGCCCTTGGGTGTTAAACATTTCAAAGGCTACGCCTTGGCGTATTAAATGGGTGTAGTTGGGGTTGATGGTTAGTTTGGTGGGCGAGGTTGGTGCTTACTCCCCCTAACCCCTACAAGATTAGCTCCTCGTAGGGGTTAGGGGGGTGGGTTACTATTTTGGAGAGAGCCAAAACATTTACCCAAACAGGCTACCTTGCTCACCGTCAATAATTTTATCCGGGTTTGGGGCAATAATAGGTGTATTATTAGAAGTAGTTTTGTGAGTTTGGGCAGCAGTTAAACTTATAGTAGGTATTTTTTTGAGTTTTTCGACTTCGGTTAGTAAGCGCAAATCTTTTAAACTATAAATAAATAGTTTGTTGCCCATACTTTTCCAGCCTTTTACGTCAATAAATTCGTTAAAAATAAGCAAATTTGTCAATTTCTCTCCGCCTTTCTTCTTTAAATAAATGTATTCGGCAACGGGGTCGGGGTCGGTAGTTGCCAATTCAAGTGCCGAGCCTTTGGTTTCGCCAATAAAACAAAATTTTTCATTGAGTTTGGCTGTTTCAATCCGGAAGCGTTTAACAAACCAGTCGGCTTTTTCTTTGTTCAAATAAACAGCACTTATTATTTTATCCGGTTGATGTTTTTCTATCAGCACTAATTTATCCATTTCGTAGCGGTTAGTTAATTCAAAATCGGTCATTTCGTAATTGCCGTCTTGGTAAATGGTTAAAATGGTATCGCCTGTATCGAACTCGCCGAGCAATTGCCCGCGCCCTTCGGTGTTAAGGCGACCAATTTTTTCGTCGAGCCAAATTTTACGCCCGCCAATAGTTGAACTGCCTACCTCTTTTTGTTTGACGCTGCGTACAGGGTATTTAGTAAGCAAATTACCTTTGGTATTGCGGTTGCGCACTTCTAAATCGGTAAAATCGTATTCGAGTTGTTTGTTGCGGGCGTTGCTGGTAGGCGAAAGTTGCACGCTAATTACCTCGCCCTCGCTATTGGGGTGTACAGATAAATATAAAATTTTTGAGTTTGGCGTGCCTTGTGTTATATCGTACTCGCGTTTGTAGGTTACAGCGGTAACGTTAAATCTTTTCACTAAACTTTGCCCTGTTTTGCCATCTAAATAAACTATATGATAAGTACGGCGTTCGTCGTTTTGCCGCCACACATCAATATGCAAAATATCTTTGCCTACAAATACTTTTTCGCCAATGGGGGTTACAATTAATTTGCCGTCTTTGCGAATTACAATAATATTGTCAATATCTGAGCAGTCGCAAACGTATTCATCTTTTTTAAGGCCATAACCCATGAAACCATCGGTACGATTAACATAAAGTTTTTCGTTGGCAAGGGCAACCTGCCGAACTTTTATAGTATCGAAACTTCGAATTTCGGTGCGGCGTTCGCGGCCTTTACCATATTTGGTTAATAAATTTTTAAAATACGCGATGGCAAAATCGGTTAGGTGTGTTAAGTGGTGTTCAGTTTGGGAAATATCGGCTTGCAGCTGTTTTATAGCCTCGTTTGCCTGAAAAGAATCGTATTTAGAGATGCGTTTAATTTTGATTTCGGTTAGCCGGATGATGTCGTCTCGTGTTACAACGCGGATAAAATTTTTAGTGTAGGGTTTTAATCCGGATTGAATAGCTTCGATAACGGCTTCAAAGGTTTCACACTCTTCAATACGGCGATAAATACGTTTTTCGATAAAAATTTGCTCTAACGAGGCAAAATGTAATTTTTCGCGCAGGTCGTTTAGTTTTAGTTCTAACTCGCGTTTTAATAGATTGGTGGTGTGTTGTGTGCTGAAATTTAATAAGTCGTTTACGCTTACAAAATGTGGCTTTTTGTCAATAATTACACAGCAATTAGGCGAAATTGACACTTCGCAGTCGGTAAACGCATATAAGGCATCTATTGTAACGTCGGGCGAAACGCCTGGCGTTAGTTCAATTACAATTTCAACATCTTTGGCTGTATTATCGGTAACTTTTTTAATTTTAATTTTGCCTTTGTCGTTGGCTTTAATGATACTGTCTATTAGCCCCTGTGTGTTGGTGCCGTACGGAATGTCGCGTATTATTAAAGTTTTTTTATCCGGACATTCAATACGCGCCCGCACACGCACCTTGCCGCCGCGTTGCCCTTCGCGGTAATCGGCTACATCAATCAACCCTCTGGTTAAAAAATCGGGATAAATAATAAAGGTTTTTTTTTGTAAAATTTTTATCGATGCCTCTACTAATTCGTTAAAATTATGCGGTAAAATACGGGTGGCCAAACCTACGGCTATCCCTTCAACGCCTTGTGCTAATAACAGCGGAAATTTCATGGGCAAGGTTACCGGCTCTTTTTTGCGGCCATCGTAACTAAGTTGCCACTCGGTTAAATCGGCATGAAAAGCAATTTCGAGGGCTAATTTTGACAAGCGCGCTTCAATATAACGCGGGGCGGCGGCGGTATCGCCCGTTCTATAATCGCCCCAGTTGCCTTGGGTGTCAATAAGCAAATCTTTTTGGCCTAAATTTACTAAGGCTTCGTAAATAGAGGCATCGCCGTGTGGGTGATACTGCATGGTTTGGCCTACTACGTTGGCTACTTTGTGGTAGCGGCCATCGTCAATACTTTTTAGGGCGTGCAACAAACGGCGTTGAACGGGTTTAAGACCATCTTCAATGGCGGGTACGGCGCGGTCAAGTATTACATACGAGGCATAGTCTAAAAACCAGGTTTGGTATTTGCCTGCTAAGGGGCCTGTTTGGTGGTCGTGGGCGGCGGGGGCGGTAATATCGGGCGGTGGAGGGGTATTTTTGGCCACTTATTTAATTTAAGGGTGTAAAAAGCCTTATTGCTAAAATTTGAGGCAAAATTACTAATAATATTAGAAACAACAAAGCATTTTAGCCATTTTTTTGGTCCAAAACAGAATTGTGGCGATGTATTGTTTTTATCCTTTCCGGAAAATAAGGTAATTTTGCTCTTTGAATCGTTTTTTTTATAGCTATCCGGAAACAAAGCAGACAAGTTTTTTTAAGTTTCCACTCTTCTTTTTCTTGCTGAAAGTCGGAATGTTTTATCTGTATTAAAATGAAATTTATAAAGAAAAGTTTTAAAATTGTTGGCTTTTTAGCTTTTGTTTGGTTTCTATTAGTGCAATTTTCCGGATGTTTTACTTTTCGTACCGCCGACAAAGTGCTGCAAAAACAATTTACCAGAAAAAACATAGAACCACCTGATTTTTACAACTATACGGTCGAAAACCGCAATATGCACTACGCCCATATTGGCGATACCACTAAACCACTTATTGTATTTATACATGGCTCGCCCGGCTCGTTAGATAATTTTGCCAATTTTTTGGCCGACACCTCCTTACTGCAACAAGCGCAAATGATTGCAATAGACAGGCCGGGCTTTGGCTACTCGGGGTTTGGCGTTGCCGAGTCTTCGTTTAAGGAGCAAGCAAAATTAATTGCTCCCGCTATCGAAAGGTTTCATAACGCAAAAACTATATTGGTAGGCCACTCGTTAGGTGGGCCATTAATAGTGCGGTTAGCTATGGATTACCCGCAGTTGGTCAGCGATTTGGTAATTGTTGCCGGCAGCGTAGCCCCCAACCTTGAACCCCGCGAATGGTGGCGACCATTTATAGACAATATACCCTTGCGCTGGTTTGTGCCACCCTCGTTGGCAGCCTCGAACCGCGAAATACGCTATGCCTACCGCGAGCTAAATACTATGTTGCCACTTTGGCCAACAGTTACCCAGCGTACAACCATTTTGCAAGGCAGCGCCGATTTTTTGGTGCCAGCCGAAAATGCACAGTTTGCTCAACAACAACTTACTAATGCCTGCAAAGTAAATATGCAAATTTTACCCAACGAAAATCATTTTCTTGTTTGGCAAAACCCCAATATTATAAAAAACGCCTTGATATGGCATTTAAAAGAAACCGATTAGATTAAAAATAACATATTATTGCAAAAAAATAATTTGGCAAACAAAAACAAATATCGTACCTTTGCACTCGGAATTTGAGAAAATAGGGGACGGGCTAAGTCCCCTATTTTGTTTATTATACCTGAAAAGTGGTATAATATTAAAATCAAAATATGATACCCGAACAAGTAACACAATTAATAACCGACCATTTGGCCACTTATTTTGCCGAAACCAATTGCTTTTTAGTAGAAATACGAACCGGAGGGAAAAAAATTGAGGTGTATGCCGATTGTGACGAAAACATGGATTTAAATAAATGCACCGCCATTAGCCGATATTTAGAACCTTTTTTAGATGCCGCCGATTTTGTTCCGGAGGATTATGTACTTGAGGTTTCATCTCCAGGCATGGGCAACCCCTTTAAAGTAGTAAGGCAATACACCAAAAATATAGGCCGCGAAGTACAGGTTACTTTAATAAGCGGAGAAAAAATAGAAGGCATCTTGCAATTTGTTGCCGCCGAAAATATCGTTTTGGCAGTTCCGGAGAAAAAAATATCCTTAAAAAAAGCCATCGATAAAAACCCTAAAACCACTAATCACGAAATATCTTTTTCAGATATACTACAAACTAAAAAGAAAATAACTTTTAATTAATAATTAGTTTATTTTTAACCACATCAAACAAACAAACAAACAATAAATTAAATAAAAAACACCCATGAATATTTTTTTAGTTAACCCCAAACGCACAAATAGTAGTCATGAGTAACCACAATATAGGCTTAGTTGATTCTTTTTCGGAGTTTAAAGAGTTTAAAAGTATTGACCGCCCCACGTTAATGCGGGTAATAGAAGATGTTTTTAAAACCTTACTCCGGAAAAAATACGGCTCGGATGAAATTTTTGAAATTACTGTTAATACCGAAAAGGGCGACCTTGAAATTTGGCATCGCAGGCAAATTGTAGCCGACGATGAAGTACAAGATATAAATACACAAGTTGGTTATACCGAAGCTACCCAAAAAGAACCCGACTTAGAAATAGGCGAAGAATTGTACGAACCCATTACCTTAGACTCGTTTGGCCGCCGCTCGGTATTAGCTGCCCGCCAAACCTTGATGTCGCGGATAATGGAACTCGAAAGAGAGGAACTTTTAAAAAAATACAACGAAAGAATTGGCGAAATTGTAACCGGCGAGGTTTACCAGGCTTGGAAACGCGAACTGCTGATTTTAGACGACGACGGCAACGAATTGTTATTGCCCCGAACTGAACAAATAAAAACCGATAACTACAAAAAAGGAGATACTGTTAAAGCTATTGTAAAAAAAGTTGAACTGCGCAATAATACCCCACGTATTATTTTATCGAGAACAGATAACGCCTTTTTAGCCAAACTACTCGAAATTGAAGTGCCCGAAATATTTGACGGTGTAATTGCCATACGCCGAATAGCCCGCGAACCAGGTGAACGCGCCAAAGTAGCCGTTGAATCATTTGACGACCGTATTGACCCCGTTGGTGCTTGCGTAGGTATGAAGGGTTCGCGCATACATGGCATAGTGCGCGAGTTGCGAAACGAAAATATTGACATTATAAACTATACTAATAATACTAAACTTTTTATTCAGCGAGCTTTAACACCTGCAACGGTTTACTCGATAGAAGTGAACGAAAATAAAAAAAGAGTATCGGCCTATTTAAAGCCCGAACAAGTATCATTAGCCATTGGTAAAGGCGGTATCAATATCAGACTGGCCAGCAAACTAACCGCCTACGAAATAGATGTTTACCGCGAATCGGACGACGAGGCTGATGATTATGATATTGATTTGGATGAATTTGCCGATGAAATTGACCAATGGATTATTGATGTTCTTAAAGGTATCGGCTGCGATACAGCCCGTAGCGTTTTAAACCTTAGCGCAGATGAGTTATTGCGCCGCTCGGACTTAGAAGAGGAAACTATTGAGGATGTATTAAGCATACTGAAAGCCGAATTTGAAGACAATGAACAAAACGAAGATTAAAAGATTAAACAACTAAATAAAATTTAAAATTTAGAACTGATAAATAAATAAACCCCTAATTTTATAACTTAAAAAACGACCAATTTATATAAATATCCTTCATGGCAGAAACTCCAAATCGGTTAGTTAAAGCAGCTACCGAATTAAATATTGGCTACGAAACAGCAGGCGAACTGCTGCGTAAAAAAGGCTTTGACGTTGAATTAAAACCAATGGCCAAAATTACGCCGCAGATGTACGAAGTATTGCTTGCCGAATTTAAAAAAGATGCGCAACTAAAAGATAAAGCGCACCAAATTACTTTAAGTACTACTACCCGTAAACCCGAGCCTATAACAACAGGGACAAATACCCCCGTTGCTACCCCCAATATTATTACAAATAATCAACAAACTGAATCCGACAAGCCAGCCCTAACCGAACAACCTCAACAGCATCAGCAAGTTGAACTGCCACCAGATACCGAAACAACTGTACCTCATACCGAAACAAAAACCGAACCCGAAGAAACCAAGAGCAAACAAATACAAAATGAGGAACCCATAACCCAAACAACTACAACAACAATAAATACCGAATCCGGAAAGCTAAGTGAAGACATATCTACCGAAAAAACTGAAAAACAAACACCAACAACCCAGCCAATCGACTCAAATACCACCGAAACAACGAGCCAACAATCTAACAACCTTGATGCCGTAGTTGAAAAAGAAAATAAACCTCAGCAACAACAGGAAGAGATTAAACAGAAAGAGGAAGTAGCACCAACCAATACTGAGGCCAAAATAGAGCAAGAACAAGAATTAGTTACTAATAAAAGCACCTATAAAGTTGTAGGAAAAATTGACCTCGATGCTCTCGATAAAAACGACACCGATAAAAAAAATCAACAGCCAAAAGGCAAACAAAACACAGAAAAAAAGAATGTTAATCCAAACGTAGAAAGCAAAAACCAACAGAAAGAGAAAGAAAAAAAAAGAAAACCCCCAACGACCAAACCAAAGAAAAGCCCGATCAGGATAAACAAAAACAACTTGTCCTGCCTTTAGATACGCCAACTATAACCCCTACCCCACCCACTGAGCCACCGCAAACTATTACTACACCCGTAGAACCAACTCCACCCGCCGAGCCAGAACTAATAAGAGGTGCTACCCCCCAACTTAAAGGGCTTAGCGTAAAAGGCAAAATTGACTTAGGAACTACAACAGACAAGCAACAAAACAACGCTGCGGGCGAACGCAAACGCAAAAGAAAACGCAAGCGTATTGTTAAACCCATTGAACCCGACACAGTTAGCGGCGCAGTTTCAGTAGATGGTAGCGGGCAAAATGTCGAAACCGGCGCTCGTGTTAAAAAGGAGCTGATTAAAAAAGCTAACCGCCAACAACCGCAGCAGCAAAACCGTCCTAATAATACCGGCGATAGTAATACTTCCAACAACAACGCCGGAGCTGGAAATGCAAATTATGGTGGTGGGCGTAATAAAAAGAAAGGTAAATCGCAAGGTGAGAATGGAATTTCTGACCGCGATGTCACAGACAAAATGCGCATTACCATTACTAAAATCGGTACCGGACGCGGTGGAGGTCGCAGCCAAAAAGCTAAACAACAAAAAAAACAACGCCGCGAAGAAGAAATCAAGCAACGCGAAATGGCCGAACAGGCCGAAACAAAAATTTTGCGCGTTACCGAGTTTATCACAGCCAGCGAATTAGCCAAATTAATGGATGTAACCGTCTCGGAAATTATAACAGCATGCTTTACCTTAGGCCACATGATTTCAATAAACCAACGCTTAGATGCCGAATTAATTGAAATTGTAGCCGCCGAGTTTGATTTTGAAGTAGAATTTATAACCATCGCCGAAGAAGACGATGCCTTTAGTGAAGAAGAAGAAGAAGACCCCAACGAACTTATGGCCCGACCACCTATTGTAACCATCATGGGGCACGTTGACCACGGTAAAACATCATTGCTTGACTACATACGCAGCGCCAACGTAGTAGCCGGAGAAATGGGTGGCATAACCCAACACATAGGCGCTTATGAAGTAACTACCAAAGACGGCGGCCAAATTACTTTTTTAGATACACCCGGCCACGAAGCTTTTACCGCCATGCGCGCACGTGGTGCTAAAGTAACAGATATTGCCGTGATTGTAATTGCTGCCGACGACAGTATAATGCCTACCACCCGCGAAGCCATAAGTCATGCACAAGCAGCTGGCGTACCCATGATATTTGCCTTTAATAAAATGGATAAACCCGAAGCTAATGCCGAACGCATACGCGAACAATTAGCAAATATGGACTTGTTAGTAGAAGAATGGGGTGGCAAATACCAAACCCAAGAAATATCAGCAAAAAAAGGCACCGGTGTAAACGAACTCTTAGACAAAATTTTGCTCGAGGCCGAAATGCTCGAACTAAAAGCAAATCCCAACCGGATGGCCGTAGGCGCAATTATTGAAGCATCATTAGACCGCGGACGTGGTTATGTATCTACCGTATTAGTGCAAAGCGGCACCTTAAAAGTGGGCAATGTAATAATGGCAGGCTCTTATTTCGGAAAAGTAAAAGCAATGTTTAACGAGCGCGGTGCTAAAGTAACAAAAGCAGGCCCATCAACACCCGTTACCGTTTTGGGCTTTAACGGCGCACCTACCGCCGGCGACCGTATGCGCGTAATGGCCACCGAAAGTGACGCAAAAGAAATTGCTACCCGCCGCGAACAAATTTTGCGCGAACAAGCACAACGCACCAAAAAACATATTACCCTCGACGAAATTGGCCGCCGTTTAGCTTTAGGCACCTTCAAAGAATTAAACCTAATAGTGAAAGGAGACGTGGACGGCTCGGTAGAAGCCCTTTGCGATTCGCTGCAAAAATTATCAACCGAAGAAGTTCAAGTGCGCATTATTCACAAAGGTGTAGGCGCAATCATAGAAAGTGACGTTTTATTAGCCAGCGCCTCCGATGCTATTATTATTGGCTTCCATGTGCGGCCAGTGCCAACCGCCCGCAAAAAGGCCGAACAAGAAAGTATTGATATTCGTTTGTACAGTATTATATACGAAACCATCAACGAAATAAAAGCAGCTATGGAAGGCCTGCTTGAACCTAAATTTGAAGAACGTTTTGTATGTAATATTGAGGTGCGCGAAGTGTTTAAAATTACTAAAGAAGGCAGAATAGGCACAGTTGCCGGATGCTTTGTTACCGAAGGTAAAGTTGCCCGCGACACCAAAATACGCTTAGTGCGCGATAGTGTCGTTGTTTATACCGGCGAAATAGAATCCTTGCGCCGCTACAAAGACGAAGTCAAAGAAGTAATGCCCGGCCAAGAATGTGGCATTAGTATTAAAAACTTTAATGATGTTAAAGTAGGCGACTTCATTGAAGGCTATGAAGAAATAGCTATTAAACGCACCTTAGGCAAGTAAGTAGCAAACCATCCGGAAAAATTAGACCACATCTCCGGCAATCTGAAATAAACGATTGCCGCCTTTCTATCTGATTTCGGTAATTTTAACGGTATTGGTTTTACCCTTTTCACTTAGGGGCATACTTAGGGTATTTATCACTAAATCGTTGCGACGAATTAAATCGTTGTCACGCAAAACTTGATGCACATCAAGAACAGTGCTGTCAGTTCCTTCATCTCGGTTGTAATAAAAAGCAGTTACACCCCAAACAAGGCTAACGGCATTTAGCAAATCCCGGTTAGGTGTAAAAATATAGGTATGTGCTTCGGGTCTAAAACTCGATATTTTAAAGGCAGTGTAGCCCGAATGGGTCATGCCTATAATGCAGCGGGCACCTAATTGTTGCGCAATTTTTGCAGCATTATAACACACAACATCGGCAAAATAATAATCATTGCCATCGCGTTCGGGTTCGTTAAACTTGCCGTAAATAACTTTACTTGGATTCATTTCAATTTCTTGAATTATGCGAACAAAATGGTCAATAACCCTAACGGGGTGCTTGCCCATAGCTGTTTCGCCACTCAACATTAAGGCATCGGCACCATCAAAAACGGCATTGGCTACGTCGTTTACTTCGGCGCGCGTGGGCGAGGGGTTGTCAATCATGCTTTCCATCATTTGGGTGGCAATAATTACAGGTTTAGCGGCTTTTAGGCATTTGCGCACCAATTCTTTTTGCAAAATAGGCACTTGTTCTATGGGTAGCTCAACGCCAAGGTCGCCGCGGGCAATCATTACGGCATCGGTTTTTTCGATAATGGCGTCGGCATTTTTAATAGCCTCGGGGCGCTCCATTTTGGCTATAACCCTTGCCGGATGATTTTTAAACTGTATGATGCCTTTGAGTTTGCTAATATCTTCGGCTGACCGTACAAACGAAAGCGCAATCCAGTTAACGGGTTTTGTTAAAATAAATTCAATGTCGGCATTATCTTTTTCGGTAAAGCACGAGGTGCTAAGTGCCGAATCCGGAAGATTAACACCTTTGTTAGCTTTAATAATACCGCCAAACACTACTTCGGTTTCTACAGTCGTGCGGCCATCGGTTTTAAGCACTTTTAATTCAATTTTACCATCGTCAATTTTTATCGTGTCACCTGTGCCTACGTCATTTGCCAAAGCCTCGTACGTGCAATACAATATTTTGGGTGTACTAAGTTGCTCTATTGTGGTGAGCGTAATTTTGTCTTGGGCAAAAATTTCAAAAGGTTTATCGCCCTCTAATTTGCCCAATCGAATTTTGGGGCCTTGCAAATCGGCAAGTATGGCAACGTGGGTGTTTAAATCGTTGTTGGCTTGTAAAATCCTGTCAATTAGCTGGTCGTGGTAATTGTGGTCGCCATGCGAGAAGTTAAGCCTAAAAACATCAACACCCGACATGATTAGTGCCTTTATATTTTCTAAAGAGTCGGATGAAGGGCCTAAAGTGGCAATAATTTTGGTGCGGGTTTTTCCGGAAATCTGTGGATTCATGGTTGTTTAGTTATATTGTTATTATTAAAGAACAAAATTAAGTATAAAAAGGCTGCTTGGGTGCTAAAAATTTTTTTCAACATGGTAAAAAAAACGCCCTTAATAATAAACTCCTTAGTTTAGCCTAAACAAAGTATTTTTGTGCCGTTTATTGCGAAGGTAAGAACAAGCAATAATTTAAGCTATACAAGTTATGTCTTTTAATTTCCTTAATCAACGACAAGCGCTGTTTAGCGTTTTAGCTCTTATTGCCATTGTTTTTATTTGCGCTGCTATTTATTTTGACCGATGGCGGCTAAACATGCTACAACCCAGTGATGCGTTGGGTTACTATGTTTATTTACCCGCGTATTTTATCCATAACGATTTAAACAATTTAAAACAAACGCACCACGCAGGGTTAAGTCGTATTGATGGTTACCAAGCACACCCTAATTTACATACCAACGAGCCAATTGATTATGGGAATACCACGTACATAAACGGCAATCAGGTAATACAATATACGATGGGGGTTGCAATGCTAAACTTGCCATTTTTTGCAGTTGGCCACGCTATTGCTCATTTGGGCGGGTTTACTGCCGACGGGTTTTCAGCGCCATACTTACTGGCCATGTATTTGGCTAATATTTTTTATATTTTATTGGGTTTGTGGGCTTTGTTTTGGGTGCTAAAACCGCTTGTTGGGCATAATATTGCTTTATGGAGCATACTTAGCATAGCGTTTGTTACTAATTTGTTTTACTTTGCTACCTACAATGCCGCTATGGCACATGGTTATTTGTTTACCCTTTGGGCGTGGCTGCTTTACGCAACACCAAGGCTTTACCAAAGTTTTTCGTATAAATATGCAGTTTTAGTGGGGGTATGTGTAGGTTTTATTGCATTAATTAGGCCAACAGAGGCGGTGGCTATTTTTGTACCTGTATTATATGGTGTTACAAATTGGCAATCGCTTAAAAATAGGTTTATTTGGGCGCTGCAAAATTGGAGCTTGGTTGTTTTAGCCATATTTGTTGCTTTTATAGTGTGGACTCCGCAGTTATGCCTATGGAAAGCCTATACCGGAAAATGGCTTTTTTATAGCTATGGGCAACAGGGTTTTAACTTTTTAAAACCACAAATATTGAATGGCCTTTTTGCTTTTGGCAACGGATGGTTAGTATATACTCCCATTTTTTTAATTGCTGCTTGGGGTGCCTGGTATATGTATAGGCAAAAGAATGGTTTTTTAGGGCCTTTATTAGTTATTTTTCCGATAACGGTTTACGCAAATTATAGTTGGTGGTGCTGGCAATACATAAACGGTTTTGGCTCGCGCCCAATGATAGATATTTACGCCCTTTTAGCCATTCCCTTAGCTTTAACCTTACAAAAAGGCATAAAATTACCCTTTTGGCGTTGGCCCTTACTTGCTTTTTGGGTGCTTTGCTTATGGCTAAACTTGTTTACCACCTACCAGTTTTATTTAGACCTTCAATTTACCGAAGCCTCCAATCCGGCATTTTTTTGGGCATCGTTGGGCAAAACAAAACTAAGCAATAACGACTTAATTGCCTTCGATACAGGCCGTTTTCAGCCCGACTCTACCCAACTGAAATTTGTAAAAAACATAGCCACTGTTGATTTTGAAACACCCGATGTTCCACCCGCTATTACCGACACAGTAAAAGCAATATCCGGAGAAAAATTTGCCGTTCTAAGCCCACAAACGCCTTTTTCAAAAGGTATTGCCGATACCTTAAAAAATTTGCTCGATATAAACTCAATTGCAGGTAATGACAACAAACAAACTTATTACGTTAAAATTAACTGTCAGGTTTATTTGCCTCAAAAAGAGCATAGTATATACAAAATGAGTATGGTCGTTTTTGAATTACTGCGCAATCAAAAAAATATAGTTTGGCAAGGCATTAGGCTGCAAAACAAAATAAGCAATACGCGGCAGGTATTTTATAACCCCGGCAAAACCGGCCTATGGCAAAATGTTCAATTTTATGTTAAATTGCCAGTATTACAACCAACCGATGAACTAAAACTTTACGGTTGGAATATTGGCGGCGGCCTTGTTTTTATTGACGACCTTCGATTAAGCCTTTGGCAAAAACAATAACTGCGTAAAATATGTTTATTTAGGCATTAAATTTGTGCTAATCTGAACAATAAATACAACAGGAGGCGATTTTTTCAGTTTGACGATGCCCTCCTTCTATTATTATTCATGGCAGGTTTTGTTTGTGCTCCATTTTATTTTATCCGGATGAAAATTAAAGGCTTACTACAACGGTTTATATTATCCGGAGGGTTTAATATTATGCTGCTTTTATCCGGATGGTTTACCTTAAACCCCCAGTCGTTAAAAGCACAATCTTCAGAAGTGCTAAAACCCCTTATTGACCGCATTGTAACCGACTACTGCAAAGACAAATACACCCAGGCAATAGCTGTTGGCATTATTGACGACACCTGCCATTATCAATATTTTTACGGTCAAATTTTACCCACACACCATACACCTGCCAATGGTAATACCGTGTTTCATATAGGCTCGCTAAGCAAAATAATTACCACCGCCTTGTTGGCGCAATTAGAGGCCGCCGGCGTACTACAAAAAACCGATACGATTACCCAATACCTACCCGACTCGGTTGCTGCCAACCCCGCCTTGAAAAATATTACCCTACTACAATTAGCTACGCACACATCGGGGCTACCCAAAGAGCCGGGCAATATTGCACAAACACTTACCAACCCAAATAACGCCTACGAAAACTATACCCTAACCGACTTATATGCTTATTTAAAAACCTATACCCCCTCAAAAAACACTGCTAACGACAATAAATGGTACAAAAATAAACGGAGAAAAAACCAACCTGCAAACCAATTCAAGTACTCACATTTAGGCATTGGCTTGTTGGGGCAACTACTGCAAAATGCCACAGGGCAAACTTACAACGAACTGCTAAAACAATACTTACTGCAACCTTTTGCCATGCAATTTACCTTTGTAAACCCCAACCTTAACCTTGAGCAAACAGGGCAGTTAGCACCCGGATTTTCGTTTACAGGCAAACAACAACCACCTTTTTTTTACGGTACGGTGGTAGGTGCCGAGGCCGCACGCTCGTGCCTTAACGACCTTATGCAGTTTATACAAGCCTATATGCCGGCAAGCAATAATAATAGCCACGTTAATAAGGCATTGCAAACTACCCTAAAACCACACTACCTAACAGCAATGCCACATGTTTGGGTAGCCGAGGGATGGTATGTTTTAGACGACGGACGAAAAACCACACCGCCTATTATTACCCATAGTGGACGCACTGCTGGTTATAGCAATTATATCGCATTTATTCCCGACCGCAAAATTGGTGTAATTGTGTTAAGCAATACGGCTACCCGAATGGATGAGTTGGGAATTAATATTTTAGAGCTTATGAGCCGTTAAGATACTTTTGTTAAGCTTTAATATCTTAAACCTGCTGGCAAATAAATTTAAGGAGTATGGTTTCGCACTTTATAAAGTAGCAACCTCATAACCTTTAAAAATTACTCGTATTTTTGTGCCATCATGATTAGTGTTTCGGCGGTATCGTACCTAAATACCAAGCCCTTTTTGCTGGGTATTGAGCGGGCAGGCATTGCCCATTTATTTAATATAACACTCGAAATACCTTCAAAAACAGCCGAGCGGCTTTGTAATAACGAGGTTGATTTAGCTTTAGTACCCGCCGGCATTTTACCGCAGTTAAACAACCCGCATATAGTAACTAATTATTGCCTTGGCGCATCCGGACCTGTAAAAACAGTGTGTTTATACAGCTATTGCCCGTTACCACAAATTAAAACAATACTGCTCGATTATCATTCGGCGACATCGGTGCGATTAGTTCAAATACTGATGCGAAAATATTGGCAATTTTATCCGGAATTTTTACCGGCTCAACCCGGATTTGAATCAGAGATTAAAGGCGATACCGCCGGGGTAATTATTGGCGACCGTGCAATTGGTCTCGATGCGGTTTATCCTTTTGTTTATGATTTGGCTACAGCATGGCAGCAGTTTACAAATTTACCCTTTGTATTTGCTGTTTGGGCAAGTTTAAAGCCATTGCCTAAGCACATTGAGCAAGCATTAAACAAAGCTTTTGCTTTGGGCTTAACTTTAATTCCGGAAGTAGCCGAGCAATTTAACACAATTTACCCTCTGAACTTCGACATAAAAACTTATTTGCAACAAAATATATCGTACGCTTTTGATGCGCCAAAACAAGAAGCTTTAAAATTATTTTTACAATGGGTTAAGGAGCTAAAAATTTAACACTACAAACTAAAACATCCGGAGGGTAATCTATTGCTTCTTTTAACTTTTCCTTAATTTAGTTCAGCTCGGTTTTAACTAACCAATAGTTGCGCAATACATACGGAATATAGGCCAAAACTACGGCCAAGGCAACACCAATACCTTGCCAATACCAAGCACCCAAAGTGCCAAACAGGGCTAATAATGCCAACGATGCCAACATATTATACGACCGTTGTGTAGCTTTCCCTCTGTAATCTAAAATACCATTAAGCACGACTGCAAATGAGGCAGCCAAGACATATAAAACCAAAATTCGCAATACCCACACGCCTTGCCCTATATTGCTTAACGGGTACAAATAGCTCATTATAAAAGGTGCAAACAACCAAACAATTACCGTAATAAAACCAAATAAGAAGGCGTTAATTAAACATAAACGCAAAAATACTTTTTTTAACCACCATTTTGGCTGCGCAGCATTAATGCTTCCAAACAAAGGCAAACTTCCCATAGCTAAGGCTTGGCTTATTTGTGGCAACGGCATAAGCAAAAGTTTAGCCGCATTGTATTGGCCAACTATATCGGGCGGATGAAAAAAACCAAGTAAAATAATATCGGCTTCGGTAAACAATAAAAAACCAACACTAATTATAAAAAGCGGCAAACTATAGTTGTGTAATTTCTTTTCTAGCGCTTTAAACTCATTACGTGTATCGTTTGTATTGCGCTTCTGGGGCAGATGGTTGGTAAAAAAGCACATCCGGAGCCAAAAAAATACACTTGTTATTGCTGCCAAACCCACTGCTATAGCAAAAGCCCAAAGTAATGCAACCAAATAAGTATCGGGGGGGGTATTGTTTAAAGCCCACCACGCCAAAGCCCATTTCGCCCCAAACTCAATACTTGTAATAATAAAGACACCAAACAATTTATGCAAGGCTGCCAAAATATTTTTTGCCCACTCTAACACCCCGCCAAAAAATAATATTACTGCTGCCGGCGCTGCTAACTGTTGCCAATCGTATTGACTATTTTTATAATTTAAAAACCCCAAGCCCCACATTATCAGCAGTAATAAAACTGTGCTAACTGCACTAAATTTTAATCTTATTTGCAACGATGCCAATAAGGTATTTTTAAGTTGTTCTGTTTGAGTTTTTGCGTTCAATCCGGCAATAAAATGCTGGGTAGCCAAATTAATTCCTCCATACGATAAACACAATGCAACAGTAATCCATGACCATAACCAACTCCATAAACCAAAACCATTTGGAAGCAAGTAGGCAGCAATACTTAAATTGGCAGCATAAAACCCCAAAAAGGCTGCACCTTTGGCTGCAAAACTCCAAGCGGTTTGCAGGGCAACAATCTTTTTGGTATTATTTTTTTTATGCAGTTGTTGTTGTTCTTCTTCTTGGTTATTATTTGTATTGGCAGCGGTAGTGTTGTCGGTATTATTTTTGCTCATGTTTTTTCCATGCTGACAGGTCTCTGCCGGTTATTTGTTCTAACTGAGCTATGTCATGCGCATAGTATTGATAAAGGGCAGCGGCGGTTTGCGGCAAAGGCGCAGTTTGGCCTTTTTTTTGGGTGCTAATATTTTTTTTGGCTATTAGTTCGGCCAAGCGCACAATGCCTGTTTTGTGCAATAACGGCAATATTTTTTGCAGCCCATTTTTATGGATAAACGCTTGCGAGCCAGCTACAAACCTATTAACAAATGCAAATTTAGAGCTGCCGGTAATATTTGATTGCTTTGTGAGGTCGTTTGGGTAGTAATACGATAAGCCTAAATGAGCCAAAGTGGCATCCCATACTTTTTCCGGATGGCTGCGCACGTCGTCATACCATAAAATAAGTATTTGCCGGGGCTCAAAAAATTGATACCAGTCGTTTAAATAGTCGGCATATTTTGAGGTATAGAATAATTCAGGGTGGTTTTCAAGGGCATGTTCAAAAGAAGGGCTGGTAAGAACGCCGTATTGTAAATAATATTTATACAGCGAAAACTCGCGCGAGACGGGTTCGCGCAGCATAATAATTAGTTTAGCATCCGGATTATATTGGTGTATGGCTTGTGGCACACCGGGCTGATGCAGGTACATAACCGAAAACTCGCCACATAATTGGTCCGGAAGTGCAGGTTTAAAAAATTCCTCGTACCAGTTTACAGGGTTTAACCTTCTATGATTGGCCACTTTGGGCGACCAAGGCATAAACGGATTAAAATAATGAACTTCTTTTATTTTGGGAATAAAAACTGCCGGATGTTTGCGCAAATTATCGGCCAGCCAAGTGGTGCCAGCTTTGGCAGCACCCAACCCAACAAACTGAACAGGCATGCGTGAGGCGTTGGTTTATTTTTATTAGATAGCGTTTTTAGAAGATCAAACTGATATTTGAAGTCAGTTTTTCATCTATCCGGAAAGAATAGGCGATAGATACTTTTAACCTAAACTTAGAGTATAAGTTGCCAATTTTATATTTATAGTTTTTAATGTCCTACTTCCGATAAAAATCGAATACGCATTAACCTCAATTCCTCTTCGTTATATGTTCCATCCAATTCTTTGTAAATGGCATTAATATCATCAGTTTGGGCTTCCATAAAACAGTCAAATATTTCATCTTGTTGTTCTTCGTCTAAAAACGTATCTATGTAATATTTAATATTTAGCTTTGTTCCTTGGTCTAATATTTTTTCAATTTCGTCTAATAGTTCTAAAAATTTCAAATCAACGTGATTGGCAATGGTGTCAAGCGAGGCTTTTCGGTCTATTTTATCAATGATATACAATTTGTCCTTTGATTTTGTTGCAACAGATTTAACAACTAATTCGGTAATGCGTTCAACATCGTTTTCTTCGGCATATTTGGCAATGGCGGCAAGAAATTCTTTTCCATAGCGGTCGGCTTTTCCGGGGCTTACGCCATATATCTTTTCAAGTTCGGGTTTAGTAATGGGGTAATAAGTAGCCATTTCTTTCAACGACCGGTCTTGAAAAACGGTATAAGGTGGAACGCTATTTAATTTAGCTACTTTATGGCGTAGGTCTTCAAGCATTCGCAGCAAAGTAGGGTCTAAGGCGCTGCCTTTACTAGCCTCGGCATCGGGGTTGCCTCCTCCAGAGGGGCTGTCGAGGTTATGGTAGCCATAGTTAAGCGGAATTTGGATAGAGGAGGGGTTTTCAATATAGTTAATTCCGGCTTCAAGCAGTTTTATTTGGCCGTATTCTTCAATGTCTTTCCGGATGTATTGGCTTAGCAGAGCGTGGGTAAAAATGGTGTACCAAAAGTTTTTATCTTTATCAGTTCCTTTGCCAAACTGGGGCAATTTTTCGTGTTTATAGCTTAGAATATCCTGGGTTTTGTTGCCTATTAAAAAGTCTAAAACATATTTTATTTTAAAGGAGTGCTCCATTGCTTGCAGCCCTTTTAAAAACAGGTGCATATACTCTTTGACCTCTTGTGTAGGGCGCGGGTGTAAGCAATTATCGCAGCAGCCGCAGTTTTTTTGTTCGTAAACTTCGCCAAAATAGTGCAACAGAAAACGACGTTTACAGCTTCCGGTTTCGCTATACGAGGTAACTTCGGCAATATGTAAGGAGTTAATTTCGCGTTCGGCAAACGATTTGTCGCGCATAAACTTCTCTAAGCGCAGCATATCGGCGTGGTTAAAAAAGCCCACACAACGACCTTCAAGGCCGTCGCGGCCTGCACGGCCTGTTTCCTGGTAATAGTTTTCAAGGCTTTTGGGCATATCAAAATGGATTACAAAGCGCACATCGGGTTTATCAATACCCATACCAAAAGCGATGGTAGCCACTATTACCTGAACGTCTTCCGATAAAAACGCATCTTGCCGTTCTGAGCGGGTAACAGCATCTAAACCAGCATGGTAAGCAAAGGCTTTAATATTGTTTGCTTCTAATCGCTCGGCAATTTCTTCGGTGCTTGAGCGGTTGAGGCAGTAAATAATGCCCGATTTTCGGGGGTTATGATGTACAAATTGTACTATTTGTTTGATAACATCTTCGCGCTCGCCTTTGGGGCGCACCTCGTAATATAAGTTTGGGCGGTTAAACGACGAAATAAAAATATTGGGTTCGCGCAGGCGAAGGTTTTTAATAATATCTGTTTGAACTTTGGGTGTTGCGGTAGCTGTAAGTGCCATTAAAGGCAGTTGAGGGCTAATTTGGTCCACCATTTCCCTTATCCGGCGGTATTCGGGCCTAAAGTCGTGGCCCCATTCCGAGATACAGTGTGCTTCGTCAACGGCAACAAACGAGGGATTTAGGAGTCGTAAAAACTCAATAGTTTCGGGTTTGGTTAGGGTTTCGGGGGCAACGTACAACATTTTGGTGCCACCGCTTAACAAATCGTTTTTAACTTGCTTAATTTGTGCGCGTTTTAACGATGAGTTTAAAAAGTGGGCTATGTCGTCTGTTGAGCTAAAGCCGCGCATCATGTCCACTTGATTTTTCATCAGGGCAATTAGCGGCGATATAATAATGGCCATACCATCGAGCAGTAGCGCGGGCAATTGGTAACACAATGATTTTCCGGCACCCGTTGGCATGATAACCAAGGTATCTTGCCCGGCTAAAATACTTTTTATAATTTTTTCTTGTTCTCCTTTAAAGCTATCAAAGCCAAAATAGGCCGATAAAGCTTGCTGCAATCGGTTGTTTGCGGTTGTTGCCACCATAGTTTAATGGATAAATAGCGTGCGTACAGTAGTATTTTATACGTTCGTAAATGGGGTTTATGAAAGCGTATTAGTTTTTGTTTGGGTGTGCGAAGATACAATTTTTAATTGACTTACAATAGATTTAGAAGAATTTTTTTAATTTTCATCCGGATATTTTTACAATATTTTGAACAAATATTTTTGAATTCCATACCCCACCATCTTTAAAGCTAAAAATAGCTCACTTTAATTAAATTACACAGCTAAATTTGGAGAATATGCTAAAAATAAGGTATAGCAGCGTTTCCTACTTTTATCTTTAGTGAACGAAAAAACAAGAACAGCATAATGCTACGAAATATCTCTACGAAGCAGGGGCAGAAAACAAACTCTTGCAGCGTCAGCAGTTTTGTTTTGCGGTAGGTTTTGTGCGTGTTGGGGCAACTGATTTGCCAGAATTGAAGCTATTAAAAACAAAATACTGATTGCTATTCGTACAGTTTTTTGTCGGCAATTTTTTGGTCAATTTTGCTGTTGTTGCTACCTTTCTCTTTAGCTTTTTGCCAGTAGGTTAAAGCGTTATTTACTTCGTTTAGTTTAAACAACACATCGCCATAATGTTCTAAAATAGTGGCATTAGTTTTAGCGGTTTCGTTGGCAAGGGCTTTGTCGAGCCATTTTTTTGCGTCTGTAAATTTGCCTTGCTTATACAGTACCCAAGCGTAGGTGTCTTGGTACGATGGTTGGTTAGGTACTAATTCGTTGGCTTTGGCAGCCATTTGGGCGGCCTTGTCTAAGGTTTCGCTACGCAACGACAAGAAATAGCTAAAATTATTAAGGGTATTGGCTTGGTTAGGGTCTATCGAAAGGGCTTTTTCAAAATTTTCGTTCGATTTTTCGCTGTTTTGTAAATAATGGTAGGCCTCGCCCATTAACGAGTAAAGCCGAATAGACATGTCTTTATCGGCAGCGCTCATTAACGCACCTTGTTTTAGCGATTTAATAGATTTTTCGTAATTTTTTAATCGCATTTACGCTAATCCTTTGTAAAAATAGGGTTGCACCTGATTGGGAAAAACCTCTATCATTTTTTGGCTGGTTTCAACCAATCCGGGATAATCTTCTATTTCAAATTGAATTTCAAGCACATGAATCCACGCGGCGGGTTGGTTGCTGTCTAAATCAAGTGCTTTTTGATAATAATTTAATGCTTTTTTTGTATCGCCATAAACGTATGCCAACTCGCCATTAATGGCAAATGCCAACGCCGATTGCGAGTGCGCTTTAAGCAGTCGCTCGGCCAAAGCGCTTATTTTTTTTTGTTGTATATCGGGGGTGTTTGATGCTTGAATATGTGCTACCAATATACCCGCTTTGGCATCTAAGCTAACTGCGGGGTCGGCGAAGGCCGGTTCAAGTTCGGCAATATATTTGTCGAAATCGCCTTTGCGCAGGTAAAATTGTGCCATTACCAACCTGCTTTGGGGGTCGGTGGGGGCATTTTTAGCCATTAGGGTATAGGTTTCTTCTACTTTTTTGGCGTTTCCCTGAGTTTCGTAAATATCGGCCAATAGTTTATAATTGGTGGCATCGGCAGGATTAAAGGCAATTAGTTTATCTAATTCGGTAATTGCTTTTTCAAATCTTTTGAGGTGTCGGTATAGTTTGGCTTTTTCGAGGGCAATTTCGGGCATAAACCCCATTTTGTTTTCTAAAGCGTCGTAAGTTGTAAGGGCTGCATCAAAATTACCCGCCTGAAGGTACATATACGCCAAGTCGAAATAGTAATCATAACCATCCGGATTTTTAGTAATCAGGCGTTTATACACTTCGGCAGCATCATTAAATTTACCGCCAAGTGCTAAAACCTCAGCATATAAATATTGATACCATTTATTGTCGGGTGCCAAATTTGCGGCATCTTTGGCAAAGGCAAGGGCTTGGTCGCTATTATTGCCTTCGTAATATAGCCGTGCCAATTCGTACATGGCTACATCGTTTGTAGGGTCAATTTTTAAACATTCTTTGTAAGCGTCTATTGCGCCGGTAAAATTGTCTTTAGTTTTGGCCAAGATGCCGTCAAACAGTAATTTTTCAATTTTTTCGTGATTGGGGTTGTTTGTTTCTGCTTTTGTAGAGGTGGTAGTTTTATCTTTATTTTTACCTTTATCTTTCTTTTTCGATTGGGCAAAAGCGGTATCAGATTGTGCCATTAACAGCAAAATAGTAGCTGCAAGGAAGGCTATGTATTTTAGCCCCAAGGAAAGTTTATTAAAAAATGACATGCTAAAAATTAAAATCAAGAATTATTTTTTTATCCGGAGAGCAAATTGAATAGTTTTATTTATATCCGGATGTAAAATTACTGCAATTAAAACAAATTTGTTGGTTAAATAATGTGAAATCCTTCAATTAGCATCTTGCCACAAAATAACAAAACAAACAAAGTTTTGTTGCGTTAAAAGTTACCGCAACGGGGTTAAATATCTTTTTCATAGACTTCGTATTTTTTATACGGGATGCCATTTAGTACATTTTCGGCGGCGCGCATCATGGGTAAATTATCTTCTAAAATCCAACTTGCTTCGGCGTAATCAATGCCCATTTTTCGGGCTCTAAGTATCAACTCGTGGTACAAAACGCTATCAATACCGCGCCCTTGGTATTGCGGTAGCAGGCCAAGCACCATTACCCTTGCCCAGTTAATGCGTTTTTTTTGGGTAAACAATTTAAAAAAGTTAAATGGAAATAAATTGCCCTTAAAACTTTTAAAAATCAAATTATAGTCGGGTATAGCCAAGGCAAAACCTATTGGTTGCCCGTCAATTTCGGCAAAAAGCACTAAGTCGTCGGCAATTAGCATTTTTAAGTCTTTGGCCATAGCGTCTAATTCGGGGTCGGTAAAAGGTATAAAGCCCCAATTATGCTCCCATGCGTTGTTGTATATATGTTTAAAAATTTTTAACTCATCGGCCAAATGTCGCATATTTATTTTACGAACTGTTACTTTTGAGCGTTGTTGGGCAATGGCAGCTACACGCACAAATTTTTCGTTGGACAGCAATGTTTTTTGGTCGAGTTTAAAGGCCACTAACCCTTTAGCCCTTTCAAAACCGTAGTTTAAAATTAGGTCGCGGTAATAAGGTGGGTTATAGGTCATCATCAAGCGGGGTGGGTCGTCAAAACCCTCGGTAAGCAGGCCATACTCGTGGTTGCTCGATGGGCTGGCCGGCCCTTGTACCCGGTTTAAGCCACGCGGTTTAAGCCATTGGGCAGCGGCCTCGAATAATGCGTTGGCAGTAGTTTGGTTGTTTTCGCACTCAAAAAAACCCCAGAAGCCCATATTGGCATTGGCATGAATTTGATTAAATAATTTATTGTCAATGGCGGCAATACGGCCTACAATTTTGTTGTTTTGGTTATAGGCCATAAACATTTGAAGGTCGGCGTTTTGGTAAAATGGTTCTTGTTTGGGGTCTAAGCGTTTGGCAATATCCATATTGAGTGGGGCAACCCAGTTTGGATCGTTAGCATAAATATCGAACGCCATTTTAATGAACTGCTTTACCTGCTGCTTGGTTTCAACGGGTTTAACAGTTGCAGTGTTGCTGTTGTTAGTATTCATTTATGTAATTGTTTGCACGGGAGTTAGTTTTTAAATAATGGCGGCAAATTTAGCATTAATTGATTAATTAACTATAACGACATCTTTTTAGCAGATAAATTGTCAGATGGTTGTTTTTTTATAATTTTTTGCCTTGTTTTGCGTAACGCTACCTTGCTTGAACTTATTTTATCAAGTCGAACAAAAATACAATTACTTTGTTAAACCACTCAACCTTTACCCTACTCAAAAAAACTTCCGGATGCTTTTAAATTTGTGCTCAAAACCCTCGCTCGGCCTACCATTATATAGCGGTGTTTTTTTTGCTTTATTATTATTGATATTTGGCTGCACCAAAGCCTGTGGACAACAAACCATAGCCGGGCAAGCAAGTTATAATGCCATGCTGACAGCATTATATAAAAATACAGTGCCTACAATTAGTACGCAACAATTAGCAACTACGCAACAACAGCAAACGGAAAGTTCATCTTGTTTTTTATTGCTCGATACCCGCGAAATTACCGAGTACAACGTTAGTCACCTACCCAACGCTATATTTGCCGGATACAACAACGATTTTGAAACTTATGCTTCTTTATTAGCCAGTACCCCTAAAAACCAAACTATAATTCTTTACTGCTCCATAGGTTACCGCAGCGAGCGCATTGGCGAAAAACTGCTGCAAAATGGCTTTACCAATGTCTATAATCTTTGGGGCGGACTTTTTGCCTGGGCTAACGAGCAACGTCCGTTAGTACAAGCATCCGGAAAAAAAACAAACCAAGTACACCCATACTCAAATCAATGGGGCATATGGCTATACGGTGAAGACATCCTTAAAACATATCAACCTCAGTAAATAAATTATTGCCAAGCGCTATTTGTTTCTTATGACCGTTCGGAAACAGTCTAAAGAAAAAATCCGGATAAAGTTGTTTTTACCACTAACAAACTTACCAAAACCTCAATGCAGTTTGCGTACAAATAAAATTCGACGTAATTTGCACCTTATTTTTTAATTTTGAATAAAAAAACCAAGTACACTCACCATGCAAACCTTGTTACAAAAAGCACTTAACGAGCGCATTTTAATTATTGATGGAGCTATGGGCAGCCTCATTCAAGGCTACGGACTAACCGAAGCAGACTTTAGAGGCTCGTTATTAACCAACCATGCCAAGCCGTTAAAGGGAAACAACGATTTATTGTGCTTAACTCGCCCCGATATTATAACAGAAATTCATACCCAGTATTTAAGCGCCGGCGCCGATATTATTGAAACAAATACGTTTAATGCTACTGCTATATCGCAAGCCGACTATAATACGCAACACCTTGTTTATGATATTAATTTTGCCGCTGCACAGGCTGCACAACAAGCTGTTGCAAATTGGCGCTCGCAAACGGGTAGCCATCAGCCCAAGTGGGTAGCTGGTGCCATGGGGCCAACCAACCAAACCCTTTCTTTATCGCCAGATGTGAACAGGCCGGCCTATCGCGCAACTACTTTCGATGCCATTAAAACTGCCTACTACGAGCAGGCGCGTGGCCTTATGGAAGGCGGTGCCGACATTTTATTGGTAGAAACTGTTTTTGACACGCTAAACTGTAAAGCAGCCTTATACGCCATATTAGATTTATTTGAAAATACCGGAAAAACCCTGCCCCTAATGGTATCGGTAACCATTACCGACCAAAGTGGACGTACTTTAAGCGGGCAAACCGTTGAGGCTTTTTATGCCTCGGTAAGCCATGCCCCTTTACTAAGTATTGGCTTAAACTGCGCCCTTGGTGCCCACGAAATGCGCCCTTATTTATTAAGTCTTAGCCATATTGCCCCTTGCTATATTAGCTGCTACCCCAATGCCGGCTTGCCCAACGCCTTTGGTGGCTACGACGAAACTCCCGAACAAATGTGCCATGTATTGGCCAACTACGCACAACAAGGCCTGCTAAATATTGTTGGCGGATGCTGCGGCACTACGCCACAACACATCCAGCACATAGCCCAGCACATGCAAAATATACCTCCCCGCAAACTGCCCTTGCAAAACCTTATAGCAACCTAAAAAACAACACTTTGGGTTTATAAATGCTATTTGGCTTCAATTCATTTCATTTACTAAACAGTTTGCCTTACCTTTGTGCCTAATAATTTACCCAACGCTATTTACCCTTCAATTAAAATTTTGATTGAAATTAGCTTGCCCTCATAGTTCAAGGGATAGAACGGAAGTTTCCTAAACTTTAAATCCAGGTTCGAATCCTGGTGGGGGTACTTAGTTTTAAAGGCATTTTTGTTTTTGTAATGCCAACAAAGCCCAATAACAACAAAACCAACAAACCAAGTTTACTAAGCAGCGCAGGCTTACTAATTGCGCTTAATTTAGTGGTAAAACCCATTTGGATTTTTGGTATAGACCGAACAGTTCAACTTACAGCCGGCCAACAAGTTTACGGCCAATACTTTAAACTGTTTACCTACGCATTATTGCCGGCTACCTTACTCGATGTAGGCATTAACAACTACCTTAGCCGATATTTGGCACAAAACCCACAGCATTTTCAGCAAACTTTTGCCCCTGTTGTGCTATTGCGCCTTTTGTTGGCAGCCTTTTATATGATAATATGTTTTGTCATGCTTTTTGCGCAAAACAATATTAACCCAACCTATATAAGTTTATTAAGCTGGTTTGCCATAGGTCAAATTTTTTTGGGATTTTTGCAATTTATACGAGCCAATTTGCAAGGCTTGCATATTTTTACCCCCGACAGCATTATTTCGGTAATTGACAGATTACTGATGATTGCCGGCGGTGGTATTTTGCTGTGGATGGCTTCAAAAAACCAACAACCATTTAATATGGTATGGTATGCCTCGTTACAAACATTATGTTACGGCATTAGTTTTATAGTAGCCATAACTATTTTGCACCGTTACACAAAGCCTTGGGCTTGGTCAAATTTTAGGTGGCGGCAAAACTGGTCGTCTATTGGTTTTATGCTGCGCAATACCTGGCCTTTTGCCTTGTTGGGCCTGCTTATGACGGTTTTTACCCGCGGCGATGTGGCCTTACTTAGCATATTGTTGCCAACCGAAAAAGCAAACGCCGAAGTCGATGTATATGCGCTGGCATGGCGTATGCTCGATGCGTTAAATATTATTGGCGTGTTAATGGCAACTGTACTAATGCCCGGATTTTCGCGGATGTTGGCCCGCAACCAGCCTGTAAATAATATTGTAGGCATTGCAGGGAGGTGGTTATTAGTGTTTGCCGCCTGTGCATCGGTAGCGGCATGGCTGGGTCAATTAGTATGGATGCGTGAAAACACCTATGCCGCCCAAGTATTTGCCATTTTAATGTTGGCGTTTATAGCCATGGTACTTGTTCATATTTATGGGTCTTTAGCAAGTGCAACAGGCAAAATTGGAGCTTTAAACTGGTTGGCATCCGGATGTTTTTTGTTTAACTTTTTGCTCAATACATGGCTAATTCCGCAATATTACGCCTTAGCAGCAGCCTGTATTGCCTTGTTAACGCAGTTATTTATGCTGATAGGCTGTTTATGGCTGGCAAAAAAATATGCAAAACTAATTTGGTCGGCAAAACGTTTAGCCCAAAGTTTAGTTTTTTTAGCTGGATGCAGTACTGCTTACATCTTAACAAACAAACTACTGCCAACCATCCATTTGTTTGGGCAAATTGGTTTAGCTTGCTTAAGCTGTTTTGGCTGGGCGTTGTTAATTGGTTTTATAAGCTTTGCCGATTTAAAATTTGCACTTAAATGGAAGGCCGAAAGTCCGGAAGCATAAACACCACTTAAACCCGAAGTTTAAATTATTTATAAATACAATAAACTTAGATTTCGCCATGATAACAGATGTAAGCATTATTTACTGCTCATCCCATAAAAACCCAAATAGGAATTGTATCTTTGTAGCTTAAATTTAGGTTTGTTTGCAAAGTAATTTAAAACTGGCAACCAAAACAAATTTTTAAACATAAAAAGGGCATTACCCCTTAATTTTGCTTATATTTTACAATTAAAGATGACAACAAATTACCCAATACTTGGCGAAAACGATACCCGCAGTGGGTTTGGCGACGGTCTTTTAGAGCTTGGCCACGAAAACCAAAATGTTGTTGCACTTTGTGCCGACCTTACCGAATCGTTAAAAATGACCAAATTTCAGGCTGCATACCCCGATAGATTTTACAATACCGGAGTAGCCGAAGCCAATATGATAGGCATTGCCGCCGGTTTAACCATTGGCGGAAAAATTCCATTCACAGGAACGTTTGCCAATTTTAGCACAGGCCGCGTTTATGACCAGTTGCGGCAATCGGTGGCCTACTCCGGAAAAAATGTAAAAGTATGCGCCTCACATGCAGGTATTACCTTGGGTGAAGATGGTGCTACGCATCAAATTTTAGAAGATATTGGCCTAATGAAAATGCTGCCCGGTTTTACCGTTATTGTGCCTTGCGATTATAACCAAACTAAAATTGCCACCAAAGCCATTGCCCAACACGAAGGCCCTGTTTACCTGCGTTTTGGCCGCCCTAAAGTACCCATTTTTACCCCCGCCAACCAAGTTTTTGAAATAGGCAAAGCCCAAATTTTAACATCCGGAACCGATGTAACTATTATTGCCTGCGGTCATTTAGTTTGGCAAGCGCTTGAGGCTGGCCGATTTTTAGCCGAGCAAGGTATTAGCGCAGAAATAATAAACATGCACACCATTAAACCCTTAGATAAAGTAGCCATTTTACAATCGGCGGCTAAAACCAAATGCGTCGTTACCGCCGAAGAACACCAGCAAAATGGCGGCTTAGGCGATAGCGTAGCCCAAACTTTAGCCCTTCATCAACCAACACCTATGGAAATGATAGCCGTAAATGACAAATTTGGCGAAAGTGGTAAACCCAATGATTTAATGATAAAATATGGCCTTACTGCCGCTAATATTATAGAAGCTGTAAAAAAAGTACGGCAAAGAATAAGTTAGCGACCTTGCCTTTATACATCAATGCTGCCAATTAAAAAATAAAAAACACGCAAGCAAATTTACAATATTATAATGTAAACTTTAAAGTCGAAAAGAAAATGAAAGCAAAATTAGCCAACCTTGCGCAAACAGAGCTTGACAAATACGAGCGCAGCTTAAAAGTATATAGAGACCTAAAAAGCGTTATAGAAACCGCGTTTGACGAAGGAAAAATTGAAGGAAAAATTGAAGCAGCTAAACAAGCAAAAATAATGGGTTTATCAATTCCGGATATTTCTAAACTTACCGGACTCAGTGAAGACGACATCAGCAAACTTTAAAAAGCAATAATAATTTGCCCACTGAACGCAAAACCCAGTCGCAGCTTAAATTTGGCTTATTATTTGCGCATCCAAACAGGAAAGTCGTTAGCTGTAACCAAAAATTGTGGGCTCCCCGCCAAGACTGGCAATTTAGCTAACTCGGTATTAATGGCGTTTATATTGGGCAATTTTGGCTCGGTGCTTACCAATATAAGTTCAAACTGTTGAGCAAATTTACGAACCACCTCATACACAGTTTGTTCAGTTTCGATTTTAGGATTTAAGCTAATAAGATGTTGAATAATTTGATGTCGGGAATTAAAAAATCCTTGCTCCCCTTTTAAGCAATACAGGGTTGTATCGTCAGTAAAGGGTATCATTTGCATATTATACCACTCGCCCTCAAAGTGAGGCGATGTTTTTTCATCCCATTTCTTATAAATTAAGTATGAAGAAGTCTGTCCTGGCATTAAATAGGCATAAAACCGAAGTGGCTTGGTAAACGTAGGCTCAAACAAAGAGCGCACATAGGGCATACGGTCGGTGGTAATGAGAGGGCAATTGCACTCGGTAAAAGTGGCTATGGCAACTGGTTCAGAAAAGGGTTTGGGTAAGGTCGCGTTTTCAATAATGGCAATTTCGTTGTATTCGAGCAGTTTTTGAATAGACATGTATTCCATTTTAAGACCTGTAAATACGCTGGCTAATAATCCGGATTTTACAATGTCTGCTAAAGGGTCTTGCAAGGCTTCGGCTCTAAAATAGTAACCTTGAAAATCGAATAGTTTTTTTTGTTCGTTGGCCAATAAGTCAGAAATTTTAGCTAGCAGCATTTTTTCGTAAAAGCGTACCGCCTCACGCATTTCATTGAGCGTGGGTAAGCTATCGGTTAATATATTTACTTGGCCAAAAATTTCAGGTATAGCGGTGGTAATTTGGGTATCGCTTTCGTTGGTATAATGATATAAAAATGCTCCTTTATGTAAAATGGTAATACCGTTGTTTGCTGTAAATTTTTGGCTCCAATAAGCTGACCGGTTGCGGCCTATCTCACTTTTTTCGTCTAAATATACAATTAAGGCCAACATGCCGTCAAAATTGGGTTGACGCAGTCGTGCTGAAATTAGCTGAAACTGGGCAGTATTTGCACGCATATTAGGGCTTAGTTGGCGCTGCATTTCAGGTTCGGTAAATTGATATGGCGATTTAAGCGAAATATATTTCCGGTTTTTATATTGTAAAACAATTTCCACCTCTATATTCCGGGCATAATTTTGTATTTGGGCAACCATCCAATCGAAAGTAAATTGAGATTTCAGGCTTTTTTTCAGGAAGAAAATAATACGTGTTCCTTCTTTTATATGTTGCGTTTCGTCAAAAAAATAGAAATTAATTTCCGGATCGCTGTAAGCTCTGAATTTTAAGGCTTGATAATCTTTCCGGAATGTTTCAACTTCAAAAGAATCGGCGATCAAAAAATACGAAAAAACGCCCATTCCAATTTGAGCAATTGCACGTTTGGTTCTCATTTGTGTAATTTCGTCGGTAAATACTTTACCGCGCAAGCGTGCAAATTTTGCTTCTATAATGTCTAAATTCATACCCAACCCGTTGTCCTCTAAAATCAAGGTGTCATCGGTAAGGGTTATAAAAATGCGTGGCATGTAATTTGACTGGGCTTTTTGTTTTTCGCGGCAAGTGTCTATACTATTTTGCAATGCCTCAAACAAGCCTGTAATTTCTTTGCCTTGGTTAGTTTCATTTACAAAAGCATTAAAGATACGCCTTCTATCAAAGCTAAGTCCTATGGGGCGTGCCGGAATATTAAGTGCTTTTAGCTCGTTAACTATTGCCTTTAGCGGAAACTCGCGGCCTGCTAAATCGTATTCTTCTTTTATTCCTTGTTCAATATGGATTTTAATATCCGAGGTTCGTTGTTGCAGGGCGTTGTAAATATTTTGTTCGTCGCAGTCTAATCGTATGGTTAAAATACCGCGGTCGTTGTTGGTTAATAGTCGGGTTTTATTTAGTTGTGTCCATTGTTCGCGACTTTGGCTTACGTGCGGCAATTGCTCGTTTGGCAACAAGTTTTCAGGTTCTATTGTTTCAAGGTCTAAGTGCGCCGAAATTCGAAATATGCTGGCCGTAAGCATCATTGAAAGCTTTGCCTCGTCAAAAAACAGGCTTGTTTTATAGTCGTTTGGCGGCAAAACGGGCAGGGCAACACTGCGAACTAAAGCGGCAACTGCTTTAACATAATCTTTTTCTAAGTATAATTTAGACCAGTTATTTTCTATGAAGTCGGCGCTTACCAAGGCAAAATGGCGGTCAATATCGGCAATAAGTGCCTCGTTTTGCCATAGACAGCAGGTTAGTAAGGCGGCAGAGGCCGCATAACAATATAGTTCCTCTTTTTTTATCTTTTTAATATCTTTTTTTAATATCCGGTTTAGCCAATAGCGCAAATTATCGCTGTAGTTGCGGGTATGGCCACTGTATTTGTTAATGACCGCTGTATATTCGGTAATCTGTTGCTCGGCAAATTTTTGCAAATTTAATAAACTGGCATAAAGCGTAGGATCGTCTTTTTTCAATTTTTCTTCCAATCCGGTAAATTTGGCATCACTAACGTTAAACTTAAATACCTGTGCTGGTATTACTACTTTTGGCGTTGCCCTTAGTTGCCATGTTTTTAGCTGGTTGGCATAGTCGGGGTGTATAAATATTTCCCAAGGAAATCTGTTCGTATCGGGTGGGTTAATTAGCCGCGATGCCCGTGCTTGGTACATAGCGGCGGTGCTGGCAAATCGGGCATCAGTTTGTATGCCGGCAGCCGCTTCGGTAAAAGCATCTGAAATGGTACGCCCCCGTTCAATTGCCTGATAAAAATAAATAGCAAATTGACGTGCTACTTCGTCGTTTATTGATTCGTTGGTGTAAATTACTGCCGGAATACCTTTGTCGCTAAGGTTTCGGGCTAAGTTTTGTGTTGAACAGCCATTTAAAAAAACCAGTAACAATTTTTTTTGATTGCCCAAAAAATCTGCTAATCCGGAAACAATTGCCAACCTGTTGCCTTCATCGCCATCCTCTAATTCTAATCCGGAAGAAGAAGCATGACCTGCATAGTGGAAAAAGCTAACTTCGTTTTGCTGAAACACCCGCCTAATATCATCTAAAGTAGCATCGGGTTCAATATTAAGTTTTAATAAGCCATCTTCTTCGGCCTCTAATAAAATATTGCCTAATGCGCGACGTTCTTGTTTTAAATTGCGTAAGTAGCCAAAATCGTTGCTCGAAGGCGTATTGGCATAGCCCATTAACAAGGTAGGCAAAACAGGTAAAACTAAAGTTTTGTTAGGCATATGTTAAAGGCAGTACAAATTTATATATGTAAATAAAGCCGTAAAGATACAAAATAGGATTAAAAAAAGCTTAGGTGAATAATTAAGTGATTACATTTCAGGTTTGCCAATTTTTGTAGCTGTTTGTCATGCACCTTCATAAAAAAAACGTAATTTTGCACTTCAATTTTCTTAATTTTTTTACCTAATACCATGAAACAAAATTTTTTCTTTTTTATGCTTTTTATGGCAGTATTTGCCTTCGCAGCACTTCAAACAGCCTGTGGTGGGGGCGGGCAAAAAGGCCAACATGAACACGCAGATGGGCACGACCATAGCCACGACGGACATGACCACGAAGGACACGACCATGACCATGGCGATGCTAGCGAAGCTAAAATGAATGCCGACGGCAGCCCTACCAATTTTGGTGCTAAAATAGACGAAACCGGGGCGGTAAGTTTAGCCCAGGCGTTTGATGCGCTTAAAAAATCGGGCAAAGGAGAAATAAACATAAAAACAACAGGCGAAGTTACCGAAGTATGCCAAAAAAAGGGCTGTTGGATGAACTTAAAAACTGCAGACGGTGGCGATATGCGTGTCCATTTTAAAGATTATGGCTTTTTTATGCCCAAAGATATTCAAGGCCGCACAGCTGTTATTAATGGTATTGCCAGATTTGATACTACTTCGGTAGCCGATTTACAACACTACGCTGAAGATGCCGGAAAATCGGCAGAGGAAATTGCCAAAATTACCGAACCCGAAATTGAAATTAGTTTTGAAGCCGACGGAGTTATTGTGAAGTAATAAAAACGTATAGCTCAGTCTAAAAATTTGACCATAAAGTACAAATTGCCAGATTAAACTATACCATAATGTAAATACGCCCTGCCAATGAATTTTCAAAATGGTAGGGCGTATTTTATGCTTAAAATACAGTTTCCACATTTTAGCTGCACCAACAATTAACAAGTTATGCATTATACTGCGTCTCAAATTGCCAGCCTCGACAAGCTAACCAAGCAACTATTGGCTTATCAGGCCTTAATGGATGTACCCGAAAGTGAAACTCAAAATTTGGCCAACCAACTGCGGCAGGTAATTAATTACCATGACTGGCGCTATTATGTACTGGCCGACTCCAATATTCCAGACACTAACTACGATTATTTGTTCGATGCTCTTAAAGCCCTCGAAAGCCAATATCCGGAGACAAAAACCCCCGACTCTCCTACCCAACGGGTAGCCCACGGCGTTGTTGACGAGTTTACCACCGTAGCCCATCTAACGCCAATGCTATCGTTAGACAAAGCATATACCGAACAAAATATTACTGATTGGGTTGCTACAGTTCAAAAATTGATTGAAGGCGCTGTGCCTTCATTTATGATTGAACCTAAACTCGATGGCTCAAGTATTGCTTTGGTGTACGAAAACGACTTGTTAATACGCGGCGCAACCCGCGGAGACGGCGAACGTGGCGACGACATAACCCATAATCTTAAAACATTGCCAACAATACCCCTGCGCGCAAATTTCTCGAAATATGGTATTGCCAAAGCCGAAGTGCGCGGCGAAGTACTCATTAGTAAACACAGTTTTGAACAAATAAACTTACAGCGAAAAGAACGCGGCGAATCGGAGTTGGCCAACCCGCGCAACTCGGCAGCAGGGGCATTGCGCCAAAAAGACAGCAGTAAAATGGCCGAGCGCCAACTCGAAGCCTTTATTTATCAAATAAGTGCCGCTTATGATGCTGATGGCAATAATTTATTAGCCAAACAAATTGTTTCGCACAGCCAGTGCATAGAAATTTTATCCCAAATTGGTTTTCGTATAACTAAATCCGTCAATGGTGTAGCCAACAATAAAATTTACACCCAAATTGACGATGCTATAACTGATTGTATCGCCTTTAAGAATGCCCGCAACCTATACCCCTACGAAATTGATGGCGTGGTAGTTAAACTTAACGACTTGCGCCAACAAGACCAATGCGGCAGTACCTCGCACCACCCACGCTGGGCAATTGCCTATAAATTTGATTCGCGGCAGGCTGCTACAACCCTCGAAAGTGTTGATTTTCAGGTAGGACGCACGGGGGCTGTTACCCCAGTGGCAAGACTTAAAACCGTTAATTTGGCAGGGGCTAATATTACCAACGTATCGCTGCACAACCAAGATTTTATTACCGAAAAAGATATACGAATTGGCGATACGGTATTAGTAGAGCGTAGCGGCGATGTTATACCTTATATTGTAAAAGTTTTAACCGAAAACCGAACCGGACAGGAACAAGCCATTGTTTTTCCGGATATTTGCCCCTCATGCGGTACTCACTTGGTACGTCCCCAAGATGAAGCAATTTGGCGCTGCATAAACAGTGAGTGCCCCGCCCAGGTTGAAGAAAAAATTATCCATTTTGTATCAAAAGATGCTATGGACATACGTGGCTTGGGGCGCGAAATTATCATCCGGATGATGCGCGAAGGATTTATAAGCCAAATTCCGGATATATATAGGCTGCCTTACGAAAAAATTGCAATCTTAGAAGGTTTTGGCGAAAAATCAGTTGCTAATTTACAAGCTAATATCGAAGCCTCTAAAAATCAATCACTTAGCAGGTTAATAATTGGTTTAGGTATCAGAGAGGTTGGTGCTACCAAAGCTATTACCTTAGCTAATGCCGCTAAAAGTATAGCCCAAATTGCCAAATTTACAACAGAACAACTGCTTGGGCTAACCGATTTTGGCCCTCGTATTGTTGAAAATGTGCACAACTTTTTTGCCAATGCCCACAATCTACACTTAATTGCTGAATTAGAAAGTTTGGGTGTTAATACCCTTCAACGAGCCGAAGATGCCCCCCAACAAAGCAGCGATAAATTAACAGGATTAAACTTTTTATTCACAGGCTCACTGCCAACCCTTACCCGCAGCCAGGCCGAAGCCTTAGTAACCGAAAACGGTGGTAGCGTTTTGGGTAGCGTTAGTAAAAAATTAAATTATTTGGTAGTTGGCAGCGATGCCGGCTCGAAATTAGAAAAAGCCCAAAAAATTTCAACCATAAAAATTATATCCGAGGCCGAGTTTATGCACCTGCTTCAAAATTAGTTTTTCAATTTAACCATGGAAGCATGATTGGCAATTAAGCGCTAAAACGGCAAAAAACTAACATATTGGTAATAAAATAAAACCGCCAATATTAATACATTCAACGATTCACTGTACCACAAATTAGATGTCTCGGTGTATAAATAGGCTAAAAACAACGAGAAAGGCACTAAAAACAAACTTGCCGGATGCCAAGCTGCATCGGGCAACACTAAAAAAGCGTACAGCGCAAACGAAACGGCATATAAAATTACATTAAAATACCGCCTTGTTTGAACGGGCATTTTTAAAAATTCGGTACGCAGCAAAGCAATGGTCCAAAGGGTTAAAACTGTTAATAAGCCCAGTTTTATCCAAACCTCGTTTTGAGAAGATAGTGATGGCACAGGACTTGTAGCAATAAGCTCACCACCATAATGAGATAAAAGCAAGTGTAGCGAGTCGGTAGCAAAATACCAGGTAGCAACCCAAAAATGGGGTATCAACAACCCAAAAAGAGCTACCATCCAAACACGCCAAGTAAACGTGCGCACTATAGTTAGGGCTACAAATACAAACAGTGCAAGGGGCAAAGCAGGTGCATAAATTAAAATACCCAATCCAACGGCAAAACCAACGTCAAAGGCGGGTGCTAATAAATGTGTTTGTAAATTGCCAAAGATCAAAAAAAGTAGCCATATAACCACAAAAACCATAAAATATGCCGGCGATAAAAACATATAAGTATTTATTAGTCCGGTTAAAACCAAATAACAAAAGGCTGGCAATATGGAAGTCTTCTTATATAAATTAAACCGGTTGCCCAAAATTTGAATAAGCCATGCCTGTAAACACAAGCCCAATACATATAAAACCCACAAACCGTGCATCGGGTAATTTTGAAGCGCCTGCACCACTAACCGGCCTAAAGGGGCGGCACCTTCAGCGGGTATTGCCGTTGGCGGAATAACCCATAAATTTAGGTTTAATAATACGGCCAATATCAGCAGCGATAAAAACTGAAGCGATGTGGTAGTTTTAAAAAAATAAATCACAGGAAATTAACTTTCGTTACCAACAACAAATTTGGGCCGAGCAAGGCAGTTTAGCGAAGTACAGCCTTAGGGTTAAAAGCAAATAAAAAACAGTCGGCCAAAAATATTGCCGTACAAAATTACACACAAATAATTAGTTGAGCCTAAAAAAGGCAATTCTACTTGGGTTGAAGTATTATTATCGTCATTTCCGGATGAAAACTTTCCGGATAAAGATAAATTTATCGCTTCTTATTCTAAAAACAGCTACAAATTTATATGTCAGCGCTTAATTTCTCCGGATGTACTAAAGCTCATTAAGGTCTAAATTTTTATTTGCTGCAAGCTGTTGCTAAGTTCAGCCCAAAAAATTAGTTGCGCAGAGGTTTTCCGGTTTTAAGCATGTGTTCAATGCGTTGCATGGTTTTGCGCGTACTAATTAGGTGCAAAAAGGCCTCACGCTCTAAATCAAGCAAATATTGTTCGGTAACGTTGGTGGGCATAGAAAGGTCGCCGCCGCATAGTACGTGGGCAACTTTTTGGGCAATTAGCTCGTCGTGTTCGCTGGCGTGACCGGCAAAACGCAGGGCAGCAATACCCGAATAAAAAGTGCCCAATGCCGAGCGGCCTAAAACCTTAATATCGGTGCGGGGCTGGGGTTGGCTATATCCGGCACTGGCCAAACTAAGTACTTTTTGTTTCGCTTGGGCAATTACCCTTCGCGGATTAACCACAACATGGTCGCGGTTGTTAAGCAAAATACCCAAATCGAAGGCTTCGTGTGCCGAGGTTGCAACTTTTGCGGTGGCAATATTCATTAAAGATTGTTGCAGGCGTGGTATTTGTATGTCGCCCTCGTAGTAAGCATCGCTGGCCCGCAATGCCAACTCTTTTGTGCCACCTCCGGCGGGCAAAATACCTACTCCTACCTCAACTAAACCAATATAGGTTTCGGCACTGGCAACGGCACTGTCGGCGTGCATGGTCAGTTCGCAACTTCCGCCCAAGGTAAGCCCGTGCGGTGCTACTACTACAGGTATTTGCGAGTAGCGTGCCCGCATAGTTGTGCGCTGAAACATACGAACGGCAAAATCTAATTCGTCGTACTCTTGTTCAATGGCCAACATTAACATAAGGGCTAAATTTGCCCCTGCCGAAAAATTTTCGCCATTATTGCCAATTACCAAGCCGCGCCAACCTTCGGTTTCGGCAATTTCGATAGATTTTTGTATTCCGGCCAAAACTTCATCGCCCATGGCATTCATTTTAGTATGGAACTCTAAACATAAAACGCCATCACCAATATCGTGCAAAGTGGTGCCGGCATTGCCCCAAACGGGCTTTTGCGTGCGATAATTATCTAATATTATAAAAGTTTGGCCGCCGGGTATAGGTTCGTAGGTTTGTGTAGCGGGGTTATACGCTTTACGGAGGCCGTTTTCGGTAGTATAAAACTGCGTTTTGCCCGATGCTATCATAATGCGTACCCATTCGGCTACTTGTACTCCGGATGCAGTCATTTGGGCCACCACTTTTTCAACACCCAACACATCCCAGTATTCAAAAGGGCCGAGTTGCCAGCCAAAACCTGTTCGCATGGCATCGTCAACCTGGTATAAGTCGTTGGCAATTTCGGGTATGCGGTTCGATACATATTGAAATAGTTGTGCCGAAAGTTTATTTAAAAACTCGCTGCCTTTGTCGGTGCCGCTGTGCAGTATTTTAAGGCGTTTTTTAAGGTCGTCGGTAGTTTTAGCGGCGGTTAAACTGGCAAAATTGGGTTTGTTTTGCGGGCGGTAGTTCAAAGTGTCGAGGTCGAGGGCTAAAATTTCGGTTTTTCCATCATCGGTGCGCATTTTTTTATAAAAGCCTTGCCCGCCTTTGTCGCCAATCCAGCCTTTTTCAACCAAAGTATTAACATAATTAGGGATGGCAAACAAATGACGGCTTTCGTCATTAGGGCAGTTATCATATACCCCTTGTGCAACTTTTACTAAGGTGTCTATGCCTACAACGTCACAGGTCCGGAAGGTAGCCGATTTTGGCCGCCCCGATATGGGGCCGGTTAGTGCATCAACCTCTTCAATGGTTAATCCTACTTGTTGCATTAAATGAAAAATAGCCATAATGCTAAATACACCTATCCTATTGGCAATAAAAGCGGGGGTATCTTTGCACAAAACAGTTGTTTTACCCAAAAATTGGTCGCCGTACTGCATTAAAAAATCGGTTACTTGCGGGTGGGTGTCGGGGGTTGGAATTATTTCGAGGAGTTGAAGGTAGCGCGGCGGATTAAAAAAGTGGGTGCCGCAAAAATGTTGTTTGAAGTCGGCACTGCGTCCTTCGGCTAATATCCGGATGGGGATGCCCGAGGTGTTGCTCGTTATAAGGGTGCCCGGTTTGCGTACTGTTTCTATTTTTTCGTAAATACTTTGTTTAATATCAAGGCGTTCAATTACGGCTTCAATTATCCAGTCACACTCTTTAAGCAATTGCAAATCGTCTTCAAAGTTTCCGGTGGTAATGCGTTGGGCAAAAGATTTGTTATACACTGCCGATGGGTTACTTTGCAAGGCAAATTGTAGTGCTTCGTTAACAATACGGTTGCGCACCTGCTTGTTTGTTAGGGTTAGACCTAAGGCGGTTTCGGTGGCGTTTGGCTCGCGAGGCACAATATCGAGCAGTACAACTTGCAAGCCAATATTGGCACAATGCAGGGCAATGCGGCTACCCATTACCCCCGAACCTAATACGGCTACTTTTTTAATATGGCGTTGCGCTGCCGGTATTACTGTTTGTTGATTATGTTGTGGTGCAAAGGCCGTCATTTTTATCTGATTTTTTTTGATGATTAATGGTTAATTGTGTAGTTGCCAATAATGTTCGGTAACTTATAGAATTTTTATTTACAGAGATTTTTTGAGGTCAATTTGGTTTTTTCTTTTTTGAAGTGCAAATATACCAAACGTTTGGTAGGTATAAAAATTTATCTCCAAATTTTTTCCGGATGTGAGGGTATGGGTTTGCATTTTTTTATTTATCCGGAAAAAAACTAGCTGGGTTAGCAATGCTACCATCAAAGCATGCATTCATACATGTTGAATTATTTAAATATTCACACCAAATAAATAACCTACAATAGCTGTTAAAACCATAGCTATGGTACCCCAAAAGCTAACCCTTACAATAGCATTTACAACATTTGAACCTCCGGTTTTGGCTGCAACGCCACCTAATACGGATAAAAACAAAATTGCCATTCCATAAAGATAGTACTCGGTATTTTGTGGCGGCAAGGCTATAACTCCTATAAGCGGCATAGCGCCACCCGCTAAAAATGCCGCCCCCGATGCCAAAGCTGCTTGTATAGGGTTGGCTCGGCTAATTTCGTTGATACCCAGTTCGTCGCGCACATGCGCGCCAAGGGCATCAAAAGCGGTTAGCTCTTGTGCTACCACTAAAGCTGTTTCTTTTTTTAGCCCGCGTTGTTCATAAATTTGTGCTAAACGTTGCAGTTCAATTTCGGGCATTTCTTCTATTTCCTGTCTTTCTCGTTCAATGTCGGCTTTTTCAATATCGGTTTGCGAGCTTACCGAAACATACTCGCCGGCAGCCATAGACAAAGCGCCGGCAGCCAGTCCGGCAATAGCTGCCAAAATTACAGGCTCTTTAGTACTGCTTGCTGTAGCCACGCCAATGGCCAAACTTGATATTGATATAATGCCATCGTTTGCACCTAAAACTGCTGCTCTAAGCCAGTTGCTGCGATGTATATAATGGTTGTCTAAGTAGTCATTTAAGGCATTCATATTCGACATTATAATAAAACAATACAAGCAACAACAAAGTTAAACAGTAATAGTTTAAAAGGCTACTGCAACGTCAAAACATAAAAAATAATAGATAATAAAATTTGCCTGTATTTTATATGTTTATTAAATAATAATTAAATGTATTTTATTCATCAAAAATCCAAGTGCCAACGCTTTTAATCCGAGAAAAAATATTACCTTTGAGGGCTTTTTTCGTTTACTGCTTACTTTCAATACTTACAAAACTACTTCATTTTAAGGTTTATGCCGTATCATCCCACTAACTCGAGCAAAGCGTTTGCACGTTTTGCCTTTCTTTGTATTGTTACTTTACTAGGATTATTATCTCAGCCGCAACAGGTTTTAAAAGCTCAAAATCAAGGTCAAATGCAAGCTTGCGGCGTTGATTTTTGGCGGCAAAAACACATAAAAAACAACCCTAAATACATAGTTTATGAAAATAAATGTAACCATCAGTTGGCTACTGCCACCTTACAAAAATTAAATAATACCGCTAAACAAGGTAAAGACGACGAGGTTTACACTATTCCTACTGTTGTACATTTGGTACACGCCCCCAGCGAAACTATTGGCAAAGGCGCAAATCTTAAAGATGCGCAAGTTCAGCAAGCTATTAACTGGTTAAACGATGCTTTTAATAACAAAAACAGCTATTACAACAGCAAGGGCATATCGGTGGGTATTGAGTTTTGTTTGGCTACCCGCGACCCTGAAGGCAGTAGTACTACCGGTATAGTAAGGCACGCATCGAGCAAATATACCAATATTGACCTTAAAGAAGATGAGGACATTTATGTAAAAACTGATATTGCGCAATGGGACCCAGACAAGTATTTAAACATTTGGGTTGTTACCGACATGTGCTACGTTAACGATTGTAATACAGTTGGTTTAACGCCCTATGCAACATCGGCCGGAACAGCAGCCGATGGCATCTTAACTGTGGCCAAATACTTTGGCAGTTCAATAGACGAGACTAAAGTATTAATTCACGAAGCTGGCCATTACCTTAACCTATTCCATACTTTTGAAAACGGCTGCACTAATAACAACTGCTTAGAAAACGGCGACTATGTTTGCGACACCCCTCCGGATGGTTCAAAAATTTCGACTGCAAACTGCTCAACACCCGACAATAGTTGTACAACCGACACAGACGACACCCACCCACGCAATCCGTTCAGGGCAAAAAATATAGGTGGGCTTGGCGACCAAAACGACCCCACAGATAATTACTTAGATTACAATAAACGCGCTTGTAAAGTACGGTTTACCGAAGGCCAAAAAGACCGTATGCGCTTGTCGTTTATAAAATACAGAAGTAGTCTCATCGAAAGCGACGGCTGTTTATCGCTGGTTTTATTAGATGCTGCCATCACCGACATAACCAATCCGGAAGGGTTTGCTTGTAATGCTGCACTTGCTCCAACGGTAATTATTAAAAACTATGGCACCCAATCCTTAAAAAAAGCAACCATCAACTACTACCTCTCTAATGCACCCGGCACTATTTATAACTATTTCTGGGTAGGAAATTTGCCGGCAGGTTTTGCCGAGTCTGTATTATTACCGCCAACAAACGACCTTACTTTTTCCGGATCATACACCCTTACCGCCTACACTACTGCCCCCAATGGCCTAACCGACCTAAATACAACCAACGACGACGCTTCGCAAACCTTTGCCTTCGCCATACTAAATGCCATGCCTTTTGCCGAAAACTTTGAACTCAACACCGCCAAATGGTCTATCATAAACCCCGACAACGACCAAACTTGGAAATTACAGCTATCTAATAAATGTGAGGACACCGACATGTTCAGTTTTTATGTAAACAGCTATAATTACTATAATCTAAACCAATACGACTACGCCTACACCCGTCTTGACCTTAACACTTATACCAATGCTGCTCTTAATTTTGATGTGGCCTATTGCCAAGCAGGGGCATCGTACACCGATGGGCTGCGCGTAATTGTTTCGACCAATTGCGGCGAAACATTTAAAGAGGTTTACAATAAAAAAGGCAGTAGTTTAGCTACTAAATCCGGATATTGTACCTCAACATTCATTCCGGCAAATTGCGACGAGTGGCGTACCGAAACGCTTGGCCTGTCGGCCTATGCAGGTGGCGAAGTGCTGATAGGTTTTGAAGCTTTCTCAGAAAACGGCAATAATATTTATATAGACAATATAAGTATTACCGGCACCCAAACCATTATTTGCGACCCACCAACTAAACTTGCCGCCGGAAATATTACCCAAGTAAGCGCACAAATTGCTTGGGAAACCACCGAAATTACGCCAACTCACACCTTGCGCTACCGCCCGTTTGGCCAAGACGAATGGAAATATATTTACAATATCAGCAAAACCAATACCGCACTTAACTATTTAATTCCGGGCACAACCTACGAGTTACAAGTGCAAACCACCTGTATTGACAACTCGCTAAGCCCTTATTGCCCAGTTATTAATTTCTCAACATTAGATGCCTCCTGCTACCCACCCTACGATTTAGCAGTTAGCGATATATATACCAAATCGGCATCTGTGTATTGGGAGCCCGTTTATGGCGCCGTTAATTATGAGGTCTATTACAGTTTTGGGTTCGATACCTATAAATTTTTGGTTTATACCCCCGATAATTACCTAAACCTAACCGATTTATATACCAACAAAGAGTACAAACTTTATGTGCGGGCTATTTGCAGCGAGGGCGACACCAGTTTAAAAAGTGAACCTATTTATTTTACCCCTAAATTCAGTTGCCAGCCCCCCAACGGTTTGACAGCCGAAAAAGTAACAAAATCAAGTGCTTTATTGTTATGGCAACCCCAAGACGGCGCCTTGAGCTATTTGTTTGAATACCGTTTTGTTGGTGGCAATAACAAAGACTGGAAAAAACTAATTGTTAGTCAGGCGCAAATAGAAATTACCGACCTAACACCTAAAACAGACTACGAGGCGCGTATAAAAACCACTTGTGATACCCAATATGGTAGCAGCGATTACAGCGATATATTAATATTTAATACCGGATACGATTGTCCTGCCCCGCAAAATCCTGCAGCCACTGCCATTACCGAAAATGCTGTTACCCTTAAATGGGAAGGGTTTCCGGGTGCATTTTATGCCATCAGGTTTAAAAAAGCCAGCGAATTTATATGGCAAAACAAATATACCACCGCCGACTCAATCAATATTAGCCTGCTCGAGCCTTGTACCGAATACAGTTTTAGCATAAAAACTGCTTGCGATTTTGATACCAGCACCTACTCGGCAGTGAAATCGTTTTTTACTACGTGCAAAGGCTACGCCCTGTCAAAAGCCGAAAGTTCTGCTAATGAATGGATTGAAGGGATTAGTATTAATAATGTACTACATGTAAGTGGAAAAAATAATGGTTATGCCGATTTTACCGAAAAATTGGTATTTGAATTGCCAAAAGATACCGTTTTACCTTTATTGGTATCGGCAGGCGTAAAAAATAAAGGCTATGTTTTGTACTGGCAAATTTGGGTTGACTGGAATCAAAATTACGATTTTGAGCCCGGAGAACGGATATTTAGTGCCAGCAATTTAGTGGCTAATATGTTTTATAAACCCGGAACAACATTTAAAGGTAATTTTACTATTCCGGATGCAGCCCTTGAGGGCAAAACTCGTATGCGTGTATCTATGAGCAGCACCGGATGGGTAGGCCCCAACGATGTTTTTGACTATGGCGAAGTAGAAGACTATACGGTTGATATTGTGAAAAAATCGGGAAAAGGCGGGTTATTTTATGGCAACCAACAAAATCCGGATGATAATGCCAATGCCGACTGCTATCTGCCCAATCATAACGATAATTGTTTGCAGGTACAGCAAAATATCGCTAACAAGTACGCCCAAATTAGTTTATCTGTACCCTTGTTAAACGATGGGCAATTTTTATTGCGCAACACAAATGGCCAAATAGTATTAAGCCAACCTGTTGCCGCAAACGACCAAATACCACCAAACATAACAATAAGCACAGCTAATTTACCAGCCGGTTTATATATATGTTCCCTTCAAACTGCCTCAGATCAATGGCATAAAAAATTAATGGTTGTGCAATAAATCTATACCGACCTTTTAAGCAGTCTAAACGGTATTTACTCAATATTAAAGGTGTCGGCATCGCGCCAAGCCCCAAATTTTGCCCTGAATTCGTTTTGAGCCTCCCAATTAATGGTTGCATTAATTACCACTTCTTCGTTGTTTGATGGGGCAGCAGCCATTGGTTGCCCCATATAGTTTAGTACCGTGCTGCCTCCTTGGTGTTGTTGGCCATGCGTGTCGAGGCCAACGCGGTTTACCCCAACTGTATAAACTTGGTTTTCGATAGCGCGGGCAATAAGCAGTTGCTCCCAGGCAAAACTGCGCACCTGCGGCCAACTTGCCACATAAATTAGCAAATCAAACAAAGGCAATTGATGGTTGCGGCTCCATGCCGGAAAACGCAAATCGTAACACACTAACGGGCAAATGCGCCAACCTGCATAATTAATAATCACTCGTTTATTTCCGGGTTCATAATGCAAATGTTCGGCTCCCATTCTAAAAAGATGGCGTTTATTATACCATTTGCAGTGCCCATCCGGAAAAGCCCATACAAAACGATTATAGTATTTTTTATTAATAGCATCATCTTTAGCATTTTCTTTGTCGTCCTCTTTAATTATAAGGCTTCCGGCAATAACTTGATTTCTATTTTGAGCTTCTTGTAGCATCCATTGAACAGTTGGACCCTGCATAGTTTCGGCAAAATTCTTGGTGTTCATGGTAAATCCGGTTGCAAACATTTCGGGCAATAATATTATGTGGCCATTTGCTTTAGGCAGTAATTGGGAAATATGTTTGCGGTTTTCGACAGGATTTTCCCAAATTACGTTGGGTTGTACCAAGCTAATATAAAGGTCATTCAAGGGTTTACTGTTCATAAACGAGCAATTGAATAAATAAAAATATTATTTAATAAAAAAGTTTTTTGGAAAATTGCTTACTTAAAAGTAGTTTTACACCCCAAAGATATGGAAGAAAAACACCCACGCGACCGTTTTATTACCATTTATGGCCGAAAACCGGTTTTAGAGGCATTAAACAACCCTAATTTGCAAATAGATAAAGTGTTGATGGCTACCAATGCCGTAGGCGCTGTGGTATTGGCTATTGAACAAGCATGTGGTTTGCGGGGGGTTCAGTGTATCCGGATGCCGGCTGTGCAAGTAGCACGCATCAGCAAAAAACCCGATGAAGATCAAGGTGTGGTAGCCGATATATTAGCTCCAAATATACAAACAGTAAATTATTTTATTGCCAACGACTTACAATACTTACAGCAAAACGCTCCTCAAAAACAAGTTAATTTATTAGCCCTTGATGGCATTACTACCCCCGCTAACGTGGGACTTATTATACGAACCGCAGCCGGCATGGGCATTGATGGCATTGTTTACCCGCGTGTGGGCTGCCCTGCTATTGGCCCCTTAGTAATAAAAGCATCGGCGGGAGTTATTTTTAAAGCTCGCTTGTTGCGCTGCGAGCATATTGCCGATGGACTGCACCTGCTACGGCAGGCTAAATGCCGTATTTATGGTTTAAGCGGCCAAGCCAAACAAAGTATTTACCAGCCAAACACCAGCACCACAACAAATACCCCGGCGGTATGGGTATTAGGCGGAGAAACGCATGGAATTGGCACCAAAACAACCCAATATATTGACGAATGGCGTTCAATACCCATGCAGGCAAACGTTGAGTCGTTAAATGTGGCCTGTGCGGCAGCAGTTCTTTGCGGCGAGCTGTTGCGGCAAAAGCTAAATAAATAAAGAGAAATGACCTGTTTGTTTTAAAAACTATATGCCGCTTTTGTTGTTTTTTCTATCCGGATATTTTTTTGTTTTCCGGCAAACTCTTTTTGCTACTCCAATTCAAACTAAGTAAAATAGAAAGTATTTATGCATCATATACAAATTGCCCCCCAACAGTCCACCCGCGCCTACCAATACCAACAACTACTGCCCCAGCTAACGCACTTAATTGACCCCAAAGCCAATTTAATAGCCAATATGGCCAATATTTGTGCTGCGCTAAAAATGCAGTTTTCGTTTTTTTGGGTAGGGTTTTATTGCCTTGAGTCAAGTGCTGATAGTAATACTAATAATACGAGAGATAGCAGTTTGGTGTTGGGGCCTTTTCAGGGAACGGTAGCGTGTACACGTATTGCCATGGGCAAAGGGGTTTGCGGCGCGGCAGCCTTAGAACAAAAAACATTAATTGTGCCAAATGTCGAGGTTTTTCCGGGGCATATAGCCTGCGATGCACTTTCGCGCTCCGAAATTGTAGTGCCGTTAGTAATAGAAGGGGAAACGAAATTTGTACTCGATATAGATAGCACCGAATACAGCGATTTTACAGAAGAAGATGCTTTTTATTTAACCCAAATTGTAGATTTGCTAATTCCGTTTGTTAGTTAATTAAAGCCTAAGTTTAAGTAGCAATTTCCAACCCAATAATTTATGCATACATATCAAGACCAAACTACGTTAAATAAAATAAATCGAATTGCTTTAGCGGCTGGAGATATTATTTTAAGTCATTACGCCCAAACAAATAGAGCCATAGAAATAAAACTCGACCAGTCGCCGGTAACCGCTGCCGACAAAGCTGCCAACGAATACATAGTAAAAGAGTTACAAATCTTATTTCCGGATATTCCGGTTGTTGCCGAAGAAAGTCCATTGCCCGAATGGCCTATCCGGAAGAATTGGCAACTTTTTTGGCTTGTCGATCCTTTAGATGGCACCAAAGAGTATATTACCCGCAATGGCCAGTTTACTGTAAATATTGCCTTAATTTACAATCAACTGCCAATATTGGGCGTAGTATATGCCCCGGTTTTGCGTGAATTGTTTTGTGGTACTGCCATATTAGGTAGTTTTAGGCAACAAATACCAACTGGCACAAGTCATAGTATAGAAGAAAATCTTAACCTTACACGTATTGAGGCAAAACCACCTGAAAAGGGGCAACCTATAATAATTATAGCCAGTCGCTCGCATTTAAACCCCGAAACGGAGGCTTATATTGCCAGCCTCAAACAAAGTTTTGAAGCCAACCAAACCTACGAAATATTAAATGTTGGCAGCTCGTTAAAATTTTGCCGCCTCGCACAAGGGCAGGCACATGTTTACCCGCGCCTAAGCCCCACAATGGAATGGGACACAGCCGCAGGCCACGCTATTGCAATTTTTGCAGGTGCATACCTTTTTAGCCACCCAAACCGCACGCAACCTTTTGTTTACAACAAATTAAACTTAACAAATGGCGATTTTGTGGTTTCTGTGTTACAAATTTAAAAAATGTAGAATCAAAGGGTTTTAATCTTATGATTTGCTTAGTATAACAGTTAATCTGTTTGCGTACTTTAATTATTTAATATATTTAAAATCGTGGCCACTTTCTATATTTTGCAAGGTATGGTAATACAAACGTATTGTATTGGCTACGTCTTCTTTATCGGCCATTTCAACGGTGGTGTGCATATATTTAAGCGGCAAGGACAAAAGCCCTGTTACTACACCACCTGTGGCAAAGGCAAAAGCATCGGCATCGGTGCCGGTTGAGCGGTAGTTTGCTTCGCGCTGAAAAGGTATATCGTTAGTTTGGGCGGTATTTACCATTAAATCGAGGAGTTTGTTTTGTATAGCCGGCGCATACGAAAGCACAGGGCCTTTACCGCAGGCATAGTCGCCATGGCGGGTTCGACTAAGCATAGGGGTTGTGGTATCGTGGGTTACATCGGTAACAATGGCCACATGCGGGCGTATGGTTTCAACAATCATTTGCGCGCCCCTAAGGCCAACCTCCTCTTGAACCGAATTAACAATATATAAACCATAAGGCAGTTTAATATTGTTTTCTTTTAACAGCCGAGCGACCTGTGCAATTACAAAGCCACCTAAGCGATTATCTAAGGCGCGACCCACAAAATAGCGGTTGTTTAGCTCCATAAAGGGGTCGGGGTAGGTAACCACACAGCCAACATGAATACCTAACGCCTCAACTTCTTCGCGTTTTTTACAGCCTACATCAATAAAAAGATTATGTAAATCGGTTCTAAATGAAGATTCATCTTGGCGCAAATGTATGGCCGGCCAACCAAATACACCCGGAACAATGCGGCCATCGCGGGTATGTATTTGTACTCTTTTAGACGGTGCAATCATGTGGTCGCTTCCGCCATTCCGGATAATATAAATATAGCCGTCTTCGGTTATGTAATTTACATACCACGATATTTCGTCGGCATGGGCCTCTATAACTACGCGGTAGGGTGCATCCGGATTAATAATGCAATAGGCTGTGCCATAATTATCAACCTGATAGGTATCAATATAAGGTTTAATATAGTCAAGCCAAAGTTGTTGGCCGCGCCACTCGTAGCCTGTTGGGGAGGTGTTGTTTAGGTAGCGTTCTAAAAATGCCACCGAATCGTTGTTAATTATAGAGTCAAAAGGCAACATCAATAAGGTTAGGGGTTTAAGGAGGGTATAAGAATTAATTTATAAATTTATTATGTAATGTTTAATTTTACAAGCAGTTAGACTTGCATTTTGCTGCGTTTAACCAAATAGGGCAATAATACTTGCGAAAAATCGAGGTTAATATCGGTTGGCACTAAATCTATCCGGAATTGGCTGCATCGCAGTTTTAGTGTTTGTAAAAACTGGTACATCTGTTGCTGGTAATAGTCTTTTACCTGGTTGGGTTGTAGTTTTACCTCTTCGCCGCTTTCCATATCAACAAAAACGTAAGGGCGATTTTCAAACTCAAAATCAATTTCGCGTTTGTTGTCGGTTACATGAAAAAGTACTACCTCGTGTTTATTATAGCGCAAGTGTTGTAGTGCCGAAAAAATTTCATCGGGGTTTTGTGCTGTTTCAAACATATCGCTAAAAATAACCACCATAGAGCGTTTATGAATATTGTCGGCAATTTGGTGCAGGCAGCGGGCGGCGGCGGTAGCGCGGTTGCGGTTATTTTGGTTTAGGTGTTGAATTAAAGTAGTTTCGAGCAGTTTATGGTGGGCAGTTGTGGAGCGGGCGCGGGTATGAAATTTTACCTCGTCAGAGAAGATGGTTAGCCCAACGGCATCGCGTTGCTTTTTAAGCATATACATTAGCGCTGATGCCGCTACTATGGAAAACTGCAATTTGTTAATTCCGGGCTGATTTTTTTGCCCTGCTTCCTCCGGAAAATACATAGAACTTGACACATCAATTACAATACGGCAGCGCAGGTTTGTTTCTTCTTCGTAGCGTTTTGAAAAAATTTTATCGGTGCGGGCATATACTTTCCAGTCAATATTTTTAATCGCGTCTCCGGGGTTATAGAGGCGGTGTTCGGCAAACTCTACCGAAAAACCGTGGAATGGGCTTTTATGCAGCCCAATTATAAACCCTTCTACTACTTGCTCTGCCAGCAACTCTAAGTTATCGAGGCGGTGTAAATGTTGGGGTTGAATAATTTGTGTATTCATTCATGTTTTGAATTGGGTGGCAAAATTACACAAAATCGCGCTTGTAATTTGTTAATTTTGCCTAATTGCGTCAACGGGGTTCATGCGGGCGGCTTGTATAGCCGGCACAATTCCGGATACAACCCCAATTGCCGTGGACAGTATTAGGGCGGTAATCACATTTTTGGAACTTAAAATCAAGGTAAAACTATCTATCATTGTATTGCCAAGCCATGCCAAGCCTTGTACAAAAAACAAGCCAGCTATGCCACCAATGATAGATAAAAACACCGCTTCGATTAAAAATTCGAGTAAAATAAAATAATTGCGTGCACCTAACGATTTTTTAATGCCAATTTGGCCGGTGCGCTCGCGTACAGATACAAACATAATATTGGCTATGCCAAACCCACCTACAAGTATTGAAAAGGCACCAATTAACCATCCGGCGGCATTTATAACACCAAAAATAGAAGCTATAAATTGGTCGAACAAACTAGAGCGATTAAGGGCAAAATTATCTTCGGCAGTAGGTTTTAGTCTTCGGCTGGTGCGCAAAACATGGCTTAGCTGGTCTTCGACCTCGCTTAGCGGAATGCCAGCCTTTGGCCGGGCAACAATTAATGGCATTAGTTGTTCGCTATCAACGTCTAAATAGCGGCGGGCAAAATTATAGGGTACAAAAGCAATGCCATCAACTCCATCTCCGGTAAGGCTTTTGCCTTCTTTTTTTAAAATACCCACTAAAGTAAGTTGCTGCCCCATAAAACGCACTTGCAGTCCAAGCGGGTCGGTAATATTAGGAAAAAGCTCTTCGGCTAAGCGGTGCCCTAACACAATAACGTCATTACCTACTGCCGACTCGTTGCTGCTAAACCACCGGCCACTTTCAAACTCGAAGCGCATAATGTCGGCAAACTCTTGAGTAGCGGCGCCTAAGGGGGCATTTTCAATTATATTATCGCGGTATTTAAGTGCTTGCCCTTGAATAACTACCCTAATGGCCACATCTTCGGTAAGGTTAGCGCGTTCGCGCAGAGCTAAATAGTCGCGGTACGATGGCTGGGGGCGTTTCATGTACTCCCACCAACGGCCATGCCCACCGTCCCAAGGGAATTGGTGAATAAAAATTAAATCAGAGCCTAAGCGCGAGAACGATTTCCGGATGCTTTGCTCAAGGCTATCAATAAGCATTAATACCGATATAACACAAAAAATGCCAATTGCAATGCCCAAAGCCGATAAAAAGGCTCTTAAAGGATTACCCCAAAGAGCTTGCAAGGCTTGTGCAAACCCCTCGCCAATTATTTGGAAAAAAACAGCTATTTTTTGCAGCATAATAAATAATTAGGGCAAATTTCGTTAAATATTTTCAGCTTTTTAAAACTACTTTATGTTTAATTTTGTTTAGAATAAATATTTTGTTTTCATCAAACAAAAAAGTGGTTTTAATACATAGTCAGATGCTAACAGATAAGCTAAAAATGAAGCAAAAATTTATATTTTTAGCCTTAACCATCTAAGAAAGAGAATGTTTTATTTGGTAAAACCACAAGCCTATTAATTTCGTTCCTTTTTAGTATTTTATTACAATACTTGTATATAAAGTGCTATCTTTGCGCCGCACAAACAAAGCCATAAATATATTTTAATTATATGAAATTATCAGAATTTGATTTTAATTTACCTGACGAACTTATAGCCCAATACCCCACCGAAAACCGCCACGACTCGAGGTTAATGGTTGTTCATAGGAAAACGGGCTTAATTGAACATAAAAAATTTACGGATATTTTAAACTATTTTGAAGATGGCGACTCGATGATTATAAATAACACGAAGGTATTTGCTGCAAGGTTATATGGCCGGAAAGAAAAAACAAACGCCGAAATTGAGGTTTTTATGCTGCGCGAATTAAATGCCAAAGAACGCCTTTGGGATGTGTTAGTTGAGCCTGCCCGTAAAATTAGGGTAGGTAATAAACTTTATTTTAATACCGACAAAATTCAAACCGACCTTGTTGCCGAAGTAATAGACAATACTACCTCGAGAGGGCGCACCATACGGTTCATTTTTCCGGGCGATGATGAGGCTTTTAAAGCCGAGCTTGCCCGCTTAGGGCAGGCCCCCCTGCCTCGATATATAAAACGCCCGGTAGAAGATTTAGACTACGAACGCTACCAAACCGTTTTTGCCAAAGAAGTTGGTGCCGTAGCCGCCCCTACCGCCGGCTTGCACTTTAGCAAAGAACTTATGAAACGTTTGGAAATTAAAGGCATTAATTTTGCCGAAGTAACCCTACACGTAGGCTTAGGTACATTTAGACGCATTGAGGTTGAAGACCTCTCTAAACATAAAATGGAAGCCGAGTACTTTAAAATTCCGGAAAAAGCTGCCGCCATTGTAAACAAATCAAAAGAAACAGGCCACAAAGTTTGTGCTATCGGCACTACTTCAATGCGTACCAGCGAGTCGAGCGTTTCGGCGCAAAACCTTTTAAAACCAGCCGAAGGATGGACCAACCTTTTTATTCACCCGCCTTACGATTTTCATATTGCCGACTGCTTGCTTACTAATTTTCACTTGCCTAAAACAAGTTTGCTAATTTTAGTTGTTACCTATGCAGGCTACGATTTAATGATGAAAGCCTACAAAGAGGCCATTGAACATAAATACCGGTTTTATAGTTACGGTGATGCTATGCTAATTATATAAATAAAACACAAAGAAATCATACGAAACCCAAGCGAACAAAAAAACTATCCGGAATTAAAAAATTTAATCTTTGTAGTTTTTTATAAAGTCTTGTCCGGATTTTAAAATCAAAGGAACGGACTTAAGCGTAGCTAAAAATGAAATGAGGCGGAAAAATTCTAAAAAAATATAAAATAAAATGCTTACCATTTTCAGAAAGGAGATTAACCTTTTTTTTAGCTCGCTAATTGGCTACATAGCGTTGGTTATATTTTTAGTTATTACGGGGTTATTTCTATGGGTTTTCCCTGAAACAAACCTGCTCGATTATGGCTATGCCAGTTTAGAACAACTGTTTTTATTGGCCCCGTGGGTATTTATGTTGTTAATTCCGGCAATTTCAATGCGCTCATTGGCCGAAGAAGTAAATTTGGGTACTTTCGAAATTTTAGCCACCAAACCCGTTACCGATTGGCAAATTGTGTTGGGTAAATATTTTGCCGCCTTGTTTTTAGCTATTTTTGCCATTTTGCCTACATTCATATACTTTTACACGGCTTATCAATTAGGGTCGCCGGTGGGTAATATAGATACTGGTGCTGCTATTGGCTCGTATTTAGGTTTAGTATTTTTGGCTGCTGCTTTTTGTGCTATGGGCATATTTGCATCGGCTTTAACGGCCAACCAAATAGTAGCTTTTTTATTGGCTGTTTTTTTGTGTTTTATTTTTTATCAAGGATTTGACTATTTTAGTGCGTTAAATTTATTTTACGGCAAAGCCGATTATTTTATTCAACAATTAGGCATTAATGCGCATTATAATGCTATTAGCAGAGGCGTTGCCGACACGCGCGACATTTTGTACTTCATTTCTTTATCCGGATGTTTTTTATACCTAACTAAAATGGTGCTCGAAAGTCGTAAGTGGTAATATAATTTACTATAATTTTGCCGCTTGTTATTGTATCTATTTTTAAAAACGATTTATTTCGCTGCAAACCATGGCAAAACAAAGTATAATTTTTATTTTAGTTTTTATTATTGCCGCAACTTGTTGTTTTAGCTGTATTGGATGCCAACAGGCTAATAACAACAATAATGATAATAATACATTGGTTGCCAACCAGCCAAACAACAATAACTTACCGCCACAGCAAACTCACCCCGACACAGCACAGGCATACGGAACACCCCCAGTGACAGGGCAATTGCCAACTCCCGATACTATTTTTAACTCAGAAGATTTGCTTAAAAAAATAGTTGCCGAAAAGGCTGGCGCAGCTAATCAATCCGGAAAAAACACAGCGCAAAACAATAACAACAGCAGTTTCAAGGCCAACGCGGCAAAACCCATGCCCCCGGCTCCGGGTGCCCCTAATATTCAACCCGAGTTAATAGCCGTACGCCCCCAAAATAATTTACCACCTTCAACATCGCCCAATAAACCTTCAACCCCAACAAACATACCGCCACAACAACCTGTTTCCCCGCCAAATGCTTTATCTATGTTTTTTGACGAAGCCGATGCCCTTTTTGGCAAATACGTAGGTAATGGTCGGGTGGCATATAGTGCCTTAAAAAAGGATCAAACAGACCTTAACCGTTTATTGGGTATAATTGCAAACGCCGACCTTAGCAAAGCCGACAGCAAAACAAAACAGGCCTTTTACATTAATGCCTATAATATTTTAGTTATTAAAAATGTACTTGACCACAATATTCCTGCCTCGCCTTTAGACGTAAAAGATTTTTTTAGTGCGGCCAATTTTAAGGTTGCCCAAAAAACAACAAGTTTAGATAATTTAGAAAAAAATATGCTTTTTGGCCTCCAACGCGATGCTCGTTTTCATTTTGTTTTGGTTTGCGCCGCAATTGGCTGCCCGCAATTAGTAAATTTTGCCTACAAACCCAACAAACTCGAGGCGCAACTTACCCAACAAACCCGCCGCGCCATAAACGACAATAGTTTTATTCAGGTAAACACAAAAGCTAAAACCGTTGCCATATCAAAAATTTTTGAGTGGTACGCTAGCGATTTTGGCACCAATGCCTTACAATATATCAATCAATACCGCAACAACCCCATACCTGCCGATTATAAATTAAGTTTCTACGAATATAACTGGAAGCTCAACAAGCAGTAGCCGCAGCACTTTTATCATTATTATATTATAATTATAACACATTAACTTGCTTGCTTTTGCCAAACAACGAACAACAACCACAAATTAAAACCCCGCCGCGTATATTTGCAGCAGGCATTTCGCACCTTAGCGATGCGCGCTTTTTTGCTACTTTTGCCGAATGGCTTTGCTTGGACCTTACTGCCCTTACGTTGCAACAAGCCCGTGAAATAACAAATTGGGTAACCGGGCCACAATTAACAGGTTTTTTTGACCCCCAGCCCGAAACAAATTTAAACGACACTGCCTATGCTTTGCAATTAACCGGCATAGCTGCCCAATATACGCCCAATTTTGAACTTATAGATGCGCACCAAATTACTAATTTTATACGCTGCGTGCAATTGCCTCCGCTTTGTAGCCCTTGGCAGGCGCAAACAATTTTTGAGCAGGCTTACAACCAAAGCCAATACGCCCACCAACAAATTACTACCTATATTTTGGCCCAATTTGACCCCGCAAATATTGAAACTACTTGTAAAGATTTAATTGCAAATGCACAAAAATGGCAACCTATTTTTAATCAATATCCGGTTTTGTTAGATTTGCCGAAAGCTAACTCAGCAGATATAGCCCAAATTACGGCTATTTTTAACATCGAAGGTTTAGTTATTTGGGGCGAAAATGAACTAATTACAGGCATCCGGACGTTTGATGAGGTAACAAATTTACTCGAACTACTTGGAATTGAATAATATTAACATTGTTTTTACTGTTTATTAATCAATTTTTCGTTTCGGGCTGATTTAATAAACAAGCAACTCACAAAATAAGATGGAAACAAAAAAACCAACTAACAACAAAAAATCAATATCGGGGTCAACAGCAATTTCCGGAAATAAAACCACCAAGCCCAAGCAAACTGCTATTGCCGAAACCTATAAAATACGTGCCTCTAATAAGCGCGCCCATTTCGAGTACTTTTTTATCGAAAAATACAAGGCCGGAATTATACTATCGGGCACCGAAGTAAAATCGGTTAAATCTGGCAAACTGAATATGAGCGATGCTTATTGCTTTTTTAAAGATAGTGAACTTTGGGTTAAAAATTTACACATATCTGAATACGAGCGGGGAGGCGTTTATAACCACGAACCAAAAAATGCCCGGAAATTATTGCTTAACAAACGCGAATTAAAACGTTTAGAGCAAAAAATTAAAGAGCGCGGTTTGACCATTGTGCCGATTGAAGTACTTGAAACCGAGCGCGGCTATATAAAATTAGAAATTGCCTTAGCCAAAGGTAAAAAAGCCTACGATAAACGCGACAGTATTAAAGAAAAAGACCAACGCCGCGATTTTGACCGTCAAGCCAGCCATAACGACTAACGCTTAGTCCTAAATATATTTAACTCACTACAGGAAATTGACTAAACGGCAAATTAATAGTATAAGTTTTTTATTAAGATGTCAAGTAGTTAAAAAACATGCAACATATTGCCATTATTGGTAACGGCATTGCCGGTATTACTGCTGCCCGGTACGTACGAAAACTTAACGGCAACTGCCAAATTACCGTCATATCTGCCGAAACTAATCATTTTTTTGCCCGAACAGCCCTAATGTACATTTACATGGGGCATTTAACTTACGCCCAAACCAAACCCTATGAAGATAATTTTTGGCAAAAAAATCGCATTGACCTGCTAAATGGCTATGTAAAATACATAAATACCAACGCCAACACCCTGTATTTAAGCGATAATAGGCAACTAAACTACCATAAATTGCTAATTGCCACCGGCTCGAAGCCCAATTTTGGGAATTGGTCAGGGCATAACTTGCCGGGCGTTCAAGGTCTTTACAGCTACCAAGACCTTGAACTGTTAGAAAAAAATACCAATCCAACCCCCCAACATGCCGTAATTGTAGGGGGCGGCCTAATAGGCATTGAGTTAGCCGAAATGCTGCATAGCCGTGGTATTCAACTTAGTTTATTGGTGCGCGAAGCCAATTATTGGGGCAATATTTTACCGCCCCAAGAATCCGAAATAGTAGCCCAGCAAATACAACAACGGGGCATTAGGTTAAAACTTAATACACAGTTAGCCGCGATTAACCCCAATGCCACCACAGGCCGCGTAGGCTCGGTTACCACCACCAATAACGAAACAATTTTTTGTGATTTTGTTGGTTTAACGGCGGGCGTACAACCCAATATTGGCTTTTTGCAAGATAGTAATATAGCTACCGATAAAGGTGTTTTGGTAAATCACTATTTAAACACTAATATACCCAATATATTTGCCGCCGGCGACTGCGCCCAATTTATTGAGCCTTTGCCCAACCGTAATGCTATAGAGCAAGTTTGGTATACCGGCCTACGGCAAGGCGCTACGGCTGCCTATAATTTATGTGGTTACAATTTACCTTATCAGCCAAGGCTGTGGTTTAACTCGGCCAAGTTTTTTGACCTTGAATATCAAATTTATGGCAAAATAAGCGCAAACCCTAATTCACAAACCGAGCAACAGTTGTTTTGGCAGCACGCTACTAAACCTATTTGTTTGAGGCTGGCAATAATTCCCCAAACGCAAATACTTATTGGAATTTCTAGCATAGGGATGCGCCTTAATCATGATGTTTGTGAGCAGTGGATAACTGATAAACGGAACTTGCTTCAGATTTTACCTTTATTGCACGAAGCCAATTTTAATCCGGAATTTTATGCAAATTATTATCCGGATATAGTAAAAAAATGGCAGGTCTTGCTTCAGTAACAAATACCAGCAAGCAATTATTTTTTATTTCTCCAACTCTATCATTAAGTCAAATTTTTCAAAATTTATTGCCGTATCGTCCTTGTCGTCAAATTTTAGGACAGCCTCGTATTGTTTTTGCCAGGCCATTAATGCCTGTTGTTTTTGTGCAGGAGTATATTGCAAAATACTTGCCAGCTCGTTTATTACCAAGGGCAACAAGTAAGGGCAAGTTTCGCGTTCAAAATACAAGCGGCTTGTTCGGCGGATTAAAAAATCGGCGGGTGTTGTTACCATTTCGCGCAATACGCAATAGCGCAGTTCAGACAACAAAATACGCTCGTTTAAAGGTTTTTCCGGATGAAAGGTTGCACATTTAAGGCTTCGCAAGATATGACGTGTATTACCGCCGTATTTTTCAACTAAACTTTTAACAGTTGTTTCGGTTAGGCCGGCAATTTCTTGATAGTGGGCTAAATAGTATTGGGTAAGGTCGTTAAGATTTTGCGCTTGCCGGCTAAACGAGCCACTTAAGCGCAGCGTTTTAGTGCCCGACAGCCGTATGGCGCACTGATGTTGCCGGTGTAGCCGAATCATTACTTTGTCAACAACCCGTTCGGCCATTTTACGGTAGCCGGTAAGTTTGCCGCCTGCAATAGTAATAAGGCCATTTTGCGAGATAAAAATCTCATCTTTACGCGATAGTTCGCTGGGCGATTTGCCTTGTTCGTATATGAGTGGGCGCAGTCCGGCCCAGCTTGAAACAATATCGGCCTGTGTAAGTTGAGCATCCGGAAAAACTGCTTGCAATGCGCCAATCAAATAGGCAATATCGGCCTGAGTAACCTGCGGGTTGGTAAGGCTTCCGTCATAATTAGTATCTGTTGTACCTATATAAGCAGTGTTCCCGCGCGGAATGGCAAAAAACATGCGGCCATCTGCATAGGGCGTATCGGCATATATTGCTTGTTGTAAGGGCAGCCGGTGCCGGGGCACTACTATATGCACCCCTTTGGTTAACTGAAGTTGTTTTTTGCTTAATGCCCCGTCTAAAGCCCGGAGCCTATCGGCCCAGGGACCTCCGGCATTTACCACGCAATGGGCTGATACGTTAACTGTTTGACCTGTAATTTGGCAAGTAGCTGTTAAGCCATTAATTTGCTGCTGATAATAATGGTATTTTTCAACTTTCAGGTAGTTAAGTACAACAGCCTTATGTTTTGCAGCAGTTTTTAATACCTCAATAGTTAGGCGAGCGTCATCGGTTTGGTATTCATAATAAAGGCCGCCACCCAACAAATTGCGGGCTTGTAAAAGTGGCTCGGCTGCTAAAGTAGTGTTAGCAGTAAGCATAGAGCGGCGTTCGGCAGGCACTACACCCGCCAATTTATCGTAAAGCCAAAGTCCTAAGGAGGTAGTGTGTTTACCCAGCGAGCCGTTTCGGTAAATTGGCAATAACATTTTTTGAGCATGTACTATATGAGGGGCGTTGCGGTGTAAAATAGCCCGTTCGGTACCTACTTCGCGCACTAAACCAAACTCTAAATTTTTAAGGTAACGCAGGCCGCCATGAATAAGCTTTGTTGAGCGGCTACTGGTGCCGGCGGCAAAATCTTGTTTCTCAAGCAAGGCAACTTTTAGACCCCGGGCGGCGGCATCTAAAGCTATACCGGCACCGGTAATACCACCACCAATCACCACAACATCAAAAACGGTATTTTGTAATTGTTGCATCAACAAGGAGCGTTTGGTGGTATTTAGCAAAACTGGTTTACACATAGTCAAAATAAACAATTTTATTGGGCACAACAAAGTGAAGCGATACATAAAGAACAGTTTCAGCACAAAAATCGTTGCATAGTTAAGTGTTAAATTAACTAAAAATGAAGTTTTTAAGATGGCTGAATTATCCGGAGACAGGTACTATAACTAACTATTATCCGGATGTTTTATTGTTTAAAGAAACTATTTTTTATGTTGCGAACTTAAATTTGTTACAAAATTACGGTTTTTTGCCCAAAAACAAAGAATTTTACTCTTTTTTTTTGCTATTTTCTAATTTTGTTAGTAATTTTGTGCCGGTAATAACTACTAACCTAAATTTGTAGTACTTTTGTTAGCGGTTCAATCAAAAACAAATTGGTATTAGCCCAACCTTTTTAACAATACAATTATTAATAAACAATATTAAATTTATTTCAACATGGCAACATCTGACCAAGACAAACTCAAATCACTTAAATTAGTTATAGATAAACTCGATAAGACATACGGGAAAGGCACGGTAATGAAACTTGGCGAACGCAAAGTTGAGCGAACTGATGCTTTATCTACCGGCTCGTTAGGCTTAGATATTGCCTTAGGTGTAGGCGGTTTTCCGCGCGGGCGTATTATTGAAATATATGGCCCAGAGGCATCGGGTAAAACAACCTTAGCCATACATGCTATTGCCGAAGCCCAAAAAAGCGGCGGTATTGCAGCCATTATTGACGCCGAACACGCTTTCGATAAAACATACGCACAGGCCTTGGGCGTTGATGTGGACAATTTACTTATTTCGCAGCCCGACCACGGCGAGCAAGCCCTTGAAATTGCCGACCACTTAATTAGGTCGGGTGCTTTAGATATTGTAGTAATTGACTCGGTAGCAGCCTTAGTGCCACGCGGCGAATTAGAAGGCGATATGGGCGACGCTAAAGTAGGTTTACAAGCCCGCCTTATGAGCCAGGCCTTGCGCAAACTTACCGGAACCATTAATAAAACCGGATGTATTTGTATTTTTATTAACCAGTTGCGCCAAAAAATTGGCGTTATGTTTGGCAACCCCGAAACTACTACCGGCGGCGAAGCATTAAAATTTTATGCCTCGGTGCGTTTAGATATCAGGCGGATAGCCCAAATTAAAAGCGGCGATGATGTAGTAGGAAACCGTACCAAAGTAAAAGTAGTTAAAAATAAAGTAGCGCCGCCCTTCCGCACTACCGAGTTTGATATTATTTACGGCGAAGGCATTTCAAAAATAGGCGAAATTATTGACTATGCCGTTGAATTAGATATTATAGCAAAAAGTGGCTCGTGGTATAGTTTTGAAGGAAATAAAATTGGGCAGGGGCGCGACAATGTAAAAACCTTTCTAAAAGATAATCCGGAGCTGGTAACAGAACTTGAAAATCGTATAAAAAGTCAATTGATGCAATTTACCGACCGCCCCACAACCACCGACCCTCTTTTAGGTGATGACTTAGATGATATGTAAATTTTTTCCGTGGCAACTCAACCTAATTGAAAATTTTATTGCTTGTAAGGTTTGAATTTTTCAAAAAAATAGTTTGTTAAAGGTATGCCGTAAGCTATCCACACTATCGGCATACTTTTTTTGTATTGTTTTGTGTAAATTTGCAGTTTAATAACAAAACCTATTTTTGATTTTTTATTTGAAAAAACTTTTTTCGTTATGATTCCATTAGAAGAAGCCAATAAAGTGTATTCGCACAGCAAAGATATGATGCACCACAGTATTGAACATCTTGAAAAAGAACTAACCAAAGTGCGGGCGGGCAAAGCATCGCCCGCTATGGTCGATGGCATTTATGTAGATTATTATGGCACAAACAGCCCTATCTCGCAGGTAGCCAATATTACCACCGGCGATGCCCGCACCTTGTTAATACAACCCTGGGAGCGAAATATGTTAGGCCCTATTGAAAAAGCCATTTTTGCCGCCAACTTAGGCATGACCCCACAAAACGATGGTAACACCATACGCCTTAATTTACCCCCACTAACCGAAGAACGCCGAAAAGATTTGGTAAAACAAGTTAAACATATTGGCGAGCAAACCAAAGTGGGTATCCGCAATGTGCGTAAAGAGGCAATGGAGAAAATAAAAAAAATGGTTAAAGACGGCCTACCCGAAGACAACGGCAAAACTACCGAAACACAAATTCAAAAAGCCACCGACGAGCATATCGAAAAAGTGGACAAAATACTGTTGGCTAAAGAAAAGGAAATTATGGCTATTTAGTTGTACTTGCTAACGCGCATACAAACAAAATACCAACTATTTTATTATTTCAATAATAGCCAAACCTAATTGGCCGCAAGGTAAAACCTCAAATAACTAATAAAACTTGTCCGTCTGTATTTGGCTATAACAACAAACAAAAACTTAACAAAAACATTAAAGAAAAAGATACAGTATGTTTTTATCAACCATCGCCACGTTCTAAAACAACACCAAGAAAGCAAAATTAAAACATTAAACAATACTTGTATTGTTTACATCATTTGTTCTAATGCTATAGATTTTGAGTGGTTTAATATAATTTGTACCGAACTGGAATTAGGCGACCGCATTTTTACACTATCCAAAGCATTATATACGGCACGTAATTCGTTATATATATCACAAAAAATAATATCAGAAGCCAACTTGTCGGCAACTAAAATATTTTCTGATTTCGAAGTTTCGCCATATAAAAAACGAATTATTAAATTATGTGTAGCATCTTCATTCATGGTAAGTAAAAATAGAAATAGAAATGGGGTTAAAAATGTGGTTTTCAAAAAACAATATTAAATAAATAAGAACCAAATAAGTTTAAACGATATACTTATTTTAAAATTGTTTTTTGCTGTGTTTTTTTACGTTAAAAAAAAACAAAAAACACTACCACTAAAACGGAGAAGCTAAAAAAGGGTTGCCTATATAGGCAAGGAATAGTGGTCAAATCTGTCTTTTTTTTTTCAAAAACAAGTATTCTATTCTTTAATGTTATCTATCCGGCAAAATATCAAATTGATTTTACAAATATGGGACTATCTATAACACAGGCAGGGGCTTTGTATGGTGTAAACGCATTAGAAATTAAGGTAGAAGTAAATATTAGCACAGGCGAACCACGTTATTTTGTAGTAGGATTACCCGACAATGCAGTAAAAGAAGGGCAACACCGCATTGAGTCGGCTTTGCGGAATAATGGCTATCAAATGCCTCGTCAAAAAATTGTGGTGAATTTAGCCCCTGCAGACTTTAAAAAAGAAGGATCGCATTACGACCTAACTATTGCTATTGGTATTATGGTGGCAAGCGGCCAATTACCCGCCAATATTGAACAGTTTATGATTATGGGCGAATTGTCGTTAGATGGCTCGCTGCGACCAATAAAAGGAGCATTGCCTTTAGCCGTAGAAGCCCGGAAAAATGGCTATCAAGGTTTTATTTTGCCTGCCGAAAATGCCCGCGAAGCCGCAATTGTTGATAAATTGCTTGTTTATGGCGTAACGCACCTACGCGAAGTGATTGATTTTTTATCCGGAAAATTAGAGTTAACTCCAACACAAGTTAATACCCGCGATGAATTTTATGAGAATTTACATGCATTTCCCTTCGATTTTGCAGATGTAAAAGGCCAACACAATATAAAACGCGCCTTAGAAATAGCCGCAGCAGGCGGCCACAACGTAATATTAATTGGGCCACCAGGCGCCGGAAAAACCATGTTAGCAAGGCGCTTGCCTACTATTTTACCCCCGCTAACCCTTCACGAAGCCTTAGAAACCACAAAAATTCACTCTGTAGCTGGCAAATTAGCTTCAAATAGCGCACTTATAAACACCAGACCCTTTAGAGCACCACACCATACCATTAGCGATGTAGCCTTGGTAGGTGGTGGCAATCACCCCCAGCCGGGCGAAATTTCATTGGCACACAACGGCGTTTTGTTTTTAGACGAACTGCCCGAGTTTAAACGTACCGTTTTAGAAGTAATGCGGCAGCCTATTGAAGAAAGACGTGTTACCATTTCGAGAGCTAAAATGTCAGTCGAGTATCCGGCAAGTTTTATGTTGGTAGCCTCTATGAACCCCTGCCCCTGCGGCTATTATAATCATCCGGAAAAAGAATGTGTTTGTGTGCCGGGTGTAATACAAAAATATCTGAACAAAATTTCGGGGCCGCTGCTCGACCGTATTGATTTACATGTTGAAGTTACACCTGTAAATTTTGAGCAACTAACTGCCGATACTAATGAAGGCGACAACAGTAGTACCATCCGGACCCGTGTAATCAATGCCCGTCAAGTGCAAGGAAACCGCTTCGAAGGGCAAACAAGTATTTATTGTAATGCGCACATGCCCTCGAACATGGTGCGAAAAATATGTAAAATTAATAGCGCCAGCCAAAACTTGCTAAAAACAGCAATGGAAAGGTTAGGTCTGTCGGCACGCGCTTACGACCGTATTTTAAAAGTAGCCCGTACCATTGCCGACCTTTCCAATAGCCCCGAAATTGAAGTAGTGCATATTGCCGAGGCTATCCATTTTAGAAGTTTAGACCGCGAAAACTGGGCTAAATAAAAACAAAACAAACAAGCCTATTTGTACAATTTACGCCCTAAAATCCGGAAAAAGATTGTATATTTGCCACCTATATTAGCTTTTTACTAAAAAATGGAACAATATATCAACTCCGAACCCCAGTTTTTAGAAGTTGAAGGGGCGCGGGTGCATAATTTGCGCAATGTTAGCGTGCAGTTGCCGCGCAACAAAATGGTGGTTATTACCGGAATATCGGGCAGCGGCAAATCGTCTTTGGCTTTTGATACCATTTATGCCGAAGGACAACGGCGGTACATGGAAAGTTTTTCGGCCTACGCCCGACAATTTATAGGTAATATGGAGCGCCCCGATGTTGATAAAATATCCGGATTAAGCCCCGTTATTGCTATTGAGCAAAAAACTACTTCTAAAAATCCGCGTTCTACCGTAGGCACCGTTACCGAAATTTCCGATTTTTTACGCCTGCTTTTTGCCCGTGCCGCCGAGCCATACTCGTATCATACAGGCAAAAAAATGGAACAATACAGTACCCAACAAATTATAGACTATTTGTTTGAACATTACCCCGATAAAAATATTGCTGTTTTAGCCCCAGTAATAGTAGCCCGCAAAGGGCATTACCGAGAATTGTTCGAACAAATAAGACGACGAGGGTATGTGCGCGTGCGCGTAGATGGCACAATACGCGAAATTACACCAAAAATGCAGCTCGACAGATATAAAGTTCACGATATTGAAGTAGTAATTGACCGTCTGAAGGTATCAACTGACCAATTAAGTCGCCTAATACAATCAATTGAAACAGCACTTGCAATGGGCAAAGACGTTGTAAACATCTACGATTACGATGCAATGAAAATCAAACCATTTAGTAAAAATTTAATATGTATTGATACAGGCTTGTCATACCAAACACCTTCGCCCAATACGTTTTCGTTTAACTCGCCTTACGGAGCTTGCCCCACCTGCGATGGCCTTGGTATTGTAAACGACTGCGATTTAGATAAAATTGTACCTAATAAAAAATTATCGGTTGCCGAAGGCGGCCTTGCACCATTAGGAAAAGTGCGCGACACCTTTACTTTACGGCAAATTGAGGCTTTGGCAACCACTTTTAAATTTAGCTTAGATACCCCCATTGAAAAACTTTCTGAAAAAGCCTATCAAGCCTTACTTTTTGGCTCGGGCAGCAAAAAAATTGAATTAAAATACGATTATGGCGATGGAATACCAACAAGCTACAATTTGCCGTTCGAGGGGCTAATTCCATCCATCAGACGGGTTTACAACGCCCCAAAAAACAACGAAGGTCTGCGCCAATGGGCCGAAAATTATATGAGTAGCAAAACTTGCCCCGACTGCGAAGGCACTCGCCTAAAAATTGAAGCGCGGCATTTTAAATTAGCCAATACCAATATTGACCAACTAAACCAACTTGATTTAGCGACACTAAAAACATGGCTCGAAGAAACCTTGCCGCCCCACTTAAACGAGCGCCAAGCGGCCATAGCCAATGAAGTATTAAAAGAAATTAATGCCCGACTGGTTTTTTTGCTTAATGTTGGCCTAAATTATTTAAGTTTAAACCGCCCGTCATACAGTTTGTCGGGGGGCGAGGCGCAACGCATACGCTTAGCTACCCAAATAGGCTCGCAGCTTACCGGCATAACTTATATTTTAGACGAACCAAGCATTGGCTTGCATCAACGCGATAACCACCGACTTATTAGCTCGTTGCTTCAACTGACCAATATGGGAAATACGGTGTTGGTGGTTGAACACGATAAAGACATTATGTTAGCTGCCGACCATTTAATTGATATTGGCCCCGGAGCCGGAAAATTAGGTGGACAAATTATAGGACAAGGGTCTCCGGGGGAATTTATCCGGATGGAAGACTCGCGTACAGCAGCATACCTATCCGGAAAAAAAAGAATACCCCTACCCGAAAATCGCAGGCCGGTTTCTAACGAAACTCCCAGCTTGGTTTTAAATGGCTGCACCGGACATAATTTAAAAAATATAAACGTATCGTTTCCATTAGGGCGTTTTATTTGCATCACAGGCGTATCGGGCAGTGGAAAATCGTCTTTGGTTAACGAAACACTGCTGCCAATATTAAGCAAACACTGTTACCCGCAGTCGTTACAAAAACCGCTGGCTTACCATAGTATTGAAGGGCTTCGGCTTATTGATAAAGTAATTGAGGTTGACCAACAACCTATTGGCCGCACGCCGCGCAGCAACCCCGCTACTTATGTTGAAGTGTTTACCGATATTAGAAACTTATTTGCCAAATTGCCCGAAGCTCAAATTCGAGGCTATGGCCCTGGCCGTTTTTCGTTTAATGTTAAGGGTGGGCGCTGCGAAGTATGTGAGGGAGGCGGCATGAAAGTAATAGAAATGAATTTTTTGCCCGATGTTTATGTGCCTTGCGAGCGTTGCCTGGGCAAACGATATAACCGCGAAACGTTAGAAGTGCGCTATAAAAATAAAAGCATTAGCGATGTTTTGGATATGAGCGTTGATGAGGCTGTTGTTTTTTTTGAACCACTACCTAAAATTTTCCGGATGCTAAAAAGCCTGCAAGATGTTGGTTTGGGCTACCTAACCTTGGGGCAACAGGCAACAACTCTTAGCGGCGGCGAGGCACAGCGCGTAAAACTAGCAACAGAATTGCAAAAACGAGATACTGGCCGCACTGTGTATATATTAGACGAACCCACAACCGGCCTACATTTTGACGATATTAAACTTTTGCTTGCAGTACTGCAAAAATTAGTTGATAAAGGCAATACCGTAATAGTAATTGAACACAATTTAGATGTAATAAAAGTTGCCGACTGGCTAATTGATATTGGCCCCGAAGGCGGCGAAGGCGGTGGACAAGTGCTATGCACCGGAACTCCGGAAACGGTAGCTGCGCACCCACATAGCCACACAGGTCGTTTTTTAGTACGCGAGTTAGTTTAGTTACTTTTAAGGCTTTTCGATATACTACTTAAAACAAATTGCTATGACACATATTAATTTTATGATTAGCATAATTGCTATTTTATTTTTTGGGACTTGTTTTTGCGGGCAACTCTGTTTAAGTCAAACTAATACCTTGCAGCCGCCAGCTGTGCAAAAAACCATACCCCAATTTGCCGACATGCGCAAAAATGCCAATTCGTTTGCACAATATCAAATCAACAATTTAAAAGATGGAGGTGCTATTTTAGTGCGTTTATCAACGCGGCAAAAAACTATAAATGCCATGCTTAAACAAGGCTTAAACGAGCGTGCTGCCGCTTTTGCCCTCGAAACAGAGCAAAAAAATCTACAAATAGCTGCCCAAATAAAAAATCATATCGATTTTTGCCCTGTCTATTTTTTTTACAGCGATGATACCGAACAATTATTGTTAGGAAAACGCACCGGCTTTTTACGAAACGCATTGTTAGAACTTGATACAAATCTTATTGTTCCGGATTTTTATGTAGTACTTGAGCGGGGCCCGGTATATGCCAAAGATGCCTCGTATTTTGACAAGCCCGACCAAGCAGTAACGGGCGAGTTTAACTTACCGAATACAACTGCGAAGCCCTATACTCAGCATGTTTTAATCCGCGATGCCTTGGTTTTTAAGGACGCATCGTTAGTACAAATGGCACCTCCTTTTCCGTATTACCGCACTACCGGTTTTACTAAAAAAGCTTTAGCCCAAAAAATAAAAAAACTAAACAAGGCACTGCACAATTTTTACCACACTAATAATAAAATGTAAAAGTGAAGTTGTTTAAAAATTAGTTTCTTCAACTAATTTGAAACTATGTACTATTAAAGTAATTGCAAAACTAAGTCGTCAATATATTTGTTTTACATTTTTACAGCCTGTTTTATCTCAATAGTTTCTTGCTATCAAGTCCTTAAAACTGCCACACCGTTTAATGCTTAAACAAATTCTATGTGTCTATGTGGTTAATTATTATGGTTTAATTCTTAAACAACTTCAGTGTTAATTCACTTTTTATTAATATTCCCTCCAAAGGAGGCAATGATGGTGAAATCCGTTAAATCAAATAATCCGCTAAATCAGTGATTAAGATAAATGCGACAGTTTACCCAAAAAGAGTAACCCGCCTCCCTGCGCCCTCTACAAGTTTGGTTTGTGTTTGAACAAATTTTGCCCAAACTAATCAAAAGCTAAAGTCGGATTACTGCGAGCTAAAGCGGTATATATTGCGTCATGTATTTTAATGCGCACATTGTCGCGGTTTAATTTATTATTGTGCATACTGGGGTAAGTGCGGTTGCTCAAAAATACATAAATTAGTTGCTGTTCGGGGTCGGCCCAAACGCAGGTGCCGGTAAAACCCGTATGTCCAAAGGTTTTAAACGAGCATTGTTGGCTGGTGGGTTGTATATAGTTTTTGTTAGGCTCGGGTTTATCAAAACCAAGCCCCGTCTGTTGCCATTTTTTTGCTGCGAGGTAAATAAATTAACCGTAGCCTGTTGCAAATAAGTCTGCCCACCATAATACCCGCCGTTTAACAACATTTGCATAATTACAGCCAAGTCGTTGGCGTTGCTAAACAAGCCAGCATGGCCACTAACGCCACCCAACATGGCGGCGCCCATATCGTGGACGTAACCTTGTATAACTTGGTAGCGCCATTCGGTATCATTGCTGCTGGGTACAATGCTATTCCGGCTAAAACATTCTAACGGATGGTAACCCAATGTTGTTAAGCCCAATGGCTTGTAAAAACGATCGTTTAGATATTGGTCTAAGGATTTTCCGGAGAAATTTTCAAGTATTTTTTTGAAATAATAAAACCCAACATCGCTATATTTGTAGGTGCCGCGGTTAGGCAATTTCGAATTCCGGATAGTTTCCCAAACGGTATCCAAATAATCGTTACGCATCCATAAATTATTAGCAACGGGTACATTATAACCTTCGCTTGGTAGGGCGGCATAAACTTGGCTGCGGGTTGGCTCAAAAACGGTTTGTTCGTAAAACGGAATCCATCCTTCTAATCCAGCCTCATGAATTAATATATCTCTAATGCGCAAATTTTCTTTGTTGCTGCCCACTGTTTCGGGAAGATAGTTGCCCAAAGTGCCATATAAATTAAGTTTTTGGGCATCGTACATATCCATTAACCCCAGGGCACTGGCCGCTATTTTGGTTATAGAAGCAATATCATACAAGTCGTCGTCTAAAACAAGGTGCGATGCGCCGTAAGTGTGCGAACCATAGCTGCGTTCGAAAAAAACTTTTCCATTTTTTGCTATCAGAACTTGGCATCCGGGCATAGCTTTGGTGGCAATAGCCTGTTGCACAATATAATCAATTGGCAATAAATCGAAACTGTTAATACCCAATTCTTCCGGAATAGTGTATTTAAGGCGTAAGTGCCCTTGGGTATTGTACCCTTGGCCGTATTTAAAACTACCTGCCGATATGGGCAAGCGCCCTTTAAAGCCAATTGCCCCAAACAAAGCTTGTGCCATAGCATTTTGAGCATAAGGGGTATCTTCGTAGCCAACTGCTATGGTAGGGCTATTTTCAAAAAATTTTAGACTATACGGGTTGCCAAACACTACTACAATTACCTCAACGCCCGCCGCTTGAAGCTGGCTTATTAAATTGCGCCCTGCCGCCGATATACCATACCCTTTTGAAGCGTGGCGACTTAAGCCGTGAAGGCTAATAATAACCAAATCGCTTTTTTTGAGGGCGTTTGTTTTTTGTATAAATTTTGTTTCGGTATCGGCCCATTTTAGCGTATGTTGTTCAATGGGGGCATACTTGCTTAAAGTGCGTTGAAAATCGGTTTGGCTGTTTGCCCCTATGGCTAAGGCAGCAATTTTTTTGTTGGCAAGCTGAATAATGGGTACTTGCTGTTTGTCGTTGCGCGCTAAAGTAATAGCGTTTTCGTAAAGTTGCCTGTTTAAAGCTTCGGCGTTATGCCATAAATCTTGTTGTAGCCCACTTGTATTTATAGGCTGAAGTGGCTGCTGGTATAAGCCCATCCGGAATTTGGCTGCTAATACTTTTCGCACGCGGTTATCAATTTCGTCTTGTGTAATTAACCCCGCTGCTATTGCCTTATTAATTTCGTGAATTGCTTTGCTTACGCTGCCCGAAAATAATAGGATGTCATTTCCGGCCAAAAGTGCTTTTGCATCTACCTCTCCGGGGCCAAAAAACTTAGCTACCCCTTGCATATTAAGTGCATCGGTAAAAATTAGCCCTTGGTAACCCATTTCATTTTTAAGCAGGTCGGTTACTACTTTTTTCGACAAAGTGGTGGGCATTGTCATGCTGCTTGTGGCGCTAATGGGTTGGGCATCTAAGGTAGGAACTGCTAAGTGGGCAATCATCATACTGCCAACGCCGTTTTCAATTAAGCGTTTAAACGGATAAAGTTCTACTTCGTTGAGGCGTGTGCGGTCGTGGTTAATAACGGGCAGGGTGTAGTGCGAGTCGGCATCAGTGTCGCCATGCCCCGGAAAATGTTTGGCGCAAGCTATTAAGCCGTTTGTTTCCATGCCACGCATATAGGCAATACCTTTTTCGGCTACGTTGTATTTGTTTTCGCCAAACGACCTGTCGTTGATAACCGGATTAGAAGGATTTACATTGACATCTACAACGGGAGCAAAATTTACATGTACTCCTAAGCGGCGGCATTGACGGGCTATATCGCGGCCCATATCTTCAATAAGTCGATTGTTTTGTATGGCACCAAGCGTTAATTGCCGTGGGTATTGTGGGGCATCGTCTAAGCGCATACTTAGCCCCCACTCGGCATCGGTGGCAATTAGCAGCGGTGTTGAGCTAATGCTTTGGTAGTAATTTGTAAGCTCGACTTGCTTAAAAGTAGTGCCTTGCATAAAAATTAAGCCCCCAATTTTGTATTGTTTAATTAAATTGGCAATTTCGGTGCGGTGTGCTTCGTCTTTGTTTGAGTAGGCCGCTACCATAATAAGTTGTGCTATACGCTGATTAGGAGTCATGGCGGCAATTTGTTGTGCTATCCAAACTTGCTGGTCAAGGGCGTAATTGCTGCCGGTGGTTAATGTAGATGGGCTTGTTTGGGAGGTGGCCTGCCATTGCTTATTAGATACACCTATTAATAAAACAAATAAAACAACTCGAAAAAGAATACGATACATGGTTAAATTTGAGACGAAACTACAGTAAGTGGTAAGAAGTTTTGAGTTGGTTTTTGCCGGATTGGCTTGCTACAAAGGTACGTTTTATTTTTATTGTTGCGTTAAATGCAGGTGTTGTTGGGTTGGTATTAATAATATTTGTATCGAGCTAAGGGCAAATTTTTTAATTTAGCGCTCTCCTTTGCAGTTCTTAAAGACTATTAGAAAGAAACTAAGTAGTCATGGTATTAAACCGTTATGAGGCTGATTATTTTTGCTTGGAATGCTTGATTTTGCCCTGATATGGGCTGAAAAATTGAAAAAAAATTAGTAACTTTGCAGGATTTTTAACCTTAACTGGTTTAATTAAGATGCTTGTTGGCGGGTGTTAGTTTAAGGCCAAATCAATAATGCCAAACACATCGTTTATGCTGTTTTTTGTTGCTAAATAAGGATAACAATAAAAGCAGTCCTTTCTTTTATTCTGGAAATATAAATATAACATACAATTTTTATGAATCAAAATTACGGTGCCGATAGTATTCAGGTTTTAGAGGGTTTAGAGGCAGTGCGCAAAAGGCCAGCCATGTATATTGGCGATATTGGCTCTAAGGGTTTGCATCATTTGGTTTACGAAGTGGTTGATAACTCTATAGACGAGGCATTGGCGGGTTATTGTAGCAATATATTTGTAAGCATAAATGCCGACAATTCAATTACTGTTCAAGACGATGGGCGGGGAATTCCGGTAGATATACACAAGGACGAAGGTCGCTCGGCACTTGAAGTAGTGATGACGGTTCTACATGCGGGCGGTAAATTTGATAAAAACAGCTACAAAGTATCCGGAGGTTTGCACGGTGTAGGTGTATCGTGCGTAAATGCTTTGTCTGAAAAAACACATGTAATAGTTGAACGCGATGGCAAAAAATACGAACAAACTTACGAGCGAGGCGCGCCTATGTACGCTGTGCGCGAAATTGGCATCTCTGAAAGGCGTGGAACCACCACCACCTTTAAGCCCGATGACACTATTTTTACGGTTCATGAGTATAACTATGATACTTTGGCTACCCGTTTGCGCGAGTTGGCTTACCTAAACCGCGGCATACGCATTACCCTAACCGATTTTAGAGAGCAAACAGAAGAGGGAACAACCAAAACCGAAACATTTTACTCGGAAGGAGGACTCGTAGAGTTTGTACGCTATTTAGATGCGACCCGGATTGCGATAATACCAAATCCCATTTATTTAGAGGATTCACAAGACAATATTGTTGTTGAAGTAGCGATGCAGTATAATACAACTTTCAATGAAAACGTACACTCGTATGTAAATAACATAAATACCATTGAAGGGGGGACGCATGTAACCGGTTTCCGGAAAGCCTTAACGCGCGTCTTCAAATCGTATGGCGAAAAAAATAATTTCTTTTCCAAACTCAAAGGCAACGTAACTGGCGAAGATTTTAGAGAGGGGCTAACTGCGTTAATATCCATAAAAGTGCCCGAACCACAGTTTGAAGGCCAAACAAAAACAAAATTAGGCAATGGCGAGGTTGCCGGCATTGTTGAGTCGTTGGTAGGGCAGGCCTTAAACAATTTTTTGGAAGAAAACCCCCGCGAAGCCAAATTTATTATTGAAAAAGTAGTATTAGCTGCCACGGCAAGGCAGGCCGCAGCCCGCGCCCGCGAATTGGTGCAGCGCAAAAACGTATTGATAGGCTCGGGGTTACCTGGCAAATTAGCCGACTGCTCGAGCAAAAATCCTGCTATTTGTGAACTGTACTTAGTAGAGGGCGACTCGGCAGGTGGCACCGCCAAACAAGGCCGCGACCGCGAGTTTCAGGCTATTATGCCCTTGCGCGGTAAAATATTAAATGTTGAAAAAGCCCAGGACCATAAAATTTTTGCCAACGAAGAAATAAAAAATATTTACCAGGCATTAGGCATTTTTTACAACGAAGAAAAAGAATTAGTAACCGAAAAACTGCGCTACCACAAAGTAATTATTATGTGCGATGCCGATGTGGACGGTAGCCATATTGTTACGCTTATTCTAACGCTTATGTTTAGGCACATGAAACGCCTAATTGAGCAAGGAAATGTATATATTGCCTCGCCACCCCTGTATTTAATAAAAAAAGGAAAAAACCAACGCTATTGCTGGAACGAAGAAGACCGCGAACAAACAACCCGCGAATTTGCCGGAGAAGGTGGCGACACCAGTAAAGTAACAATACAACGCTACAAAGGCTTGGGCGAAATGAACGCCGAACAGCTTTGGGATACAACCATGAACCCCCAAACCCGTACACTTATGCGGGTAACGATTGAAAGCGCCGCCGAAGCCGACCGCATTTTTTCGATGTTGATGGGCGATGACGTTGCCCCCCGCCGTGATTTTATTGAAAGCCATGCCAAATATGCAAAAATTGATGCTTAATTTGCATAATTTATTTGGGTGATGAGAGCAAAAGGAAAATTATATCCAGTGCAACCAAACAACCGGATCCGGATATGGTAAAATAGCCTTTATAGCAAACCTAAGTAAAATAATCCGGAAATATTTAAAATACTCCCTACCTTACAACCATAAATTGCACCCCTAACTCATAACTCATAGAAGTTGTTTAAGAATTAACCCATATAATTAACCACATAGACACATAGAATTTGTTTAAGCATAAAATAAGATGTGACAGTTTAAACACTTGATACTAAGAAAATATTGAGGTAAAAACAGGCTACAAAAATGTAAAACAGATTTATAGAGGACTTAGTTTCGCAATTGCTTCAATGGCACATAGTTCTAAACTGTTTCAATAAACTAATTTTTAAACAAGTTCATAATTAATTATCTCTGCTACCTCTCACTAAATAAATAAAAAGCTCGTCGCCCGGCTTGTCTAAATCTTTGTTAAAGCGTCAACGCAGTAGTAATACACAAACCCATGAATACCAATTTTAATAAAACCGTATCGGTTATGGTTGGCGGCGAAATAGCCAAGTATGGCACCTTGCCTATTGAGTTTTTATTGCGCTTGGGCAACGACATTCAAAATTTGATTTACACCTTAGCCCGGTTTGAAATTATAACCGCTACTACCATAGACCTCAACAATTTTAAATTAGACCTTGTTGGGTTTGATGCAGGTGAGGGGTACGTAGTACTGCATTTTGCCTATACCCGCCAAATACAAACCTTACTTGGCACTAATGTTGAAGAACAACGCGATATTGTAAGCCAAAGTTTTAACCAAGTAATGCAAGTAGCCAACAAGGGTAATTACACCGAACTTAAAACCGTTTACCCCTTGCCCTACAAACGCAATCATATAACCGAAGCCTTGTTTGAATTAGTTAGTGGCTTAGGCAATACACCAGTGTTTATTGTTGAGCAAAATCAAAAAAAATCTAAACCCAATCCTATTTACAGAATAAATCCTTTTAAAAACGAGGTTCGAAGCAGTTTATTAACACAAATCATTCCTGTATTTAACGAAGAAGTTGAAGAACGCATGGCTTATGCACGGGTAAAAGTTACCACAAAAGGTGGTAAAATAAAAAACCGGATTCAAGAGGTGTTTAATGCCGATGATACTTCGTTATCGTATGCCCCGCACGTAATAGTTTGCGACAACCGAACCTATACTTTAGATGCCCCCTTGCGTTGTTTATTTGAAAAAGAAAACGATTATTATATTATTCAATCTGAACTGTTGGGTATAATGGGAACAGGTAATACCGAAGACGAGGCCGAAATTAGTTTTGCCCAAGAATTCGATTTTATTTTTACGCGCTATAATCAATTGCCCTTTGCAAAACTGTCGGAAAAACAAAAAAAGGTAAAAATTATGCTCGACTTTTTGGTTACCCAAGTAGTAGGCGAAGCCTCCCAAGCGAATAAAACAAGCTCAAACTCCGGAAAAACAAAAAGCCAACCAACTAACAGCTAACAGCCAATAGCCACCAGCCAATAGCCACCAGCTAACAGCCAACAGCTAACAGCCAAAAGCCAAAAGCTAACAGCCAATAGCCAAAAGCCACCAGCTAACAGCCAATAGCCAATAGCCACCAGCCAATAGCTAACAGCCACCAGCCACCAGCCACCAGCCAAAAGCTAACAGCCAAAAGCCAATAGCCACCAGCCAATAGCTAACAGCCAAAAGCCATCAGCTAACAGCCAAAAGCCATCAGCCCCAAAAACCCATCTTATTTATATATCTAAGGGATGTCACATTTACCTAATAGTAGTTTGCCAAATATTGACATTAACAAACTTTTCCGGAACCTTAAGAAATTAGGATTTATAGAATCGCCCGTTAAAAATCAGGCGGTTAAATTTTTGGAATTATATTGTAACGGTCAATTTGTACTGCATACCAAAATAACCCGGAGTGCTCAAACATTTTTAACTGCCGACCAAGCCCGGCAAATAACGTACCAATGCCGCCTTACCCCCAACGAGCTAACCCTAATAGCCGAAGGAAGTTTAGATGCCAACCAATATATAAGTTTGCTGTATGAACGCGGCGAAATAGCTTTTGATGTTGAAGACGTTATAGGATAAGCCTTAGTTGTATTCGATATTTTTTTACGCCCCATTTAATTTATTGATATGAATATTTTGCTAATAGGCGATTCATTACTAATAGCCGAAACCCAAACAGCCTTAAACCAACTGCCGCCCGGTAGCAATATAGCTGTTAACCATTTGGCAACAAACCATTTCGATTTGATAATTGATACAGATTTTGACTTAATACCAGAAACTAACTGCGCCGACCGTTTGGCAACTTATGCCACACTTACACAAACTGTTGTGATGGTTGGGGCAGTGCGGCGCTCACTTTCAGAGGCAGTTTATATTTTGGGCGAAGAGAATATGAATTGCTGTTTGGCCGGATTTAATAATTGGCCTACTTTTATAAATCGACCTTTGTGGGAGGTATCGCTTTGGATGCCCCAAAAAAACCGAGAAATAGCTGCCGCTATCTTTCAAAAATTAGGTATGAACTGGCGCGAAGTGAACGACAGGGTAGGTTTGGTAACGCCGCGTATTGTGGGCATGATAATTAACGAAGCCTGCTACACCCTACAAGAAGGCACGGCAACTATTGCCGATATTGACCGCGCCATGCAATTAGGTGTAAATTATCCGGATGGCCCTTTTTCGTGGGCTAATAAAATTGGGCTGTCAAATGTGTATCAAACTTTAGCGGCAGTTTATAACGATACCCACGATGAGCGATATAAAATTTGCCCGCTTCTTAAAACCCATTTTTTGCAGCATAAAAATTTTGCCGTTTAAAAATTTATGTTTTCAGGGAGGTGCTCCACCAAGTATTAATCAACAAATAAATTCAACATGTCTCTTATTTCAAATAGTATTAAATTAGTGGCTAAAAGCACAACTGCTTTTTTAAGTAGTTTACTGCTGTTTATTTTAGGTGGCCTAGCTTTAAATCTTTTTTTAATTATAAACTTCCCCGCACTTTGTGGCGAAACCAGCTATTGTGCTTTGTATTGGTTGGCGGTAGTGCTATTTGTGCCGGGCTTTGTAATTTTATATGCTTTGGTAGGCTATAAATATGCTATCCAAAGAGTAATTCAAGTAGTGTATAGCCAAAACAAGCCTGCATTTTACAACTATTTAACCGAAAAACTAACCAACTATTTTACAGCACAGCAAAAAACCAATCCTAATAACACCGATTGGGGTAGTATGGCTTTAGGCTTTTTTGCAAAACTCGATGGTTTGTCGTTTGTATTGCGCAAGGCAGCCAAATTATTAGTAGGGCGTATTCCGTTGGGCGAGGTATTGCTAAATGTCGTTGAAAAAAGCGAGGCTAATTCTTCTTTAAATGGCGAGGAAACTAACAATAATACACCTCTTACTGAAGCTGCTGCCAACAACGACCAGCCAAACACAACACCGCCCACTAATCCCGAAGTTGCCGCAGCACCCAACCCCAACTCGCCTCAAGCGAGTGCCACGCGGCTTACATCGGCTATTGATAACTATATTGGCGACGAAGTAATTGCCCCCGGATGGTTATTGCCTTTGATTGTAGTAGTGCTAAATTTGAGTTTATTTGGATTTTTGCACTGGTGGTTTAGGTAAAGCACCTCAAACATGTTTTTGCAAGTTTTTTTGCGTGCTCTATCCATATTTCATCTTCCGGAGACGATTTGAATAAAAATAAACTAAGCAATCAATTTAATACCAAAGCCGGCCTTTAACCTGCTTTATATAGGCAAGTGCTTTCTTAGAAATTGGTTGCCGTTTTGTTTGTTTCAATTTTGTTAAGGTATTTTTAAATGCCTGCCACCATTGCACGACGTTAAAATTCGATTGCCGCAAAAAATAACCCGACCATGCAATAAAATGGCTAAATGTATAAATAATAGGCAAATATTTATAAGCTATAACCGTTTTGTTTTCTAAATTCCATTGCGTTAGCTTTGTTTCGGCTTCGCGGCCATTTGGGCTTTTTTGATGAAGTACGGTAATAGCTGCCGAATATAAGATAGCGTATCCGGCATTTATAGTTTTGTAGGCTAAATCGTATTCTTCCATACCATAAAAAATGGTTTCCGGATATAAGCCTACCTTTTCAAAAACTTCTTTTTTTACCACATGTCCGCTTCCTACAAAAAAATTTGTAAAGAACTGGGGCTGTTTGGCAAGTTGTTTGTTTTTGGTTGCAATATAATATTCGTGGGTTGTGGTTCTATACTCTCGAAGCGCTAAAATGCCAATATCATTATAAGACAACTGTTGCTGTTCGTGCTCGTGCTTTGGGCTGTTGTGTTGGTTAAATATTTCAAGTATAATTTTGGGAGCTTGCTTTTCCTGAAACAAGGCATCATCGTCAATAAATACTAAATAATAGCCTTTAGCGAGGGTAATGCCCAAATTCCGGCCACGCGCAACTCCTAAATTTTCAGCGCTGTTTATGTAATTTACTAAATTTCGCTGTAAACTTGGCAATTCGTTTAAATAGGTCTCAAAATTATCATACGAACTTGTAGAGCCGTTATTGATGATAATTATTTCGAAGGTTTGATTTGGGTCGTGTTCAAGCTCAAAAATATTGGCCAGCACTAATTGGGTGTCAACAGGTCTGTTATAACTGATAACAATATATGAAAACAAAGGCGAAGGTTGGCCGGCAGTCATTTTTTTAGGCAATATAAAATTTTACAACTAAGCACTATTTATGCAAAGTTGCCGCATTGGTTGGTAACTAACTATATTAAATTAACCGTTTATTTAGCTAATTTGTTTATTTATTGCGCTTAAACAGCAAACGAACTGCCACAGCCACAAGTATCGCTGGCGTTGGGGTTAGTAAAAGTAAAACCTCGGTTTTCGAGGCCGTTGACGTAGTCAAGTTTCATGCCCAACAAATACATGCCATGCGCTTGGTTCATAAAAACTTTAATGCCATCAATTTCAAAAATCTCATCGCCTTCTTGCTGGGTATCAAAGCCCAAAATATAAGTCATACCCGAGCAACCACCGCCTTTAACACCTATGCGCAAACCGTGCTCGGCAGTTGAAAGGTCTTTTTCGTCTAAAAGTAGTTTTACCTCGTTTAGTGCGCTGGGCGATATCTGAATGGGGGGGGCATCAAAAATAGTAGTGGCAAAAGGAGGGGATGTCTCGGCCAGAGTTGTTTTTTATTTATAAGTTGTTAATTTTAAGATTAAAATATGCCATTTGTTAACTCAAACGGCTTGTTATTTAACGAAGTTGTTTAAAAATTAGTTGACTGAACCATTTTGGAACTATGTGCCATTGAAGCAATTGCGAAACTAAGTCGTCAATAAATCTGTTTTACATTTTTGCAACCTGTTTTTACCTCAATAGTTTTTTAGTGTCAAGTGTTTAAAAGGGTCACAGCTTTTAATACTTATACAAGTTCTATGTGTCTAAGTGGTTAATTATATGGTTTAATACTTAAACAATTTCAACAACAAAATTAGCTACTTGTTTGCATTTTAGCAATATTATTTATTTTGCCTGGGGGCAGCGGTTGCTATACAAAGTATAAGTCAGGCCGATTTTAAACATAAAAAAACCATCTTTGGTTATGCTGTCGCCGCGTTGTTTGCCTTCGGCACCAACCGAGTTACCCAATTCGTCGCTGCGGTCGGCAATTTCGGCGGTAATTGTTCCGTCTCCAAGCAAAGCATTATCAACAAACGAGGTGCTTACGTCGTCAATATAGTCGGTAAAAGTTTTGGTATAAGTGCCTTCGGCAAAGAAGTTCCACGAGCCAGCCAGCCAATATTTAAAACCACCGCCAAGAGGTATTGCGGGCTGAATTTTTTTATACGGCTTGCGTCCTGTATAGTCGGTTTGCTGTTGGCCTTCGGTACCAAGCGTTTGCAGGGCGTACCATTGGCCTTCAAACTTAGCTTTGGGGTTAAAATGAAACAACGAAAGCCCTGTTGTTAAATACGGGGTAAAATAATGTCCGCCGCGCCCAACACTGTATTTCATAAAATGCAAATCAACCAACCCTGCCAATTCAATAATATGTGTTTTAAAGCTAAGGTTGCGCACTTCTTGAAACGGGTTTTTTGAGGCATCGTCGCGGTGCAAAACGGTACCGCCACTTAAGCCAGCCCTAAAATGCAAATAAGGGTGGTAATTATACCTGTATAAAACGCCCATGGCCGGGCGAGTATATTGCCATTGAAAATTGGTATTAAGGTCGCCAAAATAAGTTGATGAGCCAACCCATGCGCCAATTTCAGAGCTTTGGGCGTAAATTGAAGTTTTAGAAATAGTTAAACCTACAACTAATACAACAAAGGGTAGTAGGGTTTTCCGGATGCTGCTGTTAAATCCGGAAAAAAAGAAAGCAACAAATTTGCGCATCATCATAAGTAATAAATACATGACTGTTTAAACTGCTTCTTGCTAAATGAAGAAAGAATGAGAGAATTGATTAAAATAAATTTTTATGGTACAGTACTTTTTCCGGATACTTGTAAGACTAAGAGGTATTTTCCTCTCCGGAATAATATTAAACGCAAAGTTTGAATACAAGGCTGTTTGTTGCAGCTAAATTTTTGCGTATTAATAATTAGGTTTCTGTGGGTGTAAAATTTTAATCAAATAAACAGTTTAGTATTACGTGTTGTTATTATAACGAACGCAACATGCTTTACAAGCATAAATTTGGCGCAAAGTTACGGCAAAATACATAAATATGCAAATATTATTTTATTAGGCTAAGGCATTAGCCTTGCTGGTGGTGCAGCAAATTACATTCGGGCAGCAAAATTTATCTTTTTTGCAAACAATTTAAGTTTGATAGTTAGCTATCATTATGATAAGTATAGCTATTTTTGTGCCAATATTAGATTTAACCTACTGCTGTTTATGGATACTGCCGATTTGCTTAAAAAAGTCCGGAAAATTGAAATAAAAAGCCGGGGTTTAACTAACCATATATTTGTTGGCGAGTATAATAGCGCTTTTAAAGGCCGGGGCATGTTGTTTAGCGAAGTGCGCGAGTACGCCTATGGAGACGATATTAAAAACATTGACTGGAATGTTACCGCACGGGCTAAAACTCCACATGTTAAAATATTTGAAGAGGAGCGCGAACTAACCGTAATGCTGCTGGTAGATATTAGCGCATCGGTATTTTTTGGCACAGCCCAACGTTTTAAAAGTGAGCTAATTACCGAAATTTGCGCCGTATTGGCCTTTTCGGCTATTGCCAATAACGATAAAGTTGGCGTTATTTTTTTCGATAATGAAGTGCGTTTGTTTGTGCCGCCACGCAAAGGCAGGTCGCACGTATTGCGCATAATACGCGAGCTTTTGACTTTTAGTATGCCCGAAAATGTAGTAACGCAAGGCATAAATATAGCAAAGAACCAAGCAGCCGAAACTGTTTGGTGGAAACGCTTACTTTTTTTTCCGGATAAAAAAAATACTCAAAACACAAAGCTCATCAATCATAACAACGCTAAAGCCACTAATATTTCGGCGGCCTTAGCCTATTTTAGCAATGTTATAAAAAAGCGCAGTATTGCCTTTTTATTGTCCGATTTTTTAGATGACAACTACCAAAAAGCCCTAAATTTGGCAGGCCGCAAACACGATATTACCGGATTACTAATTTATGACCCCCGCGAAGCCAGCCTTGCCCCCGCCGGATTGCTGCCCGCCACTGACCCCGAAACCCAACAAACAATTTGGATTGACACTAACAGCCAGCATCAACAACAGATATATACTAGTTTTTTTAATAAACATTTAGCACAAAGCCGGGCAATATTTTCGCGCTGCGGTATTGACCTGCTAACTTTGCGTACCAACGGCGATTATGTTAAGCAGTTAATGCGCTATTTTAAAAAGCGGGGCGGGTAAGACGCGATAAAATTATTGCGGTACTTGCAAAGATTAATTGTTAGCATAAAAAACATGATGTGAATATTTTTTTATTTTGGCAAATAAGACTTAAATTTGCATAGATACCGGAGGTGTCAAAGCTTTTTCAAAACACACTTTTTTATTTTGGTTTTTTTTGTCTGGCCAAATTTCAACTTTATTATTACTTTTGTTACCATGTTTCATTTTGTGCAAATTCCAATAGTTCGGGCTCTTTTTTGTTGCTTGTTAATAGGCGCAACCATTTCATTAGGGCAAGCAGCAGCCCAAGGCCAATCCATTCCTATAAATACGTTTAAAAGTACAACCCCAAGCGCTGCCCCAACCAAAAATTCCGATAAAACTGTTTCTAAATCCGAATATCGCACCGATATATATTTAAAAGACCTTTACCGAGATTTGTTCGACTTGGCACAGGCAAATTCCGGATGGGAGTTTAGGGTAGTACGCGATGGCGGCGATACCTCAAGTATTATTATGCACCGCAATTTCCCGTCTTTATATTCAATAGAATTAGATATTACAAAAGCACCTGGCAATTATAGCCCTAACGAGCCGACTAAAACCAATATTTCGCGCCTTAAAAAAGAATTACAGCAAACCTGGCTCGAGGGGATGGTTAAAGACCCCGCTACTGCCAGCTATTATGCCTTAGATAAAGACGAAAAAAGTAGGTTGGCCAACTACGCTGTTGGTATGAATAACCTGCTAAAAAGTGAACCGAATATGCCCGATTTTTATATAATAAACAATAAAATTGATTTTAAAATGTCTGAGTCAATAAATGAAATGCGCGATTTAAATGCCACCCAAATGCTCGAAAAAATATTTGCCCTTTTTGCTGCTAAATGACCCCAATTCAATTAAGATGTACCTGTTTTTTGTATTAAAACTTTATGATTGTTTTATGATTTGTTTTTTCCGAAATTTGTTTGTTTGGCAGCCAACCAAAAAAGCTATTTTATTTAGCACCCTTTTGTTAGCAGCAGTTATATCTTCCGGATATTTGGTTAAGGCACAAAATACTGCCCAGCCGCAAACATTACCTTCAACAATTACACCTAATACTGCTCCGGCATTGCCAACAAAAAATGAAATGTTACCAAACAAACAGGTAGCACCAGCGCATAACCCAACCAATTTCCCCGATTTAGAGTACCAAATTTATTTAGATAGCCCTGCCTTAAAAATTGATAGCTTGCGTTACGCCAAAGATCAAACGCCTATTTTGGGAAAACTATCGCCCGATGGTAAACGTATTATTATGCGCAATTACCAAGGTGGGCGGGTAAACGTATATGTTTTTTTTGAGAATGGTCGGCACCAAAGTTTAACAAAAAGCCAGTGTGTTATTGACCCTGTAATTGTTTTATAATTACCGATTTATAGGATACAAAATTAAATCCGGATCTTATTGGGTATCTTTTGCCTACCATACAAATAATAAAAATACATCCGGAATAAAAAACAAAAAAGCGGCTATGGTCTTAATAAAGGTCATAGCCGCTTTACTTTTAGTTTGCTTCAATTTAGTAAAATACAAATTCGGAATCAGCAAACTGTGTATATACTACTCAATTATCAATTTGGTATTTTGGTGGTGGTCGCCGGCGGTTAATTGCAAATTATACACGCCTGCGGGTAAATTGGTAAGGTTAAGCGGGTGGGTAATTTGGCTCACTGCTTGCGTAGTTTGCCAAGTATAAACTGTTTGACCAGTAATATTTATAATTTGTAGCTGAAGCGAACTTGGTTGAGGCAATTGTGCGCTAAATACAAACTGGCCTTTTCCGGGGTTAGGGTAAACGGTAGTTAGGGCATAAGGCTCGGTTTGGTCGATACCGGTTGCCCAAATTTCGATATAAGCATTTTTGGTTTCCGAGTCGTTGCCCGCCGGATTGGTGGCTTTTAAGGTAACGGCATATTTTCCGGGGCTGCTGTATTGTACAATTGGGTTTCGTTCAAATGATTTGGTAGGCGAGCCTCCGGCAAATGTCCACTCCCATTGCAACGGGCTGTTGGTGCTTTTGTCAAAAAAGTTAACCGTTACGGGGTTGTTGCCATTTGTAATATTAGCAGCAAAATCGGCATTAGGTTTGGTAAAATTTCGGGTACCCTGGGCAAACATTTGGCCGTAGGCAGCTTCATTCCATACTATATTTTCGGCGCCTGTACCTACAATTTTTGAGGCATCAATGCTGCGAATTGCAATAGAGGGCGTACCGTTATTGTCTAAACTAAACATAATTTTATTATCGGCGGCATTGTACGAGGGGAACCCAAGATTATTATTCTCGTAAAGGGCGCCTAAGTCGCCAGTTTCGAGGTTTGCCCCAATTACGCCGTACTCTTGGTTTTCGTTGAAATAGTCGAAAGCAATAATGTAGTTCGAGTTATTGGCAAAGGTTGGGTTGCCTATGCTTTCGCCTTTGTTTAAGGCTGGGAACAATTTGAAGATTTTGCCGTCTGTAAAGTTTTTGCTGGCATTGCTCCAAACGTTAATAAAGCCAACATCCCAGTAATCTAATTCACCCTCTAATATATTGTAAGCATCGTAAATTACATTTTCGCCAAATAAATCCCATTCAATATGGTCGGCATATTTGGGTTTGGTAACTTCACCGCCGCTTTGGGTGTTGGGGTTAATTAGTTCAAAGTTTTTACTAGTTTGCGATACATAGTCGTAAAAGTATAAAAAGTTGTCGTCATCGTATTTTGAAATCATAGCTAATCGGTTGCCATCCGGAGAAACCGCTACGTTGTACCATTCGCCGCTTGGGTTTTGTTCTACATATCCGGGGGTTTGTTCGCCTTGGGTCAAATCTAAATAGCGCAAATTATATTCCTCATCTACAAAAAAGGCTACGCTGCCATTTTCTGAGACAGAGGCTTTGCGCAACGAGTAGGTATTACAAAGGCCATATAAATCGGTTGCATAGCCGTAAATACCGTAGGTGTCGCCGGGTGTTGAGTGTAATACCTGCATTTCGGTACCGGTTACTGGGGGTAGGTCGCTGGTGTAACTTCCGGTATTGTCACCGCCGCCGCCGCCGCCATCATCGGCAATTATACCAACGGCGGTAAAGGCTTTGCGGGCTTCGTCAGCTGTGGCATCGCCGTATAGTTCGGTGGCCGATTTTACAACTGCTAAGCGGCAATCAACAAACTGCGAGTTTTGGGTAAGGTAGTTATCTAAGGCTCGGTAGTAAACGGCGCCGGCTTTATCTCGGCCCACAGCGGTAGCAAACAGGTAAAAAGCGTGGTTTGGAATGCCACTATTACCATGAACGCCGCCGTTGTCGTCATTAATGCTTAGGTTTAGGTACTCGTTCATGTGTTTGGGCTGCCAAAACCAATCAGATTTATCACCGCCGTTATGTGGGTTTTGCATATCGCGGAGTGCGTTGTTCGGAAATTTTCCGGATTTTACTATGTCTTCGCCAATTTTCCAGTCTTCGTCGTCAATTAAACTGCCAAACACATCGGCAAAGCTTTCGTTTAGGGCCCCGGGCTGAAACTCATAAACCAAATTGGCCGTATTTTCAATTACGCCGTGTGTCATTTCGTGCCCCGCTACATCTAAAGATCCTGCTAAGGGATCATAATAGTCATCGCCGTTGCCATAAGCCATACAGTAGCCATTCCAAAAGGCGTTGTCCATGCTGTCGCCATTATTATCGGCAACGTTGACAATGGATATAATACTGCCATTTTTACCGTTTAGCGATTTGCGGCTGTGGGTGTTTAAATAATATTCGTAGCATATACCTGCATTATAATGTGCCGAAACTGCGCTGGCATCGGGCCATTTATTGTTTGTTGAGGTTACATGTGCTAAGTCGGTATTGGCTTTGTTGATGGGTAAATTGTTTAAATCGAGGGTTAAAATGCCGCCGGCGGGGTCATCCGGAAGTTTTGAGTTGCCTGCATTATACATTTCGCGGGTAATATCGAGCATATAATAGGTGCCGCCTGAGTTATACACGTTTATAGTTTGGTTTTTGCCGTTAAGGTCTTTAGCTGTTGCGGTTTCGGGGCCTAAATTGCAAATATTGTTTAATTTGAATAATATTTCGCCGGTTTGGGCATCTACAAAATAGTCTTTGTGTTGCAAAAAGTTTTCAAAGAAGGTAATTTGCCACGCCAATTTAAAAGTGTTATTTTCGGGTTGGTGTAATAATACTAAAACTTCTAAGTCGTGGTCGTCGTGTATATGTAGTTGTTCTTTTAACGTTTGTGGTATAATGGGGGGCTGGTCTAAACCCAGTGATTGTGCTATGCGTAGGCGGGCTTGTTCGGTGGTAATGGCAGGTGTGGTATTAGTGCCTTGAGGGGGCGTTGGGTGGTACACGCCATTAATGGTAACTAACTGGCCTTGTTGATTTAGGTGGGCGACCATATCGGCGGCAAAAACGCGCACACCGTTATATTGCTGGTAGAGGCGTATATGGGTAATGCCTAAATTGTCGGGGTTGCTTATATTGTTTATAGTTAGCTCTTGGGCGGGGTTTTGCAGTTTAAAAAGCTCGCGGTTGGCTTGTAAAAAGTCGTAGGCTACCCGTTGAGGTGTTTGCGGCGAGGCATAACTAAACAGGTTTTGGCCGGCAATAAAATTGGGGGTGCCGTTGGCCTTGTTATAGCTAATAAATGCGGTGGGGTCGTGTTGTTTAATGGCTTGTGCCTGTTTGTAGGCTGCGGGGTTTTGTATAAAAAGTGGTTTAGTGGGCATGGCGCTTGTGCCCATGGTGCTTTTACCTGTTACGGGTAATTTTTTAAAGCCTTCAAAATTGGGTTTCCAGTTGGCGGGTTTAGGTTGGGTTTGTTGTGTTGCGGCACGTTTTACGGTATTCGCTACACTTTGTTTTATAACACTCTGTGCAGATAGGTTTTGGCTAAAGGCAAACAAAAAAAGTATTGCCATGGCTGCCATAGATTTGGGTAAAAATTGGGTAGTCATAATGTTTTTAATTTTTTATTTATTAATTGGTTTAGTGTTGGATTAGGGTAAAATGGATAGACGAGTAAACTAGTAGTCGTTTACTATTGTTATTTTATGTTGCCTATCCATGAGTAAGATTTAAAAAAACATCTCTTCCGGATGAAGAATTACCATCTAAAACATGTTAAGTTAATTATACAATATTAATACTAATTTATCTTGTTTATTTTTCTAAATTTCGCACTTTGCGTGTCTTTTCCATTAACGACATGTAAAAATGATGTACGTTTTGTGGGCACATTTTATCGCCGTCTCCCCAGGTAATACGGTGGTTGGTATTATCCGGATAGTTAATTTGCAAGTAATAGTACATGTTTCCGGGCTGCGAGTGCTCAATCATTTTAAAATTAATACTTTTATATTCGTTGTAAACAGCCTCCATATCGGCACTTGCTACCATGCCTAATTGTTTGAAGTTTTTTTCTTTTCCTGGGGCTATTTTGGCTGCTTCGCTAAGGGTGCCATCGGGGTTAAGGGTATATTCGGTTACGCCACCTGTAAAGCCGCCGCCGCTGCCAAATACTACTTGCTGAAACATTGCCGGCAATGGTGTGGGGCTGGCAGTTTTATCGGCTTCGTTTGGGTTGGCCGTATCGCTAAAGGTAGTTATTTTTGTTTTTGACTCTTCGGTTTCGGCATTTTTTTGTGCGTAGTGTTTTTTGCAGCAACTGGCAAAGCTAAGGGCAATAAAAACAAATGCGGCAGCAATGAAAAAATATTTTAAATACATTAATAAGTGGTTGTTTTATTGGTAAAAAAAATGATGTTGAATTTAATTACAAAAAGGCAATGGCACGTCAAATAAAAACTATTGCTTGCTTACTTGCTTGTTTTTTGCTCAATTTCGCTTTGGTTTTTTGACCACCTAACAGATAAGACGTTTAAAGGTACTATTAATTATATAATTACAAGTAATTACTTAATTTTTTAATTTTATTTAGGCTACATGTTGTATTTGTTCGTTGGCAATTAAGGGTAGGTTTTTAAAGCGGCGGGTTAGCTGGGCAACGGCAATAACATCGGCTTCGCAATAGTTTTTAATGCGGTTTAAGTCGCGGTCGTGCCAGTAAACGTGTCCAACTTCGCGGCCTGTGAGGTCGGTTTTGGGGCTTGGAATGTCTAAGGCGGTGGTAATTAAATTAAGTGATGTTAAGTTTCTGAACTCTCCAAACTTCCATAATTGCAAAGTGTCAACGTAGGGTTGTTCCCAGGGTTTAAAGTAGGTAGCGTCTAATATTTGAGGCAACGGTATTTGGTTTATTAAGGCGCGGCGTGCCATAAAAGGCACATCAAAATCGCGGATATTGTGGCCACCTAAATACACTTGTGCGCGGCGCGAGAAATATTTCCGGAGTGCCTCAAATAATCCGGTTAAAAGGGTTGGTTCATCGTGGTCGTAAAACGATTTTATCCGGAAAATTTCGGGTTCATCCGGATTTCTTGGCTTTGCAAAGTATCCTATTGAGGCGCAAACTATTTTAGAGAATTCAGCATAAACTGCTGCTTTTTCGTTGTAGTAAGTGTCCCAATCAATATTGTCGGGTTTGTATTGATTTACCCGCCCCTCCCAAAGTTGTTGCCAAACGGGGCTAAGTTGTTGGTAGCTTGGCTGTTGAGCTACTGTTTCGAGGTCAATAAATAAAATTCGGTGAATTGGTATATGTTCGAGCATATATTGTTTGTTTAATTAAATTTGTTCTTTGGTAAGGCTATATACGCGGGTTGGCATGGTAACAGGCATAAGCCCCGATTTTTGAAAAATAAGTTGCCCGCGTTGTTCGGCTAAAAATGCGGCAAAACCCAAACCAAGCCCTGCGTATGTTTGGGCATTAAGTATATATAAAAAGCGGCAATACGGGTAGTCTCGGGTGGCAATATAAGCTTGGTAAGGCTCAACAAATTTTGCTGTTCCGGGTTTGGCTATGGCTACTACATTAACATCTTTTCTAAATTTTTGCACTTTGGGGTCGTCCATGCTGCTAATCCAATTTACGCCAATAATGCCAAAGGTATCGGGGTTTTTAGCTACAAACTCAATTACTTCGGGGTTGGTTTGGGTGTCAAAAGTATTTTGAGTGTATAAATTGCCGCGGGCAATAGAGTCTTTCACGTAGCGCAGGGTGCTTGATTTGTCGCTGTCAAACACTATTTTAATGGGTTTATTGCTGCCGTTGCCACTTATTTGATTCCATGTTTTATAAGTGCCGTTAAAAATAGATTCGACTTGCTGTGCCAGTAATGCCGAGTCAGGATTTGAAGGGTGCATTATAAAAGCTACGGCATCAAGGGCTACGCGGGTAATACGAGGTTGGTATTTTACGCTATCAAAAAATGCTTTGTGGTAGGGCGTAAGTTGCTGGGGCATAATTACTACCCTCATGGTGTCGTTTAATAAATCGCGGGCAACATCGGCTTCGGGTTTATAAACCGGTGTAATTTTGGCGCGTTGGTACAAAGTGTTAAAAACTTCTATTTGGCTGTCTATAATTGGTTTATAGGTTTCGTCAACACTAATATATATTTGCCCAATTGTTGGCGAGTCTTGTGTTTTTTTGTTGCCCTGGTCATTATTGTTGGCGTTGCCGCTGCAGTGGGCAAACAGCCCTATGGCGGACATCGTTATAACAAGTAATGGGCACTGCTTAAAAAAAGATTTCATAAAATATAATATGTAAAAACAAGAATAAGATAAAACTATCTTTATTTTAGTTAATTTTCATTTTTTTGCCTGTACTCGCTGTAACCCCTGTAAAACCTAACCCCTGCGTACAATAACATGGCCAAGCCTAACAAACCTAATAAAGTCGGATTTAAAATAGGCAATTCGTTGCGCTGTACAATAAAAAAAACTCCTCCGGCAATATAAAACAACCCCATAGCAATATTATAAAATACCATAAATGGTTTGTAACCTTTGGTTTGACGGCTTCGTTCGTTTATGTCCATAGGTGAGAGTTATTGTACAATGTGATGGCTTAAACACCCTATTGTTAGTTAAATTAAAAAAATCCGGATAAAACAAGGCCTGCAGGTTATCTTCTGTAATATATATAAATTATTGCCGATAAAATTGTGCAAAATTAAATATTCCTATTTATCCGGATGGATATGATTGAATCACCAGGTGCAATTTGGTATAGGTTTTCCATGCCTGCTATTACTTGGGCAAATATAGTGTATTTTCCGTCTAAATGTGGTGTTGTAAATTGATTTATAAAAAATTGGCAACTTTCGGTATCGGGGCCTGCCGATGCCATTCCTACCGATCCGGGTATAAAATGCAGCGGCGATGCTTCAGTTCTTATGCTTGAAGGTGTGCTACCCCAGCCATCGCCGCGCGGGCACCCTCCTTGTAAAACAAAATTAGGCACCAAACGATGAAAAATTTTTCCGTTGTAATAACCTAAGTCGGCCAAACGCACAAAATTAGCCACTGTTGCAGGTGCTATTTGCGGCATTAATTGTAATTCAATTTCTTTATTGCCCGAGGTTGTTATGGTGGCGGTTGCTTTCTTTCCTAAATTTTCAAGTAAATCCCAAGAAATGGCATTATTATAAGCGGGTCGTAAATTGGTTGGTATTGGTTGGTTTTTAAGCTGGGCAATTGTTTTGCTAATTTCAATATACGCTTCAAAATTAGTTGGCAGCGCGTATTGTTGCAAGGCAGTTTCTAAAAAACCAATGTCTTTAAAGTAAAGGTCAAATTTGTATTGTTTGTTGGCTAAGGCACCGGCGGCCAAACAAGCCAAGCCCACATCGCCACTTTCAATGGTATTGCGCAGTAAACTGCCGTACAGACTATAAATATTATTGTTGTTTTGTATTTTTTTAATATTGTTGTCTAAGATGTTTAAAATGGCTTCGAAGGTAAAAGTAGCCACCATTCCTGTTTTTTCGCGGTTAAGTTCGGCTTGTAAGTAGCCAAATTCGTCTAAATGGTATCCAAGTGCGCGCAGGCATAAACCGCGTTCGTATAGATTACTAGTTGTATAAGCTTTGTTTTTAAGCCAGTTTATTAGTTTGTTGTCAAAAGCTTCAACACCACTTTGCCAAAATTCATATTGAGCGGCCAAACATAAATTTGGCAGTTCGAGCGCGCGGGTATAAACATGCGGGTTTGTTTGGTGTAAATACTGTGCCGCTATTAGCTGAACATTGGGATTGACAGTAGTTTTTAGTTTTTCAAAAACTTGCGCTCCTGCCTTAGGGTCGGCCAAATGAATAAACGCTTTAATAATTGCTACGGTAACTAAATCGTTGGTTTCTGTTGCTAATGCTGCTAATAGTTGTTCTGTTTGGTTTGGCAAAGCCGATAAAGCCATTGCCGAGTTGGCGCGTACTTCGGGTTCGGGGTCGTACATTAATAATTCAGCCAAAATAGTTTGGTTGTTGGCAATAAGCAGTTTATTGCGGTATCGGTAACAATAATTAGTAGCTAATATCCGGGTTAAAGTATTGGAGTGGGCGGCAAAGGGGGCAATATCAAATTTTTCGCTAATTATGCCCTTTGTAGCAGCATAGTACAAGCCGTACAAATAGTGTGTATATTGTTTTGGTTGAATAAAATTTAATAAAGTTTCGTATTCATCTAAACTACTAACACATTTACCTAAACTTTCAAGTAGAATGTTTTGTATTTCCTTCGATTTTTGAGTTTTAAAGAAGGCAAGTAACGGCTTTTGACTATCAGTTTGCCCAATTTGCCCAATTGCATATATCATTGCGTATTTTACGGCTGTTTCGCGTTCAATTTTAAGGGCGTCTAATAATTGCGTTTGCGAGGTAGTATCTTTTATGGCGGCCAAGGCCATAGCAGCCGTTTGCCGGTAAATAGGTTTGCGGTGTTGTAAAAATGGCAATACTTTTGAGCTGTTGCGTTGGTCTTGCCACTGGTATAATTGCTGTAATTCCGGATTACTCATTAACTGTTTATACCATTTGTTAAAATCATAGGTATTTTTTCCGTATGTACCATTGTGTACCAGCAACAGTATCAGAATTACTATTTTATTAAGGTATTGCATAGATACAAAATATAAAAATCTAAAAATAAAGGACGAAATTACAAATTAAATGAAAATTTGTAATCAGTCGATAAAAATAAAACCAGTGTAAAAGTAAGGCTAATTTTTAGCAGCAAACTGCCTATTTTTTGCTGATTACAACACCTTTGCCCACCGCTACTTGTTGTTGATGGGTAAAACTTATAGTGTAAATACCTGTGGGCAAATAATTGGCCTTAATTTGAGCAGCCTGATTTACTTCTAATTCTGTTATGGTCATTTGCCCTTGTTGGCACACCTGCCCTTGCACATTTGTAACGGTATAAAAAACGGGCGCATTGGGATTAGAAGAATAAAAACCTGCCGGTAACTGTACATGCCAGCTATCTGTGATGCTATTAACCGGATTAGGCCATAAATTTATTTTGATATACGAACTGTTTTCATCCGGATAGATACTGTTGCCATTATGATTGTTTTCCGGAGTATTTATACCAACCGGAAAAAGCATTTCGCGCCAAATTAGCCCACCGCGCTGTGTGCCAATCACTATATCTAAAAGGCCATCATTATCAACATCAGCAATTGCGGGGTTTGCCCGATTTAGCCCTTTAAGGTCGGCAAAATTATTAGTAACAAGGTTAAAAGCTGCCCCATCAAAAATATGCGTTTCAATATTATCGTACAACAGAATTTTTCCGGCTTCGTTACCTACTGCCAACAACCACTTCCCAGCCCAGTCAAATAAAAACGGAACGGCAAAACCGCTAAAACTACCTGCCGACTTAACATCTACTTTGCCCCAAAATTTGGTTGTTTGTTTAAACTCGGGTTGTGTTTTTGTACCAATATTGCGCCAAAACTCTAAGCCACCGCTATGGTGCCCCATTACCAAATCTAAAAGGCCATCTTTATCAACGTCAACCAATTGCGGACTATTGCTTTGAAAAACATCAATACCCTGCCCTTGTAAATACTCGCCGTTGGGTGCTAAACTAAATTTGGAAATCCCATCGAGGGTTGGGTTGTTTAAAAATAAATGCACGTAGCCTTCTTTGTCGCCCAGCAGCAAATCCTGGTCGCCGTCGTCGTCAATATCGCCAAAACATGGTTTAAGGTCTGCATGTGGCAGGGCAAACTGGTTTTGAATATTCAGGTAATTGCGGGTTATAAGCTGGTAAGCAGGCTGGGTAGGTGTTCCTACGTTTTGTAACAAAGCAAGTTGCGAAATATACTCGTCTGCATCTTGCCCTGAGTAGCCAAGGTTGCCCACTAAAATATCTAAGAGGCCATCGCTGTTGTGGTCAAAAAATGCCGGATGCGCCACTCTACTAAAATCAAGGGTTTGGTTTACCAAAAAAGTGTCGGTTTCAAATTTAAAAACAGGGCTAAGGTCATCGGCAGTATTGCGGTACATCCATGCGCACTCAAAATGTTCGCCCTGAACAGCGGCATTGGGCGAGGCTAAAAAATCGCGGTCGCCGTCGTTGTCTATATCAGCTAAAAAAGTTGCGGGGAAGGTGCGCAAAATACAAGCCTTGTCGTTTGCCGGAAAAACGGTATCTTGTTTGGTAATTAAGGCCTGCGTGGGCGTGCCGCCGTTAAAGGCCAATACTACATTGTTGCGACTAAGGTCGCCCAACAGCAAATCCATATCGCCATCATTATCAGCGTCAAAAGTGGTTAAGGTTGAGCCTGCATGAACACCGCCGCTGCTGCTGCTACTGGTTTTTCCGGATGGGGCAGGTGGCGGCGGAAGCCCTCCGCAGTCGTTAAGTTTTAAGCTCGAGTAGAATTCGCTTTCATAAAACTCACCCCAACATTTGGTATTTTTAATAAAAATGGGCATTTGGTTTGGCTCGGCGGTATTTTCGTACCAATCAACATACCCCCCCCCCGACTCGAAGGTTAAAATATCTAAATCACCATCTCCGTCAATATCGTTAATATCCGGAAAATCGTAGCTTGCTACAAACAGTGTCTGCTTGTCGGGCAAAAAACTAAGGGCTTGGTTTTCGAGGGTAAATGCTAGGTGGTTTTGTGCATCGTAATAGCCTTTGTACAATATAATACCTTCGTTATTGTTGTTGGCAAAAATATCGGCAATGCCATCGTTGTTGTAATCGCGCAGCAGTACCCAATTAACTAAATCCGGAAAATTGGTTGCCAACTGAGGTGCGTGGGTATAGTTAATTTCGTTGGCAATTCCGGCATTTTGAAGGGTAATTATGGTATTATCGCCCCGGTCAAAAATAAATAAATCGTTAGTGCCATCGTTGTTTAAATCGGCCTCCGAAAATTGCGGGTTGTTAAGCCCCCCTACCCAAGGCAGGTTTAAAGTGTTACCCCAAGCAGTAACTGGTATATTGTTTACCGGCTGGCAACTGTATTGCGGCGGTATTTGCGCCCATGCAGACCAGTTTATTAAATTAAAACTAATGTAAACTAAACAAAACAATGGTAATTTAGTAAATACGGACATAGCTAACTAATTATTTAATGGTTATTGGTAATTTATGGCAATAATAAGAAACCGGCGTCAAATAAACAAATTTGCCCTGCAAAAATACCTAACAACAGGCAAACAACCAAAACAGACAGCAGTATGGGTAAAGCACCCTTAAATTTATTTCATCGATTTATTAATCAGGCTAAAATTACATTTGTAACTTTAAAACATTCCTCTATTGACTCCAAACTATTTGCCCGTCAATAACAGTATGCACTACTTTGGCAAGCAAAATTTCGGGTGCAGGACAGGTCATAATATCGCGGTCAAGTACAACAAAATCGGCGGTTTTGCCTGGCACCAGACTTCCGGTATTGGTTTCGGCAAATGCGGCATAGGCAGCCCAATGTGTCATGGCCATAAGTGCCTGGTTGCGTGTAAGGCGTTGCTTGGGCATAAACCCATTCAAAGGCCATTGGTTAGCATCTTGGCGGGTAACGGCGGCATAAAAGCCAAGCAGTGGGTTAATACCCTCAATAGGAAAATCGCTGCCGGCGGCCACCCTGCCTGTTTGTGCCAACAAAGTATTAAAAGCATAAGCCATTTGCAGTCGTTGGCTGCCCAAGCACTCGTGTACCCAATACATATCGCTGGTTGCATGGGTAGCCTGTATAGAGGGTATAAGGTTGTATTGGCCAAATAACGTAACATCTTCGGGGTGCAAAACCTGGCAATGCTCTACACGCCAACGCCGTTTGTTATTTCTTTTTAATACTTGGCTATAGGTTTGTAATACCTGCTTATTAGCTGCGTTGCCAATAGCGTGGGTCATAGTTTGTAAATTGGCAGCTTTATTTAGTTGGCATTCGGTTAAAAAATGGTTGTGGTCTAAAAATTGGAGGCCACAATTTTGTTCATCGTCTGTATAAGGTTGGGTAAGCCATGCCCCCCGCGAGCCTAAGGCCCCGTCGGCAAAATATTTTAATCCGGGCACTGTTAGCCGTTTGCCGTATTGTTGTGGCCCTGTTTGGCGCAAATTAGCAACAGCTTTTGTTTCGCGCGCATCTAAATAGGCATGTAAGCGTATATTAAGTTGCTTTTTGGCGTGCATTTTTGCTGCTAATTCAATTTGGTCTTGCTCGGCAACTGCTTCGTGAAGGGTAGTTAGGCCAACGCTAAAAAAATAATTTTCGGCTTGTGGCAATAAAGTTTCTAAAGCGTTGGTGGGGCTGGTTGATTTGGGCAAAGATTGTAGTACAAGATGCAAAGCACGGTCAATTAACAACCCGTTTGGCTGGCCTTTTTCGTCTAATACCACCAAGCCGTTTTCTACTTGGGTTTGAGCCGATATTTGTGCCAAATTAAGGGCTGTTTGATTGGCAACGGCTGCGTGTAAATCTATCCGGATAAGCAAAACAGGAATATCCGGAAAATGTGCATCGAGCAGGCTTTTATCCGGAAAATGTTTGCCTGGCCAACGATTTTGGTCCCAGCCTCGGCCAATAATGGCTAAAGTATTAGGGTTTTGCTGCTTATAAGTTTGGGTTCGGGTTATAACCTCGTGGTAGGTGTTGCAACCAGCTAAATTAACCTCGGCCAACGATTGGGCGTATTTAAAAGGGTGGCAATGGGCATCGTGAAAACCGGGGTAAATGGGTTTTCCTTGTGCGTCAATTTGGTGCTGCGCCTGACTAAAGGTATCGCGTATTTGGGTGGTATTGCCTACGGCAACAATTCGCCCCTTGTGTATGGCCAGGGCGCTTGCGGTGGGTTGTAATGGGTTGGCAGTGTAAATTAGGGCGTTGTACCAAATTTGGTCAATGGGGTGGGGGGGCATACGAGCGGCAATCTGTCTATAAAAACCTTTAATAGCCGACAAATTTACACCCTTAACTTCAAACGGCGGCAATTTGATGTTTTGTTTTTTTGAGCGCAATAAATCCGGAGGAATAGAATAGGAGGGAAAATATCCGGAAATAATCTTTTTTTATGGTGTTGTGGTAGGATTATAACGCCTTCATCAGCCATAATACCGCTATATTTCCTTGAGTTCAAAACCCCTGCCTAATCAAACTCAACAAATATTTGGGTTTGTTTGCCTGCCAATTTATATTATAATGTTGGCAAAACGGGGTCGGCGTGAGATGGTAGGTATAGCAGCAGGGTATCGGGGTTTAATTGCGCCGACATGCCAATATTAAGTAAAGTTACACTATTGCGCTGTACTTCAATATTTTTTACGATTTGGGTGGCATAACCAGGGTAAGATACTTCTATTTCGTACATGCCTGGTAGTAAATCGTTAAGTTGAAACATGCCGCTCATAGTGGCAACTTTACTGTAATTGCTCTGAAACTTAATTTTGGCATAGGCTAAAGGTAAACCTGTTTTGGCATCAATAATACGGCCTTGAATGTCGCCATTGCTTTGGGCAAGGCCAGCCAACGAAAACAATATACCTATAGTTAATGTAATAATAAATTTAGCCATAAATATTGTTAGATTCATCAACAAATTAACAATTCAGAAAAAGGGGATTGTAGTGGAATTTATAAAAATCACGCAGCAGTACACCTGAAACTAAGCAGGTAACTAATAAAACAGCACAAGGTAATACTATTTTAAAAAACAAAAAATATTTTTTGTGGTAAAGAATGAAAATAAATAGGCTTTTTTGTAAGATTTTATCTTGCTTAATATGTTTATAGAACTTAATTATTGTCTAAATAGTTGCTGTATAATGCAGTTTGGTTAAAAAAAGTTACATTTACACTAAAAAATCTTTTGCCTAACAGAAAGAAAAAATTAAAATTACCTTTGTTTTACCGTATAAGCCAAAGAAATAAACCAAATCAAAAAAGTTTGGCAAGCTTTTAGTACAAAAAACAAACTAAACATAGCCAGATAGCTATTTGTAAAGACCAATTTTAAATGTAAAAGCCCTATGATATTAAAATACGCCTCGATACTTTTTATTGTTTTATTATTTACTCCGGATATAATTTTTGCGCAAAAGCCATATACTAAATACTGGATTGCCTTTGCCGACAAACTAAACTCGCCTTACCATATTGACCAGCCACAGGCGTTTTTAACGGCCAAAGCTCTCGAAAGAAGGGCTAAATACAATATACCCGTTAACAATACCGATATTCCGGTAAATCTAACTTATATTGAAGCGATAAAAAATACCGGCGTAAAAGTTTTATATACTTCGCGCTGGATGAATGGCTGCGTCATTGCTACCCAAGACGAGATTGCATTAAACAAAATTAATCAGTTGCCTTTTGTTATAGCAAACGAAGGTGTTACCATGGTTGCCCCAGCACCTAAAAACGGTAAAAAACAAGAAACACAAACCATTACCGAGTTTGACCCCTTGCGCAACGAAACCTATTTTGGCGGCGCTCATTGGCAAACCCAAATGTTAAACGGCGATTACCTGCACGCACAAGGCTATACCGGAAAAGGTATGACCGTAGCCGTATTAGACGCGGGCTTTAATAATGCGCAAAATATGGAAATTTTTGAACACCTCTACAAAGAAAACCGCCTCTTAGGGGCTTACGATTTGGTGGACGGCGACAATGACCCTTATGGCGGAAGTAACCACGGCACCCAGGTACTAAGTATTATGGCGGGTAAAAAACCCGGAATTTTTGTAGGTGCCTGCCCCGATGCCAATTATTACCTCTTTAGAACCGAAGAAACAAGCTCCGAAACACGAATTGAAGAATATAACTGGTTAGCAGCCGCCGAAATTGCCGACAGCCTCGGGGTGGACGTATTTAATACTTCGTTGGGCTATACCGATTTCGATACTTTGACTATGAATTACAGCTACAATGACTTAGACGGAAACACAACTGTTATTGCCCGCGCCTCGGATATGGCCGCTTCAAAAGGTATATTGGTTGTAAATAGTGCCGGAAACTCCGGAAACTCCGATTGGTACTACCTAAACTCGCCCGCCGATGCCGATAGTATATTAACCGTAGGCGCAGTTGACTCGTTGGGCGTTTACGCAAATTTTAGCTCGCACGGGCCAACCTCCGATGGCCAAATAAAACCTAATGTTGTTGGGCAGGGCAAACGCACTTATTTAGTAAACCCAGACGGCAGTATGGCACGCTCAAATGGCACCTCTTTTTCATCGCCGTTGATAGCCGCGCTAAGTGCTTGTTTATGGCAGGCCAACCGCAACTTGAATAATATGGAAATTATTAAAATAATTGAACAAAGTGCCTCTAATTACGATAACCCCAATAACGATATTGGATACGGCCTGCCCGATTATTTTAAAGCATTACAATTGGCCAACAACCGCTATAAAGCTGTAGCAAGCCTAAATCAACAATTTCCGGCTAAAGTAAACAAAGCCATAGGGGTGGCCTATCCAAACCCAACCAATGGCAGCGAATTGTACCTGTTTTATCAGTCGCCGCGCTACGAAGTAATACAATTAGCCCTTTACGACAGCGCTGGCCGCTTAATTAGCCAACAAGAACATACCGTTTTAGAAGGCGTACCTTCTAATATTTCAATATTGGGATGGGATGGTGTTACACGTGGGCAATATGTTATAAAAGTACAAAACAGCCTTGAAGAATTAAATGTAAAAACTCAAAAATTATAAATAAACTTTTTTGATTCCATATCATCCATTGCAATCTTTAAAAGTTTAACAATCCGGGTATTTAATTAAAGCTAACGTGAGTTCGGAGATTTACTTAGTAAATTTTAGCAAGATCTACTTGAGGTTTATTGGGGTAAAACTGATAGGCTACCAAGCTAGCGACTATATGGACAAAAGCATTCTGTGGTTTTCTGTGTCTGGTATGTTCTAAGTCAAAACCGAGGTCAAAATATCATTAATGGCTTCAATCATAGGTCTTTTTTTCAATAAGAGCCTTTCTTCTAAGGACATTAGTCTGTTTTTCATATTCTTTTTGACTTTGGTAATTATTTTTAGTCCTTTTTCACAAAAGTTGTTCCATAAGGTAGTCAAATAGCCTTTATCGCCAAACAATGTGCCTGATATTTTCTCTAATAGCTTGTTTAAGAGGTCTTTACTATTGTCTGCCACCTGTCCTGTAGTCAAAGCAAAGTCCACGATTTGTCCTTTGTGATTGACTATCAGGTGGAGCTTAAAGCCGAAAAACCACCCCATAGAAGATTTTCCTTTCGAGGCGGTTTGAGCAAAAACTTTATGTTGCTTGGCTCGCAGCATGTCACAAACAGGTAGCGCTTTGGCATCTATGTAATAAATTCCTGTTTTTTCTGCTTGCTGGCAGGTTAATTTGGCTAAAATCGCCATAGGAAGAGCAACCCGTTCTATTAACTCTATAAAATAGTTGTAGGATGGGGCAGTAGGAAAATAGGTCTTTAAGTCATTCAAAACCAATGCTTTATAGTAATATTCAAAACATTTATAGCCCGAATAGTGGTAGAAAATCAGAATCGTAAGTATCTCACTTTCCGAAATTTTGGGCACACTACGAGGCCGTGGCATTGTTTTACCTTCGCTAAGCCAATGCTGAGCAACCCATTGTTGCATCAGCAAACAGGCATTATCTACAAAAAAAATAATTCAAATAACATGGACACATCAAATTTTGTATCTTTGGACTTCATAAAAACAGGGGTAGTATTTGTTTGCAGTTTTGGACACTACAAAGATAACTATGCTCCTGTTTTTATTCCTATCAACTATACTAATCCCCCTATTTTTTATAGCTTAGCTCCGAATTCACGTTAAAGCTATTATTTATTTTTACATGTTTTATGAGCATTATATTTGATGTTTAACAACATAGACTGCATAACCAAATAAATAAGATATTTGCTCAACGAGGGCTTTCTTATTTTGTGCTCAAATTACTACCTTGTGCGGTGAATTATTTTTTTTGCTTCAAATAATCAAAAGTGAAATAAAGTTATACCCAGAACATGCGCTTCTTTATTCTATTTACTTTATATGTACTTCTTTTCGAAGGGAGTTTTTCTATAGTATTTGCACAGGTTATTCCGGCTTCGCAAACAGTCGATTGGTCGGTTGCCGGCCATGTTGGGGCTTTCCCTGTGCCCCCAACAACCTTAAATGTAACCGCTTATGGCGCAGTAGGCAATGGCATAGCAGACGACACCCCCGCCATTCAGGCAGCTATTAATGCTTTGGGGGGCAATGCTGGATACGTTTATTTGCCGCAAGGTATTTACCGGATAACAACAACACTTAACCTTCCCTCCGGATGTATTTTGCGCGGCGATGGCGACCCGCTCACCAAACTGCGCTTCGATTTTGCCAACTCGGGCACAAACGGAATTGTTATGCAAGGCAGCCCATCGGGTAGTTTTGTTTCGTTGAGCAACAATGCAAACAAAGGCGATACCAATATTGAACTAACCGATGCCACCGGCTTTGCCGCCGGCGACTGGGCTGAGCTATTGCAAAACAACGGCACTTGGGATACCAACCCCGCAACCTGGGCCGATAACTCGGTAGGCCAAATTGTTAAAATAACAGCCACAAACGGCAATACCCTTAACTTACATCACGCCTTGCGTATTGGCTACGATACCGCCCTTAACGCCCGCATCCGGAAAATTAACCCAGCAACCGAAACAGGTATCGAATGTATGTATATTGAACGGGTTGCCGACCCAACTACAAGCGCATCGTACAATATTTTTATAGATTTTGCCTATAACTGCTGGGTACGCGGCGTTCACTCAAACAAAAGCATAGGCAGCCATGTAATGATAAGCGCTTCGTCAAATATTGAGGTTTCGGGGTCGTATTTTCATCATGGGTTTACCTATACCGGCAGCGGCACACGCGGCTACGGCGTTACTTTAATACACCACGCAGGCGAGTGCTTAATTACCAACAATATTTTTAAATATTTGCGCCACGCTATGATGGTTAAACAAGGCGCTAATGGCAACGTTTTTTCGTACAACTACTCGCGCGAGTGCAACCGAAGTGAGTTTCCTACCGATGGGTCGGGCGATATTCAACTGCATGGCCATTACCCATTTGCCAACCTTTTTGAACATAATTGGGTTGAATTTATGTGGATTGACGATTATTGGGGGCCATCGGGGCCAAATAATACCCAATTTAGAAACCGAGCCGTAAATTATGGCTTGCTTAATACCTCTGATATTACCGTTGAACAAAATTTTGTAGGCCTCGAAATTACAAATTCCGGATTTTTGAAAGGCATGTACACGCCCGGCTCCGGAAATTTTGAGTACGGCAATAATGTTAAAGGTAATCCCACTCCTGCCGGCACAGACGATTTAACCGACCAAAGCTATTATTTAAGCAGCCAACCTAATTTTTGGAATATTGCCGACCAGTGGCCATCTATAGGCTACCCTAACGCCATTGGCACAGGTACCATACCCGCCAAAGTGCGCTACGATGATGCTAATTTTACCGTATGCCCGCCCCTGCCCGAAGTCCTGCGCGCCGAGGTGCATTGTTGGCTGCAAGGCCCCTACAATAGCCTAACGCAAGAAATGAATATTCATTTAAATACTGGTGCATTAATACCCACCTTGCAACCGTTTAGCGGTAGCCCTTGGTTTTACAATGGCACCGAAACGGCAGCAATTATACCGCCAAACGCTGTTGATTGGGTGTTGGTAGAAGTGCGCGATGCTAATAACGCCTTTACAATTTTAGGCCAAAAAGCCGGATTTTTGCGCAAAGATGGGGTAATTATTGATCCGGATGGTGTAGAAGGCGTTTTGTTCGACAATTTATACGCCGGATACAGTTATTATATAGCCGTAAAAACACGCAATCATTTGGCTATTATCAGCAAAATGCCGGTAGCCCTGCCAAACACGGGGTTGCCCTTAAACTTGGGCAATGTCAATAACGTTAAAGGCGGTAGCAGCCAACTGCTGTTTTTAGGTGGCACCAAGTACGGCATGTTGTGCGGCGACCTAAATGCCGATGGCACAATTACCGTTGCCGATTATAATATTTACAACTCGCAGGCATCGTTAATTGGTGTGTACAAACCCGGCGACTGCAATATGGATAAAAACGTAACCGTTGCCGATTTTAACCTTTACAAAGCAAATGCCAGCAAAATAGGGCAGCCCGAAATTAAATATTAAACTCGTGTTGGTTCAAAAGTAGAACTGAAAGTAAAAAGACCACCTCCGGAAAATGCGTTTTATGCAGTCGGCAGGCATCAATCATCCGGATATCCGGAGCTATTTTCTGCTTGCTTGGGCAGTGTTATGTTTTAGACTGTTTGATCACTTTTTAAACAATCAAAATTTCGGGCAAAAAAGGTCTAAAAAGGTAGCTGTACCATCATAACGGTAAAATAGTCGTTAAAAAAAATCAAAAGCGGTGGTTTTACCATTTTTCTCAAAAAACCAATTTGTAGCATGCCATAATAAGTATTTGCATGATTTGCCAAGACCAAAATGTTGGCATAAGCCTCAAAAACTTAACCCTTGTGTAACCTTAATTTAACTTGGGCTTAACAGTTTAGTAATACCACGTCTATACCTTTGCAGCGTAATTTAAAGTTCAAAATTATGCCAAGCAAGTTGTTACTAATTTTTTCTATTTTTTTTATTTCACTTATAACTAAAGCACAAACAGGTAGTATTAGTGGTGCTGTTTTAGATGCAAAAACGAACGAAGGCCTCATTGGCGCTGTGGTGCGTATTGATGGGTCTCAGCAAGGGTCACAAGTTGACATAGATGGAAATTTTTTAATTAGCCAAGTAGCCGAAGGTGCTTACCAGTTGTCAATTTCATATATCTCGTATGCCACACAAAAGATAAAAGTAATAGTGGAAAACGGCAAAACCACACAAGTTCAACCCATTCTTTTGCTTGAAGAAAGTAAAATGATGGAGGAGATTGTGGTAAAAGCAACTAAAAGAACCCATACCGAAAATGCCATTTTAATAGAAAGTAAAAAGGCCGACCAAATTATCGTAGGAATATCAGCACAGCAAATTGCCAAAACCCAAGACCGTGATGCCGCGCAAGTGGTGCGTCGCGTGCCGGGTGTAAACATTGTTGACAACCGATTTGTGATGGTGCGCGGTTTAAACGAACGATATAATACCGTATTGCTGAACGATGCCCTAACGCCAAGCACCGAAATAGATGTGCGCTCGTTTAGCTTCGACTTAATACCTTCTAATACGATTGACCGAATGTTAATTTTCAAAACTGCCTCCGCTGAAAATTCGGGCGAGATGGCTGGCGGAATCATTAAAATTTATACCAAAAGCCGACCAGATGCAAACAGTACCCACTTTGGTTTTTCGATGGGTTACCGGAGCAGTACCAGTTTTGCCCAAGCCCTAACACACCAAGGTGGCAAATTAGAAATATTAGGCATTGAAAATGGTACGCGCGACTTGCCCGACAATTTTGCCCACCGCAGCATACTCAATGGCTCAAATCGTGAGGCCGCTAATGCACAGTTTCGCAGTTTAAACCCCTTCTTTGACGTGCGACAGCAACAAATTTTGCCCGATTTGCGCTTCAACGCAGGTTTATCGCGCTTAATCAAAATGGGCGATAAAACATTATTTAATGTTACCAGCGTCAACTATTCACTCACACATAGTTTGCCCCAAAATGCCCTACAAGAACGCTATGAGGGCATCAATAACAACGAACTTGCCTACCAATGGCGTGACAATGCATTTTCACAAACAGCACGCTTGGGTGCTATGTCTAATTTTAGCCTGCCATTAGGCGATAAAAGCCGATTAGAATTTCGCAATCTATTTAATCAAATGTCGGTTGGAGAAACACTTGTACGCAATGGCATTAACAACAACGAGCGAATTGCCTTTAAAAACTACGCCTTTCGCTACGAATCGCGAAGCATATACAGCGGACAACTGAGCGGTACACACGAGCTTGCAGACAACACCAATTTAACTTGGCTGGCAGGCTATGGCTATATCAATCGCTACGAGCCCGACTACCGCCGCCTAAGCACCAGTCGCAATGCCGATGCCAGCGACCAACCCTATAAAATAGATGTGCCTCCCGTTGCTAACCCTTCCCTTACACAAGCAGCTCGTTTTTGGTCGGCACTTAATGAGCACGCCCTTTCAATGGCTGTTAATATCGAACAACAAACAAAACTGGGGCATCGTGAACTAAAGTGGAGTGCAGGTGCATTCAGTGAATATAAAACACGTGATTTTAATGCACGCTGGTTTGGTTACATCAATCCACAAAACGCACAAATTATTGAGCAAGGCCCCGAAGTATTCTTTGACCCTCAAAATATTTCGGTCAATTCGGGCGGTGTTTCTATGCTTGAAGGCACTAATTACGACGACCACTATACCGCTCAAAACATACTAACAGCCGCCTACGCACGCGCTGTATTGCCCCTAAGCAATAAACTACAAGCAACCATAGGTATTAGATCCGAATTTAACCAACAGCAATTGCAAAGTCGTTTGCGTGGGTCGGGTGCCGATGTGCGTGTGAATAACCCCATTTTTTCGCCGCTGCCCAGTCTAAACCTCTGCTATCGTCTTAACGACAAACAACAATTTCGGGTAGCCTATGGCATGACCGTTAATCGCCCCGAATTTAGAGAGTTAGCCCCATTTAGCTATTACGATTTTAACCTCAATTTATCTAAAACAGGTAACCCCAATTTAAAAACTGCAACTATTCACAACGTCGATTTGCGCTACGAAATTTACCCTAACGAAGGGGAGCTAATCACCGTAGCTGCTTTTTACAAATATTTCATCAAACCTATCGAAATGGCAGGGCGGGCAGCAGGAAGCGGCACCTCGTTCTTTTTTACTAACCCCAACAGCGCACAAAGCGCTGGCGTTGAGATAGAACTGCGAAAAGTAATAAAAGGTGTACTCAACAACCGACTAACGGCGGTAGCCAATGCCTCGTTAATTTATAGTCGTGCCGATGCTACAAACTTAGAAGGACAACTTGCCCACCGACCCTTGCAGGGACAATCGCCCTATTTAGTTAATATAGGGTTATATTACAACGGTAACGGTTTTCAAGCTAATGTCTTGTATAATGTAGTTGGCAAACGCATTTTTGTAACAGGCGACCAATTAGGCAACCAAACTATTTACGAAATGCCGCGGCATGAATTAGACCTAAACTTGACAAAATCGATTGGCAAACTTGTTGAGTTTAAAATGGGTATAACAGATATACTCAATCAAGCATTTCGTTTTGTGACCGATGCCAATGCCGATGCCAAAATTGACAAGTCGGACAAAAACTGGCAAACGTTTAACAGAGGTGTACTTGTTAATGCAGGTATTAACTTTAAATTTTAAATTAAAACAAAAAATATAATGATCAAAAAGAATGTTTTATCCCTTATGGGAATGGCGATGCTATGCCTATTGTTGTTTAACACAGCTTGCGAAAAAGTTGATGACGGTGATAAAGAACTGCCCGCCGACTCGCTCGAAGTAGTTGATGTTAGCGGCACACTTTCGAGCACCACCACTTGGAAAGCCGATAAAAAGTATTTGCTCAAAGGTTTTGTGTATGTTGCCGCAGGTAGCACCTTAAACATCGAAGCGGGCACTATTATTAAAGGCGATAAAGACACCAAAGGGTCGCTTATAATTTTGCCCGGTGCCAAAATTATGGCCGAAGGCACGCCTCAAAAGCCTATCGTGTTTACGTCAAATCAGCCAAAAGGCGCACGCGGCTATGGCGATTGGGGTGGGCTAATTTTGCTGGGCAAAGCAGGTGTAAACAAATCTCCGGCTACCATCGAAGGCGAAAATCTTTCAACCTTTGGTGGCACAGACGACAACGACAACTCGGGCGTTTTGAAATACGTGCGAATCGAATTTGCAGGTGTTGCTTTTGAACCCGATAAGGAAATTAACGGCTTGACCCTCGGTGGTGTAGGACGCGGTACAACTATTGAGTATGTGCAGGTATCATATTCGGGCGATGACTCGTTCGAATGGTTCGGAGGAACAGTTAATGCCAAACACTTAATTGCCTTTCGCGGCTTAGACGACGATTTTGATACCGACAATGGTTATAGTGGCAATGTGCAATTTGGACTATCGCTTCGCGATCCTAATATTGCCGATCAATGCACTTGCTCATCTTCTAATGGCTTTGAGAGCGACAACGACGGTAGCGGTACTGCCGCCACTCCTCAAACCAATGCGCACTTTGCCAATATGAGCCTATTTGTTGCGCCAGGTAGTGTAAATGCCAAATACAACAACGGCGCACTTATTCGCCGTAACTCGGCACTTAGCCTCTACAATTCGGTTTGGGTAGGTGAATACCCCAAAGCTGGCTTAGAGTTAAATGGTACTGCTAGCCAAGACAATTTTATTAACAATGCCATTAGTTTAAAAGGTTTAGTGTTGAGTGGTATGACAAAACCAATTTTGAGTGCCGACAGCATCCGGTTTTATGCCACTGAAAACAATAACCAAGTGCTTGGTTTATCTGAATTGCAATTAGACGGTTCTTACAACACCCTCAATGCGCCTAAGCTATTGCCCCTTTTAGGTTCGCCACTCTTAAAAAACGCAGCAACTTTGCCCAGCGGCTTTGAAGCAGCAAATTATCGCGGCGCATTTGACACCGAAGACTGGACAACAACTTGGGCAAATTTTGACCCACAAAATGTAATATACTAAGAGCAAAAAAGCGCAAAGTCAAGTTGATTTTGCGCTTTTTTTTACCACTTGCTTCGAAAAGCATGAACGGATTTGGTATAATAGACAAAGTCAAAACCTTTTATGATTTTTGTGGTTAGAAAATATGGAACAGAATTCAAAACGGTACACTAATCGACAATTTTAAAAAGGATGAAATATCGTAGCGACCTTGACGGTGGCAATTGGTAGCAGCTACTATTTTACTTCTGTTCCTTCAAATTTTATTCTCTTATCGTTAATATTAACCAATTCGTCTAATTCGTATATATTTCTATAACCATATCCATAGAGGTTAATATAGGTTGGAATATTTAATGCTAGCATAATTGGTTTTCTGTTTGATAATATTTGAGTTTCTTTATCAGCTTCCGGAAGTGCTATTTTTGAAGCAAAATCAATTTGGTCGCCGTCAAAATTATTGTTACAATAAATTAATATTTTGGTGTTGGTATCCGGAATTAGTTTCCGAAGGTTTTCTTGTGTGAAATCGGTAAAACTTAAATGCAGCGATCCTTTTAGATGCTTTCTATAAAAACGAAAGTCAGAACGAGTATCTAAAATAATAACACTATCTTCTGTACTCATTTCCAAAAATGTGTCTAAGCTAATTAATCGTTCTTTTCTATGTTTTTCAACCTCGTTCACAAGATTTTTAAAATCATCGTAATTTACGAGCGCTTTGGGATATTCCTTTTGTTCATTCCTATTGTTTTTAAATTTTGTCATTTGGCAATACAGGTTGAAGGTTAAAAACGAAGCAACTAAAGCTAAAAATATTATTTTTGTTTTCATATCGAATATTTTTTATAGTAAAGATTCATAAAATTGCCTCTAATGGCAGCCGTTCTGAAAATTACCGTTTTTTACCGCCCAAAAAATAGTTAGTGCCCTATTTGCCTTGGGCGAAAACTGGTTGCAACAATACAACAAATAAAATTGAGAAAAAACTATACCTTTCATAGAAATTAATTACATAGATTTAAGAGAATAGTTTAAGAGACGGCAAGTTAGTAACATTTTTAATAAGTTGCGTTAAAATTAATCATGTTATAAAAAATGATTATCTTTGCGTTTGGCAAAACAACTTACGCAATATTATTTGACGATGCTGTCTTTCGTATAAGGTGATTGGTGTTTTGTTTGCCTTCTTGTTTGGCGCGCTTATTTGCTCAATTGTTAAACTTCATTGCTAATACGCTGCCCACGTATATTTTATATTTGGGTGTCAAACAAATATTTTTTGTTACTTATGTTGCGAAAAAGGCTTTATTTTGTGCGCTTAACAGTTTTAAACCAATAGAATAAAAATTTTTGCTCGTGAAAACGGCAGTCATATAATAAAAATACATTAACAGTCAAACAGTTATTTTGGCAAAAGAAATTCCTAATATAGCCTATGCAAAACAATATCTGTTTTACACCCCGCGGGTTTTGCAGCAACAACCCCCAAACAAAACTGATAAATAATTGGGTTTATTTTATTTTTAGGCAATTTGTCCGGAATCGCTTAGGCTTTGCCTTCGTACTATTGCTTTTTTTACTGGGTATTACTACTGCTAATGCCCAGGAAATTGGCGATATAGATGGCCTAATTTTTGACCCTGGCCCTACCGACAGTACAACCACTTCCTTAGCTCAAAAAGCGGTTCCTGAAACAAAAGCACTGATAAAATATTTGAAAGAACAAGAGCAAAAAGAAAAAAAATTTAATGGTATTACCCAATTTGGCTTTGCCGGCGATAAAACCGGTGCCACCTCACTTTACAAAATTAATGGAGGTATTGCAGTTAGCCGAGGCTACTACCCCGATAAATTTGAATTTGCTACCGACATGGGGTTAGTTATTAATAACGGTGTTTTTAGCGAAAACGTATCGAATGTGTTCATAACTTTTGACCATAGCCTGCCCACAGGCGATAGTCTTTTTCTTGAAAATTATATGGTTATGACCCGCTTTTCGGATGAGTTTTTAGGTATTGACCAACGCTATGAATTAGGGGGTGGATTTATTGTAGCCTTGTGGTCGAAAAAGTTGACTGCCACCGGCAAGTCTGAAATGAAACGATTACTTAAAACAAACTTAGCACGCCCACAACCTGACTCTGATAGTGTGCGAATTTGCATTGACGGCCAATGTGCCAATTTTAGGCAAACAAACCCCAATAGTGATGATGCCGAACTGCTCTATCGTGCCCATCAGCAAGCTAAGGTGGCATTGCGCAAAAAGTACAATAAATTCCGGTTAGCATTATTATCCGGATTAATTATTGAAGCCGAAAAAATAACAGCAACCGACACGCTCTATACTATTTTAGGCAAACAGCAATTTACCCAATCTTATGACGCTACATTGAAACTGCGTTGGGAAATGCGCCCCACTATAGATGTTAAACCTACAGATAAATGGTCTTTTAAAATACGCCCTTTCATTAAAATGCCTATGCCTTGGGAGTGGTACAGCACCGTAAACAGCCATGGTTTTACAAGTAAGGCCATAGATTACCGCCTCGATCTGTTAGCAAACCTTACTATTAAATTAGCTGATTGGAGCAATAAACAGGCTTCGTTAGATGTTCAATACCGGATTTTATACGACAATGCTCCACAGCGCAACTTTTTAGACCCCCTGCTTAGTACTGATGGACTTCCGTTGCTGTTGGCGGCACAAAAAACCCATCAAATAGTTCGGCTCATGTTTCAGGTAAAATTTTAAAATGATACAAATTTGTTTTCGCGCTTGTTTGAACAAGTTTTTAAAAATTACTATATTATGAGATTTTTACTTCAAATTTTATGCCTGTTCTTTGCCATATTTACAACTTTTTTGGGTTTGAGTTGTGGCAACAATTTTTTCCGGACGCAAACAAGCTCAACCGCTTTATGGCCCTACATAGCCGAGCCGGTCCTTGTGCGTTTATACACTTTCAATGAAAATTATCCGGAAGAAAACGAAACCCGAAGACCCGAATCGGCCATCATAGTAAACGGTATATTAAATGCCAAGGCTACCGAAGTGGGTCTCATAGAACAAACTGACGCAACAGCAATTTGCCGCGTTATTAGCCAAAGCTCAGATTTGGTAGCTATGGGGCTAAGCAAATGTTTTATTCCGCGTCATGGCTTGGTATGGTATAATCAACAAGGGCAACCAATAGCACATTTGTCGGTTTGTTTTGAGTGCGACCGTATAGATGCCGTTCCGCCGGTGCGCTACAAAAACACTAAGAATACCCAAATCGAGTGGAAAGAAAAAGACATTGCCAAAGCCGAAGCCGATATAAATGCAATAAAGGAAATAACAAGTAAATATACACCGGTAAAACGATAAATCTATTGGTTCTTCTTGAGGTGGTACTTGCGTTGGAGTTGGGAATGGCTTGCTATAATAGGGAGTAGCCTAAGCAGTTTTTGCCCTTTTTTGAAAAAAAGCCTCCGGATAATGCAGGAATTAAGCCAGCCTAAACGCATTATCCGGAGGTGTTTTTACTTACTAATGATGTAGAAGAAAATATTCGTAACTACAACATCGTAATCAATTTGTTATTTATTGTAGTACAAACTTTTTAACAAAGCGGTCGCCGTTGGCGGTGCGCATTTCGGCAAGGTACAAGCCTTTTGGCAGGTTGTTGGTTTGCCAGGTTATGGTTTGGGATTCGGGGGTTAAAAGGCCGTTGTACAACTGGGCAACAGTATTGCCGTTGGCGTTAAACAGGGTAATATTGGCTTGAACTTCGTTAGGGGCGCTAAAGGCAACAAGTAGTTGTTGGTTGCCGGGGTCGTTGTATAATTCAAAGGCGTTGCCCTGCTCGAAGCTTGTTTTTTGGCGGTCGCCGGTTAGGCATTTAACATAGTACCACTCTTCGGTAGATTTGGTAGGTATGGAGGAGTCGGTAATATAAACGTAATACCATCCGGAAGGAACTTTAGAAATACCGTGGGTATTACTTAGTGTTGAAACCGATAGCGGGCCATCTGTCCAAGTGCCGGGGCCTGTCCAATTAAAAGTATAGGGAGCTGTGCCGCCATCATTTAAGGTTACTACTACGCCGCCTTCGAATATTTTTTTGGTGGTGCAGTTGTCGTCATAAATATTGTACGATTCAATGTCGAAAATAGTAATACCGCCGTCAATATCTTGGTTGCTAATTACCACTTCGCAACCAACGGCGTCGGTTATGGTAACACTCCAGGTTGCTGTTTTGCTGTAAATAATGCTAAATTCGGGCTTACCGTTTGTTGAACCGTCGCTGCCAAAAAATGTCCATTTTACAAAACCAGTGTTGTTCCATTGAAATTTGTAGGGTTCGGCGCCGCCAATTACATCAATAAATCCTTTGTTTAGGGTAAAGGGGTTTCCGGGGTCGCCGCCTTGCGTATCGGGGATATAGTTAATTTGAACCTCATCGCAGTTACAAGTAGCGGTTGCGATGCCGGTTTCTTCACTGCATAGTTGAATTTGCCCGCCGGGTAAATAAATTTTGTAGCCGTAAGTAATTGTACTATCCGGAATTGCTTTTGGCGGGAAAATGCTTTCGTAAAAGCCATCTAAATTTTTATCGTATTTAACAATGGCGTTAGGGCATTGCGATTTTATGCGGGTGCTGCAGTTATTGGGTTCTTGCACTTCTAAATCCGGATAAACATTTACCGTAATATCGCCCAAGTTAAGGTCGTAGTTTTCGCCTAACTCATTGGTACATCTAACACGGGGTCTGTAAACATATTGGGTTACTGCACAGCCTCCTGTTTGGTAGGCAATGGGTATTGTTGGGTCGTCTCCCTCGCTCCAGTCTAATACAAAATTTTCGCCTACTAAAATACCTAAGAGGTAGGTAATTTCTTGATAGGTGGGTATTGGTGGGTTTGGGCTTAGTGTGGCGAGGTCGCCTTCGCAAATATTTACGGTGTTATCGGCGGTGCCATATAAATTTGTGCAGCATACATTTATCATACCGCCTAAGTCGCCAATATTTTGTTCAACCAAAACGGTGGGCTTTATCCAATCGTTTACGTCAAGGTCAAAGGTATGTATAAACCCGTCGGCATAGTCGGGGCATTCATAGTTAGCTGTCGAAACCACAACGCGGCTATCAATAAACTGTAATCCGGTGGCTAAAAAAGTAGTTTCAGTTAATAAAGTTAAACTTCCGTTGGTGGTATCAACCTGAAAGAAGCCTCCGTTATTGTATAATTCGCAGTCGTAAATACTGGCAGCAGTAACCCAATAGAGGTCGCCTGCGGCATTAAAGGCAAGGTCGCCATCGGTTATATTTTGAGTTATGCCAAATAAATTTAATTTAATACTGTGAATAATGCAGCCCGTTACCGGCGATACGGCATGAATTTGGAAATAAGGGTAGCCTATTATATATAACAAACTGTCGTTGGGGTTGTAGGCCATGCCTTGTACATCGTACACATCGCTATTGGTGCAAAGCATAAAGCCGCAATCGGTTGAGGTTGTGCAGGTAGTGCTAATAGGTGTTGATATTGGCTCGCCTGTTTGGTCGTCAATATTAATGTATTGTAGTTCTGATAGTTCTTCGTTCCAAAAATAGACGCGGTCGTCGTCGTAGTTTCCGCCAAAGTCGGCAATATAGGCAGTGGCGTTGCTTGAGTTTACTAACTGGTCGTCAAAATTATTGGTGCTTAAATCGTGGTTGGCAACGGTTATATAGTCGCCGCTATTATTAACCGCTACCAAATAGCCACATTGGGCATATAAATTGAATGTGGTGCCGCCCATGCCAATTAGTAGTAAACACACGGCTGGCGCAATGAATAAATGGAAGAAAGTAGGCCTTTTCATAAAAAATTTATTTATATATGTTAGTTTTGGAAATTTATATTGCGATAAAATACAAAAGTAACTTGTTTTATTAATAAACACAAAAAAGCTTTTTCACCTATAATTATATTTATTTTTAAAATAACTGTAAAATTGCATTTTATATAACTCGTATGGCTTCTGCATATTAAACCTAAACCCGCAGTATTTTAACAAGTGACAGATGGCTATATTTGATTAATTTAATTAAAAAAATGTCTTATTTTTGCCCTCGAATTTTTTCTCAATTAGAATCAACTAAGTACTAAATAGTATAAAAATTTAAATTACATGAACCTTGCTAAAGCCTTTGCCGCCATTTTAACCGGATTTGGCATTTTATTACTTATTTTTTCGTGTTTGGTGTTTATGGGTGTGGTAAAATTACAAAACAACACGCAATGGTATTCGTTAGCACCATTTTTTTTAGGTATTATTTTTATGGTTGGTGGCATTACCCTTTTTAGGTATTTATTAGGCAGTAGCAGCAACAGGGGCGGCAGATAACTTTATAGAAGTCAGCTTCCTTTATAATAACCTTAATTTACAAATTTTGGGTTAATTAAATGTGCAACGTGCGTGTACTTGTTTTGCTTAACTGCTGCGGATAGATAATTGCCATAAATGAAAGCAGCAACAAAATTAATTAAGGCTTTTTCCGGATTTATTATTGAGCATTTTTGCCTATTTGTTCCTATTACAATTTAACAATTTTTCCTTGCTCAACGCTAAGCAACAAACCATCGAGCGACAAGGTTTTAATTAATGCTTGTAAACGCTGGTGTTGCGTGTCGGTAATAAAAACCTGCCCAAACGCGCTGCTTACCGCTATTTTTAATAGTTGTTCGGAGCGTTTTGGGTCTAATTTGTCAAAAATATCGTCGAGTAGTAATAGCGGCTTTAGGTGTAATTCGGCGCACAGCAAATCATAAACGGCCAATTTTACGGCTACTAAAAACGATTTTTGCTGCCCTTGCGAGCCGTATTTTTTTAAGGCGTAGTCTTTGTTGTTTAGGGTAAAAAGCAAATCGTCTCGGTGTATGCCCTCGGTGGTGCGCTGCCATTGAATATCGCGGGTGCGGTTTTGGGCCAAAATAACATCTAAAGAGGTTTGGTGTAATGCCGACTGGTAATGGCATTGCACCGTTTCTGCATCATTGCTCAATGTTTGGTAATGGTGCTGTATTAAGGGCTGCAATTTTTGCACGTAATTCTTTCGAAATTCGTAGATAGCTGTGCCAATCGGCATTAATTGGGCATCGTAGGTGTTTAGTAAGGCATAATCGTTAGGTTTGAGGCTGCCCGACTGTTTGAGCAAAGCATTGCGTTGGGCTAAAATTTTTTCGTATCGCATTAATGCTTGTAGGTGCGCCGGGCTTATTTGCGAAAAAACCTGATTAAGCAATCGTCTTCTTTCTTCGCTTCCCTCTTTTACTACTGCAATATCGTCGGGGGCAATAACCACTAAGGGTAAAAATCCCACATGCTCTGCTAATCGGGTATAAGGCAACCCATTGCGCGATACCTCTTTTTTGCGGATTGCCGAGTAGGTTGCAATAATCTGCTCGGGTTGTTGATGCCGAATAAAATGCCCTTCTATCCGGAAAAAATCTGTTTCGTGCCGGACGAGGTGCTGGTCAAAACTCGAAAAATAGCTTTTGCCCATACACAAATAATAGACAGCATCTAAAAAATTAGTTTTACCCATGCCGTTGGCACCCACCAAAATGTTTAGCTTGGGATGCAAATTTACTTGCACCGACTCGTAATTTTTAAAATTTGTAAGCGTAATTTGACTTAAATACATAGCAATTAACTACAAAAAGAAAAAGATAGCGTGTAAAATTTGGTTTCCGGATGCAAGTTTGAAGCCTTACTTAGTTTGCTTACTTTTTTATTATTGTTTAGCGGGCAAATATACGTGCTAAAGGTATCAAGTTTTTAATTAACCAATTATTTGTTTCTTTGTTTGTTTGATGGTTAAGTATAAACGTCCAGCTTGCCAGTTACCAGCTAATACGCACCACTCCACCATTACTGCCTACGGCATAAACGCAGTTGGCTGTTGCACTAAGGGCCTGCCAGTTGTTTGGCGAAGGCTCAAGCGGAAGCTTGCTAAAACTACGTCCGGCGTTGGTGCTAACCAACAATTTGTTTTCGCTGCCTATATAAAGTTGTTGGGCATTTAAGGGGTTAAAAACAATGCCTCCCAAATGGTCGCGGTGGGTTAGGTAGCCGCCGCCGCAGCGCAGTGTTTGCCATGTTTGGCCCTTGTCGGTGCTGGTAGCTACCGAGCCAAAATAGCTACAAGCAAATAAATTGGTAGTATTGGGTTGCGTGGTTAAATCCACAAAATAATCGTTGGTAGCCGTAGCAGGTTGCCAACTAAGGCCGGCATTGGCAGTAGTAAAAGCTGCCCCGTAGCCTAAAGCTACGCCCTCAGTTGGCGATATAAAATGTATTGATAAAAGTCCTTGTTCAAAGGTGGTGGCGGTAGCCTTGTTGCCCTGTTGTGTTAGGCGATAAATAATACCTTTGGTATAATGGCCGCCTACTGCAAAGCCTAACGAGTCGTGCAACATATAAATACTGCGCAAGGGCAGCCATTCAATTGAAGGGTTGTTAATGTTTACTGCTTGCCAAGTGTTCCCCCCGTTTGAACTGCGCAAAAGCATATTGTCGTAACCAACGGCGTACCCAATACTGTCGTTTAAAAATTGTAGGTCAAAAATAATTTTACTGGTTGTATGCGCTAATTGCCAATTTTTGCCCCCGTTGGTAGTTTTGTAAATTTCGCCCAGCGTATAAGTATTACCTCCTGCTACAAAACCAGTATCTTTATTTAAAAACCATACCGAAGTGAGATTTTGGGTGGTGGGTTGTGGTAACGTCTCCCAAGCCAGATAATCGGGTGGGGGTTTTTTACATCCGGAAAAAAATAGCAGCACGTACAAACCATGCAGGCAAAAAACAGGTACTAATAACTGCCATCGTTGTAAAAATCGCATTTGAAATTCAAGAAATAACTATAAAAATCTATGCTCTCTGTTATCGTTAAGAAAAGATAAGGCAAAGCTACTGTTTTTTAGGACAAAAAAATAACTATTATAGACACATTCTCGGTAGTAGGGTCAATCTCTTGCAATGTGTCATAACAGACAGGAAAGGAAAATCCACTACTTTTACTTGGCTAACCAATAACGCTATTGCCAAAAACAAAGTTTGGAATTTGATGGGTGTGGCTCGTTATTAAACTTTGGGGCTCTATTAAATTTGTTTTTCAAACTATTTCTTCTGTGTCAATGAACCTCATATACCAATCTATTGCAGCTCTTTTTGAGGTCAAACTTGAATATTTTTTTCAAACTAAAAACTAATGTTATATGATTTTGTTAGGGGGGTAATCGATTATCATGCCGTTAGGTAGGCATTTTTATTTTAAAATACTTAAGGTGTTAAATGAACCAAGTTTTAAGCAACTCTTACGCAAATAAATAAACAAAAATCCCCCGTGTTTTAAACGCGGGGGATTTTTGTTTTGTGCTATTGTTTGCTATGGGCTTTTATACGGCAAATTAATTAGGCCCCTAATAATTCGGCTAATTTTTGTTCGAGGGCTGGGCCGCGCAAATTGCGAGCTATAATATTGCCTTCTTTGTCGAGTAAAAAAGTAGCCGGGATAGAGCGAACGCCATATAAAGCGGCTGGTGCCGACTGCCATCCGGCTAAATCGCTAACATGGCTGGGCCAAATCAAATTATCTTTGGCTATTGCGTCTTCCCACTTTGCTTTGTCTTTATCGAGCGATACGCTGTAAATTTCAAATCCTTTTTTATTGTATTTTTTATAAGCTGCTACAACAGTAGGGTTTTCTTTGCGGCAGGGGCCACACCAAGATGCCCAAAAGTCAATTAAAACAACTTTGCCTTTTAAACTTGATAGGGCAATCTCTTTTCCTTTAGGGCTTGCAAAATTTATTTCGGGGGCAGGTTTACCTATAGATACGTTTTGCGCGCTGGCAGCTTGTTCTACACTGGCATTAAAATTTTGCGTTAGCGGGTGGTCTGGCAGTTGTTGGGTTAGCTTTTCGCCAGCTTTTTTAAAAGCATCAAAATCGTTTTCAATTTGAATAAATTGGCAGGCCATAAATGCCAATAAAGCACTTTTAGTGGTATCTATATAATTTTTGTAATATTCGGGTTGAGCCGAGCCAGCCGTTTGTACTTCCTTTAATAGGGCTTGAAGCTGCACCGATTCGGGCGAGCCGGTTATGGTGTATTCGCCGGTTGCCAAGGTTTTAATGTCAAAATCAATATTAACTTTTGAGGTGTTGTCGGCAATAAATAAAATATTGGTGTTTCCGCCGCCTATTCGAAGCTGACATAAAGATTTTGTGTTGGCTAATTTTCCTAATAAGGTAAACTGGCCATTATCTTTTACTTCAACGGTATCGAGGGTTACAATTTTTTGGCCTAATACTTCAATTAAGTACATTTTTGTTTTAGGTGCCAGCCCTTTACCTGTTCCTTTAACGACTAAGCCGTCGTGGTTGGCATCAGCACCCATGTTATTACAGCTGGTTAGCAGTAATGCAAATATGGTTAAACACAATACCCCAATTAAAGGTAATTTGCGCATGTTTAGCATACTAATAAATTAATTTAGTTATAAAAAATAAATAGAATATTGATAAAACAAACCGCAAAGATACAAAATTACCCATCAACGAAGTGTATAAAAAAAGTTAAAACTATTCTCCGGATAAAAAAATCCGGAGAATCCGGATAATATTGCATTATAATATGTTATTTATTTCATTTCGTTCGTATCTTTATCTTCATTAGGGCGTTTGTGAAAATAATCAGTTAGTTTTTGCCATAGTTGGTTTGTTTGTTGGCTTAAACTAATAGTATCGGTGGTGTTGGGGGTTGAGGCATTGTTTTCTGGTTGGCGGCTGTTATAATTTTTAGGTTCGTCATCGCCCAATAAAATTCCGTAAGCATGTAAAGAGGGTATTTTATCGAAGATAATTTTTAATACGCCACATCCTGGTATAGATAAAATCATGCCCACAACCCCCCAAATTGAAGCACCTACCAACAGGGCAATAATGGCGGCAAGTGGGTTAATACTAACACTTGAGCCTGTAACTTTTGGGGTAATAAAATTATTATCTAAAAACTGAACCAGCACACATACACCCAAAGCGCCAACGGCTATCCAAATACTGTCGCGGGTAACCAAGGCAATGGTTATGGGCAACAAGCTGCCAATTAGTACGCCAATATATGGAATTATATTGAGCATGGCGGCAATTAAACCAATAAGCAGGGCATACGGCAGGCCAAGCAAAAAAAATCCGGTAGTATTAAGTAGGGCAACAATTAACATGACTGTTAAAATACCTTTTAAATATTGGTTTGTCATGGCTATAATATCATCAACTATATCGGTAATGGCAATTTTATGCTGATGCCCTAATTGCCGTATAAATTGTGCTATTCGTTTTCGCATAAGGAGCATAAAAAATACCATCACTGGAATTAGCCCTACTATGGCCATTACCGAGCCTGTTGCCGAAAAAAAGTTTAAGGCCAAACTGCCCGCTTTTTCGCCTATTGCCTGCCCGCGCTGCCGCAGCCATAATAGCTGCTCCGATTTACTTAAATCGGTTTGCGCCTGTATGTAGTCGAGCAAACTATTTATTTTAATTTCTAAGGAGGTTTGAATTGTAGGTAATCGGCCTGCAAGTGCCGTAGCTTGTACACCTATGACGCCAAATACTAATAAAAACATAAAAACCAGAACAAATACCGCTATTAACGCCGATAAAGTAACCGATAAACCAATTTTTTCTAACCTTTTGCAGAAAGGCAGCAACAGCGAAGCAAATAATCCGGATAAAGTAACCGGAAGCAAAATATTGCGGGCTTCGACCAAAAAAACAATCAGTAAGGCAATAAATAAAAATAAATACGCGCCGTAAACATAAGCGGGTGGTTTGGGTGGTACTGTATTGTTCATGGTGCTGGATGTATTAATAAAAATTATGAGGTTTGGCAAAACAAGTAGCAAATACTGCTTAGTAAACACGATGCAAGATAAGCATTTGCTTAAAACAAATAAAGAAATACAAAGTAAAAATAATTAGATCTTAGAAGATAGTTATTCTATTAGGGCAAATATGTTAAAAGAATTAGGTATAAACAATCTGTGTAAGCAAACATCCGGAATTTTAAACCTAATTTTGTCGCTAAATTTGATTATGATAGTTTTTAAATTTGGCGGTGCATCTATTAACGATGCTAATTCTATAAAAAATATTGGCCGGATATTGCAAAACTATACCGACGAGTTGTTAGTAGTGGTAGTTTCGGCGATGGGTAAAACTACCAACGAGTTAGAGGCTGTTGTTAAAGCCTATTTGCAACAAAATGACACCCATAACAATTTGTTGAATGCAATTGCTGCTAAACATTTAATTACAGCGCAAAATTTATTTGGTGCCACAAATACCGCAACTGATCAGTTGGCACAAATTTTTGTCGATTTGCAAAACCAGTTAAACAAGCCTCCGCGCGGCAATACCGATTTTATTTACGACTCTATCGTCTCGGTGGGCGAAATTGCAGCCTCGGTGCTGCTTAGCGCCTGGCTTAACCATTGCGGCTTGCCCAATCAATGGCTCGATGCCCGCGATTGCATTTTAACCGACAATCATTACCGCGAGGGAAATGTGCAATGGCAGCCAACTTGCCAGGCCATTGTGCAGCAAATTACAAACCTAGACAATAAGGGTGTTAAGTGGGCAGTAACCCAAGGTTTTATTGGCGGAACCCCCGAACATTTGACAACTACGCTTGGCCGCGAAGGCTCGGACTATACGGCGGCAATTTTTGCCAATGCCTTAGATGCGCAATATATGGCCGTTTGGAAAGATGTAGCCGGTATTTACTCGGGCGACCCACGCATAGTGCCAACTGCCGTTAAAATTAACAACCTGTCGTACCGCGAAGCCGTTGGAAATGACCTTTTATGGGGCAAAAGTTATACACCCCAAAACGATAAAACCGCTACAAAACAAAAAAATTCCGTTGTATGTGCGCTCGTTTTTACAGCCTACCGAGGCCGGCACCCTTATACATACCCAAAACCAGGCTCAACTGCCGCCTATAATAGTTTACCACCCAAACCAAATACAACTAACGCTGTTTACCCGCGATTTTTCGTTTATTGCCGAACATTATCTTAGCGAAATTTATCAAATTTTTGCACGTTACGAAGTAAAATGCAATTTAACGCAAAATGGCGCTACTCATTTTTTGGCATGTATAGACCACGTGTCGCATAAACTTCCGGATTTGTTGACCGAGTTAAACACTTTATATAACGTAGAAATGCAAACAGGGCTCGAAATATTAACAATTAGACATTATAATGCCGAAAGCATTACACAGTTTACCCAAAACCGGCAAATTTTATTACAACAGCAAAGCCTTGATACAGTACAATATGTGCTGCGCGAAGAAGAAAATGGCATTAAAAAATCGCATAAATAAAGCGATTATTTTTGAGCAGGGTTTGCATAATAAAACCTACGGATATTTGATTTATCCGGAAAAGTGGGTGGTTGTTATATTGGTATCTCTGTTTAGTTACGCCTGTGAAGGTGGGCCGCCAAAATGAATTGGCGGAAAGTCGTTGTTCTTTGGGTTGTCGTCAATAACGCCATATTGCGCCTCGTATTTTAAAATATTGTCGGTTAAAGCACGCAGCAAACGTTTGGCATTAAGAGGGGTAACCAAAATCCTCGATTTTACTTTAGCTTTAGGTAATCCGGGCATAATTTTAACAAAATCGAGCACAAATTCGGAATTAGAATGGCTAATGATGGCTAAATTTGCATAAACACCATCGGCCATATCTTCGGTTAGCTCAATATTTATTTGATTCTTTTTAGGTGGTTCCATTTTATTGTTGTTTATATTAAATTGTATTAATTATTGTTGTTTGGGTGGTTAGAAAAATGTTGGGATGCCGGCAAATTAAAAACTGAAACTTAAAAATATATCCGGAAAGAACAGAATTACAACAAAATAAGCAGCTACAAAGTTGAGAGATAAAAATAGGTGTTTTGCGCTAAGGCTCAATTCCTACCAAATCACTAATTTTTTTTGCTATTGTTGACAACATTAATATCATAAAATAAAAAAGTACCGTAATCAACAAAATCATGGCATAAAGGCGCAGTTCTTTAGGCGCAAGCGGACTAAGCAACCGGGCAAGCCCAATTAATAAAAAAACGTTTATTAAAAAGCCAGCAATAGATAAAATCAAATAACGCCCTCGCTTTTGGCGCACAAAAAAGAAGATTACGGCATTCATAGTACTGTAAAAACCCAAACCACTTAAAGCTATTAACCATTGTGTTTGTAAATTTGGGTTAAGCAGCCAACTAATGAGCATGATAGTTGTTACACTTAAAAGCACCACTAAGCCTTGTTTAATGGGTGTGGCTTTGATAGTTAAGTTGCCAGTATTAAGCACAGCAAATTAGGTTAAGTGGTAAAATAAAAAAACAAGAACAACTTGTAAGCAAGCAGCAAATTTAACAATTTTAAAGCAATTAGGGCTAATTTTGTCCGACATTATAAAATACAATCATTTCACTGCAATTGAATTAAAAACATTATAAATGTATGATAAAAAAAAACTTAATGCCATTATCAAAATTAGCGCTTTTGTTTGGCCTATTATTGGGTTTTGCTTCCTTATTTTTTGTTAGCTGCAAAAAAAATGAACCAACCCCGCAAAACATAGATACCGCCGCACTAATTGCACAAAATAAAATTGAGTTTTTGATGATAGGCGGCGCATTTGATAATAAAATTATATCGTTCGGCAATTTTAACCCTATAAAATCACAGGCCGGATATAACGACACATTACAAGCTACTACTGTAACCGTAATGGGAATGTATAACAATGAAAATGCTATTTTGCAGTTTTCTTTTCCGGATAATAAAAGCGGTGGCGTGTTTGAATACGAAGACTTGCCGCAGTTCTTAAACAATCCGGCAACGCAGTTTTTTATGCAAATTGGTCAAAATCAATATTATTTGCGCTATTCGTTTTTAAAAATTACTAATTATGGCCAAAAACTTGAGCGACTTAAAGGGCAATTTACAGCCCAGTTATGGGATTATAACAGTAATCCTGATGGCAAAATTGTTTATTTAAATCAAGGAATATTTGATGTGGCTATAACTTTTTAGTTTCCCAAATATTTATACCACCAAACCTAACATATTTGTACTAATTTTGTGCTTTCATTTGGATTTGTTTTAAGTTGGTTTTTATTTACTGGAGGCAAAATTACTACTGCCATTTTAATTCAACCAAAACAAGATTAAGCAAAAAAGATAGGTTAATCTAAGCTGTTTAGTTTAAATATATATGCAAAATATCATGCGAATTTTATTCTTTTGTTTAGCTATTTGTGTAGGGGCGGTAACCATGTCCACATCGGCGCAAAGTGGGATACTTAAAAACGCCGACAAACAGTTTGATAAGGGTGCTTACCCCAAAGCTGCGCGCTTATATACTGAATACCTTGAAACAACAGATGATGCCGCAACTAAAGTAAAATTAGCTGAATGTCATTATTTAATGCGTCAACCCGCCGAAGCCGAAAAATGGTATGTGCAGGCTATTCCTACAGTTAAACAAAATCCTGAAACCCTATACCACTACGGCCAGGTGCTTAAATCCTTAAAAAAATATGAAGAGGCAAAAATGGTTTTTCAGTTGTACGACAAAGGCACAGGGAAAGCAGCCAACCAAATAGAAGCCTGCAAAAAGGCCAATACTTTTTAGAAGACCCCGGTATATATAAAATAGACAATATTAGCATCAACTCGGCACGCGCCGATTTTGCCCCAGCATATTACCGCAACGGAATCGTATATTCCACTGAAGAAAACCGCACTACAAAAGAGTACAACCGCCGCGAACAACCCTTTTTAGACCTTATGTATGCCGAACAAACAGGCTCGAATGCCTTGCTTATGGGTATGCCTGTAGAATTTGCGTTTGAAGGCGTGAAAGTAAACAGTAAATTACACGATGGGGCAGTAAGTTTTTCGAAAGATTTTAAAACGGCCTATTTGACCCGCAACCGAAAGCTTGCCACAAAAGGAGCTACCACACAACTTGAAATTATAGAAATTACCAATGCCCCAGATGGAAGTACTATTGTAGCACCAATGCCGTTTAACAGCGATGATTACTCCTGTGGTCATCCAAGTCTTAGTGCCGATGGGCAACGCCTGTTTTTTGTATCGAATATGCCAAACGGGCAGGGCGGAACCGACATTTGGCTAACCGAGCGAAGCCGTAATGGCAACTGGGGCACCCCACGCAATTTAGGCCCCGAAATTAATACCATGGGCAACGAAATGTTCCCGTTCATTGCTGCCGACAATACACTCTATTTTGCCTCAGACGAATGGCCTGGATTAGGTGGATACGACCTATTTAAAGCGCTGCCAACTGATAAAAATAACTGGGGGCAGCCCGAAAACTTACACGCACCCATTAACACCAATGCCGATGATTTTGCTATGATAGTAGCTTCCGGAGGCGGGCGCGGTTTTTTTACCTCGAACCGGGCAGGTGGAAAAGGCGACGACGATATTTATGCCTTTACCGCCAATCAAACGAAATGCGAAGTAAGAGGGCAAATTACCGACCTAAAAACTGGCGCAGCTATTGCCAACGCAAATATTAAAATAGTAAGCTATACCAACGGCAGTACAAAAACTACCAATACAAATAGCAACGGCACCTATACACTTGGCATTGATTGTGCCGATGATTATACTATTTTTGCAAGTTCTACCGGCTACTTAACCGGTGTGCGTTCTTTGTCTCGCTACGAAATGAGTAAAACAAAACCCACAACCGTTGATATTGCACTGTCCTTAGCACCCGAAGCCGACCCAATAACAGGCGATTTTAAATCGCCCATAAAAATTATATCGGGCAGACAAACAATTATCCGGGCTTTGAACTCCCCGAAATTAACCATATTTATTACGATTTAGACAAATTTGACTTGCGTCCCGAGGCCAAAGTCGAGCTAAATAAAATCGTTAGTTTTATGTTAGCCAACCCTACTTTGCGGGTACAGTTAGGCTCGCATACCGACTCGCGGGGCGACAACGCTTACAACCTTGACCTTTCGGAAAAACGCGCTAAATCGGCTATTGATTATATTATTGCAAGTGGGGTGCCAAAAAAAAATATATCCGGAAAAGGCTATGGCGAAACGCAATTGGTCAATGGCTGTAAAGATGGTACGCAATGTGCCGAAGAACAACATCAACAAAATCGCCGTACCGAGTTTTTAATTACCGGATACGTAAAAGAATAAAGTTAAGTGTAATTTCTTGGCTTATTGATAATAAAAATATAAACTTTAATTAGAATTAGTAATTTTGCACAGATATGGATGCTTATATTTTATCCGGATACCGCACTGCCGTTACAAAAGCCAATCGAGGTGGTTTTAAATTTACTCGCCCCGACGATTTGGCTGTTTCAGTAATTGAATATTTGTTGGCACAGGTGCCGCAACTTGACCCCACCCGCGTTGAAGACTTAATTGTAGGCAACGCGGTTCCAGAAGCCGAGCAAGGACTTCAAATAGCCCGCATGATAGCAGTGCGCTCCCTTCCAAAAACAACCGCCGGTGTTACCATTAACCGTTACTGCGGAAGTGGCGTTGAAGCCATTGCCATAGCCACCGCCAAAATAAAAGCAGGTATGGCCGATTGTATTATTGCCGGGGGCACCGAGTCAATGTCATTAGTGCCTACCGTTGGATGGAAAACTGCCCTTAATTATGAGGTAGCCAAAACCCACCCCGATTATTATATAGGCATGGGCTTAACTGCCGAAGCTGTATCGAACGAGTTTGGCGTAAGCCGCGAAGCTCAAGATGAATTTGCTTACCACAGCCATCGCAAAGCCGCAAACGCCATAGACAATGGTTATTTCGAATCGGGAATTTGCCCCGTTGATGTAAAAGAAGTGTATGTAAACGAAAAGGGTAAACGCGCCGAACGAACCTACAAAGTTGCTGTTGATGACGGGGTAAGACGCGACACAAATATATCCGGATTGGCAAAACTAAAACCCGCTTTTGCAGCCAAAGGCTCTGTAACTGCAGGCAACTCATCGCAAACCAGCGATGGGGCTGCCTTTGCTTTGGTGGTAAGCGAAAGATTACTTAACGAGTTGGGCTTGCAACCGATGGGGCGTATGCTTAGCTGCGTAACTGTGGGGGTAGAACCACGTATTATGGGTATTGGACCCTGCGCCGCTATACCCAAAGCCTTAAAAATGGCCAATAAAAAAATAGACGATATTGACTTGATTGAACTAAACGAAGCCTTTGCCGCACAAGCAGTTGCCGTTATACGCGAAGCTAATCTTAACCCCGACAAAGTCAATATTAATGGTGGAGCTATTGCTTTAGGGCACCCACTTGGCTGCACCGGAGCAAAACTTACCGTTCAGTTACTTAACGATTTAAAAAGAACAGGAGGTAAACATGGCATTGTTACTGCTTGTATTGGTGGGGGGCAAGGTATTGCTGCCGTTTATGAATGCCTGTAAAACTGCTGTTTGACGTAAAAAATTATTTTAATAGTATTATTTAATAACGCATAAATAATTAATTCCAATGAAAAACAATTTTCTTGTTTTAGTATTCGTTGCTTTTATTAGCATTGTTTCAGCGGGTTGCTTAAAAGGCAAATGCCACCATTGCACCATAAATAACGTTAAAGTTGATTATTGCGAAGACGATTTTACCGATACCGAAATTAATGCAGCTGAAACTGCCTGCGGTCTTGCCGGTGGTGATTGGGACTAAACTGCACCAAACAATTTAAACTTGTAGTTAGCTTAAAGCAGGGACATGGTCAAAGAAAAATGTGTTAAGCATATAAGTCCGCTATTCCTTGCTTGATTGCAGTTTATTTACGCTTGCCATTTTAAAAAACCTCAGCCCATCCAAATCTATTGAAAAAAAAATAGACTAGGGTAGGGTAGAGGTTTTTTTGATTTGTATGCTTTGCATACGATCGCCAAAATTGGAGTAATGGACATTTTTAATGCTATTTTTTAGACGCTTGGTTCAAGTGGACATTTTTAATGCTGTTTTTTTATTCACTTTTTTACATTATTCTTGAATATTTTATTTCTTTGCATGTCTGTAAAAACGGAAACAAGCTCTGCTGGGGAGCAACTTGTCAGGGATAAAACAGATGCTTGACGAAAATGTCTTATCAAAGGCTTACTGTATATTGTAAGCCTTTGATATTTTCAGAAAGCCCTTATACCTTTAAAAACCCATCTATAAATTTCATTTTCCGTTTCATTGATAGGCCATTATGGTTTCTTAATTTGTTTTTAAATCTGCGAAATGTCCATCAATAGCATTGGTTGTGTTAGGTATTTGAAGTTCCCTGTTATCGTGCCAAGTAAACAACCAAGGTAAATTATTCTTCAAACTACGATAAGCACTTCTAAGCCTTTTATGCGTATAAAACGATTTGTTTGTAGTCGGATTTACAGTTCTCTCGTTTAGAAACACTTTCCATTTTTCAAGCCATAGCCCTAATGCTCCGACAAAGCTTTCTTTGTCTGTTTGCTTCATCAAATCTACAACATCCATCAGCTCTTGTGCAGCTTTTAGCTTTGGCTTACGGGTCAAATATCTTCGAATTATTGCTGCTTGATGAAACTGGCACATTTGAACAGGAATACCCTTAAACGACGCAATTAAGCCTTTTCTTCCGTCAAAAACAATAGCCGAAATAGTAAAACCTCGCCTTTTTAACTCCTTAATTCCTTCTATATACAGCGCATTTGTCTCTGTCTTCATAATATTTCAAAAGGTTTTCTTTGGTGTAGGCATCTTTAAAAGCATTACGCCAAAACCCGCTCCCAATAGGTGGTGTCCATTAATACAACGACTACTCTACCTGTTTTTTCCGTAGCCACTATTTTAATCTTGTCTAACCGCCTTTGAATCGTTTTAACAGAACAATTATACTTGTGAGCTAACTGCAAATAGGTCTGTTTACCACTTTTGTATTCTTCCCATATTTGCTCGTTATTGATGCGTTGCCCACCTAAAAATTGTTTATTACAGCAGGCACATTTATATCGCTGTTTACCTTTTACTAACCCATTTTTCTTGGTAACAGAACTACCGCAGTAAAAGCACTTTTTTTATTCATAACCTTTGATTGTCCTCAAAGCTAATAATATTAAGCTTTCCAGACGATTTTAGCATCATTTTTGTCCATTAAGCCCCAAAATTGTAGGAATTCAATTTTGAAGAAACATAGCTTACGAATTAATTTGTAAGCTATGTTTTTTAGTTTAGAGGGTGAAATCTTGGCAATATCAATTTAGTTTTAAATCTATTTCCGGAAATTTAGAAGTAAACATATTTTAATAGTTGTTATCATGATAAAAAATATTTTTTACTAATTGATAAAAATAACTAAAAAAATTTGCTAAATACTATAATTAGTAGTATTTTTGCAATGAATTTAGTTTTTCTGATGTCTGGGAAGGCCTTTGTTTCTTTTTTGCTTCCGGATTTTATAATACAGCACTGATATTCTTATGCTTGCCATTTGCATCAATTTTGGCAATGTTTTATTTTGTTGTATAGCTGCCTAATATCTATTTAGAGTGTAGTAGTTTTTCAATTACTAAACTAGTAAGTCATGCTCTTTTATACCTTTTTTAAAGTGCAAGCTACAACATGATTAAATAGGAATGAAGCAAATATTTTATTTCGAACAAAGACATTTTATTATCATCTTAAAATTAACATTCCCATGTTACCCACTTTATTTAAAAATGTATCCATTCCGGTAAATATTAAAAGTGTCGGTATAGTTATGGGCCTGCTCATTGCAACCAATGTCGTCGTTGTTTCGGCTTCTAAGGGTCTAAGTCCTAGCACCCGCGACCGTGGCATTAACAGCAATGGCAATGGGTTTTACCTGTCAAAGCAGGCGGCATCAGTTATACCCGATATTGACTCATTTACCAAAAAAGTTAAAAAAATTGCCAGCCGCCTTAAAATACCACCCGAGTGGCTGATGGCAGTTATGTACTCCGAATCAAAATTTGACCCTGCCGTAGTCAATACGCAAGGAACGGGGGCAGTCGGATTAATTCAATTTACCCCCGAAAAAGCACGAATGTTAAACACCAGTACCGAGGCACTAAAAAAAATGACCGCCCTTGAACAGTTGGATTACGTTGAAGATTATTTTAAACTGATGAGCAAATCGTACGAACGTAAATATGAAACGCTAACCGATTTTTATTTGGCTGTACTTGAACCTGCTGCTATTGGTGAGGAAGCTTGTTACACGCTTTATGTAAAACCTGCTAAAGATTACACCCGAAACGAAATTTTAGATGAAAACAACGATGGCAAGGTAAGTTTACAAGATATTGAAAAACGAATGAAACGAATGTTTCCTACTGCTTTTGCACTTTCGGTCAACGATAATAAAACGGCATGGTGGCCTTTTTAGCAGCTGCTCAAGTAAATATTATTTTTGCAATAATTCAATTAAATTTACAACAGTACAACAAATTAATTGTTTTTTAGTAATATTTGTATTATTTTTGTCATAATATAGATTTTTTACTAACAGACCAACATATTTATAATTTTCTTTAAAAAAAAGTAGTATTTTTGTGCGTCTATTTATTACGCCCTACTTTTTATTATTTAAATTGTATTTGCAAAATAAATAGCATTTTGGGGTATTATCTATGGGAAGTGGCGATTGCATTGCACGCCACTTCTTTTTTTATTTTATTATGCTGGTATAATTTACCCAATACTTTACCCGTTGAGCCCCATTTTATTAAAAGCGATATTTACTTGAATTACTAATTACTGGTAAGTTATAATTTATCTGAGATTAATTATAAGTTGTTTAAAAATTAGTTGTTGAACTAGTTTGTAACTATGTACTTTTGAAGTTGTTGCAAGACTATGTCGTCAATAAATCGGTTTTACATTTTTTGCAGCCTGTTTTTATCTCAATTGTTTTTAGTATCAAGTGTTTAAAACTGCCACACCTTTTAAAGCTTATACGACTTCTATGTGTCTATGTGGTTAATTATATGGTTTAATTCTTAAACGACTTCTATTTCCGGATTAAAATTGTAGGTTTTTTAAGCTTATCCGGAAAAAATGAGTTGCCCTAAAATAAAATGTGCTACAAAAATGACTATTGATACCAACCGGCATACATAACATAGTTGTTTGCAATGCGTTCAATAAGTTCGGCAAACTGAGCTTCACTGATTTCTTTAATTTTTTTGGCCGGTACACCTGCATAAATACCCCCCGACTCGATTATTGAATTTTGCAAAACAATAGCCCCTGCCGCTATGATACTGTTCGATTTTACGTGTGCATTATCCATTACAATAGCACCCATACCAATTAATACGTTATCTTCAATGGTACAGCCATGCACTATAGCGCCATGCCCAATAGAAACGTTGTTGCCAATTTGGGTAGGCGCATACTGGTAAGTACAGTGTATGATAGCACCATCTTGAATATTAACTTTGTTGCCAATTTTAATAAAATGCACATCGCCACGAATAACCGCATTGAACCACACGCTACACTCGTCGCCCATGGTTACATCGCCAACCACAGTGGCATTTTCAGCTAAAAAACAATTGTCCCCAAACTGGGGGTGTTTGCCACATACAGGCTTAATAATAGGCATATTTACTAAGTTTATTGATTAAGGAACAAGCAATTAATAACTAATGATAAATTTGGCGCAATATTAAGCAATATCAATAAACAAGCCAACTATCAAACACTTTTACTATTTTTATAGACAAAACTTATTTCTCGGTGAACTTGTTTTAAGCACTATGATGTTATGCAAGTTTCTATACTGCTATATTATTATTTTTCAATATTAGCTTATTAATTTTATAATATGTTCGTTTTTTGCCCCGATTTTTTATTGTTACCCAACGGCCAATTAGCACCACAAAAAGCATTATGGACAACCGAGCTTGGCGAGGTTATTAAAATTACAGCTATAAATGAACTTGAGAGTATGGATAATGTTGGCAGCACCAATATTTTTATCCGGAAAATAAACGGCGTTTTAACACCCGGATTTATTAATGCCCATTGCCACCTTGAATTATCTCATTTAAAAGGGGTTATACCACCCGGAACAGGGCTACCCAATTTTTTGCTTCAAATAACCAAAAACAGACAAACCAACCCCGATGCTCAGATTACCGCAGCCCAAACCGCCAACCAATACATGCACGAGCGCGGTATTGTAGCCGTTGGTGATATTAGCAACGGCCCAGAAACCTTTTTACTTAAATCTAAAACGGCCATTGCCTACCATACTTTTATTGAATTGCTTACGCCTTTTGGCGCAAATTTAGAGCAACGTACAAAAGCAGCCATAAACCATGGAATTGACTTGTATCGTCAGGCACAAAATTTACATTTACCAGCATCGTTAGCACCCCACGCACCCTATACCATTACAGGCAACTTATTGACTGAGATTATTCAATTTAACGCTCAAAATAATCCGGATTTTGTAACTACTGTCCATAACCAAGAGTGCGCCGCCGAAAATGAACTTTATTTACAAGGCACAGGTTCTTTTTCCGATTTATATGCCAATTTAGGTACTGATATTTTGCAGTATTTTACCCCACCCAAAATTAGTTCGATTAGGTTTATGTTACAATACATTCCTAAAAACACTTCTGTTTTATGGGTGCATAACACCACCACCTCTGCCGCCGACATTAAGGCGGCCCACGCCCATACGAGCAATTCTTTTTGGTGTACCTGCCCTAACGCCAATTTATATATTGAAGGGTTGCTGCCAAATTACCCCAATTTTATAGCCCAAAATGCTGTTATTTGTGTTGGTACAGATAGTTTAGCCTCGAACTACGAGCTTTGTATTTTGAGCGAACTTAAAACAATAACCAAATATTATCCGGATATTCCTTTAGAGAGCTTGTTAATCTGGGCTACTGCCAATGGCGCAAAAGCGTTAAAACTGTCGCATCGTTATGGCAGTTTTGAGGTGGGTAAAACCCCCGGACTATGCCAAATATACCCAATTTGCCAACACCCCAACGGGCAGTTAGCTTTAACAGCTGCAAGCTCCGCCCAAAGTGTTGATTTAGTTTAAAACGAAACACGTCCTTTGTTATTTTGTCTCGATTGCCATAAATCAAAGCAAAAAGCGGCAAAAACCAAACCGTATTCAAGTGCAATAATACCCATGTTTTCGACTACACCATTTTGGCTGTAAGCATAATAACTTAGCATGGCAGTTGCACTCCATATTAAAGGCCAACGAATGCCGCCGCCGCTAAATGTGCAGGCCGACAATGCCACCATAGGCGTAATATACCAAGGATGAACAACGGGCTGTAAAAAATGATACCATGCTAAAATAGCCAACCAAACTCCGGATAAATGCCGCCAGCTTAATTTTTTCTCTAACCAGCATATAAAAAATATTCCGGCTATTGCCAATACAGCTAAGGCTTTTCCTAAAAAAGCAATTGTATTATAACCGTACCACCAAAAACCAATTTGCCTGAGCAGGTAATAAATACTGGCATTAAACTCAAACTTTTGGTAATACAAATTTGCGCTTTGTAATAAGTTTTTCCATAACGGCAAGGGGGCAAAAAGCAACATGGCCAATCCTACCAAAACCAACGATAAGCCAACTAAAATGATTGTTGTTTTTATTCCGAGTCTTTTTAGGAGTGCCGGAGCTAATACAAGTGGCAACAATTTTGCACCAATAGCAAGCGCAAAAAATCCGGATACTGCCATAACCTGCCGACCAAATAACTGTTTTGGATTAATGGCCGTCAAAAAATACAATATGCCTACAATTCCTAAAATCATAACTGCCTCAAAATGAATATTGCCTACTAACTCTATTATTACCAACGGGTTTAGTGCATACCATATCATGTTTTGAGCAGGCAACTGCAAACGCTGTAATAATTTAGGCATTAAATAGAGGGTAGCAACCTCAAAAACAAAAATTGATACTTTTAAAGCAATGCAACCTATATATATACTGCCTGTTTGTTTTACTAAAAAAGCGGCTGGCAAAAACAATAGCTGGCAAACAGGAGGGTAAATTGTAAAATAGTTTGGTGAGTTTAATTTGTCGAACAAATCGGGCGGCCATGCCGTTGGAATGATTACACCTTGTTGAGGCCAAATAATATTTACCCATGTTTGAGGGGTGTGCGCCAAAGGGCTTTCGTTTGACAGTGTTAAAAGGCCATCCCAAATAAAACGATAATAATCGTCGCTAAGGGCTGGGTTGGCAGGTATAATTAATAAACGCAGTAAAACACCACCCCAAAATATTGATTGCCAACTTATTGCATTAATTTTGTTCGGTATAAGAAGATAGTGAGAGGTGGTAAAATAACAAAAAAATAATCCGGAGTTTAAAACTATTAACTGCCCAAAATTGCTTCTGTGGGTATGGTACGCCAAAACATATAGGCAAATGCTATAAAAAAGCATGATGCCAATTAGGAAAAAATTACAATTTATCGCTGACTTTAGGTTCAAAATTGGATACTAAAGAAGTAAAACAACCAACAATTTATCGTTGCGTTAGGTAAAAAATAAAGAATTACCCCAAATTTACGCCACAAATTGCTTAGTAGGTTGCATATAGACCAAAATTGGTTTTTTGCATCTAAATTAAATTTCCTACCTTTGCCCTCAAATATTCATTCAATAATTACAAACCAATTTTAAAAAAAAACATAAGTATTACCATGTCAAATCATACTGATAAAGTAAAAAGCATCATCGTTCAACAATTAGGGGTCGATATTGATGCAGTAGTTGATGCCGCAAGCTTTGCTACCGATTTAGGTGCCGACTCGCTCGATACCGTTGAACTAATTATGGAATTTGAAAAAGAATTTCAAATTACAATTCCCGATGCCGATGCTGAAAAAATAACTACCGTAGGCGATGCCATTGCCTATATAAATGCCAATGCAGAAGCTGCTTAATTTTCTTGTCGTTTTTTAACTCAAACAATAGAAAGAATAAAAAACGAATCTTATCAATTATACAAAGCCAAACGCCTTGCCAATTTTTTTGACCTATAAATAATAGTTTTGTAGCGCGTTTGGCTTGTTTGTATTCTATTCAGATATATAAAAATAATTTACTATATTATTGTAATTCCCTACTATGATGCACCTTAAACGAGTTGTTGTTACAGGCTTGGGCGCTATTACCCCCATTGGTAATACTTTTGAGGAGTATTGGCAAGGTTTGAAAAATGGCGTAAGCGGTGCGGCTACTATTACTAAATTCGATGCCTCGAATTTTAGAACCAAATTTGCCTGCGAACTAAAAGGATTTAATGCCGAAAATTTTATTGACCGCAAAGAAATACGGCGCTTAGACCCCTTTGCCCACTACGCCTTAGCTTGCGCCGACCAGGCTATTGCCGATGCCAACCTTAATACAGATGGCAGTATTGATAAAAATCGTGTGGGCGTTATTTGGTGCTCGGGTATTGGTGGTATCTATACTTTTCAAGAACAGGTAGCCGACTATGCCCTGCGCGGCAAAGGAAACCCTCACTACAAATACAACCCGTTTTTTGTACCAAAAATGATTTTAGATATTGCCGCAGGGCATATCTCAATAAAACATGGATTTCGAGGCCCAAATTTTTCGGTCGTTTCGGCATGTGCCTCTAGTACAAATGGCCTTATTGATGCTTTTAACTATATTAGATTGGGCAAAGCAACTGCCTTTGTTGTTGGTGGATCAGAGGCCGCCGTTACCGAAGCCGGATTAGGCGGATTTAGCGGCATGAACGCCCTCTCAGAACGCAACGACGACCCAAGCACCGCTTCGCGCCCATTCGATGTAAACCGCGATGGCTTTGTATTGGGCGAAGGCGCCGGCGCATTAATTTTAGAAGAGTACGAACACGCATTATCGCGTGGGGCAACAATTTATGCCGAAATAAGAGGCGGAGGTATGAGTGCAGACGCTTACCACATGACCGCCCCACACCCCGAAGGTTTAGGTGCAAAATTGGTAATGCAAGCCGCCCTTGACGATGCCCAACTTGCTTTAACCGATATTGATTATATCAACGTCCACGGCACCTCAACACCCTTAGGAGATATAGCCGAAGCCAAAGCAATAATGGAATTGTTTGGCGAACATGCCTTTAAACTTAATATAAGTTCAACCAAATCCATGACCGGCCATTTATTGGGCGCCGCCGGTGCCATTGAGGCCGTAGCCTGTGTGTTAGCCACAAAATACGACCTTGTACCGCCCACTATTAATCATTTTGATGACGACCCCGCCTTCGATACACGCTTAAACCTTACTTTTAACAAAGCACAACAACGCAAAGTAGATATAGCACTTAGCAATACGTTTGGTTTTGGAGGCCATAATGCCTCGGTAATTTTTAGTAAATTGCGTTAAACTAATAGTGAAATATTAATGCTTTTTATTTCCCTCTGTGTTTGATTTAAAAACACGAAGAGTTGCGGGCATTGCATCAGATTACCCATATCGCAATTTAACAACTAATCCGGATAGCTATTTCCGGATTTTTTATTTTATTTCACGCTTAAAACATCAAATACTGCTGATGAATTTCTGCTTTAAATCAAAATTGTTGTAAATTTGTCCGCTAAGTATTATTTACTTTAAGTTACTGTTTTCCTATTTTTAAATAAAAGCGTCAATTATATGCGTACTTTATTACTTGTTTTTTGTTTTGTTTTATGTTTTTTAGGCTTGAACCAAGCAACTATTCAGGCTCAAATTATTGAAAAAGGCGATACCATTGAAGTGCAAACCTTTACATGGGATATGCCAAGCCCCCCCGGAAAAGGCTATAACACAAGCGCCTACAAAGGCTCGTTTGCCTTTCCGCCTGCCCAAGACTACGAGCGGGTAATTATGCAGCACCATATTAAATGCGACCCCAAAACCGAAGCCGATGACAATGATTGTGGAGAATGGGACTACCTTACTTGGACAAACCTTATTGACTCGACTGGCAAGTTTGACAGCACACGCCGCACACAAGTAAATTTTACCGTCAATAACGCAACCCCCGACTCGTTTGCGTACACCACAAAAACGCAATATACTAATATTTACGAGTGGCAAAACTATATTGCAACTGATAATAATACCGTAACCGCATCGGCCAAAATTGGCACAAACAGCCAAACAGATACTATGGCAATTGGCGATGTGCGCTTTCAAACCTTATGGCAGGCTTACGAACTTACAAACGCCGGACTTACCGCCGGGCAAATTTTAGAATTATTGCTTGAAACAGGCAATAAAACACTGCCAGTTACCCCCTTGGTTATACGCATTAAACAAACAACAGCCAGCGACTTAAACAGTAATCAATTAGAAGATGCCGCAGGCTTTACAGAAGTTTATAGACGAAATACCATGTTAATATCCGGATGGAACAAACTACAATTTACAACCCCATTTGACTGGGATGGCACCTCGAACTTAATTATTGAGTTTGCCTATCGCAACAACGATACCGACCCCTATACCCAATTTTATGGCGACCTAATGACCGATTTTAATAGTGCCGCCGTAGTTTTAGGCAAAGATGGTTGTATAGAGTTTGGCGGTGGCAGCGACAAATTGCTACTTCCGGATAATGCCTTAAACGATATTAAAGACGAAATTACCATAGCTTTTTGGGCCTACGGCGACCCTAAATCTCAACCCCAAGATGCCTCGATATTTGAGGGCATTAATAATAAAGGACAGCGTGTTTTAAATATACACGCTCCGTGGAGCAATGGCAATATTTATTGGGATGCCGGCAGCGACAACAACGGCGGCTACGACCGGATAGAAAAAAATGCCAGTACTCAAAACTACGAAGGACAATGGAACCATTGGGCTTTTGTAAAAAATACAGCTACCGGCAAAATGGAAATTTACCTTAATGGCACCTTGTGGCATAGCGGCACTAATAAAAAATTAACCATGGAGGGCATTACTAAGTTTCAAATGGGGGCAGCAATTACCTATAAAGGCCCTTATAATGGCCGAATTAACGAGTTTGCAATTTGGAACAAAGCCCTTGACCAAACAACTATTGCCAACTATATGTACCACAGCTTAGATGCAAACCATCCATTTGCAGCAAATTTACAAGTTTATTATCCTTTTAACGAAACCACAGGGCTTACAGCTACAGATGCTTCGGGTAATAAAAATGATGCTACTTTAATTGGATACCCACAATGGCGCAGTTTGCACCCTACGCAACTATATGCCAACGTGAATTTAACCAATTGGCGGCCTCAAATTCAATTGGGTATGGGCCAGTTTTTATCAGATGTAGGGCAAGATTTAGCTTATGCTGAGGGCTCAGAAGTGGACCCGGTTATGGTAACATTGTACGAAAATGAAACTACTAACGCCATTATTTTAGACAATGACCCCAAGCACCCCAATAAACCCACCCAAACCTTTTACGCATGGCCATCGGGCTACACGTATAATTACGATAATTTTGGAAACAAACTCGACTCGGTTGCCATTCCCGCCGAAGCTACCCTTGTACGCAAAGATGGCGTTTACTATAGCCCCGTTGTAACCTTTGAAATAGGCCGACAAATTACCCCCTATGGCATTCAACTCGATTTGGGCGATGGCTTTTTATGGGAAACCGATGTGACAGATTACGCACCATTGCTTAGAGACCAAGTCTATTTAACCGCCGGAAATGGACAGGAACTACTTGACCTAAAATTCATTTTCATTAAAGGTAAACCAGCTCGCAAAGTAGTAGGTATTAAAAATCTATATCAGGGAAGCTACGATTATGGCGCTATGATAGAAGACAAACAAATGCAGCCTGTTAATATCCCTTTGTCAGCTCAAGCTAAACAATTCCGGATAAAAACCCGTACATCGGGGCATGGTTTTGGCAATAACAACGAAAACTGCGCCGAATTTTGTAAAAAATCTCATTATATAGATATTAACGACTCGCAAAAATTTAAATGGGATGTATGGCGGCTTTGTGCCACCAACCCCATTTATCCGCAGGGCGGAACTTGGGTTTACGACCGCGGCGGCTGGTGCCCCGGCGATATTGTGCCCGATTATAACTGGGAGCTTACCCCCTTTGTAACTCCAGGAGAAACCGTAAAAATTGACTACCGCATACAAAAAGCAAGCTTAGCCCCTTTTGGAAATTATCATCAAACGGTGCAGCTAATAAGCTACGAACAAGCCAACCATGCCCTCGATGTGGCAATGGTAGATATAATTAAACCCAGCAATAAAGATTATTATAAGCGTAAAAATCCAACCTGCGGCAACCCACTAATTCGCATACGCAACAACGGCTCCGAAACACTTACTTCGGCACTCATCGAATATGGCGTTGAAAAAGATGACAACGGCTTTGCTGTTACTTTTCCGTGTTGGCATCGTTGGGAAGGCACCCTTAAACCCTACGAAGAAACTGACGTTGAACTGCCTTTGTTGAACTGGACAAATTTAAATCCGGATAAACCGGTATTTTGGGCTAAAGTATTCGAACCAAATTATGGTATTGACGAAGATACACTTAACAATAAAATTTATTCGCCCTTTAGTTTGCCACCGCGTTACGAAACTGGCATGTCGTTAAATTTTAAAACCAATAGTGCCGCCTCACAAAACTTTATTACTGTAACCAATGATAAAGCTGAAGTGGTGTACGAAAAAGCCAGCCTAACCAATAATAAAACCTATACCGAAAAACTTACCCTCGATAACGGTTGCTACGAATTATATGTAGCCGATAGCGGCGAAAATGGGCTTTCGTGGTGGGCTGCCTCAAGCGAGGGCAATGGATGGTTTAAACTTAAAGACCCTCAAGCGCAAGATTATGTTTATTTTAAACCCACACCCGGCTCGGCACCGCAGGCCGGCTTTGACCCCGATTTTGGTGCCGAAATAAGGCATTGGTTTACCATTGGTTATACAATGGGCGAAGAGTTTAATAATATCGAATGTAAAAATACTACCGGAATTAACAACGCAATTAGTCAGCAAGGTGGATTGATGCTTAACTTAAATCCTAACCCCACACAAGGCCTTAGCGTAGCTACCATTACCCAAACCACCCCACAAGAAGGCACAATACAAGTTTTTGATGTACAAGGCCGTGTTTTACACCAAAATAACCTGCCCGCACAAACAATATTTGTTCAACCTTTGCAGTTGCCTAATGTTGCCGGCATGTACTATGTACAAATTACCACACAAACCCAAACCCTGCGCCAAACGATTATAGTAAATAGGTAAGACCTTCTTTTGACCAGCATTGAAAAATTGACACCTAAAGATACAAATATATTAGAGGATGTAATTGTTTTATCAGCTATGAACTCTAATATATTTGATCTCTTTTTTGATGTATTATCTTCTTTTAATATCCGGATATTGTAAAAGAAAATTCATAAATAATATTTAATACATTTATGCGGCAGTTTTGGCTGAGTCCACCGCAATGGCTTCGAAACTATGTTTTGCCTAAAGCCATTTTTACGGGCAAGGTACCGTCAAACAGTGTAAAGCCACCACTGTATTTAACTTTTGACGATGGCCCTAATCCAAACGTAACGCCACAGATATTAAGTATTTTAGCGCAATACCAAGCTAAAGCCACTTTTTTTTGTATAGGCCGGCAAGTCGAGCAATTTCAAGATGTTTTTAATGAGGTAGTTAAAAATGACCACGCGGTAGGCAATCATAGCTACCAGCACCAGCAGTGGCTGTGGTTAAACCCTAAGGCGTATTTAGCCGATATTGCACGATGTAACAATATTTTTACTACCAATTTGCATCGCCCACCTTTTGGGCGCATTACCCCACAAATAATAAGTTGGCTCGCAAAAAAAGGTAATCCGCACAAAAAACAGTTTTATGGCATGTAATGCCCGGCGATTTTTTACCCAACCAGCACCCTCAAACACTTTTTAACAGATTAATACCATATATAAAACCGGGCGCTATTATTACCCTTCACGATAATGCCCAAAGCCAACAACAAGTATTGCCACTGCTAAAACTAATATTAAATAATTACGCTGATGATTATTTGTTCGAGGCCTTATATTGAGTTCTATCTGTTTGACTCTATACCTTTATTGTATGCTTGAATAAAAGAAGTAAATTTTGCCTATTATTCATTTATCCGGAAAAATAAATACTATCCGGAAAAATCAAAAAATTTTTAATCTCACACAATAAATAAAAAACAATCGCGTTAAATAAGGTGAAAACACATAAAGTAAGGTTCAATTAATGCTTATGATGGTGTTAAACGCAAAAATGTCGGGTAGGCAACTAAACGAAATTTTATCAAGATAGTAAAACTTGTTAGAGAAAGGCTTATATTTGCCGGCTTAAACTAAATTATACAAAATTACCTGTTAAAATTACTTGTTTTAGGCTTTTATCCGGAGATTTTGACCGTTTTTAACTTTAAGTTCTAATTACAAAGAAAAAAAAGAATTGTATTGCCATTAAAATTATTGGCATTTTTTCATAAATAAATTAAACACCAAAATTAAATACCTAATTAGGGATGAAACACGTTTTGAAAAGTACTTTTCTGCTAATGCTTATGTTAAGTTTGGCAGTTTCATACACATCGTGCAGCAAAAAAGGTGGCGGCGGAAGCAAGCAAACCTCATCTGCTACCGGGTGGAATTACAACGACCCCAAATGGGGCGGCTTTGAAGTAGCCGAGAAAAAAGAACAAAAAAACGGTCCGGGTTTAATACTCGTACCGGGCGGTACTTTTGTGATGGGTAATACCGAGCAAGACCTTATGTTTGAGTACCACAGTATTCCACGCAGGGTTACCGTATCTTCTTTTTATATGGACGAAACTGAAGTTGCCAATGTTCACTACCGCGAGTACATTTTTTGGCTAAACAAAACCTTTGGAGCATCGTTTCCTGAAATGGTTGAAAAAGCCAAACCCGACACCCTTTGCTGGTTAGACGAACTTACCTACAACGAACCCTACGTTGAATATTATTTTCAGCACCCCGCGTATAATGACTACCCCGTGGTGGGTGTTACCTGGCTTCAAGCCCGCGAGTACTGTAAATGGCGCTCAGACAGGGTAAACGAATCGGAGTTGATTAAAGAGGGCATTATTGATTTTAGCCCCGAACAATCAGGTGCCGACCACTTTAATACCGAAGCCTACTTGTTAGGCCAATACGAACCCATTGAAAAGAAAGGAATGAAAAACCTAAGCCCTAACGCCGAAAGCGAAACCCGCCGGGTGCGTTTTGACGATGGTATTTTATTGCCCGACTACCGCCTGCCAACCGAAGCTGAATGGGAATATGCAGCCTTAGCCCAAATTGCCGAAGGCAAAGACGAAGAGCGTTATACCGACCGCAAAATGTATCCATGGGTAGGTAGCGGTGTGCGCTATGGCAAACATGGCAAATGGCACGGCGACATGATGGCTAACTTTAAACGCGGCGAAGGTGACTACATGGGTATTGCCGGCGCGTTAAACGATAATGCCGAAATTACTGCACCTGTTATTAGCTATGTACCAAACGATTTTGGCCTTTATAATATGGCAGGTAATGTTAGCGAATGGTGTTTAGACGTTTATCGTCCAATGACAAGCCAAGATGCCGGAGACTTTAACCCCTTCCGTGGTAATATCTTCACAGTTAAAGAAAAAGACGAAGAAGGTAAAGTTGCTCCTAAAGATAGTTTAGGTCGTATTAAATACCGCGAACTTACCGATGACGAATTGGGCAAACGCGACAATATTCGCAAGGCTAATGCTATTAATTACCGCGATGGCGACAATGAATCAACTGCCTTATATGATACTGCAAGTACTTTAATTACCGATAAATCGCGCGTGTACAAAGGCGGCTCGTGGAAAGACCCCGCTTACTTTATGACACCCGGAACCCGCCGTTATATGGATGAAGATAAAAGCGGTGCTCACCTTGGTTTCCGCTGCGCTATGATTAGAGTGGGTAGCCCTGATGGTAAAAAAATTAAAGCACCAAAAGTTAAAAAAGCTAAATTATAAGCATAGCTTGTAATTGAAAACTTGTTTTTTTGTTTAATTAATTATAGCCCTGTAAGCGTTCTTAATGTTTGCAGGGCTTTTTATTTGAAAATATTCTAATTAGAAACTAATCCAACTATCTACAAATAAACTAATACCAAATTTCTAAAACAATTTCAGCAAACATATATGAACCGCCTTGCCAACCAAACGAGTCCCTACTTATTGCAACATGCCCATAACCCTGTCAATTGGTATGCGTGGGGCGACGAAGCATTAGAAGTGGCGCAACAAACTAACAAACCATTGCTGATAAGTATTGGCTACGCTGCCTGCCATTGGTGCCACGTAATGGAGCGCGAGTGCTTTGAAAATGAACAAATTGCAGCCATTATGAACGAATATTTTGTTTGTATAAAAATTGACCGCGAAGAACGCCCCGACCTCGACCAAATATATATGGATGCTGTGCAAGCAATAACTGGCTCCGGAGGCTGGCCACTTAACTGCTTTGCTACGCCGCAAGGCCTGCCCTTTTATGGCGGAACTTATTTCCCTCCTACTCCCCGCTGGGGCAAGCCCGACTGGCCAAGTGTGCTGCTTCACATGCACAACGCCTGGCAAAACCAAAACGAAGTAGTTTTGCAACAAGCCAACCAAATTGCCGCACATATTACTACCGATACCGCTTTAAAAATTAATAGCAATGAGGCCAATAATTTACCATCATCAGCCCATTATGAATACAATAACGAAGTAAAAAATGCCCAAACCAACCAAAAAATAGCTGCAAATATTGCGCGTCAATTCGATACCCAAGCAGGCGGTTTTGGTTCGGCGCCTAAGTTCCCAAGCACCATGGCTATTAATTGGTTGCAACTTTATTATATGACTACACTAAGAGAGTCACTTTTGCAACATGCAAGCTTTTCGTTGCAAGCTATGAGCAGTGGCGGCATTTGCGACCATTTAGGAGGTGGTTTTGCCCGCTATGCCGTTGATAAATATTGGATTGTACCGCACTTCGAAAAAATGCTGTACGACAATGCACTATTAATAAATGTACTAATTCAAGACTATTTAATTACAAAAAATGAATTAATGCTACAAGTTGCCGAACAAACCTTTTCTTTTATGCAGCGCGATTTGGGCGGCACTGAAAATGCAGCATTTTTTGCATCGATTGATGCCGACTCAGAAGGGCAGGAGGGCAAATTTTATGTTTGGCAAAAAAATGAAATTGAAGCTATTTTAGGTCAAGACAAGGCTCAAATTTATTGCCAATGTTATAATATTACTAAACAAGGCAACTGGGAGGGTACAAATATTTTACACCTTACCCAATCATGGGAACAATTAGCAAAACAAACACAAACAACGCAAACGCATTTGCAAACGTTAATTAAACAATGTAACCAACAATTATGGTTACACCGAGCGCAAAGAGCGCATCCGGCATTAGACGATAAAATAATATTAGCATGGAATGCTTTAGCCATATCGGCAACTGCTGCCTTGGCGGCTGCCACCAATAACAACTACTACCATAAACAGTTGCAGCGGCAAATCGCCTTTGTATTGCAGGTTTTTAAAAAACAGCCGATTAACCAATGGCAGTTATATCATGTTTATACCAAAGGACAAGCAGCATATTGCGCTTTTTTAGACGACTACGCCTTGCTAATTGCCGCCTTAATAGATGCCTACCAGGTATTATTTGATATTGAATTACTTGAAAATGCTAAAGCACTAACCGAACATGTTTTGCAAAATTTTGCCGACCAAAATACAGGTAGTCCCCTGCTTTTTTATACTCCAATATACCAAACCGATGCTGTATTGCGCAAAAAAGAAATATATGATGGCGCAACACCCTCGGGAAACAGCACCATGGCACTCAATTTACTCCGGATGAGTTTTTTTACCGGAAACATCAGTTGGCGCCAACAATCGTTGCAAATGGTGCAAGCAGTAGAGGCGGCGATTATAGAACATCCTGCCAGTTTTGGGCAATGGGCAACAGTTTTATTGCAACACACAACCACAATCTTTGAAATTGTAGTCTCGGGCCCCAACGCATTAACGCTTGCAGCCGAAATAAATACTTTATATTTACCTAATAAAATAATGATGGTAAACAATAGTCAATACAAAGATGAAGAAACAAGAATTAACAACTCACCTGAAAGCAAGCTAAAAAAATCCGGAAAAATAACAGAAACCCAAAATTGGCCTTTATTAGATGGCAGGTATCATCCGGAAGAAACACATATTTATGTTTGCCATAATTATGCTTGTCAAATGCCAGTAGCCGACATTTATGCGTTTAAAAAACAAATTAATTATTCTTTATAGCCCATGTACAGTTTGCAGCACTTATATTTGACGTTATTTTTGAAACCAAAGAATTCCCATTTTGAACAAACGAAAAAGTTGCAAACCATTACTTTTTTAAAATTTTTAAAATTTTTGTAAAAAAGCACAATAAACAAATACTATCATCGTTTAAACAGTGTTAAACATGCAACTACACATTCGTTTCTTGTTTTTCAAGTGCCTACTGGTACTTTATTTGTTCTTTGCAAATTTGATAATAAAGGCGCAACAAGTGCCACAATACTCGCAAATGGCTTTACGCCCGGCATTGTTTAACCCAGCAGCCGTAAGTAATGCCCATGCAATAAGTTTAGAGGGTTTGTTGAGAGGACAATGGACAGGTATTTCGGGTTGGCCGTTCTCGCAAACTGTTATGGCCAATATGCCCTTGCCCGGAATTAGCAGCTACGGTGGTTTACTGCTTAGCAATGATAACGCAGGGGCTTTGCGCAGCACTAATTTTCAGCTGCGCTACGCTTATGCAAAAAAACTTCAGAATAAGCAACGGTTGGCTTTTGGTATTGCTGGTGGTATTATGCAGGTTGGCTTAAATGGAGACGAACTTATTACACCCGATGGAAACTATTCTGGAAGTATAGACCATATTGACCCCATTTTACCCGCCATTACTACTAACGCAGTTGCTTTTGAAGTAGGTGCTGGTGTATATTGGAATAACCAAAAATGGTATGCAGGTTTGACTACAGAAAGGGCAATAGCTACTAAAACAAGATTCAATTTTGAAAACGGTAACTTATTGCTTAAAAATCAACTTCACACTACCTTTAATGTAGGCACAGAGTTTTGGCTTACCAATATAATAACCTTACATCCTAACGCAGTAGTGAAAACCAATTTTAAAGTATTACAAACCGAGGCTTTGTTGATAGCTGCATTTTCAGAAATCTATCAGATAGGAATAGGATTTCGAGGCTATAACCCCAACAGTATTGATGCTTTTTTATTATACGGAGGTATTTTGTTAAATAAAAAATTATCTGTTGGTTATACATACGACATTACCTTGTCGGGGTTGCGCAATACTTCTTCAGGCTCGCACGAGTTGGGTATTAAATACCAAAAACCTTTATTATTTAAATCGGCCAAGGGCAAAACTTTATATAATCCACGGTTTTTATAAACGAAATAGCATAAAAAATAATTTATTAAGATAGAAAAAGACGTGTAGGGAATAAAAATTAATAAAATCCGGATAGTTTTTTTGAAAAAGTATAATTCAAGATATTAAAAACCGTATCTTTACACGTTTTTTTAGAAAAAAATCAAAATATAAACAAATACAATTTTAAAACATAATTTCACATGAAAAAAGAACTCATTTTTTGTGTAGTCTTTATGCTGGCTTTAATAGGTACAGCGGGATGCGGCAAAAGTTCTTCAACTGGTAAAGGCAACGGCCAACTTACCGGTGTTTCTGAACGCCCTAAGTGGGATCATATCAATCCTTTTGGTATGGTATATATTCATTCGGGTACATTCCATTCAGGCCCCAGTGACCAAGACATTAACAACGCGCTTATTCAGCGCAGCCAGTCCAAGTCTATACAAGGATTTTATATGGACGAAACTGAAATTACCAATAACGAGTACAGACAGTTTGTTTATTACGTTCGCGACTCAATTGCACACAAAAAACTTGGCCACGTTAAACCTACTGAAGATGGTAGCGGCGAAATTATTGACTGGAGCTACGAGCTTGATTGGTCGCCTACTGCTATAAGCGGTGGTGGCGGCGGCGGTGGTGCTGAAGGTGCTGCCCCTGCTGAAGGTGGTGATGGCGGTGGTGAAGGCGCAACTGCCAGTGGTGGTAGCCTTGCCGATATGTTTTACCAAGGCGACGATGAGTTTTGGGGCAAAAAAGAGTTAGATGTGCGCCAGCTTATTTACGAACGTGAATGGTACGACTGGAAATCGGCTGCTCAAAAAGTAAACCGCGACAATAACGCACGTGGCTCGTACATCAAAAGTGAAAAAGTAAGTATTTATCCGGATACCTTAGTATGGGTGCATGATTTCTCGTACTCATACAACGAACCAATGACACGGAACTATTTTTGGCATCCAGCCTTCGATGATTATCCCGTAGTAGGCGTGAATTGGAACCAGGCAAACGCATTTTGTGCATGGCGTTCAAAACTATGGAATGACTACAAAATGGAAAACAAAGAAACAATGGGTGAAGAATTTCGTTTGCCCTTTGAAGATGAATGGGAATATGCCGCTCGTGGTGGCTTAGAAAATGCACCATATCCATGGGGAGGTCCATATCTGCGCAATAGCCAAGGTTGCTTGTTAGCCAACTTTAAACCTGGACGCGGTAATTACCCCGAGGATGGTGGTTTTTACACCGTGCGCGCCGACTCTTACCACCCCAACGGCTTTGGCTTGTACAATATGGCAGGTAACGTAGCTGAGTGGACTTCGACCGCTTTTTACGAAAATGCCAACTCATTTTCACATGACATGAACTCAGATATTCGCTACGATGTTAAAATCATTTCATCCGGATGCTATAAGCAAAAAGAGGTAAAAAAAAAAGACCTTATAAGGTTGCACAAATCAACTCCTTATGAGGTCTTTTTTTAAAATTTAGCTCCAAACGTAGTCTTTAGAAAATATTTTTTTACAAAATTTACATAAATAGCGCGCTAAACACAAATAGTTACTTGTCCAACCATTTATTATGCGTAACTTTAGCCGCTAATTTAAAAAACAAACAAAATTAATTAATAGTTAATCACTTTCAAACCATCCAACAGCTATGTCCATTTTACATTCCAATTGGTTTAAGTATTTTAAAAACCTTTTTATTGGTGTAGGCGCGGGTTTCATTATCATTGGTGCACTATTTAAAATTATGCACTGGAAGAATGCAAATGAAATATTGATTTACGCGATGTTATTCGAGGCTTCGATTTTCTTTCTTCAAGCCATCATTCCTCCTCACAAAGATTACTACTGGGAAAAATTATACCCAGGTCTAGACAATGTAAATGCCAAAGTTAGCCCCTTAATTGATAGCGGCACTACCGGCAATAACACCATGAAATTAGACAAAGCCCTTGACCAGGCTGGCGTAAACGACAATTTAATCAAACGTCTTGGCACTCATTTAACATCGCTTACCGATAATTTAGGCCAATTAGGCGAGGTTACTGGCACTGCTGGTGTAACTGCCGATTTTACTAAAAATGCTAAAGCTGCTTCTGATGCGTTGTCAAAAGTTTCAGCCTCGTACACAAGTGCTGCTAACGTTGCCAACGACTTGGCCGTGGCCGCTGAAGACACTAAAAAATACCAAACACAAGTACAATTAGTATCGAAAAACTTAGCTGCCTTAAATGCTGTTTACGAATTAGAGTTGCAAGACACTAATAACCACCTAAAAGCAATGAACAAGTTTTACAATAACCTTACTTCGGCTATTGAAAACTTAAACGAGTCAGTTGACGATACCAAAAAATACCGTGAAAACTTAACCGTATTGAACCGCAATTTAGGTGCTTTAAACAATGTGTACGGAAACATGCTTACCGCTATGGCGATGGGCGCAAATGCTGCTAACACACCCGCAAAATAATTAACCTGATAATAAATGAAAGGTTATTATTTTATCCGGACTAATAGTGTGTGTGCGGATTCCTTAATCAACATTTATTCTTAACCTTAAACTTTAAAAAGGAGGAATTATCCATGTCAATCCCAAAGGAACCTAGGCAGCAGATGATTAACATTATGTATTTGGTGTTAATTGCCATGTTGGCCATGAACGTTTCTGCTGAAATTTTAAATGCCTTTAAAATTGTAGATAGAGGCATTAATAACTCAAATACAGCGATAGATGGTAAAACTGCCATTACCATGGAATCGTTTAAAAAGCAAATTGAAAAAAATAAAAATGGCATACCCTACTATGATGTAGCCCAAAAAGTTGCTCCGATTACAGATGAGTTTGTAACATATATTGACAACTTACGAAACGACCTTATACAAGCAAGTGGTGTTGATGCCGAAACCGGAGATAAAGACTACGGTGGGTTGGCTAAATTAGATGACCAGGACGGCCCAACCCGTATTTTGGTAGAAGGTGAAGGCGGTCAACCGGGCAAAGCCTATGAATTAGAACAAAAAATTGATGGCGCACGCCAAAAATATATTGACTTAGTAAAAGAACTACTTAGTAACCCTGCTGCTGATGCTAAAGCTGTAGAAGCCGATGTTAAATTCTTAGAAGACAATATACCGCTTGTAACCCCCGACCCTCCAGCAGGCTCGGAGAAAAAAGACTGGGCTACTTATAATTTTAACCAAGTACCAGTTCTACCCGCTTTAACACTTATTAATCAATTTAAAAATAACGCCATATCGTCTGAAGCAATGGTTATTGACCGCTTGTTTAGCCACGTTGGCGAAAAAATTGAAATTTTTGATGTGTTAAAGGCTGCCGTTGTGCCTAAAACAGGCACCTCACTATTGCAGGGTGAAACTTTTGAGGCCGATATATACGTAGCTGCTACCAGTTCGAAGGCCAACCCAAGTATTGTTGCTAATGGTCGTGCCTTGCCCGTTGTAGATGGTATTGCAACCTATAAAGCACCAGCCACAGATATTGGTAAAAAAAGCTTACAGGGTAGTATTTCGGTAAAAGATGGTTATGGTAATGTTAAAAATATACCATATAACCTTGATTATCAAGTGTTTAGCCGCCCCGACCACGTTGCCGTTGTATCTGCCGATGCCATGAATGTATTTTATATTGGTGTAGATAACCCCGTTTCGGCTTCTATGACCGGTATTCGTGAAGATGACACTAATGTTTCTATGACAGGTGGCACAATTAATAAAGCATCTGGAAAAGGTGCCTATACCGTACGTGTAACAAACCCAGGTGATGCAAGCGTAAGCGTAAGCGCAAAAGCTAAAGATGGCTCTCCGGTTACAGGCACTAAAAAATTCAGGGTAAAACGTATCCCCGACCCCACACCTAAAGTAGGTGCCAAAGCGGGTGGTGCTATGGGTACCGGCGAATGGAAAGCTCAGCCTGGTGTGCGTGCAGACCTTGCCGACTTTGTATTTGATGCCAAATTTAGTGTATTAGGTTTTGAAATGACACTTTCAGAACGTGGACAAGACCTACAAACTTGTTCAAACGGAGGTGCGGCATTTTCGGGTAACTGTGCTACTTTAGTTGGTCGTGCCAAAGTAGGTAGTATTTATTACATAGATAATATTAAGGCTAAAGGCCCTGATGGGGTAACCCGTACTCTGCCAACTATTGCTTTTAAAATCATTTAATTTTTAATCTTATTTTAATTGTTGTACTGATTTAATTTGATGTTTTTTATGCGTATAATTTCTTCAGATGCAACAACTAACTAAGAACGCTCAGCACGGTATTGTTCAAACAAAAAATATGTTTCCAATGCCGTGCTGTTTTTTATCTAATAAGATAAACTTCAAGCAAACTTACTATCAACCTAACCACATTTGTAATTAGTAGATTTAGCAAAAAAAAATATTTTTCAAAGAAAATGGTTCTTTTATACAATAAATTATTGACAAAGACCGTTTTTTAGGATAATGCCAAACAATTATAAAGTTTAGCCCCAGATTTTACAAAGAATAACTTATTTATTAATAATATAATAATTAAACCACTTACGCCATGATGCGAATTTTCATAGCAGGCTTTGTTTGCATGTTGTGCCTTAGTTTACAAACATTTGCCCAAAATAAAGAGGGCTACGGTAATGATGGAGGCGGCCAACAAGGTAACCCTTCAGAAGTTATTATTGATGAAACAGGTAAAAATTCAGGTGAAGCCAACAACAAACCATTAGTGCGCGATGGCGCATACGACAAAATTTCGATTGACCAAAAACAATTTCTATCTTACGACCATATTCGTGAGGCCGATGTTTTTTGGCAAAAACGCATTTGGCGCGTTATTGATACTCGCCAAAAACTAAACCAAACCTTTACAACTCCTACTCAGCCTTTTATCTCGGTCTTGCTTGAAATTATCAAACAGAATCCAGATAAAGTAAAACTGTTTATGGATGACAATTTTACTGCTCAACTATCTCTGGCTGAAGTGGATAAACAACTTGGCTCGGTAGATACAATTACTACCTACGATCTTGAAACCGGAAATGAAATTAAAAAAATTGTAAAAAATGATTTTAACTGGACTTCAGTAACCAAATTCCGCCTAAAAGAAGACTGGATTTTTGACAAGGAAGCATCAGAAATGGTTGTTCGTATTTTAGCTATTGCGCCTATCCGTGATGTTATTGACCAAAATGGTAATTACCGTGGAACGCAAGCCATGTTTTGGGCTTATTACCCTGATATGCGCCCATTTTTAATTAAAAAAGAAGCATTTAATGTACAAAACGATTCCCAAAAAATGACATGGGATGATATTATGGAAATGCGTTTATTTAGCAGCTATATCATGAAAGAATCGAATGTACACGACCGCCGGATTGAAGAATATGCACGTGGCAAAGATGCTTTGTTAGAGTCTGAACGAGTAAAAGAAGAAATCTTTTTGAAAGAGCACGGCCTATGGTCGTATTAATCCACTAGAAAGGATTTTTTACAAAGTTCTACTTGGAACAACTAAAAATTTAATTATTACTCGCTGCCTATTTCATTTATTGAGGTAGGCAGTTTTTTATTGCCTCTTGATTAAAAAAAATAATTTCCGCCATTATGGCAACAAGATTTCGTTTATTGACTAACGACTTGCCTAATTATTGATTCGTACTGCTGGTTTATGTTAGCCCAGTCAAATTTACAGCGTAAGTTTTGCGTTTCGCCTTCGGGTATCTTGTATTTCGAAGTGAATTTGTTCTCATAAAAATGTGCAAGGTTACTGGCAATTGCATCCGGATTTTTAAAAGGCACTAATTGGCCGTTCATAGATGGAATTATAAGTTCGTTGTTACCACTAACAGGTGTACTAATTAAATATAAACCACATGAAAGTGCCTCAAGCGCAGCTATCGACATGGCCTCATAAATAGAAGATATAATTTGTAAACTACTCGCTTGGTAATGTGCTAACATGGTTGCCTTATTTACCCACCCATGAAAAGTAACGCATCCGGATAAATGATTTTTGACGACAAAATTTTCCATTTGACGGCGCATTGGCCCGTCGCCAAGTATATTTACCTTAAATGAGATATCGGGCTTTGTTTCTTTTAGAATCCGGATAGCCTTTAAAAATGTTAGCGGGTCTTTTTGCGTTACGAGGCGACCCGCAAAAAGGATGGTAAATTGTTTGTTTTTTTTGCTTTCATCCGGATAAAAACTCGCACTATGGCAACCATTTGGGATGACAATATTTTTTTTGCTATAATTTTCTCCCAAAAAATTGTCGGCCATTTGTTTCATTTCCGTTGTTAGCAAAACGGTACGTTTTGCCTTCGAAAAAATACTTTTTAGCCAAAAATAAGTTGGCAAATGGTATTTAAGCATTTGTTTGGGGTGTGCAAATGGTATGTCGTGGCCATGCGATATTATGATATATGGCAATTTAAAGTGCTGGTATGCATATTTTGCTACCCAACCCGAAGGTAAGGCGTAGTGAGCGATGCAAATGTGGTAGCTATGACTTATAAGATGTTGATTTAAAAATTTTTTCGCTGCAAAAGCAAACGATAACATTTCAATCGGGTTTGATTGAAAATCGTGCTTACGGCGGCAAACGATACGATATATAGTTAGGTTGCCATTTTCTTCAATGGCAGGTTGCCCCTTGTACCAACTTGTAATAATGCTTACCTGATGTCCCATTTGGTTGGCCCACCCTTCGCTTTGGTAGCGTGTGCAAACACCAGCACCTCCCCCTAACGGTGGATATTCGTTGTTGATTACTAAAATTCGGAGCTGCTGAGGTTGAGTTTGCATTTAAAGAGTACTTTTTCCGGCAGTATCGCTATTGGGGTTGTCGAAGTTTACTTTTTTGTATATTAAATACACTGGCCTGTTGCGTACTTCGTTGTAAATGCGACCAATATATTCGGCGATAAGCCAAAGGAAAATGAATAAAAATCCGGTAAAAATGAGCAAAGCGACTGATATGTATTTAATTAATTCGTAATATACTTGATTAATCAGTACATCTAAAATAATATAGACAAAAAAACTTAATCCTACAAATACATTAATAATGCCAATAAACAACCCAATTTGCAAAGGCAAAAATGAAAAGTTAAGTAGGCCTGCCATTGCTAATTGAGCTAATTTCCGATAGCTATATCCTGGCTCTCCAGCTTGGCGGTCGGGGCGTACGTATTCAACAAAATCGTGTTTGTAACCTGTCCATGCTACGGTACCTCTAAAATAGGGGGTCATTCCTTCAATACTGTTTATTACATTAAGCACTTTGCGGTCAATTAGCCTAAAATCGCCAACATTGCGTGGTATGCGCACATCTGAGAAGCGTTCGAGTAAATAATAATATAAACGGGAGAGCTGTTTTTTTAGAAAACTGTCATTCCGGAAATTTAAGCGACGCGCATAGACTACATAGGCACCGCTTTTCCACTTACCAATCATTTCGGCAATTATTTCTGGGGGGTCTTGCAAATCGCAATCCAATGAAATAATTGCTTGCGCGTTAGCTGATGCTAATCCGGCGGCTAAGGCTGCCTGGTGGCCAAAATTCCGTGTTAAGTCTATATATTTAATGCGACGGTCGGTTTGGCAAATTTTATTTAATACAGTAAGGGTATTATCAGTGCTGCCATCATTTACAAAAATTAGCTCCCAAGTTTGATTTTCGGTGTTTAAATTTGGATGAATAGTCATTAAAGTTTTTATCCGGTCATAAAGGACGGGGATATTGTCTTGTTCGTTAAAGGCAGGTACAACAAACGAGTAGGCAGTAATTGAGGTACTATCATTGGCAGATTGCATGGTTGCAAAGATAGTGTTTTTAGGCTATAAAACTACGGTAAATTTAAGCTGTATTGGGCTATTTATACGGATGTAGTAATCTTTTCGCACAATGTTAACCTGTTTATGTAAGGTATAATCCATAAAAAAGCCTTCGACAGGGTATTACCCCGGCCGAAGACTTCTTAGTTATTGATTTTGCAATTTATTTGGATAATAGACTAAATCCGGAAAAATGCAAATCACATAGTCGGTTAAACTCGATATTTCTTATTTTACCATCATTTTTTGTTGCGATACGGTGCCATCTTCGTGTTGAATAGAAACGAAGTACATGCCGTTGCTCAAATGGTTAGTATTGTAAGTAATATTTGTTGCTTGGCCAGCATATACATTGCCATCGAACACGGTAGCAACTTTTTTGCCATCAACGGTATAGATAGATACGTTAGCTTTACCGTCAGCCGAAGCGCCGAAGGTAATATTGGCTATGTCGGTAACGGGGTTGGGCGACAAGTTAATCAAAGTCTGATTTTCAGTTTTGAAGCGGTCTCCACCATTATCTCCACCATTATTGGTGCAGTCAACCCAATAACAGTCGCTAAATACGTGCCCAGTACCTGAGTCGGTAACGTCAACACAATACCATCCACTATTTAAGCCACTGATTGTGCCACTTCCAGTACTAGTATATCCGCTAGGACCCCACCATGCATAATCAAATGCACCAGAGCCACCCCAGCCCATAATTGATATTTCGCCGGTGCCTGCAAGGTCTTTGCAATCATCATCTGAAATCCAATTTAAAACTACAGCGTGTGTAGAATCTGAAGCATTACCTGTTGGCACGTTGGTAACAACTGTATCGCAGCCTAACATATCGCTAATGGTAACTGACCACATGGCATCAGTACCGTAGGTAACGGTCATAAATTGAGTGCCGTTGTTAGAGCCAGCGTTGTCGTTATGGGTAACATCGCCATAAGTATCCCAATTCATGGTGAAGGGAGGGAATAAACCGCTGATTTGAACTAAAGAAGTAGTGTTGCTAAAAGTACCAGAGTTGCTGTTGTTGCTTACATCAATAATATCGGCATAAACACCACCATCAAAACGGCAGTCGCAATAGCGGGTAATATCAAATACAAAGTCGGTGTTAGGACCTAATTGTGAGTCGTCAGATTCCCATACACCAGTGCCAAACCAAGTATTGGCAAAAGCACCTTTACCGTCAGTACCCATATCACCAGAATTGTCAATACCCCAATAAGCGAAGTAACCAGGGAACGAGGCCAAGTCAGGAGATACCCAATAGTTGCCACCACAAAGGTAAAGTGGGTTGTCAGACAAGTCAATGATGATGCGGCGCGTGTTGTAGCCAAAAGTCATAGGGCCTGCATCTTCCATTTCAAGGTTTGCAAGGTTATCGCTAACTATTGCAACGTGGCTACCAGCAAACGAATTGGCATAGCTGCTGTAAGGGTCAGTTGGAAGGTTGCCAGTGCCATTGTCGTTGTAAAGCAATGCACTCATTGTAAACTCAGTTGGGTTGTTAAGGGTGTAGGTTTGTAAAAAGTACACAAACGACATCCGGGTAATAGTCCAACATTCGCCGGCTGGAACGGTGAAATTATCAGCCGAATCGAAAGTAATGTTGTAAACCGGGTCAGTAGAAATTGATAATAACCCGTTGGGGAAGCTTTGAGCTGGATTTTCGGCTTGTTGTACAGCCAAGCGGTCGCAAGGAATTGCACCAGGTACAATTTGAGCTTGCGCGGTAAAGTAAATACAAAAAGCCACTACTAAAGTCAGTATGCGGCTTAGGGTAAGTTTTACGGTCATAATTTTAAATTTTATGATTTTAGTGTTAAAGTAAAAATATTTTTATCGCATTAATGTTGTTACAATATCTGTTGTAATATAGGTGGTATTGTCTTTTTTGTTGTGTACCAATACCAATTTACGAGCCTGTTTTAATTGTTGTGTTAACGATTCAAAAACGCTAAAAGGATACCAAAAATTGAGAGCATCAGAACTTATGACAGGTTTCTCGTTTGTACTTGCTGGGTTATTATTAAAGAAATGTAAGGTAGCTATTTTTTTTTCTTTTCCGGATGTATATAAGTCTATGGTTGCTATATCGGTGTTTTTTGCACTTGCTCCTAAAAAATTAATTTTGTAGGCATTAACTGTAAACGAAACCTCATCGGTGTTTAACACAACATCTGAGGCACCATAAAATTGATTAACACTTTTGGGGTTGGTGCTACCAATAGTTATAGGCTCTCCGTTTTGAGGTGCTGGGTTTTGGCCGGGCGTTTGTATTTGTGCGACAGCCATTTGGCATGTTAAAACTGCTAAGATTGCTATTACAAAGAATGAATATTTTTTTATTTCCGTAAAAGAAAGCATTATTTTTGGTTGAATTGATAGACTATATTTTATAAAAACGATTTCAGATTTTTTGTGCTTCTTGCTTTTATAGTTGGTTTACAACGTCAATAAATTCGTTTTGAAGGGTAAAGGTAAGAAATTTTTGTATAACTGCGCAAAAGTAAATAATTTTCGACTTGTTTCAACTATTTTGTCAAAAAAAAGACAGGAAAAAGGGGGTAGAATCTTTAAGCGCAAAATTTTATACAAAATTACAAAAAATAATCAGAACTGTATGCTTTTGGTAAATAATTTTGAATGAGATGTTTTTGGGTTGGAAAATGGTGCTTTGCCATTTGGTATATTTGTTGTGCGTGTTGTTTGTTTCCGGATAAGTATTGTACTGCGCTTGCCATATACCATATTTCTGCCGGAGGGTCTTTGAGGTTGGCAAAGGCTAAAGTCATTACATTTTCTGCTTCGGTGTAAGCCTCAACTTCTAAACAAATTTTGGCCAAGCCTATATAATTTGTTACATGTTGGTCGTTTATTAATATAGCTTCCCGAAAAGCCGCAAGGGCATCGCTAAACTGCTTTTCGGCCATATAAACCTCGGCAAGTTTCGACCAGATTTGGCTATTATTATGGCTATATTTAGCAGCTTGTTTATAATAAAAAATTGCTTTTTGAACTTGATGAAGTTGGGTATAATACAACTCGCCTAACTGATACCATGCCTCGTAGTATTCTTCGTTTATTCTAACTATTTTAGTCAGAAAATCATGCGCAGTCTCTGTTAGATTAAGTTGTATAGCGCAAAGTCCGGCGTAATAATATAGTTCTTCATCAAAATCATTCGTTCTTTCTATGATTTCTGTAAAATATTGCAGGGCGTTTGAGTGTTGCTTTAATTTAAAGCTAGCTATTCCGGCGTTATAAATTGCCGCTTCAAAGTTTTCGTCAATGGCGATGGCATTTTCAAGAGCGTCGAGGGCCTGTGTCAACTGCCCTAACTGCCCTAAGGCACTGCCGTAGTAAAACCAAGCCACACGAGATAAAGGGTTTTCTATTGTAATAACTTTAAAAACATTAGCACATTGGGTAAACATATTGGCACGGTAGCCAACATAATTGAGCATTCGAAGTGTCTCTTCGTCATCAGGGTCAATAGATACTGCCAGCGCTAGAGCTTTAAACGATTTTTTCCATTGATCACCACTCTTGTAAACATCAGATAAGGCAATGTATAAATTGGGTTTGCTGCTTGTAGAAGCTGTTTTTATGCATTGCTTTAATAAATTTGCAGCTTTGTTTGGTAGGCCTAACTGCTGGTAAATAAATGCTTTTTTGATGCAAATATCGGTATCGAATGGCGCCAATAATTGGGCTTTGTTTAATAAAGCCAAAGCAGGTTTATATTCATACTCTTTGATTAAAAAAATTGCTTTATACACCCAAAAATCTGACGAACTTGAATGAAAATACAAAGCATAATTTATGGCTTGTAAGGCTATGTCAATTTTTCCTAATTCTGTATAATAAAAAATAAGCTCTTTTAAATGCAGCTCATCTAAAAATATCATGTCCTTATCGCGCATTATTTTCTCAAATTGTGCAACTAACTGGGGCGAAATGGTAGGTCTGTTCTCGAAATTTTTCATTAAAACTCAAAAAATCTATCAAAGAAAAAAAGTTAATGGGATATGGATATAAATATAAATATATTACTTAATTTTGTGGCAGTTCAAAAATTGCAAGATGTAATGTATGCTGCTTTGCCAAATTATTTTTTTAGCTGAAAACAAAACATGCTTACACAAAGATACTGTATATTTGTTAGTTAAACACAATAAATACAGACCAAACAGTATAATTAGAACAAAACTTGGAATTACACTTAATTGAATGTTGTAAACTATCTAAATGTTTACCAAACAATATCCGGATTTTTTTACTATTTAACAAAATACTTTGAAATAAACACTTATATCTTGGCTCGCAACAAACGATGGGGCAGCGTGACTATCAATTTTTAAAACGTCAAACAACCACCTCTATGAAAAGCGAAATAACCATGTAATTAACAATATTTTTTAAATAGGCTCTGTTTTTTGAAACAAATAAACTTAAAAAAATTAAAATGACTACCTTATTGCGTTTTGCCTTTACTTTTGTTGCTTTTGTTGCCTTAGCGCAATTTAGTGTTAATGCACAGTACCAAACTATTGTGTTTGATTACGAACGAAACTATTTTAATCAAGGGCAACCCCTGCCTGCCGAAGACAATTTAATTTTAACTACCGACACCAAAACTGGCACCGAATTAGTTAAGGTCGAAATTTATCGCCCATCGCGCAAACACAAATCACCGCTTTACGAAACAACATGGAAGCGCTCTTTTTCAAACACCAGCAACCAAGTTGAAGTACCTGTAAACTATAAACTTAGGGGTGGTAGCGAATACGATTTTGTAATTAAAACCTACCGTAAAGCCACCGAAACCGAAAAAGACAACCTCAACAAAATTTTATGCAGCTCGCTCGATGCCTACGTTGATGGTATTATTAATGTACAACGCCGGGGGCTTAAAATTGGCCGCTCGTCTCGTAATATGGTTCGAGATTTAAACGATGTGGTATGGCAAGGTACTAATTTTTATAAAAATAAAATAAACTTTGTTTTCCCCGGATTTTCAGACATAATAAAAAACAAAATTGACCAAATTGACAACGCCAAATTGCGCCGCGCCCGATTTAACGTCGAAAATAAAGATGGCAGTCGTACAGATGCGCGCCGCCTTTTTGCCGACAAACTGCTGAGCGAGCTAAAAACGGCACTTCATACCGAAGTGCAACAATTTATTAACAGCGACTTGTTGGTGCTCGACGATACAAAGGAAGTAAACGAGTACCCCACTAAAAAAACCATGAACATTATTTCTGTAAATGGCGGTTATGGTGGTGCTATTTTTGGTGGTGGCCTTAACGACCTCGACTACGACCACGCACCTTATGTTGGCATCTCTTTTCCGTTGGGCAAAGCCTCGTTAGCCAGCCCTTTTTGGAGTAAAACCTCGCTTTCGGTTGGGGCATTTTTAAATAATTTCGAAAACAAAGCCGGGCAGACTATTACCGGCCCAGTTTTTCAACGCCCTTATTATGTGGGCTTGGGTTATAAGGTTTTTCATTTTATACGCCTAAATGCAGGGGCTACTTTTTTAGAAGTTAAAAAACCATCATCGAGTGGGGGTATTGATTTGCCCGACCTTAAAGAAGTAAAAATACGGCCATTTGTTGGAGCAAGTGCCGAAATTAACCTATGGATGAACTTAGGCAGCCGCAACGTAAATAAATAATATGTTTTTCTTCCGGATGATATAGATAATACCCAAAAACTTATCCGGATAAGATGGCAAATTAGCGTATTCTTAGCCTTGAATTGGTTCTGGTTAAAATAAAATCCGGAATAAATTAATAAGTCCACAAATCAACATCATAAATGCTAAGCATACCTACACCTAATCTAAATTAGTGAAACACAAATTTTAAGCCTTTTTTTTAAATTATTAATGCGAATTTACTTCATCATCATATTATGCAAGCTATTTATGTAAATATTAAAACGGTTCTCCTTATATTAGGGTTTTTAACTTTTTTGGTGCAAAATACAACTGCCCAAAATGGCGAATATGGCTGGCGCGTTGGTTTTGGCACCGGCTTTATGGATTATTACGGCGATATTACCAGCGAGTCGTACAAAAAAAGCCTGAAAAACCATTATAAAAACGCAATAGATTTTGATGCCAACCGCGGCCTCTCGTATATGGTAACCGTTGAACGCCGCTTGTCGCCCGGACTTACCCTTGCTTTTGCGGGTACAAAAGGCATATTTGCTGCCAGCGACCGCGCCAACACCCAAAGTCTGTACTATGCCCGTGCACTCAACTTCGAAACTAAACTAACCGACCTCGATGCCACTTTTTTGTGGCGTTCTGACGGTAGTTTGTTGGGCGAACGTTTTCCGATAGCTCCCTATATTTATTTAGGCGGCGGCGCTACGCAATTTAAAGTCCATGGCGATTTAAAAGACGCATCGGGTAATTTTTATAATTATGCCGATGTTGTTGCCCCGGTTTTAGATGGCAACTACGAAACAGATTTAACCAATATAGGCACAAACCCCGGAGGTAAATATGCTACCATTGTGCCACATGTTACAGGTGGAGTTGGTTTGCGCCTGCGTTTTTTAAATATTTTAAGCCTACACGTGCAAACCGACCTTAAATATGCTTTTAGCGACTTTTTAGATGATGCCGGAAGCACCGCTTATCCGGCAAAATATATAAGCCCCGAGCAGGCTTTTGCCACCTCTCCTAATAGCACCTACACTGGCCCACGTGCCAAAACTGATAATTGGGGCGACATGTATGCCTTTACCTCGGCAAGTTTACGCTTGTCTTTTGGCCGGAAGAAAGAAGGCTTTACCCCCCCCATTTTTTACGCCTCGGCACTTGATACTAAACCTGCCGAAGAGTTGAAATTAATACCCAACGAAGTAAAAGTGGGTAACCAAACAATAGTTATCTACGACACAATAAAAGTTATTCGCGATGGCTACACCGAACGAATTGATGAAACAAACAAAGGCAGTGCCAAAGCCATGATTGACTCGTTAGAAAAAGTAAAACTAAGCAATGCCGAAATGCAAAACCAAATGGCTACTGCACGCGCCGAGTACGAACAAATGCAACGCCAGCTAATGTTGCAACAAAGTTCTAACCAAGCCACCATGCTGCGCCAAATGGACTCGCTGCAAACAGCACTTAACAAATTAACTATTACCGTTAATAGCGCCGACACTGAAACTGCAATAAAAGATAAAACCTTAACCGAATTGCAAGCCATGCGGCAAGAAATGGAGCGTTTGCGCCAAAAAGAGGCAAATAGGCAATCAACCGAGCAAATTAAGGTCGAAAAAAATGAAATTGACCGCAAAAAAATGCAAGCAAATGCCCGCAACCAACAAGAAATGCACGAGGCAAACTACCAACGCTACCATAGCGAAATAGGCCAGTTGCGTGCCGATATTGCCAACCTTACCGCCGCTGTTAATGGCTTGGTTATACGTCAAAACATGCCCGCGCCTAACCCACAACAGGTTATTATTCAGCAACCAGTTGCACCAGCAACTACTTCCACCGCCGACCCAGCATTATGGACAAGTTTAAACCGCTTACAAGCCGAGTTAGGCCAAATTAATGCCCGATTAGCAGCACTTGAAAGCCGCTCGGTTGAGAATAACAAACCACCACAAAATATAACTGTAAATACGCCTGCCCCTGCTAATAATACAGCACTTGAGGCCGAATATTTGCGCAAAATGAACGAAATGCGCGAACAGTTAAATACAATGAACAAACAAATGGAAGAGATGGGGAAAAAAAATAACGAACCAGTTGTAATTGAAAAACCTGTAATTGTCGAAAAAACAGTAACTATACCTGCGCCCGCCCCAAGCATAACTTATATTGAGGCCGCTACCCGGATGGGTTCAGTGAGTATATTTTTCGACACGAACTCGTCAGTTATTAAACCAAGTGAGATAGTAAAACTTGAACAAATAGTGAATGTTTTGCGCCAATACCCCGAAGCTTCGCTTACCGTAAACGGCTTTGCCGATGCACAAGGCAACAGCGAATATAACCTTAAATTGTCGGAAAAAAGAGCGGTAGCCGTGCGCGACCGTTTTATACAAGGTTACGGCATTGCTCAAAATCGTATCATTTATAATGGCTTAGGTGCTGCCATATCGGGCGGGGCTGCTAATGCCACCGACCGCCGCGTTGACCTAAACTGGGTTAAATAAGGTAAACAATTGTCTGAAAATTGGTTTCTTTGAAAACCCAAGGGGCAAGTAAATTTAGGTAGTTAAAATCCGGATAAGACAAGCATATAACTTGCATTATCCGGATATTTATTCTTAAACCAAACCAGCTTAAAAAGTTTGCCTTAGTTGATAATAGTTTTAAATGTAGCTTGCAAACTATTAAGTGCTTTTTTTATTGTTTGGTCATCTTCTTTCTTTTCAATTAGTTGGTGTAGTTTTTTGCTTTCGGCAACAAGTTTTTTTACGGCAAGTTTTATTTTTTGAGTTTTATAGGGGTTTGGTATTACCGATTTAGCCAAGTCAGAGCTCTTCTCCACTAAGTTATGGCTTTTTGCTTTTATCGGGGCTAAATTGTTCTGCTCACTTTGTTGAAAAAGGGGGGTAAATACGGAACTAAATTCGTGGAGTGCCTGCCACTCAACAAACTGATTTGACATAACATATTCGTCGTAACGTTTGCTAACTTCGGGCCAATTAATAACGTTCCAAATTGCCGACAAATAATCGCCGCGTTTATTTTGGTATTTTAAATAGTAGGCATGTTCCCAAACGTCAATGCCCAGCAAAGGGGTTCCTTTTTTTTCAACTATGTCCATTAGTGGGTTGTCTTGGTTGGCGGTAGCCGATACAAATAAATTATTTTTTGTATCAACGCAAAGCCATGCCCACCCCGAGCCAAACTGTGAAACAGCTGCTTTATTTAGCAAGATTTTTAAACTGTCAATACTGCCAAATTGTTTGTTGATGGCATCTTCAAGCGATTTTGTTGGTGTTGTGTTTTTTTCGGGGGTAAGAATTTGCCAAAACAAACTGTGGTTGTAATGCCCACCGGCGTTGTTTCTTACAGCATCCGGATAATAAGAAATTTGTTGCAACAAAGCTTCTAAGGGTAAATTTGCTGCTGTCGTTCCCGCTATGGCTTTATTTAAATTGTTTACATAAGCCTGGTGGTGTTTGCTGTGGTGTATTTCCATTGTTTGGGCATCTATAAACGGTTCAAGGGCAGCGTATTCATAGGGCAGGGCTGGCAAAGTATATGGCAACGATTGTGCCGTTATTGTTAGTTGTTGTACAAAGCAAATAGCGATAGCCGTGACCCACGCAGATAAACGAGAAATTACTTTCATGTTTAGTTAATATTTTAAATGATTAATAATAGTTACTAAATAAAAAAGATGGGTGGTGATTGATAAAAAAACGTACCACAAACAATCTTTAAATTTGACCTGATACTCGTTCATTAACCATCCGGATAATAAGTATCTGAATAGCTGTTGATGTGATTTTACGGTAAATCTGCTGTGCTGTTTGTTGTTAAATGTTTATTGTTTGCTGTTAGTATAACCTTTATTGAGTAAAAAAGTTTGCCAGCCTTCCAATAATTCGCCTTTTAACACCCTTGGAAACTTGTGCTGCCCCCCTAATTTGCCGCGCATTTGCATCCACTCGTAAAAGGTGTTTATAGGTAGTAGTTGCACGCGCACTTCTTTAATGGCCGAGGTGCGTTCAACGGCATAATCGTCGTTAATGGTTTTCAAATATTGGTCAATATAAGTGGCGGCAATGTTTGGGTCAATAGGTTGTTGGCAGCCCAAATACCACTGGTGGGCATACGAATTGCCGCAGGGCACGCCGGCTACAGTAAATTCGGGAATAACTGCATTAAGTTGCCGTTCGGTATGCACTATGGCCTGGCTAAGGTTGTCAACAGATAAATGTTCGCCGCACAGGCTTAAAAAATGTTTGGTCCGGCCGGTAACAATAATTTCGGCATTTTTTACATTGGTAAAACGTATGGTGTCGCCAATAGTATAGCGCCAGGCTCCGGCGCAGGTACTCATTACTATGGCATAATCAATGCCTTCTGTTACTTCATTAATAAACTGGGTTTGAGGATTTGGTTTGAGCGTGCCGTTGGCATCAAAATTGGTATCGTTAAAGGGTATAAATTCAAAAAAAATACCATTATTAAGCACCATTTTCATGGCTGTGGTATTGGGCTGGTTTTGAAAAGCAATAAATCCCTCAGACGACAAATAGGTATCAATAGTTACTAATTGGTGGTGTGTCAGTTGTTTAAATACACTACGGTACGGCTCGAAAGAAACACCACCATGTACTAAAACGTGTAAATTAGGCCAAATTTGGTGTATGTGCCCTATATTATGGCGTTTAATTATTGCCTGCATTAATAGTTGCACCCACGAGGGCACACCGCAAATAGTACCAATATCCCAGTTTGGGGCTAAGCGGGCTATTTCGTCAATTCGTTCGTTCCAGTTGGGCATACTAGCAATGCGTTGCCCCGGCTTATAAAAATTGCCAATCCAAAATGGCACTTGGCTAGCTAAAATTCCGCTTAAATCGCCCTCTTTATAATATAAATGGGTAGGTAGTTTTGTGCAGCCGCCTAAAACTAAAATTTGTTTTTCGAAAAAATTATTGGGCAAATTAAAATGGGTTAAATTCATAAACTGCCTGATATTGGCTTGTTGCATGGCGCGCATCATGGCTTTGGTAATAGGTATGCGTTTGCTGGGTGCGCCTGCTGTGCCCGAGCTGAGGGCAAAATAATTTACGCTTCCGGGCCATGTTATGTTTTCGGGTGGGGGTTGGTTTGGTTTCCAGTTGTGGTAGCCATGCCACCATTCGTTAAACAGTTTGTCGTAGTCAAAAACAGGTATGGTCTGTTTATATGCTTGGGCTAAGTTTTGCGCCTGCAATAACTTGCTAAAATGATAATACTGACCAAACCCTGTCCACTGGGCTTTTGAAATTAGTTTTTTTAATACTTTTTTTTGCAAATCCCAAGGCGAGGGGGCTGCTAATAAATTTGGCAGTGTGCGAGTATTAACGGCGGCATCTCCTAATTCGAGACCCTTTTTAATAAATAATCCGGATAAAGCCATGAGGTAGGGCATCTAAGTTGGGTTAACTGAACTATAGTTTAACTGTGTGAAAGGTATTTTAATGAGTGCTTCACAAATATACTGCTAATTAGTATTATTTAGACGTTCTCTGATGGTTTGTTTAGTAAAAAATTTAAAAAATATAGTAAATTTAAACAGCATATTAACTAAACAGAATGTTTCTTAATCCGGATGAATTATTTCACCCAAACTTGAATTTTGCGTTTAAATGCCTGCAAACGTTTAACTCTGGGTAAAAATGTGTAATTTTGCTTCTTGTTATTGTTTTTTATAAGATTCACAGCTTAATTGTTAGTATGCGTTTAGTATTGTGCTTTGGCGTTGTTATTTTTTTACTTGGTTTAGTTAGCAGTAATACGGCTTTTGCCCAGCAAGATGCCCAATACACTCACTATATGTTTAATAGTTTGGCCTTTAACCCTGGCTATGCCGGCACACGCGGCGCACTTAACTTTACCGCCTTGGGGCGATTTCAGTGGGTAGGCGTTGAGGGGGCACCTAAAACCTTTGTATTAAGCGGACATAGCCCAATTACAAACCAAAACATGGGCGTAGGCGGCTGGGTCGAAACCGATAGAATTGGGGTGCATAACCGCACCAGTTTATTTGGCAATTATGCCTATCATTTACCGGTTAGCGAGCAAAATACCCTTTCCTTGGGTTTAACCGCCGGCTTTTGGCACTACGCCTCAAACTGGGGCAATGCGGGCAATATATTAAACCCCGATGACCCAAACGCCATAAACGAATCGAGTAAAATTTTACCCAATTTTGGCTTGGGCGCATTTTTTTATGGCGAAAACTATTATGCCGGATTGTCGGCCCCACATATTTTAGCCCAAAAATTAGACGAAATAGCCCTTGAAGCCAAACAATTTTTACACCTCTATTTAACAGGCGGCTATTTGTTCCCGCTTAGCGAAAAATTACAGTTAATGCCAACCGCCTTAGTAAAAATGACACCTAACAGTTCGCCTGTTACTTTTGATGTTAATGCTAACCTTATTTTTGACAACAAATTTGGCATAGGTGTAGGCTACCGCAACTCAGACGCCATAGACGTTATGTTGCAATTTAACCACAAACAACTGCGCATAGGCTATGCCTACGACCTAACCCTAAGCCAACTTAAAACTTTTGGCAGCGGCTCGCACGAGATTATGCTGGGTATTGACCTTGGCAATAAAGGTAATGATGATTTTGGCAGCGATGGGAAAGTATTAAGCCCGAGATTTTTTTAGAAAGAAACTGGCCAAATAAATTATTTTTTCACTTCCGGATGTGGTGCATTTGCCAACAGCACTTCATCCGGATTTTTTTTGCCTAATCAAACCCGGCTTGAATTAGGACGAAAGACTTCTATTTATAAATCTAAAAAATAGTAAAAATTAGCATTAAATCGTAAATTTGCACTCCACTAAAAAACCTGTTTATGTTGGTATCGCCCGATGTTTTAGATAAGTTTATAGAACAAATATTAGCCGAAGATGTGCGCGAAGGCGACCATACTTCAAACGCTTGTATTCCGGAATTTGCCGAGGGTAAAGCGCGCCTATTGGTAAAACAATCCGGAATATTGGCCGGAGTTGCCGTTGCCGAACGCATTTTTCATAAAGTAAGCCCCCATTTGGCCTTGCAAATTTACTTGCTCGATGGCACCCCTATTGAACCCGGCAACATAGCATTTGAAGTGAGCGGGCCTATACGCAGTATTTTATTAGCCGAACGAATGGTACTAAATTGTATGCAGCGCATGAGCGGCGTAGCCACCCTAACCAACCAATATGTTAAGGCAATTGCTGGCACCAAAGCCAAAATTCTCGACACCCGCAAAACGACACCCGGCATCCGTTTTCTCGAAAAATGGGCAGTGCGCATAGGCGGCGGCTATAATCACCGCTTTGGCTTGTACGATATGCTAATGATTAAAGACAACCACCACGATTTTTGTGGCGGTATTACCAAAGCTGTATCAGCAGCCCAAAAATATTTAACCGAAAAAGGATTATCGCATTTAAAAATTGAATTGGAAGTGCGCAATTTAACCGAGTTAGAAGAAGCACTTGCCGTAGGCCAAATTAACCGCATTATGTTCGACAATTTTACCCCCGAACTAACCCGCCAGGCCGTACAAATGGTAAATGGTCGCTACGAAACCGAGTCTTCGGGGGGTATTACCCTGCAAACCATTGCTGCCTACGCCCAAACGGGTGTCGATTTTATATCGGTGGGCGCACTTACCCACTCAAGCCAAAGTTTAGACTTAAGTTTAAAGGCATTCACCTAACAAACCCAATAAATGAATGCAATAAGGTGAAATTGCCCGATACTGTTTAATTTTTAAGCGACAACCAAAACCAATTAGCTACACATCAACGAATTACTATTACTACTGCCATGATAAGTCGAAAATCGGCCAATAACCCGCCACATGTTACCGCTACTGCATCGCAATGGCTACATTTTGGGCTATTATGCAAGCGACTGCTTATTGTAATGGCTATTTACACAATTTTGCGCCTTGCCTTTTTTGGCTACAATATAGGCTTGTTCCCTAATGTTGGGTTGGCTAAATTATTATACATTTGTTTTCATGGCTTGCGGTTCGATATTTCGGCCATTTTGTACGTTAATGCTTTGTTTGTTGTCGGCCATTTATTGCCTTTCCCTTTTCGCAAATACAAAGCCTATCAAATAGGGTTAAAAATACTGTTTTTTGTATTTAATTTGCCCGCCTTATTTTTTGCCGTTACCGACCTTGAGTTTTACAAGTACCAGCTTAAACGCGCCGATATAGGTATTTTAGGCACCGCCAAAGATTTTGCCTTGCGCCTTGGGCAGGTTTTCCGCGATTTTTGGTTTTTATTTATTCTTGGTTTTTTATTATTTTGGGCTATTGCCCGCATTTATAAAAGTACAGCCCCTAAAACCTACCAAATGCCCCATAAATGGTTAGCACAAATTGCTATTTTTATATTGGGTATTGGACTTACTATTTTAGGTATGCGAGGTGGCGTATCGTTAAAACCCATTAAACCACTAACTGCCGCTTATTACGTAGAGCAAAATTTAGTGCCAATTGTAAACAACACCCCGTTTAATATTATTCATTCGATTGCCCGAAAAAATATCGTTGAACCGACTTATTTTAGCCCTCAACAGTTAGACAGTTTGTGTAATATCTATTTTTATCCGGAAGAAAAAAGCAAGTTTAAGCCACAAAACGTTGTAATACTTATTGTTGAAAGCTTTTCGTCAATTTACACCGGATTAAATCCTTCCGGAAAATCATATACCCCGTTTTTAGACAGTTTGGCACAAAAAGGCCTACTATGTACTAATGCGTTTTCGAACGGAAAACAAAGCAACCAAGGCGTACCGGCCATATTGGCAAGTTTGCCCGTTTTGATGCACGACCCCTATATTGCCTCGAACTACCAACAAAGTTGGATTTTAGGTATTCCGGGTTTATTGAAAAGAAGGGCTACGAGTCGGCATTTTTTCATGGCGCACAAAACGGCTCTTTCAATTTCGACAGTTTTGCAAAATCGGAGGGTTTTGACCACTATTACGGTCGCCGCGAGTATAATAACGATGCCGATTTCGATGGCACCTGGGGCATTTTTGACGGCCCATTTTTACAGTTTAGTGCCGAAAAAATAAATCAGTTAAAACCACCATTTGTAGCGTCAATATTTACTTTGTCGTCTCACCAGCCTTATGCTTTGCCGCCCGGCTTTGAAGGGCGGTTTAAGGGCGATGAATTGTTGCAAAGTGTAGGTTATGCCGATTATGCCTTAGAACAATTTTTTGAAACCGTAAAAAAACAACCTTGGTACAAAAATACTTTATTTGTGTTGGTGGCCGACCATTGTGGCCCAACGATTTCGGTTGGCAATAAAACCCATGTTGGCCGATTTATGATTCCGATTGTATTTTATCATCCGGAAGATAAAAGTTTGGCAGGCAAACGTATCGATTTTGTAACCCAACAATCAGACATTTTACCTTCGGTAATGGATTATCTTAATTATGACCTGCCTTATTCGGCATTTGGGCATAGTTTTTTGAGCCCCGATTCGAGTATTGTAAGGTGTGCATTTAATTTTCAAGACAATACCTACCAATATATTACCAACGACTACGCGCTGCAATTTGACGGCGAAGAAATTGCTGGCTTATACGCTTACAAAACAGATAGTTTAGAGGCTAATAATTTATTGTTAGTTGGCGATAGTTTGGCGAATCCGGAATTCCGGAAAATTGCCGATAGCTTATTGGTACCGCTCAAAGCTGTTATTCAACGTCATAATTCGGCCATGATTCGCAACCAATTGCTTCCGCCCGAAACTATGCCTAAACGCAAAAGTAAAAAAAGTAAAACTACTACATCGGCGGGGGCAGTCAAAAAAAAGTAGTGCCTGTTCAATTAATGTATTAAGCCCAGCGGCGTTTTTTTGCGCCTTGTGCGGCATTAATAGCGTGTTCAATTTGGGTTAGTTGTTTAAGCGCCCAGGTTTTGCTGTGTAAATAAGTAGTGTCGGTTTCAATAAATGTTTGTAGCTGCTGATAGCGTTTGTTGCTGTACTGGTTTTTTAATTTTAGTAATTTGGGCAATAACCATAACATGTTTGGAATGTATTTTGCATGGTGCTCGGCTAACTCGGGGTGGTTTTTAGCGGTGTTTTTATAGGCATCGAGGGTTAATTCAAAGGCGTCGTCGTTATTGGTTTCAAAATAAGCATACATTAACAGCAATTTGGTATCGAAATAGCCATTTTCAATAAACGGCTCGGCGTTGGCCAACAAAGCAATGGCCTCGTGCAACTCGCCTTGGGCCAATAAAAGTCGCCCTTGGGCAAACAGTTGGTAGGCTTGTTGCGTGGCGGGGTTAGGCCAGTATTTTATATTTTCGGCAATAAACTGCAGAACCCAATTTTTACTGCGCAATTTTTGCCCTTCTAACACAATATTATCAAATAAATTGGCAGGAATATGTCCTTGCATCGCTACCATATCCGGATATGCCTCTAAATACAGTTTAAAAAGTTCTTCGTGCAAAACCGGGGTAAGCGGTTGTTTAAATTGCATTTGTTTTAAGTAATTGCTCAATAAGGTGTTAATATTAAGTTTTATATTCCATGTAAACACCGATTTATATAATTCGTAAGTTTGTTTTAACAGCCCGTAATTTTGCCAATTTGGTTGTTCCATCATAGCAATACCGTAATAATAAGCCAACAAATTAGGGTTGTTATTTGTTGTTGCTTCGTTGGGGTTAAAGGTGGTAATAATTTGGTTTAAAACTGTTAAGTCAATGGGTGTATGGCGTGCCACTTGCAACAAATTAAGCGCTTGCATTTTGGTTTCCATAGATAAATTCCAATTGAGCAGCGCAACGGTCTGAAGGTTGTTTTGTACAATTTTACTGTATTTTTCGAATGCCGATGTTGCCAAATAAATTTGACATAATCCTATATTTATTTTTAATTGGTTATAGTATGTATGTGCATCGGGCTGGTGTTCAGTGGTTAAATTTTGGTGTAGCTGTAAAAGCTTTTTTTCGGCGGTTTTGTAGTCTTTCCGGTAAATTAATTGGTTTACTAAATACAGCTCGGCATCAACAGGCAGTAACTCAAGATTTATTTGTTGTAAAAACGATTCAAACAAAGCCATTACATCTGAAATTAAATTATGCCAGGTTCCGGAATGAAAAGCCTTATCCGGATAAATTTTTTTGAATAGTTTTTCGCGATTAATTTTGGCCGGCTCAAACTTGGGGTAAAATGACAATACCACCTCGCAAAAACGAATAATGGTCTTATTTTTATTGAAAAATGGCGATTGCACAAAATCGGCAAATCGTTTTATTGTTTTGTCGTCTAAGGTTTTTAAAAGTGCAATTAATTTTGTATTTTCCATTTGTTTATTATATCGTACAATTCCTGTTTGCCTACTTAAATTTTCTGAGCAATCTAAATAAAAGGTAAATTTACAACAAACAAAATAATTAAATCTACGAATGAATAGTAACTGATAATAAAAAATAACTAATCCGTTCAAAAACAGCGTAAATAATATAGTTCAAACATTAAAAGAGTTAAAATACCAATACCTTTACTACCTTTGCCTAAATAATTTATATTTTTTATTTCACTTTAAACCGAATCTAGAACAACAAATTAAATTATATTTTTATGAATAAAATTGTTTACCTTCGTTTTCATTCTTTGGTGCTGCTAATATTTGCGGTAGCATTGATTTCATTAAGCAATACGTCATTTGCCGGCGGCGGCTGGACGAGAGATAAAGGCAAAGGGTTTGCCCAAATTGGGTTTAACAATATTACTTATACCACCACCTATTTAGACGATGGCAGTTTAGGCACTACCGATAACCTAACGCGCGAAATTACCGACCAAACCCTGCAATTGTATGCTGAGTATGGGCTTACCAACAATATAACCTTATTGCTTAACGCGCCCTACAAACTTACCGAAGCCAAAAAAATAGGAGCAAGCCCCAGACCCGAAGGCAGTTTAAATGGCGTGGGCAATATTAGCGTTGGCGGCAAATACGGAATTTTAAAAGGCAAAATCAATTTAGCTGCTACCCTTAGGTACGATGCCCAAACGGCAAAAGCCGATGAACTAACCGGCCTGCGCACCGGTTACGATGCCTCAGTAATTGCACCCGGCGTAGCAATTGGCTTGGGCGGTAACAAATGGCATGTTGGTGGCGATGCTAATTTTAATATCCGGACGAATGGTTATAGCACCGATATTAGTGCCATTATTGAAGGCGGCTACCGAATTTTAAAACCTGTTTTGTTAATGGCAGTCTTAGATATGCGCAAAAGTTTTAAAAATGGCAGCGTTGTTGATTTTAACCAAACAACCGAACTTTATACCGATGACCAAGAATTTATGGCCTTTGGAGGCAAACTTAATATTGACATTGCCGCCGGATTTGGATTAAATCTTTGGGGTTATGGCGCTTTAGCAGGTCGCAAAGTGCCAGCAGCACCCTCTATTGGTGCCGGACTTTGTTACACGTGGTAACAATTAAAGGCGTCGCTGTTTTGTTTGGCCAAAACTTTAAAAAAGGTTCAAGTAATTCTGTATTTTAACACCAGTAATTGCTAATTAAGAATAAAGGCAAATTAAATAAAAAGCCATAAATTGCTATGTTTAGTAGCATTTATGGCTTTTGTCGTTTGCTTTTAATTGACCGACCAAAATTATTTCGTTTCACATAATTTCGATATGCGATATTAATAGTTCCTTAGCCAGTTCAACCACCATATTTTCGTCGTAGGTGGCAGGGGCGGCGCTGTAAGGGCCAGCAGTAAAATTAGCAAACATTTGGTCGGTTGCAATGGTGTGCTGTTTGGCAACCCTAAAATAATTGGCAACTACCTCTTCGGGTATGTTAAGGTCGTTGGCAATACGCTTAATACCATCGTGTGGCAGTTGAGCCTCAATTAGCAGCAATTCGGCAGGAGTAATTTTCATGGGGGTAAGGCAATTTTTGTAGTAAAAAATATATATAAAAAGAAAAAAAGGGATAACAAGCCGCTACGTCTGTGGTGGTACAGACGCATGAAGGTTAGCTAACATTAATCGCAGAATTTGAGCCTCAATTTACGACTAAAAAATGGATGCCTATATTTTTTTATAAAAAAAATGTCATTTTTTTGTCATTTCTTGAAATAAATTTTCAACTTATTTATTCCAAAGTTTATAAACAGTTTTGGGAGCAGAAAAATGCCTTTGCGTGGCAAGTATCCGGAGTTTTCAAGCACTAAGCAAAAGGCTTCAAAAAAATTATCCGGAGGAAATTGCGGCGGCAGGCGTGGGTTTCCTCTTCATTCAGGCAATTAGGGAGAGTTCTCTCACAAACCCATTAAGCAAAAAATCATATTTAAGACGTTTGTTTTATCTCAACTTTTTTGCAATTAAATAAAAAATGCGTTAAATTTGCCGCTACCTAATATAATTTTCATTTTAAATTTTAAAAATTATGTGTTACAAAAACAAAAACAACGCGCTGTTTCAATACAGCACACGCCTTGTTGGTAACTTAACCAACACATTGTTCACTTTTACATATATGGGGGGGGGGGTATAAATACCTTTTATATATGTTGTTATTTATTGGTTTTATAGGCAGTAGCCCAACGGCAAAGGGGCAAAATTTTGGCACCTTGGGTTGTGGAACTAAATTTGATAATGCTATTATTAGCATTTTAGATTCTATCCTTGCGGCACAGCCACAATCAATTCCAAACCAAGAAGAAGAAGAAAACCAACTACCTATTGAAGTGCCAATTACCTTTCATGTAGTATGTGAAGGCGATGAAAATACCTGCCTTATATCAGACACCGACATAGATGGATATATTGTATTGCTAAATGACTATTACAATAAAACCCCTATACCGAATATTCATTTTTATGAGTGCAGTCCTCGAAATTATATTACAAACTCACCTTATTGGTTTTTAACAAAACCAGAACACGAACAACAACTGGCACAAATGAATGATGTGCTAAGAACGATAAATGTATATTTTGTATTTTCAGGATGGGACGTGGGATATACCAAACCAAACGAATCATTAGCCGATAGAGTTTTTATTAACCTTGCTTACGACTCAGATCCGGATGTTGATTTTGGTTTAGCGTTAGGGCATGAGGTAGGGCATTTTTTTTCGTTAATCCATACCCATGGCTATGGAGATGAGGAGGTTACAGATGAACTTGTAAATGGTACTAACTGTGAAACGGCGGGCGATAGAGTATGCGATACGCCTGCTGATATCGGTGAAGACAATCTTTTCAATATTAGTGCTTGTTTATACCCTGACCCAATCGGCAAATGTTTACTCGCGGACTATTATGATTGTGTGGCCCCAAGCCCCTGCGATATTTGTGATATTAATGGTGACTATTACACACCACTACAAGACAATATTATGTTTCAATGGCATTTTAAAGATTGCTGTAATCAATTTACAGATGGGCAATATCAACGGATAGTAGATGTGGGTATTCCTTATAGAGAAAAAGTAAAAGGGCAAAAAGATGTGTGGATACGAGACGGCTATACCGATGTAGGCAAAGAACCCAATTCTACGTCAGATATGGGCGATTGGAACGATGTTTGGGATAGCCCCGATATTTGGAATTGTTTATATGACCCCGAGTGCGGAGGGCACCAAAACCCTACAAAAAAACTCGATAATAGTGATAATTATTTACGAGTTCGGGTTTTAAACCATAGCTGTGCTAATGCAAATTTGACTACGGTGGATGTTTATTGGACAAGGGCAAGAACAGATGAATTATGGCCTCTGCATTGGGTGGCGTCTATTGACAACCAAATAAATGGGCATCCGGCAGGTGGTAAAATAGGTTCAGAGGATATTATAAATTTTCCTGCAAACTCAGAAAAAATACTAACCTTTAACTGGCAACCCCCCGACCTTACGTGGTATCCGCAATTAGATTTAGACGACGAAGAAGGACCAATGGTATGTTTTTTGGTGATAATAAAATCTGGAGAGTTTAATATAAACAAATTATTTCCGCAAGAAAACGACACCGAAACACGACCAACCTTTGAGTTAGTGTATCATCAAAATTGTATAGCTACAAAAAATGCAGTGCTATTAGCCGAACCCGGCGGCGAACCGAGCAATTCAACAGGGGCAAATATCAATACCCTATACATCAATAATAATTCAAATTTGGCAAGTTTGCATAATATAGAAGTGTACAACTATAGTCCTTTCTCAAGTCAAAATAATTTGACTCAATTTGGCGATATTATATTGTTAATGGATAGTATGTTATGGCAAAAATGGGCAACTAATAATTTTGTGGCACAGGGAATTGCGCCGCTTAGTTTACAAAAAGCGGTAATCACCGACCACACTCGTGCTGTTATACCTAATATTTTAATAGCGGCAAACCAAGGGCATACAGTTGGTTTAAGTTTCGAGCGCAACAATATTGCCATACCCACACCAACAACTTTTAGCTATTTTATAACCCATAAATTGGCTAACGACAGTACTGCCGTGCCAAAGGGAGGAGGCGTATTTAATTTTGACATTACGAATAGTAATTTAAGTTTAAAAAAATTAACAAAAAACACATCAAATTGGCAGTTGGGGCATATTTGCATAAACGACAATACTTATACTATAGCAACTATTGAGGTATATTCTGTACATGGTACTTTAATGGTATCACAGTCGGTTACACCTACAACAGTTCACAAAGCATTGGCGCAATTGCAGCCGGGTATGTACATATTGCGCCTAACAAATGAGCAGCACTCTATTTGTACCCAAAAAATAATTATATACTAATATTGTTTAACTTTGTTTGTAGGGAGAACGCCAATTTGTAGTTTGCCCTATACCTTATTTATATATTACGCATGAAAAAGATTAAACTACTTATATTATATTTATTGGTTTGCCTGTTTTTAAATACACAAATTAGGGCGCAAACACCGTATATAGTGTGGCAAAAAAGTTTTGGCGGCTCAGAGGCAGATTATTTTAGACAAATAAACCCTATAAACAATAACAGCCTACTTATAACGGGCAACATACGCTCTAATGATGCAAATGTACCTAACTACCACAAATACGACGATGCTTGGGTTTTAAAAATAGATACCGCCGGAAACACCTTAGCTACAACAGCCATTGGCGGCAACAAATCAGAAAATATTTCGGGGTTAATAGTTGAGAAAAATAGCATTTTGTTAGGCGTGTATGCTAATTCTACAACCGATGGCGATTTTTACGCAATTCCGGATACCCTTAGAATATTAGAATGGTTGGTTGAAACCTCATTAGACCTAAGTATAAACCCAACAAAAGCAATGGTAACTAAACCAATTCATCCAAATGTCTTCGAGCCTGATGGTTACCGCACAAGTTTTAAAGCAAATAATAATCATTATTACTTATATGGTGGATATAATAACTCTGGTTTTAACCTCCCTCATGAGTTTGCCTATATTGCTAAAATAAATAAACAAGGAGCAATACTATGGGAGCGCAAATTTAATGAAACTGGGTTTCCAATGCCTTACGATTATTTGACAACTGCTTTTGTAATGCCAAACGGCGCAATTATAGGGGCAGGATTTACTGAATCTTCAGGCGATAGTTTGTATAAAGATGCACATGGAAAAAGCGATGCCTTTTTGTTAAAATACGATGTCAATGGGCAATACCAATGGCATGGCTTGTTTGGAACATCAGGTTACGAAATACTTTGGGGCATATCTGCGTTTTCAAAAGGAGTAGTGGGGGTGGGTCATAGTTCAAATGAGTTGAACGAGTCTCAAGTTTATATAGTTGCGGTAAACCATGAAGGGCAAATGCTTTGGCAAAAAACGTATGGTGGCAGTAGCGGCGAAGCAGCAAGCTATGTTTGTGCTGATACCGATGGCGGTATTTTGGTGGTTGGAAACACCTCTTCAACTGATGGCGATGTGAGAAACAAATTTGACAATAGTGCCGATATTTGGGTCTTAAAATTAGATACCGAAGGCAATATCGTTTGGCAAAAAACATTGGGCGGCTCAAATTCTGAAAACGGTAAAGGCATTTATCCGGATGGTTTGGGCAATTATTATGTATGCGGGTATGCTTATTCAAACGATGGGCATTTAACGCAAAACTATGGCAAATCTGATGGGTGGGTGGTTAAATTAAGCAGTTTGCCTATACCTAAGCCTACCATTACCGCTTTAGATAGTATTATTTGCCTGCAACCCATTACTATAACCGCCAGCCAAGCACCCGCAACCTTTGGCTACCGGTGGAATACCGGCGACACTACGCAAACAATAATTATAAACAAACCGGGCGCTTACCAAGTTAACTATATAAAATGGGGCGATACGCTTAGTATATCTAAAATTACGTCAATAGAAATTAAACCGTATTGCAAGCAGTTTGCACTACCCACGGCGTTTAGCCCCAACAACGATGGCATCAACGACCGCTTTGCTCTACAACAAAACCAAGCAATTACCCAAGCAGCGCAACTAACCATTTATAACCGTTGGGGGCAAAGGGTTTTTAGTGGCAATGCTTTTGAGGGCTGGAGCGGAGCCTTGCCCAACAACAGTCCCGCACCCGCAGGCGTGTATGTGTATATACTTACCTACATCAACCCTTTATCCGGATTAACTGAAACAACAAAAGGCAATATTACCTTGTTGCGGTAACTCACCCCATAGTAACAGATACCCCTGTAAAAAAGAATATTATTTTTGCAGGGGTGTTTTTTTCTCTTTCATCCGGAAAAAATGATGCGGTAGTAGGGGGTAAAAATCAAGCTAATCCTAAAAACGATGAATTGAGCCTGCCGAAATCGATGAATTGAGCCTGCCGAAATTTTCATGCTTCAAGACTATATACACGGTTTCCCACCACAATTTTAATTGCGGGTATTAGCCATTTATAAACCACACTAACAATAATATAGGGCTTACCATTTTAAACTATGGCAACTTATACTTAGCTTTGTTGCCCAAATAAATACGCTTTAATTAACTTTATTGCTGCAACCAAACTAAACAGACCTTACCTTTATAATATGATTAACAATTATTAAGCCACACGTTTACCAATTTTATGTTTTATCCGGATAAATTTACTAAACTAACTTGTCTTTTAACCATGAAAAAAAACCTCCATACGCTCGCTGTATTTTTCATATCTGTTTTATGGTTATTGCCTGCTACTGGCCAAACAACATTTTACGACCCCGCAGTTATTCAAACCATAGAAATTGAATTTAAAGAAAGCAACTGGGACGAAATTATGGACAATAACCTTACCATTGGCGATGGAAACGATTTGCTGAAGGGTAAATTAACTATAAACAAAACCGAAGTGTTCAACAACATTGGCGTTCGTTACAAAGGCAATAGCTCGTACAAACCCAATCAAAAAAAGAACCCCTTACATATAGACCTCAATTATTTGGTGCCTGGCCAAGACTACCAAAGCTACAATACCATTAAACTGTCGAACGGTAAAAACGACCCAACCCTTGTGCGCGAGGTATTTGGTTACGAAATTGCCCGAAATTATATGCCCGCTTCAAAAGCTAACTACGCAAAAGTATATATCAACGGCGAATACATAGGCATTTATACCAATGTTGAAGCTGTTAATAAAGACATGCTTAAACAATATTTTTCATACGACAACGATTCGCCATTTTTCAAAGGCGATTCTGACAACCCAGGGCCGCCCCCTTCCGGATGCCCGCCCGGACCATCTGCCGTTTTAGCCTACTTAGGGCAAGACAGTGCTTGCTACAAAAATATTTACGATAAGGAGTCGAAAGATGGCTGGAAAGACCTCGTTAATTTGTGCGACACCTTTAATAATAACCAAAACAAAATGGAAAAGGTTATTGATGTCGATAGATTATTATGGTTTCTGGCAATTTTAAATGTTACCGTTAATTTAGATGCACCTATTAATATTCCGCATAATTTTTACATCTACCAAGACCAAAATCACCGGTTTAATATACTGCCATGGGATTTTAACGAAACCTTTGGCGTTTTTAAAAATAAAGCAGGTGTACCACCGCCTAATAATACTTTTACTCCACAAGAACTGCAAGAATTACCGCCCCTATACAATGCCGACAAACCACAACAGTTTCCGCTAATTGCCCAGCCTATGGCCAACCCCTTGTATAAACGCATGTATTTAGCCCATTTTAAAACCATATTAACCGAAAATTTTTCTGACAAGGCCTACCTTAACCGCATTACCCAATTGCAACAAACTATTGAACAAGCACTAAAAGACGACCCCAACAAACTTTTCTCGTACCAACAGTTTACCGACAACGTAACCCAGTCGGTTGGCAATATTATAGGCATAAGCGAGCTAATGGAAGCCCGAATAACACATTTGCTAAACACTCCGGAAATGAAAGCTGCCGCCCCCAACTTAGAAACTCCCCTTGTTAAAGGCTCGCCTAAACCATTTGGTACTGTTTATATAACTGCCAATGCACCCGGCGCAAGCACCGTATTTGTTGGCTACCGCGACAACCCTTGGGGCATATTTACTAAACTGCCCATGTTTGACGACGGCGCCCATGAAGACGGCGCTGCCAATGACGGCAACTGGGGCGTAGCCCTTAATTTACAAGCTGCCGATGTTCAGTATTACGTATATGCCGAAAACAACGAGGCGGGAATTTTTTCGCCAGCCCGCGCCGAGTGGGAATTTTATAATATTGCAACTGCCGGAGATGTAGTAATTAACGAAATCGTAACTAATAACGTAGCAGGCCAAACCGATGCCAATGGCGAATTTGATGACTGGATTGAACTGCACAATAATACAGCCCAAGACATTAGCTTAAAAGGATACACCCTAAGCGATAATTCAACTGAGCCTTATAAATGGGCTTTTCCGGACAATACCACCATTCCGGCAAAAGGTTATTTGATTGTATGGGCTGATAATAATTTATCGCAACAGGGGCTTCATGCCAATTTTAAATTGTCGGCAACCGGCGAAGAGGTAATTTTATACGGATCGGACAAACAAGCCATTAACAAAGTAATAATTCCAAGTCTGCCCAACGATATTGCTTGGGGGCGCTTGCCAAATGGCTCGGGCGAGTTTGTATATTTGCCACCTACGTTTGCTGCACAAAACCAACCTTTTACGGGTATTACGCCACCACCAAGTAACAATTACAATAACACCTCGCAACTGTTGCCACTAACCATTTGGCCTAACCCAACTCAGCCCCATTTGCAACCTCAAATTAATATTGAGTTGCCCATTACGCCCAAACCAAATACTTATTGTTATTTATATAATATGATAGGGCAAAATATTTTAACCCTACCAGTTCAACAAACTAGGTTTAATATAGATATTTCGCAGCTTCAGGCGGGTTTGTACATCATGCAGGTAACGGGTAATTTTGCCCCTCAAAAAGTAGTGGTAGTAAAATAAAGCTCTTTTAAAACAATATGCAGCCTTGGTTGATACTTACCGTAGTACTCGGATACATAGTTTTATTATTTGTAATTGCCCATATTACGGGTAAAGATGCCAGTAACGATAATTTTTTTATAGCCAAACATCAAAGTCCTTGGTGGGTAGTGGCTTATGGGGTTATTGGTGCATCTATATCGGGAGTAACGTTTATTTCGGTGCCGGGGGCGGTTGGTAAATTGGGGTCGGTAAACGGGTCGTTTTCGTATATGCAGGTGGTATTGGGCAATATGGTAGGCTACGCCGTTATTGCCTTAGTATTATTGCCTTTGTATTATAAGATGCAGCTAACCTCGATATATGGCTACTTGCACAAACGTTTCGGATGGTATAGCTATAAAACCGGCGCCGGATTTTTTTTACTCTCGCGCACAATTGGCGCAGCATTTAGGTTGTATTTGGTAGCCGTAGTGTTGCAAGTATTTTTGTTCGACAAATGGGGGGTGCCTTTTTATGCCAATGTAATTATTACCTTAATTTTAATTGGTGCTTATACCTTGCGCGGCGGCCTTAAAACAATTATTTGGACAGATACCCTGCAAACAACAGTAATGCTGCTAACTGTTTTTGTTACTATTGGCTATATTGGCTACGATTTAGGCTTGGGTACATCCGGACTTTGGCAGGCCGTTGCCGACAGCCCTTACTCGCAATGCTTTTTTTGGGATTGGCGACCCGATAATTACTTTTTCAAACAGTTTTTAAGCGGCGCATTTATAGCTATTGCCATGACCGGCCTTGACCAAGACCTGATGCAAAAAAACAACTCGTGCCGCAGCTTGCCCGAAGCTCAAAAAAACATGCTCACCTCCAGCACTATTTTGCTGTTTGTAAATATGTGCTTTGTGGGTTTAGGTGCTTTGTTGTATGTATATGCGCAGGCAAAAGGTTTAGTATTGCCCAAAAACAGCGATTATTTGTTTCCGCAGTTAGCCTTTGAAAATTTTGCCCCTTGGGTGGGTATTTTATTTTTGGTAGGCTTAACCGCTGCCGCTTATTCAAGTGTTGACTCGGCCTTAACAGCCTTGACTACCTCGTTTTGTGTTGATTTTTTAGATTTTGAGCAAAAAACAGCATCCGGAGAATATCCGGAGAAAAAACTGACACAAACCCGCCTAAAAGTGCATATTAGTTTTACTTTGGTCGTTTTAGTTGTCATCTTATTTTTTAACTATGCGCTTAAACAAGAGGTAATAACGGCAGTTTTTAGGGTGGCCTCGTTTACCTACGGGCCATTATTGGGCTTGTTTGCCTTTGGCCTTTACACCAAACGCCAAATTGCCGATAAATACACTCCGGTTATTTGTATTTTGCCTCCAGTTATTTGTTATTTTTTGTTTACCTATTCGGCGCAATTATTTTGGGGCTATAAAATGGGTTTCGAGCTGTTGTTAATTAATGCCGCCTTAACATTTTTGGCTTTGTTGCTAATTAGCAAAAAATAGCATAATTATACTATTTCAACACCATGCAAACTACTATTGGCAATAGTATTGAAAAAGCAGCCCAATTACTTGCAGATGGGCAAATTGTGGCCATCCCTACCGAAACGGTTTATGGCTTGGCGGGCAATGCATTGGAGGCCGATATTGTGCAGAAAATTTTTGAAGCTAAAAACCGGCCTGCCTATAACCCGCTTATTGTGCATATTGCTCAACTTGACGATTTGACTAAATACGCTGCTTATATTCCGGATTTAGCATATGATTTAGCGCAGGTCTTTATGCCTGGTCCGCTAACTTTATTATTACCTAAAAAAGCACTGATACCTGATATTGTTACCGCCAATTTGCCTTTGGTAGGTTTGCGAATGCCCAACCATCCGGTAAGTTTGTCCTTATTGCAGCAATTAAATTTTCCGTTAGCGGCACCCAGTGCCAACCCTTTTCAGTACATTAGTCCCACAACAACGGCACATGTTTACCAGCAATTACAAGGCAAAATACCTTATATTTTAGAGGGCGGCCCCTGTGCCAAGGGTATTGAAAGCACTATTATTGGCTTTGATGCCCAAACTAACCAGCCTATATTGTACCGACAAGGCGCGCTGCCACTGTTTGAAATTGAAAAAATTGCCGGAAAGACTGCGCTTGCCCCTGCCTTGCCATCAAATACCCCCCTAACGCCGGGACAACTGCGCTTGCATTATTCGCCACGAACTCCTTTGCTGCTTACCCATAATTTAGACCAAACTTTGGCAAACCTAACCTTAAACCCAAACGAGCAAATAGGAATTATTGCCTTTACAGTCAATACCGCAAACGAGGCGCAATTAAAAGCAACTTACCCCCAAATTAAATATATCAGTATATTGTCGAACAATGGCAATTTAGACGAGGCCGCTTATAACCTTTACAATGCCCTCCACCTGTTAGACAGCATGGGTTTGAACCTGATTATTGCACAATACGCCCCCAATTACGGTATAGGCATTGCCATTAACGACAGGCTTACCCGCGCAAGTAGGCAATAGGTAGTTGTTAAATTGAAACATAGAATAAGAAAGTACAATTTACCGCCCAGTTTAGTCGTTATTAGTATTGGATTTTAATTTATTTTCCGGATAAAACAACGCAAATTTTGTCTTCTCCTAAAAATTATTTGGTTTATGTTTTTTCGGTGTTATTGTCGTTATTTAATATTGTTTTCTTGGGTAAAATTTTACTTGGTATTTTGTTTTTGCTTTTGTTTGTGTTTACCGTTTTTATTTGCGCAGTCTCAAAATTCACAAGCTTTTAATTATATAGTAAACGGCAGTATGGAAGTACAAAACATTTGCTTTGAATATGGCCAAAACTGTGCACCTCAAGCCTGGAAGGAGGTTTCGTTAAGTGATAAACACTACGTTGTTAAAAACCGGATAGCTAAAGATGGCAATTGTTTTTGCAGTTTGGTAATTTTACATCGCAAGGAAAAACAAATCCGCGATTATTTACAAACCGAACTTATTTGCCCACTTATAGCTGGCAACCCATATATTTTAACCTTGCATTTGCGTGTGCCCCAGGCACATTTTTTTCCGATTGGTGTTGCATTTACTAGTACCGACCCCTTGGGTAAACGCGATAGCTTAATGCAAACAGTACCTAAGGTTTCATCTGATACAAACGAATTAAAGCCAAACAAATGGCAAAAAATAAGTATGCCCTTTGTAGCTAACGGCAACGAAAAATTTTTAGTGATAGGTAATTTTACACAAATACCCGATAGTATAAGGCAACAAATTAGCTGGGACGAACTTAGATATTATATAGATGCAGTGAGCTTATATGCGGCCAATGACGGAAATTCAACTGCTCAACCATGTGGTGGACAAGAAGCCCTTGCCGCAACTAAACGTATAAAAAATGACAAAAGCCGGCATACCATTTTTGACGAGCAAGGCAACCCTATTAAAAAAGGATTTAAACCCAAAATTAAATCAACGCCAGCGTTGCCAATATTCTCACCATTAAGAATTGATACTATTAATAACGAGGGTGGCAGCTACACAACCAGCACAGAAAACAAAAATCTAACTTCAATAAGTCCTTTGCCTTTATTTACCGACAATAATTTGTTTGTTCCGCTGCTCGAATATCCGCCTACGGCTGCCAACCCCGATACTTTGCTTATTCCGGGGGTATATTTTGGCTTTGACGAAAGTTTTATCGCACCTAAAATGGCTACCCTTTTAGATTCGTTTGTGCCGCAGTTATTAGCTCGAAATGTGGTTAGTATAACCGTAGAAGGGCATGCCGACAGCCGCGGCACCCCTGAATATAATCTTCAGCTCTCGCAGGCGCGTGCGCGGGCAGTTGCGCAGTATTTGCAACAGCGCGGTTTACCGATTGATAAACTGCAAATAACGGCTAAAGGCGAAACTCAACCTATCGCCAGCAATATGTTTGAGCATGGAAGGGCAGAAAATCGCCGTGTAATATTGCACGTATTTTGGCAATAAATGGCACAATATGCCCTCCCATACACCCTCAAACAGTTTAAAATAAGAAAGGCTAAGATGATTTATGAAGTAAATTAATTAAGAACCAATAAAACCTTTTTAAGAATAGGGATAGGGATTGGTTTTTTCCGGATTAACGGCAGTTAACTCTTATTTTCTTCCTGCCAATAGTTCAACATCCATCTAATACCAAACTTATCTAAGCAACAGCCCCAGTAGCCCCAAAACTGCTGACTCATGGGGGCACATTCGGTTGCCCCGTCCGATAAAAGGTTGTAAAGCCTGTCGGCTTCTTCTTTTGTGTCGGGTTCAAGGTTAATAGTAATATTGTTGCCAACTACTAATTTATGCCCCATACTTTCGAGCATATCGCTACCCATGAGATTGGTGCCGCCTAAAATGGGTAAACAAATATGCATTACTTTGTTTTTATCTTCTTCAGAGAGTTCGGGCATTCCGGGTTCTGTAGGCATATCGCGGTTGTAATAAATTGGCATCTGAATTTGCGTTTGAAACACTTTTTCGTAAAAATTAAATGCTTCGATGGTGTTGCCCATAAAATTTAGGTAAATAGATACGTTTGACATTTTGTTGATGTTTGAGTTTTAATTTAAAAAAATTGTTATTTAATAATGAATTGAAGTGCAAATTTAGCAAAAATTTTAGTACTATTCTAATAAAATTAAAATAAAACCTTTATTTTTATTTTTTTTGCACTTTTCCTGCCTGTTTTATACTTTTGTACCCCAATAACGATTGAATAATTTTGAAATGTCTATTATTGCACCTTCAAAAATTCGCATAGATAAATGGTTGTTTGCCGTGCGCATTTTTAAAACCCGCACTTTGGCCGCCGATGCCTGTAAATCCGGAAAAATTAAAATTAATGGCCAACCTGCCAAGCCAGCAGCCGATATTACCCTCAACGACGAAATTTTTATTCACAAAGGTCCCGAACGCAAACTTTTAAAAGTAGCTGCCATTATTGAAAACAGGGTAGGTGCGCCGCAAGCTGTTTTATGTTATATTGATATTACTCCGCCCGAAATGAACCCACATATTTTGCTAAAATTGCCCGGAGCATTTGTTACTACTCCGGTACGTCAGCGCGGTACTGGCCGCCCTACCAAAAAAGAACGCCGCGATATTGACAATTTTAACGACCAAACCAAAACCGATTTACCACTCGATTGAAAGATTGCGGCCTATATTCAACTAAACCCATTAACAGCCAAATCCGGATAAAAAACTATGCCTTGGATTTATTTATTATTAGCCGGCCTTTTCGAAATTGGCTTTACCTCATTTTTTAAACTTTCTAACAATTTTACCCACCATAAATACACGGTTGCTTTTGTGGTAAGTGCTGCTTTAAGTCTTTGGTTTTTGAACAAAGCCGTACAACATATAGCCTTAGGTACTGCTTACGCCGTTTGGACGGGTATTGGTGCTGCCGGCACGGTTATAATTGGATTATTGTATTTTAATGAGCCTGCCAATTTTTGGCGTTTGTTTTTTATTAGTTTGCTTATTGCTGCCGTTATTGGGCTTAAACTGATAAGTAAATAACAAATTTTTTAGCCAATAAATAATTTTCAATTAGTTTGACTCATCGAAGAGTTTAGCGATAGCGGTAACAGCCAACAATTCGCGCTCGCGCAGATGCTCTAAAAGTACTTTAAACCAGTAGGTATAATTATCCGGATGCAAGTTCATGTCTAAAAATAAATCGGCAAGGCTTATCCATTTTATAGCTGCCACCTCGTTAGGGTTTGGTAAAATTGGTTCGCCGTTATAAATACCTATAAATACTAAATCGCGCTCGTGTTCGGTAAGGTTGGTTTTGGGGTCGTGGGCTTTGTAAACAAAGGTTAAGACGTGTTTAAGCGGCAGGTCAAAGCCAAGTTCTTCGTACAGACGGCGGTGGGCGGCGGCTTCGTCGCTTTCGTTTAAACGCTGATGACTGCAACATGTATTGCTCCAAAGACCGCCAAAATGGTATTTATTAAAGGCGCGTTGTTGTAATAGCATTTGCCCTTGTTTGTTGAAAACCAGTACACTAAATGCCATGTGCAATAGTGCTTTCTGGTGAGCGGCAATTTTTTCTTCTGTGCCTAATACTTCTCCGTCCAAATTAGTTAAAACTACGTAATCGTAATTTAAGATACTGTTTGTGTCGGTGGTGGTGGGTAAGTTCGAAAGGGGGAGCATAATTAATAAAATGGTTTGTTGCCCAAAGTTAGTGAATAGATTTCAATATTTAGGGCTATTTATCCGGGAAAGTTTTCTAAAAGAGATTACTTCTTGTGTGGTTTATTTTGTTCTCGTAAATCTTTACAGGTATTTTTTATCCGGAATTTTTTGTTGCTATTTTCCGGAAAAGATGGCTTAACATCCGTCCAAAGTTAATAGAAGTCAAGCAATCAGTTTAAAATCGCAAATGTTTAACCGTTAATTTATTTTCGATTAATTGTTTTAACGATTCGATGCCAATTCGTAAATGGTCGGCAACGTAATTTTTAGTAATTTCTTGGTCGCTTTTTTCGGTTTTGACGCCTTCGGGGTTCATGGGCTGGTCTGAAACTAAAAGCAGTGCCCCCGTTGGAATATGATTGGCAAAACCCACAATAAAAATAGTGGCGGTTTCCATATCTACGCCCATACAACGGGTGCGTTTCAGGTAGTCTTTAAATTCGTTATCGTGTTCCCAAACTCTGCGGTTGGTGGTATAAATACTACCTGTCCAATAGTCGTGGTTATGGTCGCGGATGGTAGTTGAAATAGCTTTTTGCAAAGCAAACGAAGGCAGGGCAGGTACTTCGGGCGGAAAATAATCGTTTGAGGTGCCCTCGCCACGAATAGCGGCAATAGGCAAAATAAACCCGCCCAATGGTATTTTATCCTTTAAACCACCACATTTGCCAAAAAAAGGCAAGCTTTGGGCGAAATACAACTTAATAAGTCTAATATTGTGGCGGCATTGGCACTGCCCATGCTAAAATCTATGATGGTGATATTATTAGCAGTTGCGTTAGGCATTGGCCGGTCGGCGCCCCTAATTGGCACATTAAACCACTCGGCAAACATTTTAACATAGTTATTAAAATTAACTAAAATAATGTACTTTCCAAAGTCTTCTAAAGGCGTTCCGGTATAGCGCGGAAGCCAATTAGCCGTAATTTCGCTTTTATAGTTCATCAATGAAACGAGATGATAAATTTTGTTAAATAATATATATTGTGTCGCTTTATGGAAAACGAACAATTTCCTAAATTAATTTTTCCGGATTGCGGTTTAAAAGTACGCCTATTAAATGGCAAATTGCAGGTTTTTGATGTGGTGCGAAAAAAATTCGTGCGCTTATTGCCCGAAGAATGGGTGCGGCAGCATTTAGTACATTTTTTACAAATCCAAACCAAGTGGCCGCTTACCCATATTGCCGTTGAACTTGGACTAAAATTGCCCACCGGTTTACAAAAACGCTGCGATGTATTGCTGCATGGGCCAAATGGGCAGCCGGTAGTGTTGGCCGAGTGTAAGGCACCCAATATTGCCCTCACCCAGCAAGCTGTTAACCAGGTAGCGCAATACAATTTACATTTTAAACTGCCTTATTTAGTGGTAACAAATGGTTTGGCAATTTTAATTTACCATATAAACTTTGAAACAAAACAAATTGAAAGCCAAGCCGCCCTACCTAATTTTGATTCTTTTTTAGCTTAACACGCCTTTGAAATGTTATATTTTCTGTATTTTTGTAAATGTAGCAAACAATTATTAAATTTTGAAGCGTGTTTTAAAACTGCACCTACTTTTTTTTGTTTCTTTTTCTAATATCCGGCTTGAGATTAAAAATTTTAAAAAATCCGGAAAAGGTTTTAGTTTGGACTTGGTGAAAAACTACAAGAGTAAAAACACGTTAACTCAATTCCAACCTTAATAATAAAATAGTTGTAAAAAGTAGGTGCAATAAATATCCGGATGCTTGCGTTAAAATATTCTAACCTCAAATTAAGAATCACTCTCTTCCATTGTAAAAATAGTTTTAATATGCGTTTTTTTATATGTCTGTTTTTATTTGTGTCATGCACTTCGTTTACTAGTAACCCTACAAATGGCAACCAATTACCTCAAAATCAAATGGCCGATACGCTAAAAAGTATCGATAGCCTTACTGAGGCAACAACCAACCAGCCCAAAGCTGACCAAACCATTGACCCGCGTAATTTTAATCCAAGTTTGCTCGAAGCCTTAATTTTAAACGGCATTAACGAGGTGCGACAAAAAAAACGCCTTTCGGTTTTATACGCCGACTCGATTTTGTACCATGCCGCTGCCGACCAAAACACCTTTGTAGCTCAAAAAGGGGCACTTACCCACGAACAACCCAATAAATCGCATCAAACGGTGCGCAAAAGGGTAAACCAGCAAGGTGGCGACTACGAAGTGATTGGCGAGAACATTGCTTACCAAGGATTTACGACCATTACCGAAGGTCGCCGCAAATTCGTTGAATACAATACCTATGCCGAAATGGCAAAACAAATGGTAAAACTTTGGGTAAAATCGCCCCCACATTACGAAAATGTTATTTTCAAAAAATTTGACCGCTCGGGTGTTCATGTTTTATTAGACAACAAACGTCATGGCATTTATGCCACTCAGGTATTTTCCACCAAACAGTAAATCCTCGTCAAAAAAAGATAATAGAATAGAATAAACAACTACTTACGACCGGATTTCATAAGTAGAAGTACAGTTAAATTTTAAGAAATAGAGCCATAAGAATTGCCATAACCAATATTGCTGTTCAATTTGAGTTAGTTATTTTGTTAATTACTCAGTTAAGTAGCGTAACTTTGCAGCTATGGCACTAATTGAAGAAATGACCCAGCAGGGCAATTTTTTATTTAAATACCGCGGGCAATTGCCATTAATTTTGGTTGCTTGCGGTCTATTACTGTTTGTTGTTGAACATAACAGTAACCCCCCAGCAGCTATTTTGCCCTTTACCCACTGGCTGCCCTATTTAACCATTGGTTTGCTGGGTTTATTTATACGAATAATAGTAGTAGGGTTTACACCTGCCGGCACATCGGGGCGTAATACAGCCCAACAGGTTGCTAACTCGCTCAATACAAAGGGTATTTACTCGGTTGTTAGACATCCGTTATATGTAGGCAATTTTTTTATGTGGCTGTCGGTAGCCATGTTGCCGGGCAACTACTGGTTTGTGCTGTGTTTTATACTGGCTTATTGGTTGTATTACGAGCGCATTATGTTTGCCGAAGAAGCTTTTTTGCGCCAAAAATACGGCCAAGCCTACACCGATTGGTCAGCGCAAACACCTGCATTTATTCCCAATTTTACAAAATGGGAGCCTGCAAAATTAAACTTCTCGTTAAAAAATGTACTTAAACGCGAAATTACCGGACTGTGGATTTTAATATTGTTGTTCGTTTTTTTTAGAATATTACATATTTATTTAGTCGAAAACAAATTTTACTTAGACCCCAACTGGTTAATAATTTTTGCTTCGACAACCTTAGCTTTCGCGGTTATAAAACTGTTGCAAAAAACTACCAATTTGCTGCATACTTCCGGAAGATAAATTACTTTTATAGAAATTAAAAGAAATTACAGATTGTTAATTCCGGTTAATTCAACCTAAAACCGACCTTAATTTGTCGTAATATTATCCGGAATTTTGTAATTTTGCAGTTCAATACAAATCTTTTTAGTAAAAAATTATATTAATGCAATCATTATTATCAATTGACCTTAACTTGTCGTACAAAGTTAAAGACATAACACTGGCCGATTGGGGCCGTAAAGAAATTGAATTGGCTGAGGCTGAAATGCCCGGATTAATGGCTTTACGTGCAGAGTATAAAGGCCAAAAACCTCTTGCCGGCGCCCGCATTGCCGGATGCCTTCACATGACCATTCAAACTGCCGTACTTATTGAAACCCTGCTTGACTTAGGCGCAGAAGTAAAATGGTCGTCTTGTAATATTTTTTCAACCCAAGACCACGCTGCCGCTGCCATAGCCGCCAAACACGGGGGCGTTTTTGCTTGGAAAGGTATGAATAACGAAGAATTTGACTGGTGTATTGAGCAAACCCTGTTTTTTGGCAGCCAAGACCGCCCTTTAAATATGATTTTAGATGATGGCGGCGACCTGACTAATATGGTACTCGATAAATATCCGGAATTGATACCACATGTACGGGGCATCTCCGAAGAAACTACAACAGGGGTGCATCGTTTGTACGAGCGGGTTAAACAAGGCAAATTACCTATGCCCGCTTTTAATATTAACGACTCGGTTACAAAATCAAAATTCGACAATAAATATGGTTGCCGCGAAAGTTGCGTAGATGCCATCCGCAGGGCTACCGATATTATGATGGCCGGAAAAGTTGCCGTTGTTGCCGGCTACGGCGATGTAGGTAAAGGCTCGGCTGCCTCGTTACGCGGTGCAGGCGCGCGCGTAATCGTTACCGAAATTGACCCTATTTGTGCACTTCAGGCAGCAATGGACGGGTTTGCCGTTAAAAAAATGATTCATGCAATTCCCGAAGCCGATATTATTGTTACTGCCACCGGCTGCTGCGATATTATTGCCGAAGAACATTTTAGGCTAATGAAAGACAAAGCTATTTTGTGCAATATTGGCCACTTCGATAACGAAATTGATATGTCTTGGCTAAACACCAACTACGGCCAAACCAAAGTTGAAATTAAACCACAAGTTGATAAATACACCCTTGACGGCAAAGATATTATTGTTTTGGCCGAAGGCCGCTTAGTAAACCTTGGCTGCGCAACCGGACACCCCTCGTTTGTAATGAGTAATTCGTTTACCAACCAAGTTTTGGCGCAATTAGAACTTTGGCAAAATGCCCAAAACTACGAAAATCAGGTATATACCCTGCCCAAACACTTAGACGAAAAAGTGGCAAGGTTGCACTTGGCTAAAATTGGCGTTGAACTTGACGAACTTACCGCCGACCAAGCTAACTATATTGGCGTAACTCCACAAGGCCCCTTTAAACCCGAATATTACCGTTATTAATTGTATATTTAATACTAATAAAAATTTGACGAGTTAAACTGATTTTCTTTTTCAACTCGACTTATAGCCTTAAAACTTTTTTACAAAAAGGGTTTTAAGGCTTTTTCATTTTTTGGCACTCATACAGGGCTTTGGTGATACGTTAATACCAATAAGAAGTTAAAAGTAAACAAGATACCGAACACGAGAAAAAAATCCCTTGGTTATGGTACACCATTTCCGGATGTCATATGTGGGTTTGCGATGGGTACGAAATACACCAAAGCAACTGCTTTAATAGCCTGTATTTTCGGTGCTGTCTAAAAAAAATACGGTACTTCACCTAGGTACTTAATGAAAAAACCATCCGGAAAACACTTTTCCGGATGGTTTGTTTTACCTTTGTTTGCGGGGCGTTATCAACTTACACCCTACAAAGTGCGGTCAATTTATTGTTTAAGCTATTTAACTACCTCCATGCTGCGCACTTGGCCGGCAATTTGACCGGGGGTAATAATGCGGTACAAATATTGTCCGGCGTTTAGGTTTTCGGTATTAATAGTTACAACAGTTGAATTAATGGGTTGTGCCATTAACAATTTCCCATCAACACTTAAAACCTCAATATAGCTGCCTGCCGGGGCATTGTTTACGGCAATTTGGGTAGTGCTTTGACATGGGTTAGGGTAGTTTTGGCCTAAAATTGCTTGTTGCATGGCCGCGTCAAAAGCTACACCATCTACTTCGTCGGTAAACCAAGTGCGTGCGGTTGCCATAATGGCATCGGCTACTTTTGAGTCTTTTAACATTTCGAGGCCTACGCCTAAATAAACTGTTTTGAAATTGCTACTAGCATTTTCGTTGCGAATACCCGCAACAACGCTACCTGTATTATAGTTAAATATGGCGGTACCGGTGCCGGCAGTTGCTACTTCTTCGGGGTAGTAATATGGGCCATTGCTGCCCGAGCCATAATAGCTAAAGAGATCGGTTTTTGGTGTTGTGCCAAACACCGCGTCTGCTGATTTTGCGGTAATAGATTTGCTGGTTTGGCTGCCATCACTCACAAAATCAACCCCAAGATAGTTATTAAAAAAGTCGCGGGCTTCTTGTGTTTGGTAAGGGCTATTTGCTTCGTCGAAGGCTTCCCAGCAAACATCTTGTCCGGCAATTAGTAAACGACCGCCATTATCTAAAAATTTGGTAAACTCGGCTACTAAATCAACGGGTAATCCGGGGAAGGTCCAGCCAATATTATAATAAACACGTTTTACTTTGCCCAAGGCATTGTTTCGCGAAAGGCCAATAAAAGTTTGTTCGCTTATTGAGCCATAGGCATAAGCGCCAGCTGCATCAAGGCCGCTAATATACGAGCCAGCCCAGTCGAAAGCAGTTTTGCCCGAGCCGTCGCCAACTCCTTTGCTGTTGTTCACTAATAGCTCGTAACAACCCGAGATTACAGTAAATACAAGCGATACGGGGGCAAAATCGGTGCCATTTGTAGCTTCCATCGTTAATTTGTAGGTGGCTACGCCGGGTAATATACCGGGTACTACATTTAAGGTTAGTGAGGTAGGGGTGCCGCCGGGCAAATCAATTTCGGTACTATTGGTTACGGTTGTACCTTTAATATCAAAGCTGGCATCGGCCCATCCGGAGGGGGCACTAACGGTGCTAAGAGAGAATTTATACTTCTCCATAATGTCGGCGTTATTAAGAGCAACAGCACTAAAGGATATTTTTTCGTTGTACTTGCCTTCAGCATAGTTATTTCCGGCCAATAAAAATTCCCAGTGTGGGTCGCGGCTTGAGCCTGAGTTTACAATGGTTTTATCATCGTCATTTTGCAAAAAGGCAATGGCGTATATTTGGTCTGTAACCCAAGTGCTTTCGTCAAGTTCATAGTCGTACGAAAAGGTTTGGGTATTGCCTGCACCTTTTGGGGTAAACTCAACACCATCGGGGCCGGTAATAATTTTGCGCAAAACATTGGGGAAAAAAACTTCGCCATTACTGCCGGGCGGGCTTGAAAATTCAATATTGCCTTCAACAACGGCCACACGCAAGCGATAATCGCCATCGGGTATAGCATCTAACTCATCAACGGTAATAGTTACGGTGCGGGTAGTGCCCGCGGTGGTTTCTCCAACCAAAACGCGCAAAGGGCTACCTCCGGCAACGGCATTGTCTAACATATCTTGGCTAACACCAGCTGGGCTGCCTTGATATTGATTGCCCAACATAACCATATCCGGAACACCATTTACACCGTAATAATCAACGCGGGCTTGTACGTCTTCGGGGTTGTAATCGTGCATAGGGTCATAGCCAGGCCACGAGGTGTGATGGGCTATATGGTGTAGCGCGCCTTTGTTTTGCGTTAAAATATTGTCTTGAAAAGCGGGGTTTTGAGCGGCACATGGGCCACAACTTGCCTGAGTAAAATGCTCAAAGATGGCATATTTTTTGGCTCGGGTAAGGCTAACTTGGGCATTTAGGCCTACCATCCATAATACACTCAAAGCTAATAGTAGTATTTTTTTCATGTTGTAATTTGGTTGATTTATATTAAAAAATTGAATTTACGTACATTGTTATGCAAAATTACAATACTTGCGGTTTGTTTGGATGCTAAAAAAATACTGTTTGACAGATTTTATACAATTAAATTAGAATAATAACAAGTTGGTGTATTGCTTACTTGGTTTTACCTAAGAGACAAAGGATTAAGGAGGTAAAAAATCCGGATAAAAATTGCTATGGTTATTTGTTTGGATTTAAAAAACGTTTTTTAAATTTTTTAATCGCATCACCGAAAATTGTTTTAAATATACCCGGTTCTTCGAGGTGTTTTTTGCGGTCTTCCTCGGCAAAAAGTGTATTGCCGTATAGCGATGTATATTTCTGACGTTCTTTTTCTTTTATTTCTTTTACTTGGCGTTCAACCTCTTGGGCTATAATCGCTTCCACCTCGGAATTTATTATTGTATGGCTATTGCCTTGTTGGCTTGGATTGTAGCCGGCTTGGTCGGCAGTATTTTGGTTATTGCGCTGCGTTGACGACAAGCTGCTTTTTTGAGCGGCAAATTGGTTTACTACGGTTAATATATCGTTTAGTTTTTGTAGTTGTTGGCTGCTGCTGCTTGATAGGGTATCGTTTAGGTGTTCAAGTATTGTTTCGAGGCGGTCAACGTAGCTGCCAAATCGGGTTATGGCGGTTCCGCCCGAATTTAAATAGTTTCTCGATACTTCGAGTTGGTCTTTAACGCCTTGGGTAAAAGCTTGTTGTTGGTTGTTGGCCGATGTTATTATTTGCTGTAACCAGTCGCCTACGTGTAGGTTTGACTCTTGCAAGCGTTGTTGAACGGTTTCTAAGGAGGTGTTTTGTTGCGCTAAGGCCTGTAATAACTGGGTTTGATTGGTTGCGGTAGCATCGGCTTGGGTTTTGTATCCGGATAATAGCTGTTGCACGGCTTGTACGTTTTGCAAAAGTGCTTCGTGTGCAGTTAAATATCCGGACATACTGGTTTTAAAATCTTGCATAAATTGCGTTAAGCCTTCAAAATCATGTCCTAATTGCAAGGAAGTGTTTTCTAAACGTATCGCTACGCCATTTAACAGTTGTGTATTTTGCAAAGTGGCTTGCGTAAGTCGGTCAAGCCGCTCGGTATCGCGCAGGGGTTGAAAAAGTGGGTAAAAAAGGGTTAAAAAAGCGGTATCGAATTGGGTTAAAAATTGTTGCCTTCGGTAATTGTAAATTAGCAATAAAACACTAAGCAGCAAGGCGCCAAATAGTCCCCAAAAACTGGTAATAAATGCCGTTTGCATAGGGTTTACTACTGTTCGCAGTTGTTCGGTGGCGGCAGTGTACGAGTTTAGCAAGTCGGGCAAGCTATTAGTATTTACTGTATTAAGCACAACGCTCATATTGCCTGCTAAAGTGGTGAGGCCGTAAAATGTGCCAAAAAGCCCCAACATTATCATGGTGCTGCGGGCAAAGCGCAAGTACTGATTGGTAAACAGGGTTTGGTCGTGGGCGTGTATGGAATCTAAAAGGGCGTTGGGGTCGGTGTCGCGTTGGCTGTTGGCAATATTTAACAGGGCATTCAGTGTTTTAAGCAATAAGGGGTGCTGGCAGTTGTTTAAAATGGCGGTATGAATATTGGCAGCAGTTATTGCCGGAGGCAATGCCGGTAATTGCCGTACGTTTGCTTGCGCTTGGTCAAGGTCTATTAAGCCCATGCCATAACGTATAAACCCGCGTATCAATAAAATTAATGCTAATAAAAATACAAAGGTTATGCTGTAAATAATAAACTGTCCGGCGGGCGAGCTTACAAAATAAATAGTGTTAAGCAGCATATTATTATTAGTAAAATGGGCAAACTTGGCGTTGTACTGCATCAAATACAAGGGTAAAGGTAATTGTTTTTTTGCAATACCAATCAATAGAACTTACCTCAACAAGGCTGTAGTAGTTTAAATTTATCCGGTTACGACAAAATCATAAATTGGTTTATAATTTTTTATTTTTGGCCATAGTGTCAAAAAACTAAAAATAATGGATTTGTTCTCAAAAAATTACAGTAAGTTTGTGCGGCAGTAACTGAATTTATATTCTATCTATCTATATTTTAAATTTATTCAATAAACACAATATTTATTTATGAATTTCAACATTTACGCTCTTATTACAGCCAGTTTAGTGCCTATGGTGCTTGGTTTTATTTATTACCATCCTAAAATGATGGGCACGGTTTGGCAAAAAGCCACCGGACTAAGCGACGAAGACTTAAAAAAAGGCAATATGTTGGCCATTTTTGGTATATCGTTGCTAATGAGTTTTTTATTGGCAGTACAAATGTATCCACTAACTGTACATCAAATGCACTTTTACAGCGCACTAATGAACCACGAAAACGAGATGAAAACCACCGGAACAGCTGTTTACAATTTGACCGAACAGTTTAAACCTTATTTAAACGAGTTTAGAACATTTAAACACGGCGCACTTCATGGCTTTCTTGCCGGGGTATTTTTTGTTTTACCCATAATGGCTACCAACGGTATGTTCGAGCGAAAATCGTGGCGGTATATTTTGGTGAATTGGCTGTACTGGACAATTTGTATTACCATAATGGGCGCTATTATTTGTGGCTGGCAATAGGCTTCTCCCCTAAAATTTGCAACCCAATATTAACTTATTAGGCAATTTAAAGTTGATGCCTGTTAGTGTATAATTAATTATCCGGATGATAAAGCCCGTTGTTTAGTTTTTTCATGGGCTTTGTTTCCGGATAATATTTTTTTAAGCTCTCTCAAAGTTGCATTAAAAATACACACAATACAAACAGAAAGCAATTAGTAATTATCTTATCTGATTTTAATCTTCATCTACATCGCTATAGATTAAATATTGTTGCCGTTTCATTTTAAAAAGGTCTAAGTCGGGTTGCCAACTTGCCCTTATTTCTGTTTCGCTTATCCCTTTAATAATTTGCTGCCGCAAGCGGGTGTTGCCCCATAGCTTGTCAATAAAATTATTGGTCAAAAAAAACTTTTCTTTTTGTGGATGGGCGTGATAAAACTGTATTAGCCATTGTAAATTAATACGCTTGGCACTTTGTAAGATTTCTAAATCTATATTCGACAGGTCAAGACCATTACAGGTACTATTCTGGTAAAGCGGGTTTTGCGCGCCGGGCTTGCTGGTGGGGGTAAATTGGTAGCTAAAATCAGACAAATTTGGTGCGCCAATTACCTGAAATTGTTTATCTGTTCCACGTCCAACACTTATAATTGTACCTTCAAACAAGCATAACGAGGGGTATAAATATATAGACCTGATATTGGGTAAGTTTGGCGAAGGCTTTATAGGAGGTTCGTAAAAAAAACTGTGGTCGTATCCCTCGCAAGGTACAATGGCTAATTTGCATTTTAAGTTATTGCCCAACCAACCCTCTTCGTTAATCATCAAGGCAAACTCGCCAATTGTCATACCATGCACAATGGGTATAGGGTGCATACCAACAAACGAACGCAATTCGGGTTGTAACACTGGGCCATCAACGTAAAAACCGTTAGGATTGGGTCTGTCTAAGATACAACAAATTTTATCGTTTTCGGCACATGCTTGCATAACATAATGCATCGTTGAAATATAGGTGTAAAACCGCGCTCCAACGTCCTGAATATCAAACAGCACTAAATCAATATCGGCTAACTGTTCGGGGCTTGGCTTTTTATTGTCGCCGTACAACGATACTATGGGCAACAGTGTTTTAATATCTACGCCCGAACTTATATGCGCGCCGGCATCTGCTTCGCCCCTGAAACCGTGTTCGGGTGCAAAAATTTTTACCACTTTTATTTTATGCCGCAGCAATAAATCTACAAGGTGCTCTTTGCCGGCCATTGAGGTTTGGTTTACAACTACTGCTATGCGCATATCTTGCAGCAACGGAATATAATGGGCAGTGCGTTCGGCACCAACTTTAAGTGAAGCACCATCTTTGTTGGCTTTTAAGCGTTGTTCAAGCGGTAAAGGGTTTTCAATAATTGACGGCACGGGTTTTGCCATGTCTTGTCGTACCGCTGTTTTACTTTCTCTTGGCTTATCAGGGGCATTTTTTTGCCCGCATATATTTAGGCCAAGCACAAACATTAGTACAATAGTGGTCGTTTTTAAAAAGACTGGCATGGTTTTAACTAACTGATGATAGGAAAAGAGAGGTAAGAAATATACTGCAAAGCTATTGATTTAACCTAAATAACTACGGGTTAATAGCATAGTATAAGACGAGAAACAAGGTAGTTGGTTTTCAAAATACATCTGTTTTTCCTTAAAAAGACCAAATAAAATTTTATTCTTGCAACTTAACTAAACTAAAATTACTAAGGCAATTCAAGTAGCAAGAGGTGTAGCGATTAAAAATTGAGTGAGGTGTTTAAAACGGCAATTTCCGGAATAATTTCCGGATAAAAAAACTACCCCCACTATTTGTACCTTGGTAGTAAATATGCTGTATGGCAATCTAAATTTTAATCTAAATCCGGATGTAAAATACCGCCTTTGTTTTGAGTTTTACAAATTATCAGTGCCGGTGCTTGTAACCGATGCAGTTGTTGAGTTATTATTGTTGTTGTTATTAGCGGTTGGTTTTGCCTCGAGGCCGTGTAATAAAATTTTGCGCTGAAACAAAATAATAGCAAACACGCCTGTTGAAATGGCGGTGTCGGCAATATTAAAAACAGGCTGAAAAAACTCAATACTGCTAAACGTTCCACCCCATACAGGTATCCAAGTTGGCAAAGTGCCCTGCCAGTTTATTAGCGGAAAATATAACATATCTACTACACGTCCGTGCAGCAGCGTGCCATAACCACCTTGTGGTGGCAAAAAACTGGCAATTTGATGGTAGCTATGGTTAAAAATTACGCCATAAAAAATACTGTCGATAATATTACCCAGCGCACCGGCTAAAATTAAGGCCATACAAATTACTAATCCGCGTGTGGTTTCGGGTTTGCGGCAAAGTTGCACTATAAAATAACCCAAACCAGCTACAGCAATCATTCTAAACAAGGTAAGTGCTAATTTGCCATATTCGCCTCCAAAGCTAAGGCCAAAGGCCATACCTTCGTTTTCAACAAAATGAATTCTAAACCAATCAAAAACTACTATTTCGTCTCCAATAGACATGGTAGTTTTAATGTAAAACTTCGATATTTGGTCAATCAATAATACACCAATAATAATAATTAGTGCTAAGGTTGCTTTACTAAATCGCACTGGGTGGGGTTAGGTTTTATCAAAAATAAATTTGCCTATGGCAACAAGCCACAAAATACAACAAATAGTACATTATTGGCTATATCAGGCATCGCTTTTGTTTTTGGTGGTATTTGTTTGACGAGCTAAATGTAGTATTGCTAATAGCAACGAAACGAGCATAATTTTTATCATAACGCTACAAGTGGTTTAATTGTTTAACCAAAGACAACTTTATAAAACTTAAAGTAAAGATGGTTCAATAGTCGCTATTATTTGTATTAGTTAGATAGAATATGATGTTCAAAAACCAAGCCAACCGGAAGCTAAAATAAATTTATTTGTACTTTACGTTCAAATATTAAGGGCTAATAACTTCTAAACAATATATTTTAGTATCTAAATAGTGTCAAAAATGTTTAAATCTATAAAATAAACTTTGTTTTTGTGTGCTTAAGACAAATACCACCTTGTTTTGGTTGTGTTTTAAGGTTAAAAATCCCCTATTTTGATAAAATTTAACAACCGAAAGCAAAAAAGAAAAAAATGAGCATAAAAATTAATACCATTTCCGGTAATAAAATTTATGCTCTTGAAAAATATAATTCACTAAGTGAACCAAAGTTTGGATTAGCTGTCAATCAAAATCCAAGGTATGATAAGCAAAATTAGCTCAATTAATCAACTAATTAATTAATAAACAATGAACTTTTGGTTTACAGCTTGTCCTTGTTCGTTAGCAGCGCGGCACCAGTAAACACCTTTCCCTAAATTATGGGTTGGCAATGTAATTTGTTGCTGGGTATTGCCACCTAACAGCGAAATACTTGTTTCCCAAATTTGCCGGCCATTTACATCAAATACTTGCAAGTTGGCTCTACCAGCTTGTTTGGCGCTAAGGTTAAGGGTTGTTTGTGCTGTGGCTGCCGAGTTTAAAACCTGTAAATTTAAATTAGTATTTGCGCTATCCGAGGTAAAATTTTGCTCGTTTATGCCCACTTCGGCACAATCCGAATTTTCAGTCATTTCAATGCCATCGGTCGAAAGGGTATAAAAAATAGCGGTAATCATCATTTCATCGTTCGATGTTGGCCCCCAAAACACAGGCTTATTGCTGTTATTAAGGTATTTTGCCCGGTGAATAATACCATTTTTTATATTTAACGGTAAAAATGGAGCAAAACTTCTGGTTGGCGGATGCTGGTAATCATAACCAATCTCCTCACAAGTTGGTACGCCATTATATTTAGTGGCATCAAAAATATGTTCATTTTTAGTGCCGTCAGCATTTCGTAACCATACATCAAAGTCGGTAGCTAATTTATGTGTGTGCGAACTCATCCGCCAAATATGTATAGTTGCATTTTGATTGAGGTTAAAAAAGGTTTCAATTTCTTCTTCTTGGCCGGTATTAGGTAGGTACAAGGTAATATTCGGTATTAGGGCACTAAACATCTCTTGTTTGGCGGTGCCTTTGGGCTGGGTATAAACATTAATATACATATCGTTGGCCACAATTGCCGTTTGCGAGTAATTAATTACATGGGCATTAAGGTCTAATTGGCTATTTTTAGCCCACTTATAAGCAGTTCCTTCCGGAAGCAATAAATTGTTCGAAAACTGCCATCCGGCAACATATTCAGACTGCGTGTCCATGTCGTTATTTCGCAAGCCGTAAGGTACATCTTTTGCATCTTCGGTAAATCGGTACATTATAAAATGGTGGCTGCTTCCAATGGCTGCTTCTATCCGGTTAATTTCAATATCAGTTGGCAGTTTGGTATCGTACTTAAGGCGGTATTCGGCGTTAGGTTGGTCGGCATCTTCCCAAGGCGGTAAAAAGAAAGGACCGTAGTGTATTTGAAAACCTTCTCCGGGTGCAGGTGGTTCCGGAATTTCGCTGGCATCGATACCCCAAATACCATTTCCCGAGTAAAAAGATTCAATCATGCTGTGGTCAATTACATAACCCGTTGCAGGGGCATCAAATAAAATCCACTGCCGGATAAGTTCTTTATCTGTGTCTTTTAATTTAATATTGGCATGTATATTGTCCACATCTTCGCTTGGCTCAACTACCACATCGGCAGCCAAACCATTGTTTACCAACCTGAATAATAAACTTCGGTAGGGGTCGCCGCTATAAACCAATAAATTATTTTTGGCTTTTGCCGTTGTATTTTTTACAGGCTTCATGTATAAATTGGCGCGCACATTGGCCATAGCATTGCTGCCTTCGCCAACCAAGTCTAAATTTGCCTGCATATTGCCAGGCGCATGGCAACTGCCACATTGCGCAACAAATACATTTTTATAAATAGCCTCGAAAGTGCTGTTTGCCTTTGCAGTGTTTAATAGCAGGGTACTGCTTGCAGTTATTAAGATTAGGCCAATAAAAAAACGGCCCAAAAAATAGCGATAAAGTAAGGAAAAATACATGTTAAATGATAATATCTTGTTTTTAGTTTGTTTGTTGTAAATACAAAGTTACAAGGTATTGACAATTTTGCTCCTATTTTTATTCCGGATATCTGATATTTAGGGTTAAAAGAATAATATTTTTAGAAACGCTCGCTCTAAATTAAATAAGTAACCGGAAGCTAAATAGACTGTCAAAACAAAAAAGTCATAAAAAATCCGGATAAAAGCCGTACTTTTCACCATTCAAATTATTAATTTAATATTTTAAAAATGCGTTTTAGTGGTAAGGCACGTATCGTTGCCGCTTTAATAATGGCAGCAGTAGCCATCCTATCATATTACAGCAAAAGCTCAGTAAATCCCATTACCGGCGAGGTGCAACGTGTAAGCATTACACCCGAACAAGAAATGGCAATGGGCTTACAAAGTGCGCCCGAAATGGCCCAGCAGTTTGGCGGCTTATACCCCGACCAGGCTGCCCAAAACTACGTAAAACAAGTGGGACAAAAATTAGTGCAAAGTACCGATGCTGCCCGCTCGCCATACAAATTCGATTTTCATTTATTGGCCGACGACCAAACAGTTAACGCCTTTGCTTTACCCGGAGGACAAATATTTATTACCGTAGCCTTACTAAGCCGCCTTACCAGCGAAGATGAATTGGCCGGCGTTTTAGGCCACGAAATTGGCCACGTTATTGGCCGCCACTCAGCCGAACACATGGCACAAAGCGAGTTAATGCAAGGCTTAGTACAAGCCACACAAGTAGCCACCTACGACCCTAACAACCCAATGGGTTCGGCACAAATTGCCCAATATGTAGGCCAAATGATTAATATGAAATATGGCCGCGAAGATGAATTAGAATCGGATAAATTTGGCGTAAAATACATGTACCAAGCAAGCTATAACCCCGAAGCACTAATTAAGGTAATGGAAATATTAAAACAAGCATCGGGCGGCGGCCAGCGCGACGAGTTTATGAGCTCGCACCCAAGTCCCGACAACCGCATGGAGCAAATACGCCACCATATTGAAGCAATAAAAAACGGCACGTTTAAGTAATCCGCTCTAAAATAACAGCATAGCCTTGCCCTACGCCTATACACATGGTGCAAAGGGCAAATTTTCCTTGCCCTTGTTGCAACGACAAGGCCGCAGTTAATACTAACCTTGCCCCCGACATGCCCAGCGGATGCCCTAATGCTATGGCGCCACCATTTGGATTTAGGCGCGGGTCGTTATCGGCAATACCCCATTGCCTTGTGCAGGCCAGGGCTTGTACAGCAAAAGCCTCGTTCAGTTCAATAATATCCATATCGGCCAAACTTAGGCCAGCCTTTGCTAAAGCTATTTGCGAGGCATACACCGGTCCAATGCCCATAATGCGCGGCTCAACGCCGGCAACGCCCATGGCCCTAACCTTTGCCAATGGTTTAAGGCCATATTTTGCTACGCCCTCATCAGAGGCTAACAACAAAGCCGCCGCCCCATCGTTTAACCCCGAAGCATTGCCAGCCGTTACGCTGCCCTGTGGATTAAAGGCCGGGCGCAATTTCGCCAAACCTTCAAGGGTTGTTTCGGGTTTTACAAATTCGTCTGTGCTAAAAAGTATAGGTTCGCCTTTGCGCTGTGGTATGGGTATAGGTGTAATTTCGAGGGCTAACCGGCCATTTTTTTGCGCTATGTTTGCTTTTTGTTGGCTCCAAAGGGCAAAACTGTCTTGGTCGGTGCGGCTAATTTGGGTTTGAGCTTGCAGGTTTTCGGCAGTTTGCCCCATGCTATCTACACCGTAAAGGCTTTTCATGGCGGGGTTAATGAAACGCCAACCAAAACTGCTGTCGTGCATTTCGGAGTCGCGGCCAAAAGGGGTACTTGTTTTTGATATTACCCAAGGGCCGCGGGTCATTTGCTCCACTCCTCCGGCAATAAAAAAATCGCCATCTTGGGCTATAATTCCCCGTGCTGCCTGTACTACGGCTGCCATGCCCGATGCGCAAAGCCTGTTTACGGTTTCGCCCGGAACGGTGTAGGGTAATTTTGCCAATAATAAAGCCATGCGCGCTACGTTGCGGTTGTCTTCGCCGGCTTGGTTGGCACAGCCCATAATTACGTCTGCAATACTCGATGGGGGCAACCAAGTATTGCGTGTCATTAAATGGTGTAAAACGTGTGCTGCCAAGTCGTCGGCGCGTATTGGGGCTAAACTTCCGGCGAAACTGCCTATTGGGGTTCTTATTCCGTCAATTATGTAAGCATTGGGCATAACAAAACAAGGTTTGTATTATGTGTTTATTTTATTTGGTGGCAAATATACAAACACTTCGCGCCAAAATAATGTTCGGCTTGTTTTATTTACTGCTGGATGTAATTTTTTGACTAAGGCAGGAATTGTAAAATTTTGGCAGGCTCAATTCAGCGGTTACATGATTAACGGATCGGCAGGATTCCGACATAATCCCCTCCTCGGAGGGGTGCAGGGGTGGGTTAATCTTCCAAAGAGAGGGAGCAAATGCAAAGCGAACTTGGCTTAGTATTTACCCCAGCCCTTGCTTAAAGCGGGGCTGGGGTCGGTGCGGGGGGTAGTGTTAAAAATCATAGCAGGCAAACGGCGGTTATATAGTTTAATTTAGTGGCAATTTACGGCATTTTATTTAACTTGTATATGTTTAGGATAAAAAAAACGCCTGAATGCAGATTTAACGTATTTGTATAGTATTTTAAGGAGTAAGCCGCGTAATATCTGAACGACTGACTTAACGAATTTAATAATTAACATAATTAACCCAAGTACTTATTTTAAATCCGGAAGGCTGGTAACCTCAAAAATCACAATAGACGTGATATTTACTAACAATTTTCGAGTTTTGTTTGGCTATTTATATTATTGCCATTAAATTTGTGGTATCGTAATCTTAAGCAATTCATGTCGAGCACAAAAAAGCAAACAACCACAACTACTAATACCCGAAAAAAATCTACAAACAGCAATAGTATTGTTGGTTTATTCAAATGGTTATTTTCGCTGCCTAAACATGCCAACGCGCCGTACGCAGTAGGTTTGGTAGGTGGCATTTTAGCTATTTTTATGATTATTGCCTTTATCTCGTATTTATTTACGGGCGAAGCCGACCAAAGTGAGGTTTTAGGGGGAGGCCCAGGCCTATTAACCCAAACTAATTTGCACACCAATAACTGGATTGGCCGCTTAGGTACTTACCTTGCCCACTTGTTTATTTATAAGGGTTTTGGTTTAACCGCATTTATTATACCATTTATTTTATTAATTACCGCTGCCAAGTTAATTTTTAAGCGGGCTGTCATTAATTTGCGCGAGGTTTACTTAAAAGGAATTGTTGCCTTGCTGGTAATTTCGGCGGTATTGGGCATGTTTTTTTATGGCTCGGCGTTTCCGTGGGGTGGCGCCGTGGGCAAACAATTAGCCGACCAGCTTAGCGCCTTGGTGGGTAATATTGGGGCAATTATTTTACTGCTGATAGCCTTGTTTTTTACCCTAACCTGGATTTTTAACTGGCAGATAAATTATAGTGAATTAGCGAACAAAAATCCGGAGGAGCTGCTAAAAGGCTTAAAACCCCGGATGCCCAATTTTAACGCTAAAACTAATACCACAGCCGCAAACAATCCATCCGGAAATAATAAAAAAAATAGTAACGGCACAACAACCTCAGTCATCGAACCCACCATTAACGAAACAGATAAAGGCAAAATCCGCGATTCGTTAATTATTGAGCCGAATGCACCTAAAAATGCGTTAGAAACCCCTCAAACAACACAACCAAAATCCGGAAGCCCCTTTGTTACAGCACTTTCAACAGAAAACAGCAAAAATAACGCCGGCAATGATGATATTTTGCTCGAAATTGTTCAAAATCCAAGGGAAAATTACCTGCCCGATGACCAAGTTGACCACGACAACGACGACAACCCCAATCCTAATAACAGTAATACCGCAGTAGGCCGTCAAACAGAACTTTTTAACCGAACCATTCCCCTTGAAGACGAGTACGACCCCACCCTTGAACTAAGCGACTACCGCAAACCGCCCCTAAACCTGCTTGAAAAGTATGGCCGCGACTTGTACGAAGAACATACCGTAAAAATTAACCGCGAAGAATTGGAGAACAATAAAAAACAGATTATAGAAACACTAAGAAATTATAATATCGAAATAGCTTCTATATCGGCAACACCCGGCCCTACCATTACCCTTTACGAAATTGTACCCGCCCCGGGGGTGCGCATATCGCGCATTAAAAATTTAGAAGACGATATTGCCCTTAGTTTGGCAGCGCTTGGTATTCGTATTATTGCCCCCATTCCGGGAAAAGGAACCGTAGGTATTGAAGTGCCAAATCAAAACAAAGAAATTGTATCGTTATACAGCATCATTTCGTCGCAACGGTTTCTAAACAGCAAAATGGCTTTACCTGTTGGCTTAGGCAAAACCATTTCGGACGAGGCATTTGTGGGCGACCTAACCAAAATGCCACACTTACTAATGGCCGGCGCTACTGGGCAGGGTAAATCGGTATGTTTAAACAGCGTATTGGTTTCGTTGTTGTATATGAAACACCCCGCCGAACTAAAATTTGTAATGATTGACCCTAAAAAAGTGGAACTTTCGCTGTATAATATGATTGAAAACCACTTTTTAGCCAAATTACCCAACGACGAAGAGGCAATAGTAACCGATATTAAAAAGGTAATTAACACCCTAAATGCGCTTTGCCTTGAAATGGATACGCGCTACGACTTACTAAAAAAAGCACATGTCCGAAACATTAAAGAGTATAATATTAAATTTAAACAACGAAGTTTAAATCCCGAAAAGGGGCACCGGTATTTGCCCTATATTGTTTTGGTTATTGATGAGTTTGCCGACTTAATAATGACCGCCGGAAAAGAGGTTGAAATGCCTTTAGCGCGCTTGGCGCAATTAGCTCGCGCCATAGGTATTCATTTGGTAATTGCTACCCAACGCCCAACTGTAAATATTATTACCGGAACTATAAAAGCTAATTTTCCGGTGCGCATTGCCTTTAGGGTAACATCAAAAATAGATAGCCGAACCATTTTAGACGGCGGGGGTGCCGAGCAATTAGTAGGTAGCGGCGACATGCTTCTGTCGCAAGGAGGTAATATTGTTCGCCTACAAGGGGCCTTTGTTGACACCCATGAAGTTGAAAAAATTGCCGAATTTATTGCCGCCCAACGGGGCTTTGCTGCCCCATTTTTACTGCCCGAACTGCGCGAAGATGGTGATTTTATGAGCGAGAACGACTATTTTGATGATGGTAGCTTAGACGACTTGTTTGAAGAGGCCGCCCGTATTATTGTCCAGCATCAGCAAGGCTCTACGTCGTTGCTACAACGCCGCCTTAAATTAGGTTATAACAGAGCAGGCCGCCTAATGGACCAATTAGAAACGGCAGGTATTGTTGGGCAAAATCAAGGCAATAAACCGCGCGAGGTTTTAATACCCGACGAATACGAGTTAGATAAATATTTGCGCCAACTGAAACTAAAAAGCTAAACCTAAGACAGTTTTTTGCGTCAATAAATATATCCGGATGTTTGAGCTAAACCCCTGCCCTTTTTTATCCGGATAATTATCTTCTCTTGCCCCCTCTAAACCTTGTGTTTAATAAATAGTCAATCATCTAATTAATTGACAAATCCGTCAATCAAACAATCGAAAATATTATATAAAAGCAAATTATGAAAGGCATCAATTTTTCTTTAAATTTTTACCGCCCTGTTTTATGGATGGCTTTGTTTTATATTTTAGGCATGGCTATTACCACAAACACTACTATTGCCAATGCGCAAGGAAGTGCCGATGCCAAACGCTTACTCGATAAAATGAGCGAAAAATATCGGGCTTATAAGTCGTTAAAAGCCAGTTATACCCTAACTATTGTAAACAAAGACCAAGGTGTAAACACCAGAGAAACCGGCAGTTTAATAATGAAAGGCGAAAAATACAATTTAGAAAGTCCGGATTTTAACCGTATTTGCGATGGCAAAATTGTTTGGACGCATTTTAAAGACCAAGCCGAAGTGCAAATTAACCGCTACAATGCCAATAGTGGCGATTTATCGCCGGCACAACTTTTTACTGCTTACAAAAAAGGTTACAAATACGCAATAAACGGCACCGAAAAAGGCAAAGATGGTAAAACCTATACTACCATTGACTTAACACCCGATAATAAAGATTTGCCTTTTTTTAAGGTACGGTTGTTTGTAAACAGCACGACGAACGTATTACAGAAGGCAATAATTTTTAATAAAAATGGCACCCATATTACCTACGAGCTTAAAAATATTCAAACTAATACGGCTGTAGGCGAAACTACATTTATGTTCGATACTAACGCCTATCCGGATGTAGAAGTAATAGACCTTCGGTAGCAGTAAAACAAACTATAAATCACCACAAAATAGCCCTCTATCTTACCTTCAATAAAAGATAGAGGGCTATTGATTTTAAAAGGATACCAAATCAAATTGGTTTGAAATTAGTTACTTACAGTTTAACAAGTTTTGTTAATTGCTGTATTTTTTCGTGTTCAATGGCAATATAATACACTCCTTGTGGAAAAGGCCCTAACGAAAAATTAGTGTGCATGTCAGCACCAAAACGGGTTAGCTCGCCTTTGCGAATTGTTTGCCCTTTAGAATTTAGTATTTTGTAGCCAACAAAATTATCGTTTGCATTAGGCCAGTCTGGTATTTTTATAGTTGCCAGAGCTTGGGTTGGGTTGGGGCTAATTATTACGTTGGCAAAAGCGTTGTCGGTAGGGTTGGTAACGCCTACTGCATTTGTTTCAACAATTGCGGTAATACTTTCTTTACAGGTTTTTGCATCGCGCACCCAAATGGTGTATTGCCCCGCTTTTAAACCCTGAAACAAGGGCGATGATTGCCAGCCAATATTATCTTTACTGTATTCGTAAGGCGAAGTGCCATTTTTTGCTTCTACTAAAATAGTGCCGTCTTTAGCGTTCACGGCGGTTTCATTCGTAATTTTGGTGATTATATTTAAATTACAAGGAGCTTCAATACAAATAGGCTGATAATAGGAGCTTGTGGTAGCTGGTTCGGGTAGTTCAAAAATAGTGTCGTTAGTTTCAGTTGTAACGGTTATAGCGCCTGTGGCACCTGCGTTCATTCCATTCCAGCCTAAATCGTTATAATTTATTTGATAACAGGCACCATACTTTAAGCATATAGGTATTTTGTATAAAAATTGTGGATTTTGAAGGTTTTGTATGCTTGTAATTTGAGTAAGCCCATCCTCAGAGGTGATATTTAAATAAACCTCACTGGGCTGGTCATCTGTTAATATATTGACGTGGATTTGAGACTGGGACACATCCAACGAAAATTTTAAGTTTTTCGAGTTGTTTGTGCCATCTAAATCGGTTTTGTTATTGGGGTTGTCAACGTTAAAAAAGTATTCATTTAAGCCCGTTTTTAGCCCTTCCACCTCTAACCAAATAGTATCTTTGGCGTTATAGGCCAAGCTACCAGTCCATTCGGTAACAACGGCAGGTTGCCCCTTTAGCTTGCCTACTAATGTTGCCGAGGTTAAATTATCCCATCCGGCATTGCGCAGCACCAAACCAACAGAGCTGTTTGCCGAACATTTTGAGTTGCCCAATCCTAAAATGGCATAGGCTTCCACATCAATTGGGGCAATATGTTTTATTGTTGTTGAAACTTCGTTGTTATTTGGGTTGGTATCGGTATTTAATGTTACCCATGCTTTTATATGATAATAAGCTCCGGGTGTTGAGAAGTCGCCTGTTTTTTTAAAGGTATAGTTTGCCTCTTGATTTGGTTCAATGGTTCCGGAATAAATTTCGGTTATGGCCGGACTATTATTTACACTGTACGAAACTTCAAAATTTGATTGGGCATTAATCCCAGCGTTCCGGAGATTTACGGTAACAGATTCAGTAGTTGTTAGCTGACCTTTTGAGTATGGGTTTACAATGGCCTGCATCGCTAAGTCGTTTGTATCGCGGCGCAAGGTAAAGGCTATAATTTTGGTTGCCCACGTTGTTCCATTTGATCCTTCCGGAAGATATTCGCCGGTAAACCAAAAAGTTTGCTCGTCAACGGGGTCAACGGTCATGTGGCTATAATCGCCCCACCGTTGGCCAAGGTTCACTACTTTGCCCTCGCCCACTGTTACTTCTTTTACGGTCATTTGTCCTAGGGGGTCGCCCGCCATCCGGCCTGTTAAACGCAACGAGGGGTATGTGTTAAATCCTGCCACAGCATAACCAAGGGCTATATTTCCTGTTCCGTCCATGGCAATACTGCCCATAAAACGGCTTTCGTCGTCGGGGGCATAAGTACCTTGTTGGTAGATGTACCACTCGCCGCCCGCCGAGGTTAGTTTTCGCAGTTCGTACCAGCGTTTTCCGGCAATTTCGGTGCCGGTTGCATCTACCACGTGGTTAAGCACAATACTTTGGTACGAGCCAAAATTGCGGTATTGCGCCCGCATATGGATAATCTGGTCTAAGGCTTCAAATGCCGGGCCACCGTCAGGTTGGTCAATGCAGGTAAACCAGCCTTCGCAAACCTGGGCTTCAAAAGGTTCGGTAGGCAAATCAAAGGGGCCTACAACCTCGGCTTTATCAACATCGCTCCAATCAACTATTACATCCCAAATTTCCAATTTATCTACATCGCCGTTCCATGCATCGTCATACATACGCATTACCATACCGGGCATATTTGCTGGCGGTGTGTTTTTTCCGTCCCAGTCAACGGGTATGCCGGGCTGAAAACTTTCAACAGGAGGACCAGGTATAAATTTTGGAATTTTAAACAGCAAGGTTTGTGCCGTTGACACGCCATCAATCATTTCTTGCCGGTTTAGTACATATATAGGCGAGTAGTTATTGAACTCGTTTGTAGTTATATAGTAAAAATTATTCCAGATACTAAGTTTTGGATAATCCGGAAGTGAGCCATCGCCTTGCATTACGTAGGCATACCATTCGCCAAGCGGGTCGGCAGTTTTTGATACGGCTATATTTAGCTTACCCTCCCAGGTCATTTCAAGTAAAACCCAACGGTCGGCTGCCTGGTCGTAACTTACTATTGGGTCGCCAATACCAACTGGCGCGCCTATTTGTTGCCAAATATTATTTAAAGTGGAAGGGCCATATAAAAGGTTCATTTCTTTATCCCAAATTTGAATAACCGAGCCACTTGCCGAGTTTACCATTTGAATATAATGGTTTGGGCCTACGTCTCCGCTGGGGTCGGGTGGATGAATATCAATATATGCTAGGCCTTCAACGTATAGAACGGTGTCAATTTCGTTTTCCCCGTCGCGCCATTGGCCTTTTTGTCTTACGGGATCTTCGCCGATAGGTAGGGGGTTAGGATTGTTGCGGTAATTTCGCAGTTTGTTGTTATGAAACTGCATGAGTTTTTTCTTGTTGAGGGTTTGGTGTTGGGGGGCAATTTCCGGAATTGTAGTTAAAGCCGGAATTGTTCCCAATAGTTTGGTAACTGTTTTAACGGGCTTTACCCTATGTTGTTCAGATTTCGGTGGGCTGTTTGGCGTTGTTTGGCTAAATAATACAACAGAACTTGTCGTTGCAATAAGGCACCAAACGAAACAGTTAAAGAAAAAAAATAAATTTCTCATTTATAGGTGATATTGGTTTTGTATGAACAATTTTAAGCGCAATTTAATAGTTAGTATATTGTAAAGTTTGCTACAAATTTAAGAAGGAAAGCATGTAAATAAATGACCTAATATTTGCCTTTGTTGGGTAACAGACAATTATATTTGTTTAGTTTGTCTGAAAAATTACTACTGCTAAAATAAATCCGGACTTATTAAGTTATTGTTTCATTTTATTTCTTCCAAAAGAACCATTCAATAACATACAGATGTTATAAGTTGGGCAAATATAAGCCGGTTTTTAGGCCAAAAATCAAAGTATATTTATAAAAAATACTGTATATAAAAACATCTATTTTGTAGGTTGCCAAATTGATGCATTAGGTTTTTGGCCGGCAAGATATTCAAGAATTGTAAGTATAAATTCGTTTTCAGTTTGCCCATTCTCTTTTGCCATTTCTGTTAGCACCAACTGGGTTAGCGGAAACATGGAGGTAAGGTCTATTTTCCAAACTTTGTTTGTTTTATAAAAATGTACATCCACGGGTGCTTCTACACCGTCGGCAATAAACCTTGTTTTGGCAAAATCTTTTTCAACTATTATACTTCCAATTTCGGTATTAGCTACGCTTGTTTTACCCACCATACCCCTTTCTATGGCTTCGGCCAGCAAAGTTGTTCCGGTAAAAGTTTTAATTTTTTCGGGTTCAATACGTCCGCGAACAATTAAGACCATAAATTTATCAAAAAACGAGTAGGTTTCGAGTTTTGCCGAGTCGGCAGTTTTTACCCATACCAACAAACTGTCATAATAGGCAATAGTGCGTTTATCAATGCATTGGATGGCCAGTTCAGACTTGTCGTTTAAAATAGCGTCTTTGTAAGTGTTATAAGATTTTTTAATTTTTTTAATTTCTTTTTTTTGGGCAAAGGCCAAATTAGTGGCAATCAAAATTAAAATACCAATTAATAAACCATTCCTCATAAGGGTAGTGTAAGTATATGTTTCTTAAATAATTAAGGTTTGTTTCCTTGCGAAGTGGCTACATTGGTTGTGTTTGGCGGTGCATTATTGGCCGAAGTTGCGCTTTGCCCCCCTGTATTGGGCAAATTGGTTACGTTGGCGGTATTGCGTTGTAGTTCAATAATAGCGCGTTTTTCGCTTTCTGTTTTAAGGTCGGCCAAACCTTGGTCAAATGTTTTGCCCAAGCCTACTTGCATTAAAAAATTAAAAGTTCGGTTAATGGGGTTGTACGAGTAGGGAGTATCCATCGTCCAGGTACATTTAGTTCCGTTGTTGGCGGTCGGCTCAAAGGTAAAGCTAATATCCGATGGAGTTGTTTCTTCCATAAAATACAATTTAGTTTGCACCAGTTTATCGGTTTCCGATTTTGTAAGCTCCATTTTGCCCGTTCCTACGTTTCTATGATTGCTCTTCCAGCTATACCAAGCGCCTACGCCTTCTTTTGTAGGGCCGTAGGTTTTTTGCATTTTGGGGTCAATCTTGTTCCAGGGCATCCAAGCATCCCATGCTTCTAAATTGTTAACTAATTTAAAGACGGTGCTAGGCAGTGCATTCATTTCGGTGTGCCGCGATACATGTGCCGAGCCCGGAAAAAACACCAAACTGACTACTATAAACAGCAAAATTACAACTGATAAAATGGTTAAAATGCGTTTGAGAACTTTCACAATAAAATTAATTTAATAATTTATTATTTATTTATATTTTTTTGGTTTTGGTATAACCTAATTGTTGCAAAATAGTCAGCGCTTTGTCGCGCAAGTCGCCTTGTAATAAAATTTCGCCAGCTTCGGCGCTGCCACCCACCCCCAGTTTTGTTTTTAATTGTTTTGCTAATGTTTCAAGGTCGGTTGTAGTGCCTGTAAATCCTTCAATTAGGGTAACGGTTTTGCCTTTGCGTTTTTTGTTGTCTAAACGCAGTTTTAGGGGTTGTTTGTCGGCGGGGGCGGTGGTTTTTTCTATCAACTCGTCGTCGGTTTGGTAATGATAATCGGGGTTGGTAGAGTAAACAACACCTATGCGGTTGCTAAATTTTTTCGACATAATACAAGATGTGCAATTCTGAACTACAAATATCCGGATACTTAGGCAAATATCCGGAAAAAAATTTAAACTATTTTGTTTTTCTAATATAATATTTCACATCGGTATTAAGTTCTGATTTTAAGTTGTCATAAATCTACGTCCATAATTTGTGCTTAAAGCCTTACCTTTGCAAAGCAATTTTTAATTAAAATTATATAAGGACAGCTCGTTTTACTTACAAATGATGTTTACAAATAATATTACCCAGCTTTTTAATGTTCAATATCCTATTATTCAGGCGGGTATGATTTGGTGTTCGAATTGGCAGTTGGCCGCTGCTGTCAGTAATGCCGGTGGTTTAGGCATTATTGGTGCGGGTTCAATGTATCCGGATATTTTAGAGGAACAATTAACAAAATACAAGCAGGCAAGCAATAAGCCTTTTGCCGTTAATTTGCCTTTATTATATCCTGATATTGAACAACATTTGTCCTTAATTACCAAGCACAATGTGCCCATTGTATTTACCTCGGCCGGAAACCCCAAAACCTATACTGCAAGGTTAAAACAACAAGGTATAACGGTGGTACATGTTGTAGCCAGCGCTGCCTTTGCCCAAAAAGCCGAAGCTGCCGGCGTTGATGCCGTTGTTGCCGAAGGTTTTGAAGCTGGCGGGCATAACGGTCGCGAAGAAACAACAACCCTATGTTTAATACCTGCGGTTGTTAAGGCGGTAAAAATTCCGGTAATCGCTGCCGGAGGCATTGCAAGCGGCCAAGCAATGGCGGCTATGTTTGCCTTGGGCGCACAAGGGGTGCAAATGGGCACACGATTTGTAGCCTCTGAAGAAAGCTCGGCTCATATTCATTTTAAGCAGCGCGTTATTGCCTTACGCGAGGGCGAAACACAACTTTGTTTAAAAAAATTAGTGCCGGTACGCCTAATAAAAAACGAATTTTTTGAACAAGTAGCACAAGCCGAGGCAAGCGGTGCCAATACCGAGGTATTAGCGCAGCTATTAGGGCGTGGACGGGCAAAAAAAGGTATGTTCGAGGGCGATATGCAGCAAGGCGAGTTAGAAATTGGCCAAATTGCTGCTACTATACCAACTATTTTGCCTGCTGCCCAAATTGTAAATCAGGTTTGGAGCGAGTTTTTAACAACCATCGAACAATTACATTTTAGCACAAGCAGCCATTATTAACTAACTAACTAACTAATGAGCAGGTGTATTATTTATATCTTTTGGTGTTGGTGTCTTTTTTATAAGCCAATTATTTAGGTTTACCTGCAAACCAATAGTATTAGCAGTTTGGGCTACGCTATACGGGGTGTAGGCATACTGAACACAAAACTTTTTTGTATAAATGCCTCCACCTAACGAAAAACCAGCCATGCTGCCAATATTATTAATGCGCATCTCGCGGCGTTTAAGGTGGTTGTAACTTGCTTGCAACCTAAGCACTTTGGCAATGGTAAGCTCGGCACTAAAAGCCAAATGGCGGGTAAGTTTATCAAAAAAATAGGCTTTTTCAGTTTGGTTTGTGTCAGTATCAAATATATTTACAGGTTTTAAAGCGGGGTCGTTGTAGCGCAAGTTCCAGCGGTGTAAATGGTGGGCTATGCCCGATATACGCAAAGGCAAATAGGTTAATTTTTTACTTACTCCTAATTGCAAATCAAATGGCAGCGGTTCGTTGCTGTCGTAATAATTTTTTAATTGTGCGCCCATGTTCTTGGCTACTAAGCCTACTACCCAGTTATCTTTACCTTGCCAAACACCGCCTAAGTCAAAGGCAAAGGCATTTGCTTTATACGATTCAATATTGCCGAAGGCAAATTTGGTCATAACACCTATTGAAAATGGCCCCAAGCTATGCCCGCCACCAAAATAAATAGCGTGGTCTCCGGCTTTAAAATTGCCTAATGTGTTGCCAGCATCATCAGTTAGGGGTATATCGCCGTAATTAACCGATTGAAACCCAAGTGCTAAGGTGGTGGTCGAGTCGTAATTATGGGCGGCCATAAAATTGGCGTGTCCAATGTTTGCAGGTAACCAAGCGTATTGAGCCGAAATTTGCCGGTGCATTTGTGGGTTCAACAAGGCCGGATTAAGCCAGCCTAAGGCAATATCGGGGTCGTTGGGCAAAGATGCAGGTTGGTAGGTGCCTAAAGCGGCAGCTCGTGCCGAGTTAGGAAGGTTTAGAAAAGCAAAGCTATATTGCCCGCCAATTTGAGGTTGTGCTTTAACGGGTAAATTTTCACTTAAAAAAAATACGACAAAAAAAACAGCTGCCACAATTATCCGGAAAATATAAATATACGTGCGTGTATCAATATGAAACATAATCAAAAAAATGCAAATCGCTTAGGGGGTGTAAATTGTATTGCTTAATTTAAAGTTTTGTTTGTAGCAGATGAAAGTAAGTGAAAAATGGTTGTAAGGCTGATGATAATATAAGGTTTAGTAACTGGCAAGACGCTAAGTAATAATAAGGTGTAAATTATCCGGATATAAAAAATTTTAATGCAAAACCTGTTCGTAAAATCCACCAATTTTTAACTCCGGATCTATAAAATGAATTTCTAAAATCCAATAACGGGGCTTACCACTTGCGTAGTTTGCACGCATAGGTTTGTGGTTGTGCGGGTGAATGTAATTATCGGGTTTTTCGTTTTCTAAGTTTTCGTGCGGAAAATGGCCTATTAAATGCCCTGCCATAGCTGCGCCAAATTGCCAGCCATCATCGTTAGCGAGCTGGCAAATGTACTGATAAAGTTGTGCGCCTGTAATATTTGAATGGGCTTGATAAAAATTTGAACCTTTTTGCCAAGCAGTGGCAATGTCGCTTTGCAGTTTTAATTTGCGTGGATTATTGCCAATTACATACGTGCGGCCTAAGTCGGCTTCCCACTCTTCAAATACGGGTCCAAAATCAAAAAACAAAATGTCGTCGTCTTGCAAAGTTAAATCGGGTGGATTTTCGCGGTACGGAAGCAGGGTGTTTGCCCCAGCGCGCACAATGCGTTTATGCCAGTATTTTCTTATGCCAAACATCTCAAAGGCTAATTCGTATATTTCGTTGTTAAGAACGCTTTCAGTTTTTCCCGGAGCAACAAGTTGGCGTTTTTCTGCTTCTTCAAATAAAAGCAAAGCTTGTTGCTGCGCCCAAAGTAAACGGTCAATCATTATGTAAATGCTAAAACAAAGTTTTGTAGTGAGAGAAAAAATACATGCTAATAGTATGTGGTAAAACTATTCAGTTTAAGGCTACTAAGCAGGGCACAAAATTAAGCATTGAACCAAACTTTTCAGCTAATTTGATGCTCACATTTTATTGCGCAACCATAATAGTCGGCCAATTTCCGGATATTTTACAATTTGCCCCTTTGTTTTATTGAAAATTATCAATACTAACTTATTGTATTTTTTGTTTTTGTTTTGTTTGATAGCTTCCAATTTGATTAAAAAAACAAAAATTTTTAATTAAAAAACCAGTTTATTTACTTTTTTTTGTTATCTTAAAAAAAAATACAAAAAAAGTTTTGTGAATAGAAGAGATATCGTTACATTTGTTGCCACATATAAAATTATTTTTTTAGAAAGTAAGTTTATAATGTGTTTTGCCCTTTTCTGTAATTTGTGCTAACAATTCTTCCAAATATCAATTCTCTCTTCACCATAAAATTCTACAATCAATTATGAACTTAAACAAAATTTTACTCGCCGGCCTCGTTGGAGGTATTGTATCCTTTTTCTTAGGATGGATTATATATGGAATGCTGTTAAGCGGCGTTATGGAAGCCGAATCTACCAACAATATTGCACGCCCCGAAAACGAAATGATTTTTTGGGCTATGATATTAGCTAACCTATCTTACGGAATGTTGTACGCCTACATATTTGGTCGCTGGGCTGGTATAACAAACTGGATGACCGGCGCGCAAGCAGGTGCAATAATTGGGCTGCTTATGGGTATGTTTTTCGATCTTCTTTTTTATGGCACCTCAAATGTAATGACCTTAAAAGGTGTATTCATAGACATAGTAGTTTGCGCTATTATGGCGGCTTTAACTGGTGCTATAGTTGCCTTTGTTTTGGGTTATGGCAAAAAACAATAATTATTGATAGCATACCTACAAAAGCTTAGCCTAATTGGCTTTATAAATAGTTAGTTTATTTGATTACTACGAACAAAAAAACAAAATTTTTTTGTTCGTAGTGTTGTTTTGTTTGCCATGATGGACGGAAAAGGTGATTATTGGTAAAATGGGCTCTCTTTCCTATCCGGAAAATTAAAAAATAGACCAAGCTTTTTCCGGAATTCTAAAGAAATTAGCCCGGATTAGCCTCCGGCCTAACCTTTACGTTTTGTGGCAACTATACATGAATTAAACTAAACTCGCAGTTTGGTTTTCAGTTGTCTTTGCGCACAGCGCCATTGCATTGCCTTAAAACTTGCCTATAACATTAGAGTTGCTTCTTCAATTATTAGGTCTGAATTATTATCGGCATTACTATAATAATTTTTATCAATGGTATTTTGCAGGCCGTCAATATATATATTTACTAAAAAACCGACCAAATAGTCTATATCGTACTTGGTTTGCTTGTTTGCAATTTGAATTAAAAATTCGGTACACGACCCCAACATAGCATAAGTAAGCCATTTAATATTATCATTTAAATAGCCCGAGCCGTAAAAATTATTCAAATATGCCTTACTTGCTTTTAAAGCAGTTATGATATGGTGGTTTTCAAAGTAAACAGCTCGAAAATACGCCTGATTTTTAGCCAAAAATTGCAAATTTACTTCGTTAAGTGTAAACGCTTCAAAAAAAGATTTTAAAAATTTTGTAAATAGTGTTTTGACATCCAAATCTCCGGCAATAGCTTTACTTAAATAAGTGGCTACCTCTTCGGCCAAATTATTGACAACTATGTGCATTACGGCGTGTTTATCGGTAAAATAGTTGTAAAATGTTCCGGGCGATAAATTGCTCTCAACAATTATATCGCGCATTAAAGTATTTTCGTAGCCCAAACGGGCAAATACAATTTTAGCCGCCGTAATTAGTTTAGCACGTGTGGTACTTGTTTTGTTTGCAGACATGGAGGTATAAATAAGGTCATTAATTAAAAAAGAGTACAAAGTTGAGAAAAATTTGCTCTATTTGTTCTAATAGAAACAAAAAAACGGCTAAACTATGTTTAACCGTTTAAATTTATTCAAAATAAAAAACTTTGTATAAGTTAATATATTAACATTCGGGCAGTTGCCGTTTTACCTTGGTAATATAAACTAACTAAATATACGCCGGCAGGTAAATGACTAAATTCGTAGGTATTTATTTGATTTAACCCTTCGCCAAACAACTCGTTATTGGCCGGTGTACTTACTATTTGCCCATTTAGGTTTAGCACATAAACGCTTAGAAACTCGGGCTGCGGCAACTCGAACTGTATGTTTGCCCTACCCGAACTGGCGTTGTAGTTTGCATTAAAATTAAATTGCCGTACTAAATCGTTTGTAGTATTTGTAAGCATTTGGGGTATATAATGCACTTTAGTTTTGGGTTGGTTGCCATCAACGGCTTCGGTTTCAATACTTAAAATTGGGTAATTTAATTTAGGGTCGTACCAAAAATAGCTGTCAACGGCGTAACTTATAGTGCCAAAGTTCTCAATATCGTCTGTATAGTTCATTTGAACATGCAATCTAAGCACATTTTTATACACTACTTCGGCGTTGTTTATTTTAGGCAAAACCACATCGCCATAAGCATCGGCGGTAACACTTATTGAGCCTGTGCGCACAACTTTTTGCAAACCAACCATAAAATTGGCTTTAAAATTATCGTTATAACTGTCGTTATATTTCATCGGAAAATTAGCCAATTTAATAGCATCCGAATAATTTAAGAATACTTTTTGGTCGTTGGCCACGGCCAACAAATTTAAGGCTGCTGTAGTAGGGTTGTAAAAATGGTAACTTATATTGCCCGATGGGGTTTCGTAACCTTTCGAATAAACTGCTGCATATACATCGGGTAGCGCTGCAAATATCGAATCGTAACTGGTTGACGAAGCTTTAACAAAGGCAACGGTTTGTTCGTTAATTTTTTTAAGGTCGTCAAAATCCCAAGTTACCAACGCGCCTTGCGAGCCTTGGTTAATACCTGCTGGTTCGGCTGTATATAAATTGTAAAAATTACCTTCAGGGGGTAAGCCGGCGGCGGTTAATTTAGGTTGCGCTTGCAAGTCATAAGGCGCATAAAATAAAGTACCTAAAATGGTTAAAAAAAGGGCAATTACACTTAATTTCATAAAATAAATAAAAAGCTAATTTGGGCAAGAAAAATTGATAGATAGATATAAAAAACAAGCCGAATAATTTTTGCTGGCAGTAATCCGGATATACAAAAATAATCCAGATAAAACAGGCAAACTCAAACAAGTAGGGCAAATATTACACCTGCCTCTACTTATAACAACAAATGCAATGCCAGTCTTTACAAAAATAGCTCATTTTTGGGACAAACAAATAAAATCTATCCAATAGAAGCACTAACAGTAAGAGCATGAATAATGGATTCAAGTTTCTATTGCACTATTTCCGGAGTTCCGGAGCCAATAAACTGCCCATGCCGGTGCTTTTTTGCTTGTTGCTTTGCTATTCTACCTCTACCCCCAACATAAAGCTAAACTTGCCATGGTTGGATAAGTATTTGCCAAAACTTGTACTTTTTTGTGTTTCAATCTTATCGAAACCAACGCCATAATCGAAGCCCAACAAACCAAACATGGGTAAAAAGAACCGCACGCCCAAGCCCCCCGAGCGGTATAAATTAAATGGGTTATACTCGGTAAAATTGCTCCACGAATTACCCGCCTCTAAAAAACTAAGGGCATAAATAGTTGTGCTTGGGTTTAACGAAATGGGGAAACGCAGTTCTAAGTTATATTTGGCAAAAAATGGGTCGCCCACAAAAACATTGCCGCCATCGCTTCGCTTTACCGAGTTACTAGTTAGGGTTTCGTAGCCGCGCAACGATATTACGTCTTTGCCATAAATACTGTAATTGGTCATGCCATCGCCGCCAATTTCAAAGCGCTCGAAGGGCGAGTAGCCAATATCTCGGTTAAAATAGCCCATGGCACCCATTTTAGCGGTAGTTTTAAGCACTAATTTATTGCCAACCGGAATAAACCATTCGGCTTTAAATTTCCATTTATGGTATTCAACCCATTTATATTTTTCTTCTATGCTAAGTTGGGCATAATTTTTATTGTTCAGCAACGAGTAAGGTGGTGTAACCGAAACCGTCAGCTCAATATTTGAACCTGTACGCGGAAAAATAGGCTGGTCAACAGAATAGCGGCCTATGGTTGTACTAAAGTTAAGGTTATTAGCCGCGCCATTAACTAATATGAAGTCGCGTTGCCAGTTTTGCAAAATATAGCGCTGGTAAACAGCCCCGTTTTTAAGCACAAAATTATCGTCGGGCCAGCGCAGGCGGCGGCTTAACGATACATCGGCACCCAAAATAAATAAGGTTTGCGCATCTTTCGAGTTAATATCGGTTGTTAATGAATTTAAAAAGCTGCGCGTACCAAACAACGAAACAGCAAACAAATTTGGTCGTTTGCCACCCAACCAGGGTTCGGCAAACGATACCGTTAATGCTTGGTAGGCTTTGCCGGTCGATTGTACCCTAAATGCCAACTGCTGCCCGTCGCCGCTTGGCAATGGCCGCCATGCCGAAGGTTTAAAAATATTGCGCGCCGAAAAATTGTTGAGTTTTAAACCCACTGTACCAATAATAGTGTTACCGCCCCATCCGGCTTGCAGTTCAATTTGGTCGCCGCTGCGCTCTTCTACAATGTATTCAATATCTACCGTACCATCAGAGGGGTTAGGTTTGGGGTTAATTTGTATCTTTTCGGGGTCAAAATGGCCGAGGTTGGCAATTTCGCGCTGCGAGCGTATAATGTCCGAGCGACTAAATTTGGAGCCGGGTATTGAGCGCAACTCCCTCCGGATAACGTGCTCGTTTGTTTTGTCGTTTCCTTTAATAATAATTTTGTTAATAGTAGCTTGTGCACCCTCGTAAATATTAATAACTAGGTCAATACTATCGTTTTCAACCGATTTTTCTTCAGCCCGAACGTTAAAAAACAAGTAGCCATCGTCCATATACAACGAGCTAATATCGTTGCCGTTGGGGTCAATATGTAAACGCCGGTCTAAAAGCTCTTTGTTGTAAACATCGCCTTTTTCAATGCCCAGCAGTTTGCCTAAGGCCTCGTCGGGGTATTTGGTGTTCCCTTTCCATTCAATATCTCTGAAATAATAGCGCGGGCCTTCGTTTACGGTAATGTTTACGTTTACGTGCTTTGCGGTTTCAAAGAGTACAGTATCGTAGGCAATACGGGCATCGCGGTAACCCAACGAATTATAATAAGCTATAACTTTATCTTTGTCGGCCTCGTATTTTTCGGGAATAAATTTTGAAGAGGAGAACAGTTTAAACCTAAAAAAATTCTCGTCAATATATTGCAGCGTTTGTACCCACGACAAATTGCCCAATGTCTTAGGAATATTGGCATGTATGGCATCGCGCACCAAATTGCGTGGCCCACGCGGGTTAATGCGGGTTTGCTCTTTGGTGTCTGACATTTGTTTTTTTAGTTTGCGGGATGTTGCGTTGTCGTTTCCGGCAAATTGTATATTGGCTATGCGCACCCGTTGATTGCGCTGTACGTCTATGGTTAAGATTACGCTATTGGTAAACTGAGGGTCAGACTCTTGTTTAAATTTTACGGTAGTGTTTAAAAACCCCTTATCTCTAAAATGGCGGCTTATAATAGTGCGGGTTTGCGCGAGCAAGTCGTCGTTTACAATACGCCCGCGAATTAACGATATTTTGTCGGTAAGGTCTTCTTCTTCGGCTTTGCGCAGTCCTTCAAATGTGTATTTTGACAAGCGCGGGCGTTCGGTTAGTTTAATTTCGAGGTTTACAGCATCACCTACTATATTTGTAGCATAAATTTGAACATCGCTAAACAAACCTTGTTTCCAAATATTTTCAATGGCATTGCCCAACTCATCGCCCGGAATCCTTATTTTTTTGCCCACTTTTAACCCCGATATATGAATAAGCGTAGTTTCATCGGCATACTGTACCCCAACAATATCAATAGCCCCAATTTGGTACTCTCGCGGACTGCCGGCTTCGCCCGCTACTGCCTGCGCGTACAAGGGGTGCAGGTAGCCATTGCCCAGCGCACTACAAATCATTAACAAAAGGCAAATCCAATAAAACCGCGAAAAAACAAATTGCATCATATCAATAAATTAGTCCTGTAAAATGAAAATTAAAATACTTACAAGGGTAAACAATTACAAATAAACTGTTCATAAAGATTGAAAGACCAGAAAAACATTGTCTATACCCTGTTAAATTTTTGAGGCAGCACAAACTGGAGAGCAAATACGCCCAAAAAAACCGCAAAATTCCGGATAAAAACGCGTAAAGCCAAATATTACCTAATTTTGATGATGAATACTTCACAATTTTGGTTGCAAACCTCTTGGGGCACGCTGCTAATAAAGCGCTACAAGCTCAAAATAAGAAGACCAGATATTGTAATTCTAAACATATCCGGAAAAAACAAGGGAAAAAATCGAATTATTTTTTGTCTTACTCAAAAATAGACCGATATTGGGAGCTAAATAAGTTCTTCGATTGTTATTTATTCAACAACAACAATAATTGCAATATGGCACAGTTCAACTTTTTCATCCGGATGCTTAATTTTCGGTTCCCGATACTCTTGTTTATACTATCTTTTGCCACCTGTAAACCCAAACAAAATATTTTGCAAACCGACACTCCAAATACTCAAATTTCTATGGAAGCCACAGCGGTTGAAACAACGCCAAAACCACGTCCACCTATTTCTATAGTGGTGCATGGAGGAGCCGGCTCACTACAGCGCGGCAAAATATCCGACTCGCTTGACCATGCCTACCGTGCCCATTTAAAAAAAGCTGCCGAAATTGGATATGCCTATTTAGAGCGCGGCGCCCCCAGCGAGTATGCCGTTGAAATGGCTATTAGTTATTTAGAAGACTGTCCTTTATTTAACGCCGGATGCGGGGCAGTATTAACCTACGAAGGCGGTATTACCCTCGATGCCTCTATTATGAGTGGCAAAACCGGAAAGGCGGGTGCAGTGGCAGGCGTAAAACACATTAAAAACCCTATACAAGTGGCACGGCAAGTTATGAACTCGTCGCCACATGTTTTGCTGATTGGCGAAGGTGCCGAACGTTTTGCTACCGAAAATGGCTTTACCTTAGTTGATACCTCGTACTTTTTTACCGAAGAACAAGTGAGTGCCTGGAAAAAATCGCATAGCGGCGGTAGCGGCGGCAGCAAAAACACACCAAATAAACTTCCGAGCGATTCAAATAATTGGCCGCCCATAAACCCAGATGGTAAATTTGGCACTGTTGGAGCTGTTGCCTTAGATTATGAAGGTAATTTAGCAGCCGGCACTTCTACAGGGGGAATGATGAACAAGCGCTGGGGCAGGGTTGGCGACTCGCCTATTATTGGCGCCGGAACCTACGCTTCAAATGAGGTAGTGGCTGTATCGTGTACAGGGCATGGCGAGTATTTTATACGCAATGCTGCCGCCTTTGATGTGGCTGCCCGCATGGCCTATGGCAAATCGCCGGTAGATGAGGCCGCCCGAACCGTGATTTTTGATGTGCTCGAACCTAAGGGAGGGCTTGGAGGCATAATTGCTATTGATGCCGAGGGCAATATATCCATGCCGTTTAGCACCGAAAGCATGTGCCGTGCCTACAAAACAAAAGACAAACCTGTTTATGTGGCAATTTACAAAGATGAATAATTCTTTTGTTCTTATTGCTACTGTCAAACCTGTACTGCTAAGTTAAAGTATTTTGTACTGCTTCGGTGGTTTGCCTTAGTTTGGTTTCGCAAAAAGCAATTAAAGCCAATGCCCGTTGTACTTTTTCGGCCAAATCATCAACAGTTATAGTTTGGTTTTCCATGTCGGCAACCAAGTCGGTAAGTTCGTTTAAGGCGGCTTGGTAATTAGAAGGCAAATTAGTGTTTGATTCGGTTTTTTTCATGTTTAATAAAACGAGGAAATGTATAAAATACGATAGATAGATGATAAATTAAATAAAACCATTAATGGGCCATAACCGATTTAGGTGCGCAGGCAATGCTTAAAATACTAAGTTTGGTGGTGCCGTTTAAGTTTAAAATGGGGCTGCCACAAGCTTCAATGGTGGCTCCGGTGGTAATTACATCGTCAATAAGTAGTATGTGTTTGTTTTCAAGTTGTTGGGGCTGTGCTACATAAAACAAGTTTTGCACATTGGCAAATCTGTTTATCCGGCCTTTTTGGGTTTGGGTTTCGGTAAAGCGATTTCGCTGCAAGGCGTTGGGGTAAAACGGTATATTTAATTGCTGTGCTACTGCGTTTGCCAATGCTTCGCACTGGTTGTAACCGCGTTGCTTTTGTTTTGTTTTGTGCAACGGAACCATGGCTACGGCCTCTATATTTAGCTGCATAAAAGCAGGTGTTTGTTGTAAAATTTGGCCGTAACGCTGGCCTATAAATTCGCCAATTTCAGGTTGGTTATTATATTTTAGTTGGTGTATTAAACGCTGTACCCGGGCGCCTTTTCCATACAAATACATGGCTACGGCTGCCTGTAAGTTTAAACGGCCGTAAAACTCGCGGCTTAACCAGTTTTCGGTGGGCGATGTATGCAAATAGGTTTGCGGTAAATTATTTTGGCAAAACAGGCAAATTACCCGCTCGTGTTGAAGCAGGCGAAGCCCACAAGCAGCGCAATTCTCCGGAAAAACCCAGTTAACAATATCGTTCATCAAACGTTTAAGCATACCTCAAACAGCGTAGTTATTTAAGTGGTAATTTGCCTTTTTTGCTCGCTCAATAACAGTTAGATAGTAGTTTTCGTAAAGAGGCAGTATTTTATGAAGGTCAAATTGAGTGGCACGTTGCAAGGCATTTTTCCGGAATTCTTGCAGCAAGTCGTTGTTTTGTAATAACATGATGGCATTTTGTGCCATTTCATTAATATTGCCAACATCGCTTAAAAATCCGGTTTGGCCATGAATATTAATTTCCGGAATACCCCCTGTATTTGATGAAATTACCGGAACCTCGCAAGCCATTGCTTCTAAGGCTACCAAACCAAAACTTTCACTTTCTGAGGGCAGCAAAAACAAATCGGTAACTGCCAACAGTTCGCCAATAGCATCTTGTTTGCCTAAAAATAACACATCGTTGCAAAGGTTTTTATCGCGGCAAAACTGTTCGGCTTTGGCACGTTCGGGGCCATCGCCAACCAGCAGTAATTTGCTTGGAATTTGTTGGTATATTTGGTAAAAAACCTGCATTACATCGTCAATCCGTTTTACAGGTCTAAAGGTCGAGGTGTGCATAATAATGCGCTCGCCGTTTGGTGCGATTGCCTTTTTGAAATGCTCTTTGTTATGTTTTTTAAACGCGCTAAGGTCAATAAAATTGGGTATAACGGCAATATCTTTTGGTATGTTAAAATATTGGTAAGTTTGTTTTTTTAAACTTTCCGAAACGGCAGTTATACCGTCGCTGGCGTTAATGCTAAACGTAACAATGGGTTCAAAAGTAGCATCTTTACCCACTAAGGTAATATCGGTGCCGTGCAAAGTGGTTATAAATGGCATATAAATGCCATGTGTTTTTAAAATTTGCTGCGCCATATACGCCGCCGATGCGTGAGGTATAGCATAATGCACATGCACGAGGTCTAATTTTTCGTGGCGCACCACATCTACAATTTTGCTGGTTAAGGCCGAACTATAGGGGGCATACTCAAACAAGGGGTACTCGTAAAACGAAACCTCATGGTAAAATGTACGGGTTTCGAAGGCTAATGCACTTAAGCGGGGGGGCTGCCTATAGGTAATAAAATGCACGTAGTGGCCTTTATGCGCTAATGCTTTGCCCAACTCGGTAGCAACTACACCGCTACCGCCGTAAGTTGGGTAACAAACAATGCCAATTTTCATAAATAGGTCGAGTGGTGAATATATCTGAAATAACGTTGGAGTTTAAGTGCGAAGAAAACGCGGCAACTTTTCCGGATTTTATTTTTCCGGATAGTGCTATTCTATCAAACGTTCATCGTAGCATTTAGTTTGTAATTTAATTAATTATTTGCGCTTTTAAATAGGTTTTTTGCTAGTTCAAGACAATTAAAAAAGCCCATACAATTGCGAGTGAACTCGGTTTATAACCTCACCTAATTGTTCGGGGTTGTCTTTAAAATTGCACTCGTCAATATTGACAATAAGTTTAGGGCTATGGCTGTACTGCTCAATCCAACGTTCGTAATAATCGTTTAAGCGGCCTAAATAATCAATTCGGATATTTTCTTCGTAATCGCGCCCGCGCGTACGTATTTGTTCAACTAATTTTGGTACCGATGCGCGCAAATAAATCATTAAATCGGGGTGCTCGTATTGCGAGAGCAAGGTATCATATAATGTTAGATAAGTTGAAAAATCGCGCTGGGTCATTAAGCCCATTTCGTGGAGGTTGGGGGCAAAAATATTGGCATCTTCATAAATAGTCCTGTCTTGAATAACCGGTCTTGTAGCCTGCCTTATTTTTCTTATTTGGTTGAACCGGCTATTTAAAAAATAAATTTGCAGGTTAAACGACCACCGGGGCATATTTTCGTAAAAATCTTGCAGGTAAGGGTTGTTTTCAACGTCTTCGTACATAATTTCCCAATTAAAGCTTTTGCTTAAAAGTTCTACCAACGTTGTTTTTCCGGCGCCAATATTACCTGCTACTGCTATATGTTGTATCTTCTTATTATTGGTTGGCTCTATCATAAGTAAAAGGTTATTTGTTTTGTAAAACTGCAATAAAACGCAGCCAAATAATTCGATTAAGTAAAAAACGTAGTTTTTTTAGGTTAAACAAACATATATGGCTTGGCTGGTCAGTTGCGAAATAGTAAGTTGTTGATATTGATTTATAATAATATCTAATGATTGGTCAAACGGGTGCGTTTCGGTTACAGCTACTGTAGCGCCCAATATTAAAGCATGTTCGGTTAAGTAGCGCAAAAAATCGGGATGATGTTCAATAACGCCAACTACAGTGGCTACTTGCCCCACTTGTAATTGCGAAAGCAGTATGCGCGGAGGGTGTTCGGGTGAAAAATTACCGGCCTCATCCGGAATTGGGTCGCCGTGGGGGTCAAATTTAGGATGGCCTAAAAATACATCTAAGCGTTTTACCAACTCTTCTGACTGAATATGCTCTAATTGCTCGGCAATTTCGTGCACAGTATCCCAAGAGAAAGCTAATTTTTCGACTAAAAACAGTTCCCAAAGCCGGTGTTTGCGAAGCAGGTTTTTAGCCAATATATTTCCATATTGTGTTAATTGTACTCCTTTGTAACGCTGGTAGATGATAAGGTTTTTGTCGGCCAATTTTTTTAACATATCAGTAACCGAGGCAGCTTTGGTAGCTAAATTGGCAGCAATGGCATTTGTGTTTACAAACGTTTGTTTGCTGCCTTGTGGTGAAGCCAGTTTAAAGATAGTTTTAAGGTAATTTTCTTCGGCTACGGTTAGCATGTTAATTAAATAATTAATTGGTTGGCCTATTAGCGCACTGGAGTTGTTTTATTGCCCTGTTGTGTTGCGGTTGCGTCTTACGTCAATAAAGCTTTTGATGAAAACAACTAAGGCTACGGCATTCGTTAAAAGCATAACACCAATACGAATTAACCCTGACGTATCGTTATCGTTTAAGGCACCCGTAAGTGGTTTAATTAAGGCAATAAGCAATAATAAAGTTAATACTACTACTACGTGCACTATAATTTTATTGTTGGTACGAAATCCTTTGGTGCAGGCCAAAAATACTAAGCCAAGAATAGGAGCAATTAAGGCAGTAGTTGCGTGGGTAGTTGTATAGCCCCAAAGGCCCATAACTACACAAACAGCGCCGTTTATTAAATTAGCTAAATAAGGTGTCATCTTTTAATCTTTTATTATAAATAGGTAAATTATTTAATATTGCAATTGATTATATTGAAAAAAATAAAGTAATTGAAAAACGGATGCTCAAAATTAGGCAATTTTTGCCATATTTAGCAATACCGCCGATTGCACCACATCTATAATAGTAGGATAACTATTTGTAGTGGTAGTTTGAATTTCGGATTGAGGTATCCATTTAATTTCCGAGATGCCTTCGGAGGTTTGTGGTTTTCCAATGGGGTGGCCGGGGCAACGCATAACATACCAAGCTGTGCGTTTTAGCATACGTTTTCCATTGTGGTCAACAAAAGTATGGTAGGTGTATGCACCTGTATGAGGCAGGTTTACAGGTTCTACAATGGTAAGGTTTGTTATGGCAGTTTCTTCGGTAACTTCGCGCAGGGCTGCCTGTTGGGTAGTTTCTCCGGGGTCAAGTTTTCCTTTGGGCAAATCCCACTTATCAAGCCGGTGTATCATTAACAATTCGTTTGATGCGTTAAATACTGCTCCACCTGCTGCCTCAACAAATTTGTAGTAGGTAAGTATATCGCCTTGCAATTTGTTAAAATCCGGATGCCATATTGTTACCGCTTGCAAATTTTTTATTTCTGCCCTTATGTATTTAATAATTTCACCCAATTCTTCAAGGCTATGGTAAGTAAGTTCTAAATGGGTTTTACTAAGGCCAGCCCCCGTTGAGAGTGGATTGGTGGCCAAAAATACCGGAATATGGTCAATATAAAATTTGTTCATTTGTTTAAGACAGATTTAACGGCAAGTTTGTATTGTTTTTTAATAAAAATCCGGATAAGGAAAAAATTATCCATGCTGGCAGATATTCAATTCCAAGGCTGCTCATCTTTGCTTGCAAGTTAGTTCAATTTTTATTGTCGAGGCAGCAAATTTATGAAAATTTCTATCTTATTGGTTTCTTCCGGATAGTACCAAATTAGAATATATCTGTTTGTGCAAATTTATAAAACCAACCGTCATGTGCTCTTTGCGTCTCAAAATCGAATCATAATAGTAGTAATATATATTTAATTAACCACCACTGTTTTAATGTTTACAAATTCTTGCAAACCGTATTGCGACAATTCGCGGCCATAGCCCGAGGCCTTAGTGCCTCCAAACGGAAGCCGTGGGTCGCTTTGCGGTAAAGTGTTAATATAAACATTACCTACCTGTAAAAGTTTGGCAAATCGTTTAGCGCGTTCAACGTTTGTACTCCAAATTGATGCGCCCAAGCCATATTTGGTTTGGTTAGCTAATTGCAAGGCATCTATTTCGTTGTGTGCTAAGGTAATAGAGGCAACGGGGCCAAAAACTTCTTCGTCAAAACAGGGCATACCCGGTTTTACATTTGTAAGTATAGTTGGCTGGTAAAAAAAGCCTTTTTTAGGGGCGCGAATGCCGCCAATAGCCACTTCGGCACCCATTTTAAGTGAGTTTTTCAATTGTTTTTCAAGGGTTACTAATAAATCAAGACGGGCTATTGGGCCTATTTGAGTTGTTTCATCAAATGGGTTGCCCATTTTTAATTGTCGCACCCCTTCAATCATGCCGGATAAAAAATCGGGGTAAACCTGTGGTGTAACAATAAAACGTTTTGCGGCAAGGCAACTTTGCCCGCTATTATTCATGCGCGACTGAATAGCCGTGTCAATAGCTTGTTTAACATTGGCATCGGGCAGTACAATAAACGAGTCGCTGCCGCCAAGTTCTAATACTATTTTTTTTACATTTTTTCCGGCTATTGCGGCTACCTGGCTACCTGCGGCAAAACTTCCGGTAAAGGTTACGGCTTTTACTTGGGCGTTTTCAATTAAATTTTTAATTTGCACCTCGTTGGCAAACACGTTTTGGTAAACACCATCTAAAAAATGAGCTTTTTTAAACAAATCTTCAATAGCCAAGGCACATTGAGGCACATTAGGGGCATGTTTTACAATTAAGGCATTGCCGGCCATAAGGGCAGCGGCTCCAAACCTAAATACCTGCCAAAATGGAAAATTCCAAGGCATAATGGCCAAAATTACACCTAGCGGCTCGTGGCAAACCATGCTAAGCTGGTGGTTGGTTGATATAATTTCGTCGCCTAAAAAATGGCGGGTATTTTCGGCATAATAATTACACACCCAAATACATTTGTCAATTTCGGCATGAGATTGGTTGATGGGTTTACCCATTTCGAGGGTAATTAAATTGGCTAATGCTGGCTTGTTTTGTTGTAATAAAATCGCAACCTGTTGAAGTTTAGCCGCACGCTGGCTAAAATTGGCACTGCTATTTAATTGTGCGCCTTGTGTAGCCTTACGCAAAATGGTACGCAACGCCCGCTCGCTGTGTAGCGGAAAACGTGCTAAAAGTTCGTCGTTATACGGCGACAAAGTGGCGTAGCGCATATATAGTAAAAAAGTTGATTGAGTAAGTAACCAAATTAATAGAAAAAACTGGTATTAAATTAATGACGGCAAAATTACGGCATTTAGTTTGTAAATCAGTATTTTAGTGGCAAAGGCAATAATTTGTTGTATTCACATCTGCTTTATGTATCTTTGGCCAAATATTAAAATTAATACCACCTAAAATTAAAGCACCTTATTTTATTAATTATTAATTACCCATGAAGAAAAAAAGCTGGTCGGCTTATGTGTTGGTAGCGTTTTTGGTTACAGCCGCATTGGTTATTCGCAGCGAAAGCACTTGGAAGGAAGAAGTCAAAATTTCAGGATGGGATGCCGGCGGATATCATGCGTATTTGCCGCAGTGGTTTATATACAAAACTACCGATTTTACCTTTATTGATACTAGCAGCAGTATTTATTACAAAAGCAATACATTTGCCCGACCCTATCAATACAAACCGCAGTTACAAATTAACAAATATAGTTCGGGTTTAGCTGTTTTACAAACTCCTGCTTTTTTAATAGCACATGTTTGCGCTAAAAAATTTGGTTACGAAGCAAATGGCTACTCCTTACCTTACCGGTGGTTTTTGCTAATTAACTGTGTTGTGCTAACATTTATTGGCTTGTATTGTTTGCGCTGGGTACTGCGGCAATATTTTACCGATGTAGCTGTAGCATTTACCTTAACTTCGTTAATACTTGGCACTAATTTACTGTATTATTGTACCAAAGATTATGGCATGACACACGCCTATTGTTTTGCCCTTTTTAGTATGCTGTTGTATGGTATAAAAAAGTTTCTCTTGACAAACCGTGCCTACTGGATACTGATTATAAGTTTGCTCTTGGGTTTATTAACAGCCATGCGAATCACCCATATTGTTTGGATGATATTGCCATTTTTGGTAGATATTGGCAGTTTACAAAGTTTTTTCATCCGGATAAAATTTATTTTCACCCAATACAAAATGCCTTTAGCAATTGGCGTTTTGCTCTTTTGTTTACCGCTAATTCCACAAATAGTGTACTTTTACCAAACAACCGGGCAAATTTGGGTGAACACCTATTATAACGAGCGTTTTTTTTGGTTCGAACCATTGTTAAACAAAACGTTTTTTAGTTTTCGCAATGGATGGGTTATTTACAATCCGATAGTTTTATTGGCATTGATGGGCTTAATACCTTTGTGGATGAGGCACCGGCAACAATTGAACTTTGTTTTTATTGCTTTAACATGGACTTGTTATTTTATGGCTAGCTGGTGGTGTTGGTGGTATGTGGGCTATGGACAGCGAATGATGGTTGATTACTATGCCTTATGGGCCTTTGCCATGGCCGCGTTTTTTAACTGGGTATGGGTGGGTAAGCGTTTTTTTATCCGGATATTAGTGGTAGTTTTTGTAGTAATTACCTGTCTTATAAACGGTATTCATTATCATCAATACGCTAAAGGCATTATACATTGGGATGCCATGACCTACCAAGCCTATAAAACCATTGCATTTTGCAATAAAAGCCAAATTACTGCTTCAATGATGCAGCAACGCGATGCAGCACTTAGCCCGCCAAATAATGAGGAGGCCATTAAAAGCGCACAATACAGGCGAAATTTGCCTTAATAAATTCAGTGTAACCTAAAAAATTACTCTCCAACCGAATTTACCGTTTGAAATCCTAAAAGTTTGCGTTCGCCAAAAGCCATCATATTGGGGTCAAGGGCTTTAACATCGTCAAGGGTAATGGTATTGAGCACGTCGGGGGTGCGTTCTGCTTTATCAAGTTGGGCAATACGCAGGTTTTGCCGGCGTATTATTTCGCGAATAATTTTAATGGCAGTACGTCCATTGCCAAAGTATTTATCGCGGGCCTTGTATATTAGCGACATATAATTGGTTAATGCGGCGTTGGCAGCTTCGTCTAAAACATATTCTTCTTTGTGTAGCTCGGCCAAAGCAACCGTCATAAGGTTTTCTGCGCTAAGGTCTTCAAATTTTAACACCCTGTCAAAACGCGATTTTAGGCCCGGATTACTTTCAATAAAGGTTTTCATATTGTCAGTATATCCGGCAACAACAACGGCAAACAGTCCTTTTTGGTCTTCCATGCGTTTAATAAGCGTTTCAATCACTTCGCGACCAAAATCGTGGCTATTGCTACCTACTTGGGTAAGCGAGTATGCCTCGTCAATAAAAAGTACGCCGCCAATTGCTTGGTCTATCATTTCGGAAGTTTTAATGGCTGTTTGCCCAACATAGCCAGCAACAAGGCTTTGTCTGTCGCACTCTACTAAGTGGCCGCGCTCTAAAATACCCAATGCTTTAAATATTTTGGCTAAAATACGCGCTACGGTAGTTTTACCGGTTCCGGGGTTTCCTACAAATACCGAGTGTAACGAGAAACGGTTTAATACTTCTTTGTTTTGGTCGCGGTAGAACTTTACCAAGCGCACTAGTTCAGCAATTTCGGTTTTTACTGATTCAAGACCAATCATTTGGTCAAGTTCAAGCAAAGTTTCTTGCAAAATAGTTTCGTCAATAGGTATATCCGGAATGCGGCGTTCTTGCTCTTTGAAAATCTTTTCAACATCTTCAACAAAAATGGTCGAAAGTTCTTCGCCGGTAAGATTTTTGGGGTTTTCGGTTTGCATAACCCGTAGGCCTAAATTAATTTTGGCTTGGTCAATGAGGCTAAATACAAAGCGTGCGTTGCCAAAATATTGGTTGCGGGTGCGGTAAGCATCTACAATTTTGGTGTATAAATAGCTTTTGGCTTGTGGGTGCAAAATTACGTTGCTATGTTTAGCTGCATATTCGGCAATATCAGATAATTCTTGGGGCAAATAATCCGGAAATTCGAACCACTGGCTAAATCGCGAGCGTAAGCCGGGGTTAGTGTCTATAAAAGTGCGCATTTCGGCAGGGTATCCGGCTACAATAATAGCTAAATCGCCTTTGCCGTCGCTCATTTCTTTAATGATGATTTCAATAACCTCGCGGCCAAAATCTTTTGCATCATCTTTAACCCTCGACAAACTGTAGGCTTCATCAATAAACAAAACGCCACCGCGAGCTTGTTTTATGGCTTCTTTTACTTTTGGAGCTGTTTGGCCAATATACTCACCTACCAAGTCGGCGCGGTCAACATCGTGTACGTGGCCTTTGCTAAGCAGGCCCATGTGTTTATAAATTTGCCCCAACATGCGTGCTACGGTGGTTTTACCCGTTCCGGGATTTCCGGTAAATACCGAGTGGAGGCTGATGCGTTGCTGGTCTTCAAAGCCCTTGTCCGTCCGGATTTTTAAAAATTGGAGGTAGGAGGTATAATCAGTTATACGTTTTTTTATGGCTTTCAACCCTACTAGTTCATTTAATTGCTGCATTACCTCTTCTAAAGACGTAGCTTCCGTTTCTATCATAGGTGTAAAACTTACGCCTTCGGCAGCCAAGAGGGCATCGTTCATACCTTCTTCAAAGGATTCGCCCACTTCAAAGGGTAGTACGGCTATGAGTTTGTCCATAAAAACAACCTCTAAAGTATATCTGTCTTGATACCACGAGCCTACATCGTTCGACCCCCATCCGGAGGTAATGGTAAAACTTTTGTCTTCTGGTTTTACGGCAAACAGTTCAATGGTTTCGCCTTTTAACTGGCGGGCATCGTTGTAAAATTTAAAATTAACTTCACAGTTCCATGGCTGCGCCTCAATAAGGTTGTCAAACGAAAGTTCGGCAAAAACATAACGTGTATTAGCGGCATCGAAGTTTTTATAATAAGTACGGTCTTCAAAGTTTACGCCGTTGCTTGGGCCTTCAAAAATTTTTACGGCGGCTACATTAAAAAATGGGTTGTGGTCATCGGTTACCATGCCAATATCTTCAATATAAAATGCTTGGGTAGCAACCGATTTTGTATTTAAAAAGGCTTCCCACTCATAAGCGCCGGCGCGCCAGTAAAGGCCATGTTTTTTATGCCCCCAGCCTTCGCGAACATAAACTATATTTGCGTCTTTGGTAATTGTTTTTTGCGAGGTTAAATTGCAAAGCTCGGTGCGTTTACCATCTTTAATAGAGAAGCATTTTAGGGTTACATCTAAGGTCCAGTCTTCTTCGTCAAACAATTTGTTGTAAAACGAAAGTTCGGCATAGATATAGGTAGTCTCAGAACGGTCGTAAACCCTCCGGTATTTTTTTTGCTCGTTGGCCAACCATTCGGCAGAGCCGTACACTTTTAAATCGCGAACTTTGTAAGGGACAAAATCACTTGGGTGTTGAGGAGGCATAATAAAATAATATAATGAACAAATTAGGTGTGCTTGGATTGTTTAAGCGCAGTCTTGTTTTTAGAAGACAAAACACGACCTGAATTTAAATTGAATCAGGTACAAAATTTAGGTTAAGTTCAGTAAATTGGCAGGTAAATATAGAGCTTATGTACGCAAGAAAATAAAATCACAAAATTAGGATAAACGATTGAAAATGCCAAATTTTTATCCGGATGTGGCAAGAAATGTATCAATTTAAGCTTGTTTAACGTTTTTAAGCATAAAAGCCGTATCTTTGTGGCTTAATTGGTTTGTATATATTTTAAGTATAAGTTGGCCGGAAAACAAATGTTTACTTTGCAAAACACCGATTCCTCTTTATTAACTACCGATACTGCAATGACTACTGTAATGTATCCGGTAATGGAGCTGTTTTATACATTACAGGGCGAAGGGTGTTTTACCGGCCATGCCGCTATTTTTATACGGCTGGCTGGTTGCAATGTTGGTTGCCATTGGTGCGATGTAAAAGAGTCGTGGGATGCCGATAAATATTTGGCTTATTCTATTCCGGATATTTTATTGCAGGTACAGCAATTCCCTGCCAAAATGGTTGTTATTACCGGCGGCGAACCTTTGCTCTATCACTTAAATCCTCTCTGCTTGGCATTACAAAATTTAGGCTACAAAACCCATCTTGAAACATCGGGCAGCCAGCGGCTAAGTGGCGAGTGGGATTGGATTTGCCTGTCGCCTAAAAAATTTAAACCGCCAACTGCCAGTGTTATAGCTCAGGCAAATGAACTTAAAGTGGTAATTTACAACAAACACGATTTTGACTGGGCCGAACTTTACGCTGAACAAGTAAATAAAAATTGCAACCTCTATTTACAACCCGAATGGAGTAAAGCTGCCGCTATAACCCCACAAATTGTTCAATATATACAACAAAACCCTAAGTGGACATTATCATTGCAAACACATAAATATATTAATATTCCATAGCAAACAAGTAAATTCATGGGCCCTTGTCTAAAAAAGGCTTAAAAATCATCAAAATTTGAAAACTTAGCAGACGAATTGAAAGAATAGGTTTGCCCATAATCGTTCAAAATTATTATTTATTATATTAATTATACTTTTTTTTAAACCATAAACAAACCATTATGGCCGAAGAGAATAAAGTTCTTAAGCCCTTATTTATTGCGCTCATTGTGCTGTTGTTAATTATTAACGCCTTTTTGTTTTACAATAACCGCCAAATGAAAGCGCAACACGAGCAAGCTGTTGCCACCTTAGCCGACGAAAAAGCCGGCCTACAAAGTGAAGTTGACAAGGCTTTAGCCGATATTGAACAACTACGCTTAGACAACTCGCAATTAGATTCGTCATTAGGCACCGCTCGTTCTGAAATTGAAGCCAAAGCCGCCGAAATTAAAAAATTACTGTCGAAAGGTAATGCTTCGCGCAGCGAATTAGCGAAAGCCCGCCAAATGATTGAAAGTTTACGCGGCGAGGTAGAAACTTTTAAACGCCAAATTGCCGAATTACAGTACGCTAACCAACAGCTTACTACCGAAAAAACGACACTTACCGAGCAAAACGTTAGCCTTAAAACTAACTTAGACAGCCAACTGACCCAAAACCAACAGTTGCAACAAAAAAATACCGATTTGACCTCCAAAACCGAAAACCTAACCCAAGCCAAAGAAAGCCTGACTAAAACAGTCAACAGAGGTAAAGTTTTATCGGCTGGTAATATTTCGGTATCGGGTGTAAAAGTAAAGCGCAGCGGCAAAGAAGTTGCAACCAGTCGCAACCAACGCGCCGAAAAAATGAAAGTTTGCTTTGATGTGCCTGAAAATGCTATTGCCGACCCTGGTCAAAAAACCATTTACCTGCGCATTGTAACTCCAAAAGGCGAGGTTATGTCTATTGAGTCAATGGGTTCGGGTACCATAAAACTCTCTGATACGGGCGAAACGGTACAGTACACCGCCAAAGCAGCCATTAACTATCAACGCTCCGTTGAAAATTATTGTATGTACTGGCAGCCCGACAACGATTTTGACGAAGGCACCTACGAGGTAGAGCTATACCAAGATGGTTACCGTATTGGAAGCAGTAAATATGTTATGAAATAACAAGTATTGATTGCCCTCATTAAAAAAAAACAAACAGCTTGCTGCAAAATTATATATGCAGTAAGCTGTTTTTTATTAGACTAAATTGCGCTTGTTGTTGCTATTGCTGAACTACTAAACATTTGTTTGTATCGGCAAGGGGTATAACAAAGGCATCAGGAAAAACTTTTTTAAACACATTGTTATAAAAATTATCAGTAGCAGTTATGTGTTCGGAGGTATCGGCAAGGCAATTGTAAAAAAGGTATCCGGATGCAGCTAACCACGGCTTTAGTTGATTCAAAAAAGTTTCGGTAAAAAAATGCGTTGGCGTGGTGGTATCGTTAAAAATATCTACCGCTATTAAATCAAAATAGTTATTTGGTACTTGGGCAATAAAATTAGCAGCATCGGCCTCAATAAAATTTATTTTGTTGGTTAGCCATTGTGGCAAATATTTTTGGGCTAAAGCAATTACTTTAGGGTCTATTTCAACAGCGGTATAATGGGCATTTTGGGCAAAATGCACCTCGAGCATATAAGGCACGGCACCCAAGCCCAAACCCAATACTAATACCTTGTTTAAGGGTGTATTTTGCATTAACAGTTTAGTAAACGGATGGTAAAAGGCATCGTACAAATCTTCGCACGAGTATATGGCATGGCTGCTACTTAAAAAAATACGCCCTCTGTACATAGAAACGGCTAAAGTTGAATTATATGCACTTGCCGTTTTTTCTATCGGAACAGCTACAATATAACTTAGCCAACGTTTTAAGGTCGTAAATAAATGGGTTTTCATGTTTTAGTAAAAAAACTACTGGTTTTCGCCCTTAGCAGTATTGGTTTTTGCCTCATACCTAACAGATAGCAACCAACAAAACCATCCGGCAATAAACAACAAACCTCCAATGGGAGTAACTGGGCCAATAAACGAGGTGAAATTAGCAATACCCAACACCTCGCGGCAGGCCAACAAGTACAACGACCCCGAAAAACAAAGAATTCCCGCAATAAAACACCTGTGGGCAAATTTAACCCATTTTTGGCTAAATGGATTGTTGGCGCTCCACAAACCCAAACCAATTAAGGCAAAGGCGTGGTAAAACTGATAATCAACCCCTTTTTGGTAAATAATAATATAGTCGGCACTAATTAGGTTTTTTAATCCATGTGCGCCAAATGCGCCTAAGCAAACGGCCAGCATGGCAAATAGGCAACCATAAAACAGCGATGCGTTTTTTATTTTAGTCATAATTATCAATTGTAGTACTTTAATTAAACGCAACCTGCTTATTTGTCTGTTGGAGGTGGCGTTTCGGTTGCAGGAGGCGGCGTTTCAGATGTGGAGGGTGGGGGAGGGGGTGGTGGTGTTTCTGTTGTAGAAGGTGGCGTTTGTGGGTTTTCATCCGGATTTGATACGGGTGTTGCCGGCGGCGGCATCATATTTTTCATCATTTCCATCATATCTTTTACGTTCATATTACCCATATTTTGAGCCTGCTCTTGTTGCTGTTGCTGTTTGCGGTCTTTTTCGGGGTCAAAAACCAATAAGTCGCGCACGGTGCTTTTAACTTCCGGAACATCGGCTTCGGTAATTGCCATTAACACTTCTTTTGTGAGTTCGGCAACATGTACTAAGCGATTAGCTTGCGCCTCTACAATTTCTTCGAACAAGGTGCGCACTACCCGCGCGTTGCCAAAGCTTCGGTTTCTGTTTTTGTACAATTCGTCAAATATAAAACCCAATTTTTCTTCGGCATCTTCGGTGAGTGTAAAGTCCGATTTGCGGCAGTTGAGCTTAAAAATATCGAGCATTTCGGCGCCGGTGTAGTGGGCAAATTTAAAATAGCGGTTAAACCTCGACTGTAATCCGGGATTTGATTTGATAAAATCCTCCATTTCATCCGGATAGCCTGCTACAATAATCACTAAACGCTCGCGGTTGTCTTCCATCCGTTTTAATAAAATTTCTATGGCTTCGTTGCCAAAATCGCGTTTATCGCTATCGCCGCCGCGCGCCAAGGCGTAAGCCTCGTCTATAAACAACACCCCATCTAAGGCCTGTTTTACAATTTCGTCCACTTTTAAGGCAGTTTGACCAATGTATCCGGCCACCAAACCTGCGCGGTCGGCTTCAACTAAATGACCACTTTTTAAAATACCAATTTGTTTAAATATGCGCCCCATAAGCCTTGCTACGGTGGTTTTGCCCGTTCCGGGAGGGCCCATAAATACCGAGTGTAGCGCCCTCGACAAGGTTGAGAGGCCTTCGGCTTCGCGGGCTTTTTGTATTTTTAAGAAGTTAATGAGCGTTTTAATATCTTCTTTAATGTTTTTTAAGCCAACCAATTCGTTGAGCTCGGCAATTACGTCGTCTAAGGTTTCGTCTTTTTTAGCTTCGGTGTGTTTTACGTTTGGAATTGCCTTTTTGGGCGCATTAATTTGTTCGAGCAGTTTTTGCAATATTTCGGTTTCTTTTTCGCTAACAACACCATCGGCTTTTACTACGATGGAGCCAAAACGGTATAAATGCGACCCTAACTGTGGGAATTGCGGGTGGTTAATTTTTGATAAAACTACGGGCAGTAGCAATTCATCCGGAAATTGGCTTTTAACGTTAAAAAACGACAAATTGCGCATTCTTTCAAAGTTTTCGTTAAAGCGTTCGTTTTGCAAAAGGTCGTTAATTCGGCTAAGTTTTATACTTTCTGCCATATCGCCATCGCCTACCAAGCGTTCAAACATATAAACTAATACAAATTGTTCGCGCCGCGATATTGAGGTTTCGTCTTTAATAACTATGTTAAAAATTTTAATAAAGTCTTGTGCTAATAATTCGCGGTCGCTGGGGTCGTTTACCACAATATCGGTATCATTGGTCATGGCGCGCACCATTTTTTTAAAATCTTCGTCGGCATCCAATAATTTACAAGCATCTATAATTTGGTCGCCTTCAACTTTAAGCAAGTTTAGCAGGGCCTCGTCTATTAAATCGCTGGCAAGGGCATCGGTAGGGCTACCCATGTGTTTTAGTGCTTCTTCGGTAATAATTTGTGGAGGCACTCCACTTACATCTATTTTTTCGTTGACGATGTTTACGTCCGGTGTATTTTTTCCGGAAGTATTTTTATTTGAATCATCACCCGATTGTTCAATTAGAATGGGCACATTATTTTCGGGGTCTTTGTTTTTATCTTTATCCGGATGATTGCCGTTGAACATCTCTTTAGTGCTATCTTTGCCGTAGCGTTCTAAATTTGTATCTTTATTGGGGTTGTACTGGGCTATGGCGGCAATGAGGCGAGCCAATTTAGTTTTAATCGCATCGGGCAGCTCAAGCGGAGGTCGTAAATTGCCTTGCTCGTCAAGTAATTGGCCAATTTTTTCGAGGGGCAAGTAGCCTTTAGAAAAATGAACATTACAATTAGTTATTAAAAAGCCCTTGTTGAGGCTGCCGCTAACATGGTGGTCAAGCAATAAAACCATATCTTCTTTGGCCAAATTTAACGACCCAAATTGCGTTGAAATGCGCAAAATAGCTAAAGGCGGCACCGCTTGGGTAACATAAAACTTATTTTCTTTCAATTCGGCTTCGGTAAAGGTTTTTTTAATTAGCCGCTCTAACTGGTCAACAGGTATTTTAGGCATAAAAAATTGCGTTCAAAATTTAGTACATGCAAAATAAGGCCCAAAATTACGCAAATTTTGCAAGTAGTAGGTGGTGGTAATTTTTATTTAGCAACATGGCTAACAGCGTTATGAGAACGGGTTAAACTAAGCAAAGCAAATAGAATATATAGCATGTAAGACAATATATCGCCAAGAAATTTATCCGGATATAATTAATATTCAACTCTTTTTGAGTTGGGTGTGGTTTCCCCTACTTAGAACAGCAGGGGTGGGTTTTTCCTAAAAATCATTCCAATTCTTAAATTCAGCTAACCCTAATTCAGAAAATACGCGGTAAAAAATCAACTGTAAAACAGGGTAATAAGTATAATACCAACCACATCGAGCAATAAACCTATGCGCAACATTAAGGGTAGCGGAATTTTGCCGGTGCCAAAAACAATAGTATTAGGGGCAGTTGCAACGGGCAACATAAAACCTAAGGAGGCAGCAAAAGTGGCTGGCAGCATAAGCAAAAGCGGGTCAATATTTAACGATTGCGACAAAGCGGCAAGTACGGGCAATAGTAATTGTATGGTAGCCACGTTCGAGGCAAACTCGCTCATTAGCGTAACTAAGGCACATATACCCAAAATCATTAAAAAGGGTGGCACCTGGCTTAATACCGTTAGTTGGCTGGCCAACCAAGTGCTAAGGCCGCTGACCTCAAAGCCTTTGGCTATGGCAAAGCCGCTGCCAAACAGTAAAATTATATCGTAGGGCAATTTTTGGGCTTCTTTCCATGTGCAAAGAGCGCGGGCAGGCTTACTTTTTGAGGGAATAAAAAACAAAGCAAAAGCCATTAAAATAGCCACCGTGCTGTCTTGTACATAGTTGGGTTGTGGCAGTAAATTAGCCCATCCGGATATTGTAAAATTGCCCAAAACCAAATCATCCCGAAAAAACCAAAGCAATGCCGCTATTGTTAAAACGCCCGCCAACATTTTTTCTTCGTAGCGCCACGCGCCTAACTGTGCGTATTGCTGTTTAAAATGACCAATATCAAAGGGCAATGCAGCTTGTTTGCGCAGGCAAAACCAATATAAAATGGCAAAAATAGATGCCAATAAACATATCGATAAAGGCAGGCCGGCAGTTAGCCATCCGGCAAAAGAAATACCCGGCTCGTTAGGGTAGTTTTTTTCGTAAAAGCCCGAAAAAATTAAATTAGTAGGTGTGCCTATTATGGTTGCCATGCCTCCAATGGTAGCGCTATAGGCCAAACCCAACATTAAAGCGGCATTAAATTTTGTAACCGCACGGGGGTCAGTTTGCTCGCTGTCGGTTTCAACGCGGTTTACTATGGCTAATACGGCTGCCAGCAGCATCATGGTGGTTGCCGTGTTCGAAATCCACATCGAAATAAACCAACTGCAAAGCATGGCACCCATTAAAACCGTTAAAGGATTGCGCCCTAATACCGACAAAATTTTTAGCGATAACCGTATATGCAGCCCCCAATGCTCAATACTAAAGGCCAAAATAAAACCGCCAACAAACATAAATATTATATGATCCATGTATTGAATGGCAGTGGTTTTTGCATCGAGCACCCCCAGCAAAGGCATCAACAAAAAGGGCACAAAGGCTGTAACGGCAATATGAGTGGCCTCGAGCATCCACCAGGTTGCCACCCAAACAATAATACCCGCCATTATTGAAACCTGCGGCTTGGCAGGGTCAAGGTCAATTACAAAAAAAAACAGGCAAGCCAGTAAGGGGCCAGCTATTAGTTTAAGTTGCTTTGAAGATAAAAATAAAGTTCGGCGCTTGCTTTTATGCTGTTTGGAAGACATTTTAATGGGGAGTGCGATAGTTTTTATTTAAGTGCACAATGATAGGCAAATTTGTTCTTAATTTTGGGCTTTGTTTTGTTTGGCCTTGAAAAAAAATCCGGATAATATTTTTAGGTTATCAGTAATTTAATAAGCAGTTTGCATGTTTATTCTTTTTCTTGCTATACCTGTTTCGAGGTAGTTTTGAAAAATGTTTAATAAATATATTATTTTTACAATTTGTGCTCTTTCCTTAGTTTTTACTTTACTTATGCTCATCCGGATAGTTAAAATGCAATTTACATCAAACGGAGCTAATCTTTTTGAACCAATCTTTTTGCAGGTAAAACCTCAAATTTTACAACAAGAAGGTTGCCTTAGCGTTGAACTTTGGCGCGACACGCTTGACCCTAACACGTATTTTACTTACAGCCTTTGGCAAAGCCCTCAAGATTTGGCTCAATACCGGGCATCGGCACTTTTTTTGCAAACATGGCGGCAGGTAAAACCTTTGTTTGCCGCTCCGGCGCAAGCCTGGTCGGTTGAAAAATTGGCGTAGTGTATTTATTTTATTTTTCTCTTGGCTGATTGATTGATTTATACTTTTACTTTTTTATTATGAACAAATTAAGTGCCGCTTTTTTCCGGAAAATGGCTTTTGCGTGGGCGTTTATCATCGTTATTATATCGTTATTGCCCGCCGAAAAACTGCCCCGGATGCCATTTACGCTTTTACACCCCGATAAAATTGGGCATTTGGTTTTTTATGGCATTTTAACTTATTTAGTGCATAAGGGCTTTAAACTGCATTACATGATTACCTTTATAGGTGTGGTTTTGTTTGGGTTACTAATGGAAATTTTTCAGGTTAGCTTTACCAACCGTTACTTTGAACTGGCCGATTTAATTGCCGATGCTGCTGGCGCAGCCTTAACTTTGCTTGTTTTAGGTTATAAATTTAGGGCACAAAAAAACTAATTCACAAGTTTGATGGAAAAACTATTATCTTTGCTTTTGTTTTCAAAGTATAATGCCCTTTTCCCTCCACTCAAATTACACGTACACACCTATGAAAGATGTGTTAAAAAACATGAACAAGGCTTTTGACAGCCGGGTTCGTATAGCTATAATGTCGTTATTATTGGCCAACGAATGGGTTGATTTTAACTCAATCAAAGAAACACTTGGAATTACCGATGGAAATTTGGCCAGCCATACCACCTCGTTAGAGCGAAAACGTTATATTGAAGTTACTAAAAAATTTGTAGGCAAACGCCCCAATACTTCGTATAAAGCTACCGAGCTGGGCAAAATTGCCTTTTTTAACTATGTCGCTTGCCTAAGGCAATTACTTCCGGCGCAATCTTTACCTCAAACCACCGATGCTAACAAATAACAATCTGAAAACTAATCTATACATCTACGCAATCACTTGCAAACTGAAACAAAAAACAAACCGGCGTTTTCAATTACCCGCTTCGCAAAAAGCCTACAAAATGCTTTTAACGGCCTATTTTGGGTGTTTACCCACGAGCGCAATATGCAATTACATGCCGTAGCTGCTTTATTAGCTGTTTTGTTTGGTATTTGGCTGCGGGTTTCGGGTATTGAGTGGGCAGTTTTGTGCCTAACTATTGGCAGTGTAATGGCCGCCGAGGCTTTTAATAGCGCTATTGAACAACTGACCGATATGGTAAGTCCTGATTTTAATCCCAAGGCCGGCTTAGTAAAAGACCTTGCAGCCGGAGCTGTAACTTTAGTAGCAATAAGTGCGGTAGCCGTAGCAATCGGTATTTTTGCGCCTAAAATATGGTCTAAATATTTGGTTTTGTATTTTAGTTAAACAATATTACTGTAATTTTTATTGTCTTATTTGTTAGGTTATGGGTGTAATGCGCAGGCAAGGCCTTAAAAGTATGTTAATGGCCTATATTGGTGTTGTTCTGGGCGCAATCAATGTATTAGCAGTATATCCGGCGTGTTTAACCCCCGAACTAATTGGTTTGTCGGGCGCGCTAACCGACTCGGCTATGTTGTTACTACCTACTGTGTTATTAGGCAGTACGTACATGGGCGTTAAGTTTTTTCCTAACTTTAATAATACAAATAAAAAGCACAACGGATTTTTAGGTTTACTACTGTTAATACCTCTGTTTGGTTTTGCGGTGTTTGCCTTGATTTTTCCGGCAATAAAGCCTTTGCTGCAAAGTTTATTTATAAAACAATCGCCGTTATTTAGTCAATATATAGTTTATTTATTGCCGCTGCTTTTTTTGTTTGCTTTGCAATGGGCCTTAGAAAGTTGGCTCAAATCGCTATTTTTAGTTGCCATACCCAGTTTACTGCGCGAAACTTTATGGCGATTATTAGTAATAGCTGCCTGTGTTTTGTACTTTTATGGTTTTGTTAACCAGCACGGATTTGTAATTGCCTATATTGGTTGCTATGCAATAGTTTGCCTTTGTTTTGTTTTATATGTAATAGGACTTAAAAAATTTTATTGGAGAATAAACTTTGCTCAGCTTAATAAACCTTTAGTCCGCCAAATGGCTACCTACTCGGGGTATATTATTTTAGCCGGATTGGGCGTAATTGGTATGCGCACCATTGATGCACTAATGATTACTTCGATGAGCGGTTTACATAGTGCTGGTGTTTACCGGATAGCCTTCTTTATTGGTACTATAATAGAAATACCTTATAGGGTGTTTACCCAAATTGCCTCGCCCTTAGTGGCAAGTTATTTAAGCAATAAAAATATTACAGCCTTAGACGAGGTATATAAAAAAGTATCTATTAACCAGTTTATAGTAGGTTTGTTGTTGCTACTGTTAATTGCCTTAAACTTAAATACATTGTTTAAACTAATGCCAAATGGGCAAATATATGCTGCCGGGTGGTATGTGGTTTTAATAATTGGTGCGGCAAAAGTTATTGACAGTTTAACCAGTGTAAACAACGAAATCATTGTTTACTCTGATTTTTACCGTATTAGTTTACTCATTATGCTTTCAACGGTAGCCGTTACTATTATTTCTAACTTAGTTTTAATACCGTTATGCGGCATAACCGGGGCCGCCATTGCCACCTTGGCAACTATTACATTGTTTAATTTTTTAAAATTGTGGTTTATATATTACAAATACAAAATACAGCCATTTAGCAAGCAAACAGTCAAAGTGTTGGGTGCAGCCTTAATAAGTGCAATACCCGCTTTTTTGATACCTCAATTAGGCCATTATTTACTCGACAGCACTTTAAAAACTATATTTTTAGTAGGAATTTATAGCACTTTAATTTGGAAATGGAATATTTCTCCAGATATTAATATGTTTCTAATTAGCTTAATGAGTAAAATAAAACAGCGTTAGCGTATTACTTTTAGCAGTACTTCGGTTGTTGCGTTTATAAAACACTTAGGCTAAAGAAAATTTTTTTTATCCGGAGGAGGTAAGTTGCATTTATGCCTTACCCACCTCCACCCACCAACAAAATTTTACCTATAAGGGCAGGGTTTTTTTCTTCCGGATGATTGGGCGTGAAATGGTAATAATACATGCCTTGGGCTAAATTATTGGTAAGCATTGTAACCCAATGGGATAGCGGCAACCGACCAAACCAACTGCCCTAAGGTATTGTACAAAGCCAACTGCCCAACTAACGCCTGGCTGTATTGCAACAGCTTTTTGTTTTTGCAACGCATAAGATTTAAAGTTTTTAAAATGAAAATTATATTAGTCAACGGCAAATTTAACGCATTTTTTATTTAGTTGCAAGAGATGGGGGCAAAAAAAGCGTCTTGAATTGTGATTCATGTGATTTGGGCGTAGAGATGGGTTATGGCTGGGAAACCAGGCTCAACTATAAGGATTTGAATATTAATTGCCTCCGGATAATTTTTTTCAAAGTGTATCGTCTGAATTAGAATTTTTTCGCTTCAATTATTAACAAGATTTTAACGTTTGCCCATAAACGAAAGTCTTACCTATATAATTTTTAAGCGCACAAGAAAAAATGCCCTAACACGTTGTTGCACAATGAAACAAGAAAGAATAAATTTATCCGAATAAATTTATCCGGATTTTAACCTATTGCCAAGATGTTTGAGGGCAAAAAATACCCATCCGGAAAAAATAAAAAAAAAAATTTTTCAACTTTTTTGGTACAAAGTAAAAAACACCTTATCTTCACTCAATTTTTCCAATCAAACCATTTTTTATTACCTAACTCCTTTAAATCAATCTTAACAAAATACAAAAAAAATTATCGCTTAAACTTATACACATGAAAAAACTCTTATTATTATTTGTTCTATGCGCTTTTTTATTGAGCGCAAACACCTATGCAGGTATTGTTGACGTTCGCTTTGCCGACCCACAATATAGCGGCAACTCGTACTGTGTTAAAGTACAAGTAAAAGCCCAAGACATTAGTTTTGAATTGGGTAGTGCCACCATTTTCTTCGATTATAATATGGATGCTATCGGAAAACCCAGCGTTAAATCGTTAAATTTTAACGATAAAAATAATTGTGGACCAGGCGGTACTACAAGCTACACCAACAGTTTTACTTTTTTAGAGCTTGATAAAGCAGGCGAAGGTAACTACGCTATTTTATTAAATGCACCAAATTCGGGCTGCCCGTCTGTTACCACTGCTTGGGTTGATGTTGCCGAATTTTGCTTCGAAGTGTTAAATCCAAATTTAGAAGTTGGCCTTAAAATTAACACCAAATACACTGCGTTTAACACTGTAGCAAACAATGGCCAAATGCACGATTTAGGCGAAGTTGGCGGCGTTGAAGGTACTGCTACCGAATCGCCCGTTTTGGTAAAATACAACGCCAATATTAGCGTTTACCCTAACTTTACCCAAAGCAAAGTTTATATTGACCTAAAAGCCCAAAACACTGCCAAAGCCGTTATTAATATTTACGACATGACAGGCCGCGTAGTTAGCTACCTCGAAAAAGATGCCGTTGTAGGCAAACAAAGTTACGAAATTGACCTTGCCGGCTTTACTAATGGCTACTACCTGATTGATATACACCAGGGCAATAACAAAGTTAGCCACAAAGTACTGTTAACACATTAGCAAACCCAATAATTAATTTAACAAACTAGTACAAAAGCGCATTGGTTGTAAATGTATAACCATTGCGCTTTTTTGTTCAATGAAACGCGCTATGATTCGCCTTAAAAAACATACCCGATTTTAGTTTTAACTCAACTAAAATCGGGTGTTTTTAACATTTGAGTATCTACATGTTTTGGAACGGCAATAACAAGGTTCCTTTTTTGTTAGTACTATACCTACCTGCTTTTAATTTGCGCTTCCCTTGTATTTTGTATTTTTTTAACCATTTCGGAGGGAGTGGAATATCGAAATTGAAGTTCAGAGCAAAACTGGTTTGGCAACTTTTGGTACTAGGAGGGTATTGTAGTATTATGCCTTCTTTAGTGATTTTTCCAAACAAAAAGTAATCACTAACTTGCGACAGATGCTCTTCAAATGAGTGTGCTTCAGCCTCGCCACCACTAGAATCATCACCACCGTCTGTGCCGCCACTAGCATCACCACCGCCATCACTGCCGCCACTACTGTCACCGCCGTCATCACCATCACCACCAGTATCCGGTTTTTTCTTAATTATACCACCCAAAAAATCGAGTATATCATCAATAATTTCGCCTAAAGGGCTTTTGCCCTTTTCAATGTCCACCTCATTATCGTCTCCAATAATTATGGTGGGGTTACAATCTTTGCCTTCGGGGCAATCAATATCAATTACAACCGGCGGTGGACAGGCTTTTACACTTAACGCACTTAAAAAAAGAGTAAGTGCGAAGAAAACAAGTAGAAATTGTTGTTTGAGTTTTAACATACAATAAGATGTTTAAGGAGTGAGAGATAAAAATATGATTATGAAGATTAACGATATGAAGGTTAACGAATTGTTATTTTAAATTAGGCAGATAGCTTGCATTATCTATTCGGGCAGATAGTTTGCTTTAACCCTAAACATTTTTCGCTTAAGACAAGCGTATATTTGTTAGCTTTACCAAATATTGATTGTAAATTTTTAAGAACTCATATATAAATATATAAAAAAATGCGAAAAGATTGCCTTTTAGTAAAACTTATATACAAAGCTAACTAAAATTGTTGTAAACTAAATACAAAATTATTTTTTTACTACTAGAATAAGCACTTAACACCACATCATATTCAGCTAATAAAAGTATATTTACTAATCTTTATGCCCACAACAGCAAAAACAACAACACAAACACAACCTGTAATTACCCCACCCCCTCCAGGTTTTATACGCATTGCCGGCGTTGACCCTGGCACAACTGCAATGGGTTACGCTATTATTGACGCGGCTAAAAACGAACACATATTGTTGAGCATGGGTGTCATTCAACTCCATAAATATCCGGATGCTTACGTAAAGCTCGAAAAAATATTTGAACGACTTCATGGCATTTTTGAATATTTCAACCCAAATGTATTAGCCATAGAAGCTCCTTTTTACGGTAGTAATGTGCAAAGTATGTTAAAATTAGGGCGCGCTCAAGGGGTGGCTATTACGGCAGCTATGCTCCACAAGATGCCGGTTTTTGAGTACGCGCCGCGCAAAATAAAACAAGCTATAACGGGCAACGGCAATGCCTCGAAAGAGCAGGTAGCAGCGTTATTGCTTAAAATGTTACAGCTAAATAAAGCCCCAAGTTTTTTAGATGCCACCGATGCTTTGGGGGTAGCTGTTTGCCACTCTTTTCAGGTGTTTTCGGCGTTAGGTGCAGGTAATACTGGTAATAGTTTGGGTGCGAACAAGCCAGCCCGCAAAAAAAAGCCTGCCAACTGGGATAGTTTTATTGCAGAAAATCCGCATCGGGTAAAAAAGTAGCCGTGTTGTGCGGTAGTTTGCTCCGTATGCCTTCAGTTAGCGATTGGTACTGCTGTGGCGTAAATTGCAAACGAGGCTTTGTAAAATCGAGATCGTGGATGGTTTGTAGCGGCACCAAATGCACATGAGCATGCGGCACCTCGAGGCCTACAACAGCAATGCCTATGCGCTGACAAGGAACGGCCAAACGCAGTGCAGTTGCAATTTTTTTTGAAAATAGCATTATTCCGGATAAATCAGCATTGTCTAAATCAAAAAAATAGTCGATTTCGTGCTTAGGTACCACCAAAGTATGCCCTTCTGCAATGGGATTAATATCTAAAAAGGCAAAATAACGGTCATTTTCGGCAATTTTATACGAGGGTATTTGCCCGGCGATAATACGCGAAAAAATAGTTGACATTTTTTATGAATTATTAAAAGTGAAAAAGCGGCAAGCCAAGTGCATGCGTTTTAAGCAAGTAGCGAAGAAATATTGCACCCGAATTTATGAAACGCTTACTTGCCGCCATTTAATTATTTGATTAACTAACCGCCACAAAATTACACTGTTTTTTTTAAATTTTAGATTAGTGGTTAGTGATTTGTGGTTAGTGAATAGTTCGTTAGATCCGGAACATTTGCCTTGGTTTTATCTAACAAATATATGATTTTGAAGAAAAAAATCGTAAATTTGCCCGCTTTTTTTATTTTAATTAAAATCATAATATCGTAACATGAAATTTGCCTTTGCTGCGCATTTCAAACCCTTTTTTACAAACTGTTTCACTGGTTTTTTATTCTTATTTGGTGTGGTATTACTTTTTTTGAGTAGGCAAAATACAGCCGCACAAAATCATACATGTGGCACCACCATGCCTCAGTATAGCATTGAAAAACTTAAAAATTACGCCCTAAACGCTAAACCGTTGGCCAAAGAGCAAACCGAAACTGTTTATTTGCCCATGATTTTTCATATTGTTGGCGATGACGACGGCAAGGGCTATTTTGCGGCACTTGAGGTTTTTAGGTTGCTGTGCGAAACAAACGAACAATGGCAGCAAACAAATATCCAATTTTATTTAGCCGACGATATTAAGTTTTGGAATAATACTGACTGGTACGACCACGACTATGACGATGGCGAAAAAATGATGAAAAATGCCAAAGTAAAGGGCACTATAAATATATTCATTGTTGAAAATCCTGCCGACAACTGCGGTTATTTTTCGGGATGGGGCGATGCGATTGCCGTTGCCAAATCGTGCTCGGATGACGGAAGCACTACCCTTGCCCACGAGTTGGGGCATTATTTTGGGCTTCCACACACTTTTTTAGGATGGGAAGGCGGCGAAATACCAAAAACATGGGAGCAAGAGTTGGTAGATGGCAGTAACTGCAGTATTACCGGAGATTATTTTTGCGATACCCCCGCCGACTATTTATGGGACCGCTGGCCTTGCCCGTACAAAGGCACTTTAAAAGACCCTAAAGGAAATATTATTCATCCGGATGAAACACTGTATATGTCGTATGCCTACGACGAATGTAGCGACCGGTTTAGTCCAGAGCAAATTGCGTATGTGCAAACCTATTTAGAGGAAGAACGCAAAAACCTAATTAAACCCGACGCACCCAAACCCGTTGAAGTAGACAAAACCGTACTCTATTATCCGGCAGATGGGGCTAAAAATATTAATCCGAATAAAGTATTGTTAGCATGGAAAAAATCGCTGGGTGCCGAATCTTATTTCATACAAATTCAACCCATGCTTCCCAATGCTACAAATACCTATAAATACGTTACCGATACCAGTGTTTGGCTAAAATTAGATGCCGGCGTTAAATATTTTTATGCAATTATGCCCTTTAGCAGTGCCAATGTTTGCGCTCCGCCAGTCAAAGGTTTTTTTACAACCGGCGCTACTACCGATTTATATGTTAAAAGCATTGGCATTGAACCACCACTATGCCATGATAGCCAAAATGGAAGCGTTACACATCTTGAAATTGCCGGAGGTGCCCCACCCTATACCTATATGTGGAGTAATGGCGCAACAGAAGCAAAAATTTCGGGACTAAAATTAGGCAAATATACCGTTACCGTTACCGATGCCAACCAAACAACATCTGTATTAACTGTTTGGGTGCCCGCCCCAACCGTCTTAACCGCCGTAATTCAACAAACCGCCGGCAACGAATTAACCGGCCAACCCCAAGGGGGCACGCCGCCGTTCAGTTATGCCTGGTCGAATGGCAGCACAGGGCAAAGTATTGCCAACCTAATCGAAGGCAATTACGACCTAACTATTACCGATGCAAATGGCTGTACCGCAACCGCACAAACTGTTTTACTAAATGTAAGCGCAAGTATTACCCAACCAGCTTGCTATGGCTATAACAACGGAAAACTTAACTTAACCATAGCAGGGGGCTTAAAACCTTATGAATTTGAGTGGAGCAACGGTGCTACCACCCAAAATTTATCCGGAGTTGAAGCCGGCAACTACACCGTTACCATTACCGATAACAATAATTTAAAAGTAATACTGCCTTACAATATTAGCCAGCCGTCAGAAATTGAAATACAAGTTGAAACCGCCGGAACTACTGCCTTTGCAACCGTAACCGGTGGAAATCCACCTTATTTATATCAATGGGCTAACGGCCAAACCGAGGTGCCAACCGCACTTAAATTGCCCTTAGGCGACCAAAAATTAGTTGTATTTGATGCCGATAATTGTAGCGGCTCGATATTATTTAACGTCAAACCTTTTACCGGAACTGATTTTAGCAATACAACCGCCCAGCAAAACTGGGTAGTTACCCCCACACTTATTGAGGCAAATACGCAAAACCTTACCGTTATATTAAGTAATAACAAAAACGGCAATAAGCATCAATTTGCAGCCTATTTACAAAGTGTTGCCGGATATAAGATGCCATTAATTGCGTCAAACATTTATCCGGATAATAATACGGCGCAAGAATTTCAAATTGCGCTGCCAAATAATTTAACTTCCGGATTGTATTTTTTACACCTTTCAAATGGCATCTTCGAGCAAACTACTAAATTAGTTGTTTTAAAATAGCAGCCACATGAAAACGGTACAATTAGTACGGTTTGGCCCCGCTGACCGCGCTTTTTCAATTGTTAACCAGCCCGACCCCAGCCCGCAGCCAAACGAGGTGTTGATAGCTGTTGAAGGCTTTGGCCTAAATTTTGCCGATGTATTAGCCCGGCAAGGCTTATACAACGATTGCCCGCCCCTGCCCACTGTGTTGGGTTACGAAGCAGTAGGCCGCATTGAAGCCTTGGGCGAAAAAGTTCAAGGGTTTAATATTGGGCAACGTGTGTTGGCCTTTACCCGCTTTAATGGGTACGCTTCAAAATTAATAGCTCAACCTCATGCCATACTACCTATTGGCGATGACTTGCCTTTGGCTACGGCTACTGCTTTAGCTACCCAATACAGCACTGCTTGGTATGCCAGTCAAATGGCAACCACTTTACAACCCAACGACCATGTTTTGGTACAATCGGCGGCGGGCGGCGTAGGAACCGCCTTGGTGCAGTTGGCAAAACACAAGGGCTGTGTGATTTACGGCACAGCATCGGGGGGTAAATTACCTTATTTAGAAAAAATAGGAGTAAACTACCCAATAGATTACCAAAAAAACAATTTTGCAACTGAAATTAAACGCTTAGCACCAAACGGAAAGATAGATATTATTTTTGATGCCTTAGGCGGAGCCTCGGTGCGAAAGGGAATGGGCTTGCTACAGGCCGGAGGGCGAATGGTAAGTTACGGGGTAGCTAATTTTTCCGGAAAAAATAAATTAAACATGGTAAAACACGTAGCCCAGTTTGGCTTTTTTCATCCGGTACAATTTTTATCGGCCTCCATATCTTTTATAGGTGTTAATATGTTGCGCATTGCCGACCAACGCCCCGACTTACTGCAAACCTGCCTGCAACAAACAATGGCTGCCTACCAACAAGGAATTGTAAACCCGCAATCGGGGGGTGTTTACCCAATACAAGAATTAGCCCAAGCGCACACAGCCCTCGAAAAACGCCAAACTACGGGCAAATTAGCTATTAGTTGGTGATACTACCCGCCTGTTTGCAACAAAAATAATTTTTCAAAAAAAACGAGCGGCATTTGGTGGTAAATAAAAAATACTGTACCTTTGCGCTGCTTTTAACAGGAATGCCTCCTTAGCTCAGTTGGTTAGAGCGTCGGACTGTTAATCCGCAGGTCCTAGGTTCAAGTCCTAGAGGGGGCGCAACAATATGTGGTTTTCAGCTGGTGGTGTAAAAACTGCCAGCTTTTTTTTATGTCTTTTACAAAGTAAAAAGTATTATTTTAGCTTAGAAAATACATCAGCGTTAATACAACACTAAATGAATCAACAAACAAGTTAATATCAGCCAGGTGCTTGGCGCAATGCTATTTTAACAGACGTCATGTGCTTTCGTTACACAAGAGGGCTACACTACAGTTTGATAGCTGCAAACAGCAAGTATAGCTTCGGAAATTTCATCTGAAGTTTCATCTGTTTTCTTCAGTTAGCAAACAATTTTACTAATGGCAGAAATTATTAATTGCCATGACAATAATTTAAGCCAATATTCTTACCCTTAATAAAATCAAATAAACATGTTCAATTTTATAAAAAAACTATTGGGTTTTGGCTCTTCAGCCAATTTGCGACAATTAATAGCCGATGGCGCTTTTTTAGTAGATGTGCGAACGCCCGGCGAGTTTGCCCAAGGTCATGTACAAGGCTCGGTAAATATTCCGCTTAATACAGTTGGCGCACAACTAAACAAATTTCAAAACAAAAAACACATCATTGTATTTTGCCAAAGTGGTATGCGAAGCAGTCAAGCAAAAAGTATATTAACACAAAACGGCATCGTTAATGTAACCAACGGCGGTGGCTGGCAAAGCGTCAATCAAATAGTACAGCAAAACAGCAATAAATAAATAATTAAGTAGGTAAAATAGCAAAAATTGCCCCACTCCAAATGTCAAAAATAGAACAAAACGAAGCTAACCAGCCTTCTCTTGACCAAACTTTTTGGAATGAGCGTTGGCAAACCCAACAAACCGGATGGGATATTGGCCATGCCGCACCAGCTATTTGTAATTATATAGCACAATACCCCAATAAACAAGCAGCTATTTTAATTCCAGGATGTGGCAATGCCCACGAAGCCCATTTTTTAATACAACAGGGTTTTACCAATATTACTTTATTAGATATTGCTCCGCTTGCAGTTGAACAGGTAAAAGAAAAATTCGCGCCATTTCCGGAAGTTAAGGTTGTTTGTGCAAATTTTTTTGAACACCAGCCCCATACTAATTACGACCTAATTTTAGAACAAACCTTTTTTTGTGCTTTGCATCCGGATTTAAGGCCGAATTACGTGCAAAAAATGGCCTCGCTATTAAAGCCCGAGGGCAAATTAGTTGGTTTGTTGTTTGCTGTTCAGTTCGAAAAACGTGGCCCACCCTTTGGCGGTACAATTACAGACTACCTGTCAATTTTTGCACCCTATTTTGACTTCAAAACTTTAGCGCCTTGCTACAACAGTATTGCTCCCCGTGCTAATACCGAGTTGTTTATGATTGCCTATAAAAGATAATATTATAAACCTTACTAACTACCCTGCCTGAAAATACTGTAATATGATTAAGTGAGTAGGCGAAATAGCTGCTGTAATTCAAGAGGTGGCTGATAGTACGACTTAAAAATATCCGGATGAAGAAGTAAAAATAGTTCAATTTGGGATCCGGATAAAAAAAAAGCAAATTTTGGCAAAGTTTGCGTATATTTGCGCCCTCATTATAATTGCATTAAAAAAATTACATCTAACTTAGCAACTATACACTAATTATGCAGGCAAAAGGATTAATTAAGTTTTTCTTTGCTGCCATTTTATTGGTATGCCTTTATTATTTATCGTTTACTTGGTTTACTAATATTGTTGAAGGCAGGGCAAAAGAATACGCCGAAGAAAAAATTGCCAACAAAACATTTGCTAACGAGTTTGCCAAAGAAGACGAAATTCGCAAAGAATCAAAACGCTATTTGGACTCGGTGGCCAACAAAAAAGTTATCAACTTAGGTATTGCCAACTACACCTATAACGAAGTGCAAGAGCGCCAACTTAGTTTGGGCTTAGACTTGCAAGGCGGTATGAGCGTGGTATTGGAAGTACGCCTCGAAGACCTTATTACCTCGTTGGCTAATAATAGCAAAGACCCAACTTTTGCCAAAGCCATCGCTCGCGCCAAAGAGCTTGAAAAAGGGCAGGAGGCCGATTTTGTTACCCTATTTGGCGCCGCATGGAAAGAAGTAGCACCAGACGTGCCAATGGCAAACATATTTAACAACGCTAAACTGCGCGACAAAAATATTAGTGCCAACTCAACTAACGACCAAATTTTGGCTGTTATCAGAGATGAGGGCAATGCTGCCGTTGACCGCACTTTTCAAATTATGCGTACCCGCGTTGACCAATTTGGAGTATCGTCGGCTAATATTAATTTACAAAAATCGACTGGCCGTATATACATTGAATTGCCTGGCGTAGATGACCGCGAACGGGTTCGTAAACTATTACAAGCAAGTGCTAAATTAGAGTTTTGGGAAGTTTACGAAAATAGTAACGAAATAGCTAAAATGATACAGGCAGCAAATAAAGCTTTGGCTGCCAAGTATAAAATCAAAACTGAAGATAATGCCTCGGCACAACAAGATACAATAAAAACACCTGATGCCAATAACACCGAAACCGCTAATGCAGGTGCCGATACCACAAAAGCTAAAAAAGAAGGAGAAGTAGATTTATTGGCTGACAAAGACACTAGCAAAACCAATGCCGACTCGTTAGACATTGAAAAATTTAAACGCGAAAATCCACTTTTAGGCATTTTTAGCCCGATACAACAGGCCGGTGCGCCGATGATTGGGTACGTAAGCGCCCTTGATATTGACACTTTGAGAGCCTATTTTAATATGCCGGAAGTTAAACAAGCTTTCCCCGCTAATATAAAATTAGTAATATCGGCAAAACCCTCTGAAGCCTCAAAGGATGCTGCTATACATGAGGTATATGCTGTGCAAAGCCGGTTTGGTGCAGAGCAACGCGCTGCAATGGAAGGAGATGTTGTTACAGATGCGCGCCAAGACGTAAACCAAAAACAACAAACCGTTGTAACAATGGCTATGAACAGCGAAGGTGCAAAAATGTGGCGCAAAATTACCGGAGAAAATATAGGTCAAAGTGTAGCTGTAGTATTAGACGATTTAGTCTATTCAGCCCCAACTGTACAAAACGAAATTGCAGGCGGTAACACCGAAATATCCGGAAATTTTACCGTGCGTGAGGCGCAAGACTTGGCCAGCATACTAAAAGCAGGTAAATTGCCCGCTCCAGCTAAAATTATTCAAGAAGAGGTAATAGGCCCATCACTTGGCGAAAAATCTATTACCGCCGGTATTTTGTCGTTGGTGTTAGGTTTTGCTGCTATCTTATTGTTTATGGTTTTATACTACCGTACTGGTGGTTTAATTGCCAACCTTGCCCTACTAATAAATTTGTTTATAATTATTGGCGTCTTAGCCTCGTTGGGTTCAAGTTTAACGCTGCCAGGTATGGCCGGTATTATATTAACTATGGGTATTGCCGTAGATGCCAATATTCTTATATTTGAGCGCATACGTGAAGAACTTGCCAGAGGCTTAAGTTTGGCTCAAGCTGTTGCACATGGCTACTCTAAGTCCTACTCGGCAATTATTGACGCAAATATTACAACCCTTATAACCGCTACTATATTGGTTTATTTTGGTTTAGGCCCAATTAGAGGTTTTGCTACAGTGTTAATTATCGGTTTGTTCTCCTCGTTATTTACTGCCATTTTTATTACCCGCCTAATGATTGAGTGGTTAATGAAAAAAGGCGTAAAAATTAGCTATGCCAGTAGCTGGAGTTTGGGCATGTTTAAAAATATTAAATACGATTTTATTGGCATTCGTCGCATACCTTTTGCCTTGTCCTTTGTGGCTGTTATTATCGGCTTAGTTTCGTTCTTTACCAAAGGCTTCGAAATGGGTGTTGACCTTAAAGGTGGTCGCACTTATGTCGTTAAATTTGATCAAACAGCAAACGCCTCAGATATACGCGATGCAATTGCCGCTAAACTTGGATCGACCCCTATTGTGCAAACATTTGGCAGCAGTAATCAAGTGAAAATAACTACCAGCCACCTTATTGATAATAACGACCCCGAAGTTGATAAAAAAGTAATTTCCGATATCCATGAAGTATTAGTAAAATTTGGCGCTAAACCCGATTTTAATGCCTTCTCAAAAGAAAATCTTCAAAGTTCACAAAAAGTAGGGGCTAATATTGCCGATGACATCAAACGCGGTGCAGTTTGGGCTACCATGTTGGCACTGTTGTCTATATTTGCTTACATTACTATGCGATTCCCTAACTGGCGATATGGACTGGGGGCTGTTTTGGCTACTTCCCACGATGGCGTAGTTATATTGGCGCTGTTCTCAATATTTGCTGGAATTTTACCTTTCTCGCTCGAAATTGACCAAACATTTATTGCCGCCTTCTTAACCATTATTGGTTATTCGGTGAATGATACCGTAGTAATTTTTGACCGGGTAAGGGAATATATACGGAATAACCCTAAGCGCGACCTTAAAGAAACTATGAACGATGCCATTGCCAGTACATTAAGCCGTACTATAAACGTATCTCTATCCATGTTGTTAGTGGTGTTGTGTTTGTTTATATTTGGCGGAGACGTTATACGCGGATTTGCCTTTGCCATGATTGTAGGTATTATTGTTGGTACTTACTCGTCTATTTTTATTGCCTCATCTGTTGTTTACGAGTTTGCAAAAGGCAGGTTTAACCCCGAAGGCTTGGCTGCTAAAAACACCGAGGCAAAAGAAATTGCTACTACTTGATTAAACTAACAAAGGCGTAGCATTAACAAACAAGTAATAGTCTTGTATTTATTGCTTGCACAAAAATAAAAAAGCCCTTGAAAATATTTTTTCAGGGGCTTTTTATCTTAATTTGTGCCAGTAGGTGGATATACTTTTTTAACAAAAACAATCCGGAAAATAAATCATTAATGCTTGGTTGTTTGATTGCGAAATCAAAAAAAGCAAATAGCAGTCACGTAATCACTTTTCACAAACAGAGGTAAAAGGATATCTCCTTACTACAAAATTTATTACTCTACTAATTCGGCGTTGTGATAAACATTTTGCACATCGTCGTCGTCTTCTAACTTCTCAATAAGGGTTTCAATTTCGGCATATTGAGTTTCGTTAAGTTTAGCAGTATTATTAGGCATTCGTTGCAATTCGGCATTGATAATTTCGATATTGCGCTCTTCAAGGGCTTTTTGCATAGCCCCAAAATCTGAAAAAGCAGTTGTAATTACCAGCTCGTTTTCGTCGCCATCAATCTCTTCTAAGCCGTAATCAATCAGTTCAAGTTCTAATGTATCTCGGTCAAGGCCGGGCGCACCAATGGTAAACACACCTTTGCGTTCAAAGACGAAGCTCAACGAACCACTTGTGCCCAACGAGCCACCACCCCGGTTGAAAAACTAAGCGAACGTTGGCAACGGTCCGGGTAGGGTTATCGGTAGCTGTTTCAACCAAAATAGCTACAGCATGGGGGCCATAGCCTTCGTAAACTACTTCTTCAAATGCTTTTTCATCTTTTGAGGACGCTTTTTTAATTGCTGCCTCTACATTCGCCTTAGGCATATTAGCGCCTTTTGCGTTTTGTATGGCCAAACGTAGGCGAGAGTTGGTTTCGGGGTTAACACCGCCGGTTTTAACAGCTATGGCTATTTCTTTGCCAATACGGGTAAATGCTTTAGCCATTTTATCCCAGCGTTTCATTTTGCGTTCTTTGCGAAATTCAAATGCGCGTCCCATATAAAAACGATATTTTTTGAGTGATATTTGTTAATTTTATTATTTACAAGATGGGGTGCAAAGATACGATTTTTAGCGAATTTCGGCGCATTTTATCCGGATGTTTAATTAAAACGTAATAGGTTGGCCAGCGTAATAATCTAGCAGTTTGAGTTTAAAAATATAGTCGTATTTAGCGGCTTCGGCATTTAATTGACTTAAGGTTAAGGCGTTTTGTGCTGCAAAAAGTTCAAGCGCGGTAGCAGTACCTAAATTGTACTTTTTTTGAGCAAAATCAAAGGCCTTTTGTTGGGCTGTAATGGTAGCCGCCACTGCTTCGTATTTTTGAGCGGCAGCACGTGCGTCTAACAAAGCGCGTTCAATGGTTTGCCGCAGTTCTTGTTGTTGTATTTGCTCGGCAATTTGAGCGTTGGCAATACCAATTTGCGCTAATGCACTACTGGTTTTTACTTCGCGGCGGTTGTAAATAGGTATTGAAACATTAAGTCCTAAAAAATTACCAAAATTATTGCTTATTTGCGAAAAATAGGGGTCGTCTTCAAACGGAAAACTGATGGTATAAACCGAGTCGAATTTAGAAGTGAAATAGGGAGTTTGCGCAATGCCAAATTCGCCGTCTTCGTTTAAACGTTTCCCTAAACTTGACCAGCGTGTATTTAGCCCGCCCGACAATGCTATTGAGGGCATACGCCCGCTTTGGGCTATAGATAAACCTTGTTGGGCAATTTTAGTGCGCAAACTTGCCGTTTTAATGCTGGGCTGTGTAGTTAATGAGGTTTGGTAGGCCTGTTCAACGTTATATCCGGATACATTTATGGCTGATGGTAAACTAACCGTTGGCTCAACAATTTTATAATTATCGGTATAGTTCATTAGCTGTCCCATCCCCAAATAAGCAGCATCAACGGCATTTTGTGCGGTTGTAATGTTTAGAGCTTCGTTTTGCTGTTGGGCTTGCAGGTCAAGCAAATTGCCTTCGGGGATGAGGCCGGCGTTAACTAATTTTTGAGTATTGGTGTATTGCTCGGCAGTAAGCTTAGTTTGTTGCTGTAGCACTTTTAACTGGCTTTGTGCTAACAGTATATTTAAGTATGCCGTTAGCACATTTAGCTTCAGGTTGGTACGTGCACTCTCACTTTCAAGCTGGGCCAATGTTACCTGCATATTGCGTTGGGCTATGCTGCGCTTTAACAAACCACCTTGATACAACAAAATCCCACCGCTAATACCCCACTGCTGCGACTGTATAGATGCTGTATTAAATGAGTTGGTTGTGGGGTCAATATTGCGGCCAAAACTAAGCGAATGCGATGCGTTTGCACTTAGGTTTGGATATTGGTTAGCTTTAGCTTGCCGGAGGTTTTCGTTGGCAGTTTGCTCATTTAAGCCTAATTGTTTAATTTGCAGATTGTTTTGTTCGGCATAGGTTATACATTGCACTATGCTGAGTGTGTTTTGCGCTTGTGTGGTTATACTTGCACAAACAAATAAAATAAATAATAATAGTTGTGTAAATATTGTGCGGATGGTAGCTTGCATATTTTGTTTTTTAAATTTACTGACAATAAATTGTGCGAGATTGATTAAGAATATGGGGCAAAATTACGCATCGAAATTTGCATACAAGAGGCAAACCATTTTTTAACGAAAAAAATTCCGGATAAATTAAAAGTAAACACATTTTGCCTTAATGCAAAGCAGCAATGTTTCGTTTTAATGGTATAAAAAAAACATGCCCGTCTCAATGAAAAGTCATGATTTGGCTGTTGTGGCATGCAATCTTTGATATTATAAAAAAACTTGGCTTGATTTTTGGAAAAACCAGTTGATCAGATTTGTGTTTGCCTAAAAATCCTGTCCTTTAGTCAAGGTGCTAAAATGTGGGCAAATTATATACTGTTTCGTGTTAGTTTTGTGTTTGAAATTACTACTATATAAATTATCATGTTTAATAAAATTTTTAATCTATGTTCGTTTTTACTCATATTGCAAGCCTACTACTTAATGGTATAGGCAGTTTGCAAAAAGTACGATGCTTAACGTTAGTATTTGGATTACTACTAACTGGCATTGGCTTCCCACTCTATGCCCAAATTGAGCAGGAGTTTTGCATTGATAAATTCCCTGACAAGATCGAGATATGCGTTGATTTAGAACCAGGTGAGTTTTTAGACCCCGATGGCTCTACAAGCGTTTTCGATTGTAGCCTGTCGCCAAGCGGCGATTTTTGTGTTAAATATACACCGCTACCCTTGTTTGAAGGGCCTGATACTGTTTTAATACAAATATGTAAAATTGCAGATCCAGACGACTGCTATTTCTTAACTTACATCGTATATGTTGGCTGCATCCAGCCTGATGCTGTAAATGATGCAGCCAACGCAAATGGTACTACTACCATTGATGTAACTGCTAATGATTGGGTAAAATGTGCTGATATTAGCGGCATAAAAATAAAAACTAATCCTACGCATGGTACAGCCGTTGTTTCGGGGCTTAACATTATATATACCCCCGATGAATGCTACAATGGTACAGACAAAATTATTTATGAGCTGATAAATAGTTGCGGAAAAAAAGACGTTGCAACTGTAAACCTAACTGTTTCGGCAAATAATGTGGCTCCGGATGCCAAAAACGACACCGGAACTTCAACCGACGGCAATCAAGTTTGTGTTTCAGTATTAAATAATGATTTTGATGCCGATGGTGATGCTATGACTATAAATACGTTTGGCCAAGGTACTAATGGTGTGGTGGTAAAATCCGGAAATAAACTATGTTATACACCTAACTCCGGATTTAGCGGTACTGACGTTTTTACTTATAAAATTTGTGATCCATGTAATCTTTGCGACCAGGCAACCGTTGCCATCACAGTCGAAAAACTAAATCAACCCCCAGTAGCTAATAACGATGAAGGCACCACCGAAGGTGACCCCGTGTGTATCAAAGTAATGACTAACGACTACGACCCCGATGGCGACCCCATTGCGGTAACAACATATACCCAACCCATTAAAGGATCTGTTAATTACAACCCCTCGACTAAAGAGTTTTGTTTTACGCCCACAAATAATTGTTTTGACTATGTAACAACCTTTAAATACACTATTTGCGATGATGGCTCACCCAAACTTTGCGACGAAGCGACAGTTACCATTACCGTTAACGGCGACAACCAACCTCCGGTGCTTAAAAACGATAATGCCACCAGCGACGGAAGCACCGTTTGTATTAATGTATTAGCAAACGACAACGACCCAGACGGCGATGTATTACATATTAGCAATTATACTCAGCCCGCCAATGGATCGGTAGTAATTGATCCGGGTACAAAAAAACTATGTTATACCCCCAATTCCGGATTTGAAGGAACTGATTCTTTTCAATATTGTTCGTGCGACCCATGTGGCGAAACGTCATGTGCTACTGTTACAATAATTGTTGAATTACCCAACAATCCCCCTGTAGCTAATAACGACGAGGGCACCACCGAAGGTGACCCCGTGTGTATCAAAGTAATGACTAACGATTACGACCCCGATGGCGACCCCATTGCGGTAACCAATTACGGCCAGCCCTCACAAGGTACGGTAACGTACAACCCGCTAACCAAAGAGTTGTGTTACGACCCCAAAGATGACTGTTACGAAGGGGTAGTAACATTTAGCTATACGATATGCGACAACGGTAGCCCCAAACTATGTGATGATGCGGTGGTAACGATAACAGTTATCAACGACAATATTGCTCCGGATGCCAAAAACGATGCCCTCGAAAGTGATGGCAGTCAAGTATGTAAAAACGTACTCAGCAACGACAGCGATGCCGATGGCGATGTATTGAGCATCAGCATGTACGGACAAGGTTCAAACGGAGTAGTTATTAAAGCTGGTAGCCAGTTATGCTACACGCCCAATGCCGGATTTGAAGGCAGCGATTCGTTTACCTATACCGTATGCGATGATTGTGGTCTTTGCGACCAAGCCACTGTAACGGTGATGGTAGTTTTACCCAACAATCCCCCTGTAGCTAATAACGACGAGGGCACCACCGAAGGTGACCCCGTGTGTATCAAAGTAATGACTAACGACTACGACCCCGATGGCGACCCCATTGCGGTAACCAATTACGGCCAGCCCTCACAAGGTACGGTAACGTACAACCCGCTAACCAAAGAGTTGTGTTACGACCCCAAAGACGACTGTTACGAAGGGGTAGTAACATTTAGCTATACGATATGCGACAACGGTAGCCCCAAACTATGTGATGATGCGGTGGTAACGATAACAGTTATCAACGACAATATTGCTCCGGATGCCAAAAACGATGCCCTCGAAAGTGATGGCAGTCAAGTATGTAAAAACGTACTCAGCAACGACAGCGATGCCGATGGCGATGTATTGAGCATCAGCATGTACGGACAAGGTTCAAACGGAGTAGTTATTAAAGCGGGCAGCCAGTTATGCTACACGCCCAATGCCGGATTTGAAGGCAGCGATTCGTTTACCTATACCGTATGCGATGATTGTGGTCTTTGCGACCAAGCCACTGTAACGGTTACGGTTGATATTCCTTGTGAGCCTGAGGTTTTAGAGATTTGCGCTGACCCGTTAATTCCGGTAACTGTTTGCCCTCAGTTTTGCTTAGAAGACTGGACAATTGTAGAAGTTGAAGCATTATTTAAATGTGGTATAAAACTTAAAGAAAAATGTTTTATTTATACTGCATTGCCCGGACAGTTTGGCTCGGATGAGTTGATAGTAAAAGCTTGTGATGATTTTGGAAATTGTGAAACAACTATTGTCTATGTTATTATCGGTTGTGGAGGAAATCAACCGCCTTTTGCCCAAAATGACGATGTTACAACACCACAAAATCAAGAGGGTTGCCTTTATCCAATGAATAACGATTTTGACCCTGACGGAGACCCGATTACCATTGAGGCAATATCGCCACCAGCCAACGGATTTATAATTTATGACGATGAAACCGGCGAATTCTGTTATACACCAGGTTTAGGTTTTTCGGGTGTTGAAATTTTTACCTACCAAGTTTGCGATAATAAAGGTGCCTGTACATCAGCTACAATTACCATAGTTGTAACAACAGATTGCGAAGAGGATTTATTCCTTTGTACGAAACCGCTAACCCCAATTATTATTTGTCCTGCGTTTTGTACCCTAAATGGCGAAGTTCAAATTATAGATGCTGAAACTACTTATAATTGTAGTATTAAAATTTTACCCGATGGCTGTGTTAAATATACTTCGTTGCCTTTATTTGCAGGGCAGGAAACTGTAACTATTACAGGCTGTGATACAAATGGCAATTGCGAAACAGTAACGTATATTATAGAGGTTAGCGAAGATTGCGATGGCGAAGGCTTCGGTTTAATTCCGGAGCATAAAGACGAAATAGGAAGTGAAACCAGCAATAAAGGCCAATCCGGAACGCCTAAAATGCAAATAAATGTTTCAAACTATATCAATGGCCATGTTTCCATAGCTTATTTTGTTCCAACTGAAACCGTATATAGACTTGCGGTTACAGACATGTCGGGTCGTTTAGTTTATAACACCACCGTTGATGCCTCTGTATCCGGATGGCAGCCACAAATGAACCTACCTACCCAGCATCTGTCTAAAGGTGTTTATTTGGTTACAATTACCCAAGACAATGACCGAGCCAATAAGGTTTCAGCTAAATTTATAGCGTTCTAATTGTAATTGTTCTATTAATAAACCAATCTTGTTTAAGCCTTTGCCCATAAATTTTCACTAAAATGGTGAATAGTTTTGGGGCAAAGGCTTTTTCTTTTTCTTTTTCTATTCTTTAAAATTGTTTTATCATTATATATTGACGGTCATATAGGTCGTTTCGCTATTATAGCGAAAGCAATATACTTTTTAAGCTTTATTTTTATCTTTTTTATAGTATTAAATTCATGTAAATGGCAATTTTATTCAATGTAACTATTGATAAACAAAGCCTTGGCAAGAGCTATTTCAAAGAAGTATATAAATTGGTGCTAAATGCTTTCTTGTTTTTTAAATTGGTATATATGCAAGTTTTTGTTTGTTCTGTTTTTGGCTTGGTATTTGTAATATAGTGTTTGGACAATTCCCAGTTTTAAAGATTAATTGTTTTAACATAAGCACCAAACTTATCGGTTGGTGTTCTTTTAATAATATATTTAATTATTATTTAACTATATGAGTGATTCGATGACCACAAAGTACACAAAAGCAAGGCAGTTTTATAACTGCGTATTTGTTTTGCTTGTGTCTATGGTATTAAGCACAGGGTGGGCAACAGCAAAATCTGATTTGTCGCTGTCTTTTAGCCCTGCCCCACCGCAATCTGTACCATGGCCTGGCGAATCTTTTACATTCTCGTTAACCATTAACAATGGAGGCGATACGGACGCTTCAAATGTTGAAGTAACCAATTTTTTACCCGTTGGTTTGGTTTACGAAACAGTAACACCTCCGGGCACCACCACCTTTAATACAGGTACTGGTGTTTGGAATATTGGTACTGTACCCGCGGGCGGTTCATACACCATTGATCTTCCCGTTACGGTTACAGCTGGGGGCTCTTGGCAAACCATAGCCGAAGTTACCGCACACACACCCGATGATGACACTGACTCAAACCCGAACAACAACAACTCGGCTGAAGACGATTATGCAACAGCCTGTGTTAGCGCCCCACTGCCATGGTGCCAAGGAGATTCATATCAGTTGGCTGCGCCAGTTGGATTAAACAACTTTCAATGGTTTTTAGATGGCGCCCCAATTAACGGTGCAATGCAGGGTACGTATGTGGCAAATGCTCCAGGCGAGTACACTGTTACCGCCAAAGACGCAAATGGTTGCGATTGGGAACTATGCTGCCCAGTTAAGATAATTCCTTATTGCCCAGATGTTGCTTTGAAAAAAGTATTGGCAACCTCCGGAAATATTTACCCCGGACAAAATGTAACGTTTACCATAACAGTTACTAATCAAGGCGATGTTTCCATGAGTAATTTGGAAATTACTGACTATATCCCAACCGGATTAACTCTAAACGATCCGGATTGGACTAATAATGGAGATGGCACTGCTTCGTATGTTCTGCCAAATACTTTAGGTTATGCCGGAAGTGGTGCAGACCAAACAACTGTGGATATTACCTTTACAGTTAGTTCAAGTATTTCAGCTCAAACCATTATTACAAACTTTGCCGAAGTATCAGGCGCAGTTGATTCACTTGGCCACGTGATTGACGACGTGGACTCTGACTTAGACGATGACCCCAACAATGACGGCCCTTACGTTGATGATGAAATTAATGAAAAACCACCTATTGATGAGGACGACCACGACCCTGCCGAAATTACCATTGATATATTTGACTTAGCCTTAAGCAAAGTACTTAGCTCGCCCTTAGGAAACATTTATCCTGGCGATAATGTAACCTTTACTTTAAACGTTTACAACCAAGGAACTGCTGATGCACAAAATATTCAAATCACCGATTATATTCCATCCGGATTAGCGCTAAACGATGTTGATTGGACAGATAATGCTGGTCTTGCCACATTAAACACGCCAATTGCTTCGTTAGCAGCCGGCCAAAGCACTGCGGTTGATATTACCTTTACTGTAACTGCGGTAGTTGCTGGCCCAATTCGCAACTGGGCAGAGATTAGCTCGGCAGACGACAGCGAAGGCAACGCGGTAGCAGATATTGACTCGACACCAAACGATGACAATTTCAGCGAACCCCGGAGAAACAGACGATTTAGCCGATGATAACGTAACCGACCAAGATGGCAAAAACGGAGGCGATGAGGACGACCACGACCCTGCCGAAATTACCATTGATATATTTGACTTAGCCTTAAGCAAAGTACTTAGCTCGCCCTTAGGAAACATTTATCCTGGCGATAATGTAACCTTTACTTTAAACGTTTACAACCAAGGAACTGCTGATGCACAAAATATTCAAATCACCGATTATATTCCATCCGGATTAGCGCTAAACGATGTTGATTGGACAGACAATGCTGGTCTTGCCACATTAAACACGCCAATTGCTTCGTTAGGCCCGGTCAAAGCACTGCGGTTGATATTACCTTTATTGTAACTGCGGTAGTTGCTGGCCCAATTCGCAACTGGGCAGAGATTAGCTCGGCAGACGACAGCGAAGGCAACGCGGTAGCAGATATTGACTCGACACCAAACGATGACAATTTCAGCGAACCCGGAGAAACAGACGATTTAGCCGATGATAATGTAACCGACCAAGATGGCAAAAACGGAGGCGATGAGGACGACCACGACCCTGCCGAAATTACCATTGATATATTTGACTTAGCCTTAAGCAAAGTACTTAGCTCGCCCTTAGGAAACATTTATCCTGGCGATAATGTAACCTTTACTTTAAACGTTTACAACTAGGAACTGCTGATGCACAAAATATTCAAATCACCGATTATATTCCATCCGGATTAGCGCTAAACGATGTTGATTGGACAGATAATGCTGGTCTTGCCACATTAAACACGCCAATTGCTTCGTTAGCAGCCCGGTCAAAGCACTGCGGTTGATATTACCTTTACTGTAACTGCGGTAGTTGCTGGCCCAATTCGCAACTGGGCAGAGATTAGCTCGGCAGACGACAGCGAAGGCAACGCGGTAGCAGATATTGACTCGACACCAAACGATGACAATTTCAGCGAACCCCGGAGAAACAGACGATTTAGCCGATGATAATGTAACCGACCAAGATGGCAAAAACGGAGGCGATGAGGACGACCACTGACCCTGCCGAAATTACCATTGATATATTTGACTTAGCCTTAAGCAAAGTACTTAGCTCGCCCTTAGGAAACATTTATCCTGGCGATAATGTAACCTTTACTTTAAACGTTTACAACCAAGGAACTGCTGATGCACAAAATATTCAAATCACCGATTATATTCCATCCGGATTAGCGCTAAACGATGTTGATTGGACAGACAATGCTGGCCTTGCCACATTAAACACGCCAATTGCTTCGTTAGCAGCCGGTCAAAGCACTGCGGTTGATATTACCTTTACTGTAACTGCGGTAGTTGCTGGCCCAATTCGCAACCGGGGCAGAGATTAGCTCGGCAGACGACAGCGAAGGCAACGCGGTAGCAGATATTGACTCGACACCAAACGATGACAATTTCAGCGAACCCCGGAGAAACAGACGATTTAGCCGATGATAATGTAACCGACCAAGATGGCAAAAACGGAGGCGATGAGGACGACCACTGACCCTGCCGAAATTACCATTGATATATTTGACTTAGCCTTAAGCAAAGTACTTAGCTCGCCCTTAGGAAACATTTATCCTGGCGATAATGTAACCTTTACTTTAAACGTTTACAACCAAGGAACTGCTGATGCACAAAATATTCAAATCACCGATTATATTCCATCGGATTAGCGCTAAACGATGTTGATTGGACAGACAATGCTGGTCTTGCCACATTAAACACGCCAATTGCTTCGTTAGCAGCCGCCAAAGCACTGCGGTTGATATTACCTTTACTGTAACTGCGGTAGTTGCTGGCCCAATTCGCAACTGGGCAGAGATTAGCTCGGCAGACGACAGCGAAGGCAACGCGGTAGCAGATATTGACTCGACACCAAACGATGACAATTTCAGCGAACCCGGAGAAACAGACGATTTAGCCGATGATAACGTAACCGACCAAGATGGCAAAAACGGAGGCGATGAGGACGACCACGACCCTGCCGAAATTACCATTGATATATTTGACTTAGCCTTAAGCAAAGTACTTAGCTCGCCCTTAGGAAACATTTATCCTGGCGATAATGTAACCTTTACTTTAAACGTTTACAACCAAGGAACTGCTGATGCACAAAATATTCAAATCACCGATTATATTCCATCCGGATTAGCGCTAAACGATGTTGATTGGACAGACAATGCTGGTCTTGCCACATTAAACACGCCAATTGCTTCGTTAGCAGCCGGTCAAAGCACTGCGGTTGATATTACCTTTACTGTAACTGCGGTAGTTGCTGGCCCAATTCGCAACTGGGCAGAGATTAGCTCGGCAGACGACAGCGAAGGCAACGCGGTAGCAGATATTGACTCGACACCAAACGATGACAATTTCAGCGAACCCGGAGAAACAGACGATTTAGCCGATGATAATGTAACCGACCAAGATGGCAAAAACGGAGGCGATGAGGACGACCACGACCCTGCCGAAATTACCATTGATATATTTGACTTAGCCTTAAGCAAAGTACTTAGCTCGCCCTTAGGAAACATTTATCCTGGCGATAATGTAACCTTTACTTTAAACGTTTACAACTAAGGAACTGCTGATGCACAAAATATTCAAATCACCGATTATATTCCATCCGGATTAGCGCTAAACGATGTTGATTGGACAGATAATGCTGGTCTTGCCACATTAAACACGCCAATTGCTTCGTTAGCAGCCAGCAAAGCACTGCGGTTGATATTACCTTTACTGTAACTGCGGTAGTTGCTGGCCCAATTCGCAACTGGGCAGAGATTAGCTCGGCAGACGACAGCGAAGGCAACGCGGTAGCAGATATTGACTCGACACCAAACGATGACAATTTCAGCGAACCCGGAGAAACAGACGATTTGGCCGATGATAACGTAACCGACCAAGATGGCAAAAACGGAGGCGATGAAGACGACCACGACCCCGCCGAAATTATCATTGATATATTTGACTTAGCCTTAGATAAGAAATTAGCTAATGGTCAACCCGCCTCAGTGTTTCCCGGTGACGATGTTACCTTTACTATAACTGTTTATAATCAGGGATCGGTTGATGCGTATAACATTGAAGTTGTTGACTATATGCTTGAGGGATTAGTGCTAAACGATGCTGATTGGACAGATAATGCTGGAATTATCAGTTATAATACGCCGATTGCTTTGTTGCCTGCTGGTCAAAGTACTTCTATAGATATTACTTTTACAGTGCCTGGCATTGCAACTGGCGCAATATATAACTATGCCGAAATTGAAAGTGCCGACAATGACGACGACGCTCACAATGAACATCCTGGTGACGTTGATTCCAATCCTGACGATGATCCTTTCAATGATGGCCCTTACGTTGATGACGAAATCAATGAAAAACCACCCATTGACGAAGATGACCAAGACTTGGCGTTTATTTTGGTTACCCCACCCGGAACCTTTGACCTTGCCTTGCGAAAAGTGATTTCACCAAACCAACAATTACCTGTTTCTGAAGGCTCAGATATTACCTTTACTATCACAGTATTCAATCAAGGTGCAGTTGATGCGTATAATATTGAAGTTGTTGATTACATTCCAACAGAATTAACACTTAACGACAACGACTGGGTTGATAATAATAATGGAACAGCTAATTATGTAATTGCCGGACCAATTCCTCCCGGAGGAAGCGCAACCGTAGATATTACCTTTACTATTAATGATGGCGTGAGTGGCACCATTTATAATTTTGCCGAAATTGAAAGCGCAGATAATGATAATAACCCTGATAACAATCAACCTATAGATTTTGACTCTAACCCCGACCGCAACCCCGATAACGATGGCCCGGTTGTTGATGATGAAATTAATAATGCAGGCGGAGACGAAGATGACCATGACGTAGCTCCGGTTAATGTTGGCCAATTCGACTTGGCATTAATCAAAACATTAGCGGCCGGGCAACCTGCAGTAGTAGCTCCGGGTAGTCTTGTAACATTTACAATTACCGTTTTCAATCAAGGAGACGTTGACGCGTACAATGTTGAGGTTGTTGACTACATTCCAACAGAATTAACACTTAATGACAACGACTGGATTGACAATAATAATGGTACAGCCAACTACATAATTGCTGGTCCAGTTCCTGCCGGAGGTAGCACAACAGTAGATATTACCTTTGCTGTAGGTGTTAGTGTATCGGGAGAAGTAGTAAACTTGTCCGAGATAGAATCTGCTGAAAATGCAAATGGCATAAATCTTCCGGATGTTGACTCAACCCCCGACCGCAACCCTAATAACGATGGCCCTGTTACCGACAATGAAATTAATAACAGCAACGGCGACGAAGACGACCACGACCCTGCAAGTATTACGGTAACCGGTCCTCCATGTCCTGAGATTGTAGCCGAGGTAGCAGTTGTTGATGCCGAATGTGGCAAAATGAATGGTACTGCTTATGTTACCGTTGCCGATGACGCAGCAGCCTATACCTATGCGTGGAGCACTGGGGCAACTACGCAAGCCATTAGTGGTTTAAGTGGTGGTTTGTACCAAGTTACTGTTACGTCTATAGCCCGTCCTGAATGTTCGACCGTAAAAGAGGTAGGCGTAGGCGAAATCGGTGGCCCAATAGTAATAGCTACCCCAACCGATGCCAACTGTATTAGTGGCGAGGGAAGTATTGCTCTAAGCTGGACAAACGGTGTGGCCGGCTATGCTATTAGCTGGACAGGCCCCGAAAACGGCAACGATAATACCATGGCTATGAATTATGTTATTAATGGCTTGGTTGCGGGTGTTTATCGCATTGAGGTTAAAGATGCGAACGACTGTTCTGATATAGCAATTGTTGAAATCAAACCAAGCAACGGCTTAACAGTTAGCGCCACGCCAACTAACGCTTCCTGCGGCGAGTCCGACGGGTCAATAGCTATTAGTGTTAGCGGTGGTTCAGCCAATTACCAATACTTTATAAATAATGTTTTACTAGCTACACAAGCAAGCAATAACTATACCGCAAGCAATATACCAGGCGGCAGCTACTTAGTTAAAGTAGTAGATAAAAATGGCTGCTATGGCGAAGCAGAAGTAACCCTAACTAACCCATCAGACATGGTATTTGGTGTGTGGACAGTAGAAAATGCCAACTGTTCGGGCGATATGGGCGCATTAATATACGATGCAGCAAACGGTGATGCCAGCGTTAGCGTAGTGGTTAGTCCTAAAGGCTCAAATGGGGTATTAGCCTCGTTTAGTGCTAATGTGTCGCAATCACTTACCGCCTCTGCCGGCACTTATGTAGTTACCTACACCGATGCAAATGGCTGTGTAAATATTGAAGAGTTAACCATAGAAGCTCCAGAACCATTGGATTACTATGTAGAATATACCCATCCGGGTTGCTATAACAACGATGGTGTAATTAGTATCGTTGAAATTACCGGAACAAATAATCCAGTTATTAGCGTTAAAGATGCAAATAATATTGAGGTAGGCACTACAGCCGTTACCACCGGATTAAGCGCCGGCACCTATACAGTAAGTGTAAGCTATACAGGCGTAAACGGCGAAACCTGCGATAAAGTAGTAAATGTAACCCTAGAACCCACCATGAAAGGCTGTACATTTGACTTAGCCTTAATTAAACAATTAGGTGTGGGTCAACCATCTGCAGTATTACCTGGCGAGTCAGTAACCTTTACCATTACTGTTTTCAACCAAGGCGATATTGATGCGTATAATATAGCCATAACCGACTATATACCAGCCGGATTAATACTAAACGATTCCGATTGGACAAACAATGCTGGTCTTGCCACTTTAAACACACCCATAGCCTCGCTATTACAAGGCCAAAGCACAACGGTAGATATCACCTTCACTTACGATGGTTCTGTTACCAGCGAAATAACCAATTTAGCTGAGATTACCGATGCTGAAGATATTGATGGTAATCATCCGGATGATATAGACAGTAATCCAGACAATGAACCGGATAACGATATTATTGGCGGAGACGACGTTACCGATAATAGCAACGGCGATGAAGACGACCACGACCCTGCTACTATCACCGGCCAAATATTTGACTTAGCCTTGGTTAAAAAGCTAAGTGCTGGCCAATCGGCAACAGTTGCCCCCGGCGACCCTGTAATATTTACCATTACTGTTTATAACCAAGGCACAGTTACAGCCCAAAACATCGAGTTAACGGATTATATTCCTAACGGTTTAACTCTAAATGATGGCGACTGGACAAATAATGGAGATGGAACAGCAAGCTATATGTTAGCTGGCCCAATAGCAGCTGGCAGCAGCACAACTGTTGATATAGCCTTTGTTGCAGGTAATATTGAAGGCCAAATTATGAATTTAGCCGAGATTACCAGTGCTACAGATACGGATGGTGATGTAATGGAAGATATAGATAGTAATCCAGACAATGAACCGGATAACGATACTATTGGCGGCGACGACGTTACCGATAATAGCAACGGCGACGAAGACGACCACGACCCTGCCTACATTAACGTTGCCCAAGAAGCTGTTTACGACCTTGCCTTGCGCAAAACCTTAGCAAACGGCCAATCGGCAGTGGTTAAATATGGCGACAACGTAACCTTTACCATTGAAGTGTTTAACCAAGGCAATAAAGATGTACTTGACATTGAAGTAGTTGACTATATCCCTGCTGGTCTGACACTTAATGATGCCGACTGGACAGACAATGGAAATGGTACGGCTAGTATTTTATTGCCGGGCGTATTACAACCAGGCCAAAGTGTAACCGTAGATATTACTTTAACAGTAAATAATAATGCTCCGTTGGGTGCTTTAGTAAACATGGCCGAAATATTTGGCGCTAAAGATGAAAACGGCAACCCAATTGACGATGTGGACAGCACACCCGATACCAACCCCAATAATGACCCAACTGTTGATGACGAAATTAATAATAATGGCGGAGACGAAGACGACCACGACCCCGCTACTATTACGCTTGAAGTATTTGATTTGGCTCTTATTAAAACCTTAGCACCTGGCCAAACTGGCCCATGGTATGCAGGTGGCAATATTACCTTCCGGATAAAAGTGTTTAACCAAGGCACCATTCCAGCCGATAATATTGAAATTACCGACTACATCCCTACCCAATTGACACTTAATGACAACGATTGGACAAATAATGGCAACGGTACCGCCTCAATAGTGCTAACAGACGTGTTGGCCCCCGGCGCGCAAACTTTTGTAGATATTACTTTTACTATTAATCCGGGCGTTACGGGTGAAGTTAAAAACTTAGCCGAAATTAGCAACGCCACCGATGATAATGGAAATCCACAAGACGATAACGACTCAACACCAAACGATAATCCGGATGATGACCCATTTGGTGGAGACGATATTACCGACAACAGCAACGGTGACGAAGACGACAGCGACCCGCATACTTTCCCAGTATCAGAGTTTGACCTTGCCTTAGTTAAAAAATTAGCTAATGGCCAAGCATCAACAGTAGGTCCTAACGACTTGGTAACCTTTACCATTACTGTTTATAATCAAGGCAACGTAGCTGCCAAAAACATTGATATCGTTGATTATATTCCTTCGGGCTTAATTTTAAACGACAACGACTGGACGAACAACGGCAATGGCACTGCCAGCTATACCATAGCAGGCCCAATTAATCCGGGCGGTTCGGCTACAGTAGATATTACTTTTACTGTGAGTGCAAACGCTTCAGGCTCAATTGTGAACCTTACCGAAATATCGGATGCTGAAGATACCAGCGGCAACCACCCAGATGATGTGGACAGCACACCCGATACCAATAGTGGTAACGACACCATTGGCGGAGACGATATTACCGACAATAGCAATGGCGACGAAGACGACCACGACCCCGCAACCATTAACGTTGAACAACCCAAAGACTTTGACCTTGCCTTAGTTAAAAAACTAAAACTTGGCCAATCAGCTACCGTTCAACCTGGCGACAACGTAACCTTTACCATTACTGTTTACAACCAAGGCGAATTAACCGCTTACAATATTGATGTGATAGACTATATCCCATCCGGATTAAGCCTTAACGACAACGATTGGACAAACAACGGCGATGGTACTGCAAGCTACACAATAGCAGGCCCAATTGTACCTGGTCAAAGCGCAAGTGTTGATATTACCTTGACTGTAAACAGCGGCGTATCGGGTAACTTTACTAACCTGGCCGAGATAACCGATGCCGAAGATGCTGACGGCAACCATCCGGAAGATATTGACAGCAATCCTGACGATAATCCAGATAACGATACTGTTGGCGGAAACGATATTACCGATAATAGTAATAATGACGAAGATGACCATGACCCAGAAACAATTACTGTTCCTGAACCGGGCACCTTTGACTTGGCTTTAATTAAAAAGCTAAAAGCAGGCCAATCGTCTAAAGTATTGGTTGGCAGCTCGGTAACCTTTACTATTACCGTATTTAACCAAGGCGAAGTTGCTGCCTATAACGTTGATGTAATTGACTACATACCGAATGGCTTAACCTTGAACGACAGCGATTGGACAAACAACGGCGATGGTACTGCCAGCTATACCCTTGCAGGCCCCATTGCACCTGGCCAAAGCGCAAGTGTTGACATTACGTTTACCGTAGGCTATAACCCTGGACAAATTGTTAACCTTTCAGAAATTACCGATGCTGAAGACGAAGACGGCAATCATCCGGAAGATGAAGATAGCAATCCTGACAATAATCCAGAGAATGATACCATTGGCGGAGATGATACCACCGACAACAGCAATGGCGACGAAGACGACCACGACCCATCGGTGATTGATGTAGTTGAGTTTGACCTAGCCTTAGTTAAAAAATTAGCAGGTGGTCAACCAGCCGAAGTAAATGTAGGCGATAATGTAACCTTTACTATTACGGTTTACAACCAAGGCGGCGTAGCTGCTACCGATATAGAAATTACCGATTATATGCCAACCGGATTGATATTAAACGACAACGACTGGACTAATAATGGTAATAATACCGCCACCTATACTATTGAGGGTCCATTAGCCCCCGGCGCTTCAACCTCAGTTGATATTACCTTTACCGTAGGTGCAAATGCCAGCGGAACCATTGAAAATGGCGCTGAAATTAGTGATGCCAAAGATGAAAATGGCAACCCGGTTGATGATGTGGACAGCACACCTGATACCAACCCTGGCAACGATACCTATGTAGATGATGTAATTAATAACAGTGGCGGCGACGAGGACGACCATGACAAAGAACCTGTTACCATTAAACCACCATGCGATATTGAAATAGCTAATATAGAAGTATCGGATTGTGAATATAAAGGTGATAAGAGCAAAGCAACCTTAACCTTTGATTTGGTGTGGTCAAATGCTAAACCTAACGATATTATAACTGTTAATATTGATGGTAATGGCTACTTGGTATTTACTAATAATACTACTTCGCCTCATACCATGAGTGTAACTATTGATGCCGACGGCAGCGATAATAACCAGATTACCGCCCAGTTCCTAAACAACCCGAACTGTGCTGATGCTGATTACTTTGATGCTCCTAACCCATGTGCCCCCGGATTATGCGACTTGTTGATTACTCAGGTTTCGGGAACACCGTGTTACGTTGACCCCATAACTGGCAAAAGCGTAGCCGATATAACATTTATGATTTTCTATACAAACCCACCAAAAGACGAAATCATTATTGTTACCTTAGACGGCCAGGAACAACATATTGACCCAGCCACCCAGCCTTCGCCTGTTAGCATGTTATTTACCATACCTGCCGACGGCACTGAACACGAAATTGAGGCTTACTTTATTTGGACCAAAACCTGCGGCGATACTAACGAATGTATGTCGCCCAAGCCTTGCACACCCGAATGTAACCTTGAAGTGGACAATGTTGACGTAGGCGACTGCTACTTTAAAGAAGGAACAGGTGAAAGCATATACGATGTAAGCTTTACCGTCGCTTGGGAAAATGCCCCTGTTGGCGAACTGATTTATGTTTCGGTTGGCGGCCAAACGCAAAGCATTGATCCGGCTATTACTACCTCGCCTACAACCTTAACCTTTACCTTGCCCGCAACTGGTGTTGTTGAAAATATCAACGCTACCTTCGCAACAACTACTTTGTGCGATGACACCAACGAGTTTTGGGCACCCGAGCCTTGCGCTCCTGAGTGCGAAATTAGTATTTGCGATGTAACAGTTGGCCCATGTGAATGGAATGGCGAAACCAGCGAGTACAACTTAAGCCTGAAAGTAATTTGGTCGGGTGCACCAAGCGGCGAGTTACTAAAAGTGGTAGTTGGTGGACAAACATACACCATAGACCCAAGTGTAACTACCAGCCCTGCTATTATAAACTTTACCTTAGCAGCCGATGGCGAGTATGAAACTATTTCGGCCATGTTTACGGGCAACTATAATTGCGGTGATACCTATTGTTATAACAGTCCAGATGATTGTAAACCTGCCGATTGTAACCTTGAAGTTGATGACGTAATTGTTGGCTATTGCAACTGGGATGCTGAGTTGAGCGAAAGTATTTACAATATAAGCTTTGTACTTACTTGGGCTAATGCACCTGCTGGCGATAAAATTGAAGTAACCGTTGACGGCAATGTTCAAACAATTGACCCTGCTTTGGTTACCTCGCCACAAACATTAACCTTTACCGGACTTATTGCCGATGGCTTTAAACACAATATTAACGCTACGTTTAAAGGCCAAACTATTTGTGATGATACCAACGAGTTTTGGGCACCCAACGCTTGTGAACCGCCTTGCAACATAGATATCTATGGCATCAATATTGGCCCATGCCAATACGATAAGGGCGACTTGTATAGCTATTACGAAGCCGAGTTTTATGTTAGCTGGCAAAATGCCCCAGTAGGTCAGTTGCTACAAGTAACCATTGGCGGCGACCATGTATTTATTGACCCTGCATTTGAAACCAGTCCTAAATTGGTTAAAATGACGCTACCTGCTCTTGGTGGTCTTAAAACCATTATCGCATCGTTTGATGCCGCAGGTAAATGCGAAGAAAAGGCACAATTTGATGCCCCCGAAAATTGTAAACCCGGCGAGTGCAACCTCGAAATTACCGATGTTAGCATGACTGATTGCAAATGGAACGGCACCACCAGCCAATTTGACCTTAGCTTTGTGGTACACTGGACAAACGCTCCCGAAGGCGAAGATATTATTGTTAAAATTGGCTCTCAAAGTAAAACCATCACGCCTGCAAGTGCTAACGGCTCACAAACAGTTAGCTTTACCCTAACTGCCGATGGTAAAAAGCACAATATAGATGCTTACTTTGAATACACCAAAATTTGCGATGATAGCAACGAGTGCTGGTCTCCCGAACCTTGTAAACCCGACTGTGTTGTTAATATTGACAACATAAATAAAGGCGACTGCTATTGGAATGGCACAGAAAGTTTATACGATGTTACAGTTAAAGTAAGCTGGCAATACCCTGCAAGCAGTACCTTAGTTGTAAGTGTAGGCGGTAAAACCCAAACCTTAAATATTGCCGATATTTCGAGCCCCACCTTCGTAACCTTCACCGGATTACAAGCAGACGGATTAGCCGAAAATGTAACAGCCCAATTAGGCACTGGTTGCTCAGATAGCGAAGGCTATAAAGCTCCGGATGATAGCTGCAAACCCGGCGAATGCAATCTCGAAGTTACCAATATGGCACAAGGACCTTGCTATTGGGATGGCTCGGCAAGCAAATTTGCACTATCTTTTGATGTAAGTTGGCAAAATGCCCCTGCTGGTAAAATTATTGTAACAGTTGGTGGTCAAACGCAATCGTTTACACCTGCTACTAAAGATGGAACCAAGTCAGTGAGCTTTACCCTCGATGCTAATGGCGCTATGCACTATGTTGAGGCTTATTTTGAAGGCAATAAACTTTGCGATGATACCAACGAATGTATGTCGCCCGAACCTTGCCAACCCGAACCTTGTGATTTAGACCTTGCCGACGTAAAAGTAGGCAATTGCTACTACGATGCCCAAAGTGGCACCAGCAAACACTTGGTGTCGTTTATGGTAAGCTGGGTTAATGCCCCCGATGCTGAAACCATATTAGTAACTGTTGATGGTAATACCCAAAGCATTAATCCGGATATTACTACCTCACCTGTACTGATGTCGTTTGCAGCTAATGCCGATGGTTTGAACCATAATATTAGCGCACACTTCTCGCTAACTAAAGATTGCGACGATATGAAAACATACAAAGCCCCGGCTTCATGTACCCCCGATTGTAATCTTGAGGTGGAAAATGTTGTTGAAGGTGAATGTTACTGGGATGCTGCCAACCAACAAAGTAAGTACAAACTTACCTTTAGCGTTAGTTGGACAGGAGCACCCGCCGGCGAATTAATAATTGTAACCGTTGATGGCCAAACTAAAACCATTGACCCCAAAGTTACTAGCTCGCCAACTACACTATCCTTTACCTTAGCTGCCGATGGCAAAATGCACGAAATTGATGCAACGTTTAATAAAACTAAACTTTGTGACGATACCAATGAATGTTGGGCACCTGAAGGCTGCGAACCAGCATGCGACCTTTACTTATCGAAAGTAAATGTTGGCAACTGTTACTGGGATGGCACTCAAAGCAAGTACAATGTTACCTTTAATGTGAACTGGGCAAACGCTCCCGCTGGTCAGGTAATTAATATTTTGGCTGGTGGTAAAACCCAAACCATTAACCCTGCCTTAACTACTTCGCCCGCTTCGGTTAGCTTTACCCTAACTGCCGATGGCTTGGCCGATGTATTAAGTGCTGCCTTTAGTGGCAATGCTAACTGTGCCGATAGCGAAACTATTAAAGCTCCGGATAACTGTAAACCCGGCGATTGCAACCTTGAAGTTATGAACATCATGGCTGGCTCGTGCTACTGGGATTCGGGAACTAACAGCAGTATGTTTACCCTTGAGTTTGACGTGTACTGGGAAAATGCTCCTGCTGGCGAAACAATTATTGTTACGGTTAATGGTATGAACTTTACAATTGACCCAAGCATTACTACCTCGCCCAAACACATGAGCGTTACCTTACCCGCAAATGGTGCTAAACACTATATTGAGGCTTACTTCTCGAAAACCAAGATGTGTGATGATACCAACGAATGTATGTCGCCCAAACCTTGCACGCCCGAGTGTAACCTTGAGCTAACGAATGTAAATGTAGGCGATTGCTTCTACGATACTGAATTAGGCATGGGCAAGTACAACCTAACCTATACTGTTAGTTGGTCGAATGCACCTGCCGGCGAAACTATTAAAGTAACAGTTGATGGTCAAAACAAAACCATTGACCCAGCTATTACTACTTCTCCGGCCACCTTTACCGTAACGCTTAATGCCGATGGCAAAGTTCATAATTTAGTAGCACAATTCTCGACTACTAAACTATGTGGCGACACCAACGAATATTGCGCACCTGGTGCTTGTGCTACTAAAGCTGCCCTTGGCGACTTTGTATGGCTTGACCTTGACGGAGACGGCAACCAAGACGCAGGCGAACCCGGTATTGCAGGTGTTGTTGTTACCCTATATGACGACGCGAATAACATTATTGGTACTACTACTACTAACGCAAGTGGTTACTATAGCTTCACTAACCTAAATCCGGGAACTTATACCGTTAAAGTTCCAATTTTAGGCCCCAACGGCGAACAGCTAACAACTACTTCGTACTATACCACTACCCTTGAACCTGGCGAAACCGATAATACCCTTGACTTTGGCTATATCTGCCACAGCAAAATTGGTAACACTGTGTTTATGGATACCAACGGTAATGGAGTTCAAGATGTTGGCGAACCTGGCGTGCCAAATATTAAGGTTTATTTAACCTTGCCCAACGGCTCGACTACAATGGCAACTACCAATAACAACGGTACTTACTCGTTCAATAACTTGTTACCAGGCAACTACGTGGTTGCTGTTATCAACGGCCCAGCTAATTCAAATGCCACCACGCCTACCTCGTTTAATGTAACACTAAGCGGTTGCAACGACGACAACGACAATGACTTTGGCTTCCAACCCAAAACCCCTACAGGTCAAATTGGCGACTTTGTATGGAATGATATTGACGGCGATGGTGTTCACGACTTTGGCGAACCCGGAATTGACGGTGTAATTGTTACCTTGGTTCACCCCGATGGTACAATAGAAACTACTACTACTTCGGGCGGCGGTTTGTACTTGTTTACCGATTTACCTGCTGGCAACTACCAAGTAATTGTAGGCAGCGGCCCAAGTGGCTACGCCTTAACTACCGTAGGAAGCTACAACGTTAGCCTAAGCGAAGGTGAAATTGATTTAACCAACGACTTTGGCTTCCAACCACCTGCACAGCTTGGCTCAATTGGCGACTTTGTATGGTTCGATAGCGACGGCGACGGCGTACAAGACGCTGGCGAAGCAGGTATAGGTGGTGTTACTGTAACCCTATACGATGGCAGTAACAACGTAATTGGTATTCAACAGACGGATGCTAAAGGTAACTACTTGTTTACCAACTTGCCTGCCGGAAATTACGAGGTAGTTGTGGATATTACCACAGTTCCTTCCGGATTTACGCCAACAACCCCAACTTCGTACACTTTGTACTTGGCAACTGGCGAAGACGATTTAGACAACGACTTTGGATTTGATGGTGAATCTTCAGAATACTGTGTACAACCTGGCACCCCATTGGTAATTTGCCCACCTATTGGCCCCAACGAACATATTGACTTTGAAGCATCTGGTTGTAAATGTTCTATTAAGCCCGAGGGTGAAGATTGCATTAAGTTTACGCCATTACCGGATTTGAAGGCATTAAAATTATAAACATTACCATTTGTAAGGACAAGGACCTAACTGATTGTCATGTTGTTTCGGTAGTTGTTTATGTTGGATGCTCAACCCCCGACGCTGTAAACGATAACGTAGTTATTAAACCCGGACAAGTAATATTTAACGGTACTACAATGCCCGACGCCAACGGATACGATGGCACAGACAACCCAGTAACCTTAAACGACTCTGACTTCTGCGACAATGATTTAGACGTGAAAACTATTGTAACGCCACCTGCCAACGGTACAGCTACCGTAGTAAATGGCGAAGTAGTTTATACACCTAATACCGGATTTAGCGGAACTGACTCGTATGTTTACCAGGTTTGCAACGATTGCGGTAAATGCGATAATGCTACTGTTACTATTACCGTTGAACAACCATGTAATACGCCTAACTGGTACGAAGTTTGCACCGAACCGATGCAATCAATAACAGTTTGTCCTGAGTTTTGCTTGGCCGATGGCTACACCATTGTTGATGCGCAAACAACTTATAACTGCTCACTTACCTGGACAACCGAGTGCGTAACTTACAAACCCTTGCCGCTATTTACTGGTAAAGATACCATTGTAGTAAAAGCTTGCTTAGGTGTAAACTGCGAAACCAAGTATGTAGTTGTAACTGTTGGAGATTGCGACGGCAGTGGCTGCGAACCCGAGGATATTACCGTGTGTACCAAACCTGGTAAAGTCGAAAATATTTGCCCCGAGTTTTGTTTGGCCGATGCTGAAATAACCGACTTTAACGCACCATTTAACTGCGAAGTAACCCAAATTGGCAACTGCTTGAAGTTTAAAGCATTGCCTGGCAACCTTGGCGAAGAAGTGATTACTGTTAAAGCATGCAATAACAAAGGCGAATGCGAAACCATTACGATAACCGTTAAAATTACCTCAACAGGTGATTGTAACGAACCGATTAATAACCCACCAGTGGCTGTTGATGACAGTGCAACCTCAAGCGGCGGCGAAACCGTTTCTATTAATGTACTTACCAACGACAGCGACCCCGATGGCGACCCCATAACCATTACCAACCATACCGAACCGCTACATGGTACTTTAACTCAAGTTGGCAATACCTTCCAATATACCCCCGACGAAGGTTACGAAGGAATTGATGTGTTTACTTACACCATCTGCGACAACAAAGGTTTATGCGACCAGGCAACCGTTACAATCAATGTGGTTGACAATGCTTGCGAAGAAATTACCTTCATTTGTGCCGAACCTGTAACGCCAATAATTATTTGCCCGAACTTCTGCGGCTTAGGTGGTAACGACATCACAATTACCGATGCCCAAACCACTTACAACTGTAGCATTAAGTACCTTGACGGCGCTTGTATAAAATACACAGCTTTACCACTGTTTGCCGGACAAGAAACGATAACTATTACCGGATGTAACGAGTTTGGCGAATGTAAAACGATTGATGTAGTTGTTAATGTTACCTCCGACTGCGATGACGACAACCAAGGTTTTAATGGCAACAACAACGGCAACAATAACGGTATAAATAAAGAATATTATAGCGAGAAACTTGATGATAATACCAACTACGACGAAGCACGTATGAGCATCTTCCCAGTTCCGGCTATTACCCACGCTATGATAAGCTTTACTACCCTTGCCGAAGAAAATGTTCGCTTGGAAGTACGCAACGTAAACGGCGGCTTAGTTTACAACAGCAATTACCAAACAACTGCTGGAATGAACCTGCACCGCCTAAATACCGAACACTATGCCGCTGGCTTGTATATTGTTACAATACACGGCCAAAACAAAGAGCTTGTAAGCAAGTTCGTTAAGCAATAGGCGTTCGATGACTAACCTGTAAGGGCTTTACAATCTTGATAGATGAAATGTCCCCGCACCGCAAGGTGTGGGGGCTTTTTTATTAGGGCTATATACAGTACAAACAAAGACAAACTGTAGCAGCAAGCAAACCCTGGTCAACAGGTTGCCTGCTGTGCATTAATAAATGACATCAAAGGATTGGTAGGCGCAACTATTTGATATGTATATCCGGGTAAAAAGATAAAACAACATCAAAACAGACTAAACTCATACCGCTGGCAAATATATAGGTTTACAATAAACCTTCATCGGCAAAGCTAAAATAGCTGCTTTCAGTTATAATTAAGTGATCAAATAATTGAATTTCAACGAGTTTGCAAGCCTCTTTAAGGCGATTAGTCAAATCTTTATCGGCTTGGCTGGGTTGCAAATTTCCCGATGGGTGGTTGTGCGCTACAATAATTCCGGATGCTAACTTTTCAATGGCTGTTTTCAGTATGAGCCTTACATCTGCAACGGTTCCGGAAATGCCACCTACACTAATTCGCAAGTAATCTATAACTTTGTTTGCCCTGTTTAGTGAAATCATCCAAAATTCTTCATGGGGCAAGTCGGCTAATTTGGGTTGTAAAATCTCGTAAACAGTATGGCTCGATTTTATCTGTACTTTTTCGAGGGCAGTAGCCAACTGCCGGCGCCGGCCTAATTCAAGAGCAGCCATAATTGAAATAGCTTTGGCCTCGCCAATGCCTTTGAATTGCATTAAGTCGCTAAGGTTATACTTTGCCAGCATATTTAGGTTGTTGTTAGCTTTGGTAAGTATATCTTTACAAAGATCAACCGCCGATTGAGTAGCCGACCCCGAGCCGATGAGAATAGCCAATAGCTCGGCGTTAGATAAGGCCTCACGGCCTTTTGCCATTAGCTTTTCGCGGGGGCGGTCATCCTCAGCCCAATCTTTAATGACAAAACTTTTCGGCTTGGGATTATTATCTGACGGGTTCATAAATTTCAAATTTGTTTTGTAATTTTGGCCTAAATTTCTAACAAACTAATTAAAAAATCATCTTTTAATACTTACCAATGAAAAAAATACCTGTTTTAGCTCTCTTTTTAACTTCATTTTTGCTGGTTTTGTTAGTTGCCTGTGGAGGTAATAATCAAAAAATGGGTGCCGACACTTCAAAACCCAGTATAAAAATAGCCGATGAAACACAGCTTGCCACATGGAAAGACGTCGTTTGCGGCATGACTATGCGCAATTTGCCCATTAGCGATACGGCTGTGGTAAACGGCAAAATTTATCCGTTTTGTGCTGCCGAATGTAAAGCCGAGTTTAATAAAAACAGAGATAAATTTGTTTTAAATTAATCTCTTTTTTAACGAAGCAAAGTTAAATTTCCGGAGAAATTGATAACTCGCCCCGATTTAACAACGGCTTGTACGGTATAAACATAGACCTCCATTTCTTGAGGCTCGTTTTTAAAAGTACCATCCCATCCGGACATTGGGTCGTTGGTTTGGTAAACTAGCTGCCCCCATCGGTTGTATATGCGCAGTTCAAGTTGTGTAATGTGTTCTCGGCCCAAGACAAAAAATGTGTCATTTAATTTGTCGCCGTCGGGGGTAAAAGCGTTTGGTGTGCCTAAAGTTATTGGTGGTACTACAATAATGGTTTTACAAATGGAGTCGTTACAAGATTGTGGACTAAGTGCGGTTAAACAAACAAGATATTCACCGGGCGTTTGGTAGCTATAAGTAGGATTTATTTCGTTACTGGTATTGCCGTCTCCAAAGGTCCATAGATAATTAGTAGCACCAGTACTTAAATTAGTAAATAAAATGGGCAATCCGGGTTCGCTGGTATAGGTGCTGGCTTCAAAATCGGCAGTAGCGTAGCTGTAAACATTTAAGATGGCTGTTATAGTGTCGGTTTTGTTGCAGGTTGTGCTGTCAAAAGCAATCAATTGTATTTGATAAACGCCCGGATTTGAGTATTCGTGCGCAGGAGGTGGCATTTCGGTAGTAGAACTGCCGTCGCCCCAAAGCCATAAATAGCTAATGCCGTTTCCGCCTCCGGATAATTGGACGGTTACCGGTTCACAACCATCTTGCGGGGGTGTCATATTAACTTCTACAAAATTTGGCGGCAATAAAGTAAATGTTTTGATGGTTGTATCGGGTGGCGCACATTCGTTATCAACAATCATAGTTGTGGTATAGGTACCGGGTTGAGTGTATATATGATTTGGGTCGGGGGAGGTGCTGGTTTGCCCGTCTCCAAATTGCCACATAAAGCTATCGGTTAGGGGTGCCCCTTTGGAGTCAAACTTAACTAATAGTTTTTCGTCACAGGGGTCGGGCAGTATTATATCAAAATTGCCATTGATAAGGGTGTCTTTAACTACAATTTTAATAGTTGCAGTATCGCTGCCATTGCAGCTAAGGGGGTTGTAGGCTATTAAAGTAACGGTATAAGTGCCTGCTTTTGTGTATTCAAATTGGGGTTTGGTAATATTGCTGGTATCATTAGTTGCCGAGCCAATGCCAAAATCCCAATGAAAAGTAGTTCCGTTTTTGCTGGTATTGCCGAATACTTGTTTTAAAGGACGACAGCCATTTTTTCCGGAAATTTTTGCCTCAACATTAGGCGCAATGGTAATAGTTTGTTTTACGGTATCGGTGCCGGGGCATCCGGGCACTGCACTTTGGGCAATTAAAGTAATTTCGTAGTTGCCATCAATAGTGTAAGTGTGGGTGGCTATGGTGTCGGTACTGGTTTGCCCGTCTCCAAATTGCCAACTAAACGAAACGGCTCCGTTAAAATCGGCTATTGGCGTAACAATAACGGTTTTTGTCTCACAATCAAGCTCGTAGGTAAAATTGGCGGTTAGCGTAGCGGGGTCAAGCACGGTAATAGTGGTATAGGCGGTATCGGCTTCGTTACAAGCGTTAGGGTCCCATGCCACCAGCATTACGTTATAGACGCCGGTTTTGGTATAGGTAAAATTAGGATTGGTTAGGGTTGAGGTATTGTTATTGTCATCAAAGTCCCAAAAATAATTGGTTGCGTTTTTACTTTTATTTGTAAATTTTACGTTTAAAGGCACGCATCCGGTAATGCTTGGATCGGCTAAGGCATCGGCCAAAACAATAGGTGGCTGAAAATCGAATTTTATAGCGCCTAAATTGCAGTTGTCGGCGTTGTTTGTTTTTGACCACACGCCCGAAGTAGTAGGGAATAAATTTGTTCCACCGCATCCGGCACAAACAGCTTGGTAAACAATGCCTGCCTTGTCGAACCTACTGGTTCCGCCATCTACATGTTCATCTGCCCCATCAAAGCCACTGCCATTGCCGCCAAAAAAGCTGGCATATTCTAAAGCTTTGGCATCTTCGGTTAGCACAAAAAAGTAAAAATCGTTGCCATCGGTTGTTTTTTTATAAGCATCGGAGGTTGTAACAAGGCCGTTTGTTCCAAATGAACTTGGCATACCAAAATTGGGTGAGTCGGCCCCCCAGCCCGACACATAAATGCGGTTGCATATATCAATTAAAAATGCTGTGGGCGAAATGTTAGGCTCGCCGTTGCCGTTGCCAAATACGGTACTAAATTCGGTTTTTGTTAAGTCGAGGGTTAATTTATGGATAAATTGCCCGCTTCCAGAGTTGCTGTACACGCCAGATGTTACAGGGTAATTTCCGGATGTTTGACCTACTGTATAAACAAATTCATGCGCATCGTCAATTTCAACAAAATAGGCTTGGTCGTAGTCGTTTGTGCCTAAATAAGTGCTGGCCATTAATTTTTTGCCGTCGGCACTGATTTTCGATAAAAAGCCATCAATTTTGCCGCCATAGCTGCTATTTATTACGCCTGCCGTAGTCGGAAAATTACTGCTTCGGGTGCCTCCGGCGGTTAAAATATTGCCTTCGAGGTCTAATTTTAAACCGTAGGCTGCATCGGCACTGCTGCCGCCAAGGTAGGTGGCAAAAACGAGTGCCGATAAATCGGGTTTTATTTTGATTAAGACGCCATCTTGCGAGCCTCCGTGTTTGGTTTGGTAGGCCCCCGATGTTACCGGAAAATCGTTAGACCATGTGCACGAAGCGATAATAATTTGGTCGTTTGCATCTAAAAATACTTCGCCGCGCGCTTCGTCGGCGTAATTATAAGTTAGGTCTTTGTCAATATTAAGGCCGTCGTTATCGCTACCGCCAATATAAGTTGCAGCTAAAAGGTCGCCTTCGGGTGCAAATTTAGCCACCACAATATCGCTGCCTTCATAAAACGGAATATTGCTGATGTCGCCCACATCGTTACCGCCGTTAAAGGTTTTGTCGTAAGCGCCGTTTGTTGCTGGAAAATTATTTGAGCCCGTAGTACCAAATAGTACTAAATTGTTTTGGCTATCAACAATTAGGCTGTGAGGTAATTCGTTTCGTTTGCCGCCTAAATAAGTCGAGTAAATTAAGGTTTTACCATCGGGGCTGAATTTGGTAATGCCCATATCGGTGCCAAGTGTGCCTTCGCCACCGCCATAATCTTTTTGAAAAGCACCTATTGTTGTGGGGTAGCCATCGTCAAAAACGGTGCCGCCGGCGTATAAATGGCCTTCGCTGTCGTAGGTGGCGGTAAAGCCCCAGTTGTCGGCATACGAGCCGGTATAGGTCGAAAAAATAATGGTGGGGTCTATAAACAAAGTTTGGGTTTTGTCATAACCATCCGGAAAAACAAACTGCACTACCTTGTTGTTGGTTAAGGCGTATTGGCAAGCCACTTGGTTCATTTTGCCGTTACAATATTGATAAACATAAGGGGCTGTTTCGGTAATTTTACCTAACGAAGTTTGAAGCTCTAAATGTCCTTGCTGGTTTATCCGGATGTTGTTTAATCCGGAAAATTGCAGTTGGATGACATCAGTATTACCGCCTGGGTGCACAATAAAATCATATTTAAGTTGGTCTTCGTCGTTGCTGGCATACCATCGCATATCTATGTTTTGGTATATGTTTGTGTAGTTTAGTTCGGCAAAAAGTGGCACCTTAGCTGCCCAGTTTTTAGGATTGTTGCCTAAATAAAAATTTTGCCAAAATGGGTGTAGGCAACTGCCTTCAATATTGGTTTTTGTGCTTGGCGTGGTGTTTAACAGTTGTAGTTTATAAGCGTGGTAGCGAACAAATTGTTGGCCTTTGTAAGGTTTAGCACTATGGTGGCGTTGGTGCAAACTGTCCATATCGGCACTATTAGCCAATAAATAGGTGATGGTGTTGCCCTCGAAAAATAGGCGAGTGTTAGCCATTTTAAGGCTGTAATGCACTTGCGCCGGCCATTGCCCTTTGTTTTTGGCAAATTGAATATGTGGGTTGCTGGTTTCTGACGGACTGGGCAGTTGTTGATACGGGTGTTGACATTGCGCCAAAGCGCTGAAACTTAACACCGGGCTACAATAGTTTATTAACAGAAAAATAAAAGCACTGCAGCTGGCTAATAAAGGGCAAGATGTATTTATTTTTTTCATAATAATAGCCTTTTTGCCAATTCAATTAGTGTAATAAATGTGAATGGTAAAACTAAATTATATAACGGTAGTTTGCGCACAGAAGTTGTACGACATCTTTTGTTTTGGTAAAATTTTAAGCTTTGGTGGCGTTAAATTAGAAAATGTGCAAACCTCGCCCATTTTTTGCTTGAATTGAATAGCAATCTTTGCTTGTATTTCATCCGGATGTTTTCTTTGAAGCGAAACTGTATCTCGTTTTATGTTTAGCTTTCAAAGCTATTATTTACCGTATCATCTTCTGTTTCGAGGTGTTGAGCAATAGTTGGTATTATGCTCAAAGTGCCTATATTTTCATGTTGTTCTACCAGCGAGAAATACAAGAATACACTAACAATGGCAATAAACACAATGGTAAACATGCTAACTACACCCTGCACAATTTGTAATACAACAATAAGCGGCTCCCAGCCTTTTAAAGCAATAAAAGTTAGGCCATAAACAAATCCCGATACTAACAACGAGGGTATTCCTACTACCGAATAACAAATTAAAAAGGCTAAAACAAATAGCCACAATATTTTCCAGCGTTTGTTGGCCATCAGTTTTGCCGTACGCGAATAGGCGGCTATAACGCCTTTGCCCTCTACTAAACGCACCACGTATGTAAGCGAAAAAGGCACTAAAAAATAGACATATAAAGCAATTAGGATAAAAAAAATAGGAATTGCTATCACCCAGTGTATTGTTACGACTAAAAAAACACCAGCTGCCAGTACTATGTAAAAAGGAAAAATACTAAGTAAAATTAGGCCTGCAACGCCTAATGTTGTTAAAATATACATACCAACATTTGCTTTTACCCTCGTCCAAATTTCGTTAACTGTAATCAAGTTTGGGTTGTCGTATTCGGCGTAAAGGCGGGCAAACTCATAAATAACGGCGGTAACCATTATAGTTCCAAGGTACGATATTAACATAAATAACCACGACAAGCCCGCATATCGGCTAAACGCATCTAATGAAAGGTCATCTTGGTTGGCCATGCCACCAAATACGTCTTTCATACCTGTCAGCATCATCATGGTAAAAATACTGTTGCCTAACAGGCCCAAAAATATTAACGGAAAGGCAATTGCCAACAAGGCTTTGATTATTATTTTGTAGTTTCGGCGCATAAACTCTGTCGAAACGCCAACTACTTCGCTTAGGTTGCGGATTTTGCGGAATACTATTTTCGCGTTGTCAACTTGCATGATTTGGTCTGCCTGATTAAAATTTTTGCTTTTATATTGCGAGGCTGTTTGCCTTTGTTTACATTTAGAGAGTGCTTGCTTTTAAAGGATTTGGGGCAGCTTGTTTTGTTTGTTGGATAGCTACGGAGTTATAATTGGTATTGCCGATAGTATCTAAAGCCTGTTGAAAATTGGTTACGTAATTCAGGTAGCTTTCTTTTTGTTTTTTTGGTACAGGATTAGCCATCGGCAATCGTTCGCGGAGGTGGTCAACTTGCCGCCCGTTTTTCCAAAATCTGAAGCACAAATGAGGGCCTGTTGCTAAGCCGGTACTACCTACATAGCCAATAATTTCGCCTTGTTTTAGGCGTTTGCCTCGGCGCATACCTTTGGCAAATTTCGAGAGATGCAAATATTGGGTCGTATAAGTGTTGTTGTGTTTTATTTTAACAAAATTGCCATTACCACGTGTGCGGCTGGCTTGTAGCACCACCCCATCGCCAATGGTTCGAATTGGGGTGCCTTTGGGCGCGGCATAATCGGTGCCAAAATGCCCCTTGAAGCGGCCAGTAACGGGGTGCAACCGGCGGTGCGAGTAACGAGACGAAATACGGCTGTATTTTAACGGCGATTTTAAAAAAGCTTGTTTTAACGATTTGCCTTTTTCATCGTAATAATCAGAATTGTCTTCGTTAGGCGTGGTGTTAAACGGGAAGGCATAAAAATCCTCGCCTTTATGTTTTATATAAGCAGCATGAATTTTGGCAATAGCCATTAAGTTGTCGTTGGCGTAAACAGCATCGTAAATAATTTTAAACTCGTCATTCTCTTGTATATGAAAAAAATCAATTTGCCATTGAAAGATTTTTCCTAAATATACCGCAACCTCTGCGTCTAAACCTGCTTTTTCTAACGACTCGTACAACGAACCTTTAATAATACCTGCCCCGGCAATAGTTTTTGTTTCCGAAGGATATTCGCAATAGCTAACACCTACGGTTGTATCCGGATAAAATGTAAGAGAGAGGTATTTAGCCGGCGACTCTTCGTATATTAGTGTTTGTAAATTGCCTGTATCCGGATTTTTTAATGTCCAGTAATCATGTCCGGATTTTAAATTGCGAGCGTCAAATATATTTTTAATTGCTGCTATTGTTGCCTCAAGCCAAGGGGCGGGCAAAGCATTTTTTTAAGTAAGGTAGGTAATAATTCGTTTTTGCCAATTTTATATTTTTGTATCTGGTAAATCGTTGGATTTACACCAAATCGTTCGGCGGCTTCAACTTGTGTTTCGTCTAAAAGCTCATTTTCTGTTAGCGGCTCTTCAGCTATGGGCAAAGTTTCTTCGTTGTCTGGTTCATTTTCCTCTAGACCAATTGTATCACCAGCAGGTAGTTGTTCTTCCAGATTTTTAGCAGCTAAAGCGGTTTTATCTGAAAGCTCAGCCGCTTGATTTAAATTTGACAAAGTTTGCGCCGCAGCTAAGTTGCTTGTGCTTACCTTTATTTTATCGGTACTCGAAATAAAAAAAACGGTAAACAAACTGCCAATAAAAAGTCCAGCAATAAAGGCAAAGAGGGCTAATCGCGAAGTCAAGGCAAATACAATTTTAATAAGTACTTTGTTGTCGTAATGCGGTGCGAAATTACTAAAAATACAGCAATTAGCAGCAAAATTTGAACAATGGTTCAAAAAACTAAGCCTTTTGTAGTAGAACAAGTCATGAAAAATTAAAAAAATTATATTCATGCGTAAAACTAAGTTATCATTTCTAATGCCACTAAATAAGGGCAATATCAAGGTTATTTAGCTAAATTTTAGCTTGTAAATTTACCAAATTTAAAAAAAAATGGCACAATACCACTAAAAAATGTTAAATTGATATTAGGTCAATATAAAATATAACCAAATTTGTACTTTTGCACTGCTTTTTTTAAACATAAACAAACCCATTTAATAAATGAAACACTTTACTCAATTTCTAATTTTGTTTGCCCTCAGTTTGGTGCTAACAAATCTAAGCCCAAATGTGGCTTATGCGCAAAAGGCTAAAAAAAGTAAAAAGGACAAAGCAGAGGCATCGGCAACCGACGTTAAACCCGATGAAGATGCTTTAAAGGCCGCTACAAAATTAAATTCCGGATTATTTACCCTTTGGCGCGATACCGTTAATGGCTCGCTATTTATGAGCATTGCCCCCGACCAAATTGGCAAAGAGTATATCCATTTTAGTTATACAGAAAATAGCACTTTAGATGCCTTTAATTTTAGAGGCGCCTTTAGAGCTAATCAAATTTTTACCATCAAAAAACATTTCGACCGTATTGAGTTTGTGGGCGAAAACACCAATTATTATTTCGACCCAAATAATGCCTTGGCTAAAGCTGCAAAAGCCAATATAAACCAGCCTATTTTAGCCTCCGAAAAAATACAAAAAACAGCTAAAGCCGATAAAGACCACGTTGTTATAAAATTAGACGACATATTTTTGTCCGAAGCATTTGACCAAATAAAACCCTCGCCACCTACTAATATGCCGCCCGGATTTAATATGTTTAATTTGGGCAGTTTAAGTAAAACAAAAACCAAATATAGTCAAATTAAAAATTACCCTGCCAATACCGATTTAGTAGTTGATTACGTATTTGAAAACGTAAATCCCACCAATTATGGACGACTTGAAACCACCGATGCCCGCTATGTTACTGTAACCATACAACACAGCCTCATCGAAATGCCTAAAAACAATTTTGAAGGCCGTGCCGATGACCCCCGGCTGGGCTATTTTAGCCAACGGGTAAACGACCAAACCTCGTTAAGCTACACCCCTTGGCGCGACCTTATTAACAGGTGGTATTTAGAGAAAAAAGACCCCAACGCCTCCTTGTCTGAACCGGTTGAGCCAATTGTTTGGTGGATTGAAAATACTACGCCCCTTGAATTTAGAAAAGATATTATGGACGCCGTTTTAGCTTGGAACGTAGCCTTTGAGCAAGCCGGATTTAAAAATGCAGTTCAATGCAAAATGCAACCGGATGATGCCACTTGGGATGCGGGCGACATACGCTATAACGTACTTCGTTGGACATCTTCGCCAACTCCGCCTTTTGGTGGCTATGGCCCCAGCTTTGTAAACCCGCGCACCGGCCAAATTTTGGGTGCAGACGTAATGTTAGAACTGGTGTTTATTAGAGGCGCCTTGCGTGGGTATCAGAATTTTGGAAAAGCAGGTGCATTTGACTGGGAAGAAGCTATGGCACAGGCCGATGAAATGAAGTTGCAACACACTGTTAATAGCAACCACAACCATAACTACTGCATGGCAGCCCAAATGTTACAAGCAAATAATTTATTTGGTGCAACCGCCTTAGCTGCGCTTAATACTACCAACGAAGACAAAGACGAAAAAGAGAAAGAGTTGATTCGCGAGGCACTTCATTATTTAGTTTTACACGAAGTTGGGCACACCTTGGGTTTAAACCACAACATGAAAGCTACGCAAATACATAGCCCTGCCGATGTGCATAACAAACCGCTAACAGCCAAAATTGGCTTGTATGGCTCGGTAATGGATTATCCGGCGGTAAATTTCTCAAGCGACCCTGCTAAACAAGGCGAATATTATATTACCGTTCCCGGTCCTTACGACAGGTGGGCTGTTGAGTACGGCTACTCAACGAACAACAAAAACGAAGCCAGCCAAAAAGAACGCTTGCAAACCGTTTTAAACCGCAGCACCGACCCACAACTTACCTTTGGCAACGATGCCGACGATATGCGTGCGCCCGGCGGCGGCATTGACCCCCGCGTAAATATTTTTGACCTTAGCAACGATGCCATTGGCTATGGAATTGACCGCATTAAATTTGCCAACAGTTTATTGCCTAAATTAAAAGAAAGATTTATTAAAAATGGCGAGTCGTACCAAGGTTTGCTAACTAACTATTATGTTACAACCGGACAAATTGGCGGTATGGCCAGCGTAATATCGAGGTATATAGGCGGCGTTTATGTGGAGCGCGATTTTCCGGGGCAGCCCAAAGCCCGGCAGCCCTTTACACCCGTAGCAGCCGCCGACCAAAAACGTGCCATGGCAGCCCTCGAGCAATACCTTTTTGCCCCCGATGCCTTTATGTTGCCCAACGATTTGTTGAACTATTTGCAGCCCCAACGCCGCAGTTTCGACTATTTTGGCAATACAGAAGACCCTAAGATTGCCGACAGAGTGTTGTCTTTTCAACGAAATGTGTTAGCTCACCTGCTTCACCCCGAAGTAATGCAACGCATTAACCAAACAGAAATGTACGGCAATACCTACCCTTTAACAAATGTTTTAGACGATTTGACCAATGCCATTTTTAAAGCCGATTTATCCGGAAAAGTAAACCTGTACCGGCAAAATCTACAACTAACCTACGTAGAACAACTAATATCCGGATGGAAAAATCCTGCTTACGACAAAGCATCTCAATCGTTAATTTTATACCAACTAACCCAAATTGACCGGATGGTAAAAGCAAACTCCGGAAATGATATTGCAACAAAAGCACATCGGCAAAATATTATTTTCCGGATTAAACAAGCCTTGGAAAATAAATAATTCAACGCCATATTGATTTTAATCTCAACGTAAATAACCACTTCGCCCTGCAACATTAATCAGCGGCAATGTTTTGCTTGCAGATAATTTGCAGGGCGGAGTTTTAGGGTTGTACCCATAGCTTATCTATCCTAAATACAAAATACAACCTTTTGTTGTATTTTTGCGTCCGTAATGCAATTTCAGTTTGGTATAGCCTTAATTATTTTATTTAAACGTAATGAAAAACCGATTTGTACTGCTGGTATTTTTAGTAGTTATTTTAGGCACAAATTTAACCATGTTTAATAGTTGCAAACGCGGCGACGATGACCCTTGGATAAGTTTTAGAACACGCAACGAACGCTTGTGCGGCGAATGGATTTTAACACGTTATATTAATAAAAGCAGCGAGTCGGTACAAAAGACTATAACGTTTAATAGTAGCTTTTGTGATACAGCCAATGTGGCCGGCACAACCCTAAGTAAAGTTTTGGCCGAAGATAATTATAACAACGGTATTATTAATAGCCTCATCAGCACTACTACTAATGGCAACTTGGCCTACGACATAAGTATTGTTTATTTTTTAACAATTAAAGAGGACGGAACTTATACTTGTAGTGGCTCGTACAGTTTTTACGACACAGGTATCAAGGCCGCCGTATTGGGTAATTTTACCACCGATATCAATACCTGGTACTGGCAAGACAGTAAATTAAGCAAATGGGGAGTTACTTTTAATAATTTTCCCGATATATCAGTCGGCAGCATTGCCATTATTGGCAAGCCTATTGTTTATCGCAACGAAATTACGTTTGATATTTTAGAGTTGCGCAAAGACGAGTTGCAACTTATTTACGATACTGCAAAAAGTGACACCATCAAACAACAGTTTGAGCCGTTTCCGATGCCCGATGTGGGCGACTGCATCAAAGGCGTTGAAATTGCCACCAGCCAAAAAGCGCATACACAATGGGGATTTGACGCTATACCCGAGCCTCAGTAAAACCTGTTAAATAATATTGTTTTTATTTGTTTTTTATTTGTTGTGCTACTACTTTCCGGATGATATTGCCCTATTTTTCTTTGCCGGAACCAGGATATGATACCTTTTAACAAACCATTTTTTACCGGAAACGAAATAGCCTATATTGAGCAAGCAGTAGCTTCGGGCAAAATATCGGGCGATGGGGTGTTTACTCAAAAATGCCATGCTTTTTTTGAACAATATTTAGGCACCCAAACTAAGGCATTTTTAACCACCTCGTGCTCAACAGCCTTAGATATGATGGCACTATTGCTAAATATAGTGCCCGGCGACGAGGTAATTATGCCATCTTATACATTTTCATCAACGGCCAACGCCTTTGTGTTGCGCGGTGCTCAAATTGTTTTTGCCGATAGCGAAGCTAATAACCCAAATATAGATGCCGGGCAAATTGAAGCCCTTATAACGCCTAAAACCCGCGCTGTTGTTGCCATGCACTATGCAGGTGTAGCATGCAATATGAATGTTTTATGCGATATATCCAAGCAATACAAATTATTTTTACTTGAAGATGCCGCCCAGGCAATAGCCTCGTACTACAAAGGGCAGCCTTTGGGAAGTATAGGGCAAATGGCAGCTTTTTCGTTTCACGAAACAAAAAACGTCATTGCAGGCGAAGGAGGGCTTTTGGCCCTAAATGACCCACAATTTTGTAATAGAGCCGAGATAATACGCGAAAAAGGTACTAACCGCACTGCTTTTTTTAGGGGCGATATTACCCGCTACGAGTGGGTTGATATTGGCTCGTCATTTTTACCCAGCGAAATAGTAGCTGCTTTTTTATATGCCCAGCTCGAAAATTTAGAAACCATACAGCAAAAGCGGTTAGCACTTTGGAACGCCTACAACCAATATTTACAACCATTACAAACTTCCGGATATTTGCAATTACCTTTTATTCCGGATTATGCTACTTGTAATGGGCATATTTTTTATGTAGTTTGCCCTAATTTAACAATCCGGAATAAGTTGCTAAACCATCTTCAATCTAAGGGTGTATATGCTGTTTTTCATTATTTAGCCCTACATCAATCGCCCTATTATCGCCAACAGCAACAACAGCCTAATAATAGCCGCGCCTTACCCAATGCCGACCGGTTTGAGGCTTGCCTGCTGCGCTTGCCGCTATATTACGAACTAAGTATTGAGGAGGTAGCCTATATTGTAGCCCAAATTGAAGCCTTTTTTGCGAGTTAAACAGTTCTTTTCTGTTTACGTTATAATAAATCGTAAAAACTTTGGCTATTTACAACCATCCCTTCGCTGGCAACTTCGTTTTTAATACCTAATGTTTCGGCAACGGTCAATACTATTTGGGCTGTATCGCCAGCCGGGGTAGGGGTTACCGAGCCATCGGGGTTAGTAATGGTTGTGCCACCTTCTATCACTACATTTTGAGGTACACCTGGGCCAACCATTAGCGCCCAACTGCGGTAAGCGTTCCAGTCGCTGTGGTCGTAAGCATACCAGTTATTTTTATCGCGGATGGGGTTAGGCGTGGCGTTTCGGCCTGTTTCGGGGGCAACAACCATAAGGGTATTGTCTTTTAATACCGGATGGTTTTGAATAAAGTTCCACATATAGCCAACGGCTAAATCTTGGCGGTGTAAATTGCGCAGGTACGAGGTAAAATCGGCATGGCAGGTGTCGGCACCATCTAAATGCACGGCAATAACGGTAGGCTCAAAGTAGTTCATTATTTCGCAGGCGACTACCAAGGTGCTTACGTCTTTATTAATTACGGGTATAATTTCGGGATCTGTGCCTGCTTTTGGGTCTTCCGGAATGTATTGCATTAGTGTTTCTTCATCTGTTCCAAACATTTTTTTCATGAATTCTTTAATTTTGTATTTCTCGTCGGGGGTATTGCCCAAACTTTCTAAAACCCCGCCAGTGGTTTTAAAACTATTGTCTAAAAAGTCTTTCATATCGTACATCATCGGAAAATCTTCTTCGGGGTGGTAGTTTTTGGCAGCGGCTAAAAACCGGCGGCCATTACTGCCGAAGGTAACGGGCGGAGCAAAAAAATTAGCCCCAAATTTAGCCCCATAATTGGCAGCAGCACTGTAGTTTAAATAGGGGATTGAATTGCCAATAGTGTTGCCAACTAACCACACTTTTGAGGCGGTGCCTTCGGCCTGTGGGTTCATAAAGCGCCGCACATATTCAAAAATTGTAGGGCTTAGGGGTTTTGAGCGCAAGCCTTGTTTGGCGTTGTAGTTTCCGCTAACTAAGGCATTAAATCCGTGGTAATGGCCGGCGGTGCCTACGTGCATTTCTTTAAAAAACACACCTTGTTTTTGCAGTGGAGTGCTTAAAATGGGTGCAATGGGGTTTTCTCCGTTAGCCCCTGAGCCGTAAGCTATTTTGTCGGTAGGGGCTTCGCCAACTAATAAATTGGGCATAATATTGCCTACCAAATCTTTTAAATCTGGGTCTTTGGTGTATGGAAACTGGGCGTGTTGTAAATACAATTGCCCGGCACTCTCTTGGTGCCGAACTCCTCCGCCAAACATCATAAGTACAGTATATTTAGCTTTTTGCGACCCCGTTTGGGCAAATAAACGCCCCGACGGCAAAATATAGGGTGCAACTACGGCTGCGGCGGCTGCTAAAGAGGTATTTCTTATAAAATGTCGCCTGTTCATTGTGTTCTATTTAAGACAATATTTTTAAAATTTACTGCTAAGTTACAGCAATAATCCGGAAAAAATCTCCGGGGTAGTATTTTTTTTTATTTGTTTGTCATATTTGTTTTTGTTTCAAGCATTTTGAGAGCGGCAAAAGCGGCTTCAACGCCTTTATTGCCGTGTTTGCCACCTGCGCGGTCAAGGGCTTGTTGCAAGTTATTAGTGGTTAGAACGCCAAAAATTACAGGCTTTGCATGGGTTAAATTTAACTGCATAATTCCCTGCGAAATGGCATTATTTATGTAAATGTCGTGGTCGGTATCGCCTTTAATAACACAGCCCAAACAAATAACAGCATGGCATGAGGGGAACTGCTGCAATAACCAAAGGGCAGTAAGGGGTAATTCGTAAGCACCTGGCGCATGGGCTATGTGTAAGTTTTGGGGTAAAACACCGGCATTTTTGAGGGTTTGGCAGCAGGCATCAAATAAGGCGTAGGTGATTTTTTCGTTATAATCGGCTACAATAATGCCAATTTGCCAATTTTTGGCTTGTTCGGCAATATTTGAGTTGGCAATATTATGTTCAGATAAATTTTTGAGTAACGAGGCCATAGCTATTTTATAATAAACGATATTAATGTTATTGTGGTTGTTTTTTCATAAAATTATCCGGAAGGCAAAGAAACTTAACGTTGCTAACCATAATGTAGATTGAAAAAGCAAAGTTAAGCAATTACACCGCGTTTTGCCTTTATTTAGGTATGGTTTTTGCAAACAGGTAAGGAAGGCTAAAGAAGTATATGAAAACAAACAAAAATTTAAGTTTGCCATTTTTTATATTACATCCGGAATTAAGGCTGAAAATTATGGTACAGCGTTCATTTGAAGCAACAATTAAACCCATGAAAAATATTTTTTTAATTCTTATCTTAATAGGTATTTTATATTTGTTCTCTGCTCCTAATTTATCGGCTCAGAGCGATACTCTTCGACCTTTACCGGTTGATACTTCGGCACTGCGGCCAAATAACGAACCCCCGGAAAAAGAAAATCAAATGATTGACAGTGAAGAAGATTTGTTTAAAAAGGGCGAAGCACCCATGACGATATACGAAGAGTCGGAAAAAGAAATTAACGCTAAATTAGTGGGTATAGCACGCAATTATATTGGCGTAAGCGGCAGCGTTGCCCTGCCTGAAGGTCGGTATGCTAGTAGTCGATTTGATGATAATGCCGGGTTTGCTGCCACCGGATTTAGTGTAAATATTGAAGGCGCGTGGCTGCTGTTGCGCAATGCTGGCTTGGGATTTAGTTTATTATATAACCAAAACGCTATTGACAAAGGGGCGTATATTGCGGGAGTTCAAGAGCGCCTGGGTGGCAAGGCGGTAGGAAGTATTACCCATAAAAGTTGGCAAAATTATGCTTTTTTGCTGGGGCCTACTGTTTCGTTGCCCGAAGATTACCTGAGTTTTGACCTGCGTGTTTTATTTGGTGTGTTAGCTACCCAAGCGCCAACTGTTACTTACAATGGTAGTATTAACGGCCAACTCCTTACCGATACGAAGGAAGGTGCAACAGGTATTGGTTTTGCCTACAATATTGGGGCTTCGCTGTCGTACCCTTTGCCGGGGCGTAAATATCGCGTTTTTATGAAAGCCGATTATTTAGGCAGCCATCCGGAAATTGCTTTTACCCACACAACTCAAAGTAAGTTTTTTAACAGTAGCAATCAAATTAAGTATAACCAAGCGGTTTCAAACTTTATAATTGGCCTTGGGTTAAGGCATGAGTTTGGTTATGCCAAAGGTTTTAGCGATAATAGAGGCTTATTTTACTGATAGGCTAATTAAGGAATAATTAAGTAATCTGTTTAAATGTGTGCATTTCTTTCGCTGTCTAATTTTACTAATATAAACAGCAAAATCGTAAAACCAAGTAACCCCGACCCTCCATAGCTAATATAGGGCAAGGGAATACCAATTACGGGCATTAGCCCTATTGTCATACCTATATTTACCAAAAAATGGAAAAATAATATAGCCGTAACACTATAGGCATATACCCTTGAAAAAGCCGATGTTTGCCGCTCGCCAATAACAATTAACCGCAGAAATAAAAATACAAACAAAGTAATTAAGCCTACACTGCCTACTAAGCCAAACTCTTCGCCAATACTACAAAAAATAAAATCGGTGTGCATTTCGGGCACAAAATTGCCTTTGTTTTGTGTGCCTTGTAAATAACCCTTTCCCCAAAGCCCTCCTGAACCAATGGCAATTTTCGATTGGTTTACATTGTAGCCAACCCCTCTGTTGTCTTCAACGATGCCCAGTACAACGGCAATACGGTTTTGTTGATGGGGTTTTAATATGTTAGTAAAAACATAATTTACTGATTGAGTATATAAACTACAAGTAAGCATAAATGCCATTAGTCCCCAAATTGCCTGCCGCCGCATAAACGACCATAAAGTTAAACTTGTGGCGGCAATACCAAAAGCAATAATGGCAACCATCTCTGGTGCCCCCGATTGTATGGCAAAAACCACCAACATGGTTACTAAGCAAAGGGCAATATTGCGCCAATTAGCTTGTTTTGTTATTAATAAAAATAAAATACCAACAAAAAGAATTAATAAAATACCAAAATAAAACGGCAGTTTTAAGCTAAAAACAAATAAGGTGATAGCTAATAAACCCAGTAATAATACTTGCAACGCCATCCCTTCGCGGTATAAGGCCAGCGACAACGAAGCAAATACCAAAGCCGATCCGGCATCGCCTTGCAAAAGGGTTAAAACAGCTGGAACCATAATAATAAAACCCGCCGATAATTGTTGTTCAATATCTAATCGCTTGGTTCGTTGTATGCCAATATAGGCCGCCAATGCTAAGCAAGTGGCTACTTTTGCAAACTCTGAAGGCTGAAAACCCAAAGAACCGCCAAGCTTAATCCACGATTTCGACCCCGAAATAACCGAGCCTAAACCCAAAGTTATTAGTAATAAAAGAATAGCAAAAGCATAAAAAACCTGTGCAAACTTGGTATAGATACGGCTATCTATTAATTGAATAAAAAAAGCAACCATATAAGCAACAAGCAGCCATATAAATTGCCTGCCTGCAGCCCTCGAAAAATTGAGCACATTGCCAGTCGCCGAACCGTTATAGTCGGTTGTATAAACTGCCAGCCAGCCAATAACTGTTAATAAAATAAAAAGTCCAATAGTAATCCAATCGTAATTTATTTTCCGCATGTGTTACCTTTAAAAAAGGTTGTAATTTTGTCCTTCAAAACAAGCCCGCAAATAAATTATTTGCCGTTTAAAACGCAAAATTAACGAAAACCACGTCAAAATTTTGTTTTTTTGTTTTGAAGCATAATGATTATTAATCTAATATCCGAAAAAGATGCTCAAGCCTTGTAATTATTTTATGCCTATAATTTTTTGCTGCTCAATTGTTTTCTCCGGCTTTTTTTTATCCGGATGCCATGTAAAACACCATCCCAATCAAGGTAAAAAAAGCTCAAAATTAGCTCAAAAATCATCCGGAAATAATAAAGCTAAAGTCAAAACAAAAACTGCGCCTACCGATACAGTAAGCAATGCAAAACTATTGCCAACGTATAATATTTCTGAACCAAATATTATTTTAACAACACAAATACTTTTGTATTTATCGGGCTACGAGCCGGGCAATGCCGATGGCATTCTAAAAGAACAAACTAAAGATGCCTTGGCAACCTATAAAAAGGTAACACGTTTAACACAAACCACCGATACTTTACAACCTGCTTTGCGAAAATTGGGTTTACCAAACTGGGACACATTAGAGATATCGGACCTCCAGCAGGTTTTGTTAGATAAAAATTTTGACCCTGGCCCCTTAGACAATATTGTTGGTGGTAGTACCCGCACCGCTTACCACCAGTTTTGCCGCCGGTTTGGATTTAATTACGCGCTTGGATTTAGTCCACAAATTAAACAAGCCCTGTTTAGCCGCGACTCGCTTTATACCAACTTCAATGCAGATGCCTTGTACAACAACGCGCCCCCAAATGCAAGCATAACACTAACCGACAGTTTGTTGTTGAGCAATGTCAGTTTAAAATCGGTAAAAATGGCCTTGCTGGTACACGGCTACGACCCCGGCCCTATTGACGACAGCGAAGGAAGCAAACCTTATAAAAATGCACTTTTTAAGTTTCAGGTAGCTAACAATTTACCACTTGGTTCGATAGATGAAGACACCTTGCGAGCCTTGGGTTTTAGGTAAATTGAAAGAACTACTTGATAAATCTAAGCCATTCAATTTAGAATTGGTTGAAATTAAAAACAGCAATCCGGAGAATTTTGCTTAATTTTGCCTCAAAGAATAACATCTCTCGTATGAAAAAAATAACTTTAATCTGCCTTCTTATAGCGGCAATTTTTACCGCTTGTAAATCAAAATATTACTTGCCAACAGACCGCAACGTAGAAAAAGCAAAAGAACACGAATATCGCACCACCGTAGAGGAGCTAAAACAAGGCCGCGAATTATATGTTGCTAACTGTGGGCGCTGCCACAACTTGTATAAACCCAGCCAGTACGACCAGTCAAATTGGAGCCGAATATTAGATAAAATGCAGCCAAAAGCAAAAATTAACGATGCACAACGGCAACTTATTGAAACCTATTTAGTTAGTTATTAATTGCCCCTTGTTTTAGGCCAATATTGTTATATTTAGCTGTAGCCGCCTTTTGTACAACTTTATATAGGTAGGCTAAGTTTGTTGTATTTTGCCCCTGTATTGGCACAAGTAAATTGCTTTAGTTTAATGATTAAACGTATTTTGTTTTTTTTAATTATTACGAGTACTGCTTTTTGTTTGATTTCAAAACAACTTGCAGCACAGGTAACTGTTAATGCCGACCCACGAATTGCTGCTTTAATTGAAGCTTACAAACAGCAAAAAAAACGCAATGCATCAAATGTTCAGGGGTTTAGAATTCAATTACTGCAAGAAACCAAACGCGAAGCGATTAAAACTGAAAAAGCGCGGTTTACAAAATTTTATCCGGATATGCCTATTTACGAAAGTTACGAAGCACCTTATTTTAGGCTGCGGGTAGGCGATTATTCAAACCATTTGCAAGCCCAAGCCCAATTTGACGCTATAAAAAAACAATTTAAATCGGCATTTATTGTGCCCGACAAGGTTAATGCCCCCGATGATGGATTTTAACAGCTATTTTTTTATTTACCTGCTAATGAACCATTTATGAACGATGTTTTATTGAACGAAATAAAAACCCTATCGGTACAAATTCATCCGGATTTGGTAGCAATCAGACGGCATTTACATCAACACCCCGAATTGTCTTTTGACGAGCATCAAACATCGGCATATATACAAAAAAAACTAACCGAATGGGGTATACCCTTTACCGCCGGATGGGTTAAAACAGGTATTGTTGCACATATTGAAGGCAAAAACCCACAAAGCAAAGTAGTAGCCTTACGCGCCGATATGGACGCGCTGCCAATTACCGAAACCAAACACGATAACCGCCCCTACCGCTCGTTAAACGAAGGAGTAATGCACGCCTGCGGGCATGATGCACATACAACTTGTTTGCTGGGTGCGGCATATATTTTACAGACTACCCGCAAAGAATGGAACGGAACAGTCAAATTGATTTTTCAGCCAGCCGAAGAAAAAAGTCCAGGCGGCGCTTTGTTAATGTTGCAGCAAGGAGCGTTGGCTCAGCCGCCGGCTTTAACTATTATTGGGCAGCACGTTTTGCCGCAACTCGAAACAGGTAAAGTTGGTTTTAGGCCGGGTTTAATGATGGCCTCGTGCGATGAAATTATTTTAACCATACACGGCAAAGGCGGGCATGGCGCTACACCTCAATTTTGCGTTGACCCTATTTTAATTGCCGCTCAGGTTTTAGTAGGGCTGCAACAAATAGTAAGCCGGTTTATTGACCCCACCTTGCCCCGCGTTTTAACGTTTGGCAAAATAAACTCGGTAGGCGGCGCGCATAATGTAATACCCGAATCGGTGGTAATTTTGGGCACCTTGCGCATGATGAACGAGGAAAGCCGCTTTGAAACACATAAGCAAATTCGCAAAATTGCATCTGGAATTGCCGAAAGCTTTGGCGGCCATTGCGAGGTTGAAATTGACGTTGGCTACCCGTTTTTAATAAACGACGAAGACCTAACCGCCCGCACACGAGCGGCAGCCGAAGCCTATTTAGGCCCCGAAAATATAGTAGATTTACCTATGCGAATGACCGCCGAAGACTTTGCCTATTACTCGCAAATAATGCCCGGATGTTTTTACCGCATCGGTACAGGCAATACCCAACGCGGTATAACAGCTTCTATTCATACCCCACAGTTTGATATTGACGAAAAAGCCTTAGAAATTGGTGCCGGATTAATGGCTTGGCTGGCTTTAAATGAGTTAAAATGATTCGATATCCGGAACAAAAAACCATATCTATATTAAATAAAGCAAACAAAATAATCCAACAAATTGATTTAAATACGAGCTTTTATCAATAAAATAGCATCCGGAATAAAAAAATAGACCTATTTTTAAGCAAAGCATAAAACTTAGGCATACATTGCCTATTTTTGAGCATCTTTTTTGTTAATCAACCTTAATTAATTATAAGTTGCAATAATATGCAGTTTCCTGAAAATTTACGCTATACCCACGAACACGAATGGGTACGAATTGATGGCGATAACGCCTACGTAGGTATTACCGATTTTGCCCAAAGCGAACTTGGCGATATTGTTTATGTGGACATAAACTCGGAAGGTCAGTGCTTGGCCGCTGCCGAACTTTTTGGCACCGTTGAGGCTGTTAAAACTGTTTCGGATTTGTTTATGCCCATCGAAGGTGAGGTAGTTGCCGTAAATCCTGCCCTTAATAACCAACCCGATTTGGTAAACAACGACCCTTACGGAGAAGGCTGGATGATAAAAATTAAGCCCGCCAATTTGAGTGATATTGACAGTCTTCTGACTGTTGATGCCTATAAAAACTTACTGGGTTTTTAGACAAACACATAGTTAATAGTTAATAGTTAAAAATGCAATAAACAGGCATTATTAAGTGTTTATTGGTTTTGATATGATGAAGAACCTATAAGGCAAATTGCGGCATCTAAACATTTACTTTTAATTTAAAAGTGAGATATTGTTCAATGCTGCGATTGCAATTTTTTCCGGATGGCTAACAGGCATTTTAATTTTATCTCCCAACATACAATAATCAACTTAAAATGGCATCACCACAATTTAGCAAGGGCGATATAAGTTTGGTTGCTGTACTAAGTTTGGGTACTGTTGCTGGTTTGCTGTATGGTTATTGGTTTCTGGTAGTTTTTTTTGGTGGTATATTATTGGTGTGGTTTGCCTTTTGGTGGCTATTCAAACGTTATAATCCATTGCAAATTATAGCGTTGAACCAGCAGAAACCTAAGACAAATGAGCCGCACTACCTGCGCAAATACCCCGAAGCAGATGTGTTTAAAATGCGAGCTGTGTTTTTTAATGCTGCTTTGGTTATTACTTTAGCTACCATTTTAGCTGCCTTGAATTGGCAAAAAAAAACCACTTCGACTGCCGTTTTTCAAGAAAAACCTCGCCCAATACCTATTGCGCTGGCCGTAGAAAATATTAATATTAAAGCACTGCCCCCGCCAAATACTACAACAAACACCCTTGAAGCGCCAAAGCCAAAACCAAGCAAAGTAAATATAGCAAAATTAGAAATTGCCGAACAAAAAGAACTTAAAAAGGAAAAGCCTGCAATTCAACCAATAAAAGACAAACAAGACCCTAATCCGGATATTCCGGATATTTTGCCCGATGAGCCTATTGCCGAAAATCCTAATTCCTCCGGAAAAGATACCCAAACCTCCACTTCGTCAAACACCCCCAACCCCGACCCAGCCTCAAAATATCCGCCCGCCGTTGCCATAGACCAATTGCCTTGTTTTGTTGGCTGCGAAAACCTAACCGATGCCAACGAACGCCAAAACTGTAGCGCCGCTAAATTAGAAGCCTTTATTAAAGAGGGGCTAATTTACCCAAGCCTTGCTAAAAAAAACAAAGTAACGGGTACCGTAATGACTACTTTTTTAGTAATGCCCGATGGCAAGGTAGATAGTGTAAGCATTGAAACACCAATAAAAAATATGCAAGGCGCTGGCTGCAACGAAGAAGCGCTGCGGGTAATTAAAAGTTTACCTAAGTGGGTTCCGGGCAAAAAAGGTAATAAAAATTGGCCTGTAATGTATAGGGTTCCGGTTGTATTTAAATAGCGACTAAACTTAAATTGTTTAAATTATATAATGGCTTTTTATCCTGCTTCCGAACTAGTTCTTAACCCCAATGGCAGCGTTTACCATTTAAACTTGTTGCCTCACGAGGTTGCACCTATTGTTATTACCGTTGGCGACCCCGACCGGGTAGAAATGGTGAGCCAACATTTTGATACTATTTTGTACAAAAAACAACATCGCGAGTTTATTACGCATACCGGCAGTTTTAATGGTAAATTAATAACCGTAATTTCGACGGGTATTGGCTGCGACAATATTGATATTGTGCTTAACGAGTTAGATGCGTTGGTAAATATTGATTTTGAAACCCGGATGGTGAAACCCCAGTTAACCTCACTTAAAATTATTAGAATTGGCACTTCGGGGGCATTGATTCCGGATATACCGGTTGAATCCTTTGTAGTTTCGCAGGGAGCAATTGGTTATGACGGGTTGATGCATTTTTACCCCTATCAACCTACCCCGCAAGCGCAAGAAATTTATAATGCACTGCCTAATTTGGGCAATAATATAACGCCTTATGTGGCCATGGCAAGCCCTGAATTGGTTAATTTGTTTGATTTTCAACACCCCCAGTGGTTTAGCGGAGTTACCATTACTTGCTCGGGGTTTTATGCCCCACAAGGCCGGGCTTTGCGCGCCGGCGCGTTGCTTCCCCACTTTTTAGACGACTTGCGAAGCATAAAACTGCCAACATCTTACCAGCTTGCTAATTTTGAAATGGAAACAGCAGCTATTTATGGCCTGGCACAACTGTTGGGGCATAGTGCTGCTTCAGTAAACGTTATTTTGGCCAACCGCTCGTCTCGGCAATTTAGTGCAAACCCAAAAAAAGCTGTGAAAGCGCTTATAGAGCAAGCACTGCCTATTATTGCAAATAATTTATAAACCTCCAATTTATTTAGAGCAAGTATTATTACAATTTACGGTACCGATCGTCTTTTTCCTCCGGATAAACTTATTCGAGCCATATTGCCTGTGTTTTGATTGGTAAGATTTGAGGGGAATATCGCTCATTTATCTGAAACCGGATTTGGCCTGCACACATAGCCCACAATTATAAGTTTGGTACTATAATTAATTTTGCATCTATGTAGTTTAAAATAAAAATAGCGGAGTAATGGACATTTTTAATGCTATTTTTTAGACGCTTGGTTCAAGTGGACATTTTTAATGCTGTTTTTTTATTCACTTTTTTACATTATTCTTGAATATTTTATTTCTTTGCATGTCTGTAAAAACGGAAACAAGCTCTGCTGGGGAGCAACTTGTCAGGGATAAAACAGATGCTTGACGAAAATGTCTTATCAAAGGCTTACTGTATATTGTAAGCCTTTGATATTTTCAGAAAGCCCTTATACCTTTAAAAACCCATCTATAAATTTCATTTTCCGTTTCATTGATAGGCCATTATGGTTTCTTAATTTGTTTTTTAAATCTGCGAAATGTCCATCAATAGCATTGGTTGTGTTAGGTATTTGAAGTTCCCTGTTATCGTGCCAAGTAAACAACCAAGGTAAATTATTCTTCAAACTACGATAAGCACTTCTAAGCCTTTTATGCGTATAAAACGATTTGTTTGTAGTCGGATTTACAGTTCTCTCGTTTAGAAACACTTTCCATTTTTCAAGCCATAGCCCTAATGTTCCGACAAAGCTTTCTTTGTCTGTTTGCTTCATCAAATCTACAACATCCATCAGCTCTTGTGCAGCTTTTAGCTTTGGCTTACGGGTCAAATATCTTCGAATTATTGCTGCTTGATGAAACTGGCACATTTGAACAGGAATACCCCTTAAACGACGCAATTAAGCCTTTTCTTCCGTCACAAACAATAGCCGAAATAGTAAAACCTCGCCTTTTTAACTCCTTAATTCCTTCTATATACAGCGCATTTGTCTCTGTCTTCACATAATATTTCAAAAGGTTTTCTTTGGTGTAGGCATCTTTAAAAAGCATTACGCCAAAACCCCGCTCCCAATAGGTGGTGTCCATTAATACAACGACTACTCTACCTGTTTTTTCCGTAGCCACTATTTTAATCTTGTCTAACCGCCTTTGAATCGTTTTAACAGAACAATTATACTTGTGAGCTAACTGCAAATAGGTCTGTTTACCACTTTTTGTATTCTTCCCATATTTGCTCGTTATTGATGCGTTGCCCACCTAAAAATTGTTTATTACAGCAGGCACATTTATATCGCTGTTTACCTTTTACTAACCCATTTTTCTTGGTAACAGAACTACCGCAGTAAAAGCACTTTTTTTATTCATAACCTTTGATTGTCCTCAAAGCTAATAATATTAAGCTTTCTAGACGATTTTAGCATCATTTTTCAGGTTAAACGCATTAAAAATAAAAGAAAGCCAGATAGGAATTATTTTTGCGGCATGGAAACAATTAAATTTTTCGCCGAAGTAAAGGATTTTCGTATAAACCGCAAGAAGTTGTATAGCCTGCCTGAGATATTGCTTATTAGTTTATGTGCAGTGGTAAGTGGTGCGGAGGATTTTGAGGAAATAGCCGAGTATGGTCGTCAAAAATTGTCTTTTTAAAGACATTTATGGAATTACCCAACGGCATTCCCTCTCACGACACTTTCAACCGAGTATTTCAGCACTTAGACAAAGATGCGTTTTCGTCAAGTTTATATCGTTGGTCGAAGGAACTTTTAGGTTTTTTAGCCGACAAACAGGTCTGTATTGATGGCAAGGTTTTATGCGGAACCGACCGTTCAGGGTCAAAAAAAGCGGTATATGCATTGTAACTGCTTGGGCGTGTGAGCAGCGTTTGGTGTTGGGGCAGCAAAGGTGGCAGCAAAGAGCAACGAAAAGACGGCAATCCCCGAACTTTTGGATGCTCTCGAACTGGCAGGGCAGCATAGTTAGTATAGATGCCATTGCTTGTCAGCCCCATATAGCCGAGCAAATCCGTAATAAAAAGGCAGATTATGTGGCACTGAAAAAGAGCAAGGTGTTTTGTTTGAAGAAACCGTCAGCCGATTTTCATCATTAGCTGCTCAACTGCCAAGTTTCGAAAAAGTGGAGTACAACGGCGGACGCATCGAAAAACGCACCTGTACGGTGCTAAATCAATTGTTTTTTGTCGATTCGGCTGCAAAATTCAAGGATTGCCAATCAATTATTCGTATTATTGCCGAGCGAACTTTGAAAAACCAACCCGAAAAAAACTACTCAGGAAGTTCGCTATTACCTCACCCAGTCTCGATATAAGTCCACAAAACGCTTTGACAATTTGCCGAAACCACTGGGTATTGAAAACAACCTACACTGGATGCTCGATGTTGTCTTTAATGAAGACCATAATCGTAGCAGAACCAAATATGCTGCTGAAAACTTTGCTACTCTCAGAAAAATAGCCCTACAAATCTTAACCCAAAATGACGACAAAACAGTATTAAAAAACGAAGACACATCGCCGCTTGGAACGATATGTATCTCCTCAAATTAATCCAACCACTATTTTAATGCGTTTAACCTGATCATTTTTGTCCATTAAGCCAAAATAGCCCATAAATAAATATTCTATGGACTATTTTTCTGTTTTAATTCGCCAAATTATTAGCTAATTACGGGAAAATACCTAATTCCATGTACGAGGTTGCTACCTTTTCTAAAGCTACAATAAAGGCGGCGGTTCGCAAACCTTCGGCTTCAATGGCGGCATTGCTTTTAAAGGTTTCGCGAATTTGGAGGTATGAGTTTACCATTGTTTCTTCTAAGCCCGAATAAACCAAATCAGCTTCGCTGGCACCTTTGGTTATCATTTCGCGTTCAAAGGGAGATACGCTGCGGCCTGTAAGATTTTCTATAGTTTTTAGCATATTAGAATGGCTATGTTCTTGGAAACGTTTGTCCATACGACCAAACCTAACGTGTGAAAGGTTTTTAAGCCATTCGAAATACGAAACGGTAACACCTCCGGCGTTTAAAAATATATCGGGTACTACCCAAATACCTTTTTTTACCAAAACGGGTTCGGCTTCGGGGGTAACGGGCCCGTTGGCTGCTTCGCCGATAATTTTGGCTTTAATTCTGTCGGCATTTCCGGCATGGATAACACGTTCTATCGCTGCCGGAATTAAAATATCACATTCTAATTCTAAACAGGCAGCGCTATCGCCTATATTTTTTGCGCCCTCAAAATCTGTAATTTTGCCGGTAGCTTTGCGGTGTGCCAAAACTGCTTTAACATCTAAGCCTTTAGGGTTGTATATAGAGCCTTCGTACTCTCCAAGGCCAACTATAATAGCACCATGCTTTTCAAAAATTTCGGCAGCGTTAGAGCCTACATTGCCCAAGCCTTGTACAACTACTCGTTTGCCTTCAATGCCGGGAGTTAAGCCTAACTGTTTCATATCTTCGGCATTGCTACAAAGGGCATTAAGGCCATAAAATACACCTAAGCCGGTAGCTTCAACACGGCCACGCACGCCTCCTTGCGAGATAGGTTTACCTGTTACACAGCCGTAACCGTCAATATTATTGGGGTTAAAGGTTAAGTAAGTGTCTAAAATCCATGCCATTTCGCGGGCACCTGTGCCCATGTCGGGGGCGGGCACGTCAATGCCGGGGCCTATAAAGTTCTTTTTAATAAGTTCGGTGGTGTAGCGGCGGGTAATACGTTGCAGGGTTTCTTCGCTGTATTTGCGTGGGTTTATTTTTATACCTCCTTTCGCACCTCCAAAAGGCACATCAACGATGGCACATTTGTAGGTCATTAGTGCAGCTAAGGCCATTACTTCATCTTGGTTTACTTCTTCACTATACCGAATACCACCTTTACAGGGCTGTTTGTGGTGGCTATGCTGAACGCGGTAGGCTTCAATTACCTGATAACCGTCATCAACACGTACTGGAAAACGAACTTGCAAAATGCTGTTACAAGCTTTAATTTGGTCGAGTAAACCTTTGTGGTACGAGGTGTGGGCAGCAGCTTTATCAAAATAGTGTTCAACACCTTGATAAAAACTCATTTCGCCGGGTTTAATAACAGACATATTAATTATGAATTATGAATTGTTAGTTATGAATTATTGGGAGTTTTTCCGGATAAAAAAAGAGCAAACTATATTTGATTGCACAAAACTTTTATTTGAATATTATTTTAATTTCGGTCGTTTTGTTGTTGTTTTTTTTAATGGAATTAATGGTTCGATTGTTCTTTTTCGAGTTTTGCAATTCGGCGTTCTAACCATATTAAAAATAACACGATTCCTATAAAAATAATGGCAATAACACCAATAACTACATAAATTTTTCCGGAAGAATAGAAAAAGTCGGCCATTTCAACCTGCGAGTTTGGATTGGCTGTATTTTGTGCTTTGCCCGACATGGGTAGCAAATATCCGGATCCGGATAAAAGGAACAAAATTTTAAGCCAAATCTTATTAAAATACGTGCCGAAAAGCCTCATACTTAATAGGTTTTAAATTGACCACAAAGGTAATTATATTTTCGTTCATTTAGCTGTTAAAAGTATAGGTTTTAAAAAAGAAGTTGGTAATTTCGTGCTTTCGAGACGGATAGTTATTAGTTTTATTTTTTTGTGATGCGCATTTTTAGTTTGCCGTTTTTATTTTTACTTGTTTTCATCTTCTTTGCCCCTTCTAACAATAAAGTTCACGGGCAAAACAGCACTTATCCGGGATTTAGGGTTACTGGCTATTATAAGCATATTACTATTCCTATTGAGGTTATTCATAATTTGTTAATCATAAAACTTCGGATTAATGGCTCGCCCGAATTGCGTTTCATTTTAGATACCGGGGTTGAAAATACCGTAATAACCGAGCCTGCTATTTTGCCTTTAATTAATGTGCGCAAGGTAGAGGGGCGAAAAGTTGCTTTGACGGGAGTGGGCGAGGAATCTTTTATTGAGGCTGGTATTTCAATTAACAACCGTATTGATATTGGCAATATGATTGAGGGCAAATATTTGCAGTTGCTTATTTTACCACAGGGGCTAATTGATTTCTCGGGGGTGGTAGGGCAAACAGTATATGGTATTATTGGCCATGATTTTTTTAGAGATTTTATTGTTAAAATAGATTATGGCCAGAAAAAACTGGTGCTTATTAATCCTAAAAAATTTAAAAAAAGCCTTAAAAAATACCGGCAATTACCACTAAAAATTGCCAATGGCAAGCCATACACGCCCATTGAGGTGGTACATAGCAACGCCGATACAACTATCCATGAGATATTGATAGATACCGGTTCGAGCCATGCCCTTTCGCTTGACCCCCGCTTGGTTAGCGTGCCACAACACGCGCAGCATACCTTTTTAGGAACTGGTATGGGCGGAGATATTTATGGGTATTTAGGCCGGGTGAAAGCTTTAAATTTGCCAAATTACTCCTTTTCGCAAGTAATTACAACTTACCCCGATACGAGTGCGCTTAAACCAAGCTTTGATACGTCAAATACCTGGAACGGCATTGTAGGAGGTGAGGTGTTGCGCAGGTTTACTTTAATTTTTAACTACAACGAGGGCATATTGGCTTTAAAACCTAACGCACAAGTAAAACGGCCTTTTTCGAATAACCTCAGCGGTTTAGAGGTAGTTGCCCAAGGTGTTAATTTTAATCAGTTTATTATCCAATATATCAGGCCAAACTCGGCAGCGGCAAAGGCGGGCTTACAACAAAACGACCAAATATTAAGTATAAATGGCACCCCTTTAACATCAATAGGCGAGCTTTATTATATTTTAGACAAACGAGTAGGTAAAAAATGTTGCCTAACTATTAAACAACACCAAACACAACAACAAAAACGCATTTGCTTCGTTTTGTCCGATGAGCTATAACCAACTATTCGTTTGATTAAAGTCTTAAATTTGTAGCTCAATTCCAATTTAGTATTCCGGATAAAGGGAAAAAAAATAAAACCGAATTTACTTTTATAGCATAACCTCAAAATAACTAAACCATTTTCAACTATTTTTAATGATTACACAACTAAATGGCAATAAAATGGTTATATAAAAGCCTTTCGCACAAAAAAACTAAAATTGGCTTCTACCTCAGTTTAAATTATGGAATATATTATTAATGCATTTGATTTTTTGATGTCTGTTGATACGCATTTGGAGTTTCTGATTGCAAATTACGGCGTTTGGATATACCTAATTTTATTTTTAATAATTTTTTGTGAAACCGGATTAGTAGTAGCCCCATTTTTACCCGGAGATTCGTTGTTGTTTCCCGTGGGTGCGCTTGCCGCACTTGGTTCTATTAATTTGTGGTTTGTAGTGCCATTATTAATAGGAGCAGCCTTTTTGGGTAACCAAGTAAATTATATGATTGGCAGTTATGTGGGGCCAAAAATTTTTAAGCAAGGTAACCGATTTATTAAAAAAGAACATTTAACAAGTGCACAAGAGTTTTACAAAAAACATGGCTCAAAAGCTATAATTATTGGCCGATATTTGCCCTTGTTCAGAACGTTTGTGCCTTTTGTAGCGGGCATTAGCCTGATGGATAAAGCTAAATATACTTTTTACAATATTATTAGTGCTATTGCTTGGGTAGTATCATTAGTGCTAATGGGTTATTTATTTGGCCAAATTCCTATCGTAAAAAATAATTTTTCGATTGTTATTTTAGCTATTATTATAATAAGTTACTTGCCCTTTTTGTATGCCATTATCAATAAATTTATTGCTGCCAGACGGGCAAAAACAAGTGCAGTACAAAAGTAGGTTGCGCTGTTAAATCTGCTAATTTTATTTTGTTTCTTTAAAAAATGCCCAACAGCCAATTAGTTAATAGTTTAGCTTTTATAGATAAAACTATGGGCATAAACAATCTGTTGAGGCCTCAAACTGCTCTTTCAGATACACAAAATTATTATCAAAAATTAATACCCTTATACCGAAAATTGCACTCGCCGCAGGGCGCAATGCATTTTCCGCTTTACAATATAGGCAATTTTAAAGGGCATCATCAGGCGTTACAAGCCCAAGCCTATTTGGCCAATACTTATTTTAATACCAACAGTTTTGCCGACTATAACAATCAAAACTCTATTTTAGAATTAGGTTGCGGGCAGGGTTATAACTGTATTTGGTTAGCAAAACAAAACCCTCGGGCAAAGTTTACCGGCTTAGACATTACACCTAAGAACATAGAAATTGCCCAGAATAATGCAGTGCAGCGTAAATTACAAAATATAAAATTTGTATCCGGAAATTTTGAGGCGCTGCCCTTCGAAAATCAATCTTTTACGGGTTTATTGGCTGTTGAGGCATTGTGCCATGCTTTTCATCCGGAAAAAGTTTTAGCCGAAGCACATCGGGTTTTAAATAAAAATTGCTGTTTGGTAGTTTTTGATGGCTATACCACAAAATCGCACCAACAAATAACCAACAACGAGCTAACAGCCGTTAAACTGTTATCGGTAGCATTTGCCGCACCTACTTTTAAACATGAAGCTGAGTGGATTGAGGCCGCTAAAAAAAATGGTTTTGAATTGGTAAAAAATTCCAATTTTTCGGGGGCAGTTTTGCCCGGATTAACTGCTTTTGAGCGTGGTTGGCAAAAATGGATAAGTCCCTATCCTTTTTTGGCGGGCTTATCTTATAAATTAGGTGGTTATATGGGTTTAACAATGCGCCATTTAATGGCCGGAGCCTTGGCGGCGCAGCTAATTAAACAAAATATAATTTGTTATAAACTATTAGTGTTCAAAAAATAGATGCCACAATAACACGCTGTTTCGCGTTATAATATACTGTGTTTTACTGTACATATTATGTTTTTATATTTACAAAACTACATTTTAGCATGGCTTGGCTCTAACGATATTGAAGCCTATGCTTTTGCCATGGTGCTTATTTTAGCAGCTGCCATTCTTGTAACTTGGAAGTTTCCGGTGCGCGGGTTAAAGCCTATGCGCCTTGCACCTTTTATTGAAGGGCAATGGCTTCGCAAAGGCCACGATTTTGAAGGGACGACCTGGCAAATTATGTATGTATTTAAAAATGGTGTTTTTTCAATCCAAGCACATCCAGAGTTCAAACAAACAGGGCAATACAAAATTTTACACGAAGTTGAAAACGCCGTAATGGTTGAGGTAAGCAGTTTGGATGGCGACGGTAACCTAAACCCTCAAATATTAGAACTTGGTATAGATAAAAAAAACGACCACTTAGTAATAAATGGCCGTAGTTATAAAAGAATGACGTAACGCTGTTATTTGGCTATGGCATCCGGTAATAAATTTTTACTTCGGCAGTATCGTTCAAAAAATTAATATTTATAACATCCACTTTTACAACGTCGTAGCCGGTGCGGTTGCGCAAATCTTCTAACATTTTGTCGCGCACTTCGGGTTTAATAAGGTCAATTTTTTCGTATTGAATGCGTTGCATCATCAATTTTTCGCCAAAAAATGCCCTGTCAATAACCAACATACTAATTAAAATAATTATATTAATAAGTACAAGTTCAACAACCGACATATTATTGTTACTTATTGAGTTAACTACCGCTATACAAATTATAGCAAATAGGTAAGTCATTTCGGTAATTTCTATCGAGTCGGTGCGGTACCTTATTATGCTAAAGAGGGCAAACAGACCAAAGGCAAAACCTATATCGAGTTTAACGCTGGTCATTAAGTAGCATACAAAAAATATGAGAATGTTAAAGGTGTAAAATGTAAATTGATAGCTTGCCGAGTTTTTGGTGGGCCTATAAACTACTTTTACAATTAAAAAGGTAATAATAAGGTCAAGTGAAAAGCGAAGCAGTAAAGGGCTCAAATCTTGAAAATTTCCTAAAGACTCGCTTAAATTAAGTAGTATAGTTTGCAGCATGCTCATTAAATAATTTGTTGATGGCTAAAAAATAGGGTTTCAAACGGTTTTGTTTAAGTGTTGGGTGTAATTTGCACATACCCAATACATATTTACTTATACTTTTTGAGTGGGGTAGGGTATCGTACACCAATTGTAATAAAGGCGACCTTACACCCACCGAGGGGCGTTTAACCTCTATAATACAAATATTTGGCAAACCCACAGCGTTTTTGCTGTCAAACGCATTAAATTTTAAGCCAACGTCTATGGTTGCCCGTTCGTTTGCATCTAAGCTAACTAAGCTAATGCGGTAAAAATACACCCACATTTGCGCTTGCAACTCGGCGGGGTTAATGCTGGCAATATCATCTAAAAAGGGCAGGTGGTCGGCTGTAATTTGGGTATCAATTTGCGAAAACGGCTCGCGAATTTTAATGGTTCGCTTTTTATTATTTTTAAATTTAAGTTCAAAAAAAACGACTCCGTTGGCTGTATAGCGTCTAAAACGAACTTTATGGCGGTTTAGGTGGCCATTTAGGTGGTGGTAGTAAAGATCTAAATTTGGGGTATCAAAATACAACGATTCGTAAGCGCAAAGGCGATGCTGGTTTACCTCTAAAACACGGTAGTAGGGGGTTAGTTGGTTTAACAACTGCGGTAAGGCTAATGCCGGAATTGTTAATTTAGTGTCTTTGCGGTCTTGTAAAGCGGCCTCACTTATTTCAGTTAGGTCTATAGGGGCAAATGCGTTAAGTGCTGTTTGTAATGATTTTATATACTCGGGGGTAATAGTTTCTAATGCTGCTGCTATGGGCGTATTTGCTGACATTTGCTAATTAATAAAGGGGTTTATAAACTGGGTTCTAAATTAACCAATAGTATTTCGGCTGTTTTTGTTTTATTTATTTACTGATAATTAGTTTAGTATTAAAAGCATGGTTAATTGTAACAATATACATCCCGGCGTTTAAATACGCTATAGGTAAGGTAATACCGGTTTGGTGTTGGTTGCTTAAATAGTTTTGCTGGGATAAAACTTGCCCATATAAATTTGAAATGCTTACATTTTTAATGGGTATTTGGTTGGGCATTTCTATATGAAGCAGATCGCTGTTAGCTTTTGATGCCGGATTTGGCCAAATTTGAATGTTTTGGCCAATTTGGGCGGGCAGTTCGTCGTTCCATCCGGAGGTGTTACAATTATTAGGCAATTCAAAACTTGGGGTCGTTTGCATAAAATCGCCCTGGCCATTAGCACAACGCGACATTGAAACATCGGGCTTTTGCGCACCAAAAATTATGCTGTCAATTAAAATGCCATTTGCATAGCCTACTCTAAGTTCTTCGCCATTGCCCGACAGTTTAAAATTAGCATGTAATCCGGGTTGATTTTCATCTTCATCGAGCCAAACTATTAAATACGTTTGGGGATTAATAACTGTGTTTAGCGGAAACTCCCATTTGGTGGGTTTTGCCTGGTTGTCGGTTAAGTACACCCCCGATAAGTTTAGCGGCTCGGTGCCGTTGTTGTATAGTTCTAACCAGTCTTCGTATTGGCCTGCGGCATCGGTATTGGTGGTTTGGTTGACGGCTAAAATTTCGTTAATCACCAACATATTATCCGGAATTGGCGTAATTGCTGCTTCTAAGGTTAAAAATTCGTATTCGGCACGTGGGGGCAGTAAAGCGGCGGCGTTATCATTTTCGGCATAAATATAATATTCAATTTTGGTATTGGGCATGGTTAGCGAAGTCCCAAAAATGCCATCATTGGCGGCACCGTCGTTGTTTAAGCCGTCATCGAACATTGGCAGAGGTAAAAATATAGTAGGGGTTTGGGCACGGTAATACAGCCAAACTTGGTTGTCATTAGCATTTTCTACTTGGGCGGTAATCCAAATTAATTCGTTTAGTTTAGGCTGCAGGGGTGTATTAGTTAAGTTGCCAATAGTGGGTGGTTGTGCTTTAAACTGCTCGGTTTCAGCTAAATTAGTTGCGCGTTTATCCATTAATTGCGAGATGCCGGGCACATTAAAAAAGCCAATATTTTTGCTTTTATCCATGCCATTTAAAAAGTCGTTGTACGAGTACATACCGTTGGGGTCGTTCTTAACTTCATCGTCAATAAGGGTGCGCAAGGCATTGGTGGTGGTTAAATAATCTTGATTTGTAAAATTTTCGGCAACAATAGTGCGCATGTGGGCAATATATCGTTTATACCACGATTTGTTTGCTAATAATTGCATAATCATAGGCCATCCGGTATCGTTTTTGTGGAGGTCGGGGCTAAGTTTTTGCATTTGCGTTAAACTTAAACCGCCGCCCCATCCGGAATTGGCAAGGGAAAAACCGCCAAACGACATATTTAAATCCCAAATAATGGGGGTCAATCTTCCATTATCATCTTTATAAAGATAAAAATTTTGCCTAAAACTACCCGAGTAGCTGTCTAAATTGATACAAACATTGTTAAAAGCAAGCATCCACAGGGCGCGGTCTATGTCTAAGATACTTTCTAATTTATCCGGATGATTTTTAAGGGTGTCGCAAAAATTAACTAGGTCTGTCCAGCCATAATCCGACTTTAGTTCGTAATTTTGGTAATATTTACTGCTATCTTTGCTTATATATTCTAAACTGCTGACTGCCGAGGGCTCTTCTCCTACTTTTTCGGGATTGCATTTAAAAAAAGTATTGCCCGAGCTATAGAAATGGTCGCTTAAAAATTCTTTGTTAATAGACTCTACGTTGGTATATAAGCCAATTAGTTTGCCATTAATATAAACTTCGGCAAAATTAGCACGTGCGCTGTGCATGTATTTGTTTGCAATTTGATAGGCAAATACCTCGCGAATAACTGCCGGGTCAAAAACGCCATTCGATAGTTTAATATTTGTAAATCCTTGGTAATCTTGTTTTTTTACATCGTCCAATTCAATGTGTAATGGGTTTTTGTCTGATTTACTATCGTATGAGCTATTGCCTTTGTATCGCACACCTACACTGTCAAAAACAGTGCCATTAATCACACAGGTGGCAGCTATAATGTTCGAACCAAATTTTTGCTTGGCCGTATCCATTTGATAGTCCCAGTTAGACTGCTTAAAGGTAAGCTCAATTTTTTGAATGGCATTTACATTGTAAAACGTAGTTTGGGCTTGTGTAAACAAAACACCGCCCACCATAAAAAATGCAGAAAAAGCAAGTAAAAGTAAAATTTTGTGCATGAACAGCAAGAAAAAGGCAATATTCAAATTTACCGGATTACCACTAATTGAGGTGCTTCAACAGCCGAATTGTTGTCAGTTATTTCAACGGTTTGTATGACAGGTTTCATCTCAGAGATACAAGTGTCGCAATTTGAGTAGGCATAAATAGTATAAGTTCCTTTCCGGAGGTAATTAAACTCGTATTTGCCATTATAATTGGTACTTGTTTTTTCATCAATTACGTCGTTATCGCCATAGACAATAAAAACGTCTTCATCAAAGCCAAAATATTCGCCTTTTAAATTGCCATCTTTGTCGTAGTCTATAACCCAAACAGTACCATATATAGTAGAGGTGCCACCTTCGCCTGCCTCTTTTGAGCAACTAAATAGGGTAACAATAATAAAAAAGCAGCTAATAAAAAAAATGGACTTTGCAAACATAAATTAAAAAATATTACACTATTATTAAGCCAATATTGGCAAAATTTAACCGGGTGCAAATTTTGTAAATTTATGCCAAAAAAAGAAATAAAACGGCAATTAGTTTGTTAATTGCTTATAAAATGTTGGCTAATAGCATCTTTACTACAGTTTCGATTTTATTAAGCAAGCAATATTTGAGTCTGCCGGCGTTTTTCAGCTCCGAATTAAAAACAAGGTAAAACCTCGCGATTCAAAACCATCCCTCAAAAAAGAATGGGAAATCTGGTTTTCTCCGGAAACAACAAGTAGCGGTTTTTCTAAGTTATAATTTGATAGATATCGGGCAAATTTCGGCCCAGCCCATCATAATCAAGGCCATAGCCAACAACAAATTTATTTGGAATGCGAAAACCCGTTAAATGCGGCTCGGCTTTTGGGTGTTGCAGTGCGGCTGGCTTAAACAATAAACTTACAATAAAAGCAGTTACATTGGGTATTGCTTCCAAGTCATTCATGAGTTGGTTGATGGTAAAACCAGTGTCAATTATATCTTCAATAATAATAATGGTTTTGCCGGCAAGTTGTGTATCTAAGCCAATTAATCGGTTTAGATTTCCGGTGCTGGCTGTGCCGCTATATGTTTGATATTTTACAAAACTAACTTCGCAGGGTTGGGTATATTGCCTTATTAAATCTGATGCAAATATGAAAGCACCGTTTAAAATGGGCAAAAAAACTACTTGTTGGTTGGCAAACCTATGTTGCAATTCGGCAGCTAACAAGGCGGTAACTTGGGCAATTTGCGCGGCGTTAATATAAGGCTCAAACGGCTTGTTATGAATCCAAATGGTTTCTGCTTTTGGGTTGATTGGGTTCATTTTAACAAACTATTTAAATTGGTATATAAATAATGGTTTATTTTAAACTTTATCGGGTTTGCCACCACTCAAAACATTTACTTCATCATCATTATCGTCTATTTTCTCATTAAAATCATCTTCTATTTGTAATGCTAATTGCGCTGTTTGCTTTAAAATATCAACTAACTCGTCTAAGTCAAGTACTACCGAGTTTGTATCTCCAAATTTACCCTCAGTTTCGTATTGCAGCATACAGGGGTTATTTAAAAGTTTTGCTTGTTGCTCCTCGTCTGGTTCTAACAGGTCCCAGTCGTCTTGGTCTTCAATACGGTACACAAAAAAACTATCAATCATATAAAAGCCTATCTCTTCATCTTGTAGCGAGTCAATTATTTCGTCAAGGGTAGTATCGTTGTCGGTTGCGGCAAAGGTTAAAAACGCGGCAATAAAACCATGTGGGTCGCTGCTTACAGCAAAACTATATTTGGCGGGATTTAATATACTAACTTTGCGCATAATAGATATTGAGTTCCGGATAAAATTGATACCACAAAGATAGGTGTTTTATCGTGTTTAAGTTTTTTAATTAGTATTATCCGGATTATTTTGCTTCAAAATTCATTCTAACGAAATAATTAGTGAAGTTAATTTTTATGGGGTTGCCAATGTACCATTCAATATAGCGCATATATTTTTCGTAGTTTTTGCTTTGAAAACTAAAAAATGGCCCTGTAGCTGTTTTGCTAAATATCCAATGAGTATAGGCTTCAAAATAGGAGTAATCGTTTAAGGTTTTGTGGTAATCAAACAAAGGGTTTGCCAACTCAATTGGGGCAATTTGCTTCCAAAGGTCGAAAAAAGTTTTTCGAATTTCGATTATATTAGTTAAGTTTTTAGCTATTGTTGCGGTATCGGTATTGTTGAGAGTTGCTATTTGTAGATTGAGTAAACCATTTTTTTGCATAATTTTCCATATAGATTGGTACAGATTGGCAAAACTGTTGGGCGGCCTGTTTTGAAGTTGAATACTTGCCTGTTTTTGTTGGTTTTCAGCATCCGGATTAAAGCATTTAATATAGGTGTTAAACAACAAATTTGTCATTTCTTCCCATCGCTCGGTGCTGCGCTCTAAGTTTATAAAAATTTCGGCATAAGCAAGTGCCCAAAAAGGTTCGTTCGAGTCGGCGTAAAGTTTGGCGGCCATATAATAGTTATCGGCCCATACAGGTTGGGCGGCAATGCCATTTTCAAAGGCAGCGATAGCGGCTTGCATATTGCCGCGCTCTAATTCAATAATACCCAAATCGAAATGCAGCGCGCCATCGTATTTGTTCATTTTCATGCCTTGTGCTAAGGTCTCTAAGGCTTTAGGATATTGCCCCAACAAATCGTAAGAGTTAGCTAAAAGGCGGTAGTATTTGCTGTCAAAATGGTAATTAGCAATAATTTTCTCGCAAATTTGGCTGGCTTCTGTATAGTTTTTTAGTCTGTAATTGGCCATTGCCGCGCCATACATATAGTCGGTATTGGCAGGTTCGGTTTGCAAGGCCATTGCATAATTGGCAAGGGCTTGCTCAAATTGGTTTTGCTCAAGCGCTTGTTTGCCCTTTTCGGCGTAGTTGGCAACATTGTCAATATTTTGGGCTATTAAAAAGGTACTAAATAAAAAAAAGTTTGTAGCCAGCAAACCAACGAAAAATAATATAGAAAAACGTTGCAACATATTGCCCTATTAAAAAGATTGGGGTATAAACAAAGTAAGGAAGAACCAGCATTAATTACCGGTATTTTTAATTAAGAGCATCTTGTTTTAGTTTGGTTTAATAATGAGTTGTAGGTTGTTATTATAAATTTTCCATTTTCAATTATCCATTTTCCAATTGTTTGCCGTACTGTGTCTCGTAATAGTGGCGGTATTGCCCCGATGTTATAGCGTTCAACCAATTTTTATTGGTTAAATACCATTTTATGGTTTGTTTTAAACCCTCTTCGAAGGGCATTTTTGGCTGCCAACCTAATTGGCTTGTTATTTTTGTGGCATCAATAGCATAGCGCTGGTCGTGGCCGGGGCGGTCTTTAACAAACGATATTAGTTTTTCGTTAGTTCCGGCCGGTTGTTGCAGGGCTTTATCCATTAATTGGCAAAGCAAACGCACTAAATTAATATTTGACCATTCGTTACCACCGCCTACGTTGTAGGTTTCTAAGGTTTGGCCTTTATGAAAAATAGTATCAATAGCGGCTGCATGGTCTTCAACCCAAAGCCAGTCGCGCACATTTAAGCCGTCGCCATATACTGGCAGAGGCTTGTTTTGTACCATATTATTAATAAGCAGCGGTATCAATTTTTCCGGAAACTGATATGGCCCATAATTGTTCGAACAGTTTGACAACACCACATCAAAGCCATAAGTATGCCCATAAGCACGAACCAAATGGTCGGCGGCGGCTTTACTGGCCGAGTAGGGCGAGCGTGGGTCGTAGGGGGTTGTTTCAGTAAAAAATCCGGAATCTCCAAGCGAGCCATATACCTCGTCTGTCGAAACTTGGTAAAAACGGCCTTTGATGCCTTGTTCGGCCCATATTTTTTTAGCCGTACTTAGCAAGGTAGCTGTGCCCAAAATATTTGTTTTGACGAAAGCCAAGGGGTCGGTTATAGAACGGTCAACATGTGATTCGGCTGCTAAATGAATAACGCCTTGGCACGGGTATTTCCGGAATAATGCCTCAATATGATTTAGGTCGGCAATATCGGCTTTTTCAAAAGTATAGTTCGGCTGGGTAGCAATATCGGTTAAGTTTGCCAAATTACCGGCGTAGGTAAGCAAGTCAATGTTTACAATATGGTATTTGTTGGCATGTAAATTTACAAAGCGCCTTACCACGTGCGAGCCAATAAAACCAGCTCCCCCGGTTATAAATAGATAATTCATTTATTTTATTTTATTTCAGATATTGCCTATTTATCGGCTGATATAGGTTGCTAAATTCCTGTAATTTTTATTTTTCCGGATCAATTAGGGTACCATCCGGAAACTTTTGTTCCATCGGATTTTCCATTCGCCATTAAACATCCGTTTCAAAAAACCGTGTCTGCTGTTAGGGGTATCTTGCGTTGAAAGCCATACAAATACGGGTTTACCTACAATATGGTCTTCGGGAACATAACCCCAAAATCGCGAATCCAAACTATTATGTCTGTTGTCGCCCATCATAAAAAAGTAGTTCATTTTAAAGGTGTATTCGGTAATAGGCTGGCCATTTAGCGTAGCACTGCCATTTGCCCACGATAGGGTGAGGTTGTTTTCATATACTTTAATGGCGCGTTCGTAAAGGGGGTAATTTTGGGCGGTTAGTTGTATTACGTCGCCTTTTTTGGGTAGGTAAAGCGGCCCAAAATTGTCCACATTCCAATTGTAAGCAGGGTTTTGCGGGAAATAATATTTTTCGGCTAATCCGGGAGGCAGTACGGCGGCTTCGTCTAATTCTACGCTTTCAACATTGGGCAATGTTTTTGCCCAGGCTACATTTTCATCAGTAAGCCAAAGCGAAATACTTATTGGGCTGCGATGTCTGTCATTCCGTTCGTAAATACCTTTTTTTGTTAATGCTTTTACCGTGCTTGAGTATGCATCGGGGGTTTTTAGCGTAATTACATATTGAAATTGGTGATTTGGAGGCAGCGGTTGTTTTTGCCCATTTAAATATACATCGCGGTTAACGACCTGAAAAGTATCTCCGGGGGCAGCAACACAGCGTTTTACGTAATTGGTACGGCGGTCAACGGGTATTTTGCGGTCGGCATCGGCCGGAAGATTGAATACAACAATATCGCCGGCTTGCAAATCCCTAAATCCGGGTAGGCGCATATAAGGCAATAACGGCACTTTAGAGTACGACCTCCTACCAAAAAGACTATCATGTACGTACGGAAACGCCAAAGGCGTATTGGGGATGCGTGGACCAAAATTTAATTTACTCACAAATAACTTGTCGCCTGTAAGCAATTCCCCTTCCATCGAACTGGTAGGTATTGCGTACGATTGTAGTACAAACATATTAATAAGCGGAACAATTATAAAGGCTATTACGCCTAACTCAATGAGTTCGCGTTTTAAACTTTTTGCTTTCTTGGGCGAAGGCTTGTTTGGTGTTTTTTCTCCGGATGTATTTTTATTAAATAGTCCCATATATTAGCTATCTGTGATGAAAATTTGGCACAAAATTATAATAAATTAAGTTAGCAACAAAATATTAAATGTTAAATATACTATTAAATATTGTTGTTAAAAGTTAATATTTATTAATGACTGTTGTTCAGTATAAAACAAAAATAAAAATAACAAATATTATTTGGGGCCGTGGTTTATATATTATTCTAAAATTTTATTTTACTTTACATTTTTTTTTTAATAATGCTATTAAATTGTATTTGATTTTAAGCCCTTTAATTGCTTATCCGGTATAGTTTTTTATATATTGTAAAAAAAGTAATGCCATTCATAACGCTAAATACCATGAGCTACTAACGGGTTTTGCCGCAACAAATTGGTAAATTTCTCGTTTATACTTCATATCTTTGTTAAATACTATTATTAATTTTTATTCAACACTTAATTATATCCTTGATTTATAGCGTTTTACACATTATATAATTCCTTGCTACCTGTGTAGCAATTTTTTTTTATCAACCTACATTTTATATGAAGAAAATGATGCTTGTTTTTTTAGGAGCAATACTTCCGGCTGCGGGTGTAAATAACCCTACTCATGCCGAGGCATATCTTAAAGATAAAAACATCAATCAACCCCTTTATTTGACGGAGTTGGCAGAAGAACACATAGATGATATAACTGCCTTTTCGAATAAAGTTTACAAAGTAGCTGCCGACTTAACCATTGAGCCTGATTGGATTATGGCTGTTATTGATTCTGAGTCGGAATTTCATCCAACCATATCAAATCGAAACAATTCGGGTGCAAAAGGCTTAATTCAGTTTATGGATTTTACCTTGCGCGAATTGGGCTACAAAAAATTACCAACTAACCCAATAAACCAGCTTGATTTAGTAAAGGCTTATTTATTTGAAGTAACAGAAAAGTATGGCAAAATTAACTCTGTTGCCGATTTAAAAATAGCCATTTTATACCCTAAAGCTTTAAATAAGCCAAATAGTCATGTACTTTGGAAAAAGCGCAGTGCGGGTTATCATCAAAACCGGGGCTTAGATGCCAACAAAGATGGGATGGTAACTGTTTTGGATATTGAACGCAGTTTACAAAAAAAGTATCCCGAACTTTGGGGCTTGCCACCACAAGAGGGCTTTGCCCGAACTACTTCGGCAATTTACCGCGAAGCAATAGCTAAAAAGATAAAATCTGCTTAATTTAGCTTAGCTACTGCTGCTGTTAAGTAAACCAATTATGCCCATGCCTACGCCAATCAAGCCTGTTAAAAACAATTTGTTTTTACTTAACAAAGACCAAATATCATTACCTCCCCTGCCCGAAACTTTTGAGGAATTGCCCGGCACTACCTCGCAAATAACTATTGAGCGTATTGTTTCGGCGGGGCAAACATCGCCACAAACAGGTTGGTACCAACAAGCCCGCCACGAGTGGGTTCTGTTAGTGCAAGGGCAGGCAAGTATTGCTTTTGATGATGGCTCGGTTTGCCAGTTAGCTGCTGGCGATTATTTGTTTATTCCAAAAGAGACAAAGCATAAAGTTGTTGCAACAACTGCTACTCCGCCTTGTATTTGGTTGGCTATACATTATCCGGATGATTAATTGAGGACTAAATAAAACTTAGGTTGGTTTTTGCTTTATTCATCCGGCAATTTACTTATGGCAGACATAGCCAAATCAATGGCAATAGCCAGTTGCTCTTCTTTGTTTAAATTTGAGTTGTCAATCAATTGGGCACCGGGCGCACATCTAAGCGGTGTAGTTTCACGTGTCGAGTCAATATTGTCGCGGTGAATTAGGTTTGCCAAAACTTCTTGGTAGGTAATATTAGCTACTCCTTTGGCCATTAACTCGTTATAGCGGCGTTGTGCCCTGATTTCAGGTTTCGCAGTTAAAAATATTTTTAATTCGGCATCCGGAAAAACAACAGTGCCAATATCGCGCCCATCCATTATAATACCTTTGTTAATGCCTAACTGTTGTTGCTGTTTCACCAAAAATTGCCTCACAGCAGGTATGGCGGCAACAGTGCTGACGTGGTTGGCAATTTGTTTGTCTTCTCTGATTTGTTTTTCTACGTTTTGGCCGTTCAAATAAGTTTCTATTTGGCCGTTTATATGCGTGAAATGTATATTTATATTGGGCAAGGTGGCTATAATTGCGGCATCGTTGTCAGGTGAAATATTGTTTTGCAAAATATATAAGGTAACACAACGATACATTGCCCCCGAATCTATATATAAATAATGAAAATGATTAGCCAACGCACGTGCTAAAGTGCTTTTTCCACAAGACGAGTGGCCGTCAATGGCTATTATAATACGTTTCATATTGTATGCTTAATATTAATTTGTTGATTATGGTATTTTTTTAGAAGTGTTATGTTCGTTAAGGGGCGAGATAATGCTAAGTACTATTTATTCCGGATATTGGCAATGTTTTACTTGTTTCAATGTATGGCATTTATATCATTTTATATGTGTTATCTTATGATTAAAACCCTTATCCGGAATATAGCCTTTTCCGGATAAGGGTTTTATTTGTAGGTTTGCTTTTAAACTCCACTTTAGTAGATATTTCAGCTAACCAGAAGGCGCGAGGATAGTTTGCTATTTTAGTTTTACTAATTTGTGTATAGCTTGCTCTCCTTTAGGGTTGGTAATTACAACAAAGTAAACCCCCTCGTAATAGTCTTGTAACGAAATTGTTTGCTCAATAGTTGGCGAGCCGCCACTTGAGGGGATCTGCCAGCTTGTTAGCTGTTTGCCCGATACATTGTACATTACTACTTGATAGCTGCCATTTTGATGCCCGTTTTGTATTTGTAAAACCGCGCTATTTTGTGCCGGATTGGGGAATAATTTGCTGTAGATATTAGGTTTGTTGATAATTTGCGGCGTCTCAAAACCTACCGTGTGCTGCAGGTTAACATTGTCAATAAATAAGTTGTTGCCTTGGCCGCGGGTTTGCCTAAATTTAATTACCAAATTGCGCGAGCCTACGTAATTATTAAGGTCTATCACTTCTTTTCGCCATTGCAAACCCGATGGTGCAAAATTATTTGTTGTAGGTGGGGCGGTAGCCAAATCGGCACCGCTTTTTGACCATACTTTTTCAAATGAATATTTTGAGCAGCGCGAAACCCACACTTCTAAAATATCGGGTGTTTCTCCGGCATTTTTCTGTGCATAAGCAACATCAAACTGAAACGAGGCTTCGGGGAAACTATTTAGGTCTATTTCGGGTAAAATTAACTCATCTTGTGTGCCAGCCGCTGCCGCATAACTAAAATTGGGCATTGATGCCGACGCGGCACTATTATTTCCTGAGTTACCCGCCGAAAATCCGGTTGTACCGCCAACCGACCAGCTTGCGGGCGGAAAAGACCCCTCAAAGCTTTCAACAATTTTAGTAGTAATGGCAGGCTTAACGGTTGCAAAAGCTTTTACTATGGTGTCGCCATTTTTATCAAAATCGGGCAGCCCGTTAGGGTCTAAACATATAATTTTTAGCTCATGAATTGTGCCATCTCCCGATGCGCAAATGGTATCTAAGGTAAAACTTGCCTTGCCTAACGAGTTAAGTTCGCCCGTCCAAAATAGCGAGCTAAACGGGCCGCCATCTACATTGTATCTAAATTTAACATAATACAACATGCCTGTACCTGAGTTTGAAAATTCAATTTCGGGCGCTACACAAGTACAGTTTTGAGCACCGGTTGGGCTAATAACTTTTTCAAGTTTAGCGCCATTTTCGGCAGTAGCTACCGAAACACAACCATTTGACGAGGCAAGGGCATAACGAAAGGCATTAAAATTAAACACGCTTCGCATCCGGTTTTTTTGGCCAGATGTGAACATACTTGTGCACTTGTCGGATGTATAGTCCATATAGTTTTCAATCATATCCGGAAAGGCATCGTTGGTACATTGGTCAATTTTATAATCACATTTGTAATTGGCCTCTATTGACTCAGGCGTGTCGCTAACTTCATCATCATGAAAACACGACAGTTCTTCACCCAAGCCGTCTCCCCATATATGCCATAATCCCAACCAGTGGCCAACCTCGTGAACTGCTGACCCACCTTCATTGTAATCGTCTAAAACGGGTTCAATGGTGCCAAAAGCATTGTAGGCCAACACTACGCCATCTGTTTCTTTTTTTCCTCCCCCCGGAAACTGCGCATAGCCTAAAATATCATCATTGCCGCTATTTTCATCCCATATATCGGCGCAAACCCATATATTAAGATATTTTTTTGTATCCCAGGCATCTTTACCGCCGTCGGCGGTATATTTTGCTACATTACTGCCAATATCAAATTTTTTAACATTAGTAGCAGTGCGGGTAATTCCGGTTGTAGCCAAACCATCGGGAGTTTGGGCAGCAAGGCAAAATTCTATTTCAATATCGGCGGCAAAAGGTTTAAAAATTTCACGTACATTATCAAAATCTTTGTTTTTAAGCCTAAACGCTTCGTTTAAAACATCAAGTTGGGTATAAATTTTATCGTCACTTACTTTTGTTTGTGGGATTCCGTTAGTTTCCAAGATATGAAATACAACCGGAATAGTAATAATTTCTTCTTGTCCATCTTTGGGTTTATAGTTGGCTGCTTGTTCGTTCAACTCGGCAATGCGTTCTATTATTGAAGGGTCTTCTGCCATGGCATGTTTTAATTGCAGCATTGAGCCGCACCGATGTTGGGCTTGTATGGGGGTATTAAAAAAATGCCCCAACACAAATAAGGTTAAAAATAAGAAAGAGATACGGGAAAGATTCATATTGTAGTTTTGTAAAATAAAATATTGTAGTTAACTTGAATTATTGCTTAATTTGGCTCAAATTTACACAAAATTAGCTTATAAGCAAAACTCTAAAAAAGAAAAAAACCAAAATTGCTCGGTTATAGCAGCCTAAAGTTTTAAGCAAAGTGCTACAAGTATATTGTTGGACTTTAGTTGCAATCGTTTTGCTGGTCTATGTTTTTTTTATGGTGTTCTGCCAATGCATGTACATGGACAAAATAATATATATAGGAATTATGGCCAAAGTAGCTGCAAAACCCAACACAATAACAGCCGCTAAGCTTATAAATCCAAAACTATAACGCAACTCGTTGCCCTGCCAGTTAAAATGGGTAAATTTGTTCGAGAACATGGGCAACTCGGCCACCAATAAAATTGATAAAATTACAGTTGAGGCATAAATAGCTGCCGGATGTAAAAAGTAATAGGCCAAATATCCTTTTTGTGGGGCATTATACAAGGCCAACAAGCCTATAACAAAAGCACAAGCCGAAGGCGTAGGCAAGCCAATAAAACCCATAGTTTGCCGCTCGTCAATATTAAAATTGGCTAAGCGCACCGCCGAAAGCAAAGTGAGTAAAAAGCCCGGCAAACTGACCCAAATAATGGTGCCATAGCCAAAATGACGTTGCAACAAAAAAAATAAAATAGCGCCTGGTAAAAAGCCAAACGTAACCATGTCGGCCAACGAGTCGAGCTGGCCGCCGATGGGCGAGTGGGCATTTAGCAGCCGGGCAAAAAATCCATCGGCAAAATCGGCAACAAGGGCAAAAAATACCAACCATGGCACCCATTGTTCGTAGCCATTAAATAAAAAAACAACAGCGATGCAGCCAAGTAGTAAATTACAAAGCGTAAATAAATTGGGTATATTTTTACGCATATTAATAACAGCAGATAGTAAAAAATATAGATTAGTGCTAATTCATCAAGTCTTCAATTTCATCCGGATGCAAAGGTACAAACTGCATCATATCAACAGGGCCGTGGTCAGTTACTAATATGTCGTTTTCTAAACGTATGCCAATGCCTTCTTCTCTAATATATATGCCCGGCTCGCAGGTAAACACCATGCCTGCTTGTATGGGGTTATATTTGTGGCCTACATCGTGCACGTCTAAGCCCAAAAAATGCGATGTTCCGTGCATATAATACTTTTTATATAATGGCCTATCCGGATTTTGTTTGGCAACCTCATCTTTGCTTAATAAGCCTAAGCCAATTAGTTCACTTTCCATAATTTTACCTACATCCTTCTCGTAGTCGCTCAGGTAATTGCCCGGTACTAACATTGATTTGGCTTGCTCCATTACGCGCAAAACAGCTTCGTAAACAGCCCTTTGCCTTGCGGTGAACCGGCCATTAACTGGAATTGTCCGGGTTAAGTCGGCGGCATAATTGGCATATTCGGCGCCAAAATCCATTAGTAAAATATCGCCATCTTTGCAAACCTGATTATTAGCCACATAATGAAGTACGCAGCTATTACCGCCCGATGCAATGATGCTACTATACGCTGGGCCGGTAGCCCTGTTTTTAAGATACTCGTGCATAATTTCGGCTTCAATTTCGTATTCGGTTACGCCCGGTTTTACAAATTTAAGCACCCGTAAAAAAGCACTGCGTGTAATATTGATAGCCTCGCGCATGCAGGCAAGTTCGGCATCGGTTTTTATGCTGCGCAAATGGTGCATTATTGGGGCCAAACGTTTAAAATTGTGTAAAGGGTATTGTTGGCATAGCTGTTGGGCAAAGCGCAAATCTTTGTCGGCAATGGGGGTGCGCATGCGCAAGTGCTCGTTGGTATTAAGGTAACAGTTTTGCGCTACATACATAAAACTCGGCAAATGAGCATCTAACTGACTTGCCCAAAATATGGTTTTAATGCCCGACTGTGCCTGGGCTTCTTCAATTGTATATTTATGACCCTCCCAAACGGCAATATGTTCGTTTGTGTCGCGGATAAAAAGTACTTCGCGCAGGTTTTCATCCGGATGGTCGGGGAAAAGGAGAAGCGTAGTTTGCTCTTGGTCAATTCCGGATAAATAAAACAAATCAGCGTTTTGCCTAAATAAATGAAATCCGTCAGCACTGCGTGGCCACTCGTCATTCGAATTAAAAATAGCTACTGAGTTGGGTGCTAATTGTGCGGCTAAACGTTTGCGGTTTTCAACGAACAATTCGGCGGCAATAGCGTGATACTTTTTCATTATAAATAAAATAGGTTTGTATTTTTGGGTTTAGTATAGTATTGGTTTTTAAAATTTAGCCTAATTAAAAGGCTTAAACAGGGTTTATTGCTCTGTTTGAGCTTTGAGGTCGGGCATTAATGCTTTAACGCCTGGCAGTTCTTTGCCTTCTAACAACTCTAACATGGCGCCGCCGCCCGTGCTAACATAACTTATTTGACTGTCCAAACCAAGTTGTTTTAAGGCTGCCACACTGTCGCCGCCACCTACCAGCGAAAAAGCGCCGTTTTGCTGGGTAGCTTTAGCAACTGCGTGGGCAATGGCTTTTGTACCTTTGGCAAAATTTGGCATTTCAAAAACGCCCATGGGGCCGTTCCAAAATATGGTTTTTGCTTTAAGTATGATGTCTGTAAATGCAGGTATAGATTCGGGGCCAATGTCTAAACCCATTTTATCATCCGGAAGTTCGTTATTATAGTGTACCGTTATAGGGGCATCGTTGTTAAATTCGGCAGCACAAAGGCTGTCAATAGGTAGGGCAAGTGTAGCTTTGGCTTGTTTTGCCATGTTCCAAATATTTTGTGCCACCTCTAAACGGTCGTTTTCGCATAACGATTTGCCAATATTTAATCCCATTGCTTTTACAAAAGTATAAACCATGCCACCACCTATTAAAATGGTGTCCACCTTATTAAGCAGGTTTTCGATGAGTAAAATTTTGTCGCTAACTTTTGCCCCGCCTAAAATGGCTACTACGGGGCTTTGTGCTTGTTCGGTAAAACGTTTGGCATTTTGCACTTCTTCGGCTAACAACATGCCCATAAGCCGGTGTTGCGGTTTAAAAAACTGGGCTATGGTACAAGTACTTGCGTGGGCACGGTGGGCAGTGCCAAAGGCATCATTTACGTAAACCTGGCAGCCTAAATCGGCTAACTGCTTGGCAAAATTTGCATCGCCCGTTTCTTCTTCGGCATGAAAACGCACATTTTCGAGCAATAAAATTTCTCCGGATTTTAAATTAGCTACGGCTTGTTGAGTAGCCTCACCAATGCAATTGGGGGCAAAATAAATTTTACGATTTATTAATTTCTGTAATTCAGCCACAACGGGCTGTAACGAGTATTTTTCGTCGGCAATACCTTTAGGGCGACCTAAATGCGACATTAATACCATAGCGCCACCATCTGACAATATTTTGTTGATAGTGGGCAATGCCTCAACTATCCGGGTATTATCGGTTATTTGACGTTCGGCATTTAAAGGCACATTAAAATCAACCCGTACTAAGGCTTTTAGGCCGTTAAAATTAAAATCAGATGCTAAGTTCATATTTTTTACTATTGACGGCAAAGTTACAATAGTTTTTGTTACCCTAACAGCGTTTAGTGTTATTTAAGTCCTTAATTAGGTGCACCTATTTATTTATTTGGTTATATTTACTCAGTCAGATGCTTGTTCAGCCATCTTTTTATATGTTTTAAGCGCGATATACGCCTGTCGGTGCGACCATTGCGCGATAGTCCATGCGATTCTTCCGGATGCAGCACCAATTCGGTTTCAACTCCTAAATATTTAAGGGCTACAAATACCTGCTCGCCTTGTTCAATGGGGCATCTGTAATCGTTAAGACTGTGCATAACCAGGGTAGGGGTTTTGGCGTTGGCAATGTATTTTATGGGCGATAAACGCCAGTAATTGGTAAAATCTTTAAAAGGAGGTTTGTTGCTGAATGCCTGCTGAAATGCCCAGTTTACGTCGCTGCTGCCCCAAAAACTCACCAAATTACTAACACAGCGTTGTGTTACGGCAGCTTTAAAGCGGTGGGTGTGCCCAATAATCCAGTTTACCATATAGCCGCCATAGCTGCCGCCGCAAACTCCCATTTGATTTGGGTTTATATAGGGCAAGTTAGCAATTTCATCGGTCCAGGCCATTAGCGACTCGTAGGCAGGTTGTCCCCAGTTATTTTGAATGGCTTTGGCAAAGGCTTCGCCGTAGCCCTTACTGCCTAACGGGTTGCAAAAATGAACAACATAACCTTGCGCCGCCAACCATAAAAACTCGTGCATAAAAGCGTGGGCAAACTGCAGCCAGGGGCCGCCATGTATTTGCAGCACCGAAGGATATTGTTTTTCGGGGTCAAACTGGGGTGGTTTTAATACCCATCCATGAATTTGGGTTTCGCCGTCGGGTAAGGTAATGCGCAGCTCTTCTAAATCGCCAAAATTGTAGTTTTGCAGCAGATTTTTGTTTAATTGGGTCAAATTTTGAGTTTGACCATTGGCAGCAAGCAGTTTTATTTGCATGGGGTCGTAAAAGCTGCCGTGCACATATAATAGTTGTTGGCGGCTCGCATCGGTGTAAAATTCACAGCATACGCCGGGCTCGTTTGCGGTAGGCCATAAGGTTTTGGTAGCTATATCGAGGGTGCCAATATAGGTATGCCCTTCGCTTGAGTATTGAAAAATTAACCCGCGCCCATCGGCAGTAAAAATGGGCGCCGAATCAGTTACGCCGCTTTTAACATCGCCTAACGATAAGTTTGAACAGCACATGCCCAAGTTTTCGGTTAATATTTCGGGTTCGCTGCTGCCGTCAAATGGCTGAAGGTATAAATGGCAGTTGCTCCACCATTGGGCTGCATTTTTGTTGCCTATCCATGCTAATTGTTTTCCATCGGGCGAAAAAGTTAGCGACCATTTGGGCGAGGGGCTGCCGGGCAATTTGCGCACCGATTGCTCTTCGAGGTTGTGGCAATATATTTCATCCTCTCCAGGGTGCAAATCACAATCCGGAAATTTACTACCCACCCAAGCAATAAAATTGCCACACGGCGACCATATTGGGCCATTGTTGGTAAAATCTTTATCGAGAGTTAAATTTTTAATTTTTTTATTTTTAATTTCAAGCACACTAATTTGGTTGGCTTCTTCGCGGTTGTAGCCCATGCCATCGCTTTTAAAAAATGGGCGTTTTTTATAGTGCATTTCAACCACACCCAATGCTTTTTGCGCTTCGTTGTTGCGGCGTTTTATTTCGGATTTGGTGTGCGCCTGCGTTTGAAGCACTATTTGCCGGCCAGATGGCGACCATGAAAATTGTTGAATATCGGCATCTGAATGCGTTAATTGACTAATTTTTCCGGATTTAATATTTATCCGGAATAGTTGAGTGGTTTTATTTTCGGTGCGGTTGCTTAAAAATGCAACCCATTTGCAGTCGGGCGAAAACCGGGCGGCTACATCAATAAAATCGCCTTTGGTGAGCGATTGGGTTTTACCAGTTTTAACCTCGATGAGTTGCAAATTACAATATTTTTTTTCGGTTTTTTTGTCAATACGGTTCAAAGCATATACTACTTTTTTCCCTGATGCCGAAAAATGGCAACCCGATATGGTTTGCAATTTGTATAAATCTTTTAGTTTCATTTTTGGTAGTTGGTTGTTTTTTTCTATCGCCTAAAATTAGGAATTAGTTATGATAAAAACAAATTTTGACTTCCGTGTAATTTTTAAAAACCCGCCCAAAATAAAAAATCCGGATAGAAAGCATTTTAAAGCCTCTATCCGGATGTTTAGTTTTAGTAAAAATGAAATTTATTTAAGCCATACCTTCCCAAAGTCAAAAGAACTGTTAATTGCAACTCAATATGTATTTAAAATTATCTTGCATTTTTTTAGTACTGCTTTATTGCCATTTCTAACCTCGATTTAACGGTATCGGCAAGCCTTAATGGTGCTATAACCGCAACCATATCGGCATACGAAAGTATTAACCTTTCTAACTCGTAGTTGATAATTACGTGCAGGCTTATTTTTAAGGTATTTTCGTCTATCCATTTCGATTTTTGCGAACCATGCAAGGGCTTGGTCTCCATGTATTTTCCTGTTCTGCCTTTAAAGTGCAACACTACTTGTTCGGGTTCGGCATTGTCGGGTTTGGTAACGCCGATTATGTCTTCAAAATACTCCTGCCAGTCTATTTTATTGTTTTTTTGATACGCCCCTTTTGTTTCCTCAACAGATACAATGCGGTCTATAGCCAAATTCCAGTCGTGTTTTTTCTTTTCCGGATTATAGCCAAATAAAAACCAGCGACTATTATATTGTTTTAAAAAATAGGGGTGTAGCCGAACCTCAAAAGGAATATCATTTTCAAAGGGCTGATAACTAATGGCAAGTACTTTTTTATAGAAAATGGCATTATACAATTGCCCAAGGTGCTCAATACCTTTTAGGTACTGGTTGCTGTCGAACTCCATAATAGTAGTGGGCATTTCATCAATAGCCATTCCTTGTTGCAGTTTAGGCACCAGCTCATTTACCCATTCAAATTGTGGCATACCCTTAAACTGCGAAAGTATGCCCACCGCAGCCTTTAACTGGTTAATTTCTACTTCGTTCAAAGGCATATTATTAATATAAAACGACATGTCGGCGTAGCGATAGTACACTTTTTTGCCAAACCTGTGCCTTGCCAAATCAATGCTCCAGCCTTCTTTACTTTCCATGAAGGCAATATCTTCAAATAGCTGCCTTCGGCTGATGCCGTTCGATTCCGGATCTATTTCAAGCAAGATATTTTCACATTCGGCAATCAAATCATCAATAAAATACCTTCTTCCCGGATTTCTGAAGCAGTTATCCAATACTTTGTAGCGTATAAGTGCATTTTTATTTGTAGCCATAGTGTTCTTGTTTTTTATGGTGCGGCGGGGGGGTAATTTTTGTAAATATGGGCAGAGAAGAACCCCAAGGGTTCAAACGTTTGTAGAACAGGTTGTAGGGGGGTTTTATACGACCCTGTCGGGGTCGAACCTTTTATTCTGTAGGGTTTTTCTATAAACATAAAACCCCTTCGGGGTTGGTTTGATTGGTTTTGTTTTAATTAAATAGTGCAGCAGTTGGCGCAAAATTAATTTAAAATAATTACTTTTGTGCAGCTCTACTGCATAGTTAGATGATTACTTTGCACTCTGTTCTTTGAAAGCCTGCTACACGATATTGAATTGTGCCAACTGGAATGAATCGGTTGGTGTTCTCCGTTTCATCGGAGTATGAATGTTTTATCGGTAATTTGTTAGCTCTCGTCTGACAGATTAAATGATACGATAATATATTAATTATTATTTCTATACATACACAAAGAATACAGCAGCAGGCTTCATTGAACCTATTTAAAAAAGTGAAACCAGCGCAAGAACATATAGACCGTATTAAAACTGCCTTTGAAAAAATGCAGTCGAAAGAAGATTTACTTCGTTTGTTAAACGAGGTAAAACCCCTTATTTATGGAAAAAAAACGGTTCCGTTTGCTTTGAAACAACTGACCTGGCACGCCAACCCTAAATTGGGTGGCAAAAGGTATGAAGCCTTTCACATCAAAAAAAAATCTGGGGCAGACCGAAGCATACACGCGCCGGTAAAAGGGTTAAAAGCATTGCAAAAAACGCTGGCGCTTATACTTCAGGCTGTTTTTGAACCGCATAATGCGGCAACGGGTTTTGTTTGGGAAAGGTCAATTGTGGACAATGCTAAACTGCATGTTGGCAGTAATTATGTGTATAATATAGACCTGAAAGATTTTTTTCAGAGTATAGACCAGGCAAGGGTATGGAAAACCCTGCAACTAAAACCCTTCAATTTGAATGAGACTGCTACGGAAAAACCTTTTTCTATGGGGTGGGGGGATTTTCAAAAAAATTATCTGAAAACAAAAAAGCCTGTAAAGTTTTATAAGGGCAAGGGAAGGGTATTCGTCAAAACACCTTTGGGTCGTCCCATTCATATGTCAAACAATTTTAACGCTGAAAAAGATGCTTATGTATTGCAGGCTGGCAGTTCATTAAGAACCCAAAAAGGTAAATCTTTAAAAAACACCCTTTGGTTGGTAAATAAAATACCGGATACAAGCCGGTTGGGAATAGCCAATATTATCGCCTCGCTGTGCTGCACCGAAATGGAAGTGGAGCGAAAAAACGAAGCAGGCGAATGGGAAAAAGTTAAACGAAATGTATTGCCACAGGGCGCGCCTACTTCGCCAGTTATAACAAATATAGTATGCCAAAAACTCGATTACCTTCTTACAGGAGTAGCCAAACGTTTCAGGCTAAAATACAGCCGTTATGCCGACGATATTAGTTTTAGCTCTAAACACAATGTTTACAAACCGGGTAGCGAATTTATAATAGAATTACACCGGATTTTAGCCGAGCAGGGTTTTCGTATTAACGAAACCAAAACCCGTTTGCAGAAAGACGGACACCGCAAAGAGGTTACGGGCTTATTGGTGAACGATAAAGTAAATGTGCAAAAACGCTATATAAAACAATTGCGCATGTGGCTGTATTACTGGGAAAGATATGGTTATGAAAAAGCAAGTATATTTTTTTTACAGCAATACACCGCCGATAAAACAACGGGTTTAAAAGGCAAACCCGAAATGAAAAACGTTATCTCCGGAAAATTGGATTTTTTAAAAATGGTGAAAGGGGAAGACAATGAACTGTATAAAAAACTGCAATTGCGATTTGATTGTTTAACGGGGAAAAGTGATAAATCAAACGAAGAGCCGCCAAGGTCAAAACTAAGGAGATTAGGGATTTTTCGTTTACTTATGGGAAGCAGTACCCCCCCTACTAAAGAAAAAATTATAGAACGAGGACTCCCCCCAAGTGAAACGGCACTTTATTTAGAAGAGCACGAACGGATGAATAATCCTAATCAAGGTAACAGATATGAAAAACTCCCCGTTTGGCATGAACCTAAGAGCTTGGTTGCCCTGTTAAAGGAATTATCTTCAAATGACAGTGTCCTAAAATACACAACCCATAGCTGGGGTAACGAACGCGATTTGGGAATATTTAAAGATTTGTCCGAATTTTTAGGTGTAGCAAACGAACAGTATCGTAAGCTCACTTCTTATTCATTTTACTTGAATAATACTCTAAATGCAAAAATATGGGCTTTCTTATTTAATAAAGAGGTGTCTAAAGACGGATGGGGCCATGGAGACCCTAAAAAACGGATTTATTTTGGCTGGAGTTCGCCAGAATTATTAGAGGCGTGTAATAAAAACCCATCGCTACACCCCGAAGATTTTATTTTGCCCGAACAATATCAGATTCAACGGGGTGGGAAAACCCTTCAAAAATTTAAGCATATAATTGATGTTTTTAAAAATGAAATTGAAATCAGAGATGAAAATGACGGCTTGCTAAACCTTATTCTTAACAAGCACGACAAATATTTAAACGGTTTTTCAGCACCAAAGATTTCCAATCTCGTAAACAAAAATTTTTATACAGACGTACAATGGCTCAGCGAAGGGCTTGATTTAATTTTTGAAGGAATACAAAAACGCCCTCAGCATCCGGAAGTGGAATATGCTGTAACTGAAGAAACTAATAAAAAATTAGTACTTACCATTCTGCACCGAAATTCATTTCAGAAAGGCAGGTCAATTCATGATAATAAACTTAACCTTAAGGGAGGCGATTTTAGCTCCATAAAGAATTGTTTGATAAACCTTTGCGACTGGAGTATAGAATCTGAATTTGCAGAAGGGGCATACCGAATTAATTACCTCAGTTCACTTATGGTTTTCTCAAACGGTATATCTGACGAAATAAGACTAGGCGAACCTTTTAGGAGTATACCGACACATGAGAAAATTGAAGCAGCCGAGGGGTTTAAACACATATTAACCTTTTATAAATAAACCATGAAAATTGCCATTATTGAAGATAAAACAAATCGTCTTGAAAAGTGCACTAATTTTGAATTAGCGGCTTACCAATCGGTAAAAATAATTACCGGCGGAGGTTTTGACCATTTTTTAAACAGTTTAGAACAAAGAGATACAAATAGTTTAGCGGAGTTTGACTGTATTGCCGCCCCCCGGCGCCCCATGTCTAATTAAAAAGGGGGCCCCTGGGGGCCCCCCTTAAAAACAAAAATTAGCCATTGGTTTTTTTTTCCGGAGGAATTACGGCGAGTGTTCTCAAAGATAATGAGTTTCCTTTTCTGCTTATTAATTCAAAGGATTTTTATTCTAAAAATCGGAGTAATGGACAAAAATTAGGCTATTTTTTAGACGCTTGGTTCAAGTTTACTGTATATTGTAAGCCTTTGATATTTTCAGAAAGCCCTTATACCTTTAAAAACCCATCTATAAATTTCATTTTCCGTTTCATTGATAGGCCATTATGGTTTCTTAATTTGTTTTTTAAATCTGCGAAATGTCCATCAATAGCATTGGTTGTGTTAGGTATTTGAAGTTCCCTGTTATCGTGCCAAGTAAAAACGAGGTAAATTATTCTTCAAACTACGATAAGCACTTCTAAGCCTTTTATGCGTATAAAACGATTTGTTTGTAGTCGGATTTACAGTTCTCTCGTTTAGAAACACTTTCCATTTTTCAGCCATAGCCCAATGCTCCGACAAAGCTTCTTTGTCTGTTTGCTTCATCAAATCTACAACATCCATCAGCTCTTGTGCAGCTTTTAGCTGGCTTACGGGTCAAATATCTTCGAATTATTGCTGCTTGATGAACGACATTTGAACAGGAATACCCTTAAACGACGCATAAGCCTTTTCTTCCGTCACAAACAATAGCCGAAATAGTAAAACCTCGCCTTTTTAACTCCTTAATTCCTTCTATATACAGCGCATTGGTCTCTGTCTTTACATAATATTTCAAAAGGTTTTCTTTGGTGTAGGCATCTTTAAAAAGCATTACGCCAAAACCCCGCCCCAATAGGTGGTGTCCATTAATACAACGACTACTCTACCTGTTTTTTGTAGCCACTATTTTAATCTTGTCTAACCGCCTTTGAATCGTTTTAACAGAACAATTATACTTGTGAGCTAACTGCAAATAGGTCTGTTTACCACTTTTGTATTCTTCCCATATTTGTCTCGTTATTGATGCGTTGCCCACCTAAAAATTGTTTCCCACAATGAGCACACTTATACAATTGAACTCCTTTTACAAGTCCGTTTTTCTTTACAAACCTTTTACCACAGTAAAAGCATTTTTTTATTCATAACCTTTGATTGTCCTCAAAGCTAACAATAGTAATGCTTTCGAAGGTTTTTAGCCTAAAAAATGTCCATTAAGCCTAAAAATCTAAAATTGTTTATTGAAGCATGTGAAAAGCAGGAAGCGGTTAATTTATTGGTACTTCAATTTGGCGAAAACTGGAAATTGAGTTTGCTCCTTAACCTGCGAAACCGTATTGCAGAGGAATTAAATAAACATGCTATAAAAGAAAAATACCCAGCTATTGAGTTTAGCGGGGAAGAACTAATAAAAAGGGTAAGCTACTTAAAAATAAATACGGCTATAAAGCCAGATTTAGAAAATGAAAAAACGGCGTCTATTTTTTCAGGTGGCGAGTACGCTTCAATTTCTTTAGAACAAATTTTGTCTTTAAAATCGGTTATTGACCAAAAAATAAACGAAATAGCATGAATAAACTTTTAGTACATGGCAATAACACATCGTTTAACAGGTACGATTTTTTTACAGGAACAGAGCAGTTTGTCTTCGATATTGACATAGATAAAGATGTTGATTTGTATATAAATGAAATTTTGGAAATGGAGATTACAGAAGGATTAAAAAAGAGAATAGAAAAAAGCGATATTGTTTTCATTAAAATTGCCTTAACCCAAAACTATTTAGAATATTTTGGTTTGAGATTAGCCTATCATATAAGGTTAGCTAAAAATTTAGGAGAAAAATCAAAAATACCAATTGTTTTTATTGCCGAAGAAAGTTTTCAATTTTTAGGCTCAACCTGCCACGAGCCATCAATATTATTTACAAAGGGTATTTATTTAATAAAGGAGACGCTGGAAGATTTAGAAGATATAAAAAACAGGTATGCAAATGGAAGTATAAAACCATTAGATGGTTATGATTCTTTTATAAATTCCATTTTAATACACCCACCTTCCAACTACAAATCCCATCATTCTATTGCCAACGAGTGGGCTATTTATCGTTGGGCTACTGCTTTACAAATAAATGACGACCAGATTCGAACCATTGAAAAAACAATAGGCAGCAATCTGTATTTTAAATATTTACAATTTAAGTACCCAATTGCAGAGCTTTCTCCAGTTGCAGAAACTACTGAGCCAGCAAATCGGGTTGTTCCGAAAAGAGGTAATGTTTTATATATAGATGACGAGGTGAACAAAGGATGGCATAGTATTTTTACAAAAATCTGTTCTGACAGGCTCTTTAAATCTCAATTTGAATCTATTGGGGGTGATTTTAAGAATTTAAGCAAGGAGGAGATTATCGAAAATTCGTTAGGTATGGTCAAGGGCGATTTCAATCCCGATATTGTTATTTTAGATTTCAGGCTTCATGATGATGATTTTGAAGATGCAAAATCCTTTGAACCTGCAAGACCCGAAGATGTTACTGGATATAAAATTTTAGTACAGATTAAGGCGTATAATCCTGGTATTCAGGTTATTGTTTTATCGGCAACAAATAAAATCTGGAATTTTATGGAGTTGCATGCAGCAGGCGCAGATGATTTTATCATAAAAGAATCGCCCGAACTAAGTGTTGATGAAAATTATAGCAGAAAAGCTATCGATAAAATCTACAAATCTATTGAAAAGGGGCTAACGCGAGCTAAATATTTAAAGCACGCTTTTAATTTTTTGAACGAATCGAACGAAATTTTAGAAAACAAAAATATTCCTGATGAGTTAAAAACCACTATTAAAAAACAGCTTGAACTTTCTTATTTTCTTTTATCCCGTGCTGGAAAAGAGGAGGAGTTTGCCTATGCTTTTGTTGCGTTATACATGATAATCGAGTCAATTAATAAAGAGTTTGTTATAAAATCGTCAAATTACAAATGGATTTTTAATAATGGCGGTAATGATTTAGACCTTTTGGATTGGGGTTACAAGGAGGAAAATCAAATTTATACCAATACCAATACCCCGGTTACTGGCACTCAACCGCCAGAATGGCAAAAATTGGCAGGCTTGTATTTTCAAATTTGGAACGGCGAAGATCATGGTTTAATTAGAACGGCATATCATTTAATCAAAAAAAGGAATGGTTTTATTCATAATGATAAGAAAATTTTGGATTATCAAGACAATAGAGGTAACTATTTGAATCACGACATATTTACACCCAACGGAACGATTAGTCTGTTTGAATGTATAGGCGAAATATTTAAATCCATTCAAACCAAAGATACCGCAATAGAAAAAAAGCCGGGAATACAATAAAACTGGTTTAAATATAACTGCAACCCTCAAAAGATTGAAGATTGCACATAAGGATATAAACCCGAAGTGTTCAAATATTTATTTATAGTACCAAATTGCATTGGGTTTTTTATACGCCCCCGTTGGGGTCGAGCCCTTTGTTCATTGGAATTTTTCTATAATAATAAAATCCCTTCGGGGTTGATTAGGCTATATTGGTATATTTTTATCATATAAATATTATTTGTTGTGCAGTATCAATTCACAGAACAATCCTAACTTTGCATTTGATTAAAAAAATCCTATGAGCATATTCAACCATTTTAAACATTTAAATCTTAGTCCCGGTCAAGAGGAGGCGCTAACCAAATTAGCGGCGTTCTTGGAAAGGTCCGGTACAGGTTTTTATGCTAAAAGGGTATGCAGGTAGCGGTAAAACAACCATTTTAGCAGGTTTGGTCGAGTACCTCGCTTCTATTGAAAAAGATTTTGCCCTGATGGCACCTACCGGAAGAGCAGCCAAAGTAATAAGGGAAAAAACCGGGCAGGAGGCTTTTACTATCCACAAATCTATTTACAGCTATGATAATATGATGCCCGTTGAAGAAGGCGATTCTTTTTTTTACTCCTACAAAATCAGGAATAATGTAGCGGTGGCTGGAAAAATTTTTATTGTGGACGAAGCTTCTATGTTGTCTGATGTTAAAAGCGAGGGCGAGTTTTTCCGTTTTGGCACCGGGCATTTATTATCCGATTTGATTAGTTACACCAGAGTTGCCCAGCCAAATGTAAATTCTAAAATTATTTTTGTTGGCGACCCCTGCCAGTTGCCACCCGTAGGCGATAACAGCTCAAAAGCCTTTGATGCCAGCTATCTTGAAGAGAAATTTAATCTTGCCTCAGAAGAAACTGAAATGAAAGAAGTGCAAAGGCAGGGCGGCGATAGCGGTATCTTGAAAACTGCGGCAAAAATTCGCAAGTGCATTTCATCCGGATATTTTAACAATTTTAATCTGCGTTCAAACGGTAAAAATATTCTAAACCCTTCTTACGAAACTTTCCTGAAGACCTGGCAAGAGGCGGCAAATCCAAAAATTATTATAGCCAGCAAAAACAAAACCTGCCACAACCTTAATTTACAAATAAGAGAACGGAGGTTTGGCAGTGCTGCTCTGCCGCTTCAAAAAACAGATATTGTAATTATGGGCGGCAACAATTACAAAAAAGGTGTTTTCAACGGTGAGTTTGCCGTAGTTAATGAGGTAAGTGATACCGTTACAAGGCGAACCATAGCATTAAGGGGTAAAAATCAGGTTGAACTTTGCTGGCGTGAGGTAGAATTGATTTTTCCGGATGCAGAAAACAATAGTAAAATTGTAACCGGCAAGATGCTCGAAAATTTCCTTTATGGCGATAACGCCCTAAAACCCGAAGAAACCCAGGCATTATTTGTTGATTTTAGAAACCGCCACCAAGCGTTAAAGCCAAAAACAGAGGAGTTTAAAGAAGCCATCATGCAAGACGAATTTTTTAATTGCTTGTTGATGAAATTTGGGTATGCCGTAACCTGCCATAAAGCACAGGGCGGAGAATGGGATAATGTTTTTACCATTTGGGATAACGATAATACAGAAGGCTTCAACTGTTTTAACGATAAACAACAGAAATCCGGCAAAACAAATCAGCATTTTTATCGCTGGGCATACACGGCTATTACCCGTGCGGCAAAAACATTGTACGCATTAAATCCACCTTTTTTTAATTCTTATTCGGCTTTGGCTTTTGTTGATTTACCTGTACAAGATGCCTTAAACGAATTAACCGGAACACAGGCTCAGACAGAAGAAATATGGCTCGATAACACGTTGCTGCAACAACTATCAAGTTTACACCTGTTGGCGCAGGCAATTCCAATACAGGATCATTTTATAAAAATCCGCCATGCCGTAAAAAAACAAAATATAGATATAGTAGCATGGAATAAAATAGGTTTTGAAATTAGGTACACTTTTTCGAGAGAACAAGACAAAGCAGTTTTCAGAACTTATATAAACGGGCAAAACGTGTTTAAAAATGCAATAACAGTAATGCCCAACCAATCTCCAAACAACGAGTTTAACAAGGCAATAGCCGAATTGGTAAACCATTTGCCAAATATTACCGTTAAGAGAAATACTGCCGAAACAATTATAACCCAAATAGAATTTGACCTTGAATTAGAGGAAAAATTCCCCTTTACCAAGAGTTTGTTTGACGACTTGGTATTTTTGTTTAAAGATACCGAAATTGCAATTGACGACATTGAACATTTGCAGTATAAAGAACGCTATACCTTTAAACGAAACAGCGAAAAAGCTGTTTTAGATTTTGAATACAACAAGAATGGTTTTTTTGGCAGAATAGTGCCCATTCAAAATTTAACCAATAGCCCATCCTTGCTCTCCAATATTAAAACCGCATTGCAAACTTTTAAACAAGAAGAATATGCCAGCTAGAGATATAAAAAAACTTCGTGAATCGGGCGAATTAGCGCAAGCCTTAACTCTTGCAAAAGCCGAATTGCAGGCAGATCCGGGTAATATTTGGCCCAAACGCAATATAAGCTGGGTGTATTACGATTATTTGAAACAAAATAGTTCTCTTGAACAGTTCGATGCGTTTATTTTATGGCTGAACGAACTAAAAAACCTTGAGTTGCCGCCAGAAGAAACCATGCTGTTTGAGCAACTGTGCTGGCAGGTGGGTAAAATGGCTTTTATTTTGTTAAAAAATAATCCGCAAGACCATAACAGAGGCATACAACTGTTTGAAGCCATCAAAACCTTCCATTTTCCTAAACTACGAAAAGAATATAGTGCGCTTTTTAGAGCATTACACAAATTGCTAAAAGATACAAACCGTTATATCGAATTTGCCGATTGGTGGGGTTTAAGAAATTTTATAGCTGATGATTTTAAAAAGGAAAAAATGCCGAATGGCAGAGAAGTTATGGCTATTGTTGAGCAAGCCTACATAAATTATGCAAAGCATCTCTTGCCAAAACAAACCCAAAACGGAGAAACAATTTTTGATAAAGCGAAGGCAGAGGCTTTTCTTCCGGATTTAACCTATATGATAACCGAGCCTACGTTTCAATACCTGTCTTATTTCAAGGCAAAACTATTGTTGGCATTAGGCGATAAGGATAGTATGCTGGAGGCTTTATTGCCTTTTGCCCAAAAAAAACGCAACGATTTTTGGGTTTGGGAACTGTTGGCAGAAGCGTATTCAAATGATCCGGAAAAAGTGTTTGCCTGCTATTGCCGAGCCTTAATGTGCAAAAGTCCGGAAGAAATGCTGATAAATCTAAGGCAAAAAATGGCAAAAATTTTAATTTCAAAAAATCTGTATAACGAAGCAAGAACAGAGATAGATTTGTTAGTTCAGGCAAGAACAGAACATAACTTTAAAATTCCAGCCGAAATTGCAAACTGGCAAACTACAAATTGGTATAAAACCGCCGAAATTGCTAAATCTAACCTCAATTTCTATAAAAAATATGCACCTGCTGCCGAGGCATTGCTGTTTAGCGATGTGCCCGAAGTATCGGTAATTGTTGAGTTTGTAAACTCAGAGAGAAAAATACTCAATTTCATAGCATCTGAAACTAAATTTGGTTTTTTTAAATACGACAGATTCGTCTCGGAGGTAAAAATTGGCGAAACCTTAAAAGTTCGACTTGAAAAAAGTGATGTTAATGGAGGAATTCATCAAGTATATACAGCGACCAAGTTTAACGACGAAGAACTCAAAAAACAATTTACGAAAGAAGTATCAGCAGTTGTAAAAATACCTGTTGGCAAACCCTTCGGGTTTATTGATGATGTTTTTATTCACCCATCAATTTTAACGAAATATAAACTTAAAGATGGTATGCCATTCACAGGGAGAGCAATAAGGTCTTACAAAGAAGAAAAAAAGGAGTGGGGCTGGAAATTAATATAAACCTAAACGCATTGAACCCAAAATAAAAAATCCGGATAGAAAGCATTTTAAAGCCTCTATCCGGATGTTTTAGAATTAGTAAGGAATAAATAACATCAATATTTATTTCATCCTACTTATATTATAAATGTTCAAATTTATTTTTGTGCTGGAGGATATGATATTGTTTTACTGTCATTAAGTTGGGGATTTAATGCAGTTTGGGCAATTTTTTGTTGGCTGTTTATTTTATCCGGATGCTGTTTTTGTTGTTGTAAATTGCCATGTCCCCCGCTACCGGCTGAGGTGTGCCCTCCTAAAATTGGTGCTATAATTAAGCCCACCAAACAAGTTAATTTAATTAAAATATTCATCGAAGGGCCGCTGGTATCTTTAAAGGGGTCGCCTACGGTATCGCCAATAACGGCGGCTTTATGAGGCTCGCTGCCTTTATAATAAACCTGGCCATCAATGGTAACGCCTTTCTCGAACGATTTTTTGGCATTATCCCAAGCGCCGCCGGCATTGCTTTGAAAAATTGCCCACATAACCCCCGAAACAGTTACGCCGGCCATATAGCCACCCAACGCTTCGGCACCTAACACAAAACCTATTATAATGGGCGAAATAATGGTAATTAATCCGGGCAGCATCATTTCGCGTATGGCTGCTTGGGTTGATATTTCTACACAACGGCCATACTCGGGTTTGCCGGTGCCTTCCATAATCCCTTTAATTTCGCGGAACTGCCGGCGCACTTCGTTTACCATAGCCATTGCAGCTTTACCTACCGAGTTCATAGCCAAAGCCGAAAATACAACCGGAATCATGCCGCCTAAAAACAGGGCTGCCAAAACCGGTGCTTTAAAAATATTAATACCGTCAATACCCGTAAAGGTAACATAAGCGGCAAACAAACCAAGTGCTGTAAGTGCCGCCGATGCAATAGCAAAGCCTTTACCTATGGCGGCAGTGGTATTGCCCACCGAGTCTAAAATGTCGGTGCGCTCGCGCACTTCTTTGGGCAGGTGGCTCATTTCGGCAATACCGCCGGCGTTGTCGGCAATAGGGCCAAAAGCGTCAATAGCTAATTGCATGGCTGTGGTTGCCATCATGGCCGATGCCGATATTGCAACGCCATAAAATCCGGCCAACCAGTAGGTAATAATAATTGCTCCTGAAAATATAATAATTGGCAATGCTGTTGAAAGCATACCTTGCCCCAATCCGGCAATAATATTAGTTGCTGCGCCTGTTGCCGAACGTTGCACAATGGCATTTACGGGGCCTTTTCCTAATCCGGTATAATGTTCGGTAATTAACGATATTAATGCGCCAACAACTAAACCTACCGCAACAGCGCCAAATACATTTAACGAGCTAATAGTGCGAGTTCCTTCACCAAAAAACGACAAAGTAATTTCTTTGGGCAGCATCCAAGCAATTAGGCCATAGCAGGCAATACCTGTTAAAATTATCGAAAACCAGTTGCCGCGGTTTAAAGCACCTTGAACTTTGTCGGAGTTTGCTGTGCCGTCGTCTTTAACATTTACAAACCAGGTTCCAATGATTGAAAAAATAATGCCCAGTCCGGCAATGGCAATAGGCAATAAAATAGGCCCAATACCGCCAAAACTATCGGTTAGTTGTGGATTGTCGCGTATTACATAATTACCCAATACCATAGTGGCTAAAACGGTAGCCACATACGAGCCAAACAAGTCGGCACCCATGCCGGCTACGTCGCCTACGTTATCGCCTACGTTGTCGGCAATGGTAGCGGGGTTGCGGGGGTCGTCTTCGGGAATGCCGGCTTCTACTTTACCTACCAAGTCGGCACCTACATCGGCAGCTTTGGTGTATATACCGCCTCCAACGCGGGCAAACAAGGCAATGCTTTCGGCACCTAAAGAAAAACCTGCCAATACTTCTAAAACAAGGGTCATTTTTTGGTAGCCGCCACCAGCCATGTTTCCGCCCATAAAAAACGAGTAAAATAAGGCAAACAACAGGCTTAAGCCTAAAACAGCCAAACCCGCAACGCCTAAGCCCATAACAGCTCCGCCAGTAAACGAAACTTTTAAGGCCTGTGCCAAACTTGTACGGGCGGCTTGTGTAGTGCGCACATTGGCACGAGTAGCTATTTTCATTCCAATAAAACCAGCTATGGCCGAAAAGCATGCACCAACAATAAAAGCCGCTATTATTAGCCAATGTGAGGTAGCCACTATTTGCGACATAATACCAAGCAATACACTGGCAATAAGCACAAAAATAGCTAACACTCGATACTCGGCTTTTAAAAAGGCCATAGCGCCATCGGCTATATGTTTTGAAATAGTGCGCATTTGTTCTTCGCCGGCATCTTGTTTGCTCACCCAGTTAAACTGGACGTACATATATATAAGGCCTAAAACGCCAAAAATTGGTAGTAGGTACACTAAAAACTCCATAATTTAATTTTCTGCTTAATAGATTTTGCGGGTTATTGGTAAATAATAGATTTGCAATATGAGATAAAATGTTAATTTTAACAGATTGACCCGCAAAGATACGTGTAATAATAGAAATATTATGGTTTTTTTGAGGAGTTTTTTGCGAAGCAATATAGTTTATTCCTCCGGAATTTAGGGAATTATTCCGGAGTTTAAATTATCCGGATGCAATTTGCCTTATGATATTGCTATTTTGCTTTTCCGGAGTTAAAGTCAAAAAAATCACAACAAAATTAGCTCATTTGAGGGGCGGGCGCTATATTTTGGTAGATGGTCAGTAAGGTTTTTGCTTCGTTTTGCCAATTATACACTTCGCGGGCAGCTAAACAATTTTGACGTAAACTTTGGTATAATTTTGGGTCGTTGAGCAGTTGGTTGGCCGCCTGTGCAATTTGCGCGGGCTGCAAATTAGGCAATAAAAGTGCAATTTGATACTTGGCGTTAATAGCGGCGTACTCGGTAAAATTGCTGCATAACTGTGGCACACCTGCGTGCATATAATCGAAAAATCGGTTGGCCAGCGAAAGCTCGTAGCTTAGTCCTTGGTTGCTAAAAAAAGTAAATCCCAAAGTGGCGTGTTGGGTAAACATCCGGAGTTGTTCGGGGGGTATCCGGCCAAAAAAATGCACGCTATTTTGTAAATTTAGCTTATTTACCAATGCTTTACAATTGGCCAACACATCACCATCGCCACAAATATACAAGAAACAATTTTCATTTATTAGCGGCATTGCTTCAATTACCTGCTCAATTCCGCGCCCAATATTTACGGCTCCTTGGTATAAGATATAGGTTTTATTAAAAATTTCGGCATTATTGGGCAGGTTAGGCAACTGGTGCTGAGGCTGTAAAACGGTGGCATTGCGCACTACACCAAAAGTTTTACCATATTTTTGCTTAAAAATTTGCGCATACGAGTCGCTAACTGTGTAAGCAGCGTTGGCGGCGGGTGCAATGGTGCGCTCGACCCAAAGCCAAAAACGTTTTACTAAAGGTCTGTTAATAATTTCGGGCAGGTGCGGAAAATACTCGTGGGCATCGTAAACAAAGGGTTTTTTGTGCCAAAAATGGGCAGCAAAATACTGGGGCAAAGCGGTATCTAAATCGGTTGCGCTGTAAACATCAAATTTGTGGCGAAGCAGCCACCAAGCCAAACGCAAATTATATTCTATGTAAAACAGTTTACCCTTGTTAAACCAATTTTTAAGCCGTACCTGCTCAAAAGGCATGGTGGGCAATGGTTTAGAGTGGGGCAATATCCGGCCTACCAATGTAATTTTATAGCCTGCATCTGCCAGTGCGGTGCAAATTCGCTGCATTCGCTGGTCGAAATTCAGGTCGTTGATGACGGTAAAAACGATGGAGGTCGGCAATTTATTTGTGGGCTTAGTTAATGTTTGTTTGATTATATTTTTAGTAAATCTTAGGAATGTATTATGCTCTTTTTATATCCGGATGCTATTTAATTGCCATACCTGTTGAAAGTGGTCAAATAATGGATTTGTTTCGGTTATTTTTCGCGTTCGAGGCATTTGGCAATTACTTCGTCGTAAAGGGTTTCTAATTCGGCGGGATTATTTAAGTACCAATAATAGGTTTGTTTAAATTGTTGCGCAGTTACCCCATGCAGGGCAAAAATTTGTCCGTAATAATCAGGAATTGGTTGCAAACAAGTGCTGTCGGGTCCTAATTTTGTGCGCAATTCGTGTGCTGCCTCTGCCAAATGAATATCGGCTAAAATTACTGCCATTTTTTGGCTTGGAACATTATTGCGGCTTGTTTCGCTTAGGGCTGTTTGTTTGTTATGGCCGTCATCATCGTCAGTATTGGCAGTGCACGAAACGAAGCCCGTTATTAGCAGCAACCACAACAATAATATAGATAAAAGCTTTTTTAATTTCAATTGATGCATCAAAAATATTTCGTTTGTAGGGCAATATTACAACAAATACTACAAAACGAGGTGAAATTAGTGCAGGTGGGCAGAAAAATTACTGTCGTCAACAAGATTAATGAAATAAGGCGGCGTTTATTACGTGAAACTATGTTTGTTTAAAATTGATTGTCAATTGATTTCGGTTTTGGTTTATAAATTTGCACCCACAAATAATAGGTAAACCAAAACAAAGAAAATACCAACAAACCAAACAAGTTGTATTTCAAATCTTGTGGGTCAAAATTTCCATGAATTTTTTCATGCCATATTTTATTCGAATAATCTTGGGCAAACTCAATAAAAGCACCAAATAAAAATAGCATCCCAAATATAAAAAAGTGATTATAAGTTTTCTTGATTCTGAATAAAATATTTAAAAATGCGGCAGCTACAAAGAAAAAAAGCGCATGTAATTCAGAATCAATTTTTCTGAAGGGGGCAGGAAGTTTTATTAAGAAGCCATAGCATGATAATCCGAAACAAACAATTAAAATTATTGATTTAATTTTGTTTGATATTTTAATCATAGGTTACACCCTAACAAGCTTGTTTTTTGTGTTTACTAAATCCGGAGGAATGGGGTATGAGGCGGGTTGTTTTAATTTTATCCGGATAAAATACAGAACGGAAATTTATCCGGATAATGCCTAAAACTATAGCCAAGAATTGCTTGAACAAAACTCGGGCTGGGCACTTTGCCCAAAGGTGTTGAGGTAGTTGTTACCTATTTTATAGAATCCTTTTTAATACGCCTGAATCAGGACTTCAGATGGAATATGTAGTTTTTCGCTTAGTTTTCTAATCATTCCGAGCGACAATTTTCTTTTTCTGTTTAGAATTTCACTCACTCTGCTTTTTAGTCCAATTATTTCTGCCAAATCATTTTGTGAGTAATTTAATTGTTCCATCCGAAATTTAATGGCTTCAATCGGGTCAGGAAGTTCAATAGGGAAGTGTTCCTTTTCGTAATTGTCAATTAAAATTCCCAAAATTTCCAATTCATCGCCTTCTTCTGTTCCGGGTTTTACATCAAAAATTTTTTCAAGTCTTTCAAGTGCTTGATTGTAATCGTTTTCGTTTTTTATTAGCTTTAGTTTCATCTTTTTTTACATTTTATTTATATCTATTTTGTCATATTCAGCGTGTGTTCCAATAAATCGAATCCACATCATCTGATAAGAAAAATTAATTCTGACAATCAGTCTATAATTATTCCCTTTTATGTTAAAACAAACTTTGTTATCGTTCAAAATACTTGCACTCGGAAAATCTGCCTTCAATTCATTTATGTTTTGCCAGGTTGTATTACTTGCTTCTTGATACCACGCTTTTAATTGTTGTTCGCAATCAGAATGAGCTTTCCAAAATTCACGTAATATTTTCTTTGCAATTACTCTCAATTTTTAATTTTTAACAAAGTTAAATAAAAATTCCCAAAATGGGAAATTTATTTTTTAACGTTGAATTTTCTGGAGTTTCTGCATCCGGAGGAATAGGGTATGAGGCAAAAAATCCGGAAAAGAAAACAGATAAATCAAATTTTGCCTAAGGTGTTATCTGCACCACGTTAATAGTTCCCATAATCCCATTATTCCAAATTACCGATACTTTGTTGGTTCCTTGCCCTGTAATGATATTGCCTCCTGTTACCGTCCAGGTATAGGTACTGCCCGGAGTTTCGGCTACAGAATAGGTTTGTGGCTCGTTGGCGCAAACGGTTTTATCACCTATTATATCCGGAGTAAATGAACAAGCTTTTCGGAGGACAAACACTCCAAAAACAGGAAATTGCGATACTGGGTCCTTTGAAGATCCTATAACGGGGGCAAAAGTATGTCCGGTCATTGGGACTGTAATTATGCTGTTTGAACCTAAAACACCTACTGTAATATCGTTGTAATAATCCATCGCATTAACTAATTCATAAGCATCGCCGGGTTGAAGTCCGGAGTCTGCGATGTTTATTTGAACGGAGTCGGCGCTTTCCCAATTGTAAATTACAAGATGCGCTCGTTTTTCTTCGTATTTATTGGGTGTTACAAAATACGCTAAACCTGTGGTGGGCAGTTCGGGCAAGTAGGTGTTTTGGGGGTAATCGGTGGTAGTAAATCCCCAAAGGTAGTATCCATATTGAGCAGGTATGCCGCCAATAATATGATTGCCCGCAACTGAGGCATCAAAAATAGGGGTATTATTAAAACCTAATCTTGTTTGGCACGTCAGGTAATTGCTGTCTAAAACCATATTTTCGACCCCATAATTTAGCCCAAAAGCATTAACAGGGGGTCGGGGCGTATTTGTGCCGGCAAACGTCATATTGTGTTTAATAACAGTATTGCGGATAGGGTTGTTGGCCCCATTTGAGACTACAAAAAAATTATGTGTCCTGTAATTATTACCCACTCCGCCCAAATTTTCAGAGGCGGCACCTCCGTTAAATACAATATTTCTTTGGATGTCAAAGTTTCCAAGTGCGCTGGTGGTAGTTGTTTGCCAAACCTTAATACCATATCCAAAAGTGCTAAAAACAATATTGTTATGAATGTTTTTTATGCCAACTGTATCGTTTTGTAAATACATGCCATGCCCATGACCCTCCCAGTTTGTTCCATTGAGTTGATTATTGCCGATATGGTAAATGAGACAACCATAAGCTTCTGAATTGGTTGCTGTTTTCCACAAATCTAAGCCGCTACCCATATCATGAACAATAAGATTTATAAGTTTTATGTTTGGGGCAGTACAATAGATATCGCCCCTCCGGTCTGTTGTTGGATGGTCGCGGTCAGCGGTATCAGAATTAACTACTTCAATACCCCAAAGCCAAGTGTAACTGCAATTTCCAAGACTAAAAGCCAGCGTATATGTTTGTTGTCCATCAATTGTTGCCCGTTCATTATTGTAGTTTCTGAAAATGATGGGTGCATTTACTTTGCCATTGGTAAAACAGCTAAACGAAGTTTCACTGTTAAAAGAGTTAGTATAAATGCCCTCTCTAAGCCAAATCCAAACGGTGTCGGTTGGGTTATTAATTGCTGCCGGAGCATTAAACGCTTGTTGTAATTTCCAGGGGTTGTTAAAACTGCCATCGCCCGAGCCGGTTGCCGTGGGCGATACATAGTAGTTGGCGGCAAAACATACTGATACCGACAAAAAAAGACAGGCAATAAAAAGTAGCTGCTTGCTCATAAATGCGTTACTTTTAAGTTTGTAAGGCGGTTAATTTTTCGAGAAGCAAAAATAAGGCTAAACTTTAAAAAAATGCTTTTTTTGTTTCTATTTTTAATATTTGGAAATGACGTATTTTAATCCGGAATAGCAGGTGCCAACGTTTTGGAGATGGCTACCCTGGGGAGTCCAATTAGTTTTTGAAGATAATTTTTCCGGAAAAAAACAATTTAGGCAAAACTTAGGTTACATGCCTTTGCTGAAGGTGTTGTTAATTTTTATTGTATCCAAATTGTCTGGTTCTTAAAACTTCTTTCCACCAATTTTCTCTGTCGATAATAATTTGGTCGTCAGTAGTTGATTTGTAAATGTCGAGGATTGAATATTTGAAATTCTGTTTAATATAGTCAAAAGACAGTCGTTTGAGTCCTTCGTTACCACCGTGTCCTGTATTTACATATGTTTGCCATCGTCCCAAAATCATGTTTTCTCCGTAAGCAGAACCAACATACATTCTACCGGTTGATACAGCGGTCAGAAGATAAACACCTTTTTGGTTTTCAAGTGCTGTTTTCCAATTCTCTTTTCCCAATAATCGCTTCATCTCATCCCAAGAAATATTTACCTTTTCGTAACCAGGAAATAAGTCATTGTCAAAAGTGTTGGGTAAAATTTGAGAAACATAACAGTCGTCAATCACTGACTTGGCATTACGAATCATTGTCTGCGCTTTGTTCTTAAATTTTACGATTAAGCGTCCCACATATTTTTCGTATTCGGGTAGCCCTTGATATTCGTAACCAACACCATTTAGCAGATTCAAGTCCTTAGTCACTTGTCCAATATGAAAAAGTAACCATAAATCTTCATTCGGTTTTATCTTAACGAGTCCAACTGTGATTTGCCCTGCTTTGTATGATTTGTTTTTGTTGTAGTTCCAATATTGCCCGGCTAACATTGTAGATATGTCGCCATTTTTAAAAAGTTCTATTGGATTCCAATTTTGAGCGAACATCAAATTGAAGCGAATTTTCACGTTGCTAAGATTGTCAAGTCGTAATATGTCGTTTAGTTTAATGCTGTCCATTTTCTGAAGCCCTTTTGTTTTATTTGTTTTCTTACCATTACGTCAACGGCAGCCCGTCTAAAAACTCATAATTTCGGCAAATTTACATTATAAATTTCAAACAGAGGCGATTTGAGGGCTTGTTTTTTTGTGTCTAATAAATCCGGAGGAAATATATTTTGAGGTGGAAAATGAAGCGGGAAGTAAATTTATCCGGATAATGCCCAAAATTGCCGCCGAAATGCCCAATACCTGTCAAATTGGGCAGCAGGTATTGGTTTTTTCAAAATTCACTTCATTAGGCTTAATTAGGTTCATTTTAAGGCATCCAAAAAAGGGTTGTTAGCGTTGGCGACCGGGGATTTTTTCGCCCACAAAGATATGTCGTTAGAAATTACTGAACAGATTTGGAGATGAAGCTGTATCTGCTTTTTTCTTTTTTCGTTGCATCGTGGTTTTTGTCTTGGTTGAAGGTTCATGTTCATATGTTAGCTCTTCAATATTGCTGTAGGAGCTTTGCCAATAGTTTTGCAATGCAGTAATAAAGTTTTGCCTTTCGTCAATAATGCCTATTGGTTCGTTTAAAAGTAGAAAATTACTAATTTGTGGTGGCTCAATTAAGAGCAGCGAATAAATGTCTTTGCTGTAAAACGTCTGTCGCAAGTCCATTAGTAATCTGCCAAGTGCGTTCTTTCCGGTAAAAATTGTGTTGTCTTCATTTGGAATTGCTCCCCAAAAATTATCTTTAGCTGAATTCTCAACGATATTCTTCAAACCAGTTTCATGTAGGGCCGTCCCAAATAAAATAAAGTTTTGTGCAAGTTTTACATTGATACACCATTTCATAACTTTCAAGCTCAGGTGGTGCCAATCTTCTCTGTCTTCCTTTTTATTTTTGTCACTAATCATTTTTACAAACATCGGACTATTTTGTGCAAGAATTTTTTCTTGTAATTCAGGTAAATGCGGAAACCTACATACTTGAAAAAGTGCTTCAGATGTCCGGATGTCAACACCATTGATGCGCAAAGGAAAACCCGATGCCATATTAGACAGTGCGCCAAACTCTTCCTTGTTTTTTTTGAAAATACAGGAGTTTTCTCTATGGTAAACTCTTATTTCGTTTGGGTCAAGTTTGTGTCTCATTGTTAAATAGCTTAAAAAGTTAAATCGGCTGCTGGTTTGGTATCATTCGATTAACGGTTGTCTTACTGCATTTTAGCCTATAAACCGATTAAGAAAGGGCGGGGCGAGTGGGCAGTTCACACTTTCCCTGCCAACAATTTTGCAAGGCTTTCTGAACTTCAATTTACAATTTTCACGCCGCTTTTATTTGCAACACTGTTGACGGCAGACTGATTTTATTTTTCTTTATCCTCTTCAAATGCAAAGCATCGAAAACCAATATGATCGTGTTGATCCATTCGATTTAAATTACAAAGTATTTCTTCATTTGGATCTTTATCTTTTTTACATACCAGACAAATACCCGGCTTGGGATATAAATCTGGATTATATTCAGTTCCATCATCATAATAATATTTACCTTCAATCATTTGTCTATGTCTTTTTATCAAAAAACTGCTTAAAAAAATTTAACATGTCTTTCCGTAAAGGTTCCCAACTTGGAGGATATGCTTCGTTGCCAGCTTTAAGAGCTCCTTCGATTGATCCATTTAGATGCTTTACTCCAGGAAAGAAAATTTCCTCTGGATCATAGCGTTCATTGCTCCATCTGAAAATCGCAAAATCCCAATTATCAATTTTCCCATTGTATTTTAGTCTCGCAATTGGACTATCTCTTTTACCTTCTTTTCTGTTTAAATATAAAAAGTCTCCCTTATAAGTGGAATAAAATTCTACTCCTGATTTCTTTTTATATACCGTGGCATTAAAGATATCAATTATTGTGTCAGCCTTCTCTTGGATTTCTATCGGAATTTTTGTCTTTGTCATGATGTTTATTCGCGTTTTTATTCAGTTTGCCGGAAACGTCAGTCGGTCTAAAAACTCATAAGTTTCGGCAAATTTACATTATAAGTTTTAAATAGAGGCGATTTGAGGGCTTGTTTTTTTGCGTTAATAAATCCGTATGAAATATGTTTTGAGGCGGGCTGCCTTAATTTTATCCGGATAAAAAAACGAGGGCGTAAATTTATCCGGAAAATGTGCTGATGCAATTTTATCCGGAAGTAATAGGCTCAAACCAAGGCTTTCAAAATTCAAAATTGAGGTTTGCCCAGAACGCGGCAAAGGCAGCTACGGCGGGCGGTTTAGCCCAAAAATCACCTAAATAAAATTTGAGTTGTGCAACGGTTGCCACTGTTAGCGGTTCGTGCTTTTTGTTTGTAGTCTGTAATTGTTATTTCTGCTCAAGTTGCATTTTCAGTCCAAGCAAGTCCACCTCGTTCCAAGATTTTGCAAATCGTCCGTTCTCAACTTTATGGATTACAATTCCTGTAATGGCAACTTTTTTCCCTGTCGCTGGAATACCCATTAAAGTTCCCTTATGAGTGGCGGTCGCTTCAAAGCGAAATGTCACATAGTCAGTGTCGGCAACCAGGTGCGTAATGTTGAATTGAATGTCTGGAAGTGCATTACGGTATTGCTCTACAAAATACATTGCACCTTCAATCCCTTTTGGCTGGTCAGCAAAAGTCGGATTACCGTCCACCCAGTCCTGAGCGAATACCTGGTCAACCACTTCTTTGTTTCGGTTATTGTTCCACCCATCCAAAATCCAAAGTCGGACGAGTTGTTTGTTGGCTTCAATTTTTTGTGTTACGCTGTCCATTGTTGTCTGAATGTTAGTTGTTGAGTTGTCTGTCGGGTTTGAATTGTTGCAAGCCGTCAGAAAGATGCAACTCGCAAAAAAAGCAGGCGTCAGATATTTGATTTGTCGTTTCATATTTGTCACTGTCGTTTCAAGTTTGCACGGTCGTCACAGCCTGACCGCTAACGCCAGTCCGTCTAAAAACTCATAAGTTTCGGCAAATTTACATTATAAGTTTTAAATAGAGGCGATTTGAGGGCTTTTTTTTGCGTTAATAAATCCGGATGAAATATGTTTTGAAGTGGGCTGCCTTAATTTTATCCGGATAAAAAAACGAGGGCGTAAATTTATCCGGAAAATGTGCTGATGCAATTTTATCCGGAAGTAATAGGCTCAAACCAAGGCTTTCAAAATTCAAAATTGCCTAAAACGCGGCAAATGCAGCTACGGCGGGCGGTTTAGCCCAAAAACCCGCTTTATAAAATTTGAGTTGTGCAACGGTTACCCTTGTTGGCTGCTGTTTTATTGCTTTTTGTCTGGCGTAAACTTGTTTTCTTCCACGTCTTTCAAAAATGCAATAAGATTTTTTAAAATAATTTTGTTGGTCGTCATACATACTCATATGGCTTCCGTTAGGGCACAAATACGTTCTGCTATTCAATATGAGTTGACCTTCTTTTTTTATATCGTCAGGGTTCATTTCATCTTTCATACCACCAATCACAAGTGTCGGAACTTTAATATTAGACAACCTGTCCCACATTTCCCAATCTTTAAAATTACCAGTTACGTGAAACTCGTCCACACCCTGCATATGAATATAAATAGTGTGATTGGCTTTCTTAAATGCTCTCATTAATGGCTCTGCCCATTCTTCAACTGGCTTTCGATAAGCAACTTGTGTATAAAGCTTATTCATTAAGAGGTCTTGGTATTGAGGTGAGTCATACAGTTTGAGTTTGTCAAGAGAATCATAAGTTTTCAATTCCTGTTGAGTGAATAGTTTTTGCTTTAACTGTTCAGTGTATGATGTATAACTTTTCATACCAGCAGTCATATTAGAAAGAACAGCAGCTTTCACATGGCTTTGATATTTTTGCAGGTATTCCATTGCCAACATTCCGCCCCAAGAATGTCCAAGCAAGTAAAAATTATCTAAGCCAAGTCCTTTCCTAACTTGTTCTACTTCTTCTACATAGCGTGGAATATTCCATAGCGAAGTGTCTGTTGGAATATCAGAGTTTCCGACACCTAATTGGTCGTAATAATAAAACTCAATTCCTTCTTTGGGCAAAAAATCTTCAAAGCACTCAAAATAGTCGTGAGTAAATCCTGGTCCACCGTGCAGAAGTAGAACTTTGATTTTTCCGTCACCTACTTTTTTTGTCCAAACATTATACTTACCGTCAACCTGTATCATTTTACTCCCACCTGTTTTTATTTCGTAATTCGTGGAAATTGTATCTTGGGTTGAAACCGTGTCGCTTGTTTCAGATGATTGATTGCAAGAGCATAAGCTGGTCAAAATAAGAGTTGTAATGATTAAATTCTTCATTTTTTATTGTTATGGTTTAAGTTTAAAGTTGTCCTGCTAAATAGCTGCCAACGGCAGTCCGTCTAAAACTCATAATTTCGGCAAATTAATTTACATAATAAATTTCAAACAGAGGCGATTTGAGGGCTTATTTTTTGCGTTAATAAATCGGATGAAATATATTTTGAGGCGGGCTGCCTTAATTTTATCCGGATAAAAAAACGAGGGCGTAAATTTATCCGGAAAATGCGCTGATGCAATTTTATCCGGAAGTAATAGGCTCAAACTAAGGCTTTCAAAATTCAAAATGGAGACTTGCCCAGAACGCGGCAAATGCAGCTACGGCGGGCATTTTAGCCCAAAAACTACCTAAATAAAATTTGAGTTGTGCAACGGTTACCGATGTTAGCAACGTGCGCTTTTTGTCGTTCAATTAGTGTCATTTGTTTTTGCCAATGATGTCAAACGGAATTTTTGTATCGGTATATACCTGCCATACTCTAACTTTATTGTCGGTTACAACTACTTTCCATGATGCAGGAAGTTTCCAATGGTTTACGTTTTTGTCTGCTTTTATACTTTTGAAAGTCCCGCTTGCAAAACCAAAAACGGCAAGAGTGTCGTCGTTGGCAAATACGTCTGTTATTTCAATTTTGTAGTCAGGAAACCATTGAAAATAACCTGTCCAGCCTGCTTTCATTTTCTCCTTGCCAATTACTTCATTACCATGTGCGTCAATAAATTTGTGGTCGTCTGTCATAAGTGAATAAATTCTGTCAACGTCATGCTCGTTTATAGCTTTAACGAAGTTTTCAAGAGTCTGTTTCTCCATAATCTTGTTATATGAATGAATAGTTTGTCCAAAAATAAATGGTCCTGCAAAATAAAGTGTCAGTTTAAAAAATATTTTCGTTATTTGTCGAATTGTTAGGTCAATACCTGTTCAGATGTCGCCAGGCGTTGCACCTAACAGCGGTTTGTCTAAAAACCGTTAGTTTTTGGCAAATTTACATTATAAGTTTTAAATAGAGGCGATTTGAGGGCTTGTTTTTTTGCGTTAATAAATCCGGATGAAATATATTTTGAGGCGGGCTGCCTTAATTTTATCCGAATAAAAAAACGAGGGCGCAAATTTATCCGGAAAATGCGCTGATGCAATTTTATCCGGAAGTAATAGGCTCAAACTAAGGCTTTCAAAATTCAAAATTGAGACTTGCCCAGAACGCGGCAAATGTAGCTGCGGCGGGTGTTTTAGCCCAAAAAGTCGCTTAGGAAAAGGGAGGTTGTGCAACGGTTACCCGTGTTATGCCCAGTGCTTCTGTCATTCGATGTCTATTTTGTTTATCTCTTTCATTAGTCTGTCCGTTTCTGTCAAGGCTACGATGATTTTTTGATAATGTAATATGTCGTCAAACTCCAATTTGCGGTCTTTTCGGTCTTTGAGCCATTTTTGGGCGGGTTGATAACCACCGATATAAAACTCCCAAGCCACCTGCGGAACGTTGTTGAAAAACTGCGTGTCGTTTATGTAAACTTTACCGTCTTGATATTTTGGTTTGGTTACAATGTTGTCTCCGTCTATTGGATATTGCGTGATGTATTTCTCAACGGTTGAGCTTTCCAATAAATGAATTTGTCTGATTTGCGAGCCAAAGATTACCAATTGCCAAAATGTTTCTTTGTCTTTTGGATATGGTACTCTAGGAAAATCAATTTTCAAAAACTCTTTGTATTTCTCTCGGTAAGTTGGCGAATGCAAAACCGCATAGACGTAATCTACAATATCAATTGGAGCAAAAGTATTTTCTGTATATTGCTTTTCATTCGTGAAAGTCAGGTCAATTTTGGAAGCGAGTTGATTAACAATTTCAAGATTTAAGTTTGGCTGTCTTTCTGTTGTTTGCTCAATTGTTTGCTGACCTGAATTGTCAGGATATAAATAAAGCGGAAAAAGATTTACTCCACCACGTCTAAAAATATTTGCGTCAACAGGATGTTTTGAAACGGTTGTTAAGCACCAATCAATATCACCTACCGCTAATCCTTGTCTACCAATTCCTAATAATAGGTTTTCTTTATTCAGCACATTTTGAATTAATTCCTTTCGTGGATAATCCATCATTACATAACTGAAATAGCAAGGTCTATCATCAAAAGGTCTATAACCACATTTTACTGCTTTACTTTCCCAATTTTTATCATTTTGAATTTCATTTCTTGCTTTTTCTAGTTTCCAATCTCGATTATCGGATATTGAATATTTTTTAAAAAGTTCTTCGTTTGTATTTTCCTTGTTGATAAGGTCTAAGGCTCTTGATTTTATATTTTTCATTTCAAAATCTATTGCAAAATCATCTCTATGGGTTTGAAAACCCATTACATTGACTTTGAAAAGATTAATCGGATTTATCCATTCATTGTATTTTTTAAGCATTGCTTCATCAATGCTTTTGAACAAAAAACTGTTTTTGAAAGGTGTAAAACAATTGTACTGAATTGATTTTAGCGAATTTTCGGAGAGAAAATCATATTTGAAATCCCGTTTTCCATATAGGTCATAATGAAAAACTTGTCCGAGTTCGTTTGGTTTCTTTTTGCCTGTTTTTACAAAAATATTGATTGAAACGCCTTGTTCAATATCAAAGACGTTCACGTCTTGTGAACCGTCTGGTGCAGTTTCTTTTTTCTTGGCGTTTCCGTGTAAATCAATCGTATAAATTTTGTCATAAGTTTTAAGCAAGTGCCATCGCATACCACGAAAAGTTGGGTTGTCTAAAAATCCGTGTGGGTTGATGTATGCTAAAACTCCACTTCCGTTTTTTTCTATAAAATGCTGACCGTATCGCAAAAACTTTACATAATCGTCATTGATGAATTTTGAATTTTGTTCTTTCAGCTTTTCTTTTCCGCCCGGTTCTTTTTTGAAATCTTCCATCAATTTCATAATCCATTCGCCTTTGTTGGCACTTTCTCCGCTATACGGTGGATTACCAATTACACACATAACAGGCGTATCACGCTTGATGTGATTTGCTTCGTTTGCTTCGGTGCTTAACCAATTGGCAAATAAAGTTCCTGTGTCGGGGTGACTTTCTTCAAGGCTGTTTGTAAGATAAACTCTAAAACGTTGGTTGGTGGTTGGCTTGTAGCCTGTTTCGGTTAAAAGCAAATCTAATTTCAAGTGTGCCATTGCATAACTTGCCATTAGCAACTCAAAACCGTTGAGGCGAGGTAACAAATGTGTTTCAACATAATTGCTCCAAATGCCTTGTTGTCCTTCAAACTTTTTGTGAATGTGTTTTACCACTTCGGCAAGGAAAGTACCTGTTCCTGTTGCTGGGTCAAGTATCTGAACTTTGTGAACGTCTTGCTCAACTTTCTTGCCTTGTTGTTCAATTTTAATTCTCGTTTTGCTATTGTCTGCAAGTCCTTGCGGTAAGTCAAATTCAGTTTTTAGAATATCGTCAACAGCACGAACTATAAAATTTACAACGGGTTGCGGTGTGTACCAAACGCCCCTTGCTTTGCGGAGTTTCGGGTCGTACTCGCTTAGGAAAGTTTCGTAAAAATGGATGATTGGGTCTTCCATTTTTGTTGACTTTCCGTAATTCTTTAAAATTTCTTCCACGTTGCAATGCAGAAAAATTTCTACCAAGCTGTCAACTATCCATTTTATGCGGTCGTCAATATCAGGTCCAGCTATGTAGCCAAATAGTTTTCGCAAAAATGGATTTGATTTCGGAATAAGTTCGGCTGCTTCTTGTCTGCTGAAAGTTGGTAAAGTTGGGTCGTGCAAACGAGCCGCAAACATTCCGTATGAAATGGTTTGTGCATAAACATCAGCAAATCCTTTTGGCGTAATGTCGTGAATTAGAATTTGTTTGAAAGCCTTCATTTGGTCTTTCAGTGTGCTGTCTTCGTGATTGGTTTCATCACTTGTCAAAGCCTTTTCAATAACTTCAGAAAGAAGGCGGGCTTTGCCCGCCATCATTTCTGCAAGTCTTTTTGAACTTTTTATTGTCTGCCCGATGTGGGTGCAAAAGTCTTTGATGAAGTTTTCAAAACTTGAAAAATTCTCGGTCAACGGTTTTATGCCTTTTTCGCTGATTTCTCCAATGGTAATTTTCATTACAAACTGTCCGTCACGGTATAAATGAAAGTCGAGATAGTCTGTAAATATGATGTTATTTAGTGATGCTTTGTAACGGTCAAACTGTTCTTTGTTTCCTGTTTTCTTTGCTCCTTCAAGGTCTTTATCACCAATGTCTTTAGCTTCTATAAAACCAACAGGAATATCTTTTTTTGTCAAGATGTAGTCAGGTGCTCCGCAACTTTGTCTTTTGGGTTCGTTGGTTGCTCTGATTGTCGGCACCAAACTTTCTAACAGTTGTTGTAAGTCGCCCCGAAAAGTATGCTCGGTTGCGTTACCAAGTTTAAAGCGTTTATTTATGTTGTCTATGTACTGTTCTAAAGATCTGTTCACTTGTCAATTTATTTCAGTCCTAAATTAGTTTTTTCTGTCGGTCTGATGTTTTGGTATTGTCGTTTTAGCATTGGGCATAACGGAAAAGGCTTTGCGTTGGGCGGTTTACGAAGTACAAATTTACAATACATTTTTAACTTTTATTAGAAAATTCTTCCCTTGAAATAACACTTCCGCCTGCCTAACCGTAAAGCCATTGTTATATAAATGTTATTTTATCTGCCTGCAAGTTTACACTTTCCAGATACTTTAGCACGACAGTCGGCAAACGACTAACCGTGCTGGCCGAGTTAATAGTTTCGGAAAACTACTAAGTTTTCAAGCGACCTACAAAGTTGCAAAGTTTTACTGTGTTTTCCTATAAATTTTTTTGATAATTTTATATAACTACTACTTATACGCAATTTACTTCGCGTTTTTGTTATTAAATAAACTATCCAATGGGCTTTGTACCCGTTAAATAATAGATTTTTTTTAAAGTTTACAAATAATATAATATGGATACTGCCACTAGTTTCTGCTGCACTATAGGTACAATTTACTAACTATACTCGGTTTTGGTAGGCAACTATACGCAAGTATGGGTTGGCCGCTTGGTCTTCTTTTTTTTCATCCAAGGGTGCTTGCTATATCAGTATGATTACCCAAAGGCTCAGTCTGAAGGGGGGCGTTGCTATTTTCTATTATCCGGAAAAGTTGAAAATTGTTGTTTTAGGTGGTCAAAAAACTCAAAGTAAATATCCTATTTTATAAGATACAATAATTACCGGCAAATATACACGCTTGTTTTAATAAGGTGAAGTAAATTGTGAAATAATGTTAAATACTTTTTATTAACATATTAACAAGCAATAATTGTTTGTGCCTATGTCTATATTTTATCCCGTTGGCCATGGCCCCTAAAAAAAATTATGGCTACTTGTAATAAACCAAACGCAATAAGCGGGCAAAAACTCCGGCTTATCATGCCCATTTTAAAATCTTTTGCTTTGCAATGTCGCCGAATGAATCCGGCAAAACGAAACGGCCTTTAGCGCACTCTTAACAAAGTGTAACAAAATTGTTTTAACATTTTCAGGAACGTTTTTGTAATTTTGCGCCTCAAATTTCATTAAATAGCAATTTATGAATATTAAAGTAAGCAACCTCGTAAAAAAGTACGATACACAACGTGCAGTCGATGGTATTTCGTTTGAGGTAAAAAGTGGCGAAATTGTAGGATTTTTAGGACCTAACGGGGCAGGAAAAACTACAACTATGAAAATTTTAACTTGCTATATGGCCCCTACCGAAGGCGAAGTAACCATAGGCGACTACACTATTAATAAAGATGCCGACTTAATTAAACGCCAAGTTGGGTATTTGCCCGAAAACAACCCCCTGTATTTAGATATGCCCGTAATGGAATACCTGCATTTTTCGGCAGCCATACAAGGCGTAGCACAACAAAATATACCCGCACGCATTAAAGAAATGGTGCGCCTTTGCGGCTTAGACCGCGAAAAACACAAAAAAATTGGCGAACTGTCAAAAGGATACCGACAACGGGTTGGGCTGGCTCAAGCTATGATTCACGACCCCGCCGTACTAATTTTAGATGAGCCTACCACCGGATTAGACCCCAACCAAATTGTAGAAATACGCGAACTTATACGCGAATTAGGCCGCGAAAAAACCCTTATTTTTAGTACCCATATCTTGCCCGAAGTAGAGGCAACCTGCAACCGCATTTTAATTATCAACGACGGGAAAATTGTAGCAGACGGCAACCCTACCGAACTTCGAAGGCAGGCAAGTGGCCGCGAAATTACCAAAGTCCGGATTGAAGACGCCCAACCTAACGAAGTGTTTAATACCCTGCGCAATTTAGAAACTGTTTCGTTAGTGGACTGGGACGGGAAAAGCAACTTTTTTCAGGTCGAAAGCAAACCCGAGCTAAGCTCAAGACGCAATATATTTAGCCTTGCCGTTGCCAATAACTGGGTTATAACCGAACTTACCCCCGTAGAGCGCGACCTCGAAGAAATATTTAGAAACCTTACCCTGAAATAAAACCAATTAATAAATTATATCCGGAGGGATATTATAATCCAATCATAGCTGCTTTAACGGCATTGCTTGATTTACTTTAGACCACCCACACCAATATACTTATATGAAAAAAATACTAATAATAGCGCGCCGCGAATTAGGCGTATTTTTCGACTCGTTAATTGCCTATATTTTATTGATTGTATTTTTAGGTTTATCCGGATTTTTTACCTGGATAACCGGCAACGGTGACGTGTTTTTTACCGGAGAAGCCTCTATAAGGCCGTTTTTTACCATCGCTTTTTGGACGCTCTTCTTCTTTATTCCAGCCCTAACTATGCGTATGTTGGCCGAAGAAAAGAAAACCGGTACCATTGAACTATTGCTAACAAAAGCCGTAACCGACAGGCAAGTTATTTTAGGCAAATTTTTAGCGTGTATGGCTTTAGTGGGGTTGGCCGTATTGTTTACCCTGCCCTGGTATTACACTATTACCACTTTGGGCAAAGTTGACCACGGCAGTATCATTACTGGTTATATTGGCATTATGTTATTAGCTGCCGCCTACGCCGGCATAGGCTTGTTTGCCAGTAGTATTACCGATAATCAAATTGTTGCCTTTTTATTGGCGTTACTGATTGGCGTAGTGTTTTTATTTATTTTTGGCGTCTTGGCCGGCACCAGTTCCGGATTTTTAGCCTATGTTTTTAACTATTTAAGCCTCGAAAATCATTACGATTCCATTATGCGCGGCGTTTTAGATACAAAAGATATTTTTTATTTACTAAGTATTTGCTTTTTAGGATTAAGCTTGGCCGAAGTTATGTTAGCGCGCCGCCGTGTGGCTGAATAAGTTTTATTAAAACTGGCTATTTTTTTTATCCGGAATAAACTAACCCCTCCTCCGACTATTATATTTTTAAGTAGATATGTTAACAAAAACCGCATTACGCAACCGTATTTTGCTAATTATTGGCGTTTTAATTGTAGCCAACTGGTTGTTTAGTCGCTTGTATTTTAGGCTCGATTTTACCGCCGATAAACGCTATACTTTGAGCAACGCCACGCGCAATATCTTATCCGGATTAGAAGAGCCTATTACTGTAACCGGATATTTCTCGGACAATTTACCCCCAGCTGTAAATAAAGCTCGCACCGATTTTGAAGAAATGTTGGTCGAGTATGCCAACGCCTCGGGCGGCAATTTGGTATTCGATTTTGTAAACCCCAGCGAAACCCCTGAAAAAGAAAAAGAGGTGCAGCAAGCCGGCATTCAGCCCGTAGGCATACAAGTGCGCGAGCGCAACGAAGCCAAACAGCAACGCGCTTACCTTGGGGCAAAACTGCAATACAAAGATAAAACCGAAATTATACCCGTAATTCAACCTGGGCAGTCTGTTGAGTACGACTTATCTTCTTTAATTAAAAAGATGGCCGCCGGCAGCAAACCCAAAATTGGCTTGGTGCAAGGCCACGGCGAGGCAACCCTTCAGGCCATACCCCAAGCGGCTCAAGAGCTAACTGTGCTTTATGATGTTGTGCCCGCTACCCTTTCTGACTCGGCTTTAGTTAGTAAATACCAAACCTTAGCCATTATTGCCCCCCGCGACTCGTTTGCACCCGGCGATTTTGCCGCCTTAGATAAATTTTTGGCCTCGGGCAAAGGCATTTTAGTAGCCCTAAACCAAGCCGAAACCGCCTTGCCACAGTCGCCAATGGTGCAGCCCAATGCCACCGGACTATCGGCATGGCTTACCCAAAAAGGGGTAACAGTTGGCAATAATATGGTGGTTGACAAACAATTTGGCAGCATGAACCTAATGGTGCCGCAGCAATTTGGCTCCTTTGGCACAGTAATGGCCATGCAACAAGTGCGCTTGCCCTATATTCCGTTAGTGAAAAAATTTGCCGAGCACCCTATTACAAATGGTATCGAAGGCGTTAGCTTTCCGTTTGTCAGTTCGCTGGCTGCAGCAACAGGCGGCACAGGGCAATTTACCCCTTTGGCGTTCTCCTCTGCAAAGTCAGGTATTGTTGAATTGCCCACTCAGTTAGAAAACGAAGTAAATGAAGGCTTGTATATTACCTCCGGATTGGCTTTGGCCGGCGTAGTCGAAGGTAATTTATCCGGAAATACCCCCGCCCGAATGGTTGTGTTTGGCGATGCCGACTTTTGCCTCAACAGCGACGGCACTAATCCGCAAGCTCAACCTCAGGAAATTGACCCCAATAACGTAATTTTATTTGTAAACGCCTTAGACTGGCTAACCGATAACTCGGGGCTTGCCGAACTGCGCACCAAAGGTATTACAGGCAACCCAATTACCGCCGAAGGCTTGACCGATGCTAAAAAAGATTTTATTAAATGGATTAACTTTTTATTGCCCTTAGGTTTGGTTATTGGCTATGGCTTTTACCGGTCGCTGCGCCGTAACCGCCAAAAAACCAAATGGGCAACCGAGCGTTATACCTAATTTTGGTCGCTGAAAGTAAAATAAAACCAAATAAGATAAATACCTTTTTGAAGGGAATAAATTATTGAAATAAAGATTCGGGAAGAAAACAAAGCGAATTATCTTGCAAAATTAAACGCCCAACCACATACGTTTTAATTTAATCATCCGGATAATGAAGGATAAATTAAAATAGTTCAAATAGTAATTAAATAAAATTAAATCTAAATAATACTTTTCTTTTTGTATGTCAAATAAAACTTTAGTGCTGCTTTTTTTGGGATTATTAGGTGTGGGTGCGTTGGTATATTTCCTTGATTTGGGCAAAACAAAGCCCACTTTTAATGCCACTATGCCTAAACTTGATACGGCTGCCATTACTAAAATTGTTGTAAATTCGCAAGCAAGCGGCAACCAAGATATAACGTTTACCCGCAAGGAAGCAGGCGGAGAGTGGACCCTAAACCAGGCCGATGGAAGTGGCGCGCCCGCCGATGCAAAAACTATGCAAATGATGTTGCAACAGTTATCTTTGATTAAACCTGAAAGATTAGCTGCCAACTCACCCGACAAGTTTGCTCAATACGAAGTGGAAGGCCCCAAAGCTACCCACGTTACCGTATTTGATAACGCTAAAACCGTATTTGACATCTATTTGGGTAAAGCTGAAATGGCACAGCCAGGCGATGACCCATCTATGGCGCAGCAACCTCCCCGGATACCCGGAGAGCCAATGCGCAAACCAAACCTTAAAACCTACTGCCGCTTGGCAGACCAAAACACTACTTTTGTAGTAAATGGAATGGTGGGTATGTTTTTTAACCGCAAAGCCGAAAGCTTTTTACCCCAATCGCAACCTCCAACGGCCATACCCACCGCCCCTGCCGATAGCGTTGTGGTAAAATAACTATGTATTGCCTTGTTGTTTTATTATCTTATTCAGACGTTAATTTGCTTTATAACAAGCCGCTAAGTAATTGCCAATTAATAATTAACAATGAATAATGCAATAAATGGTTCATTATCAAACACTTACAACAAATATAGTAGTATAAACTAATTTTAGCAAATCACTAAGTAAATAAAATAAACCTCTCCCTATTTGCTTCAATAAATTTTTTATTGATTAAAAGGCATATTATTGCAAAGCAACGAAAGTTGGAATTCAAAACCACTTAGGTTTTTTGTTTTTTCTTTTTGGCTGCCGGAAAAAGCACATTATTTAAAATTAAGCGATATCCGGGCGAATTTGGGTGAAGGTCTAAAACTGTTTCGGGTTCGCCAACCATATGCCGGTAATCTTCGGGATCGTGGCCGCCATAGAAAGTCCAAAATCCTTTGCCAAACTCGCTATGTATATAACGAGCCTCTGTTGACGAAGCTAATTCGCCTAAAATCATTACATCTTTTTTAATGCGGTCTTTTCTAAAGGCAGTACTTTGCCCCATAAACCCTTTAATAATATCGGTATGGTTTTGGCAGAGCATGGTTGGAACGGGGTCCCATTTGGCCGAAAACCTAAACAAGGTGAAATAATCGCTGTTTTGCTGTACCGAGCGCGACTCTGAAACGTCAATATCTGAAAATTCGTATTTGTAGGGGTCGCGTTCTAATTTAAAGTTTTCAAAAGCAAGGCAATTATTATAATTTAGTTTCGATTGGGCTTGTGGGTCAGCCGGGTCGCCATCGAACATAGATTCGCAAATATCAACGCCATCGGCAGCTAAGGCAATATCATACGAGTCTGTGGCTGAACACATGGCAAACATAAATCCACCTCCGGCAACATATTGTTGGATTTTTTTAGCTACCGCCAATTTCATTTCCGATACTTTTTTAAAACCAAATTGCCGGGCTTTCGACTCTTCGTATTTAACTTGGTCTATATACCAATCGGCATTTTTATAGTTGCGGTAAAAGCGGCCATACTGTCCGTAAAATCTTCGTGATGCAAGTGCAGCCAATCGTATTCTTTTAGGGTTAGTACTTCGTTTAAAATTTCGTCGTCGTAAATCAAGTCAAACGGAATTTCGGCAAATTTAAGCACCATTGTTACCGCATCATCCCAAGGCAGGTCGGGGTGATGTGGTTTTGATTTGGGCGAGTAAACCGCCACTTTGGGTACTTTTTCTAATTTTACCACATCCATATTAACATCGGGTTGTAAAATTTCGGTTACAATTTGCCCGTATTGCCCATCGGTAAGCACCTCAAAACTTACCCCTTTTACCCTACATTCCAAATCCACATCTTTGTCGTAAGGCAGTCCAAAACTACCCCCCCTGTAATTTAACAACCAATCTACCTTAACTTCTTTGGTTAGGGCACGGTAGGCAACGCCATATCCTTTTAAGTGATTTTTTTGCTTCTCGTCCATAGGAATTAAAAGATACGAGGCAAAACTTTGTTTGCTGACAAAAAAACAAATAAAAACAAATACAAAAGCTCGAAGCATGATTCTTTTTTTAATAATAAAATTTTTTATAACGCAGGCGGTTAATTTTGTACTAATGTTGAGATATAGCTACAAAGTTACACCAGTTTGAAACGATAAACAGCGTTTTATGGTATTAATTGACGGTAAAATAATGTTAAACTTATATCCGGAAAGTGTTTTTGGTTCCCGGATACTATCTTTGCCGGATAAAAAACATAATCTCATCTAATTTGTTTATCAATCTTATGTCAAATCTGCCAATTATCGAGTGCGTACCTAATTTTTCGGAAGGGCGCGACCAAGCTATTATTGACCAAATTGCAGCCGCTATTGCCAGCGTTGAGGGCGTTGAACTGCTAAATGTTGACCCCGGAAAAGCCACTAACCGAACTGTTGTTACTTTTGCAGGCACACCTCAGGCCGTTGTTGAGGCAGCGTTTAGGGGCATAAAAACAGCCCAGACATTAATTGATATGCGCCAGCATAAAGGCGAGCATCCGCGTATGGGTGCTACCGATGTATGCCCTTTTGTACCAATTAGCAATGCTACCTTAGCCGACTGTGTTGCCTGTGCCAATGCTTTAGCCCAAAAAGTGGCCAATGAACTACAAATTCCGATTTATTTGTACGAAGCAGCAGCTAAACATCCGGATAGAAAAAACTTAGCCAATATACGCGCCGGCGAATACGAAGGTTTGCCCGAAAAACTAATTCATCCGGATTGGGCTCCGGATTTTGGTCCTAAAATCTGGAATGAATCCATAGCAAAATCGGGTGCAACGGTAATTGGGGCACGCCCGTTTTTAATTGCATATAATATTAATTTAAATACCACCAGCACGCGCCGAGCTAACTCGGTAGCTTTTGATGTGCGCGAGGCCGGCCGGGTACTGCGCGAAGGAAATCCTATAACGGGCAAAATTATAACCGATTCCGAAGGAAACCCTATTAGGCAGCCCGGCGCACTAAAAGGTGTTAAAGCCATTGGCTGGTTTATTGAAGAGTATGGCATTGCCCAAATTTCGATGAACTTAACAGATATAGAAACAAGCCCCTTGCATCTTGCTTTTGACGAGGTGTGCGAAAGTGCCGACCGGCGTGGTTTACGTGTAACCGGCTCGGAGATTGTAGGCTTAGTGCCGCTACAAGCTATGTTAGCTGCCGGCAAATATTTTTTGCGCAAACAGCAACGCTCAGTTGGAGTTGATGATGCCGAATTAGTGCGCATTGCCATTAAATCGTTGGGGCTGGCCGAGTTGGCACCTTTTAACCCTGATGAGCGTATAGTTGAATACGTTTTAGCCAAAAATGAAAAACGCCCGTTAGTAAATTTAACCTTACAACAGTTTACCAACGAAACGGCCAGCGACAGCCCCGCCCCGGGCGGTGGCTCGGTGGCTGCCTTAGCTGGGGCTTTAGGCGTGGCTTTGGCTACTATGGTGGCCAATTTGTCGAGCCATAAACGCGGCTGGGACGAGCGTTGGGAATATTTTTCGGATTGGGCAGAAAAAGGGCAAGCTATTAAAACCGAATTGCTTAAATTAGTTGACGATGATACGGCCTCGTTTAATGTATTGCTCGAGGCTATGCGCATGCCAAAAAACACACCCGAAGAAAAGGCTGCCCGCGCCGCCGCTATTCAAAATGCCACCTTGGGCGCTATTGACGTGCCTATGCGCACGCTTGAGTTAGCTACCAACTCAATGGAAATAATTGCCGCCATGGTAGAGCAAGGCATGAGCAGCAGTATATCTGATGCAGCTACCGGAGCAGCTTGCGCAAGAGCTGCCGCTACGGGTGCTTATTTAAATGTTTGTACCAATGCGCAAGGGCTTACCAATATGGAAGTTCGGCAAAACTTAATGCAAAAAGCCCAAAACTTGTTTCATACTGCCACCCATACCGAAACCGAAATATTTAATAAAGTAATGGCCAAAATGCAAGGGTAGGCTGGTTTGCATTAGGCCAAAATTTATTATTTTTTAATCAAAGTTTTTGTAGAACAACCTGCTACTAAATAGCAACCGTTTGTACTTAAAATTTCTTTAAAAATTGCAATGATATGGCTTAATTAAAAGGCCCAAAATATAGTGCGTGTAGTATTTGTTTTACCACACGCACTATTACTATCAATTATTTTTACTTAGGTTGTTTCATTTTTTACGGTTTACTGCAACCTCGTCCGTCGTATGTTTGGAGTCCGGCTTTTAGTGCGTCTTTTAAATCAATTCGGTTTAACCAAACCTCACTCATAGCACCCACAGATGTTCCTTGTTGGGGTAAACCCAACATGCTGCGCAAGGCGTTTATGCCTGAATTAGGCGTTGTGCTGCCAGCGTCAATACTAGCGCGGTCGGGTAAAACACGGCTCATATAAACATTAGCCCACTCGGTGCTTACGGGTATTTTTATGGTGCTACTGTTATTGTTTTTAGCTTGGGCTAAATCGGCATAATCGGCCATATCGGTTACGGTCATGGCTGTATTATATTCCCGGTAATCATATAATTTATTGGCGGTAAATAAATTGTTTTGTAGTGTTATGGCTTTACATTTTTTTATATTATCAACGCCGCCGTTGTCATTAAAGGCAAAAATATTGTTTTCGGCGGTTAATATAATGCGCTCATCAACTTTAATAGCATTGCCGCCGTGGTTGGTGCTGGCTTCGTCGTATTTACTGTTAAATAGCATCGTGTTGTTTTTTATAAAGTATTGCGGATGCCCATCGGCGGCTTGCCAGGCAGTTTTAGCATAAACAGCCTCTCCGGTATTGTTTACAAAAAGGTTATTTTCAATGGTTACGCGGCTATTTTTACCAACTTGCACATCGAGCACACCTTGCGAGGCAGCTATATTGGTAAACACACAGTTGCGCACTACCACATTGGCATCGGTGCCCATATCTATTTCTATGCCTGGCGTGTCGGGGGTTGGGTTAAAGCCCTCGGTTGGCGATGCTTTGCGTTTAATGTATTTATCTTTGGTTTTAGTCAGATAGAAATTGCGGTCGCCGTTGTCAATTATAAGCCCATCAATTAATACCTCGTCTGCATGATTTTTAAAAGTTTTGCTGGCATTAATGGCCAAGCGCGAAGTAGTTTCGCTTTTCATATAGCCGTTTACCCCACTTAAAATGGTTTTGTGTGCCCCCCATGGGTCGCGTTTGCTAAAATCGGTGCTATACCCGCCAATAATACTTACCGGAACTGTAATTATATCGCTGCTCATGTCGGTTTTACCTTTGTAAACGCCTTCGGCAATGTGAATAACGTCTCCTGGTTTAAGTTTGGCGGCAATGGCGGCAATTTCTTTGGCCGGTTGTTCTTTAGTGCCCTCTTTGCCAGCACCTGTTTGAATACTAATATACCAGTTGTTTTGACCATTAGCGGTTGAGGAAGCATTAGAAGCAGTGCTTGAGGTTGAATTTGAATTGGCGTTGCCAGTGCTACGGCTATTTCCGGATGAATTAGTATTAACTTTTTTTGCCTCGTTGTTTATTTTATTGGTTTCTTTTTTTACCTTTTCGGCTTCTTTCATTAAGCTACTAAATTGGGCGAAACTGTTTGTTGTTATTAAAACGGTTAAACAAATAAAAAGAATGGTTTTAATTAATTTTTGAAAGAACATGTTTGATTGATGTTTATTTAGTTTATAAAATTTTAAGTTAATAAGCGTTGCTTTCTTGTTTGCCGTTAATAATTTTAGCCTTGATGAGACATTTTTTTTTAATTTTATATCCGGATGCAAGTTAAACAAAACAACTTCTTTAAGCGTACTGCAAAAATGCACTTTCAAATGGGCGTTTGCCAAACAAAAAAATAGCAAATTTTAAAAACTCGAACCTGTAGTTGATAAATTTAATTTATTTATAAGTAATTGATAGTAAATAGTTTGTGATTAATTTTGTTGTTTTTAGAAAAAAATTTGCTCAAACTTTAAGCCAAGCAATTTTTCCGGATAAAACGAAGAAAATAACTATGCTGCCATTTTAAATTGCCCTATTAATTCTAATCTGTTATGAGTCAAGAGCTTTATTTATTGGTTAAATCACTTACCAAAGCCGAAAAAGGCTATTTTAAAAAATTTGCCCAGCGGTACTCGACCGAAAAAGACGACAATCAATATTTAGCGCTTCTTGATGCCATAGACGAGCAACCCGCCGGTGGTGAGTATGATGAAGCAAAAATGATTAAAAAACATAATGGCAAAAAATTCATCAAACATTTATCAACAACCAAAAAGTATTTGCTCAATGCTTTACTTAAAGCTTTGCGCAGCTACCGCGAGGGCAGCCAAAACGCCTTAACCGAAATAAACGAACTGATAGAAAACGCACAAATTTGCTTCGACAAACAGTTAATGAGTTTGGGCAATAAATTTTTAGACAAAGCGCGGCAAATTGCCTTGCAAGAAGAACTGTTTTTAAAAGTGGCCGACATTGCCTACCTGCGTTACAGGCAAGTTGAGTTTTATGTGGGAGAAGAAAGGCAAATATTTTGGCAACAACTATACGCCGAAACTTGCAAAATGCTGCACCAACATCAAAATATTGCCGACATGATTGACCTTAATATTACGGCAACCCAACAGCAAGGGCAAAACCGTGCGCTGCGCAGCGAGGCCGAAATTGCCCATCTCGAGGATTTGCTGCAACACCCTTTACTTATGTCAGAAAACCAAGCGGCATCGTACAGCGCAAAAGCTCATTATTACAACACTTTGTTTATGCTGCATTATTGGTTAGGAAATACCGAAGCAGCCATGACCCAATTAACGGCCTTGCTAACCATGATGGAAAAATTGCCCTATGGCAATATAAAAGCCCCCGCAGTTTATATGCCTGTGTTGGTAAATTATTTAACCTTTTGTTTTCAACTTAATAATTTTGAATATTTTAATCATTATTTAGATTGCCTTCAAGCAATACCTGTCAACACCCCAACCGCAATAGCCATGAAGTTTGAACGCTATTACGGCATGGCCATCCGGTATGCTTACCACATTGGCGATAAAATGCAAGGACAAACCTTAATTAACCAATATCAGGCCGAGTTAAACATACAACATCCCCACTTAAATATGCGCCGCCGCATAACCACCTACGGTACAATTGTAGCCTTTTATCTTAAAACAAAACAATTCAATTTTGCCTTAGACTGGATAGCCCGTTATGAAAATGAGTTAGACACGAATTTAACGCCGGATATGACCGCTTTTATGAAGCTTTATTATTTGCTTTGCCATTACGAGTTACATAATACCGAGCATTTAGCTTACGCAATACGCAATACCCACAACCAGCTTAAAAACAACCACCGCTTGTACGATTTAGAGCGTACTTTATTGCAATTCTTTAAACGTGAACTTAAAAGTATTACCCCTGCTGATACTCAAAATAATTTACAACTACTATACGGACAATTGAACGACTGGCTGCAAAACCCTTTACAAAACAGAGTTCTAACTGCTTATTTTGATTTTTTGGGGTGGGTAAATTTAAAATTAGACGATGCGAGCAAACACCTTTCATCCGGAAAACGGTAAATTTGTATCTATTGCACTACAGCGCTAAATTACTGGGCATCAATTGTAATTTTATGTAGTTGCAACAGCTAAGCTAAGAACCCGAAGGGTTCAAATATTTATAGAACGGGTTGTATTGTGTTTATCTATAAACATAAAATCCCTTCGGGATTAATTGATTTGTTAAAAAACAAATGTCGAAGTTTGCTACTTTACCTTGCCGTATTAAAACACAGGGCGCGCACCCAGTCGTAGGCGTAAATGCGGTTGGTTTGGGGGTCAATGGTTATACCGTCTTCAAAAAAAGCGTCGTCGTCTTTTTTGCGGAAGGGTGCTTCGGCTTTCCAAATGTGGGTGCCGGTTTGGGCATCAACGGCATGTAGCAAGCCGTCGCCACCGCCGGTAAAATAAATTACGCCGTTGTGGTGGGTTAGCTGGCTGCTGGTGCCGCTGCTGGGCTCGGTCCATACATGGTTGCCGTGCAGGGGGTCTAAACAATACAGGGTTTGGTTTTCGCAGTTGGCATATAGTCTGTTTAATTCGGGTAGGAATAATAAACCCGAAAACGAAAAAATAGACGGGTAGCGTTTGCTCCATATTTGTTTGCCTGTAAGCAGGTCGTGGCAAATAATATCTAACCCTACGGCGCAATAAACCCGGTTTTGGTGTATAATAGGCAACTGCCCGGTTCCGTAATTATTTTCAAGATCAGGGTCGGGGTCTGTTAATACCTCATAAACTATGGTGCGGGTACTAAGGTTGTAACCCGCTAATTTATGGATTGTAAGCATAGTACTAAACTGATAACTGCCATAAATAAATACCAACAAAGTATCGTTATTGGGTAATATGGTAGGGGTGGGTGGGTTTAAAATTGGTATAAAATCGGTTGGCGGCAAATCGTTGGTAAAAATGGTTTCCTAAACCCCGGTATATACATTGCCCATTTTTAAAAGGTCATCTCCGTTATCGCTCGCAACATAAATAAACAAATCCCCAATACCTGTAAATTTGTTTTCACCAGAAAAAGTTTCCCATTTGCTCCAGATTGTAGTGCCAGTATTTAGGTCTATGCCATATACCCGAGGTCCGGAGGATATAACCAATACATTATTATACTGGTAACGACTTTCTAACACATGTCGATAAATTTCTTTTTCTTGTAATTCACCTTCCCATAACCAAAGTAATTTGCCGGTATGTTTATTAAATGCTTTAAGTCCGGTTGGGCCATTTAAAAATTGGCTGTTAGTAGCAAGGTCTGTAACACAATCGTTTAAAAACTCGCCCATACTTTGCTCTACCGCTTCAAACAAGTTGTCGCATAAGTCGTCAGCTAAATTATTTAGCACAATAAAATCAATTGCCGAAAATAAATCGCTACAATTCATAATAGAAATAGCTGCTTTGGTTAATTTATGGTAACCATCTTCAAAAAAGAGTTCCATATTGCCATTTAAAAAGGAATTTGCCAAAAATGCACCGTTATGTGAGCTTCCGACGGTTATGTAACCACCAAATCGTTGGTCTAAAATGCCTGTCGCAATATTGCGGTCAACTTGTCTTGTTACCAAGCCGCCCAAGCTATGCGCCACTACAATATTATTGGCAGTAGTTTGGGGCCACAATCCGGCATGTAAATTAGTAGCTGCTGCGGCAATGCCATTGGTTTTGTTGTTAGGTGTGGGGTTTAATAAAGCATCATCGCGACGTAAGCATCCCAAGGTGGCAACCACTAAAAAGCAAAGCAAAACCATAAAAGGGTTAAAACCTATTTGCTCACGCGCGGGGGGGGGGAGTCTTTTCCTTTTTTGATTCAATTTAAATTGGTTAGAAAATATTTGTTTCAAATAACGGTGCTAAATTAACATGAGATTTAGAATTTTCAAAATATTATTTCTAAATTGTTGCGGGTTATTTAAAAATATTTTATCCGGAAATAGGAAGATAATATTTTGTTGATGTTTGACTTTCTTGGACCTATAAATTGAAAGTTGAAAACAAACACCTTTCCTCCGGAAAACGGTAAATTTGTATTTTTTACACTACCATATTACGAAGCACGAGTTAATAAATTGTCTATATTTGCCTTCATCTTGCCATTCAATAAATTTACCTTTTAAATTGAAAAAAAATTTCTACTCATTTGTCTTTCTGTTTGGTTTAGCCACAATATATTCTTGGGCACAGTTTCCAAATCCAGCTTTGGTTGGGTATTGGCATAATTGGAGCGACTGGAGCGCACCCTATATTGATTTAACAGATGTGGACGACCGCTACAATATTATTAATGTTTCTTTTGCCACACCGCAAACTGGCACCGATTACCAAATGGAGTTTGCACCCGACCAAGTAACACAAGCTACCTTAATTGCACAAATACAAACTTTGCAAAGCCAAGGAAAAATTGTAAATATAAGTGTTGGCGGTGCTAATGCAATTGTTGCCTTAGACAATACCACCGAGCGAGATGCCTTTATTAACACCATGACCGACATTATAAATACCTACGGCTTCGATGGTATGGATATTGACCTCGAAGGCAGCTCGGTTAGCATTACCGGAGGAACTATTTCTACCCCTGTTGATGCCAAAATAATTAACCTTATTGAGGCCACTAAACAAATTATGCTTAATTTTAGGGTTAATAATAACAATAAAAAAATGTATTTGTCAATGGCACCCGAAACAGCTTTTGTTCAAGGTGGTATGTCGGCATTTGGCGGCATTTGGGGGGCTTATTTGCCAATTATACATGCCCTTCGCGACTCGTTAGACGTTTTGCATGTTCAGCTTTACAACTCGGGATCTATGTTTGGTATTGATGGAAATATTTACAACCAAGGCACCGCCGATTTTATTATAGCCATGACCGAAGCAGTTATTCAGGGCTTTAATACCTCCGGAGGTTTTTTTACCGGATTGCCTCCAACCAAAGTAGCAGTAGGTTTGCCCGCCTGCCCTAATGCCGCCGGAGGTGGTTTTACCAATACAACAACAGTGGCAAGCGCTATAAATTACCTAAAAAACGAAGGCCCTAAACCCGGCACTTATACCTTGGAGAATACCAACGGTTACCCAAATTTGCGCGGCCTTATGACTTGGAGTATTAACTGGGATGCCATTGCAACCTGTAATGCCACAAACTATGAGTATGCCCAAAACTACGAAGCACTATTTCCGGAATGTACTTTTGAAGTTGCCTTATCCGGAAATAATACCGTTTGTGCCAATACCCCCGAAACCTATAATGCCGGATCTTATCCAGCCGGAACCATCTTTAATTGGGTCATAACTAATGGCACTATCGTAACAGGATGCGGAACTACAGATGCAACCTGTACCGTTTTGTGGCAAAGTGGTACCGCAGGTGAATTAAGTGTAATTGTACAAACTCCATAACACGGTATTGATATTTTTTTTCCATGAACGCTAAAGTCCGAAAATTTTTATAATCTTTGCACTAATAAAATATTGTAAACAAAAAATAGAAGCCAGCTAAGCTTATTGTTTAAAGATAGTAGTAACAGACATTGTTTGAGCCATAACGTAGCGCTGAAAAGTGTTTTCAATCGTTATGAGGTAGTTTTAAATTTTTATCCGGATAAATTGATTTAGTAATTAACAACTTTTAATACTTAAACACTCTTTTATGCGCAAATTATTTACTTTTATGTGCTTTGTTCTGGTCTTAATCGGTGCCAGCCTAAGCACTTTAGCCCAACGCCAGGTAAGCGGTACCGTAACCGATGCTAGTACAAACGACCCCGTGCCATTTGTAAACGTAGTGGTTAAAAATTCAAGCCCAATAATTGGAGTTCAAACCGATTTTAGCGGTAATTATAGCCTCAATATTCCGGGCAATTCAGCCACCTTAGTTTTTTCGTGTGTTGGTTACGAAATGCAAGAAATTGCCGTTAATGCAGCCGGGCCAGTAAATGTAAGCCTTAAACAAGCCTCGGTAGAATTACAAAAAGTAACCATATCGGCAGGCCGCCGCAAAGAGCGCGCCTTAGATGCCCCCGCCGCAATTAATACCATCGAAGCCCGCGAAATTCGCAATACCGTTGTAGCTACTCCAAGCGATTATTTAAAAAATGCCAACGGCATAGACATTGTTAAAACCGGCATGATGAGCGCAAATGTTACGGTGCGCGGCTTTAATAATATTTTTTCGGGTGCAGTACTTAATTTGGTTGACTACCGCATTGCCTCCGTGCCATCGTTGCGGGTAAACACCCAGCAAATGATTCCGGCTACGCCCTACGATATTCAACGTATCGAAGTGCTAAAAGGCCCCGCCGCCGCCATGTACGGCCCCAACTCTACAAACGGCGTGGTGCATATAATTACCGAATCGCCCCTCGATATGAAAGAGCGCAACAAATCAAATATTAGCCTTGGGTTTGGAGTTAGAGCCAAGGTAGATAGTGTTGATAATATAGAGAACACCCCCCCACAAGTTGTTTTAAATGACGAGAAAGAATTTTCGAAAAGATTGGCTTATAGTGCTATTATGCGCAATGCTGGCCGTATTACTACCGACAAAGATGCCAAAGTACAAGTTGCCTATAAAATATCCGGAAAATATTTTGCCGGAAATGACTGGCATTACGACGACCCCTTTGAACCCAGCTATATTATTCGCGGACGGCAATCAAAAGATGGCCGCTATGTTTATCACGGCGACAGTTTGGTTTTAAGGGCAACCTTAGATGCGCTTATTAAAAAAAATGCAGCCGATGCAGACCCAACAAACGACTTTAAAATAGATACCGTTGATAATTCGCGTAATTTCGAAATCCAAAACTATAATTTTGAAGGACGTTTAGATTTTAGATTTAATAAAAAAGTAGATTTGGTGTTGGCAGCCGGCCACAATAATTTTTCCGGAATTGAAATGACCGGTATTGGCAGCGGTCAGGCTAAAGGGTGGACCTACACCTACGGTCAAGCTCGGGTAAGTTATAAACGCCTATTTGCCCAAGTTTATATGAACGCCAGCAATTCGGGAGAAACTTATCTTTTCCGCTCTGGCGACGATATTATAGACCGCTCAAAATTTATAAGCGGCCAAATTCAACACGGAACCACTTTGGCCAAAGAAAAATTAAATTTAGTTTACGGAATTGATGCCCTGCTAACCCGCCCCAATACAGACGGCACTATACATGGCCGCAACGAAGATGACGACGATATAACCGAAATTGGTGCGTATGCCCAAGCCGACTACGCTGTTACAAGCAAACTAAACCTAATTGCTGCTCTGCGGGTTGATAAACACAATTTTGTTGAAGATGTATTTTTATCTCCGAGAGCTGCTGTAGTTTTTAAACCCAATACAAACAATACGCTTCGAGCTACATATAACCGCGCCTTTAGCTCGCCTTCGGCGTTAAATACTTCGCTCGATATTTTAAGTGGCCGCCTCCCAACCGGTATAGGTGTACGCGCCGTGGGCAACCGCAATGGCTTTACCTACGACCGCAATGCCGAAGGCACCCTTAAATACGTAAGCCCATTCTATAAAGATGCAAATGGCAATTTAATACCAATTGCTTTAGGCGACCCTGCTGGCGCAACCGCCGGATGGAATGTATTACTCGGCGTTTTAGCCGATAATTTAGCCAAAAAATTTGGCGGCAATAAAGACCAAGCTTTGGCATTTATTACCACCGCCTTGCCCAAACAAGTTGAAGCCGAAAATAATATGATTATTTTAAACACTTCGGGCGTTGGTGTGCCATTCGACCAAGCAAAAGCACTCGATAACGTAGAAGATTTTGGCCCGATAAAAAATTCGGTTACACAAACAATTGAGCTTGGCTACAAAGGTATTATTAAAAATAAATTGGCCTTAACCGTTGATGTTTACCGCACTCAAATTGATGACTTTGTTAGTGCTTTATTGGTTCGTACTCCCAGCGTATTCCTCGACCGGGAATCGCTTTACGAATATTTGCTAAATGCAATTGACACCAATTTATCGGGTTTTAAAATTTTGCGCCCAAGTTTAGATGGTCTTTATACCGGCGGCGTACTCGATGGCCATATTGCCGACGATTTAGCTGCCGTAGGCTCAACAATTCCATACGGCACCGTTACAACCAGCGATTTAGCCTATGGAACCGATATTTTGCTTACCTACCGCAATTTTGGCTCGGTTTCGGTATTTGGTGCCGAACTTGGAGCGAAATACTATTTAAATAAAAATATTACCTTAGGCTTTAATTACGCTTGGGTAAATAAAGAGGAGTTTGAAACCGAAGGGGTTCAACTTGCACTTAATGCCCCCGGCCACAAAGTAAATTTAAGTGTGGCATACACAAATCCGGACAAAGGCATTGACGTCGCAATTCGCCACCGTTGGCAAGATGCATTTGTTGTAAACTCGGGCGTATATGTAGGTCAGGTTAGTGCTGGCAACTGGGTTGACCTTGACCTTGGCTACGGATTTGGCAAAAACAAAGCTACCCGGGTAGGTTTATGTATTAATAATTTGTTAAACAACCAAGCATCGGCCTTTGTAGGTGCGCCTAAAATGGGCATGTTTACCATGCTGCAATTGTCGCATCAAATTGGTGTTGATTGATAATTGAGACGAAAAGAAAACGATAAAAATCATCCGGAAATAAAGCGGTACTAAACCAATTATTTCCGGATGATTTTTTTACTAAATAGACGTTAGCAAGTATCTCTTATCCTTTAATTTATTTAACTAAAGTAACGTTGCCACTACGGGTAGCGGTTTTACCATTGCTATAATATACTTTTAAATAGTAAACATACACGCCAATATCGGCAAAACGGTTGCCATCGGGTAGTTTGCCATCCCAGCCATGGCCATAAGCAGCTCCGGTTTGGGCATGTATTAATTGACCCCAACGCTGGTAAATTTCAAGGTCAAATTTGTCGATATTAAAACCAACGGGGGCAAAAATATCATTTATGCCATCGTTATTTGGGCTAAACGCATTTGGTATAATTACTGCATTATTCTTAAATACTTGAATTGTAACTTCATCGGTAGCACTACAGCCAAAGGCATCGGTTAAAGTTACAGTTAAGGTAACGGTATTGGTATCGGTGGGGGTAATGGTTGGGCTTTGATTTTGTAACTGTGTCGCATCTATCCATTCCGAAAAATCATCGTCCCATAACCAGGTCAAGGTGCCATTTAAAGCACTTGCGCCGGTAGTTGTTAGCTCAAGTGGCGTTTTAGCCAATAATTTTTGGTCTTCAATGGTTTGCACTGTTACAGCCGACACAGTTAATAGCGTATTGATACTTTGTTTGCAAGTTCCGTTAGTTATTTCGACTGATATTGGGAATTCGCCAGTAGCCTCCGGAGTAATTGTTTGCGGCTCATTACCGGATAAATTTCCTAACGCGCCGGCGTTCCATGTAAATATACTTGTAGCGGGCATATTGCCAGCTAAAGTTAGCAGTGCTTCGTCGCCCAAACATATTGTTTCGTCTTGCCAGTTTAATGTTGCATTTGGTTGCTCCCAAACCGTAACGGTTGTGGAGGTCGAATAGTTACATTGAGTTACGGGGTCGGTGTATTGGTAGTTTAAAGTATGGTTTCCGGGGCCAGCCATTGCCGTGTCAAACTGGTTGCCGTTTGCAATGCCGTTACCCGTTAACAAGCCACCAACCGGGCTCAATTCTACTATTGTAGGTGCTTCGGTGGTACAAAACTCGTTTTGTAATAAAGTAATGGTGGGGGTAAATGGAGGGCAATCTAAAGGTACACAGGTGGCGGTTCCAGGCAAACTATTGCCGCAAGGGCCACTGCTTAATGCTATAACAGTTATGCTTACACTATTTCCGGGAATTAAACCGGATACGGTATAGTTTAAATCCGGAATTGTTAAAGTTTGTGTAGCAACATCTCCGCTTAGGGTAATTTGATAGCCTTCGGCTTGGGGGTCGCCAATCCAAATAAATTCTACACTGCCGGTTGTGGCTGTTCCGCAGTTTACCACTGGGGTAGCCAAAGGCGTTTGAACATTTACGGTAGCATTGCTTGGCGTATTACTGCAACCCGAAGCCGTAACCGACAGACTAATATTTTTAATTCCGGCACTACTCCATTGTAATTCATAAGGGCCAAATCCACTACCCGATATTATAGTTGCACCGTCAAAATTCCAGGTATAAACGGCGGTGGGTAAAGGCGTTCCGGTATAAGTAACGGTAGTAGTTTGGGTGGTGCAAATTTCGTTAGCTGATAGATCAAAACTTGTTTGGGGTAGTGGTAAAACGGTTACGTCAAAGTTTGTTGTATAAACACATTGAGTTGAGGGGTCAATGTAGGTATAGGTAAGTGTATGTAAGCCTACGCCTGCCAAATTGCAATTAAACTGGTTAGTTACCACGCCATTACCGGTTAAGCTACCGCCACTCGGATTTAAAGTTGGGGTAATTATACCGGCATCAACGCAGTAATCGAGCAATAATCCGGTGATAGTGGGGTTAATTAATGGGCAATCTAAGGTATAACAAGTAGCGGTGGCCGATGCACTATTGCCACAAACACCTGTATTTAAAGCAATTACGTTTATAATTATGGTGTCGCTAACACTCAATCCGGATATAGTATAACTATTAGATATTGTGTTGTCATTAACAATAGGATTATTATTAACTGTATAACTTACAGCATAACCTTCGCTTCCAGATATATTATTCCAATTAAAAGTAACAGCATCAGTGGTTGCAGTGCCACAATTAACAACAGGTGTTGCAACTGGTGCGTCTAAATTAAGGTCTGCCGTTATGGTGGTAGAGGTGCAACCATTATCGGTAATACTCAAACTAATAGTGGTAGTACCTTCGGGTTGGTTGTAGGTAACTATTTGGTCGCCATTTGGGGGGCTTATTGAAGTTCCACCGCCAAAATCCCAAGTAAATATGGCATTTGCGCCGGCAGTACCAATAAAATCAATTGTTAACAAACTAATACCATCGGCACAAAGGTTTGAGGTGCTTAGTAAAAAATTAGCATTAGGAGTTTGATTTACCGTTAAGTCGATAGTGGTCGAATAGGGGCAGCCGGTACCGGCGTCGGTATAGGTGTAAGTAATAGTATGCGTACCTGCTGCGGCAAGTTTGGGGTTAAAAATATTGCCCACTACGCCAGTGCCAGCAAAACTTCCACCAACGGGGGTTGCGTTTAAGGTTGCTGGGGCATCGGTAGAGCAGAATACTGTTTGAGCAATGCTTATATTTGGAGTAATGGGTGGGCAATCTTGTGCGGAACATTGACCAAATCCGGCGGCGCTATTGCCACAAGGTGCAGCGCCAACGGCAATTACGCTCAGATCAACTACATCATTTACGGCTAATCCCGACACTAAGTACGTTATATTACTGGTGTTGTCTGTTATTGTTGCACCACCATTAATGGTGTAGGTAATAATATAGCCCGATGCGCCGGCAATCGAACTCCAAATAAATTCAACGCTATTTGTTGTTACAGCGTTACAATTAACAACAGGGGTAGCCAACGGGATACTTACGTTTATATCGCTAGTTGTTAAGGCCGAGCTACATCCATTTTCGGTAACTATTAAACTGATTGTATAAATACCGCTACCCAAGTCAAAATCTAATTCGTAGGGGCCTTGCCCATTGCCGCTAATTACAGTTGCACCATCAAAACCCCACGTGTAATTTGCCCCTACTGAGGCTGATCCTGTATAAACTACTTGCACGGTAGTTGAGCCGTCGGCACAAAAATCGTTGCTTGATACGGTAAATTCGCTTGTAGGGGTAGCATAAATATTAATTGTAATGCTTTTGTTGAAGATGCAAGTGTTTTCAGTATAAGTGCAAACAAGGGTGTGGCTGCCAACTCCGGCTAAAACGGGGTCAAATTGGCCAATTGTGGCATCTATAATACCCACCCCCGACCATGTTAAAACACCACCTCCATTTGCCCCGCTTACTATTGCGTTTACAGCAAATGCGGGGGTAGAAGCGTTCAAACAAATATCGGCTACAGGGTCAATGTTAATAGTTACCGGCGGGCAATCTTGGGCAATGCAGTTGGTTGTGGCTATACTATTAGGGCAAGTGTTATTGCTTATGGCTTCTACACTAATGCTTACATTTTGCCCGGCAGATAATCCGGAAGCGGTGTAAGAAGTAGCAAGGCCATTGTTTTGTGCTGCCCCGCCGTCTATGCTCACTAAATATCCGGAGGCATTAGGAATGGCATTCCAGCTAAATAAAATATCGGTAATATTAGTTTGGCAATTAATAACAGGTGTTGGCAATGGGGTATCTACTTGTACTATTGCTGTGCCAATTTTTGAAATACAACCTTGGTCTTCGACAGTTAAAGTGATAGTTTTTTGGCCACCGCTTGCCCAGGTAATATTGTGTGGGCCGGGTCCGCTTACGTTAGCAGGCAATCCACCGTTAAAATTCCAAGTAAAAATTGCTCCGGCATTAGCTGTCGAGCCATAATTAATAGCAGCAATATCGCCAATACAAAGTGCCGAAGGAGCAATAATATTGGCTAAGGGCTGGGCAATAATGGTTATGTTTTGGGTATTAACGGCAATGCAAGGTGATGTGCCTACGGTATAACTAACAATTATTGTTCCGGGTAGATAGGCTGCAGGGTCTAAAATATTAGCAGGAATGCCGTTGATTAGCCAACTGCCGCCCGGAGTTGCGTTTGCATCTAACAAGGTGTTAAGATTAAAAGCAGGTGCCGCAGCACAAACCAGTGCCGGAGGTGTCCATGCCGCAGAAGCAGCCGGAATAATGATTAAATCATTGCTAAACGATGTGCCACAAGGTGCCGAGCCTACTGCATAAGTGGTAGTAAATGTTCCTGCACCTAAAGCAGCAGGGTTTAATATGCCGAGCGGTAAAGGGTTTCCATTTATTGTCCATGTGCCGCCGGGGGTGCTGCCTGGCATTAGATAGTTGTTTAGGTCAATAGGGGCGGCGTTAGCACATATTGCCCCCGTATTTGCCCATTTTGATATGGTAAAATCAACTACGTTGATGGTAATTGTGGTAAAGTTGGGGCAGCCCGGTGGGGGTGTATTTAGCAAGGTAAAAGTAAACACATAGTTACCTACTTGCGCGTCTATGGCATCAAAAGTATGGCCATCGGGGGCTAAAAAGCCGGGCGTGCCGCCTGCTGGTACTGAGGTTAGCGTCCAAGTTCCGGGCTGGGTGGTTATTTTAAGTGCATCGAGGTCGGTTGTTAAACTATTACATACAACGGGTGGTATAGCCAAGCTTAAATCGGGGCAAGTACAGTCGTTTACAGTTATATCAATAGTAAAATTTTGAGCGGCACAAAACCCTAACAAACTTTGCAGCGTATAGGTAAAGGTGTAAACACCAGGTTGGCAACCGTTAACATTTATATCCGGAAAATTTATGGTAGCGCCATTAGCCGAAGCATTGTCGGTATCACTCCAAACGCCATTTAACCCCGTTTGACTTTGAATAAGGGTATTTAAGTTTAAAGTTGCACCTCCGGCAATAGTATTACATAAAGCAGGTACTCCAGCTACAAATTGTAAGGTGGGTAGGGCATCAATTGCCACTTCAACAGTCGAAACATCGTCTATGCAGGGAGCATTAGCGGCTACTTCGTAGTTGAAAAAATAGAATCCGGGACTATGGCCAGTTATGTTAAAGGTTCCCTTTGAATAATCTATTTTTCCCGGATCAGGTTTGTTAGGGCTACTCGGGTCTAATTGCCAAGACCCACCATTCATTGGCGAGCCTCCTAAAAGGGCAAACAAATCTACCGGAAGGTCGTCATTGCAATAAGCCATATTGCCGTCTTCTCCGGCATCAGGTGCCGGATGCACAGTAATAATTGTGGAATTATAATCGGGGCAGCCGGGTTTGGGTGCATCTAAGGTATATTGAACTTCATAATTACCTGCATCGGCATTTGAGGCATCAAAACTAACGCCATCCGGCAATATTTTAGCCGGGTTACTGCCTCCGGGGGTATTTACTATTGCCCATGTTCCGGGCTCGGTAACACTAATATCCAATAACGTAGTAAGGTCTAAAATGCCAGCATCGTTGCATAAATTTTTGGGCGTAACCAAGGCAATAGACGGGCACGAGCAATCTTGAACAAAAATTGCGATTGAATAGGTTTGGTTGCTGCAAGGCGCAACAGCGGTATTTGTAGTAAAAGTAAAAATATAAGTTTGGTTGGGAATTACCCCTGTAAAATCCATTGCATCCCATGTACCCGTAGCACCGCTATTGTCGGCATCTGTCCAGTCGCCGGTATCGCCAACTACAAAATCGTTAAAGTTTAATATTGTATTGCCGTCATTGCTGTGGCAAACCGTCGCATTGGGCTGAACGTAGGTATAAGGGGCTGCCGTTACCGTTACCGTTACTTGGGTGGTGGCATTAGTACAGGGTGAGTTGCCATTAACGGTATAATCAAAGGTGTAAATGCCGCTAGCTTGACCATTTGGGTTAAAGGTTCCGGCACCAGCATTAAAAGCTAATCCGGTGCTAATATTTGACGAGGTTTCTGTCCAAAAGCCGGTAGCATCGGCATTAGCAAGTTGGGCAAATAAATCTATTGGAGCTGTTGTGCCATCGCTACATGCTATTGCAGGGGTAGCGGTGCCGCTATTTGGTTGTAAGCTTAGGGTTATGGCTTCAGTTTGTATAGCACCGCAAATAGAGTTGGGCGTGGTATAGGTAACAGTGTATATGCCTTCGTTAGGAAGGGTGCTTAAATCAATTTCGCCCGATGTTGATATGGTTGCTCCGCCAGATATTGACCAGTTGCCACCGGGTGTTCCGGATAAAATAGCCTGCGGATTGGGGGTGTTGGCATCAAAACAAATAGAAACAGGCAAGGTAAAAGCTGCCGACTCTTGTTGCACAACGGTAATTGTTTCGGTGTGCGTATCAGTACAGGCGCCGGGCGTAGTATAAGTTATGGTATAAACTCCGGGAGTGCTGGTATTAAAATCAATATTACCTGTACTTGAGTTTATGTTTAATCCAACAGGTAAAACTGACCAACTGCCTCCGGGCGTACTGCCCGAGCCTAAACTTTGGGGCCATGGGGTTAGCACTGGTACAATACGTATTGGGGATGATGGTAAAAAAGGCATCTTCTAAGGGGTTAAGTGTTACCGAAAAGGGTTCTGCGTCTGTACAGTTGCCTAAACTTGTTACTACCCAGTATATACCCGACGTGGTGATATTTGTACTGCCCAAAGGTGTGCCGGGTTGGCCGGCATTGTCGGCTGCAAAACTAATAGTACCTAAATTTTGTCCGGATATATTTAGAGCCTGTCTAAATTTTATTTTCTAATTCTATTAAGCATCAATTTTATCATGGCAAGTTGGATCATTGTCTGGCTCGTTTCGGTTTGGAACTCAAAGTCTTTACTCAATCTTCGATAGCTTTCGAGCCATGCAAAAGTTCTTTCAACAATCCATCTTTTTGGCAATACTTCGAATTTCGAGGCTGTATTCGATCTACTTACAACCTCAACCACCCACCCAAACGTTTTGCGGGTATTTTCAATTAACTCGCCTCTATACCCGCCATCAGCTACTATCTTTACCAATCTGCAAAACCTGCCTCTGAGGTCAGCTATAACCATTGGGGCTGATTTACTGTCATGCTCATTTGCCGCATGAACCACAACCGCTAAAAGTAGTCCCATTGTATCTACAATAATATGCCGCTTTCTGCCTTTAACTTTTTTACCCCCGTCAATCCCTCTGCACAAGCCTCCGACGCTTGTTGTCTTTACGCTCTGGCTATCAATTATACCAACACTTGGCGATGAAGCCCTGCCTGCTTGCTTTCGAGTCTTATCCCTGAGTATTTCATGGATGAGTTCTATCGTCCCATCCTTCTTCCACTTGGTAAAATAGTAGTAAACAAGCTTCCATGACGGAAAATGGAACGGCAGCATGCGCCATTGACAGCCAGTTTTAAGCAAATAGAACAGCGCATTAAAAATTTCTCTTAAACTGTGTTTTCGTTTCCGTTTGTCGTCTAAAATGCCTAATATTGCACTCCATTGACTATCGGTGAGACTGCTTGGGTAGGTTTTCATTTTACTTTATGTGTTTGATTTTCATAAAGCTATGAATTATTATTTAAACGTCAAACTGATAGTCTTTTATTCACATCTCTTTTAATAACTTTTTTCCTATCAATTTTTAGGACTGGCATGCCAATTTTTAATTTTTAGACAGTCTCTTAGGCCATTTAAATCAAAATTGGCACCACATAATATTATGGGTGCAATGGGGTCAATTTGCGGTTGTGGTTCAACGGTAAAGGTAATACTTCCGGGCAAGCTTATACAATTACCTATTTGTTCGGTTATCCATATTGTATAAGATCCGGGCAAATTATTAGCTACCACCAAACTACTAATGGCATTAGTTAACACGTTTCCAGAGCCAATAATGGTAGCGGTTGGCAAAATAGGGTCATCATTATAATAAGTTAAAATGCCGCCTGTGTTTGCAGGGGTTATATCCGGAATTGCAGCACCAGCACATAAAAATACAGGGCTTGCTGTTGGTGCGGGTGGCAGCACCTCAACGGTAATCGAAACGCTTGCTACCAAACTATTACAACCATTTACTGTTTCTTGCACATATACCCAATATACTCCGGGCAAGGTGTTATTGGCTACCGAGCTATAGGCTGCGCCGGTTAACACAGCCCCTGAGCCTAAAATTGTAGGTGTTCCAAAATTGGGGTCGGCATTGTACCATGTAAACGAGCCACCGCTGCCTGTTGCGCTTAAGTCGGGTAAAAGGCTGTTAGCACAAAGGGTAACATTGGCAACGGTAGGGGCGGGAGTTTGTGCTTTGACGGTTAGAATTACGGGGGTAGAGATGCCTTTGCAGCTATTAATTTCTTCTTGCACCCAAACTGTATAAGTGCCAGCAATAGCCGGGTTGGCAATAGTTGCGTAATTAGCTGCGGGCAGAGTATCGCCTATACCCAATACCGTAGGAGTGGTTAAATTAGGGTCGGCATCATACCAGGTTAATATGCCCGATGTTCCCGAAGCAGTTAAATCTGGAAGGGTATCGTTTAAACAAATGGCAATATTATTGCCCAATGGCGCTGCTGGTAAAGGTTTGACTTCTATTTGTACGGGTGTCGAGTAGCTTGGGCAATTATTATATGATTCTTGTAACCAAACGGTATAAATTCCGGGTGTATTATTATCGGCTACCGAGGTGTAAGCGCTACCGGGCAAGGTAGTACCCATTCCTAAAATTAAACCTGTTCCAAAATTTGGATCGACATCGTACCATGTTAATAAATTGCCATAATTGCCGGTACCTGTTAAATCGGGCAGGGGTTGCCCTTGGCAAATATTGGCATTATTGCCTGTTGGGGCCGGTGGAACGGGGTTTACAGTAAGCGTAGTTGAGCTAACTGAGCTTAAGCATCCTAATCCAGAGGCTTCTTGGAAGTAGAGAGTATATGTTCCGGCTATATTATTATTTGCCACCATATTGTATTGGCTTCCGGATATGACGTTGCCTGTACCTAAACTATTGGCGGTACCTTGTCCGGGGTCGGCATCAAACCAAGTAATTGTTCCGCCGTTACCTGTAGCAGTAAAATCGGGCAGGGGTTGGGCAAAACAAATAGTTTGCGGTGGCGAAGTGGGGGCGGGTGGATTAGGGTTAACAATTATATAAACGGCGGTAGCCAATCCGGTACAACCGTTTAAATTTTCTTGTACCCAAATGGTATAGGTTCCTGCTGTGGTGCTGTCGGCTACTGATGCGTATAAATTACCAGGCAGGCTATTCCCCGATCCCAATAAATTAGTTAAACTGACATTTCCATACCAATTTAAGGTGCCATTTGTCAACGATGAAGCGTTAAGACTTGGCAATGGGTCGTTTTGGCAAATTGGGGCAGGGTTGCTGGCTATGGGCGCATTAGGGCGTGGTAACACAACAATATCAACAGCTTTAGCAGCAAAACCAAAACATCCGAAAACAGATTCTTCGTGCACCCAAACAGTATAGGTGCCCGGCGTAGTATTATCGGCTATAGAACTATATTGACTGCCAGATAAATTTGTACCCGTACCTAATAGGTTGGCCGAGCCGGCAGTGGGGTCGGCATCGTACCAGTTTAGGGTGCCGCCGGATCCGGATGCTGTAAGGGTTGGTAAGGCATCATTTTGGCAAATAGGGGGTGGGTTGTTTGCACTTGGTGCGTTAGGGTTTGGATTTACGGTAAGTGTTATAGTTGCTGGAGTGGCTTGGCAGTTTATATAATTGGTTTCTTCAAACCAAATAGCATAATTGCCCGGCATACTACTGTCGGCAACAGCCGCATATTCGAAGCCAAAAATAGTGTCGCCTATTGCTAATAGGGTGGGCGAGCCGTTATTAGGGTTGCTATTGTACCAAGAAATAGTATTTAGTGGGTCAGAAGGGGTGGTAATTAGCGGCGGCAAGGGGTCGTTTTGGCAAATGGATTGGGTGCCGTTTATGCCTGGTGGTAAACTTACAACGTTTATGGTAATGGTATCGCTGTTGTCGCAAGTGCCCGACGGGTCGGTTGAGGTAAACACATAAGTAGTGGTTGTGGTAGGTGTGGCTATTGGGTTGACAATGTAAGGATCAGACAGGCCATCCGGAGGCGACCATTCATAGTCATATCCGGATTGGGCGATGGCGTTTAGCTGAAAACTCTCGCCTAAACAAATAGTGGTGTCTGAAGGAAGAATAACGGTTCCGGAGGTATCGGATATAGAGGCTGCCACAATTACGCAGTCGCCTACATTAAACTGAAATTCACGTATATTTGAACTTAAGGGTATGCCGTTTCGGTATTCGGTTACGCAAATACCTACTAAAAAACGGCCTATAGCATTAGGGTAGGCCACGAGGCTGCCAGTAGCGCCATCAATAGTCATTGGGGGGGTGCTGGCTAATTGATAGGATTGACTGTAGCCGGTTGCCCAAGTAACGGGGGTATATGGTGGTGCCGAGGCAGTCATGGGTGCGGGCATACCAAGACTTGCGCCAATAAAGGGGGTGCAAAAATCATAAACTAATGAGTCGCCATCAATATCGGTTGCCGAGTGGTCAAAAATATATGGGCTGCCGGCGCAAAGCACCATAGGTGGGTAATTATTAAATACCGGCGAGCTGTTATCGCAAGCTCCGGGGCTAAAAGTTGGTATTTCTATGGTATAAGTGCTGCCGGTTGAGCCTGGATTTACAATATTTACGACACCACTGTTACGGCAACACCGCTGGTAGCTAATCGTATATTTTCCTGCCGACCCAGTAAGTGCTACATTACTTTTATTGTATGCACCTTGTTGTACGCACACAGTTACCCCGTTTATCAGGCAAATACCTTCAACGCCTTCTGTCCAATCTAAGGTGGTAATGCTTGGTCCTCCCATATTTTCTGTTTTAAGCACCATACCCGCGTCATTAAAAACAGTTATATAAAGGGGGTTGTCAAATCCGGTACCACTATTACAGTCGCGGTACAAGTCAAGATGTAAATCAAAGTTATTGCCGCCAACACATGTGTAGGTTATTTCGCCACCTATAATATGGCTAGCATAAGATTTTTGTGTTTGTATTACAACAATTAGCGTTAAGAAAAAAAAAATTGTAGCGTTTTGGCCATAAAACAAATAAAATAAAAGGCAACTGTTTGGTAAAAATATAGCGTTAGTATGGGCCGAGGTAATGAATTGTTTTTATTGTAGCAGGTTTGTTCTGCCTGCCTTGGGTTTTCTAACCTTAATAGAACTGGTATTCGTTGGCAATTGCAAACGAAAAATAATATTTATCGGGGGTAAGGTTAGGGTGTGTGCCTATCCATTCGCGTTGAAAGGTTAATTCGGCTTGCGTGGGTTGGCGTAAAAAAAAGCGTTCGTAGGTTTGTGTGATAAATTTGGTGAGTTCGGTTTCGTTTTTGCGCAAATTAGCCCATTCGGCGTCCGTAGGTTTAATAACGGGGTAGCCCATTAAATAGGCATACGAGCCGGCATAGTTGTCGTTCATAAAATTGGCTACAATTACCTCGCGGGCAATTTCTTTATCGCCTATTGACAAATAAATCCGGCTAAGGTCGTACAAGTCGTCTGCCGTCATGGGTTTGTTGTAAAGGTTTACATGCAGTATAGCCGCGTATTGTTCAGGAGTTTTTAGTTTGTCTTTCCCGGCGGTAGGTGCGCCTTCTGTTTGTGGGTTTACCTCGTATTGCCAAATAGGTTCTTTTCGGCAGCTATAGGTGGTAAAAGCCATAATAAGCAAAACAAAAATTATAATGGAATAGCGCATGGCAAAATGTTTAATTATGTGTGAGATTAAATTGAGTATGTTTGTATTTTTTTGTTTCAATTGCTAAATGACCTCTAAGTAATTTTAGAGCGCCGAAATGTAATGCTAAAAATTTGTATTAACAAATTTTAGTCCTAAAAAAAGTATAGTTTGTATTTTAATTGCAAATTCAAAGCCCAAATACTTATTTGTAAGCTTAACAACCTTATAGTTGCTTGCCCTTTTTCCGGAGTTTAGAGTTTTTTCCGGAACTGCTTTTGTTATTGCTATCCCAACCTCTATCTTTAGGCATCAAAACAAATAAAGGCTCGTTTCAATATTGAAACGAGCCTTTATTTTGTAAAGGAGCTTAATTATAATTACCCTAAACTTAAAAACCTATTATCATAATACCAATGCTTAACGGGTTAAGTTCAGGGCCTTTGCCTGCTTCAAACATGCCGTTTAGTGCGTAGTTTCCATAAAGCGTGATAGGGCCTAATCCAAGTTCGGCATTAATGCCATAGCGCAATTTGTTTAGGTTAAAATCGTCGCGGGTTGTCGTTGTTTTTTTGCTTGAGGTAACTACTTTAGTGCGCGAGCCTAATAAATAGCTGGCATAACCACCCGCACCAATGCGCAGCGATTTGTTTTTGTAATTTGGGTTGGTGTTAAGGCGCAACATAAGTGGAATTTTAACAAACGAAGTATTAAATGTGGTTTTTTTGAGTGACTCATTTAATTGAGTGATGGCAACCACGTCAGTATCGGGGTTAAGGGTAATATTTTTGTCAAAATTATAATGGTTAAAGTCAAAATTTAGCCCCCAATCAATATTGAGGTAGTGCTTTACTAAGTTTATTCGTTGCCTAAATGCCCCTAACTCCCAATTCAACGATTTGCCTTGGTTCAAATCTAAGTTGGCAGCCTCGTTTGTTAGGTTCAAGCTTCCATTTTGTAAATAGTTGTTGATTCCCAAGCCCAATAAAACCCAACGGGTGCGAACATCCTTTTTTTTCGCTTTTTTTGCTTTGTTCTTATCATTATCATTATCGTTATGATTATGCTTGCCCATATTTGGCGCATCGGTATATACTTCGCTTTCTTCTTCTATTTTATTCGCACCTTTTTCGGCTTTTTCAATTTCTTCTTTACCATCCGGACTAATAGGTGCATCACCTTCCGGATTAGATTTGCCCTTATTGTCGGTTTTTTGGTCTTCTTTGGGCATAGGTTCTTTGTTTGGCTTAATGGTTATAACACGTTCTTCTCCATCTTTGGTTCCGGCTATTATTGATACGCTGCCATTTTCGCTTTCGCGGATAATAATTTCAAGTTCGCCAATTTTTACCCGGGTGGTATCGTTTTTTACCTCAATTTTGGGTTTATTTGGTGGGGTTGTTTGGGCATAGCTAATTAAACCAATACCGGCTACTAACGCCCATAAAAATGTAGTTTTTATTACTACTAAGCTAAAATTAATAAGTTTACGCATGGTTGTTGTTGTTGTTGTTGTTTTGATTTTATGTTTTTAAAATAGCTGAAAAATAAAATTATGCTTCTGAGTTTTTTTATTTGCTGAATAAATAACGCATAATTTTATGTGCTTTGGGCGAAACTGTGATTTCAAATTTTAAATTTTGGGTACGTTGTGCAAATTCGGGTAAATCAATAATTTCTTCCGGAAGTAATGATTTGGGTATTCTAAATCCCTCTTTCTTTTTTCCTAAAAGATTATATATTTGTTCTATGGGTGCAATGGTAAACGTTTGGTCGTCTTCTTGGTAAGATGCTTCGCTTGTGTTGTTATCTTTTATTAGTGTGTTGCCATAATTAGCGGCCATAAACTCGTTCAAAGGGCTTACCAAATTGCCGTTTGTTGTAGTTGGGGTGGCAAGCAATGTTTGAGGCGATTTACGGCTGGGTAATTCGTTTAAACTGTATTGTTTTGGGCTGGCTAAATTTGCTGCGGGGGCAGTGGCGGCAATTGTTGTTGTGTTGGGAGTTAAATTTATAGGATTTGTGCTGCTATTGTTTAGTTTTTCAGATTTTTTTGCAGTATATATAGGTAAATTTTGAGGCTCTTTCGTTGCCAACTGCTTATCATCCGGAATTATTGACACCATGTTTGCTGTTTTGGCTTCGGTGTTGTTTTCTGCTGCTAAATTTTTGTTGTTGGCAGAGGTGGGCATTTCGGTTTTTGCCTGTTTGTTGGCAACTAAAGCAGGCTTGTTGGTGTTGGGCTTATAAAACATCAATCCAGAGGCTAATAAAAGCAAAACTACCGAGGCTGCTGCCAAATATTTACCAAACCGATTAAAATACGCACCTAAACCATCAGTTTTCGCTTGTTGCGCGCTTTGAGGTTTTATTAACAGTTGGGTGTAAGGATAGTTAGTCTGGGCGGGGGCAACAAGTTTAAGTTGGGTTATACTTGGCGACTCGTTTAAATGAGGATGTTGTTTTAAAAAGGCTTCCATTTCTAATTGTAAATGGGCGGGTAAATTGCCTTCTAAATAATCAAGCAAATAAGATTCGTAATTATCGGGGGTTATAGAGATAGCGGTAGCGGTAGCGGAATTTGCAATATCGCTGTCGTTTTTAAGTAGGTGGTTTATCCCTTTAAATCCGGATACTTGTGCTGCGCTGGCCTGTGGGTCAAGTTTGGGTAAAGGTGTTAAGCCTAAATTAGGTTTGTATTGCGGCTGCGCACTGAAAAAACTTTCTAAGGCTTTTAGTTCGGGCTGTGTTAATTTATTGTCGTACCAATCTAACAGCCATGCTTCGTAGTTGGTTGGTGTAATTTTAGGTATGGCTGCGCCATGTTGCCTTAGTTTATGCGGTTGCTTTTTCATTTTTTGTTTAAAATTCTATGCTGTGCTGTGTTGTTGCTGCTGCTGTTTATGGTTGCTAACCAATGGGTAGTGGATAGGGTAGGGTAGGAGGTTAATTTAGTCGAATAAAAAATAAAACCGGCTTTTGGTTTTTAGTTGCTGCTTTAAATTTTAGCCAAGTTTAAATATCCGGAGGTAAAAAAAATGTAAACGTCGTGTAATTGTTTTTTTCTATTTATTTTATGGGTTTTTTAGGTGGTCAAATTACTTTTTGAATACTTACCAAATAGCGTTGCAATTTTTGCCGTCCTCTAAAAATATATATTTTCACTTGCGACTCGGAAAGGCTTAAAATATCGCCTATTTCTTTATACGAATAACCTTCGTAGTCGCACAATAAAATAGCACTTTTTTGTAGTTCGTTGAGGGTGTTTAAAGCATTATGCAAAAGGGTTTGCAAATCGGCTTGCCTATAGCTATTTTCTTGGTATTCGCCATACTCGGGCAATTCGCTGGTATAATGCATCCGGTTTGACTTTCTAAACCACTCGCCCATACTTTTATACGCCACCGAAAACAAATACGATTTTGCTTTTTCGGGGGGTACATTTTGCACATTTTTCCATAAAATTTCAAATGCCGTTTGGGTAATATCGTTGGCATCGTACTGGTTTTGAAGTGTTTTAACGGCAAACCTGTAAACCCTATCGGCATATAAGTTTACGCATTGGTTGTATTCGGCAGTAGTCATATACCGTACAATGTAAAATTCGACAAAAAAGTTACAGTCTTAGTAAAAAATACTTCAAATTAGCCCCTGTATTGAGGTGCAGCCCGCAAAATTATTTCAATAGTTCAGGAGTTGCTTTTTATCCATCCGGATATATTTTTACCTCAAATCAACTTAAAAGGCTGTTAGGCGCACAAACTGCCCAACCCGGTCGGCTAATTGTTGTTGGGTTATGCTTTGCAGGCGCTCAAGGCCAAACCTTTCAACGCAAAACGATGCCAATGCCGACCCGTGAATGATGGCGCGTTTCATGTTTTCAAAACTTAAATCGGCGGTGCTGGCTAAATAGCCCATAAAGCCTCCGGCAAAAGTGTCGCCTGCGCCAGTGGGGTCAAATACTTCTTCTAATGGCAGGGCGGGGGCAAAAAACACTTCGTTTTCATAAAAAAGTAAAGCGCCGTGTTCGCCTTTTTTAATAATCAAATATTTAGGCCCCATGGTAAATATTTTTTTTGCAGCCTTAACTAAAGTATATTCACCCGAAAGCTGCCGGGCTTCTTCGTCGTTTACCATCAATAAATCGACCTTTTTTAAAACAGCCTGAAGCTCGTTTGGGGTATTATCCATCCAAAAATTCATGGTGTCCATAGCAATTAATTTAGGGCGTTGGGCAAGCTGCTCAATTACCCGCAACTGTACTTGGGGTTGTAAATTGCCCAACATAAGCATGTCCGAGCCTTGATAGGTAGGCGGCACGTGTGGTTCAAAACTACCTAATACGTTTAACTCGGTTGCAAGCGTATCGCGCGAGTTGAGGTCGTTATAATATCGCCCTGACCAAAAAAAACTTTTTTCGTTGGGTTTAATTTGCAGGCCATCGGTTTCAACACCTCGTTGTTGAAGGTCGGCTATTACCGAATCCGGAAAATCGCCACCAACAACCGCAATCAGCCGGCAAGGGGTATTAAAATAGGTGGCAGCATAACAAATATAGGTGGCGGCCCCGCCAACAATTTTATCGGTTTTGCCAAATGGTGTTTCTATCGCATCGAAGGCCATTGAGCCAACAACCATTAATTTATACATGTAAATATAGCTTGTAAATTAGTTTATATAAATAAAATTAGTAAACATTTTGTATTGTTTAATTGATTTGTTTTTTTACTAATTTCATGGGTTTGTTTTATTATCCGGCAAATATACAAACAAATTAGTGGTAATTTATTAGTAAAGGAATAGTTTATGGCGGCGGGCATATCATCTTAAAACCAAAAAAATACTATCTTTGCCCCTGCTATTAGTGCAATAATCGATTTTATAACTTATACTTATTTCGTTTTTTTAATGAGTCATCACGAGCACCCTACCGATGTGGGCGTTGACCGCCTACTCGGAATTGGTTTACTGGGTTTTGCCCTTACCACTGCATTGCATGTTATTGTGGGCGTTTTATTTGGTTTTAGGGCCAATTTTATGTACTTTTTTTACTTTTTATTCCTTATTATTACTATTATCGGCATTTTCCGCTCCAAATAGGGGTATTTTATATTGCAACGGTATTTTTTTTGCCTCTCCAAACACCATCTAAATAAAAACAATGTGGTTTGGATGGGCTTTTATTTTTTATATATAACCACTAAGCACTCAATTAGCCTATGAACCAAAGTTTTTTACAATACGTTGCCAACGACACCCCATTTGATCCTCAAAACTTAAAGGCGCTCAAAGATTATTGTTTTGTTTTCCCATCAAAGCGGGCAGGCACCTACTTTACCCGTATTTTAGCCAAAAAATTTGGCTCTCAACCATTTTGGAAACCTCATATACTTAGTATCGCCGAGTTTACCAACCAAATATCGGGTTTGGTGATAGCCGACCAAATAACCTTAACTTTTGAGCTGTTTGAAGTGTACAGCCAGTTTGAGCCTTCTATACAACTTGATACTTTTTATAGCTGGGCTGCCATTATATTACAAGATTTTGACGAGGTGGATAAATCATTAGTGGCTGCCGAGGCTTTATTTGCTAACCTTAAAACCAGAAAGCAATTAGACGAAGCTTTTGAACTTCCGGAAGAACAATTTGCCTTTTTACGCCATTTTTGGAATATTGTGCTGCAACATTATCCGGATGCTAACGCCAGCGATGCAACAGCAAGCAACAACGAAATGGTGAACGAGTTTATGCGTATATGGCAGTGTTTAGGTCAGGTTTATATTGGGTTTAGGCAACGCTTGTTCAATAATGGCCTGGCTTACGAGGGTATGGCGCAACGTTTATTGTTAGAACAACTATCGAATAAAAAAATGCGCCTGCCTTTTACCCATATTGTTTTTGCCGGATTTAATGCGCTAACACCTGTAGAAAAAGGTTTGATTGACTACGCTGTAAAAGAACAAAATGCCCTTGTTTATTGGGATGCCGACTATTTTTATTTAGAAAACGAAAACCACGAGGCCGGAAAATTTATCAGAGAATATTACCAAACTTATAAAAATCACGAACAGCACAAGTGGGGCGGATTAACTAATTTTACCCAACAGCCAATCAATATAAATATGGTGGGCGTGCCTCTAAAAATAGCGCAGGCACAATATGCAGGGGCACAGGTTGGGCAATGGCTAACGGCAAATAATAACCAAAATTTACAACCCAACGAGGTGTGCATTATACCCGGCGACGATAGTTTGCTGCTGCCTGTATTGCACGCCTTGCCCGCTCAAATAGGCGCACTTAATATTACGGCAAGTTACCCGCTGCGCCACAGCCCCCTGTTTCTACTGCTCGAAGATATTGCGCAACTACAAAAACTGCGCCGCATCTACTATAACGACCCTAATGATGATGATGATGATGATGATGATGATGATGTACATGATAGTAATGAAGATGCGATGGCTGATGGTAAGAACCGGCAACAACAACAACAGCATCCGGAGATAGCAAGCCCAACATCCGGAAGAACAGTTTTTTATGCCCGCCTTGTTTTGCAAATTATTAATCATCCGTTTCTAAAAATTTTTGCCCCTAACGAGGTCGAAGAGCTATCTAAAAAAATAGTTAAAACAAACCGATTGTATTGGTATGCCGAAAATATTAAATTAAACTTGCCGCACCCTGTTTTTGAGCTTGTTTTTACCCCCCTGCATACATTTGTTGATTATATTAACTGCTTTCAAAAAATTATACTGGCTGTTTTTGAGGCTTTGCACGCACCCCCTGTCGCCCAAACCACTACCGGAGAAGAAGAAGATGATGACGATGTACTAAACCAAAAACCTACGGAGCAAAACCTGTTAAATAACGATACTACGCCAAATAAAAACGAGGCCCTAACCACTCCCAACACCAACAAAATTGAGGTTGAGTTGGCGTTTCATTTATACCGAATTGTACAACAATTAGCCGATGCTTTGCAACGCTATGGCCGAATGATTGACCCAGACCTGTTTTGGCGTTTATTGCGCGAAGCTGTTTTTAACACTAAAGTTCCCTTTGAAGGCGAGCCGTTAATGGGGCTTCAAATAATGGGCTTATTAGATACCCGCGCTTTGGATTTTAAAAAAATAATAATTATGGGCTTAAACGAAGGAAACATCCCTACGTCGAGGCCGCAAATAACTTTTATACCTTATGGGCTGCGCCGTGCTTTTAATATGCGCACCTTTAGCGAACTCGACAGCATTTTTGCCTACAATTTTTACAGGTTACTACAGCGCTGCGACGAGGCTTGTTTAATATACAATACCGAGGTTGGCAAAACAGGTGCAGCCGAGCGAAGCAGGTTTTTATTGCAACTCGAAAACGAACTGCCACAGGTCGCCGTAACAGCCGGCAACAGCCAAGTAAAGCTACAAACCATACTGCCGCAAATTAAACTTAGTCCCCCTTTACCCAATTTGCCGCCCGTGCAGGTAGTTAAAACACCCGAAATTATGGCTAAGTTACACCGCTATAACCATGCCTCGCCAAACCAAGAAGAAAAGGGGTGGTTGTCGGCATCGGCAATAATTACCTATTTAACTTGCCCCATGCAGTTTTATTTAAAATATGTTGCCGGCCTCAAAGAATCCATAGACTTAGAAGAAGAAATGCAAGCTAATACATTTGGCAATATTGTTCACCGGGCAGTTGAATTGTTGTACGAAAAAACAAAACAGCAAACACTAACCAAAAACGAGGTAGAAAAACTATACTATAACGATAAACTTATTGAAAAAAACTTGCTTAAAGCATTTAAAGACAATGATTTTGACCACTGGCGCACCGGACAAAATAGAATTATGAAGGAAATTATGTTTAATATGGTAAAAAAAGTTTTAGAAATAGATGCCGATAATGCCCCTTTTGAAATAATTGACCTTGAAACAAAAGAATTTCAAGTGGTTTTACCGCTGCCAGCACAAACCGGATTAAAATTAGAAATTCGCCTGCAAAGTGGTATTGACCGTTTAGATAAAATAATTGCGCCAAACCAAACCACTTTAACCCGGGTGATTGACTATAAAACCGGCGAGGCAACTATTGCATCGCCTAAAAAAGGTACACCTTTAACAGATTATTTAGACAAATATTTTACCGACACACAGTATAAAGCCGGATTTCAAGTTTATTTTTACAGTTATTTATACCATAAACTAAACCCCGACGCCACAATTTTACCCTGCATTTATAGCCTTAAAAAAGCCAATAACCCCTACCTTCGCTTGCAGGGGGGGCAGGGGCTTGGAAACGAGTTTTTTACCCTTTTTGAAGAAAAATTGCAAGCCCTTTTAATCGAAATTTTCGACCCATCGAAGCCGTTTATCCAAAATACAAGCCCTAAGGCATACCAATATTCACCGTTTAGGGGCATGGTGAACACCTGCGAATAATAACACTGCGAGGACAGCGGAGAGGGTATTCCTCGTTGAGGGAGTGGGGCGAGTAAGGCATCCGGAGAAAGAAAATAACTGCTCAATTCTATTCTTTGTCTTTATCTTTTATAATAATGTATTTGATTTCAAGGGGTGTTGGTGGGTTTTGTTGTTGATTTTCATTAGGCGTAATAGCCGGGTTTGTAGGGTTTTGTTGCTGATGCAACTGGTTAATAAAGTCAATAAGGTCTTTGGGTGGGGGTGGGGGTACCCACCATGGGTTTTCGTGGGCATTTAAAGGGTCTTCTTGGGGGGAAGGCGGTAATATTATTTTTTTGGGTGCAGTTGCCTGTAAATAGTTTTTATGTAAAAAAGCTACAGATATACCTGCCACAGCTCCGGCTATATGCCCCTCGAAAGAAACACCTTTCATTAAGGGTAATAACCCCCAAACCATACTACCATATACAAAAACCATCATTAGCGATAAAGCCATTGAGCGCCTGTCGCCGCGCAAAATTCCGGATGCAAATAAAAAAAAGGCAAATCCATAAACAATACCACTTGCCCCAATATGTCTTACGGGGTCGCCGCTAAGGGTTTCGCTGCGGGCAATTAGCCAGGTAATTGTACCGGCTATTAACCAAATTTGCCACACAACGCGCCAGGCAATAGGGCGGTATAATTGCAATAGCAAAAAGCCTAAAAACAATAAAGGCGCTGAGTTTGATGCTAAATGGGCATAATCGCCAAGGGCTTCAAAAGGCCTGGCGTTGCCATGCACCAAAGGCATGGTTAATATGCCAGGCAGCCCTTCGAGGTGGCGCGGCCAAAGGCCCCAGTTTTCAAAATTATAATAGCCAAAACGTTCCATTATTTTAATCAGCCACAAAAAACTAACAAAAAATAACGGTATAAAGAGGCTTTCTTTAAAGTGTTGTTTTTCAGTTATTTCCATATAGTAAAATTTACTTCATTGAGTTTTTTTTATGTTAATACTTGCACAATTTGAGCGAAACTATTACCTTTGTCGCTTCTTAAGAGGAAGAAATAAGAAAAGGCTTATTAATTTTTATCGTCCATTTTTAAAAAAAACTGTTTAATTATACTTAAAAAAATGCCAAACCACCCTTATTAGCTTAGTTAGTTAATAGGCATCCGGATTTTTCATTGTTTGTGCATTTGCTGCTATCTATATAACATAATAATAATTTTTATATTCAATTTTTGCTGGGATTTTCTTTAAAAACTATTTGATTTCTTTTATCTCCGCCCAGCTACAAAAATCCACCTTTGCCTTATGGAGCGATGTAAACACATTTGCTGTGCGTTTTTAATTTTTTTTTGTTGGTTTCTGTTTCCGGCGGCAAATACACAAGCCGCTTTGTTTTTAGAACCTAACCCCGAAACAATTAATCTGCCTCCGGCTACTTTGGCACTGTTTTCTTCAGAAGAATATAGTCGTAAAATCTCTCTAATAAAATCGGAATTGCCCCTTATTTGTAACAACCAGGTTGTGCGTCAAATCGAATCGTACACCGGAAGAAACAAAGAATTATCGCAAAAAGTTTTAGGCTTAACCACTGTTTATTTTCCGGTTTTTGAGCAAATATTAGTAGCCAATGGCGTGCCAATAGATTTTAAATATCTTACCATCATCGAGTCGGCTTTAAATCCAAACGCAGGTTCGCCTATGGGTGCGCGTGGATTGTGGCAGTTTATGCCCGGAACCGCTCGGAGTTATGGGCTCAAAATTAATAATTATTTAGACGAACGCCGCGACCCTCACCGCAGTACTGAGGCTGCCGCTAAATATTTGAGCCGCCTTTATGACGAGTTTGGCGACTGGTTTTTAGTACTGGCGGCTTATAATTGTGGCGATGCAAAAGTAAAACGCATCGTAAAACAATTGGGCGGCAATGTATCGTACTGGGACATACAACCTTATTTGCCCCGCGAAACACGAAATTTTGTTCCGGCTTTTATTGCAACTATGTATTGGATTAACTACTATTTTGACCACGATTTGCAATATACCATGCCTCTCGACCCGCCAAATTTTAATAGCTCTGACACCTTGTTATTGCGCGGTCGAATTAAGTTAGAAACAGTGGCCAATTACCTTAAAATGCCACTCTCAAAATTTCAAGCCTTAAATCCGGCATTAGTTAAATCAGAAATTCCAGCCGATAACAAGCATTATCCGCTTAGGGTTCCGTTTATAGAAAAATATGAACTCAGTCAAAATATAAAGGCTATTTACGATGGCAATATACCCGAACCCGTTGACGCAGACCCTACACCGACACCAAATTATATAGCGTGGGAAGCCAACAGCGAGGAAACAAAAGAGGCTAAAGCCAAAGAAGAAAACGATGGATTTACCGTCAGTTACCCGTCAACGTATAATATGCCCACTGATGATTCGGCTATACCACCGATAGATGACGATAAAACTTATTATATTGATGCCGATGGAAATATTGCTTGGAAATTAATTACACCTATTGCCGGAAAAACGACTGCTATGGCTAAAAAAAATCCGGATAAACCTGCGAAAAGAAATAAAGTATCGGCAAAAAATGCAAAACCAACAGTCAAAATAGTTCAAGAAACGATTGAGAATACTAATATTGCCGCCGAGGAGATTATTCCGGAGCCTGCTACTGACGATTACTATATTGACGAAAATGGCTATATTGCATGGGAACCTGTTACAAAAATATCTAAACCGGATGCCGATGAACCGGCTACAAAATTAAGCACAAAAGAAAAGGTTACGAAAAAAGCTGGTACTTCTAAAAAAACAGCCACTTCAAAGCCCAAATCAATAACTACCAAAGACCCAATACCCGCCGCCAAAGAGACAATTGTAACAGAAATAGAAAAAACTACCTTGTTGCCCCCTGACGAAGATATTAATGCCAACAACAATACCCCCGAAACTGAAAACAACGGCGAAAACAATGACACCTATTTTTACGACGAAAACGGCAATATAGCTTGGATACCCGTTGGTGAAACCACTAACACTAATACTAATACAATTGTTAATACGTCTGGCAATAATCAATCCATGCAAACCCTCCTTGATGGCAACAACGAAGACGAAAAATTTTTAGACCCCAAAGATTATGACGATGAAATTGCCATAAGCGAAAAACCGACTAAAAAAATAAGCGCTAAAAATTCCCAAAAGCCCTCGGTAACTACAAAAAAACAACAACTTAAAACTATTACCTATACCGTAAAAAACGGCGATAGTTTATGGGACATAGCCAATAAATACCCCTTAAATAGTGTTAGCGTTATTAAAAAGAATAATAAACTAAAAGGCAATGCCTTAGATGTGGGCATGAAATTAAAACTGCTGGCAAAATAAAAATTAGGGTAACTACACAGGTTGTAGTTTGAAGATTAAGTTTAGGTAAGATAATACCTCTAAGTTTCTTTTACGAAGGGTATCAATAACAGAGCGGATGATACAAAAGGCGTCTTGCCCCGATTTAAATTGTCCGGATATTTTTTGCTTAACCTTAATGTTTCTAATGGCTCTTTCAGAGGCATTATTATCGGGGGGTATGTCTAAATTATAAAGACAGGGCGTTAAAAAATTTCTGTATTTAATCATAGATGTTTGAAAAGTGAGGGTATTAGGGTATTGTTCTTTATGTATTGTTATCAATAGCAAGTCGTTAAGTTTTTGTTCAATTTCTTTGGCTTCTTTGTCTTGTTCGTAACAGGGTTTGTCATTTTTAACCAAGGTTTTTCGGGTATCAAAAATAGCGGTCAAGAGTTGCCTAAATTGCAGGGCAAAAGGGTGGTTTTCAGTTTCTTGTAAGAAGATAATATTTCTTTGTAAGTGTGCCAAACACATCTGATACCCTTTGGTAAAGGCATTTAATTGAGCTGCCCAGCGGTCGGTTACTAAAACGGTGTGGGCTAATTTATTGCCCCAAATCTTCTCGATGGTTTCTGCACCTCGATTTTTAGAGGCGGCAATAAAGGTGTTTTTTAGGTTTTGCCAAACCCATATCCACCATTTTTGTCCATTGACTTTAGCACCCGTTTCATCAGAGCCAACAACTTTACTTGCAGCGATTTGGGTTTTTATTATCTGATAAACGCCCTCACTCTTTTTGCTGCATCTTTCCAAAATATTGCCTATTGTTCCCTGCGAAATGAGCAAAGAAAATACTTGAGCAAACAGGTTTTGAAGACGCACAAATGGAATATGTTGATACACAGAAAGATAAGATACAAACGACTCCACCGTACTGCCATATTGAATAGGGCTATTAACACCCAAGTGGAAAATCGGCTACCTGCTTGGCATTCCCGACAAGTGCAGCTATATTGACGATATTCTTCATAAATGGGCAATATCGGAGGAATTTCTACAACTTGGCGCTTAGCCCTCAAAGTATAGGTCGAACCGCTTAACGACGCACCGCAATTTTGGCAATATTCACTTTTTAAGTCTATAATTTTGTCAGGTACAGCCTGCATTGCTAAGGTCGTACCTTCATAACCAGGCTGACCACCGCCTTTTTGTCGCTTTTAAGCCGAAGGCTTTTTGTTTTTGCAGGTCTGTATATATCACTCGATGGTGGCAGGGATGAATTATGCGAATCTTTTTTGATAACAGGTTTTGATAACTGTTCAAGCAATAGTTTTACCTTTGCCGTCAAGGAAACTACCTCCTGGCGAAGTTGCGCATTCTCGGCCCGTAACCATTTTGCTTCTTGCTCTGTCATAGCCGCTAAGGTAACCTTTTTTCTTTAGTCAATAAAATATTGTTTTTTAACACCTACCTGAGTAGTTACAAATCTTTTAATCCGTTTTAGACAAAAAAATTACCTTAACAGCGTACAATTACCCTTTAGCAATTCGGTATTTCCGGATAGGGGGTTAGTATAGGTAAGTACATAGGCATATACGCCTACGGGGGCGGGGGCGTTGTTGTGCGTTCCATCCCAGCCCGATTGCGCCGCGCCGCTATACACCACCTGCCCTAATCGGTTGTAGATAGATAGGTGGGCTTGCATGGTTTCTTTGTTCGATGCTACTAAGGCAAATATATCGTTTATGCCATCGTTGTTGGGGCTAAAAGCGGTGGGCAGGTCTATTTTTGCGCTTTGTTTGGGTTTGGTTGCGCCCTTAGAAGGCAGGTACTGCCCCGGTGTGTAACTGCTGGTATCTTTGGGGGGCAGGTAAAACCAAAGCGAGCTATCTATGGCTGCTGCTTGGGGGTTGTAGGGAGAGGGGCTAAATTGGGTGCTGCAATCTATTACTTTAATGGTAATAGAATCGAGGTACGACCACGAGCAATTATTACCCACCTGCACATAATAGGTTGTGGTTTGGGTGGGGCAGGCAGGCGGCGGATTGGCGGTGGTATCGGCAAAGCCAGGCGGATTGCTATACCACAGTATTTGGGTATTGGGCAGGGTATCGCGCACCCACACTTGTAGGTTTACACAATACAAACTATCTACACATAATTTAGTGGTATTGTTGGTGGTATAGGCTTGTATTTGGTTGGCATCCTCAATATATATTGGCGACAAATTATCGAGCAATAAGCCATTAGCTTGATTAATGATGGAATCGGGTATAACCTCAATACGCAAATGCGTGTATGTTTGCTTGGGTACAAAGCTAATGGTATCGCGGTACCAAAACCAAGGCAGTTCGTCTCCGTGGGTTTGGGCGGTATGCAGCAGTTGGTCGTGTAAACACGAGTCGGTACCCGCCCAAACCTCATACACTGCTTCAATATAATTTAAAGCAGGGGCTAAATCGCATATATCCACATAAAAAAAGTGTTTTTTATTGGGTAACATAGGACATTCTAAACGCTGCCCTATAGCTTCCCAATCTATTATACCAACAAAGGTCTCGCCATGCGAAGGGCCTAAAAACCAAAATATAGTATCAAAAATATCGGGTGTCAAAGCGCATATATGCCAATCGTCTGCCATGTAGTTTGGGTCGCCTGTAAATGGTATTCCTTCTAACGAAGGATTTTTTATGGGTATGTAATTAGTGGGTAATTGCCAAAAAAGCAACCATATATAAACAAACATAAGGCACAAAAATGCGCCTGCCTATTACAATGCAATGGGCAGGCGGGTTAAAAAAAATCTTAATGGTTGTTAATTAGTAGTTTGCCAGTATAAATTACACTATTATTGCGTAGTATTTTATACAAATACAAGCCATTTAATAGGTGTTGCAAACTAATGGTACTGCCATTTTGTTGGGTGTTTATGCTTTTTCCGGTTAGGTCGTATAATTCAAACGTTATGCCATTGCCATCACCAAGTAAAAAAACTCTATCGTTTTTAACAAAAAACGGAGGTGTTAATGCAGGGGTTTGTGGTGTTTGATTTTGATGTTTACCTGTTTGGTATGCTTCGCTAATTTCGGCATCGCAGTTTTCGTCAAAAATTAGTTGTAAATTAAAAAGGGTATTGTAAACCGCCCGCGCTTTGTAAACAGTTCTGCCACCGCGTATGGGGCAGGTATTGGCTATTTTTGTTATATCGTCTGCATCTTGTTTCGTATAACTGTATTTAAAGCCCAAATTGGCATTTACCAATAGGGTTAAAACGGTTTTTTGGTATTCGTCTTGTAGCGTTTTGGGGGTAATAGTTGCTAAATCGCCTAATAAACTAAGCCAAGCACCATCGAGGTTGGGCAGGCTATCTTTTTCTTGTTCGTTATTAATTAGGGCGGTAGCTAATTGTCGCTCTATTGCAACAAGTTGCCCGTGAGGGGTTTTGGCAATTTCGGCATAAAAACTGTCTAATTCGGCATATTTTTCTAAAGTATCGAGGTTATCGTATAAATACGAGTAGGCATAAACTTCGTCCCAGTGGCGGTGTTCTGCCTCCCAACCTTCGGGGTAGGTTTTTTCGCCATTGGCAATTAAAACAAGCCCATGCCCTATGTTTAACTGCACCCCTATATCGGTACAATTTTCGTTTAGGGGTGGGTTGGCAGGAATAGTTGGGCTAAATGTGATTGGAAAACAAGCCAATTCGTTTGTATGGTTTATTGGATTATAGGGGGCTATATTGCGCACCATAAAAGGCGATAAATTACCATACGTTAAAACGGGTCCTCCAATAGGGCTATTGCCGTAGGTGCGGGTATCGTTGGGGCAGTAGGGCACCCAAGTATTGTCGTTGGTAAAGTTTGCCGAGCCTTGCCCACCAATAACGCCACCATTGCGCAGGGCTACGCCAACGCGGTGGTTATTTAAGGCATTGCCCAACAAGGGGGTCGTTTGGTTGTCCATACTACCGCAAAACGACCATAAGCAATTATTGTTTATGTTACAAAATACTAAGGCATTGTCGTTGCCTTCGTTGTATATACCCGTTATTCGGTCGTCTGCGTATAGTAGTTGGTTTGTACCCGTGTAGCTAACCATATTATTAAAAATATGGGGTATTAAAGTGGCATCGGTACGCATACCATATTCGGGGTTGTTATTAACCAACAAGGGGTGTAAAAAAACCTCGTTGTTGTGTATGCGTGGGTTATTAAGGCTTGCTGCATAAATGCCAATTTGCACGTTGTCAAGCGAGTTATTTTGTATTTCGTGAAATCCGGTTCCCGTAATGCCGTTAATGTCTAAAACGCCCCAAAATGTATTGTTCGCTTGTGAGTTGTTAGATATTCGGTTCGAGCAAACATCAACATCCGATAACGAACACAAAATTAACCCTACTGCCAAGCCTACATTTTCGATGGTATTATTGCATATATTAATGGTGGCGTTGCTATTGTTTTCGACATAGATACCCCATACATCAAGGGAAGCATTATTTAGATATAAATTGCTGGCGTTAATGGTATTAGTCGAAACATTTAAGTTTAAATTATTAGTCTTCGAAAGCACCGCTCTATTACAGTCGGTAAAATTGTTTTCATTTACTACCGATGTAGTTGGTGTAAAGCCCCAACCATCAAACAGTACAGCAGCTGTTTCGTTGAGGGGGTTTGCGCCAGATGTTAAGTCAATATCTTTAAACACATTATTCCCAACCGAAACGTTAGAGGCTAATATGCCAATGCCTATTTCTAAGGCATTAAAGGTATTAGGACTTGATATACCAACTTGTAAATTTGCTAAATTATTTTTAAAATATATGCCCATATAGCTTCTTTGATTGATGGTGGGATTATTGGTCCAAGGATTAATTAGTTGCGCGCCGGTTGGAAAGCCCGGATGCGTTGCCACAACCAGCGTAGAGGCAAAAGTATTGGCAAGTACAACAAAATTAGGTTGCGGCGAGTCGTTCAATTGTACTTGTATGCCGTAAAGATTGTTTTCAAACAAACTTGCTGTAATATTTATTTTCGTGTTTCCAAAACTCATTACAGCTATTTCCGCGTCTTGTATATGCGAATTAAAAATGTTTATTGCCGTGCCTGTATTAATTATTGGTTGCGTATTTAACGAGATAATACCTAACCACATCGTATTAGTACATGCCCATAAATGCGAGCTTATAACATTAAGTGTTATGCCTTCGCTCACCGAAATATCGGCATCGGCGCATAACCGTATTTGGCAGTTAGAAAAAGTGGTGTTTGCATCAACTAAAAAGGTGCCACTAATTAGTATATTTACACCTGTAAAATTAGTACCCACATTGCTGCTGCTCTCGTTTGTCCATATAAAATCGGGAGTAAATGGCGTGTCGCAGGTGCAAGGCTGTTGAGCACTTAATTTAAACGAAAACAACACTTGGAGGCTAATCATAACGATAAGGGAACATATTACCCCCCCCCCGAAATTAAAAAAAAGAATTAACGTTTTTCATTGTTTATATATTTGAGATGAAAATTGAGTTTTTTTATTTCGATGGTCAGTCAGGTTGATTTACCCCTTGTAGCACCTAAAATATTTATACCAAACAAAGTTACCCTAATTTTTATATTTCCGGATTTGATTTGGTTTTTTTACTATTTTTTTTATTAGATGTTTAAGGCGTTGCCCACATCTGCCTAAACCTTGTTGCCTATGATTACCTTGGTTTTTTCTTCTTCCGGAAAAATCCTGCTAACTAAAACCTTTCATCGGTTTCTGCTATTTTATTTATTTATATTCTTTTGCCTTGATGCAAAAGAACCAAAAAATCAAGACCTTCAATAAATGCAACGCCTGCACGGTGGCAAAAGTCTAAAAAACAGCTATTAAAAAAAACTCGCTTCGCTCGAACAGATTTTTAATTAGCTGTTTTTTGCCTGCGGCACGACTTTTGCCTTGTTTCGGCTGCATTTCTTGAAGGTCGTTAGGCTTGCGCACGATGCTTGATATTTAGAAATAGTTGCCCACATCTGCCTAAATCTTGTTGCCTATGATTACCTTGGTTTTTCCTTCATTCCGGAAAAATCCTGCTCATCCTAAAATCTCTTGAGTTTGACAGCAAAATTCAAAAAAATGCTGAAGAAAGCGGTAAATAGGGGTTTTAGGTGGTTGTTTTAAAAATTTTGTACTGAGCCGATTTTTTGGTTAGGTATTTGCGAAGTTAGGAATAAGCATTACTTTTGTGGTATGCCATTTTTAAGAATAGAAAAGAAGCCATCAGGGACATATATACGTATACTTGAGTCATATAGAGATAGCAATGGGAGGTCAACCCATAGGATTTTGTATTCTCTTGGGAAGGTAGAGGATTATACGCCGGAGCAGCTAAGGTCTATGGGCGCGAAGCTTTATGAATTAGCCGGAGGAGAAGCCAAAGATTTGCTGAGGGGTTCTATTGAGGAGTAGGGCAGTTTAAAAATATAATCATAAAACAGTAATATATCTAGTAGGTAAAAAAGCCGTTTATGGTATAAAATACTATAAACGGCTTTTTCGTAGTTGGTTATTCAATTACTTTGAAACCAAAAGATGCGCTCATTCTGTAGTTTTCAAAACTAAGTATTTGCTTAGTACTAGTTTTTATATGCTTTAAGCCATTATTCAACAGAAAATAATAATTATTATCGGTAATATTACCATTCATCACCAAATAGGGGTAGGTTGCTACGCTCGCGCAGCCTCTGTTGGGTAAATCGGCATCTTCTACATCAGAAGATTCAAAACCAAACTTAACAATATAAGAGCCCATCTGTTTAGGTATTAAGGCGGTTTTTACCACTTTTTGGCTGCCTACTTGTTCATAAATAAATAACCCATAAATATTGCTGCCTTGCCAAATTTTATACTCGCCAATAGGGGTATAGTAGTCAAATAGATGTTCGGCTTGAATAGACCCGTATTCTGCCGTAGAGTCTATTTTATCTAACATGGGGTAAATTCTTAAATCGTATTGATGGAAATCAACCATTGATTTTGAAACGGTATCGTACAATAACGAATCTATGGTAGAACTCAACCATATCGTATCGCCAATTTTATAAACCGTATCAGCAGGGCTTATATTTAGGGGTATGGTTATATGATATTGTGTAAAACAGTTTTCTAAGCCGTCGTCAAATAAACAACAACCATATATCAATACCATAGCCATGCATGCTGTTGTAATTAAAGTTAGTATCTTTTTCATGGTTACCAGGCGTATTGGTTAAAAATATTGTCTAAATCAGTTGTATTTTGCCCAGCGGGTAGGCTCGCCTCCATATTTGCCCTAAATTCCTCCATTGTAGTAGGGCAGCCATCACTAATGGCATTTAAGCAGGCTTGCATGGTATAGCCTTGCAAATTTTCGTTTACAATAGGGTCGTTTACTAAAGCGGGGTTGTTGGCGTTATTATCCATACAATCTAATAACAACCTCTCGGGTATCCAACCAAAAGGGTCGGCACCTACGTTGTTTGGCAGGTCCTCTTCTAAATGGTATATATGACGTCTTCGATTTTGTTCTATTGGGTCTGAAGAACCTGTCCGGCTATGGTTTAGTCCGTAGGTTCTGTCGGTATAAATATCGCCTGTATGATAGCCCCAGCCTTCAATGATAGCGCAGCGTTCGGCACCATCGGCGGTGCCGTCTCCATACCCGTTATTGTTAACAATATGATTGATGTTGCCTAACCAATAATTGCCGTTATTAAGTGTGTTAAAATGCGCTGCATGCCCGTATTCGTGGTAAAATATGGTTTATTTGCGCTTGCGTGCTAATCACAAGCAGGTGAGATAAATTGAAGGTATAAATATTGCGTTAAATTTACGGCATTTATATTAAGTTGTATGCGTTTAAATAAAAAAGTTCATTCGAACTATTACCGGCAGGATTTGAGGGGTAAGCCGCTCCGCACCACTTTTATCCGGATGATTTTTTTGCGGTTTTTTAGCTCGAAACTGGGAGCTTCCAGAAGTTTTAAGACAAAAATGGCAACTGTATTAGCCCAATACCTCACTTTGTTTTGCTGCCCTATAAAATAGGCTTTTTATTATGCTTTTTCTTTATGAATAAGCATTTTGTCTTGTTCTATTCATACCCTTGTGTTATATCAACGGTGCCGACTGAGCCGGTTGTCCATTGCACGGTAATAAAGGGGGTGCCTTGCCCGCTTAAAATTGTGCCGCCCGTAACCGTCCAAGTGTAGGTCGAGTTGGGTATTTCGGCAACGCTGTAAATGGCAACAGCGCCGGGCAAACAATCGCCTACAACAGGCCCGTTTATTTGGGGGTTGGTTATACAAGGCGGCGAAACAAACTGGCTTACCAAACGCAAATAAGCTGCCTGCGTGTAAATACCTATTTCGGTAATTTCCCACGAGTTTTGAGGCCAACTTGTATTCCACGAGTGGTAACTTTTTTGAATAGGTTGATTTTGTGGCGGATTTATAGTACAGTTACAAGCACCATCGGGAACATAGGTTGGATTAACGCCTCCGGGAATAAATCCGGATGGCGGGCCGTACAAACTTTCACCAACCCTATCCCAGTTTGTAGAACCATCATGAAACCAGGCATGGTAAATCTCATCAACCGAGTAAATAGCCCCCTGTTTGTTCATATTGGTAAAAAATGCAAGGCCATTAGGGTTAAAGCCATGGAAATAATGCAAAAAACCTGCACAGGCATTTCGGTAATTTACGCTATCAACCACATCAACGCCAAACTCGTACATATTGCTAAACATATTGCCTTTTATGCTTTTAGTGGTATTGCTTCCCCAAGTATAGTCGGCATCTTTTAAGTAAGCTCTGTAAGCATCCTCATTGCTGGTAAAGGCGGGCAGATTTTCGGTGGTGCCGGTAATTGAGTTTTTGTAGGTGGTTTTGATATTGTTAGCTACTAAAGCCGTGGCTCCGGATGTTTTGGCGTAGTAAAGCAGCGCATCTTGGTAATTACCTTCAAAAGGGTAGGCAAATCCCCATTGCAATAGATGGACGTTTCCGTAATTATTGTCCACATCGGTGCGGTAAGTAGCGTTTCCTGTAAGTGCGTACAAATAAGCGGCAGCACTTACTTTAAGGGCATCGCGGTTATAGGCAAAGTCGCCGTATTCGGGGTTCATGCTCGAAAATCCGGTATTAAAATATTGAATATTGGGGTTTGCATTTGCCCATGTGTAGGCATTAATAGCGGCTGTTTGAAGTGTGTTTCCGTAGGTTGTCATGCTTGATATACCCAAGGACTTGTAAACAATGGCGGCATGGGCAAAATTGGCGGCGGCAGTAAGGGTGGCTGTTGTGCCGGCCTCGCCGTAAAAACGGGCAGCCAAATCGGTACTTGGGGGCGAGCTTGCCGCAAAATTGGCTACCGATACTTTGTTTAGCACCGAGCCGTTGGCATTTTGCATTTTAAGTAACCAATCGAGCTCAATTTTTAATTCGTCTAAAATATCCGGAATATTATTACCCGATTCCGGAATTCCAAAATTATCTGTCCATGCAATTGAGTTTTCTTCGTAGGCGTATAAAAATGCTTGTACGGGCGTTAGCGTAAAATTGGTATATTTGTTAAAGTCGCCGGCATCATGCCAGCCGCCCGAAAGGTTTTTGCTGTTGGCAGGTAGTGGGTTGGTTACTAATTGGCAATCGAGGTCTTGGTTGGCGTGGTTATGGCAAATTGCATCGTCGTGTCCGGGGGTAGTATAGGCAGCATTTTTTGCCACACCGCAACGCTGGTAATAAAAGGCGTGCAATGCCTCGCGTTGGGTAATGCGGTAGGCGTAATCGCTAATATTAAAATAATCTGAACGAGTTTCACTTATAGGCTCGTAAACATAATAGGTTCCGGGAGTGGTAAAGGCACTAAAATCGAATTGCCAAATATAATCGCCCGATTGGTCGTGTTTTATCCCACCCTTCCACATCGTATTGTTGCCCGAAAAAACAGTTTGATTGTCAGCTTTACGCCGTAACTCGTAAGTAGTTAAACTGGGATAAAAATCGTTATCGTTATTATAGCCATCGCTTGCCCAACTAATATTAGCAATTTTTTGGGCGGTGGGTAAGTATCCAAATTGGTCAACTTTAATTTGATGACAATATGGTGGGGTTGGTATATTGTTTAGTGATGAGGTTTTGTAGTTACTCAAGGAAAAAGTGTTGAAAAATGCCCAAATTACCCTTGCCGGACTTAAAGGCGTATAGGCGTTTGAGGGCCATGCGTGCCCTAATCCGGATATTAAATGCAACTTAATTTCATCGTTTCCGCACGAATTGATAATGTATTCGGTTAATCCGGGATAAGGAGTTTCGGTGTAATAGGCAGTGCCGTCGCAACCTCCGGCTGTGCCTTGCGCATAGTTCGATAAAATATCTATCCAGTTGGCATTAACCGCCGGAGGAATTACAACACCATCGGCAGTACCATGGATATGAAAAATAGGTTTTTCGTTTAAATTGGCCGGAATATAATTTGCCCAGTCGCCCCAAAGGCTGGCAGCTACAGGGGCAATGGCGGTAATTTGTCCGGGCAATGCTAAAGCTAAGTAGTATGCCATAAACCCGCCGTTCGAGAAGCCGGTAACATATACTTTGTTGCGGTTTATTTGATAATCTTCGTAAAAATAGTCTATAAGATCGGAGGTAAAATTAACATCATCTGTTGCGTTGGCATCGCTGGGGTGGCCGGGTGTGCCATCGGCATAAGCATTCCATTGTAAAGTGCCGCCAATATTGGTGCTGTTAGGGTAAACAACAATAAAATTTTCGGTATTTGCAATGGCGTCAAATCCAGTTGTAGCTTTTATGCCGGCACCGGTACCCCCCGCGCCATGCAGCACAATTACCAAAGGTAAATCTTTGCCGGGCGCATTAGTAGGCAGGTGGTAATTAAAGGTTCGGGTAATACCGCCCGAAACAAAACTGTCTGTGCCATCAACTTGGGCAAAAACAGGTGCGCAGGGCAAAAAAACTGCAATAAAAACGATTACGTAAGTAAAACACAACTTAATTTGCATAGGAAGAACTGATAAGAACAGAGTGAACGATTAAACTAAGCACCAAAGTTAAATTTATATTTGCGCACTTGCACCGCGGAAAAGAAACTAAATTGTAATTTTTTTTATTTTGATTTTCCGGACTAGCTGAGCTAATCCGGAAAAGACAATATAATCGGGCTTGTATCACCAACTGAAATGCTTCTTTCTATGCAGTCAAAAACTAAAATTTGTTAGCCTTGTTTTTAAAAAATAGTTGTAAATTGCTAAATAACTTAATTTTACAACCAAATTTTACACCGATAAAACTATAAAGTGATGAATTTTAAACATCACATCCTTAAAGAATGCCACCCAAGTCGTCTTTAGCACCCCATAACTTATCCCCTCCACTCCGGCAATTATTTTTGCAACATGTTGCGCAAACAAGTCCACAGCCTTTATTATTAGAAATTACCCATGCCGAGGGCATTTTCTTATATGATGCTTTGGGGAAAGCCTATTACGATGCTATTTCGGGCATAAGTGTTAGTAATTTAGGGCATGGCAACCCCGCAGTCGTTGCTGCCGTCCAACAGCAAGCAGCCAATTTTATGCATCTAATGGTTTATGGCGAGGTAGTACATGCGCCGCAAGTGCAATTTGCCCATTTGTTATGCCAAAATTTGCCTCAACAACAATTAAATAGTGTTTATTTTGTCAATTCAGGTGCCGAGGCGGTAGATGGCGCTTTAAAATTAGCCAAACGTTATACCGGGCGCACCCAGCTTGTGGGCTTTAATAATGCGTATCATGGCAGCACCCATGCAGCCCTTAGCCTTATGGGAAACGAGTATTTTAAACAAGCTTACCGGCCATTATTGCCCGATGTTAAACACCTACCTTTTAATAATGAAGTAGCCTTGCAACAAATAACACAGCAAACAGCAGCTGTTTTGATGGAGGTAGTTCAAGCCGAAGCAGGGGTAATATTGCCAAACCCCAAGTTTTTAACTGCTGTTCGGCAGCGTTGTAACGAAGTTGGGGCATTACTTATTTTTGACGAAATACAAACCGGTTTAGGGCGCACCGGAACTTTGTTTGCCTTTGAGCAGTTTAGCGTAATTCCGGATATCTTATTATTAGCCAAAGCCCTTGGTGCCGGAATGCCTATAGGCGCATTTATTACATCGCAGCAAATTATGGAGGTTTTAAAAACTAATCCGGTACTTGGGCATATTACCACATTTGGCGGACATCCTGTTTGCTGTGCGGCAGGTTTGGCCGGATTACAAGTCTTGTTAAGTACAAATTATATAAATGAGGTAGAACAAAAGTCGGCCTTGTTTGGCCAGCTATTAAAACACCCTAAAATAATAAATTTACGCCGTGCTGGCCTATTAATGGCCATAGAATTTGAATCCGAACAATTTAATCAACAGGTTATTACCCATTGTTTACAGCGCGGCCTTTTAACCGATTGGTTTTTATTTGCTCCTAATTGCCTGCGTTTAGCCCCACCATTAACTATTACTACTGAGCAAATTCGGGCAATTTGCCAACTTATTATCGAAAGCATCAATGCTGAGTTTTAGGCACCTTACAAATCAACAAATTAGTTACGGTGTATCTATGTTTTATTTTTATACCCCCAATATTTGACGATAAACAGTTCAAATTTGCTCGGTAAAAAGCAAACGAACTAATTAGGTACAAATAAAAACCCCCGAAACCTTTTTCTTCGCTCGGGGGTAGTTGTGTTTAAATTAAAATTAATTTACATTACTTTGTAATTAAAGTAAATTAATTACGCCATCAAAACTTGGTGGTGCTTATTTTTTAGCGCCAGCAGCATCTTTGGCAGCATTTTTAGCGGCATCACCAGCTTTTTTAGCGGCATCGCCGGCTTTTTGGGCAGCGTCGCCAGCGGCAGTAGCAGCATTTTTAGCAGCGTCGCCAGTAGCAGTAGCGGCATTTTTAGCAGCGTCACCAGCAGCAGCAGCGGCATTGCTAGCAGCATCACCAGCAGCAGTAGCAGCGTTAGTAGCAGCATTTGCAGCAGCATCAGCAGGGTTAGTGGTGGTAGCGGGGGGAGTAGTTTGGGTTGTAGTTTCAGGCTGTTTAGCGGGTTCTTTTTTCTCGCCGCCGCATGCAACTAAAGCCATAGTAGCAACTAAAGCAATTAATAGTACTTTTTTCATTGTGTTAAAAATAAGGAAATAGTGAAAATAGAAATTAAAATTTTTAATGGATGTAAAATCCAAGCTACAAAGTTAAGGCAATTTATAATACCAAACTCCAGTTGTTAAATTTTTCTAAAAAAAAACATAAATAGAACTTAATTTATGGTTTTATTACCTCTTGTAACGTAAGTTTTTACATGCTAAGTAGGTACTAAAATCATAAGGATAAAAATAGTTAGTGCTTACTTTGATAGAATAAATAGCCTGATTTGATAAAACAAACCGGCATTTACCTGTCACGCATAAGTAATTTTGTAAGCTAAAATAGAGATTTAATGCCTTAATCTTCCGGATTTTTGTCGGTCAAATAAATAATTACCGATATCGGGGCGCAATAAATTATTTCATTTCAATTCGTTTTGTTAATTTTGCGCCATTAATTAGCCCTTAATTACAGCACATAAATTTATTTGACGTTCTTAAGTTATGCAAGAAATAACTCCTACCAAAACATTTTGGAAACGCCCCGAAGGTAAAACAGGTGCCTTTTTTGGCCTTTTATTATTAGGCGGCGGTGCTTTTTTACTTTATACTTTTTTACCTGCCTTAATTGCTTTAGCAGCAAATACGCTTTACTTAGTAATTATGCTATCGGTGTTGGCAGCAGTTGTTTATGTTGTCCTCGACCCTAAATTCCGCAATTTAATTTGGTATATTTATAAAAGCATTATGCGATTTATAACCGGATTATTTGTAAAAATTGATCCAATAGGTATCATTGAAAGTTATGTGGACGACTTGCGCAATAACCTTAAAAAAATGGGTGAACAAATTTCGATGTTGCGCGGACAAATGCGCCGCCTTAGCGACGAAATTACCAAAAACGAGCGCCAAATGCAAAGCGATATGGCTTTAGCAAGTAAAGCCAAAGAAAAGGGCAAAGACAATATTATGGTGCTAAAAGCTCGTAAAGCAGGCCGCCTTCAAGAGTCGAATTTAAAATTAACCGACCTTTATAAAAAAATGGAGGTGCTTTATAAAGTGCTCTGCAAAATGTATGAAAATTCAGAAGTGCTACTCGAAGACATACAAGACGAAGTGTCAGTACGAAAACGCGAACGCGAGGCTATCCGTGCAAGCCACTCGGCAATGCAGTCGGCAATGAATATTATTTCAGGAGATAAAGACCGCCGCGCTATGTTTGATCAAGCAATGGAGGCCATAGCCGATGATATAGGTAATAAAGTGGGTGAAATGGAGCGTTTCATGGAAATATCATCGAATTTTATGGAAAGCATAGACCTGCAAAATGGCGTTTTTGAAGAAGAAGGCCTTAAAATGTTAGAAAAATGGGAGAAAGAAGGCTCTTCGTTTTTATTGGGCGCCGAAAAACAAAGTATCATTAACTCGTCGAACAGCAGTGATTCAGGCACCCCCATTGATTTAGATGCACCAGTGCAAGCACCAACAAAAGAAGGGCGCAAAAATCAATATTCAGATTTATTTGACTTTTAATATTTTTATCCGGATTCCGGAATTTAGCTCTTATTAACAAGCGATGTTTGGTACCGCCCAACATCGCTTGTTTGTTTAACAACCTAATTGTGTAATTTTGCCTCTTTGTTTAAGGCTAATACAATTAAATCATGAGTACCTGCTTAAGTGTAAATGTAAATAAAATTGCCACTTTGCGAAACGCACGTGGAGGCAATATACCCAATGTGGTGCAAGTAGCCCTTGATATTGAACAATTTGGCGCAGATGGAATTACAGTTCACCCCCGACATGATGAACGCCATATAAAATACACCGATGTATATGCCTTAAAAGAAGTAATAACCACCGAATTTAATATTGAAGGATATCCGGATACGCGATTTATGCAAATGGTATGCGATGTTAAGCCAACCCAGTGCACCTTGGTTCCGGATCCTCCGGGCGTATTAACTTCGAATGCCGGATGGGACGTGCTTAAACATCAGCAGTTTCTGTGCGATATTATCGCCAAATTAAAAACACATGGTATTAGAGTTAGTTTGTTTATAGAAACCGATGAAAGGCAAATTGTGGCTGCCGCCCAAACAGGTGCCGACAGAGTTGAACTATACACAGGCCCGTATGCCGAACAATTTTTACTCCATCCCGAAAAAGCCCTAACCCCCTATATACAAGCAGCTAAATGGGCACAAAGGTGCGGCTTAGGCCTAAATGCTGGCCATGACCTTAACTTGCAAAACTTACCCCAATTTGCCAAAATGGTGACAAAGTTATTAGAAGTATCAATTGGCCATGCACTCATTTGCGACGCTTTATATTATGGTTTACAAAATACGATACAATTATATAAACGTGCGCTGGATTGATTTTGAGTTGGTAAACTATCTTAAAACTAAAATGTTTTGGCTATTTTTTACAAGTTTTTATCTATTCACATACATTTTTCTAAATAAAATTTTAATAACTCGTTTAAACTTCGTAAAATTGCGCGTTGAAATTTCTTATTTTTTAAACAATAAAACTAAGTAACTTATGAAGAAGCTATACGCTATTATGGCGTTACTGTTTGCCTTACTACTGCCTTATCAGGCAATGTATGGCCAAGCAAAAGGAGCTACTGTACGAGTGGTTACTGGTACAGTTACAGATGCTACAACTGACGAGGCCTTAGTAGGCGTAAACATTGTAGTAGTTGGGTCAACAGGCGTTGGTACAGTTACCGATTTAGATGGTAAGTACTTAATTAATGTTCCTTCAAGTGGTAGTGCCTTGCAATTTACCTATGTTGGCTACAGCCGACAAGTAATTGACCTTGGTACATCGAATACCATTGACGTGCAAATGAACGAAGACCGCACGTTAATGGGCGAAGTTGTTGTTACTGCCTTAGGTATTAGCCGCGACTCGAAAACCTTGGGTTATAGCACTGCCAAAGTTGATGGCGATGCTATTAATGCCACCAAAAACAATAGTGCATTAGATGCGCTAAATGCTAAAGTTCCCGGACTTGTAGTTTCAACCGCATCAGGGGCACCCGGTGCCTCGACCGTTTTAAACATTCGCGGTTTTAACTCAGTTACAGGCAACAACCAACCCTTGTTTATTGTTGATGGCGTGCCGCTTAACAACCGCGGCAACGGTGGTTCTACCTCGGCCTTAAACTCAAGCGATGATTTTAATCGTTCAACCGATTTTGGTAACCAAATGAACGATATTAACCCCGCCGACATCGAAAGCATAGACGTATTAAAAGGTAGTGCTGCCTCGGCTTTATACGGTAGCCGTGCTGCCAACGGCGTTGTGCTTATTACCACCAAAAAAGGCAATGCCAACCGTATAAAAGTTGATTTTAACACCTCTTACACTCAATCGGAGGTTTTGCGTGTGCCATTCTTACAAAATACCTACGGACAAGGATGGAGCGGCTTATCTGCCTACGAAGAAAATGGAAGCTGGGGCCCTAAAGCAGACGGCAAAGTTCGCCTTTGGGGTAATGTTGTTAACAACTCGCAACAATTAAAACCTTTTGTTATACAGGAAGACAATTTGCGCGAATTTTTTGAAATTGGGCGCGGTTTTAATACTGGTTTGTCATTAGGTAGCGGAAACGAAAACAGCAATTATCGCTTCTCTTACTCGTTTGCAAATGCCGATGGTGTAGTGCCTTCAGATGGCGACACCTATAAACGTCATACCTTTGGTTTTAACGGCGGAACCCGTTACAATAAACTGTCTATAGGCTCGTCTATTAACTACGTAAACAAAAACCAAAGTGCCGTAGCTACCGGACAAGGAGATGATTCAGGTGCTGGCAATGTAGTTTGGCAAGAAATTATTCAAATGCCACGCGACCACTCAATTGTGGACTACGAAAAATACAACGACCCAACAGACCCCGCACGTGATTTTTATAACTTAGATAACTTTTTTACCCCTTATGCGCAAAACCCATATTGGACACTATACAACCAAGGTAACCAATATGACGAAGACCGCGTTTACGGAAACATTGAATTAGGCTACGATATTTTAACTGACTTAAAATTGATGTGGCGCGGCGGTGCAGACGTATCAAATGCTTTCCAAAAAGATTGGGGTAATTTAGGTATTATTAACGATGGTACACCAAACTCATCAGCTAATGATGTTGTAGGTGCTGTTGCCGAAATAAGCCGTAAAAACCAACAGTTTAACAGCGATTTATTTTTAACTTGGAAACGCCAACTTAGCGACAAACTTGATTTAAGCGCCACAGTTGGGCATAATATCAATGCTCGAAACGCCAATCTCTTTGTGTCACAAGTAACTAATTTAGTAATTCCGGACTATTTTAGTCTAAGTAATACTACGGTAACACCGGTAACAAGAAGGGTTATATCGCAACGCCGGTTAGTAGGTGTTTATGGCTCGGTATCACTTGGTTTTGACCGTTGGTTATACCTATCGCTTGGTGGCCGTAACGACCGTTCAAGTACATTGCCTATCGAAAACAACTCGTATTTTTACCCAAGTGCAAGTGTAAGTGCTGTTTTATCTGACGCGTTTACAATGCCAAGTAAAATTAATTACCTCAAACTACGCGCGGGCTATGCCCGTACTGGTAACGATGCCGACCCCTATCAAGTACTACCTGTATTTATAGCAGGTCAATCGCGCGCTGGGGGCTTTGGTAGTGTTTTATTCCCATTTGGTGGTGTTAATGCCTACGAATTGTCAAACAATGCAGGCAACAAAAATTTGCGCCCCGAATTGACCTCGGAAGTTGAATTTGGTGTGGAAACTAAACTGTTTATGAACCGTTTAGGCTTAGACCTAACCTATTTCAACCGCAACACTTCTGACCAAATCATCAATTTGTTAGTTGAGGCTGCATCCGGATACACCAACCAGACAACTAATTTGGGTAAAGTACAAAACAAAGGATGGGAAATCGCTCTTTCAGGAACTCCGGTTCGTACCCGTAATTTTACATGGGATTTAAACTGGAACTATACCAAAATTGACAACGAAGTGTTAGAATTAGGTCATAGCGATAAAACCTCGATTCTACTGAACTCAAGCTACGATATTGATTTGCGCGCTGAAGTAGGTAAACCCCTTGGCGCAATCTATGCACCTCAAGAAGCTACTGACCCCAATGGCAACGTTATTGTAAATCCCGTAACCGGATTGCCCCAGCTTGCTGACGATAAAGAATATATGGGAAGCATTAACCCCGACTTTACTATGGGCTTTGGCACTGCACTTAGCGCTTTTGGCCTTACCCTTGGTGCCGATGGCGACTATCGCCAGGGTGGTGTATTTTATTCTTATACTGCACGCTTAAATTATTTTGTAGGTAACGCATGGGAAACACAGTACAACGACCGCGAACCATGGATAATTCCTAACTCGGTAGTTGATGCAGGAGATGGTACCTTTGTTGAAAATACTACACCAGTTTCAAGAGCTGACGTATTTACTTACTACGGTGCAACCGACTCGTGGCAAAATAAACACGTTTTACCCAAAACTTTCTTTAAATTGCGTAACTTGTATTTAAACTACCAACTACCTACCGCCTTTGTGCGCAAAGCAAATATTGAAAAAGCTACTATAGGTGTTTTTGGACGTAACCTTATTTTGTGGACCCCATCTGGCAATCACTTTGTTGATCCGGAATCGAATACATTTGGTACCGACCTAAGTAGCATGTACGGCGAATTCTCTACTGGCCCATCTTCTTACACTTATGGTATACAACTTAACGTAACATTCTAAACCAAAAAACGATGAAAAAACTATTTTTATTTAATAAATACCTAATAGCATTACTATTTATCTTTACGGCTACATCGTGCTCGGAATGGTTGGATGTTAATACCGACCCCAATAACCCCGCCACTATGGAGCCCGAAAATATTTTGCCCGTAGCACAAACATCTGTTGGAGGTACTATAGGGGCCGATTTTGCTATTGTTGCCGGCTTATGGTCGCAGCACTGGACACAATCGAATGTTAGCTCGCAATACAAAACATTAGATGCCTATAGTTTAGTGCCTGCCGACTATAACTCTGCTTGGAACGAACTATATGCCGGAGGTCTTAATGACCTTGAATTAGTAAAAAAAGGTGCTGCCGAAAAAGGCAACTGGAATCTTTACCTGCAAGCTGTTGTAGTACAAACCTACGGCTTTCAAATACTGGCTGACTTTTTCGATAAAATTCCTTATAGCGAAGCCCTTAAAGGCCTTGACAATATACAACCAAAATTTGACGACGGCCAAAACGTCTATGCTGGTTTAATTGCCGCAATTGACGAAGCATTAGGCAAAGATTTTGATGCAACAAGCAACGCCTATGTTAAAACCGATTTAGTGTTTGGAACTGGCGACCTTGGCTCGCAAATTGACAACTGGAAAAAGTTTGCCAATACCTTAAAACTTAAAATGTACTTGCGTCAAGCAGAAAGTGCTAATAAAGCTGCTGCCATGAGTGCCATCTCGGCAATGATGACCAATGGAACACAATTTTTAGATACCCACGCTGCCATAACTCAATTTATTGACGAGGCAAGCCGCAGTAATTTTTTGTACGAAAACAATATACGCCAACTTAACGTTGCAACTAATCTTAGAATGAGCCGTACTATTGAGTCGTTTTTAAGTGCAAACGGTGATTTTGGCCGAATGGATGCTTACTTTGCGCCTGGTAATGCCGGACAATATGGTTTAGAGCAAGGCGATTACGAAGCCCCAACAACTACAACACCCGGCGCTAGGGTAAGCACCGTTATTTTAAGCCCAACCGATGCTTTTTATTTTATTAGCTACGACGAGTCGTTATTTTTACAAGCCGAAGCCCGTTTGCGTATGGGCCAAGATATTAGCTCACTTTATAATGAGGCTGTTACTGCGGCCTATGCTAAATTTGGTATTGCTCCTCCAGCTGGCATCTTAGATGCAGGTGGCGCTTATGCTTACCCTTCGGGTGGCTCGGATGCTGATAAGCTAAAAGCCCTTATGACCCAAAAATGGGTGGGTATGTTTAAACAAGGCTGGGAAGCTTTCTTCGACCAAGCACGCACAGGCTACCCCAAAATCTCGCCTGTATCAGCAACCGACCCCGCTTATGTTCCTGGCGAACTTGTATATGCTAAAAATGGCGTAACAGGTGGTAAATTCCCTAAACGTTTGTTGTATCCATCGGCTTCAAGTGATGTTAATACCAATACACCCACCGGCGAAACTATTACTGATAAAGTATGGTGGATGCCTTAACCAATTTTTGTTTTATTAATTAAACTAAACTAAATTAAATTTAACATAATGAAAAATATCAAATTTAGTTTTGGCGTGGTTTTGGCATTTGCACTCGTTTTTTTATCGAGCTGCGAAAAGGAAAAAACTACGGCCAATCTTTCAACCATTACTTATTATCCGGTAATTACCCTTAATGGCGACCAATGGAACGAAATTGCTGTTGGTGGTTCGTTTACCGACCCCGGAGTTGTTGCCAAAGAGGGCGAAACAGAAATTTCGGTTACAACAGAGGGCACAGTTGATGTTAACACCCCCGGTGTTTACACCATTAGTTACACCGCAGTAAATAAAGACGGTTATTCTTCTACCGATTACCGTTATGTTGGCGTTATTGACCCTGCTGTAGCTGGCCAAGATATGTCAGGCGCCTATAAACGGAACGCTGGCGCACAGGGTATTGCTACGGTGTCAAAAATATCCGGAAACTTGTTTTACTCTAACAATGTTGGCGGTGTTGCAGTCCCCAATCCAAGTATAGGCGTATTCTTTTATTATTATGCACCTGGCAAAATAGATGTGCCATTCCAAAATACACCTGGAAACGCTTTCGAGTGTACCAACGAAAGTGTTGAGTTAGGTGTGAATTTTAAATGGGTAGTAATTAATTCGGGTTATGGTGCTGCTCTTCGTACTTTTATTAAACAATAAACTAAAAAAGTAAAAATGAAAAAATCAATATTAATAGTATTATCATTAATAATTTTTAGCTTAACGTCGTGCGACTTAACCACCGAGCCAGAAATTACGGGCACCAACACTCAGGCAATGGCTGGCGAGTGGGTACTTGACTTGTTTGACGAAGCAGGTACGCACCTTGCAGGTCAGGGCTTAATGACAACAACAAACACCGCTGCTAATACTGCCTCGGAAATGTGGTTAATAGACCACGACTTTTTTGGCATGCAATTTAAAGCAAGCACCGACCAGAATGCTAAAACTATGTCATCATCAAAAGCGGCTAATATTGAATTTGCCCCTGGCGATGCCCCCGACCCCAGCGTAGTAGTACCTTTGGGCGAAACCACCGAATCGGTAAGCGCGGTGCCTGAGTTTGTTACCATTAGTGGTGGCATTTTATCTGGCGCAGCCCACCCACCATCGGGCACAACTACCGATAGCATGAGGTTTACTATTACTGCTATTTACAGATCAGAAATTTATACTGCTTCATCGTACGATATTAGCGCCGAAACTGGCGATACAACTGTAGTATGGGGCATAACCAGTTCAAGCGAACTACCCGACGGGCCTTATGTTATTCAAGGACACCGCCGCACTGGTTTTTTAGAAGATGAACCACATTAGTGTTTCGTTTATTAGTTGCTGGTAACTAATAAAAAATATCGCCCAACCGTTTGTAGCTATTCTATTTAGCATAAGCGGTTGGGTTTTTTAATTTATGCCCATTCCAAAACACTAAACCCTATTAACTATAATATTGAGAAAGCCGTTCTTTGCTTAAATTGTTAAAGCATATAACTAATAACAAGGTGTTAGCTAATTTGCCAAAATTGTCATCTTTTGCCGTACAAACGCGGCTATACTATTAAGTGCCTCTTCGGCTTCTGGAATAATTGGCCAAAAAAACTGCCATACATGCGGCATATCGTCCCATATTTCGAGTTTTATATCATTGCCAGCCTTCCGGGCTTTTTTGGCAAAACTAAGCGAATCATCTAACAATACTTCGGCAGTGCCAACCTGTAAAAGTAAGGGCGGTAACCCTTCTAAATGGCCATACAACGGCGAAACATAGGGGTGCTGAACTTTTTCGTTGTTAGCATAAGATTTGCCCCAAGTTTTAATTTCGCTCCCAATGAGCATGTAATCTATATCGTTATTTTCGGTAACCGAATTGCCCGAGCCTGTTAAATCTGTCCAAGGCGACAAACAAACGCCCAAGGCCGGAAGTGGCAAATCGTAGTCGCGCAGGGCTAAGAGCGTAGCTAATACTAAGCCGCCACCTGCCGAGTCGCCCGCCAAAAAAATATCTTCCGGATGATACCCTTTTTCTAACAGCCACTCGTAAGCCGTTAAAGCATCGTTTAAGGCAGCAGGGTAGGGGTTTTCGGGCCATAAACTGTAATTAAGGCCAATTGCGCCTATCCCTAATTTTGAGGCCAAACGCGATATTAAGGAGCTATGCGTTTGATACGAGCCAAATGCGTAGCCGCCACCGTGTAAATACAGCATCACCACATCTTTATCGGCAAATTGTGGTTTAAAATATCCGGCCTCCATACCCTTAATTTTTATAGGAGTTATCGTTACGCTTGATGTAGATGGTAACCGCGAAGTAGCTAATTCTAAGGCTTTCCGGATGAAAAAAATGTCTTTATGTTTGTTTTGGCTGGTCATTAAATATTGCCCCAACCTTAAATAACGTTTAACTATATAACTGCGAAGACTTGGCATTATTTTGTAGCGATTTATTTTTGCTTAAAGATAAGACTAAGTTTGCAAGCAAAATTAACAAAATAATAGACAGATGCCTTAATTTTATACAAATAGTACTTTAAATTAGAAATTACCGCCTGAAATTAGGGTAAAATAGTACTGGTTTTGAGATAAACCGTAGTGTGCTCAATAAAACTTAGAACATGATGTCAATTTTATATTTTTTAATTAGTAGTGCCCAATTTCTGGAAAAGGTTAATGCATCGGGAGGTTCTCAAATCTGGCAATAAACAACAAAAAAATAATATAGAAGTAAATACTATTCAAGTCCTTCCTCCTTGGAGTTAGGTGCAGCTTCCAATCCGAGTAAATAACCCACCCTGCGTGCCATAGAAGATTAACCCACCCCTGCACCCCGCCGAGGAAGGGAAGGTGCAAAATCAAGCTAATTCTTTAATCATAAATACGATGAATTGAGCCTGCCGAAATTTCATCATTCAAGGCAATTTTTTTACCCAAACACATACAACTTAAAATAAATGCCGTAAATTGCCGCCGTATTTAACCATATAACCGCCGTTTGCTATGATTTTTAACGCTTCCCCCTGCACCGGCACCTCCCGCGCTTTAAGCAAGTGCTGGGGTAAATACTAGGCCCGTAGCTCACCGCCTTGTATTTGCCCCTAATTCCCCCTTCCGGAAGATTAACCCACCCCTGCGCCCCTCCAAGGAGGGGAAATTGCGAAATCAAACCAATTTTTTAACTCAAAAAAACTCATTTTAAAATGAAAACATTTTTTCTTAATTTTGTAGGCTTTATACCTACAACAGCCCAACAGCCCAACAGCTAATAATATTTTTAAACCAACAAAGGTAATAATTATGGCGCTACTATTTATATTTAGTAGTGTGGGGGTGCGGGGGCAAAATTTATGTGACGCTCTTAACCCTATTGTTTTAGCCAGCGATAACTGCGATGATGGCAACCTTCCCGATTGTTATTGTTCAAACGCCCCTCAAGGCCCTTATTATTTTAGACTACATATTTTTATTGTTACCGACGATGATGGCACTCACAATGTAAACCTTACACATATACCCATTATGGTCGAAAATTTGCAACGTGCATTTAACAAACATAATATTTATTTTCTTTGGAATTGCGAGTTAGAATTTTGCTCCAACCATAACATATATTTAAGTGGTGCAACCGGTGCAAGTACGGGATTCTTAAATGCTATTTGTGGCCATCAAGATGGCATTAATATTTTCGTGGGAGATGAAGAAAGCCCCGACCCCAATGACCCATGGATTTGTATTGGCAATGGCAATGGAGGAGTAGCAGATAATATTCCAGGTCGCGCCATACATGTATCGGGTAAAAAATGCCTTTTTACTGGCGACCCCAACCCAACCGACCCCGTTGTACTTACATCTACTGTACCCCATGAAATGGGGCATATTTTCGGGTTACACCATGTAGTTTTGGCAAATAATTGCACCCAAATTTTAGAAAATACAGACTGCCAAACATCTTGCGATTTTGTATGCGACACCCCTTTTGGCGATGCCGCTTCCAATTTTCCGGATTGTGTATCAACTTGGCCACTTTTACCAACAAACTCGAATATAATTAATTTTATGTCGTCCAACTCACACCACCAATGTAGAAATATATTTACCCCCGAACAAGGCGTGCGTATGCGTTGTATTATAAACGAATACCTTAATGAACCTAACATTAATTTTGAGCAAAGGTTAATACCTTTACCGCTACTTACTACAACCAATATTACCACAAATACAGTTTTCAATACCAACCAAGTTATGAACGGAAATATAGTAATAAACAGCGGTAGCGAGTTAATAATCGAAAACTGCACCATACAAATGCCTTGGAACGCTAAAATAGTTGTTGAGCGCAATGCTAAACTTACCCTTAATAACGCCTATTTAACAGCGGCAACTTGCAGCGAAGAAACCGAGTTGTCAAACCCTTTTTGGCAGGGTATCATTGTTAAGGGTGGCATTGGGCAACAAACAGCCAATAATGGGTTAAACAACCCTTTCCATTGTGGTATTATGCGTAGCTACAACAATAGTGTAATTGAAAAAGCGTTGGTCGGCATATCAGCTATTACAACTTTTGAAGAAACAACACCAGGATTATTGACCATTAGTCAAACAAATTTTATTAACAATGGCAATGGCGTTTTAATGTCGGCATTTTTAACCCCCACTACTACAGCAAGTAGTTTCCAAGATTGTATTTTTGTTGATAACCACCATTTAACACCCAATACCAACGGTATTGTTAGCTTTTTTACCCATAGAATATTATTAAGCCGATGCCGTTTTACAGGGTTTACCCAAAGTGGTATTTTAGGCGTTAACTCAGGCATTGAAATTGAAGGAGGAACAATTTTTGATGATAATAATTTTGGTATAGATATGAGCAATTTTATCTTAGGCACCTCAACAACCTCGTGGCTTAAATTTACCGGAAGCGAATTTCAGCGACACCTTTTCGACCACAACACCAGCGCGCATATACGCTTAGATAATACAATTGGTGTTATGCCCGATAATTTTACTCGAGGAGCCTTAATTCGGTATGCCGACTTTATGGGACCAGCACCCGGAATATTTATCTGCAACCCTTTTTTTTATCTAATTGAAGAGTGCAGTTTTGAAACAGAAAATATGCCCGGAATTGCCGGATGCAGTAGTGGGCAGCCCGGCGATTTTCAACGATTTGCATTGTGCAACGCCTTTAATAATTGCGACCGAGCCATTACCTTTTTTGGCGAAAACAGAGACGTAATTTTGTGGTCGAACAATTTCACCAATAATAATACCGATTGGTCGATAAGTTCTTATACCGATTTCGCACAAACCCCACCCCTTACTACCTTAGGGGCTATCTATAAATATCAAGGATCGCCCGGACAACCCGCCGGCAACTGCTTTAGCAACCCAATAATAAACGCCGATATACAAGCACTCCAAGGCGAGGTAGTACCTTTTAAGTACTATTACGAAGATGTAACGCCACCGCCACCTTGTATTATACCCATAACACCCGGCGATTATAATGTTCACCAAACAATTGGCAACTTGTATGTATGCGATCAAGGCGCAGGTATTGTATATACAAACAACGATTTGCAAAACCAACAAACTGTGGTTAATAATTTAACGGCATTGGTTGCCGCCAACCCGCAAAATGAGGATTATGTAGCACAGTTGGCAGCAGCAGAACTACTATATAGCCAAATTTTGCAATTTTTAATTGGCGAAGCCATAATGCAAAACAACTATGCACTTGCCGAAACCTACCTACTTGCCGAACCCCCCACCCTTGCCAATCAATGGCTATTATATGGCATACAAGTTGAGGCAGGTAACTACCAAAATGCCTCCAGCACCCTGGCTGCTATGCCCAATACCCCCAACTATATGCTGGGGGTTAAAACCATGCAAAACTGGTATTTAAACTGGCTACAAGATACAACAGGGGTGTTAACCTTAACCCCCTTGCAAGATTCGACCCTAACAGCAATGGCAAACAGCCCACATATTGCGTTAGATGCGTCAATGGCACAAGCGTTTTTGCGCTATTTTAAAAACGAGTATTACCCATTGCAAATGCCTCCAATGCCATTACAAAATGCTAAAGCCAACCCCGCCCAAAACCATGGTATTGCACAAACCAATGGGCTATATATATACCCAAACCCTGCTGCTAATAAACTGAATATTAGCTTGCAAACTATAAATAACACAACTAACGAAGTGTTACAACTGCATATAGTAAACCTATTGGGGCAAATGGTGTATCAAATCCCGGTTTTAAACAACAATACCTATTTTACTATAAACACTACTAATTTACAACAAGGCATGTATTATGTACAAGTACTTGGCTGCAACAGCGTTTTAGCCCAAAGCAAACTCGTTATTAATCGTTAAATCCGTTATTTACCCAAGCTCATAGCCTTAACACAATAACTGTGTAAGGCTATGAGCTATTTTACACTACAATATTTTATGAATACAAAGAACATTTTTTTGACTATTATATACTTTTTAGCAACCACTAATGTAAATGCGCAAATTGGCTACTCTAAAGTAATTGATGGCTTTGAAAACTACACAGATTTCGCAAGAATAATAACATTACAACCTGATGGCTTGCTGATAGGATGCCAGTTAGATAAAGGTTGGGACGGCACTTTTGGGTTATTAAAAACCGATTTTGATGGAAATAAAATTTGGAGCAAATATTATAATCCCGAACTTGATCCCTTATTATCCGACTATTTTGAAAAAAATGACAAACTGTATATTACCACCGAATGTCCCTACCCCCATAGTTTAGATGTTTGGATTGTATGTGCCGATGCCCAAACTGGCGATACTTTATGGACAAAGACCCTAATAGACACCACCTATAATAATTATACCTACAACATTATACCCACCCTTGACGACGGAATATTAATAACGACTAATAAAAGTGCAGGAGATGGTTTTAACAGTATTTGTGGCTAATAAAAACCGATAGTTTGGGCAATACTTTATGGGACACCTTGGCTGGCACTAAACATATTTCATTTTCTAACCCCATGTCCACAATTCAATTGCCCGATAGCAGTTTTATGGTGTCGTTTATGGGTTGGAAACTACCTAACCCTTGGAATGACGATGGCTACCATGGTCTAATTAAAGTAGATAAAAATGGTAAAGAACTATGGACGCGGTTTTATGAGAAAATAATTGGACCACCAATAAATTACTTCAACGATATGATTGCCTTAGCCGATGGCAATATATTAATAGTAGGTGCGCGTAACAAGGCATTTTTAATAAATGGTCATTATACAAGTGGCTTGTTTAAAATTGAACCTGAAAAGGGCGATACACTTCAAACAGCTATAGTAGGCGATTATTTTGGCGACATTTACGATATAGCCCTATGCGCCAATGGCGATATTATATGTGCCGGTCGTGTTGCACTATTTCAATACCCCAATCAACCAAAGGAATTTACTTATGGTGGGTGGATTTATAGGGTAACGCCAAATTTAGAATTGGTATGGGAACATTATATTTATGATGTAGGTAAAGCAAGCGAAAATGAGTTGTATAGCATCATCGAGGCCCCCGATGGCAGTATATACGCTGCTGGGTTTGCTGATACAAAATTGGTGTTTTCTACCGAAACATGGATAGTAAAGCTCTCCGCCGATGGCTGTATAGACGATTATTTAACCTGCAATGAAAATCTTCAAATATACACTGCCATTTCCCCACCGCCAAAACAGGGGGTTTCCCCCTCGTTGAGGGCGTTAGGGGGCGTAAGCACCAACCCCGCCCACCAAACCGCTACTATAAACATCAACCACAACTACACCCATTTAATACACCAAGGCGAAACCCTTGAAATTTTTAACACACAAGGGCAGTTGGTAAAAACTATTCCTTTATCCGGATTAGAAACTACCACCTTTACCACCGCCAACCTAATATCCGGCATCTATTACTGCCGCCTTCAAAACCATCCGGAGATAGAAGGCGTTAAAATGGTGGTGTGGTAAATTTTTTAGGTGGAGGGGCATCCTGCCCCTTCTAAAACTCTGTAAACAATGGGTTGAGTCTGTCGAAATTTCATGGCGTGGATTAGAAAGAGAATAATGCTACCACCTTCGGGGTAGTTTTTACTTGGTTTGTTTGAAATAGTTCACCCCTTCGGGGTTTAGCTGCCGCATGCGCAACCATCCGGAGATTGAAGGGGTTAAACTCCTGCTCTATTAATTCCCCCCCGTGGGGGGACGAGGGGGAGTTTTTCTCCTCCTTAGGAGGGGCAGGGGTGGGTTTCGCCCACCGCCCCCGACCAATAGCTACTATACCCCAACCCTTAAAAAAATGACAGCAGCAGTATTGCAATAGTATTACCTGCTGGCAGCAGCACCGCGCAGTTTAGGTTATACAATGTGCTGGGGCAAGTGGTATGGCAGCAAACCATAAAAGGCAGTATAACGCAGTTGGCAATACCCGCAAATATAGCCAATGGCGTGTATTTTGCGCGCATAACCAATACCCAAACAGACCTCAAACAACGCTATCTCCTAGCGCGATAAATGCAAACTATAAGCCAATTTTTCTTAAATAGTCCAAAATAAACCTATAAGTTTCCGGAAAAGCATTATAAAATTAATGATAGAATGTGTTTTATAAATGGAAACAAAAACAAGAGGGGACTACCTAAACTAATTGGACTACTACTTTTTCACTTTAGTATTAATTTTGACTTAACCCATTAATTTAGGCAACTTTATAGAATAAAAACCGATTAACCCTCCGGATAAATATTTTAAACGTATTTTTGCCGAATAAACTTTTTTATAGTTCAAAAGTAATTCTCTTTAGAAGCTACATTTTATAATTATTACATGATAGATTTAGAGTTTAATCGCAACGAAGATGCTTTAAAATTGGCCACCTCAGAAGTAAAACAACGCCTCTCTAAAATAGCGCTTGGCGGCGGTACTAAGCAAATCGAAAAATTGCATAAACAAGGCAAATTAACAGCCCGCGAACGTATTGCATTGCTAATTGATAAAGATAGACCATTTACCGAAATTGGCGCTTTTGCTGGCTACGAAATGTATGCCGAGCAAGGCGGATGCCCCGCAGGTGGGGTAGTGGTGGGCTTAGGTTACGTGTCAAAAAGGCTTTGTGTAATTGTGGCAAACGATGCAACAGTAAAATCGGGAGCTTGGTTTCCGATAACGGCCAAAAAAAATTTAAGGGCGCAAGAAATTGCCATGGAAAACCACCTGCCAATTATTTATTTGGTTGATAGTGCCGGCGTATTTTTGCCCATGCAAGACGAGGTCTTTCCGGATAAAGAGCATTTTGGGCGCATCTTCCGGAATAATTCTATTATGTCGGCTATGGGAATTTTACAAATTGCAGCCATCATGGGCAGTTGCGTAGCCGGAGGTGCCTATTTGCCAATTTTAAGCGACGAAGCCCTAATTGTAGATAAAACCGGCTCGGTGTTTTTGGCTGGCCCCTATTTGGTAAAGGCTGCTATTGGCGAGAACGTAGATAGCGAAACCCTTGGCGGCGCCGAAATGCACAGCGAAATATCGGGGGTTACCGATTACCGGATGCCAGACGACCAGACTTGCCTTAAAACTATCCGGAATTTAATTTCGCAGCAGGGGCATCCGGAGAAAGCCGGTTTTGACCGCTTCGAAGCGCAACCTCCGGCATTGCCCGCAACCGATTTGTATGGTATTTATCCTGAAAAAGGCGCGAAACCTTACAAAACTATCGAACTTATAAAACGGTTGGTCGATAAGTCGGAATACATCGAATATAAAGCCGGATATGGTCGTACAATTACCTGCGCATATGCCCGCATTGATGGCTGGGCGGTAGGCATTGTAGCCAATAACCGCGAAATAATCAGAACCAAAAAGGGAGAAACACAAATTGGCGGTGTAATTTACAGCGACAGTGCCGACAAAGCGGCAAGATTTATAATGATTTGTAACCAAAAACGTATTCCGTTGGTTTTTTTACAAGATGTAACCGGATTTATGGTGGGCAGCCGCAGCGAACAAGGTGGTATAATAAAAGATGGCGCTAAAATGGTTAATGTTATGTCGAACTCGATAGTGCCAAAATTTACCGTTATTGTGGGCAACTCGTATGGGGCAGGCAATTACGCAATGTGCGGTAAAGCCTACGACCCGCGCCTTATTGTGGCCTGGCCAACAGCAAAAATTGCCGTTATGGGCGGCGAACAAGCGGCAAAAACATTGCTGCAAATACAAGTAAGTAGTCGCAAAGGCAAAGGCGAAGAAATAACCGAAGCCGAACAAGCCCAGTTATTGCAACAAATTACCGAGCGTTACCAACGGCAAACTACGCCCTATTATGCCGCCGCTCGCTTATGGGTTGATGCTATAATTGACCCCCTAGAAACACGGCAAATTATTTCGATGGGTATTGAAGCGGCCAACCATGCCCCCATAACCCAACCTTTTAAAGTTGGCGTGTTGCAAACCTAATTTTTGCCAAAACAAACATTATTTGAAGGCAAATTTTTTAATTTCAGAACTAATTTTACCGGGAAATGAATTGTACTAAAAAAAATAGCCTTGTCAGTTGTAACATTTTTATAGTATAGGGGTCTAAATGACAAGGTGGGCTACGCCCCTCTTAAACTACAAATTTGATTACAAACATAAATTATTTTATATAATGAAAAATTTATTTGCAGCTTTGGTTTTAATAGCCTTGTTGGTAAGTGCTTGCTCGAAAGTTCCTTTAACAGGGCGCAGACAGTTTAATTTGGTACCCGATGCCACTTTAAACCAAATGAGTTTTGATGCTTACCGTGACGTTTTAAAAGAAAGCAAAATTATGAATACCGGCGGCGATGTTACACTTGTAAAACGTGTAGGTAACGATATTGCCGCGGCAGTAGGCACTTACTTGCGCCAGCATAAACTTTCGAAATTGGCCAACGAGTTTAAATGGGAGTATAATGTTATTGACGATGCCTCGCAAGTTAATGCCTTTTGTATGCCGGGCGGTAAAGTTGCCGTTTATTCGGGTATTTTGCCGGTAGCAAAAGATGCCAATGGCCTTGCCGTTGTAATGGGGCACGAAATTGCCCACGCTGTTGCAAGGCACGGCAACGAGCGCATGAGCCAGGGCTTGGTACAGCAATTAGGTGCTGTGGGCTTGGCCGTTGCACTAAAAGATAAACCCCAGCAAACGCAACAATTATTTATGTCGGCATACGGTTTAGGCTCGCAGGTAGGCATATTATTGCCTTTTTCGAGGAAACACGAAAGCGAAGCCGACGAGCTTGGCCTTACTTTTATGGCTATGGCGGGTTATAATCCGGCAGCATCGGTAGATTTTTGGTCGCGCATGAGCAGTAAAGGGGGCGGCGCGCAGCCTCCGGAGTTTTTAAGCACCCACCCAAGCCATTCTACACGCATTAGCGACCTTAAAAAACAGTTAGCCAAGGCGCAAAAAATTTACGATGGCGCACCTAAAAAAGAAAACACCTCGCTAAGCGGTTCGGCGGGCAATACGCCCAGCAATGACGGTGGTGGCGGCACTACAACCGGGCGGTGGAAAAGCAAAAACCAAAAATCCAGGCGGTAGCACGGGCGGCGGCGATACCCCTTCAACGCCAAGCGGTAATACCAATACAGGTGGCGGTACTGGTGGCGGGCGTACGGGCGGAAGCACTACTAACGCTAACCCAAGTGGCAAAACCAGTGGCACCACAACCAACCCCGGAGGAACCAATATGCCAACACCTAATAAAAGCGGTAAAACCAAAGCTAAAACAAAAACAAAACCCGGCGGAAATTAAATAAGCACCAATAAGTATTGTTTAGTTTGCCAAGATGTGCACAACTGCCCTTAGTGCCAAAATCTGTTTGTAGATTTTGCCATTTAGGGCAGTTTTTTTAGGCTACAAACAACAGAGGCAGGTAGTTGCGTGCTTATGCGGGTATGTATTTTTATCCGGAAAAGGCAGTTGAAGGGCAGTAAAATCCGGAAGAAAATAAATTTTTCCTTGAACAAGGCGATGGACTATTAAAAAAATGTATAATTTTTATTTTTATTCGAAGGTTATTTTATCAATTTCCTTCATTAGTCTGCTGGTTTCTGTTAAGGCAACAATTATTTTTTGATAGTGTAAAATACCTTCAAATTCGAGTTTACGACCTTTGCGGTCTTTTAGCCATTTTTGGGCGGGTTGGTAGCCACCAATGAAAAAGCTCCATGCACGCAAAGGTACTTGAGCAAAATATTGGGTTTCGTTTATGTAAACATCGCCTTGAGGTTGATGAGTAATTTTATTTTTATGAACCGGAATGTATTTGATTGCACTTATATTATTATTGCCATCTATTGGGTATTGGGTAATATAATTTTCTACTACGGGGCTTTCTAATAAATGAATTTGGCGTATTTGCGAACCAAGGTTAACAAGCTGCCAAAACACGTTTTTATCTTTGGGGTAGGGCACCCGCGGAAAATCTATTTTTAGAAATTCTTTGTATTTTTCTCTGTATGTTGGGCTGTGTAAAACAGCATAGATATAGTCTAAAATATCTATTGGGGCAAAAGTGTTTTCGGTTGTTTCTTTTTCGCTAGTAAAACTTAAGCCTAATTTAGCTGCTATTTGCTTAACGATTTCTGCATTGAGGTTGGGCTGTCTTTCTGTTGTTTGCTCAATTGTTTGCTGACCTTTGGTTTCCGGATAAAGGTACAGAGGGGAAATATAGTCGCCACCTTGCATTCCAGGTCTTGACCAACTCCTAAAATCAATAATATTTAAAGTTACCATTATTGAAACTGAACTTAGTTCTGCATTTCCAAGTTTATATACTAACCCTACATTTTCACCACGCAAGAAATGTTGCATTACTTCTGTTCTTGGATAACAATGAAATCCTTTAGACTTACCGGTATAATATGTCCATTTTTCATCAAATGGTCGGTAAGAAATTTTTGCAAACTGCCCTCTATTTGGGTAATTACCCTTCAAATCTTTCTTAGCAAAGTCAACCTGCCAATCTCTAACATCTTTTCCTAATTTAAATCGAATACGAGCTGTTTCATCGTCTAAACTTAAAAATTCCTCTATAGTTTGCTGAACTTGCTCTTTTGTTTCATGAATTGTAAATCCATCTCTTGCTGTAACTATTCCGACGCTATTTACCGGAAACAACTCATTTACTTTAAACCCTGAATTATAATCTTTTAGGGTATCAAAATCTTTGCTTACCATAAAGTAGTTGGGTTGGGTCGGTTGCAAATTGTTCCATGCAATAGATTTTAAACTGTTTTCGCTTAAAAAATTGTATTTATCTTCCCGTTTTCCGTAGAGGTCAAAATGTAAAACTTTTCCTAATTCATTGGTTTTTTTCGTACCTGTTTTTACAAATACGTTTATAGAAACGCCTTGCATAATATCAAACACGTTTTGGTCGGCATTCCCATCTGGGGTTGTTTCTTTTTTCTTGCTGTTTCCGTGTAAATCTATGGTGTAAATTTTGTCGTAAGTTTTTAATAAATGCCAACGCATACCTCTAAAAGTTGGGTTGTCTAAAAAGCCGTGCGGGTTTATGAATGCTAAAATTCCGGTTCCGTTTTTTTCTATAAAATGTTGTCCGTAGCGCAAAAATTTTACATAATCGTCATTAATCCATTTAGGGTTTTTTTCTTTCAGTTTTTCTTTTCCACCTGGCTCTTTTTTATAATCTTCCATTAGGCTCATAATCCATTCGCCTTTATTGGCACTTTCGCCGCTATACGGTGGGTTTCCAATAACACACATTACGGGGGTATCGCGTTTAATGTGGTTGGCTTCGTTGGCTTCGGTACTTAGCCAGTTGGCAAACAGGGTTCCGGTGTCTTGGTGGTATTCTTCTAAACTGTTGGTTAAGTAAACCCTAAAGCGTTGGTTGGTGGTTGGTTTGTAGCCGGTTTCGGTTAAAAGCAAATCTAATTTAAGGTGCGCCATGGCATAACTTGCCATAAGCAATTCAAACCCATTAAGGCGTGGCAGTAAATGCGTTTCTACGTAATTGCTCCAAATGCCTTGTTGCCCTGCAAATTTTTTGTGTATGTGTTTTACTACTTCTGCCAAAAAGGTGCCGGTACCGGTGGCGGGGTCAAGAATTTGCACTTTATGCACTTCTTGCTCTGTTTTTTTTCCTTGTACGGTTTTTTCAATTTTTGTTTTGCTGGTGTCTGCCAAGCCTTGTGGCAAATCGAATTCGGTTTTTAACAGATCGTCAACGGCACGAACAATAAAATTTACAACTGGTTGTGGGGTGTACCAAACGCCGCGGGCTTTGCGCAGTTTTGGGTCGTATTCGCTCAAAAAAGTTTCGTAAAAATGAATAATTGGGTCTTCTAATTTGGTAGCTTTGCCGTAGTTTTTCAAAATTTCTTCTACGTTGCAGGCTAAAAATATTTCAATCAAACTGTCAACAATCCATTTTATGCGGTCGTCGAGGTCGGGTCCGGCAATATAGCCAAATAGTTTGCGTAAAAATGGGTTTGATTTGGGGATGAGTTCTGCGGCTTCGTGTCGGCTAAAAGTGGGTAAAGTTGGGTCGTGCAGCCTTGCTGCAAACATACCGTAGGCAATGGTTTGGGCATAAACATCGGCAAAGCCTTGCGGGGTAATATCGTGAATTAAGATTTGTTGAAACGCTTTCATTTGGTCTTTAAGCGTGCTATCCTCTTGGTTGGTTTCGTCGCTTGTCAAAGCCTTTTCAATAATATCAGAGAGAAGGCGGGCTTTACCTGCCATCATTTCTGCTAATTTTTTTGAGCTTTTAATGGTTTGCCCAATGTGGGTACAAAAATCTTTAATAAGGTTTTCGAAGTTGGCAAAATTTTGGGGCAGTGGTTTTATGCCTTTGTTGGTAATTTCTGCAATGGAGATTTTGGTTACAAACTCGCCATCTCTGTAAAGATGAAAGTTTAGATAGTCGGTAAAAATCAAATTGTTTAACGAGGCTTTGTACCGATCAAACTGTTCTTTGTTTCCGGTTTTTTTTGCTCCTTCAAGGTCTTTGTCGCCAATGTCTTTAGCTTCGATAAACCCTACGGGAATATCTTTTTTTGTTAAAATGTAGTCGGGTGCTCCGCAGCTTTGCCTTTTAGGTTCGTTGGTTGCCCTTATTGTTGGCACTAAATTTTCTAATAACTGTTGCAGGTCGCCGCGGAAAGTATGTTCGGTGGCATTGCCAAGTAAATACCGTTTATTTATATTGTCAAGGTATTGGTTTAAAGTCATACTGGTTTTTGTAGGGTTAGTTTTGGTTTGGATATAGCTAATTAAATAATATAATATTGGGGTAAAACTACATTTAAAAAATTGTTTAATTTAGGTAAAGTTGTGCCCTGCCATACAAAGAACAAAACGCAACTACCCTGCCGCGGCAATAAACTGCGTAATTAGTTGTATTAATGGCAGCACATCGGGGTTAAAAAGGTCGTGGTCGCTGTTGGGTAGGGTAGCGGTTTGTATGGTGGGCAATAGTTCTTTTAGGTAAGCGCCGTCATCGGGCGGAAACATGGCCCCTTCTTTGCCGCCCGACAGGTATAGAATAGGGCAGGGGAGGGCTAACAAATCGGGAACTAACATAATGGGTTCTGCACCACTTTGGGCAACGATGCCGTTTACTGCGTGTTGGGGCATTTGATTATTGGGGTTTGCTAACACTCGCTCGGCCCATTCGGGGCTAAGAGGCGGGTAAATTGGTGGATAGTCGCCTACTATAAGTCCTTTTGCGTGGTTGCCAATATTAGCGGCTGCCCTAATGGCCATAGCGCCGCCCATAGAAAAGCCAAAGATAAAACATCCGGAAATATTGAAGGCGGTAATGGCTGCATTTATATCGCTAACTTGATGCTCAAAAGTATAGCTGTCGGTGTTTGGCGAGTCGCTTTTACCTCTTCCTCTTATGCTAACAATTAGGTGCGGGTACTGCAACTGGTTTTTTAAGTCGTCGGCCAAGTCGTTGGCGCTATTGGTCATGCCTGGCACCATTATTAATGGCGGTTTGTTGTTGGCGGTAGCGTTAAAATTGGCAGTAATTAGGCATTGAATTTTTACGCCTTGGTTGTCAATAAATTGTTCGGTGTAGGTGGTCATTTTAAAAAGTTTTTGGTTGATGGCTGGTGGCTAATGGCTAATGGCTGTTAGCTTTTAGCTGATGGCTGTTAGCTTTTAGCTGATGGCTGATGGCTGATGGCTGATGGCTGATGGCTGATGGCTGGTGGCTAATGGCTGATGGCTTTTGGCTGGTGGCTGGTGGCTAATGGCTAATGGCTGTTAGCTTTTGGCTGGTGGCTTTTGGCTGGTGGCTTTTGGCTGATGGCTGATGGCTGTTAGCTTTTGGCTGATGGCTGTTAGCTTTTGGCTGATGGCTGATGGCTTTTGGCTGATGGCTGATGGCTTTTGGCTGATGGCTGATGGCTAATGGCTAATGGCTGACTGGCCTCAAAAATAGGTTTTTTTCTTTCAAAAATGGCAAATTTGGTTAGAAAGGGTTTAGATTCAAAAATCAGAGGCTATTTATTTTAGGAAAGATTATTGCAAACGGCTAATTATTAAATGGTTGAGCAGCGGTAAAATATGTTTTCTTTTCTATATCCGGAAATTAAACTACCCGGATAATAATGCCTCCTGGCCATTTTTTTATCCGGAAACTAAAGGGGCAATATCATTTTTGTTCGTTTTTAGGATTAATTTTTAATTTTGTTGAATTGTGTTCCCATTATGAGATAAAAAAATGGAACTATTTACTTCTTTTATTGTAATTTTGCTGCAAATATATTTATTGGTTAAGTTTAAAATGTATGAAAGTGTTATATAAAACGGATTTGGATGGAAACGGTGAGCTGAGCACGGCAGCTTTAAAAAAAAGTGAACCCCCAAAACAGGAATTGACTGATGCCGAGAAACAACAAATTTTTGAGGAGGAATTTTATCCACATTTGCAATCGGTGTATAATTTTGCTTATCATTTAACGTTTAATGAAGCCGATTCGAAAGATTTAATGCAGGAAACCTTTTTAAAAGCGTATCGCTTTTTAGATTCTTATGCTAAAGGAACTAATGCGCGCGCTTGGTTGTTTAAAATTTTACGCAATGCCTTTATTAACGAACATCGGCGCCGCGATAAACAACCTACTTCTGTAGATTACGACGAAATTGTACAACGCCACGAGGGCGATGATGTAACTGATAATAATTTTGAAGTGCGCAGCGAGGCAGTAACAGGCCGTGTTGGCGATGAGGTAGCACAAGCCATAAACGCACTTCCGGTAGATTTTAGAACGGTAGTTTTACTTTGCGATATTGAAGGATTTACTTACGAAGAGATTGCCAAAATTATTGACATTCCAATTGGTACGGTACGCTCGCGTTTGCACCGCGCCCGCCACGAACTTAAGAAAAAATTATACCATTACGCCCAAAAACAAGGTTATATATTAGATGAACGCGAATAAATAATTCTTTTTTAAAATTGAGACCTCACTTTATTATTATTTTGACCTGACCATTAAACTTTTATGTTATTTTATCGTCAAACTCTCTTTTTACTATGGAACAAAGAAACTAACTAACCAACTAACAAATTAGAAGTACAACGATAGCACAGCACAGCAACTTTGCTTATATTAATTTTCCTTATTTAATTAGCTAACTAACATTTCCACCATAAAAAAATGAAAAGTCGTTTTTCTGGCAGCAATTCGCCAACTGGCCATAATAACTCCGTTGAAGGTAGCGATGCCCGAACGCAACAAGGCACAAAAGCCGTAGTACATGCAACCATAGTAACACAGGCAGTACTTACGAAACAAAAACGCCACGCACCCTCATCGCGTAAAAATAGTTTTAAACAATTTTTGGCCAACAATTACACGCGAAAACACTGCAATAACGACGTTGTTGATTTTATAAAGCGTAGTATTATAGATGCTGCCAATATTGATGTTATTGACCCGATTAATTAATTAATTTTGGCTGCTGGCTTTTGGCTGCTGGCTTTTAGCTGCTGGCTATTAGCTTTGGCTGATGGCTTTTAGCTGATGGCTTTTAGCCTTTAGCATTTGTTTTTTTGCTTTTATGTTTTACACATTTAAAGGCTTTCAACCCGTAGTACACCCAACGGCCTTTGTGCACCCACAAGCCGTAGTTACGGGTAATGTTATTATTGGCAGCCATGTTTATGTTGGCCCTGGTGCGGCTTTACGAGGTGATTGGGGAGGCATTGTAATTGAAAATGGCTGTAATATTCAAGAAAATTGTACCGTTCACATGTTTCCGGGCGTAGTAGTGCGCCTGCACGAAGGAGCGCATATCGGACACGGTGCTATTATACACGGTGCCACCGTTGGGCGAAACGTATTGGTTGGCATGAATGCTGTTGTTATGGATAATGTGATTATAGAGGAAGAGTGCATAATTGGCGCTTTAAGTTTTGTGCGCGAAGGGATGTTTATTCCACGCCGGAGTTTGGTGGTAGGTAATCCGGCTAAAATTATTAAACAGGTAACCGACGAACAACTGCAATGGAAAACCGCCGGCACTCAATTATATCAGCAATTGCCCAGCGAATGTTATGCTACCCTAAAACCCTGCCAGCCACTTACCGAAATACCAAAAAATCGCCCAAACCAAGAAGTTTTATATCAAACATGGCAAACAATAAAAAAACATAACGATTTGATATAATGTACTTTGCCTTTCTTGATTTTTTATTTAAAGTTGCTTAGCATCTTAACTTTGGACTGAAGAAAAACGTATCTAATTAACAAAGACAGCAAAAAAAATCCGGAATAATTATAGCTGCACAATATCCATTTGTGTTAAACGCCATAAAAAAACGGCAAACCTTGTTTTGTTTTATCAATTTATCCCGTAAATCATCCTCTCATACAGAAATCAATACATTCACTTATCTTTGTGCCAATTATTATTGGTTCTAAAAAAACACACTATGCCCAAAAAAAAGCCACAAGATGGCAAACCACAGGTTAATAGTGCCCTCGAGGGGTATGAGATTCGAATTAACGAGTTCGGCGAAATTATTTCAAGTATTCCGTTTGATCAATTAACCAAGTTTTTAGACCAAAACGTTGAAGATAAAAAACTGCGCGAACGGGAAACTAATCCGGAAGGATATCTTGAAAATAAACCAGTAAAAGCAAAATCAAACCGGAAACGCAAATCTAAACCCAAGCCAAAACATAAAACTTTGGAGGCTGAAATTTCCCAGTCTAACGAACCCGAAACGCATACCGACACTAATTAATCTCAACAACAAATATATTATAAACAAGGCATGAATACGGATATGCAGCTAAACACAATATCGCTTAAACGCCCAATACGAGTTTTGGTCGCCAAAGTTGGTTTGGACGGCCATGACCGGGGAGCAAAAATTATAGCTGCTTCTTTGCGCGATGCTGGCATGGAGGTTATTTATACCGGTTTACGCCAAACCCCCGAAATGGTGGTAAATGCCGCCCTGCAAGAAGATGTTGATATTATTGGTATCAGTATATTATCTGGAGCGCATAATACAGTTTTTCCGAAAGTATTACAATTAATGGAGCAAAACGGTTTAAATGATGTATTACTTACCGGAGGTGGAATTATTCCGGAAGAAGATGCTCAATTATTATATGAAATGGGGGTAGGTAAACTTTTTCAACCCGGAACCGATATGCGCGAAATTGTTCGTTATTTAAAAAACTGGGTCGAAACGAACAGGTCGTTTTAGGGTTTCTTATAAAATTATCATTGTTGCATAAATAGGCAAGCCTTTGCTCTATAATGCTGTTTTTGCAAAAACGGCATTATATTTGGGGTAGTATAGTTACATGCTTTATTTTAACTCCCAATCTTAATTTATTAAGGTTTACGGGGACTATTTTTTAACAAAATTATTGCCTATAGTAAAATAAGCAAAATATTGCCCTAATAATTAACCTGTTATATTATTTAATAACGAATTAGGGGTATTATTTTTTATTAAAGTTATCGACTACTACAAGTTTTGCCGGCAAATGAAAAGATGAATAATATTTGTTTTTCCGGCAAATTAACTACCCCAAAATGAAAAAAATTTGGCCTGTATTTGCCTTAATATTTATAACTTCGTTAATAACAACATTTGTTAATAATTTGTTGTTTAGAGACATCACCATAATAGCCACACCTCCAGAGATGCATGGCTTGCCAGTTAAATTTCCGGATAATGAAGAGAATATACCACCTGACGTGTTTTCAAATAATTTTTATAAATCGTTTAGGTGGGCAGCCCAAATTGCTTCAACATCGGTGGTGCATATTAAAACATCGAGTTCAAAAATACAAACATCTTAGAAGACGATTTGGGCGAAACAAGGTCGTGGAGTAGTGGAGCTAAAAAAACAAAATCTACCATTGGCTCTGGGGTAATTATCAGCAGCGATGGATATATAATTACTAACAATCATGTACTACAACGCGATGGTTTTATTGAAATTACCTTGCCCAACAAACAAGAACGCAGGGCAGTTGTTGTTGGCGTAGATGAGGAAACCGATTTGGCGTTGTTAAAGATTGATGCCTTTAATTTAAAACCCATGCAGTTTGGCAATTCTGACTCGACATATGTTGGCGATTGGATTTTGGCGGTTGGCAGCCCGTTTAACCTTCGCACAACGGTAACTGCAGGCATTGTAAGTGCAAAAGACCGGAAAATTGAAAAGAACAAATCTGGTAAAAATACCGGATCGTATATTCAAACCGATGCAGTTGTAAACCCGGGAAACAGTGGCGGTGCGTTGGTAAATTTGCGTGGCGAACTGGTAGGAATTAATACGCTTATTGCCTCAACAACAGGCACTTACGATGGCTATGCTTTTGCAATTCCGGTAAATGTAGTAGTTAAAGTAGCTGCCGATCTTAAAACTTATGGTGTAACAAAACGCGCATTTTTAGGGGCTAATTTTTTAGATATTGATCAAGAGCTGGCACTACGTCTGTCTTTACCAAGTTTAAGTGGTATATGCGTTGAGTTTGTGAACCCAAACGGGGCGGCAGCCGAAGCCGGGCTGCGAAAATGGGACGTAATCACCGAAGTTCAAAATTATCCGGTTATAAATGTAGCACAACTACAACAGCGTTTATCCCAGTTCAACCCCGGCGATGTCATAAACTTAACCTACCTTCGCGATGGCCGGGAATATTATTGCGATATGTTATTAAAAAACCAAAAAAATAATACCGAAAAAATAACTTCGGATGCCAATATATTAGATCAATTAGGCGCTGACTTTTACGAATTAGAATTAAACGAAGCCCGGAAAATAGGGCTTCTGCATGGTGGTATTAGGGTAAGCAATATTTCGAGGGGGTTATTGCGCAAATATACACCTATGCGCGAAGGGTTTATTATTACCAATATTGATGGAAAAATAATAAGATCGGTCAGAGAGTTGGAAGCAGCCTTAGGCGAAGCAAAATCAACAAAGAAAAAGGCTAATATTGAGGGTATTTACCCGCCCAGCAGCACTACCAACAATAAAAACGCCATAAGCAAAGCTACACAAGTATTTTATCTGCTAAACTTAAACTAATTGGTACGTCAAGAAAATATTTATAGGAGGCGACGGCCGATAGAAAGATAGGCTACTAAAAAAAAACGTCATTTGTGTTATTACAAATCGATACCGGCGGCAATTACGTCTTTTATATGTTTTACGTAGTGAATTTCGAGGCCAGTAATATAATTAGGTTTAATATCATCAACATCTTTTTTGTTGTCGGCGCATAAAATAACCGTTTTAATACCTGTCCGTTTTGCGGCCAAAATTTTCTCTTTAATGCCACCAACCGGCAGCACCTTGCCTCGCAATGTAATTTCGCCTGTCATGGCTAAGTAGGGCTTAACAGGTTTGTTGGTTAGCGCACTAACCAAAGCAGTAAGCATGGCAATACCTGCAGACGGGCCGTCTTTAGGCACTGCTCCTTCAGGTACGTGTAAATGAAAATTGGTATGTGCTATGCGGTCGGGGTCAATAGCCCATATTTGATGATTAGCTTTTATAAAGCTGAGGGCGGTTGTAGCACTTTCTTTCATTACCTCGCCAAGATTGCCCGTAAGGGTAAGATTGCCCGAGCCCAGACTTAGGCTGGTTTCTATAAACAGAATATCGCCGCCGGTAGGTGTCCACGCTAACCCTACCGATACCCCCGCCGGATTATCGTCTTGGTATATATCGTTTTCGTAGGTACGTTTACCTAAAATACTGCTAAGTTCGGTGGGTTTAATGGTAATATTATAGGTTTCGTTCAAGGCAACTTTTTTTGCTGTCGCGCGCATAACGGCGGCAATTTGCCGGTCTAACTCGCGCACACCCGACTCGCGCGTGTATTTTTGAACGATGGTAGCCAAAACTACATCAGTTAATTTAATTTGTTTGGCCACTAAGCCGTGATTTTCGCGTTGTTTAGGAACCAGGTGCCTTTTGGCAATTTCTATTTTTTCTTCTAAAGAGTAGCCCGATATTTGAATGATTTCCATCCGGTCGCGCAATGCCGGATGCAATCCTTCGAGCGTATTGGCGGTTGCTATAAATAACACTTTCGACAGGTCGAAGTCAACCTCTAAATAATTATCGTAAAAGCTAAAATTTTGTTCGGGGTCAAGAACTTCCAACAAAGCGTTTGAGGGATCGCCTCTAAAATCGCTACCCATTTTATCTACTTCGTCTAAAATAAAAACGGGATTTGCTGATTTTGCTTTGTTAATATTTTGAAGGATCCGCCCGGGCATAGCACCGATATAAGTTCTGCGGTGCCCGCGTATTTCGGCCTCGTCGTGCAGACCACCTAACGACATCCGGATGTATTTGCGTCTAAGTGCTTTGGCCACCGATTGTCCTAATGATGTTTTACCTACACCGGGAGGGCCTAAAAAGCACAAAATTGGCGATTTCATGTCGCCTTTAAGTTTTAACACGGCCAAATATTCGATAATCCGGGTTTTTACTTTTTCGAGCCCGTAGTGGTCTTTATCTAAGATATCAATAGCCCGGTTTAGGTTAAAATCGTCTTTGGTATATTGTTGCCATGGCAAATCAAGTAATAATTCAACGTAGTTTAAGGCCATACTATAATCGGGCATGGCTGGGTTCATCCGGCGCAGGCGTTTTAGTTCGCGTTCAAATGCTTCTTTTGCAGCTTTAGGCCACTGTTTTTTTCCGGCTCGCAGACTAAACTCATCCATGTCGGCATCGGTGCTGTCACCTAATTCTTCTTGTATTGAGCGCAATTGTTGTTGCAAAAAATAATCGCGCTGTTGTTTATCAATATCAACACGTGCTCTTTGCTGAATTTTGTTTTTTAGTTCTAATAGTTGTAATTCAACACTTAAATGTTGTAAGGTTTTAAAGGCACGCTGTTTGTAATCAGTTTTTTCTAATAGAAATTGTTTTTCGGCAATATCGACGTTTAAATTTGTAGCTACAAAATGCAGCAGTTTTTCGGGTTTGTCAATATCGCGCAGCATAGTAGCAGCCTCGTCGGGTATATGTGGCGAGTTGTTAATGATATTTATAGCTGTATCGCGTACTGCCGAGGTAAGGGCTTTAAATTCGGGGTCGTTGGGTACTGGTTCGGTGGGTAGTATATTGATTTTTACTAAGTAAAAAGGTTCATTGGTAGGAATTATTTCTACTGTTTCAAACAGGTGTTTGCCTTGTAAAATAGCAGTCATTGAGCCATCGGGCATTCGCAGGGTACGAACAATACGCGCGATAGTGCCTGTTTGGTATAATTCATCTTGGTTGGGTTGTTCAACATCTTGATTTTTTTGGGCTAACAAGGCTACAAATTTGTTGCGGCTGTTGGCGTGTTTAATGGCACGTACCGAGTTTTCGCGGCCTATAGCTATTGGCACTGTTACACCTATAAACAATACGGTATTTCGCAAAGGTATCAGGGGTAAAGTATCCGGATATTCAGGTGGATAATTGGTGTCGCTGTCGTCTTGTACCTCAATTGGCATAAATGGCAAAAATTCCATTTCTTCGTCAATGTTCATTAAGGTATTGGGCATGTCTAAGTCGGTATGTTTTTCCATCAAAGTTGTTTAAGCACTATTAAATATTAGTGCTATATAATTAAACTAATCAAACCGTGTTATAAGAAATAAAAGTAAGAAGTAAAAATCAGACCGCAAAAATAATAAATTAATACTATGAATTAACGCGCTATCTTGAACAAATTGTACTTATAACAAGAAAAAAGTAATAAGGTTTATTACCACCATTTTTTGCGGTGCATATAATAAATTAAGCCTGCTGCGCAAACCAACATTAAAATCCAAACGCCTGCATAGCCGTATTTCCATTTCAATTCGGGCATATATTCAAAGTTCATTCCATAGATACCTGCTATAAAGGTTAGGGGTATAAACACGGCGGTAATAATGGTTAGGGTTTTCATAATATGGTTCATACTATGGCTTAAATGCGTATGGTGTAAATCCATTAAGTCTTTTAACATTTCGCGAAACGACTCGAAATTGCTGGTTAAATATTGTAACTGGTCGTGCACATCATATAAATACGACAGGGAGTTATGCCTGAACAGATTGCCTGGCTCGTAACGTATTTTGCCAAACCCATCTTTAAGCGGAGTTACGTGTTTGCGCACAATGCCAATTTCGCGCTTTAGGTCGGTAATGCTGTTTAGGGCATCTAATTTATCCGGAAAATGTAAAATTTTTCCTTCTAATTCTTCAATTCGGTCTCTGTAATATTCTAGTACAATATAATAGTTATTTACAACAGCATCGGCGAGGCGGCAAAACAAATAGTCGGCTTTAAGTTTACGGATTTGGCCGCGTGCATTATAGATACGTTCGCGAACGTTGTTAAACACATCTAATTTTAAATCCTCTTGAAAAGTAATTACATAATTTTCGCCTAATATTATACTGGCTTGTTCTTCTGTTAGCTTGTTGGCATTTAGGTGCAACATTTTTAGGGTTATAAACAAGTAGTTGTCATAGTCTTCAAAGTTTGGCAGTTGGTCAGTATTGCGTATGTCTTCGAGCACCAAAGGGTGCAGGTTAAAATAAAAACCTATGTTTTCTAAGGCAGTCTCGTCTTCACAAATTCCAACATCTATCCAGTGAGTAAAGTCGGGTTTTAGTTTTTGTTTTACCTCGTGCATTCCTTCGCACTCGTGTATATGATATTCGGTTTCGTTATACGAGATGATGCGGATTGGGAAAGGCATAGTGCTAATTTTGACTAAGTGGGTATTTTTTTTAAGCCATAGAGGGCAAACTCTTAAAAATATAGGTTTAAGCTTTTTACCCCAAATTGGGGGCTAACCAGCGCATCATTGTTTTTGGGTCAAGGTTTTTGCGCTGGGCTATGTCGGTGGCTTGTTCGGGGGTAATTTGCCCAACGGCAAAATACTTACTTTCGGGGTGACTAAAATACCAACCGCAAACAGTTGCCGCGGGGTACATGGCAAAGTTTTCGGTAAGTTGGATGCCGGTATTTTGGGTTACATTCAGCAGTTGCCAAAGTGTAGTTTTTTCGGTGTGGTCGGGGCAGGCGGGGTAGCCCGGAGCTGGTCTTATGCCGGTATAAAGTTCATCAATAAGCGCTTGGTTGGTATGCGGCTGCCCAGTTTCGTAGCCCCAAAGATTGCGCCTTACATATTGGTGCAGGTGTTCGGCAAAGGCTTCGGCAAGTCGGTCGGCAAGGGCTTTAAGTATTATTGCGTTGTAATCGTCGTGATTTTGCTCAAAATGTTGTATCCACCCTTCAATACCTATGCCGGCAGTAACGGCAAAAGCTCCTATATAGTCCTCAATAGGTTTTGAGCTATCATTATTATTATGTAGTGGCGCTATAAAGTCGGCAAGGCAAAGGTTGGGCAAACCTTCTGATTTTTGTGTTTGTTGCCGCAAATGATGTAAAACAGCCAAAGGTTGTTGCGGGGTAGCATTGTCGATGGTGTTGTTAAAAACCCAAATGTCATCGTCATTAATGCTGTTGGCTTTAAACAAACCTACCACGCCACGTGCGGTCAGCCATTTTTCCGATACAATTCGATTCAACAAGGTTTGTGCATCGGCAAATAGTTTTGTTGCCTGCGTACCTACTATTTTATCGGTTAATATATCCGGATATTTGCCTGCCAACTGCCACGATTGAAAAAATGGTGTCCAATCAATAAATGGAACCAAATCGGCCAAATTGTAATTGTCAAAAACCGTAACCCCCATTTTTTTAGGTTGAGGAGGCGTGTAGCCGCTCCAATTTACCTGTAATTTATTGGCTCGGGACTGGGCTAAACTTAGCAGATTCTTTTGAGCCTGTTTGCGTTGATGCCGTTCGCGCAACTCGTTGTATTGCGTTTGTACTTGTTGAACGTAGTTGTTTTTTGTTTCCGGATTGAGCAAAGCACTTACTACGGGCACACAGCGACTGGCATCTAATACATGTATTACCGGATGCCTATATTGCGGTACAATTTTTACGGCAGTATGTGTTTGGCTTGTTGTTGCGCCACCGATCAGCAGCGGAACGTTAAAGTCTTGTTCTTGCATTTCGGCGGCAACTTGTACCATTTCATCTAACGATGGCGTTATAAGTCCGCTTAGCCCAATAATATCGGCCTCTTCGCGGCGGGCAGTATCTAATATAGCTTGAGTTGGCACCATAACACCAAGGTCAATTACTTCGTAATTATTGCAGGCCAGCACTACGCCAACAATATTTTTACCAATATCGTGCACATCGCCCTTTACGGTAGCTAATACAATTTTGCCTTGCTTATTTTTGTTTCCTGTTTGTTCTTGCTGTTGTTGTAGTTCGGTTTCCATAAAAGGCTGAAGCCAGGCAACTGCTTTTTTCATTACCCGGGCACTTTTTACAACTTGGGGCAAAAACATTTTTCCCGAGCCAAAAAGGTCGCCTACAACGTTCATGCCTGCCATTAGCGGCCCTTCAATAACCAATATAGGTCGCCCAAGTTTTTCAAGGGCTTCGGCGGTATCGGCTTCAATATAATCGGTTATACCATTTACTAAGGCATGTTTAAGACGTTCCTCAAAAGTTGTTTGCCGCCAAGCCTCGTCTTTTATGCGGGTTGTACCCGTTTGTTTTACAGTTTCGGCGTAAGCCAATAATTGTTCGGTAGCCTCGGGGTGTTGGTTTAAAATTACAGCCTCGCAAAGTTGGCGCAGTTTGGGTTCAATTTCGTCGTAAACGGCAATCATTCCGGCATTTACTATACCCATATCCATACCAGCTTGTATAGCATGATATAAAAAAACCGAGTGCATGGCCTCGCGCACAACTTCGTTGCCTCTAAACGAAAACGATAAATTACTAACCCCCCCGCTTATTTTAGTAAGAGGCATTAATTGTTTAATTTGTTTAGCGGCGGCAATATAATAAAGGGCGTAGTTGTTATGCTCTTCAATTCCGGTTGCTATGGCAAAAATATTGGGGTCAAATATAATGTCAGTTGGCTGAAACCCCACTTGTTCAGTTAATATTTTATAAGCACGTTGGCAAATGCTTACTTTTCGTTCGGTTGTTTCGGCTTGCCCTTGCTCGTCAAAAGCCATTACCACAACGGCGGCACCATAACGGCGTACTTTTTTGGCTTGGTCTATAAAGGCGACCTCTCCCTCTTTTAACGATATAGAATTGACGATGCCCTTGCCCTGTACACATTTTAATCCGGCCTCAATAACCGACCACTTCGACGAGTCTATCATTATTGGAATACGGGCAATATCTGGTTCGGTAGCTATCAGGTTTAAAAAGGTGGTCATGGCCAGTTCGCTATCCAACAGGCCTTCGTCCATGTTTACGTCTAATATTTGTGCGCCATTTTCAACCTGTTGCCTGGCAACTACCAGTGCATCTTCATAACGCCCCTCGCGTATAAGCCGGGCGAACTGCCGCGAGCCGGTTACGTTAGTCCGTTCGCCAATATTTACAAAATTGCTGCCGGGGTAAAGGCTAACTGCTTCGAGGCCACTTAAAACTAATGTTTGCAAAATCAATTAAATCTAAAAAATAAATGAATAAACCAATTAATTAATCAATTAACGTCACAAAGGTAGGGCTATTTGCTGGGCCTACTTACATTTGTAGGGTAAAATTTTATCTCTAAACTGCTTGGTTAGCCAAATGCAGGTAAACCTATTTTATTGGCTTTGGTTTTGGTTCATTTTTTGTTTGGTGTAGGGTTTAATCAACAAACGCAAAGATTGGTCGTAAGTAAAATAGCTCCACGCCCAATTAATAAAGATAAACAGTCTATTTTTTACCCCAACTATACTCATTAAGTGTACAAACAACCATAAAATCCAGGCTAAAAAGCCTCTTAATTTAAAACTAGGCAGGTCGGCAACGGCTAAATTTCTGCCAATAGTTGCGAGTGAGCCTTGATTGACATATTTAAAAGGGAGCAAGTTTTGCTGTTTTTGCATTCGCACTAAGTTTTTGGCCAAATTATCGGCTTGTTGAATGGCTACTGGTGCTACCTGGGGGTGTCCATTTGGATATTTATCGTCTGGGGTGAGGGCCATATCGCCAAGGGCAAAAATATCCGGATACCCTTGTACCGCATTAAAAGCATCGGTTATCAGCCTGCCTCCGCGTCCGTACACCGTATTGGGCAAACCTAGTATGCTGTTGGCTTTAATACCAGCAGCCCATAACAAGGTGCGTGCATATATTTCTTGACCGTTGGCAAGGGAGGCACAATGCCCATCGTAGTCTTTTACAGCAACGTTAGTTAACACCTCGACCCCTAATTTGGTTAAATATTGATGCGCTTTGTATGCCGCTTGGCTCGACATAACACCTAACACCTTATCGCTCGATTCGACTAAGTAGATGTGCATTCGGGTAAAATCTAATTCCGGATAATCTTTGGGCAATACATGTTTTTTCATTTCGGCAATTGCGCCGGCAAGCTCAACCCCAGTTGGGCCGCCGCCAACTACTATAATATTCATTAAGGCTGCCAACTCGTTGGGGTCGGTTGTGTTAAGGGCATCTTCGAAGTTTTGTAAAATGGTATTGCGCAGGTATAATGCCTCGGTTACCGATTTCATTGGGATGGCGTTTTGGGCAATATTGACCATATTAAAATAATTGGTATCGGCCCCTAAAGCTAAAACTAAATAGTCGTAATTTACACTGCCAATATCGGTTAGTAGTTGGTGGTTAGCAACATCAATATTTTGCGCTTGCGCGGTGCGTATATGTATATTTTTGCGCTTATGCAGGGCTTTGCGCAACGGAAACGATATAGAACTTGGCTCAAGTCCGGCGGTTGCCACTTGGTAAAACAAGGGCTGAAACTGGTGATAATTGTTTTTATCTATTAAAACGACTTGAAACTGATTCTGGGGCAGTTTTCGGGCTAATTTGAGGCCGGCGAAACCTGCACCTACAATTACTACCCTTTTAAGTTGTCCTTTTGGGGCAATATTTTCTATGCTGTTCATTTATTAATTAATGGTCAATTTGTGCAAAGGTTAAACAAAATCCGGAAAATTATTGCTATGCCTTTCTAAACTAAACTGTTCTAAATGTCATGCGGCGGTTAAGTATATTTACGTAAACAAAGTAGAAATAAAATAGTTGAATTAAGGTGTAAGATTGTGGTCGGAGGTAAAAGTGAAAAAATTTATGCCTAATAAAATTATAAATCCGGAATGGGGGGTGAAATCTTTCCGGATTTTTTCGGATATTTGCGTCATCTTCAAAAAATATTCAAAATTTAAAAGCAAACAGTATTCAAATTGAGTATATCATACGTTTAAATAAGTCAATGAAAGGATTTTTTGCCTTAAAAATCCTTTTTGGATAAAATTAAAGCAATAAGGTAGCACAACTAAAAAATCAATTTGTATCTTTGCGCCACTAAGTAAATTTAGTTAAGTTTTGTTATATCAACCTGCAAATAGGTCATTATGATGTATCGTTTTTTTGCCTTTTTATGTATTGTAGTAACATTTTGGGTAGGCATAACTACCTCAACCTTTGCTGCTGTTGATAAGAACGGCGACGCTTATAAAAAAGGAGAGGCACTATACAAAGCCAACTGCGCCAGTTGCCATAAAATGAACGAAAAACTAGTAGGCCCTCCGTCGGCGGGTATGCATACTAGATACTCAAAAGAATGGTTGCACAAATGGATTCGCAACTCGCAAGATATGGTAAAGGCCGGTGACCCGCAGGCCGTAGCTGTTTTTAAGGAGAATAATGGTGCTATTATGACCCCGTTTGCCAACTTAACGGATGCCGAAATTGACAATATCATTACTTACGTAGAGGGAGAAAGCGAGGCTCCAGCCGCCGCCGCAGCAGCACCCGCAGGTGGCGCTGCCCCTAATGCAGCCACAGCGGCAACCGGGGCTGGCGCTGATAAAAGCACCGACGAATATAAAAAAGGTGAGGCACTGTATAAAGCCAATTGTACCAGTTGCCATAAAATGCACGAAAAATTAGTAGGCCCTGCATCGGCAGGTATGCATACCCGATACTCAAAAGAATGGTTGCATAAATGGATACATAACTCACAAGACTTGATAAAGGCCGGCGACCCACAAGCCGTAGCTATTTTCAAGGAGTTTAATAGTGCTGTTATGACTCCGTTTACTAACTTGTCGGATGCCGAAATTGACAATATCATTGCCTATGTTAAGGCAGAAAGCGAAGCTCCGTCCGCTACAGCACCCGCTGGCGGTGTAACTGCCGGATCTGCTGCGCCTAGCTCCATTAACTACTTAGCCATAATATTCGGTGTGTTAGCTGTCATATTGTTGGTTTTCCTATTAGTACTTAGCCGTATTACAGGCCGCCTTAGCGATTCGTTGCGCGAAAAAATGGGTAAATTCATACCCATAAAAACAAGTAGCGAAAAAATGTGGTTCAGCAAAAAAATAATGGCAACCTTAGCATTATTAGCGGTAGTGCTATTTGGCTATCACATGACGCAAGGTGCTATTAATTTAGGTCGTCAAACTAATTATGCTCCTGACCAACCTATTAAGTTTTCGCATAAATTACACGCCGGCACCCAAAAAATACCTTGCCAATACTGCCATAGCGGGGCAGCTAAAGGCAAATCTTCTGTTATACCTGCACCCAATTTGTGTATGAATTGCCACAAAGCCATTAAAAAAGGCCCTACCTATGGCGAAACAGAAATTGCCAAAATTTACAATGCAGTAGGCTGGGATCCTGAAAAAATGGCCTATAAAGAAAATTACCAACAAAAACCTATTGAATGGGTGCGCGTGCATAACCTACCCGACTATGTTTACTTCAACCACTCGCAACACGTTGTGGCAGGAGGTCTTCAATGCCAAACCTGTCACGGCCCTGTTGAAGAAATGGATGTACTAAAGCAACACAGTACCTTAAATATGGGCTGGTGTGTAAACTGCCACCGCCAAACTGAAGTACAATTTACAAACAACAATTATTACTCGACGTACGAAAAAATGCACGAAGACCTTAAGTCGGGTAAAATTAAAAAAGTTACTGTTGATGATATTGGCGGAACAGAATGTATGAAATGCCACTATTAAAGAACACAGCTCAATAATAAAACAATATAGAATATACAATACTACTACCCTCTAAAAAACAGAACTAAAGCAAAAAACACCTATTGTTAGTTTTGTTGCCAGCTATAAAACAAATTAAAAATAAAAAATCGTATCCACCATAACACCGCCGCAATGAAGCAAATAAAACACTGGAAAGGTTTTGAAGAATTAGAAAACCATCCGGATTTTGCCAAGGAAAAACACAATGAGTTCCGCCAACAGTTGCCCATCGAGCAAGAAATTAACGGACTTTTTAAAGATAAAACCGCCTCGCGCCGCGACTTTTTAAAAGTGCTGGGTTTTAGTCTTGGTGCAGCTACCATTGCTGCTAGTTGCGAAATACCTGTTCGCAAGGCCATCCCCTATGTATTTAAGCCCGAAGAAATAACACCTGGCATTGCCAACTATTATGCGACTTCGTACATCAACGGCACCGAATACAATTCAATATTGGTTAAAACCCGCGAAGGACGGCCTATAAAAATAGAAGGTAACGAGTTGTCGAGTCTTAACAAAGGTGGCACCACAGCACGTGCACAGGCCTCGGTAATTAGCTTGTACGATACCGCTCGCTTAACTAACCCCCGCAAAGAAGGCAAAAAATCTTCATGGGCCGATGTTGATAAAGAAATTACCGCAAAATTAGCTACTGCTTCGGCCATAGCGGTTGTTACCCCATCGGTAGCCAGCCCAGGAACAAAAGCTGCAATAAGCGAGTTTCAGCGCAAATATCCAAATTCGCGCCATGTAGTATTCGATGCCATTTCGTACCACGGTATTGCCGAAGCCAACCAGCAAACAACCGGACGCAGAGCTGTACCTGCCTATAATTTTGCTGCTGCCGATGTAATTGTTAGTATTAATGCCGATTTTTTAGGCACTTGGGTAGCACCTGTAGAATTTACCCAACAATACACTTCGCGCCGCAAATTGCGCTCATCAAAAGATACTATGAACAAGCATTGGCAGTTCGAATCTTATATGAGTATTACCGGCGCAAAAGCCGATGTGCGCACCTCCATTAAACCCAGTGAAATTGGCACAATCGTTGCCGCCCTTTATAACGAAATAACCGGAGCAAATCAAAACGCAAGTTTAAACGACAAGGCTAAGGCCGCCCTTAAGAAAGTTGCTGCCGAGTTAAAAACTGCCGGCGCTGGCAAGGGCTTGGTGGTTTGTGGAAGCAACGACGTAAATATACAATTAGTAGTTAATGCTATAAATGATGCCTTAGGCGCTTACGGAAGCACCATTACCAACAAAAATACCTTTATACAAAGCAACGACAAAGAAATGGCCAAATTGGTGGCCGATATGAATAGCGGCGCTGTTGATGCCGTTATTTTATGGAACGTAAATCCGGGCTACAATTATCCGGATGCCGACCAATTTTTATCCGGAATAAAAAAAGCAGCGCTCTCCGTATCTTTAAATGAACGTATGGACGAAACTGCTGAAGCTTGCCAATATCAATGTCCGGATAACCACTATTTAGAAAGTTGGGGCGATGCCGAACCAGTAACGGGCTATTTTAGCCTACAACAACCCACCATCTCGCGTTTATTTAACACACGCCAAATGCAAGAAAGCCTATTAGCTTGGGCTGGCAATACCACTAATTTTTATACTTTCTTGCAAAACTACTGGCAAGCAAGTATATTCCCATCAACAGGGCAAAACGATTTTCAAGCATTTTGGGATAAAGTTGTACATGATGGTGTTTATGAATTGCAAAACCAGCCACTAATTGGCATGGCTCAAAATTCTGGTGATATTAACGCTGCTATGGCTGCTATATCCGGAAATAAAATGCAAGGTGTTGAGTTGTCATTAATTGAGACGATAGCCATTGGCGATGGTCGCCATGCCGCTAACCCGTTTTTACAGGAAGCCCCAGACCCAATTTCAAAAATTTGCTGGGATAATTGCTTAGCCATCTCGCAAAAATACGCCAAAGAGCAAGGCTGGGAAGAAAATGATATAATTGAGGTAAGCCTAAATAACAAATCTATTGAACTGCCACTTATTTTTCAACCCGGAGTATTATATGGTACTGTTGCAATTGCATTAGGTTATGGCCGAACTAAATCGGGGAATGAACATTTTAATAATGGAAAAAATGCTTTTCCGTTTGTGCGCGTAAATAACGGCAATTTTGAATACACAAACAGCGGTGTTACCTTAAAAAAAGTAGGAACGGGCTATAAATTGCCGCGCACACAAACCCACCATACTATTGACGACAAACGCTCGATTATACGCGAAACTACACTTACCGAATATCAAAAAGATGCTTGGGCTGGCAACCACGATGCTAAACATTTTTTAGAGAATGCCGACCATTTAAATTTTACTTTATACGGCCCACACCCCGAGTTTGGCCCGCACGAAGAACTATATACCCGTAGCCATGACTGGGAAATGTCAATTGACTTAACTGCTTGTACCGGATGTAATGCTTGTGTTGTGTCGTGCCACCTTGAAAATAACGTGCCCATGGTAGGCCACGAAGAGGTCTTTAGAGTTCATGAAATGCACTGGTTGCGCTTAGACCGGTACTATGCCACAGAAGTACACGAAGAAAAACGCGAAAAAGAATATATTTTGTTAAATAGCGAGGAAGTTATTGACCCAGTTAGAGCATCCGCAAAGTATTAGTTTTATGCCTATGCTTTGCCAACATTGCGATAATGCCCCTTGCGAAAATGTTTGCCCTGTAGCTGCAACCAATCACAGTAGCGAAGGTATAAACCAAATGGCCTACAACCGCTGTATTGGTACACGTTATTGCGCCAACAACTGCCCATTTAAAGTGCGTCGTTTTAACTGGTACGACTATCAAGGAGCAGACAGTTTTTATAAAGGAACTATTTTTGACAACGATGACCACGTAATAATGGACGACCTTACCCGTATGGTATTAAATCCGGATGTTACCGTGCGCTCAAGGGGGGTTATGGAAAAATGCTCTTTCTGTATTCAACGCATCCAAGAGGGTAAATTAAAAGCCAAACGCGAAAATCGCCCCTTACTTGATGGAGAAGTAAAAACTGCATGTCAAGCTGCTTGCGCTGCGGGTGCAATTGTATTTGGCGACGCAAACAATAAGGACAGTGAATTGTCTAAACTGCAAAAAAATGAACGTTCGTACCGCTTGCTCGAAGAATTACACGTAGTTCCATCGGTTGGTTACATGACCATCGTCCGGAACCGCGAAGCGTTACACCACGACAATAATACCACCAACCACGGATAAAAGAAGAATAACCATAATAAATAAACAGTATCAGCCTCTAATCATTTTAGCTTACAACCTTTATTAGTAATATCATATTAATTTAATAAACATATGCACCGCTACGCATCACCAGTTCGTGAACCGCTAATTACGGGCAACAAAACCTACGCCGATATTACCCAAGATATTATTGGTGCTACCGAAGGTAAAATTCAAATAAAATGGCTAATTGCCTTAATTGCATCGGCACTTGTAGCCTGTATTGGCATTGTCAGCCTTACCTGGACGGTTTGGCAGGGTATTGGCACATGGGGTGCTAACCGTACGGTTGGTTGGGCTTGGGATATTACCAACTTTGTTTGGTGGATTGGTATAGGCCACGCAGGAACACTTATTTCGGCCATTTTGCTGTTGTTTAGGCAAAAATGGCGTACAGGGGTAAACCGAGCTGCCGAAGCAATGACCATATTTGCCGTAATTTGTGCTGCTTTATTTCCGGTATTTCACATGGGGCGCGTTTGGTTAGCGTTTTTTAACCTGCCTTTACCCAATACGCGCGGTATATTATGGCCCAATTTTAACTCGCCCTTATTGTGGGACGTGTTCGCTATATCAACCTATTTTACTGTATCATTGCTTTTTTGGTACACAGGTCTATTGCCCGACATTGCCTCGGTGCGTGACCGGGCTAAAGGATTACGCCGCCGAATATACTCTTTATTAAGTTTTGGATGGCGAGGAACAGCTAAAGAATGGCAGCGTTTTGAGTCGTTGTCTTTGGTATTAGCCGGTTTATCTACTCCTTTGGTACTTTCGGTACACTCGATAGTAAGTTTTGACTTTGCCACTTCGGTAGTTCCGGGATGGCACACAACTATATTTCCTCCTTATTTTGTAGCGGGAGCTATTTTTTCGGGGTTTGCTATGGTATTAACTCTAATGATTGTAGCCCGCGAAATTATGAACTTGCACAACTATATTACAGTTGGCCATATAGAAAGTATGAATAAAATTATACTTTTAACAGGCTCAATTGTAGGGGTTGCGTATATATCTGAGTTATTCGTTGCGCTTTACTCTGGAAACCCCTACGAAGAGTGGGTGTTTTTGCGCAATAGGGTGGCCGACCCGTATTTATTTGGCCCGGCCATGGGCGTTGACCCTGCCCCTTATTGGTGGGCTTATTGGGGTATGATGACTTGTAACGTAATTTCGCCTCAGTTGTTTTGGTTTAGACGTTTGCGCCGAAGCGTGTTGTTTACCTTCTGCTTATCGTTTGTAATTAACTTAGGTATGTGGTTCGAGCGGTTTGTAATTATTGTTACCTCGCTGCACCGCGACTATATACCCTCAAACTGGGCGATGTACTCGCCAACATGGACAGAGGTAGGTATATACGTAGGCACAATGGGTATATTTATGACTTTGTTTTTACTGTTTGCCAGGTTCTTACCAATTGTAGCTGCCGCCGAAGTAAAATCAATTTTAAAAACCAGTGGAGACCAATACTTAGCCCTTTATGCCGAAGAAGACCGCAAAGATAGAGAAGCCGGTTTGTCGGGTTCGGGTGGGGCATCGGTAGCTATGCAAAATAAAGATAACCAATAAATTTACCTCGTATTTTTTGTTCACTACAAACAAATTAATCAACCAGGCTTTTTATGAAACATCAATATTTACTCGGAATTTTTGACGACGGCGACAAATTGCTGCATGCTACCACCGAAATACGTAAGGCCGGATACCAAATCCACGAAATGTTTACTCCTTTTCCGGTGCATGGCTTAGATAAGGCGATGGGCTTACAAGAGTCACGCCTGCATACAGCGGGCTTTGTGTTTGGTGCCTTCGGAACGATATTTTCTTTGGTAGCCATGGGTATAATTATGGCGGTTGACTGGCCCCTTATTGTGGGAGGAAAACCATATTTTCCGCTTCCCTCGTTTGTGCCTATTATGTTTGAGTTTACCGTTTTATGTTCGGCAATTGGCATGACCGTAACTATGTATATTCGGAACGGTTTTTCGGTGTTCCGCGACCAGGAGATAGTATACAGACGGTCAAGTGATGACCATTTTGTAATGGTTTTTGATGGCAAACGCTACAACGCTGATGAACAAGCCAAAATTGGCACTCTGTTAAAAGAACATAGTGCTATTGACGTAAAAAATAGTTTTTTAAATAATGAACTAAAACCTAATTTAATGACTTCATCGAACGACGCTTCATTAAGTGCCGGACATGGCCATCATTAAAAAAAATGATTTAATTTTATTAATTTATATATTTAGTTGGTTGGTTTTTTGCCGCCGCTATTTTCCTCCGGATAAAACGATATAAATACCTTTACTCTGCAAATGCAGTTATCAATATAAACGATATGGCTAAGTATCTTTATACTTTTATTGGAATTATGGCTTTTTTGCTGCTATGCCGCTATTGGGGCTGCTCGGCAAATGGCAATTTTACAGGTCGGGAGTATATGCCCGATATGGCACATTCGCAAGCCTACGAATATTATAGCCCAAGCCGTTCGGTAAATATGGCCGATGGCGAGGTGGTTAATATTTCTATGGATGGTTTGCGTAGCTCGCGCGAGCCGGTTGCAGGGACAATTCCCCGTGGCTTTATGCCATACCACTACCCTAATACGCCCGAAGGCTACGAGGCGGCGGGTAAAGGTTATTTAAACCCCCGTAATAGCCAGCACTTGGAAACATTTGCCTTGTCTGAAGCAACAAAAAATTCTAAAATGTACACCGATTTTTTGGCTAAAGGCAAAACAGCTTATGAAACCAATTGTGCGGTTTGCCATGGCAATAAAGGAGCGAGTGATGGCCCAATTGTAGCAAGTGGTGCTTTCCCGCCCCCACCAGCGCTAACAAGTGCCAATCTTATATCCTTGCCCGATGGTAAGATGTTTCACTCTATACACTATGGCCGCAACAACATGGGCTCGTATGCGCCACAATTAAGTAAAGAAGAGCGTTGGGAGGTGATATCGTACATTAAGGATATGCAGGCAGATTTTATAGTTGCAGATTATAACGGTAAACTTGCCTCTGACCCTGCTGGTGCTAACAAAACCAAAGCTACAAAAGAAGCGGTGTTGCGCACTATTTTAGGGTTAAATACCTATAATCCTTCAAATCCGGTGTTTAATACGGGTGAAAGTATTGCCGCTGTAATTGATGTAAATGAACCCGCAGTTCAGTTTGTGCCATCTGAATTAGATAAAATTGTTGATAAACCATTAAATAAAGGGCAAAGTATTGCTTTAAACAATGTTTTTTTTAAAAGTGGTTCAGCCGAATTGCGTTCTGAATCAGTTTTAGAATTAAACAAATTGATAAGTATTTTGAATAAAAATGCGAGCGCTAAAATAGAAGTTTCAGGCCATACAGATAGCGATGGCGATGAAACCGCTAATATGACCTTGTCGGAAACCCGTGCTAAAGCTGTTTACGATTTTTTAATTAAAAAAGGAATAAAAGCACCGCGCCTTACTTTTAAAGGATATGGTGAATTAGTGCCAGTTGCCACAAATGATACCGATGCCGGAAAAGCTAAAAATCGTAGAACAGAATTTAAAGTGCTTTAAACCGAAAGATAAAACTAAAAGACCAATAATTAATATTTTTGCTCATAGAAACTATATTATAAAACCAATCTACTTTAATAAAAATGAGTATTTTGCCCCAACCCGATAAATTTGAGTTTACCACCAAAGAGCGCAATTATGGCTTAATAACAATTGCTATAGGTGTGGTTATGCTCATCATCGGACTATTGACAAATTTAGATAATCCGACCCGGATTTATACGGCTTTGCTGTTTAACAACTATTTCTTTTTAATGTTAGGTGTTTGCGCCTTGTTTTTTATTTGTGCGCACACTGTTGGTTGGGGAGGCTGGTATTTAATGTTGCGCAGGGTTTCAGAGGCAATTACCATGTATATTCCGATAGGCGCAGTGTTATTAATTATAACATTAGCCTTGGGCATGAAAGAAATTTATATATGGTCGCATGAGGAATTGACCGACCCCGCCAATGCCCATTTTGATAAATTATTAGCTGCAAAAAAATGGTGGCTTAATAATTCCGGATGGTGGATACGCTCAATTTTATATTTATTTTTATGGACAGGATTTGCTTTCTTAATACGCAGAAACTCATTGGCAAGCGATCAATCCTCTAACTTAAACTATTACAATAAAAGTGTAACAATAAGCGCTTTTTTTATCTTTGTATTTGCAATTACCAGTTCAACTGCCCCTTGGGACTGGTTCATGTCTATACAACCACACTGGTTTTCAACTTTGTGGGGTTGGTATAGTTTTATTAGCATGTTTGTTGCCAGTTGCGCTGTAACTATGTTGTTTGTAATATATTTGCGCGGTAAAGGCTACTTAAAAAACGTAACCGACGAGCACCAGCACGATTTAGGAGTGTTTATGTTTGCCTTTAGTGTGGCATGGGGCTATTTGTTCTTTTCGCAATTTATGTTGATATGGTATAGCAATATGCCCGAAGAAACATCTTACTACAAATTGCGCATTGATCATTATACACTTCTTATGTGGGCATGTGTATTTATGAATTTTATTACTCCCTTTTTAGTATTAATGACTGCCGGAGCAAAACGCCACCGCAAAGTTGCAGCGTTTGGTGCAATTGTTATTATAATAGGTCATTGGTTAGACTTTTTCCAAATGTCAATGCCTGCTGCTATAAATGAAATGTCTCACTACCATAGTATGCACGCCGCTGACGGAGCAGCGCACCACGAACCCCATTTTAACCACCCTGGCTTTTTAGAAATTGGATTAGGTTTAACCTTGGCAGGTATTTTTATGCTTGTTGTATTTAATGCCTTGTCGAAAGCCTCATTGGTTCCTAAAAACCACCCCTTCACCAAAGAAAGTGTCATACACCATGTATAGTTTAAATTTATTGGTTTAGACTACACGAATCCTAAAATAAAAAATCCAGATTCCTTAACATGTCTTCTTAGGTAGTTTAAAAATCCGGATAAAATATTTGAATATATAAAATAAAAATAACACCCGAATAATATACATAGCAATGCTTACAACAATTTTAGGTCTTGCAATTATTGCCTTACTACTTCTCATTTTATTACAATTAGGCCGTGCTTCAGAGCTTAGCAACCTTTTATATGGGGAAGCAAAAGTTGATGCTGATGGACAAGAGCAAATGGTATCGGATAAAAATAACCGACTACATGCCACTTTGTTTATGCTTTTTTTAGTCTTTGGCATGATTGCCACTTTTTGGAGCACCTGGTATTTTAGCGATAAATATTTGCCTTCGCCTGCGTCTATACAGGGCCAATGGTGGGAAAATTTATTTTATTGGACTTTAGTAGCTACTGTTCCAATATTTGTGATTACACATGTTTTATTATTTGGATTCGCTTTTAAATACCGGGGACGAAAAGGCAATAAATCATTTTATTACCCCCACAATAATAAATTAGAACTGATTTGGACGGCAATTCCATCGGCTGTACTAGTTTTATTGGTGTATCAGGGTATTCAAGAATGGCTTAAAATTACCGGATGGGCACCCACAAAAGATGAAGCCGTTGTAGTTGAAGCAACAGGTAAACAATTTATGTGGGACTTGCGCTATGCTGGCACAGATAATGTTTTAGGGAAAAAAGCAGTTAAACTCATTAGTGGCGATAATAGTTTTGGTATGGATTGGAAAGACCCCACAAGCCATGACGACTTTTCGGCCACTGAGCTACATCTACCTGTTGATAAACAAGTTTTAGTAAAAGTAAATGCTTTGGATGTACTACACTGTTTTGCACTTCCACATTTTGTAGTAAAAATAGATGCCGTACCTGGTATCCCCACTGAAGTATGGTTTACCCCTATTAAAACTACCGCTCAAATGCGAGCTGAAACCGGAAATCCTGATTTTAATTACGAATTGGCTTGTATGGAATTGTGTGGTGCTGGGCACTACAATATGCGCCGAGTTGTGGTAGTAGAAACCCAAGATGAATTTAATAAATGGTTCAAAGACCAAAAATCAATATATGCAGGAGCAAAAACCAGCGAAGCTAAAACTACTGCCGAAAATAATATAATACCACCCGATACAAAACCAGCAAGCTCAACAACTGCCGAACCCGCAAAGGTTGCATCCGGTCACTAGATAAATGATTTGGCAAGCAACGTATTGCTAAATTTCACACCCTCTGAAGTCTTTTAATATTGCAAAACTATAATTGTAAATAATCATTGTCAAATACTTAATATATCATGCCAGATACTTTGCACACCGGAAAAACTATTCTTGTTGGCACCCACGAAGACCACGGTCATGACGATCATCATGATGGACATGAGCACCATGAACAAAGTTTTATTTCGAAATATATATTTAGCCAAGATCACAAAATAATTAGCCGGCAGTTTTTAATTACCGGAATTATTTGGGCTTTTATTGGCGTTTTGTTTTCGGTTATGTTCCGGATACAATTGGCTTGGCCCGGCAAAAGTTTTCCCTTTTTAGAACTTGTCTTAGGTGAATGGGCAAAAGGTGGCAAAATGTCGCCCGATATTTATTATGCCTTAGTAACGATGCACGGAACAATAATGGTATTTTTTGTGCTGACGGCTGGCTTAAGCGGAACGTTTAGCAACTTGTTAATTCCGTTGCAGTGTGGTGCACGCGATATGGCCTCGCCATTTTTAAATATGCTTTCGTATTGGTTTTTCTTTGTGGCAGGTCTAATTATGTTTGGTTCGTTGTTCTTAACCACAGGCGCTTCGGGTGTTGGCTGGACAGCCTACCCACCGCTTAGCGGCGTGCAGGCAGCATCTTTAGGCTCAAAAATGGGTACAACTTTGTGGCTAATAAGTATGGCATTATTTATTGTTTCGTCCTTGTTAGGCGCGCTTAATTATATTGCAACTGTGCTAAATATGCGCACTTTCGGCATGAAAATGATGCGGCTGCCCCTTACAATTTGGGCTTTCTTTTTTACTGCCATTATTGGTGTATTGTCGTTTCCGGTATTGTTGTCGGGTTGTATTTTATTACTTTTCGACCGTCACTTAGGTACAAACTTTTATTTATCTGATATTTATATAGGTGGGCAAGCCCTAACAAACTCGGCAGGCGAGGTGTTACAAGGCGGTAGCCCTATTTTGTTTCAACACTTGTTCTGGTTTTTAGGCCACCCCGAAGTATATATAGTAATACTTCCGGCTATGGGTATGGTGTCGCAAGTATTGGCAACCAATTCTAAAAAACCTATTTTTGGTTATAGTGCCATGGTAATGTCTATTTTGACTATTACAGTTCTGTCCTTTTTAGTATGGGCGCACCACATGTTCTTGTCAGGCATGAACCCATTTGCTGGCTCAGTTTTCGTGTTGTTTACCTTGTTAATTGCTGTGCCTTCGGCAGTAAAAGTATTTAACTGGATAGCTACAATATGGCGCGGGAATATTAACTACACACCCGCCACCTTATTTGCTGTTGGCTTCGTTTCAATGTTTATTTCAGGCGGGCTAACCGGTATTTATTTGGGCAATTCGGCGGTAGATATATTCTTCCACGACAACTATTTTGTAATAGCGCATTTTCATATTGTAATGGGTATAGCGGCAGGTTTTGGTATGTTTGCCGGAATTTACCATTGGTTTCCGAAACTGTTTAATGGCCGGATGATGAATATGCAGCTTGGTTATATCCATTTTTGGATTACCTTTATTGGTAGCTATTGTATATTTTGGCCCATGCATTACTTGGGTATGACCGGAGTGCCCCGCCGCTATTTTGAGTTTTCTGCTTTTCAAACTTTTGATGTTTGGCAAAACGTTAATATATTTATAACTATATCGGCTATTATTGTTTTTATTACACAGTTATTATTTGTGTTAAACTTTTTTTATAGTGTATTCAAAGGCCGTAAAATGCCTAATCTAAATCCATGGAAATCAAATGGATTAGAGTGGACAACTCCATTAGTTCCCGGACATGGAAACTGGCCTGGCGAAATTCCACATGTTCACCGCTGGGCTTATGAATATGGCCGCGAAGATTTTGAACACATCCCTCAAACAGTTTCAGACGAAGAATTAGAAGAGTTGAAAAAATCCGGAAAGCCTATTACTCCCCCCCCCATGCACTAATTTATATTAATTTAAATTAAAGTATTTTTCCGGAATATTATATCAAGAAAACTAACTATCGGAAACCGTTTTTATGCTTTACTCTACAAATACTAACAATGCTGTTGCCAACTGGTTCGAGTTTTTACGAACCAAATTAGCTGACTATGCCGTGTTGGTAAAGGTAAAATTAAATATTACCGTTGTTTTTTCGGCTGTAGTGGGCTATGCTTTGGCCGCAGGTTGGTATGCTAATCTGTTAGACATTATTTTGTTGGGTTGGAGTGGTTTTGCCATAACAGGGTCGGCTAATGCTATTAACCAGATTTTAGAAAAAGACTACGACAAACTAATGAAGCGCACCGCAAACCGCCCGCTGGCTAGTGGGCGTATGAATAATGCCGAAGCGGCTATTGTTGCCGGAATTTTAGGTATTTCGGGCTTAGCTTTGTTGGGGTTTTGGTTTAATACTATAGCGGCTTTAGCTGGTGCAATTTCGTTATTTAGTTACGCATTTTTATATACCCCTCTTAAAAGAGTTTCATCTATTGCCATTTTAGTAGGGGCAATTCCGGGTGCTTTGCCGCCTATGATTGGCTGGTTAGCATTTGCAAGCTATGCCAATTACGATGCATGGGTGTTGTTTGCTATTCAGTTTATTTGGCAATTTCCACATTTTTGGGCCATTGGCTGGATGGGCGCTGACGAATATAAAAAGGCCGGATTCAAATTGTGGCCTACCCCCGCCGACAGAAATAAATATGCTGCCGCCCAAATTATTATCTATACTGTTGCACTAATATTATCTACTTTTGTTCCGGTTGTATTAGGACAATTTACAATAATTACTGCAATAGCTAATATAATTTTAGGTAGTTTCATGCTTAAATGGGCTATCACCCTATATCAAACCTGTGCCGTTGCCGATGCCCGAAAATTGATGCTGGCCTCTGTAACCTATTTGCCTTTAATTCAAATAGTAATGGTAATTGACAAATTAATACAGTAGAATTAATAAATACGAGTTTTTTTAATGATAACCACATCTCATCCAATGCCTAAAACAAATATACAAGGCCAAACAAAGCAAATTCACCCTAAAGTGTTTGCCTTGTGGTTGGGTTTGGGTTCGGTTATTATGATGTTTGCGGGTTTAACAAGTGCGCATATTGTACGAAAAGCACAAGGGAACTGGGTCGAGTTTAAATTGCCAAGCCTGTTTTATATTAGTACAGCACTGATTTTGATTAGCAGCATAGTACTTGTATTTGCTGTTAAAGCCTTCAAATCGGAAAACTGGAATAAGTACCGGATAATTTTAGGGACAACTTCATTTTTAGGTTTGGGCTTTCTTGTAACACAAGTTTTGGCTTGGAAAGAATTAACAAGTTACGGCATTTTATTAAACGGTAATCCATCTGGTTCGTTTTTATACCTAATATCCGGATTGCACCTTTTTCACGTTTTGGGCGGTGTTGTTGCCATGCTTATTTTGTTCATCAAAGCATTTTCTCTAAACCACGACCCCATATCCCAAGCAAAACGCAGTATAAACCCAAATAATGGTTTAGGGCTTAAATTAATGTCAATTTACTGGCATTTTATCGGTATTTTATGGATTTATTTACTAGCCTTTTTAAGTTTCACATAGACAATTTCAACTAAAACAAACAATATTTCTCTTTCAGCAAAAACTATCCCAATAGGTTTAATTATATAAATAGTTATGTCAGTACAAACCATTGAAGCGCAAGCATCGCACAACGAACAACCAACATGGAACGGTGGAGATTCGCCGTTTAAGGTTAGTTATGGCAAATTAATGATGTGGTATTTTTTAGTATCAGATGCCTTTACCTTCTCGGCCTTATTAATTGCGTATGGCACCATCCGGTTTATGAGCCCCTATTGGGCAGACCCGAACGTGGTTTTTTCTTCGATGCCATTTACAGATGCTACAATTCCATTGGGGTTTGTTAGCATTATGACGTTTATATTAATATTAAGTAGTGTATTTGTAGTACGTGCCGTACAAGAAGGCCACCGAATGAACAAAAATGGCGTGCTTTTTTGGATGTTTTGGGGTATAGTTGGGGGCGCAGCGTTTTTAGGCTGCCAAGCTTGGGAATGGACCCACTTGATTACGCATAATGCAACTACGGTATATGGAAACCCATTTGGTCCGGCAGCTTTTGGACAGTTATTCTTTTTAATTACAGGCTTTCACGGTTTTCACGTTTTTAGTGGCGTTGTAATTAATATTATTGCTTTTTCGCAAACAGCAATGGGTATTTACCATAAGCGCGGCCACTACGAAATGATTGAAAAAGTAGGGCTTTATTGGCACTTTGTAGATTTGGTTTGGGTATTCGTATTTTTAGCCTTTTATTTGCTTTAAGCATACCATTTATAGATAAAATGCTTTTAACCTGCTTTAATTTCTTGTTTTAATTTTAACTTTATAAAAACAATTCATTTACTATATAATATGGGACATACAATTACGGAAGCACAATATAAACAACAAGTTAGCGCTGTTTGGCGGGCTACAATTTGGCTTGGTCTTATAACGGTGGTTGAAGTAGCTGCTGCTTTATATTGGTATTATAACGTTGACCATTCAACGCCAAAATTATTTCTGAATGGCTTTTTTATTTTAGCCAGCCTGCTTAAAGCCTATTTTATTGTAGCCGAGTTTATGCACGTGCGCTACGAAACCCGCGCACTAACCCTTACTATATTAACGCCAATGCTGTTTTTAATTTGGTTTATTATAGCCTTTTTGTGGGAAGGTGGCGCATGGAAAGAAAATCGCAGTAAATGGAAAGTTGAAGTTGAACGCAACGACGTTAAACGTGCGGAAGAATTAAAAGCACACGGGCATGGCGCTGATAGTCATGGAAATGACACGCATAAAGCACCCGCCGACCACAAAACTGAATCCGGGAAAGAGACAAAACCATCAGGTTCCGGACACTAAATACCTGCCGGTTTTTTTAAACAATTGGCTGTTAAATTGGTTATTGTGCTGTATAACACGCAAACTAATTTAACAGCTATCTTTTTTATTCCAAAATAAGTTTGTTAACTTTGTAATAAAGTAATAATATATAATACAAAACTAATAATGCAAGCAAAAGGCAACCAAAAGGCAATATCAAAACTTATAGGGCTGTTTATTGCCGTAGGCATACCCGTAATTTGTGCCTTAATGATATACAAATTTGATGTGCTGAATGTATTAGGTAAAGATAATTTGCCCAAACTTAAACGATATGTAGCACTGCAAGAAGGGCAAGACACTACCTACGCCATCCGGATAAAGGATACACTTTGGCATACTATCCCACCTTTCAATTTTATTGCCCACACGAATAAACCATTCACGCGCGAATCCATCCGGAATAAAATTGTTGTAGCCGATTTTTTCTTTGCCAACTGCCCTGGACCCTGCCCCAAAATGGCACATCAGTTTAAGCGAATACAAACCGAATACCTAAACGACCCCGATATACTGCTTGTTTCGCATACCGTTGACCCCGACCGCGATACCATTGAAGCACTTAATAACTACGCCAACCGCTTTGAAGCCGACAGCTCGAAATGGCTATTTGTTACCGGAGAAAAAAAGGCCCTGTACGACTTTTACAGATATGGCTATTTTGTAACCGCTACGCCCGGAGACGGCGGCGAACACGACTTTATTCATACCGAAAAATTTGTACTCGTTGACAAACAAGGTGTAATCAGAGGCTTCTACAACGGCACCGACGAAGCCGAAGTAAACCGCCTTATGTACGATATTAAAGTTTTAAAATTAGAATATGGCTTGCCAAACCCACGACAGAAAATGGGGCCACCACCGCCACCACAAAATAAAAGCTAAGACACAAATTTTTTCAAAAGAAGAGGGAGAAGACAGCCAGCAATAAAAAACTAACAATAAACACGGTGAATTTAGCCTTACATATTGCCCGCCGATATTTAATATCTAAAAAAAGCACCAATGCTATTAATATTATTAGTATGGTATCGGCTTTGGGTATGATGGTTGGAACAGCCGCTTTAGTTTTAGTTTTATCGGTATTTAATGGTTTTGAAGATATAGTAACCTCGTTATACAATACCTTTAATCCGGATATTAGAGTAGTGCCGAGGCAAGGCAAAGTATTCATTCCGGATGAAACCCAATTAACGGCCATACGAAATCTGCCCGGCGTAAAAGCAGTAGCTACTATTTTAGAAGAAAACAGCTTGGTGCAGTATCGCAATAAAGAGTTTATTTTTAGGCTTAAAGGGGTTGATAATGATTTTGCCGCTGTTACCGCCTTAGATACCGCTTTGGTAGAAGGCGAATTTTTACTTAACCAAGATAGCGTAAATTATGCTGTATTAGGCTTAGGGGTGCGCGATTTGCTGGGTGTAAATATTGATAACCCCTTTAGCCGGCTCAATGTATTTATGCCGCGCCGCAATGCCAACGCACAAACCCCACCCGAACAGGCCTTTGTTGATGCAGCCCTTGAACCGGCAGGCGTTTTTGCCATTCAGCAAGAGTTTGACAGCAAATATATTATTGTGCCTATAATGTTTATGCGCCAACTGCTCAATTACCCCCGCGAAGTTTCGGCGCTTGAAATTGCCCTAACCCAGCCCCAGCAAACGGCACAAGCGCAACAAGCCATAACACAAATTTTAGGACCTGATTTTGAGGTGCGAAACCGCTACCAACAAGATGCCCTGCTTTACAAAGTAATGCGCACCGAAAAATGGGTAGTTTATTTAATATTAACGTTTATTTTATTAGTCGCCGCCTTTAATATTGTGGGCTCGCTAAGTATGTTGGTACTCGAAAAAAGCCGCGATATAGCTATTTTAAAATCGTTGGGTGCGAGTAAGGGGTTTGTGCGGCGTATTTTCTTTTTCGAGGGGTTGTTATTGTCGCTGTTGGGGGCGTTTACGGGCATGGTAATTGCGGTTTTGCTTTGTTTGGCGCAACAAAAATATGGCCTTTTGCAACTTGGGGGCGATTCGTTTTTAATTCAAGCCTATCCGGTAAGTATGCGCTTTAATGATTTTGTGTTGGTATTTGCAACCGTAGTGATAATATCGGTATTTGCCTCGCTGTTGCCGGCAAACCGCGCCGCCCAGCAAGGGCAGTTGCTAAAAGAAGCTTAGTTTTTATAGTATAGCCTAACCTAACTTATAACCTAACAACCTAATGCCAGTTTGTTTGCAGCAGGGCAGTGTTTACTGTTTTGTAAGCACCCACTTATATTTACTATGTTCTCCAAAATCGGTATCTTCAAAAAACCATTCTTGCCGTTCTTTGCTGTTTTCTAAAACAGTAAAAACAAAAAAATTAGAAAAATCAACCAAAACTATTTGAGGGTTATACTGGTGAAACCACTTGCCCTTCATAGTATCTTTTTTAGTGTAAATTATTTTAAAAATATTATTGCTATCAAAAATTACTGTGCCTGAGAAATTGTATTCTTGGTCTAAAACGCCATCTTCGTAGTCTTTTCTGTTTTCGTTAAATACCCAACTGCCTATAATGTTTTCTTTAAAGGTGGTATAATTTGGCACTTCGTCTATATGGCAGTCGTCTTTTTTGCAGGCAAAAAGGGTTAAAAGAAGGGCAAGAATAAGAATTCGCGTCATGATATTTGTTTTAATGTTTTAAGTAAAATTAGTTTTTGGTTAGGGTCCATGTGTCTTTTCTAACTTCATTTTGGTATTCTCGCACTTCTTCCCAAATTTGTTTGTCTGGGGTATTTTTGGAGATAGAAAATGCATGCGCATAATTACTCGTATGATACTCGTCTTTAAAAATTATCACTTGAGGGTTTAATTGGAAATACCATTGGGAGTAATATATATCACCGGTGTAGTTATTTACTTGTTTAGCCGTTTGGTCGTGGTACAGTGTTAAAACATGGTTAATTACAGCTGACTCGTTGTTCAGGGTATCGTCTTTAAAAATTAGCCTTACCATTTTAAGGTCCCACTCGCCATAAATATTGCTGCGCAGGGCGTAGTAATCAGTGGTTTCGTCTATGGGGCAGTCTTCTTTTTTGCAGGCAAAAAGGGTTAAAATAAGGAAAAAAGCAAGTATTCGTATCATATTTGTTTAAAATTTTTGTACTGTGAACAAATAGCTGAGTAATAGGGTAATTACAAGGTTGGATAAATATTAAATCCGGAAAAACGTTTAAATTGGCTTAAATATCCGGAGTTCTGCTTAATTGGTATTATTTTTTGGTCATATTCCATTTATATCGCAGTATATCGGCAATAAGTTTTGGATCTTCGAATTCAAATTCCCAAACTTGGGCTATGGGGCTATTGTAAATTACTTTATTCATTTGTACGGGTCTATAGTTTAAGCCATAAACATCAGGAAAAATCATCATCACAATTTCGGGGTCGTATTGATAAAGCCAGTCAAATTCTTCAAGGTTATTTGTAGATTGATTAAGCTGTGATCCAGTGCCGTTGTCGTTAAAGGTAATGGTTTTTGTATATTTATATTCAAAATAAACAGTATCGGCTCTAATTTCATGAAAAATTTGTTCAATGTCCCATTCGCCCACAATATTATGGCGCAGGTCTTCGATTTGAGTTATTTTTTTGCACGAAACTATCAAGCATATCATAAGCATTAAAACAAAAAAACGGAACATAACAGATTGTTTTAAAATTAAAAAAACAAGGGATTGAGGGCGCACAAATTTACCTCAGATACGCTGTTTTTCATAATTATTGAATAATAATTTTTTCTACGGAAATTGTCTTATGCTCACTTAGAAGGTAAACATAATACATTCCGGATGCTAACGCCGATAAATTTAACTGTTTGGTGTTATATTTTAACGTGAGTTCGGAGATTTACTTAGTAAATTTTAGCAAGATCTACTTGAGGTTTATTGGGGTAAAACTGATAGGCTACCAAGCTAGCGACTATATGGACAAAAGCATTCTGTGGTTTTCTGTGTCTGGTATGTTCTAAGTCAAAACCGAGGCCAAAATATCATTAATGGCTTCAATCATAGGTCTTTTTTTCAATAAGAGCCTTTCTTCTAAAGACATTAGTCTGTTTTTCATATTCTTTTGACCTTGGTAATTATTTTTAGTCCTTTTTCAAAAAAAGTTGTTCCATAAGGTAGTCAAATAGCCTTTATCGCCAAACAACAGCCTGATATTTTCTCTAATAGCTTGTTTAAGAGGTCTTTACTATTGTCTGCCACCTGTCCTGTAGTCAAAGCAAAGTCCACGATTTGTCCTTTGTGATTGACTATCAGGTGGAGCTTAAAGCCGAAAACCACCCCATAGAAGATTTTCCTTTCGAGGCGGTTTGAGCAAAAACTTTATGTTGCTTGGCTCGCAGCATGTCACAAACAGGTAGCGCTTTGGCATCTATGTAATAAATTCCTGTTTTTTCTGCTTGCTGGCAGGTTAATTTGGCTAAAATCGCCATAGGAAGAGCAACCCGTTCTATTAACTCTATAAAATAGTTGTAGGATGGGGCAGTAGGAAAATAGGTCTTTAAGTCATTCAAAACCAATGCTTTATAGTAATATTCAAAACATTTATAGCCCGAATAGTGGTAGAAAATCAGAATCGTAAGTATCTCACTTTCCGAAATTTTGGGCACACTACGAGGCCAGGCATTGTTTTACCTTCGCTAAGCCAATGCTGAGCAACCCATTGTTGCATCAGCAAACAGGCATTATCTACAAAAAAAAATAATTCAAATAACATGGACACATCAAATTTTGTATCTTTGGACTTCATAAAAACAGGGGGTAGTATTTGTTTGCAGTTTTGGACACTACAAAGATAACTATGCTCCTGTTTTTATTCCTATCAACTATACTAATCCCCCTATTTTTTATAGCTTAGCTCCGAATTCACGTTATATTTTAGCGCGCCAACGGTTTCGGTGTATTGTTCGCGCCCTAAAACATCGAATACTTTTATTTTTAGATTGCTTAAGGAGGTATTAAACTGCAACAACAATATGCCTGTTGAGGGGTTGGGGTATAAGAGCACCCCTTTTTGTAGGTGGTTTGGTTTCGATTGATTTTTCCAACTACTACATGGTTCGCAATGTGTTTTCTCATCCCAACCACATGCATACTCAACATAGCACAGCCCTTCATCACAATGATTTTGGCTTTCCCAATCAAATATACTGTATTCGTATCTATCTGCGCAATAAAAGCTACCATGATACTCGCCATCTACTTTACAAGCGGCTTCAAGGCATATATATTTGTTTGCCCCACATGCTTTTTCTAGATTCATTTCATGGTCATAATCAATTGAGTACTCAAGTATTAACTCTGTACCGTCTTGGCAGATGCCTATTTTTTGGCAGCTTTCGTTTATATATTCGCCTGCGTAGCCCAAATATGTAGTTGAAATCACGTCGTTATTTGCCGTACAAATTTCATCAAGATAGTTACAATCTTTAATTACAACGTCTACATCGTAACTTGTTGTGTAGTCTATGCCGTTACAAGTAGTAATTTTTTGACAAGGTTCGGATGTTGTAGTTATAATAGGCTCGTTTGCCGCTACATAAAAGCAATGAGGTCCGCTTGTACAGCCGTTTTTATCTAAAATAGTAGCGCAGTAGGTGCCTTTGTATAAATCGGTAATTTTTGATCCGGTTTTGTTGTTATTGTTCCAAGATACTTTATAAGGGCTTGTGCCGCCAGTGATGTTTAACTCAATACTTCCAACGTTCAATCCGGTACAATTTTCTACAATGGTAGCATCTACTAATATTGTTTGCAGACTACAATCTATAATATCAAAACAGGCTTCGGCTTGGCTACAGCCATCAAATACGGTTAAGCAGTACTGCCCCAATTCTAAGCCGCTTAATATATCAACACAGCCATAAAAAATATACCCATTGGGTCCCTGCCAAACGCAGGTATAATCTTTTGTACCGCCGAAAATTTCAGTTTCAATCATTTTATTGGTGCTGTATGCCTGCCCTGTTATACTTAGAGGGATTGTATTTTGTATGCCTTCGGCGTAGCAATTGCCTTTTTGGGTGTTAAAATTGCCGGGTTCAATTTCAACCTCTTCATTACAGCAGCATAATTCAAATGTTTGTATGTTTGTACATTGCGCCAGGTCTGTAACGGTAACGGTATAGGTGCCAGGGCATAAATTAGTTAGGTCTTGTGTAGTGACGCCATTAGACCATTGGTAGGTATAACCGCCTGCCCCTTTAATTACTTCTATGTCTAATATACCGTCGCATGTTAAGTTGGAGTCGTTGCATATTGAAACGTTTTGTTTATAGGCAAGTACCACTTGTAAAGCACCGTCTCCGCCTACTTCAAAACATTTGTCATAGGTGCAGTTGTCGGCATCTGTTACGGTTACGCAATACACGCCGGGCGATAAATTGCCTCTATAATTTCCTATTGCCCCTTTATCGCCCCATTTATAATTAAAAGGCTCGTGCCCTGTTTCGGGGCAATCAATTTCTACCTCAATTTTGCCATTACCACTACAAACGGCATTGGTTATGGTTGCATTTATGGTACAGTTGGTGCTGCATTGGCAGCGGGACATAAGAAAATAGGCCTCTGCTTTGCCGCATAAATAATCTATAACTTCAACTTTGTAAATACCGGGCAATACATTGGTTAGGTCTTCGCCGTCGTTGGTGCCGGCAACACCATAATTGCCTTGCACAGCCATTTCTATGCCATTTATTACCCTGTACCAAAACACATCGTAGGGGGTAAAACCGCCGTTTATGTGCAAATCTATTTTACCATTTTTACAATCTAAATTATAAGTTGGGGGGCTTATATCGGCGGTTAAAACATCGGCGGCTATTAAATTATTTGAGGCAAATATATATAATAGTATTATTGATAAATATTTTACAACCTGTTTCATAATTATTTTTTTGGTTGAATTGTTTTTAACGAATCTATATTTTTTTGAGTGTTGTTTAGGCTGTTTAAAATAATGGCCAGGTTTTTTTTGTAACAGTTTTCATCTCCGGGGAATTGGGGTTCAAAGGGTTGGGCATTTATGGTTTGTAGTTCGGCTTGTAAATAGTCTTTTTGGTCGCCATATATGGCAAAAATGGTTCTGTTAAAAGACGAGAGCGTATTAGTTTTTTCTTTTTCGGTAATATTGGCGAAATACTTACAACTGTACTTTAATCTGGAGCTTTTCTTTAAAGCGTATTCGCCAATTAGTTTGGGGTAATAATTGTCAGTAAATACAGAAACAGTCATATACATAGGTGCAAGTGTGTAACGATTCAATGAAAGAACAGGGTCGGCATCGACATTGTCAAAAGTTTTATGAATAAATAGGTTTTCCTCCACAACAGCTAACGCTCTAACTGTTTTATATACTTCGAAACTCATGAATCTATAAAATAAACATTTCGACCTGAAAGCATCATACCCTAAAAAGCGACTATAAAACGCCTCAAACATAGCCAAAGAGTCTGCTATTAGTTTTTCTTCTGGGGTCATATTAAAACAATACCCATAGTTGGCGAATGGCGGTGGGGTGTCATCCTCAAGCGTTTTTGACAGTATTGTATCGGTGGGTATTATTTTATCTGAGTCGTTTACTTGTGCTAAAGCAATGGTGGTATTGCAAAATAATATAAGTAGTAGTTTTAAAAAAAGGTGTTTCATAATTTAGTAATTTAATTTGTTGATAATAGTATCAGATGTTTGTATAACCCAAAAATAAAATATATTATCCTGTGCAAATGGAATGTCCGAGTCATTTGCCATTTCAATGGTTATTTCAGCATCAGTATATACCCAGGGACCCGTTGCATCTATATTGCTACTCCCAATTTGATCCCATTTGTTGTTATTTTCATGTTTTTTTCTCTTAACATCAAAATGCTTACCGCCAATTTCGGAATAGCTAATTGCATAAAGTTCTCTGTCTGTGGGCAAATTGTTACTTGTAATATTAATACTGCCGTTACCCGATGTTTCTAAATAACATGTTGGGTAGGTGATAATTTTATCGCCCGGTGTAGCAACAAATTCGGCGTAATGGTATCCAATATTATATTTATTGGCATCGGCAACTTTAGTATCTTTTGCGTAAGTGGCGTAATCAATACTCCAAAAATGTTTATTCGACACCCTGCTTCCAGATAAAACATTACCCTCGAGTTCATTTACTTGATTAAATGACACCCTAAAATATTCTTCAAACGTAACATGTCTAAACCTATATGCCTCTATACCCTGTAAATTACCATCTGAGTCTGCATACGAAGACCTTGCCGTAGAAGGACCGTCAAAAGAATACAAGATTAAAGGGTTTTTGTCTTCATCTATAATATCGCCATAAAGCCAACTGTCATCAGGGTTATTGTCTTTTGGGTCGTCGTTTGCAAAATCTTTCTTTTTTTCCAGCTTTGGAATATTTATGGTTGGTTCAGGCAGGTATTTATTATACACATATCGAAACCCTGTACTCGAGTCTTGCCTTCTTGCACCGTCAAGCGTAATATTAAATTTGCTTATTTCGCTTAAAATAGCCGCTGGCTTTAGCTCAAACTCAAATAATATTCTTCCACCGTTCAAGAGGTCTTCGTTAATGGTATATGGTGGAGAATTAATTTCCTGAAAGCTTCCAAAACCATATCTTGTTAAATCTTTGGCGCGCGCATCATTATTTATTACATTTACTAAAACTGGTTGGTCAAGCCCAGTAAGCAATGCCGGGTCGGGGTCTTCTATTTTACTATCTTCGTCTGAATAAATATTTTTTTTCTCTACCCAAATTGCAGTTGCCGCCACCTTATCTTTTATTTCGTTGTCTATTTTGGCATAAATTTTAATGTCGCGCATAGCAGTACTTACTGCCCGTGCTTCAACAAATAAAGTGGTTATATTGCTCTCGCCCGAAGCGTCTTTTAACGGAAATTCTAAATTTGTTATTTGTGTGCCTTTGGTGTAGCTGTTGTAAAATGCAATATCGCCCTCGTAGGTTAAAGTTACCATACAGTTGCCCGATGAATTTCCGGTTGGTACTATATTAAGTTTCATTAAATCGCATTCATCTTCGCCAAAATCGCTTGCTGTTACTACTTGGTCGTCAATATCAATAGTTTCGTCGCCATCTGTATCGTTTAAATTAGCAACTGTAATGGCGCCATCATCAAATTTATTGCGCGCACCTGAAACAATATTGCCACCCCAGTTTCCCGGCTCTCCGAGGGTGTTTAGTCCATCATAAATATAAAGGTTTACGTTTGCCTTGCACCCGCAGCCTTCGTATTCAAACTCATTTTCGCCCCGTTGTTTTTTAAGGCTGCCATTTTGTGCATACAATATGGGCGGAAATATTAAAAATAAAATAAAATAAAATAAAATAAAATAAAATAAAATAAAATAAAATAACCTTTTGTATGTTTCATAACGAAAAACTTGATTTAAAATTTATTTTAACAAAGAAAAATTACCTTTTAATGCTGTAAAAAACGCTACGCAATTATGTTTGTGGCGTATAAGCCCTATACCCGCCAAAACGCAAATAAACAGGTTTAGCAGCCCAAAGTCCGCAAACAAGGCGGTTTGTAGTATAAAAAAATAAACCCATAGCAAAAAAGTTAGTTGATGATGAAAAATTAGAATTGTTTAACAAAAGTACAGTAATTAACAAACAGTGTGTATATTTTTTTTAAATTTTTTTCTTTTTTTTCCGGATATTTTTAAGAAAACACACCGTAGGGGGTAAAACCGCCGTTTATATGCAAATCTATTTTACCATTTTTACAATCTAAATTATAAGTTGGGGGGCTTATATCGGCGGTTAAAACATCGGCGGCTATTAAATTGGTTGAGAGAAAAATATATAAAAATGTTATTGATAAATATTTTACTACCTGTTTCATAATTATTTTTTTGGTTGAATTGTTTTTAACGAATCTATGTTTTTTTGTGTGTTGTTTAGGCTGTTTAAAATAATGGTCAGGTTTTTTTTGTAGCAGTTTTCGTCTCCGGGGAATTGGGGTTCAAAGGGCTGGGCATTTATGGTTTGTAGTTCGGCTTGTATATAGTCTTTTTTATCGGCGAACAGGGCAAAAATGGTTCTGTTAAAAGACGAGTTTGTATTAGTTTTTTCTTTTTCGGTAATATTGGCGAAATACTTAAATTAGAATTGGTTCTTAAAAACAAAAGTACTGTAAATAATAAACAGTGTATATATTTTTTTTCTTTTTCCGGAGATACCCACCAAAACTTCGTGCGTACATAAACTATCCGCAAATGTAACAACTAAAAAAAAACTCGGGATACAGATTAATTGGTACCCCGAGTTTTTTATTTTGCTGTTACTGATTAGCAACAAAGCAACAAAATTAAATTACCTTTTTAGAGAGTCTCTAATTTCGGTTAATAATTTTTCGGTAGCAGTTGGCTCAGGCGGGGCTGCAGGTGCGGGTGGCGGCGCGTTTTTGGCTTTATTTATAGCTTTAATTACCATAAACATAACCATAGCAACAACTAAAAAGTCAATAAGGGTTACAATAAATGCGCCATAACTAACGGCAACTTCGGCAATGGCAGGCGTTACAACTTTTCCGGTGGCATCTTTAAGTTCGGCAACGCCGGGCGTTAATATCCACTTTAGCGAGCTAAAATCAACGCCGCCAATTAGCTGACCAACTAAAGGCATAACCATACCATCAACAAAAGCGGTGGTAATTTTGCCAAAGGCAGCACCCATTACCATACCAACGGCAATGTCAACTAAATTGCCTTTGAGGGCAAATTCTTTAAATTCGGAAATCATTCCCATAAATGTAGATAGGTTCGTTAAAAAATTAAAAAAAGAAAAAAACAATTGGAATAAGAGGCCTACCTAAAAAGTTGGCCAAAATTAAGACGCAAAATAAATGTTTGGTAATACTGTTAATTTTTTTGCTTGATTTGTTTTAAATGGCAATATGTTTGACCCACGCAAATAATATGGAATACAAGATTAATCTGAAGCGAAAAGAATAAAAAAATATCCGGATAAATAATTATTAGGCGCAGTATTTGCTAAATATCCGGAAAAAAGCCTTACCTTTGCCGCCTTATTAATTCATTTGATCAAAATTTACCCATTTACTCAAGGCAATGCCAAAAATGAAAACCAACTCTTCGGCCAAGAAGAGGTTTCGCGTAACGGCTTCGGGTAAGGTAAAACGCAACCACGCTTACAAAAGCCACCTACTAACCCGCAAAGAAACAAAGCGCAAAAAGCGTTTAATGAAAGCGTCTTTAGTAGCACCCAGCGATATTAAGCGCGTAAAAGCAATGTTACATATATAAATGTTTCGTTGTATTGCTGTTTTATTTTATTAACCACAAAGCCAAAGCTGTTTTTTATTAAAAATAGAATAAACAAATAGCTAAAGTACTTTCTGTAAAATTGGCACCAGAAAGTCACCTGCATAGATGCACTATGTATGGTTTTTTTTCATCTTAAAAAAATATTTAAAAAAATGCCACGTTCTGTAAACAGTGTAGCCTCGCGCGCGCGCCGCAAAAAAGTAATGAAATTGGCGAAGGGCTACTTTGGTCGCCGTAAAAATGTTTGGACGGTTGCCAAAAACGCAATTGAAAAAGGGTTGTTGTACGCCTACCGCGACCGCCGCAATAAAAAACGCAGTTTCCGCAGCCTTTGGATTGTGCGTATTAATGCCGCTGCCCGCGCCGAGGGGCTTAAATACTCGACCCTTATACACCTGCTTTCGCAAAAAGGTATAGCCCTAAACCGCAAAGTGCTTGCCGATTTGGCCATGCACAACCCCGATGCTTTTAAAGCAGTTGTTAATGCAGTAAAATAATATTTAGCTGCTTTTATATGTATTTGTAACAGCAGTTTAGTACTAAATTTATAAATCCGCAGTTGTGGCCATATCTACCATAATTGCGGATTTTTTTTGCCCATTTTATTAAATGCCGCTATTTGTAAACCTCAGTTTATTAAAATAATGTACCTTTGCTGGCCATAGTGCAACATAAATTTGTGCAAATTTCGTTCTCTAACAATATTTATTTTCATCTTCGCAAAGCAAAACCACATATACTTATTTCCCCCCATACAACATGAACAACCAACAAATTAAACACATTATTAAAGCCATTATTGTTTCGAGCATTATAATGGCAATAGTAGTTGCCGGCTACTATTTTGCCCCCGCACATGGTATTAAGCGCGTTTGCGAAATGTTTGGCGGCAATTTGCCTTTTGGCCTCATTCAATACATATCGTATATTACGTTTTTTTGGGCATGGTTCGAAATTTCAGAACGCCTTAGTTTGGTAAACTACGAAGAACAAGCCCTTACTATGCAACTGCTGCCCGAACAAGAACACTGGGTAATTACCCCCGATGACGTAAACGATCTTAAAATCCGGATGATTGAAATGGAAAAAACCAATAAATATCAGGTCATTTCGGTAATAAAACGCGCCTGTACAAAATTTAGAGCGAACAACTCGGTTCCCGAAGTAATGGAAACAGTCGAAAACCAAGTAAAAACCATAGCCTCAGAGGCCGAAACCCACCAATCGAATGTGCGGTTTTTAGCATGGCTTATTCCGTCAATAGGGTTTATAGGCACGGTAATAGGCATTGGGCAATCGTTGGGTATGGCCGAAAAAGCCAGCGACCCCGAAGTAATGGGCGAAATTACTAACGCCATGGAAGTAGCCTTCGACACCACCTTAGTAGCATTAGTATTAAGTATTCCTATAATGTGGTATTACCACCGATTGCAAGAAACCGAAGAACGTTTTTACCTTAAATTAAAAGATTATGTAATGGAAAATTTGGTGAACCGAATCCATTTGCGTTAAATTTATCCGGATTTTTTTATTGTTAACCACCAAATTTTAATTCCATTCCTATAATATGGCTCGTAAAGAAATTCATATAGATTATCACTGGTTTTTGATTTTGTTTTCAAAGGCATTGGGGGCAATGATTATATTGTTTATTATTGTACCCAAACTCACCGGCGATGTGAAATCAAAACTAGAAAAGATAGAGGAATTAGACCAACTAAAAATAGAAGTTCAACAAATAGACAGTTTACTTACTATTATTAAATCGTCAGTTCCGGAAGACGTTTATAAACCCTTAGCCGAAAAAACACAAAGACTACAAAGCAACGTTCAATCGCTCGATGCTCAAGTAAAATCATTACAAAGCTCGTTGGCAAAAGTTGAAAACCAGCGCGTAATACTGCAAGAACGCTCGGCTAAAATGAGTGCCGAAATACAAGCATTGGAAGAAAAAGTGCGCAATAACGACAAAGATAAAGAAGCCATAATTGCGCAGAAAAATAGCCTCGAAAATCAAGTTGAAGTGCTAAAAAAACAAATGGTTGATTGTGACGAAATGCGCAAAACCCTTGAAAGCAAAGGCTCGTTAGAAAAAGAACTTGTAAAACTACAACAAGAAACAGCTACGCAGCTACAAAAAATTAAAGACCTTGAAGACCAATTGGCACAGTCAAAATCGCAAAGTACCAATGCCGATGCATCGGTAAAAAAGAAAGACGACCTAATTAAAGACTTGCAAAAACAATTAGCCGAATGTCAGCCCATTCCTAAAGCCGGATTTGAACTAAAAGATAAAAGTGTGGTGTTTGTTCTCGATATTTCGGGCAGTATGGACGATGAACCCGAACCCGAAAAATTTAACGAACTGCGGGCAGGTATAAAAATGATGATTGCCAATTTTGACGATACCTATAAAGTTGATGTGGTGATTTACTCGAAAAATATTGACGAAGAATATGGCTATAAATACGGCAAATTAGTACCCGTTACCGACAACGTAAAATACGAAATTTACAATTATTTGGCCGGCCTAAAACCGGCAGGTTGTACCCCAACAAAAGAAGTAATGGAGTTTGTATTAAAAGCACCCGCCTATGCTTTGGCAGGTACAATTGTATTGCTTTCTGATGGTATCCCTACAAATAGGGTCTCACGAAACGATTGTGCCGACAAAAACGAACAAGAGTTAAACCAATTAGTAAACGATTTAACTACACTAAATGCCGGAAAACGTGTAATTAACGTAATTGGGGTTGGCAAAGATTTTCGCGACCGCGGTACAAGCCAGCTTAAAGTACGCTTTATGAAAGACCTTGCTAAGCGCAACGAAGGCTTTTATGTTGGTTTTTAATTGTTTGTAGAAAACAAAGGCAATTCAATAAATAATCAGGTTAAATTGGCAAACATACTATTCAAAGAAGTTTGCCAATTTGCTTTTTTAGCATTTACACATAAATTTTTAAAATGAAATTATAACATGTAATTTTATTTAACAAAAAAATTAAAAGAAGCTTAAACCAAAAGACAATTTGCCATTCAAACTAATAGCTTTTTCGGCTTGTTTTTTTAGCCAATTAACAGCTAATAATTTTTACAGCTAAGTACTTAACCTGTTTTTTTTAAAATGAATAAATCAATTTTTATTTTAGTATTATCAATTTTCTGCTTGGCTTTAAGTTCGTGTTCGCGCAATTATGTGCCATTCACCGAAAAACTTTACACTGAAAATAGTTGGAGCGAAAGTGATTTGCAGCGAATTCAATTTTATTTGTCGGATGATATTGTTATCTATCGCCAGCTTAAAGAATCGAGTTCCGAAATTATTTCCGGAAAAATTAAAATGGAGCAAGGCCGTCAAATTGAAGAAATTACTATCCAACGCGGTACGCCCGGCGTGTTGCTCTATACAAAGGGTAAAAATAGTTTTGCCATTAGTTTTGAAGAAGGGCAAGACAGTTGTTACCTCACTTTTGGCCCTAACCCTAACTATGGCAACCAATACCGGGTATTGGCCAACGATTGGACAAAAAAAGTTGGCACAGTGCATTATGCAGGCAAACAATACCAAACCCGACCATTTAGCATTGACGCCTATTTAATGGTAGATATGAAAAAAATTAACAAACTTGATATTGACCGCCGCAAAGCTAAAGGCCGGAAAATTAATTAAGTACTTAATAAATAGCAACCAGCGTTTTTTGTATTTAGCTTAGTCAGTAAATATTTTTTTTCTATATTGTGTTGTATAACGGCTGCTCAGTTTTGAGCAGCCGTTTTTTTTATTTTATCCGGCTTTGATTGCTTGATTGAAAACTATTTTTCAGCGTAGCTCAAATCCAAACTGCTATCATCCGGATGAATTGCCCAAGCTAATTGAGTGCAAACAAAAGTAATCAAGCCTATCTTTTTCATCACGTCAGCATAAAATCAGCATCTTTATCTAACTGGTGTTCCATAAGATAACGCAACCCTTCTGAAATAGGCATATTGTTAAAAATTATATTATACAAAGATTCGGTAATTGGTGCTTGAATATGATAGTTTTCAATAAGACCTCGCGCCAATTTTATAGTTTTTACACCTTCGGCCACTTCGCCAAGTTGGGCAATAATATCGGGCAAGGTTTTGCCTTGCGACAATTGGTAGCCAACCGTATAATTACGACTTAAACTACTGCTACAGGTTGCCACTAAATCGCCTATACCTGCCAAACCCATAAAAGCGTGCGCTTCGGCGCCTAAGGCTTGCCCCAGTTTAACCATTTCGCCTAAGCCACGTGTTATTAACATGGCGCGCGTGTTTTCGCCAAAGCCAAGCCCGCTTAACATACCCGAGCCAATTGCCATAATATTTTTAAGCACACCCGCCAGTTCAATGCCGGTAATATCGTGGCTACCGTACACCTTAAAGCGTTCGCTTTTTAGTGCAGTTTTTCCTAATTCAATGACCTCGTCAAAACGACTTGCAATAACGGTGGCCGTAGGCTGTCCGGCTGCAATTTCGCGGGCAAGGTTAGGCCCCGACAAACAACCAACCCTAATTACTACACTTTGCTGGCAAATTAAATCGCTCATGGTTTTAATATGTTCGCGGCTCAATTTCTGAATTTTTCCATCGTTTGATGAGGAGTAATTAAGATGTTGTATATTTAATCCTTTTGTGCCATGTATTAAAACATGGTCGGGGCGCAGCCATTTTGCCAACGAGTTAATCATGCCTTTAAACTCGTCAGAAGGTATAACAGGAAACAATAGTTGGCAGTTTTGGCAAAGCTGGGCGGCATCTAAAATTGGCTGAATATTAGGGTGCATTTTTTGCCCGCGGTGCTCGCCAGTATTTAGTATATTGTTTACTACCTCGGGCTTGCGCACTAACAGCAATACTTTGCCGTTATGGGCAATTAAATTAGCAATGGCCGTACCAAAACTACCGCCTCCTATTACACCGTATGTCATGTGTTGGTTGTAATTATAAATTTATGTATTTTTATAATGATGGTGTTGCTTAATAAGTTTTTTACAAGTAAACGTGCGTTCTAAACCCCAAAAATTTGTTTTAAACAAGCCCAAAGCTGTTGTTTTTTAATTTTGTTGGCCATCAAATCGTCAAGACTGCAAGATTGCAAATAAAATATACTATTTATTTTTATGGGAGAAAATTCAGTGAGGTTAAAATTTACACCAAATTGATGCGCCGGTACACCAAAACCAATAACGGCTTTAACACTGTTTTTCCGGATTAAATTTGCCAAACCAAAACCGTAATTATTAAGCACAAACGGGTGAATATTTAGTAATAAAGCCTTCTCGACAGGTATTTTAACCGCCTCTACTATGCGAGTTAATTGCAAGTAGTTTTCCGAAGGCAAATTGGCATTAAAATCCTCCGGATATTGGTACAGCACAATTACTTCGTAAGTCGAATTTTGACTAATATCATCCTTAAAATTAGGCAAAACATAAACACCATCCGGATATAAACTTGCGATATTGTTTTTAATTACCATGTCAAAATTTGTTCAAATAAATAAAAAAACAGTACAGAACTTAAATTTTTTTAAAAAAGAAGCGACTTCTGATAAATAGACGTTAACTTTGAACTTTAAATATTATTGTTTGTTTACATTATAGCAGTTAAAGTATTTTAGCGATCTTCGTCTTATAAAAATAGTTGAAAAAATTAAACTACACAACACCTATAACAAGAGCAAAAATAAGGCAAATTATGCTGCGAGTAACTTTTTTCTGATAAATTACACCACTAATTGCCATATACTAATTGTAGTAGTTAAATATTATCCGGATAAATAGTTTCTTGCCTTTTAAGATTGTATCTTTGCAACACACTTGAAAAAAAGAAATACGCCTTACTTTTTCGCATAACATTAATTTTTACCTAAAAACAAAACTAATCATTATGAGTACCGATGTCATAACCGCCATCAAAACTACCCGAACTACTAAATCGAGGTTAGCAGAGACTGATTTTAATAATATTCCGTTTGGCAAAGTAATGTCAGACCATATGCTAATGATGGACTTTGATGGCGAACAGTGGCAAACCCCCGAAATACTACCGTTTGGGCCTATACCAATGAGCCCGGCCAGTTCGTGTTTACATTACGGACAGGCAATTTTTGAAGGCATGAAAGCGCACCGAAGCACGGTAAACGAAAATGACATTTTTTTGTTTAGACCACAAGACAACGCAGAACGTCTTAATAAATCGGCGGTGCGTATGGGTATGCCTCAAATTGACGTGCCGTATTTTATTAAATTACTCGCTGAATTGGTGCGCCTTGACCACAAATGGGTGCCAAGCTCGCCCGATTCATCGTTGTATATACGGCCTTTTATGATTTCGACTGACCCGTTTATTGGTGTACGACCTTCAAAAACACATCGTTTATTTATATTAACTTCGCCTTCGGGGCCTTATTATAACGAGCCGGTGCGCGTAAAAGCAGCCGAAAAATACGTCCGGGCCTTTCCGGGTGGAACGGGCGATGTTAAAGCCGCCGGAAACTACGGCGCAACCATGTACCCCTCTATGTTAGCAAAATCTGAAGGTTACCACCAAGTTTTATGGATGGATGCCCAAGAATTTAAATACGTTGAAGAAATTGGCACCATGAACGTATTTTTTGTAATTGACGATGTAGTAGTTACCCCCAAACTAACCGGAACTTTGCTTCCGGGCGTTACCCGCGACAGCGTAATTCAAATATTTAGAGATATGGGCAAAACAGTAGAAGAACGCCTTGTTAGCATTGACGAGTTAATAGATGCAAACAACAAAGGTCTATTACAAGATGCGTTTGGTTCGGGAACCGCCGCAACAATTGCCCCCATTGCTGAAATTGGTTATAAAGACACCCACCATACTTTATTGCCCGTGGCAAAACGCATCTACTCAAAATTATTGACAGAAAAAATAGAAGCCGCCAAACGCGGTGCCTTGCCCCAATATCATAAATGGTTGGTAAAGGTTTAAAAATAAAAAAGTTTTGCCCGAAATACCATTAGGCGGGCAGTTTAACCACCCTTGCAACCTGCAGGCAATATAGCAGTGCTTTACTTGAATTTTCATTTTGTTTGAAGTTCAAGTAAAGCATTGTTGCGTTTGATACCTACGCCCCAGCCCTTGCTAATTGTAATATAAAAACAACTCGTGAAGCACGCAGTTATCTGTTAAAATTTTCCAGAAGTTTACTGCTATAAAAACACGAATCGCCTTGTTTAAATTTTTTACAGCGGTATTATAACAAGCGTTTTGTAGTTCACATTATCAAATTGTAACTTTGTGGCTGTTTTACCTAACAAACGATGGATTTACAAGCCCTGCTCACCCTATACCGCCGCGATGCCCGCACTATGCAAATTGCCCAAATTGCTACGAGTGTTGAGGCCAATACCCGCATTTATTTAAACGGATTAGTAGGTTCGCAAAGTGCGTTAGTGGCCGTGGCCACCTGGCTTGAAGCACGGCAAACGCATTTATTTGTTTTAGAAAATAAAGAAACAGCGGCTTATTTTCAAAACGACCTCACGCAGTTATTAGAGCAACATAAAGATGCCCTTTTTTTTCCGGATTCCTTTAAAAAACCCGGATTTTTTGAAGAAGTCAACAGAAGTAATGTTTTGCTGCGAACCGAAACCATAAGCCGCTTGGTACATAGCTATACAACAGGCGAGTTAATAGTTACCTACCCCGAAGCTTTGTTTGAAAAAGTAGTAAATACAAAAGCATTAGACCAAAACACCCTTCATATTGAGGTTAATTTAACCTTAGATACCGGTTTTATGACCGAATTTTTATCCGGATATGGTTTTGAATATCAAGATTTTGTGGCCGAACCAGGGCAGTTCTCTATTCGCGGGGGTATTATTGACGTTTTTTCTTACGGCAACGACCTGCCTTACCGGATTGAGTTGTTCGGCAACGAGGTCGAAAGTATCCGGGTATTTGACCCACTTACCCAGCTATCTGTTAAAAAAATTGCCAAAGTAACAATCATTCCTAATATTCAAACGCAATTTAATACCTCCGATAAAGTTTCTTTGTTTCAAATACTACCTCCAAATACCATTGTATGGATAAAAAGTATTGAAAGCTTACTACATACAGCCGACAGCTGCCAGCAACGCCTGCCGCAAACCCTCGAAAAACTTCCTCCTAAAACCTCGCAGTATGCCGACGAACACCACCCATTATACCAACCTGAGCCATTAGAGGCGTTTAACAAACCAAACGATTTGCTGAGTCATATAATGGATTTTTCTATCATTGAGTTTGGCACGCAACCCTATTTTACTAATACTAAAAATAACGTTAGCAATACTACCAGCACCATTATTGATTATCCGGCAACACCACAGCCCTCCTTCAATAAAAACTTTGAGTTGCTTATTGCAAATCTCAAAGCAAATCATAAAAAGAATATCGTAAATGTATTATTTGCCGGCACCCCAAGGCAAGTAAATCGATTTAACGCTATTTTTGACGACCTAAAAACAAAAGTGCCCTATTATCCTTTAGTACAAGCCCTTACCGAAGGTTTTACCGACCAATTGCTGGGTGTAGCTTGTTATACCGACCATCAAATATTTAACCGTTATTATAAATACCAAATTAAACAAGGATACTCAAAAGACAAGGCCATGAGTGTCCGGATGCTGCGCGACTTGCAACCCCGCGACTATGTTACCCATATTGACCACGGTATCGGCATTTATGCGGGCTTGGTTAAACTCGAAATTAATGGGCAAACACAAGAAGTTATTAAAATATTTTATAAAGACAACGATGTATTGTATGTAAATATTAACTCGCTGCATAAAGTATCAAAATACATAGGTAAAGAGGGGCAACAACCTAAAATTAATAGAATTGGCTCTGATGCTTGGGCAACCCTTAAGCGCAAAGCAAAAACGCAAATTAAAGATATTGCCGCCGACCTTATTAAATTATATGCCGCTCGAAAAGCAACCAAGGGATTTGCTTTTAACCCCGATACTTATTTGCAAACCGAGTTAGAGGCATCATTTATTTACGAAGATACGCCCGACCAAATAAAAGCTACCGCCGAAGTAAAAGCCGATATGGAAAACCAAGTACCTATGGACAGATTAGTTTGTGGCGATGTAGGCTTTGGTAAAACTGAAATTGCCATCCGTGCGGCTGCAAAAGCCATTGCCGATAGTAAACAAGTGGCCGTATTAGCACCAACTACCATATTAACCTCGCAACATTACCAAACTTTTGCCGACCGTTTAAAAGATTTTCCCTGTAAAGTAGGCCTGCTAAATCGGTTTAGAACAGCCAAAGAGCGTACCGAAACCCTAAAACAAACCGCCGAAGGCAAAATTGATATTTTAATAGGTACCCATGCGCTGCTAAGTGAAACGGTTAAATTTAAAGACCTCGGCTTGCTTATTATTGACGAAGAACAAAAGTTTGGTGTGGCTGCCAAAGAAAAACTGCGGAACCGGAAAGTAAATGTTGACACCCTTACCCTTACAGCAACTCCAATACCGCGTACCCTTCAGTTTTCGTTAATGGCAGCACGCGACCTAACTGTTATTGCCACCCCACCCCCAAACAGGCAGCCAGTACAAACCGAACTTACTAATTTTGATGATGACAGAATACGCGATGCCATAAATTACGAGGTAGGTCGCGCCGGACAAGTTTTTTTTGTACATAACCGCGTCAAAGATTTGCCCTCGTTGGCCGAAACTATTAAACGGCTATGCCCCGATATTGATGTAGGAATAGCACACGGCCAAATGGAAGGTAAAGACCTTGAAAACCACATGATGAAATTTATTAAAGGCGGGTACGATGTGTTGGTTTCTACCAATATTGTTGAAGCCGGATTAGACGTGCCCAATGCCAATACCATATTTATTAGCAATGCACACCAATTTGGCCTCAGCGACTTACACCAACTGCGCGGGCGCGTGGGGCGCAGCAACCGAAAAGCATTTTGTTATTTGATGACACCAGGGTTTTATGGCTTGCCCGATGATGCTCGCCGCCGTCTTAAAGCTATTGAACAGTTTAGTGAATTGGGCAGCGGTTTCGATATTGCCATGCGCGACCTCGATATACGTGGAGCAGGTAATTTGCTGGGTGCCGAGCAAAGCGGATTTATTGCCGATATTGGCTTTGACATGTATCAAAAAATATTAGCCGAAGCAATTTCCGAACTTAAAGAAACCGATTTTATAGACCTCTTTCAAAAGGAAACGATTGCCAAACGCGATTTTGTACGCGATTGCCAAATTGATACCGATATAGAAATGTTAATTCCGGATGAATATATTAGTAATATTAACGAACGACTATTGCTTTATACCGAGCTCGACAATATCAAAGATGAAAACTCGCTGCAAAAATTTGCCGACTCGCTGCGCGACCGTTTTGGCCCCATTGCAAAGCCTGTTGTTGAGTTGTTTGAAGGGGTACGCCTAAGATGGCTGGCAAAAAAATTAGGATTCGAACGTATTTCATTAAAATTGCACAAATTAAGATGCTATTTTGTAGAAAATCAACAGTCGGCCTACTACGCATCGGAGGTTTTTGGCGGTTTACTAAACTATGCACAGCAAAGCGCCGGAAAAGTTCATTTTAAAGAAACCAATAAACATTTTATGGTGGTAATTGACGAGGTGCGAACCATGAAACAAGCACATGAGTTTTTGCAAGACATGGATAAATTTGTGCTCCAAAATACCAATACTGAAATATAATAAGCCAACTAAAACAAAATGCAAATATATAATTTATGCCTTACGAAATTGAACGCAAATTTTTGGTTACCAATAATAGCTGGCAAAGTTTGGCAACCGATTTTGATTTTTTAGAGCAAGGTTATTTGTTTGTAAACGCTCAAAAAACTTTGCGGGTGCGAATTATTAACCACAAAAAAGCATTTTTGGGCTTTAAAGCTGCCATTGATGCTGGGTTAATTTGTTTAGGTAGTATGGAAGCAACGATAATAAAAATCCGGAACACTTTTATTGAGATTAACCCATTTTAAGTGTTCCGGATTTTAATGCCGTTCAATCTATTTATCCAGATTAAGCTAACGGCTAACAAAACTTACTATGTTTCAGTAGAGTTAATATGTTGCAGTCAATTTTCCGGATATAAAAGATGTACTTGGTCTATAATTTTTTAGAAACGAGGACAGTATAGTTTCATTTTCTTTTGACATTCGGGCAAACGTCCAACATAATTTAATGCTAACTCAAAACCACCCTGACTTGATGATGCTACTTTAAGGTCAGAAACGTTAATATCGTAGGATAGGCCAAGACGGAAATTTTGGTAGTCAGCACCTACAACTAAGATAACGGCATCCTGAACGCGGTACCAGCCGCCCAAATATACACCTGCGCCAGGTCCCGAGTAGCGGTCGCCGCCAAAATGGTAGCCCAAGGCAGCGCCGGCGTTAATTTCTTGGCTTCCGGTTTGTTGCATAAATAATATGCTGGGCGAAATGCTAAACTGTTCGTTTAAAAAGAACGAGCCGCCACCATGCACAACCAAGCGTGGGTCAAGTTTATTAACAGGTACAGTACCGTTATTATCTAAAAATTGTTCGGTAGGTTTTGTAAAGTGGTTATAGGCACCGCCTAGGTAAAAATTAACCTGGTCGTTAACAGCAGCAGTAAACAAGCCACCACCTCTAAAGTCTAAATAGCTAAAACTGGTGTTTGCTATAGGCTCGCCATTAGGCAAAGTAGGGTCGGCTTGAAATTCGTCGTTAATTTGGTTGCCAAAAATCAATTTGTTAAAGTCAACGCTTTTTTGTGTAAAACCAGCTTGCCCACCTAAAGCTAAAACGTAGCGTTTTTCGGGGTCAAAACCTTTGTGGTAAGCTACCGAGAAAAGGCCAGTTAGTTCGTTAAGGTTGCCATCACCAGCGCGGTCGTTATAAAAGGCCAAACCCAAACCCACGTGGTCAATACCTAATTGGCATTGCAATACAGATATGTCAAACGAACCAGCAATAGTAGAGTAAGGTGCAGGAATAGATGACCATTGGTTGCGGTAGTTCACAGCAGCCCGGTAACCACCTGCTATATTGCCCGTCATGGCCGGATTTAAGGTTAGTGGCGAAGCGTAAAATTGCGAAAAGTGAATGTCTTGCGCATGACTAAGTTCCATAGCCAGCAATAGTATAGCAACAGCAGCTAAACGTGTAAAAATGGTGCGCATAAGTTGTATTAATTTAAAATAATTATTTGTTTATTATTGACTTGAAAATTGTTTTAATTTATTACCATATAATTTGTAAATACATTTTGGAAAGGCAAAAATAGTAAATTTTATTATTGTGGCAATCTAATATTGATTTTATTAACGAAGATATTGCAATTTTAGTGTGTTTACAAGGTAGGACGGTTTAACTTTTTTTAAGAAACGCTATAAACAGCTTTTATAGTTGCCTTAACTTTGAGAAAAAAAACAAAATATTGCAAATTTGGCAGCAAGGTAGCATTAATATTACAGTTGTATTAAGTTTTAGAACCTTTTTTTTGTTTTTCTATGCTAAAGTACACTTAAAACGAATACTAACTTATATTCGCGCTTGCTTTTTATACAAAATAGCATTTTGACGACCAAATTTTGATTTTATTAATAAATTACAGCTATATTTTATGGCAAGTTTAACAGATTTTAAAGCCATTGTCCGCTACGAAATTGCCTGGGGCGAAATGGATGCCTTAGGACATGTAAACAATGCAGTTTATTTTAGATATTTTGAAACTGCCCGGATGAAATATTTTACAGATGCGGCTTTATTTAAGGTTCTAACAGCCAACAACCCAAATATAGGCCCCATTTTAGCACATACATCGTGCAAATTTATTCAACCTTTAATCTATCCGGATACCATAAATGTAGGTGTACGGATAATGAATTTAGGCCATACCAGTTTTACAATGCAGCATATTATTATTTCCGATAAGTTGGGATTAGTAGCAACCGGCGAGGCTGTAGTGGTGATTTATGATTATATGTTAAAGGAAAAAGTACAACTAACACCATCTTTTATAGATGCCCTCGAAACATTTGAAGGCCGATTGCTGCGTTAATAACCGACGAGGCGACAAAATTATTTTGTAATGCAACTTTATAACTGTTACAAATTATTAATCTTGCGTCTTAAAATCCGTTGAATTTCAAAACAAACCAAAGTTTATAAAAAAAATAAGAAATTTTATTAGTGTTTAATTACCTTTGTTGTTGAAACAAGTATTTTGTTCCTAACGTTACGTTATTTGATTATTATATAAGTTGTAAACTCTGAGTTAGTTTTATCTAATTAATTTTTAACAGTTCCATACTGTTTTTAATTCAATTTCAACTAATTACCTTCTAACTTACATTTTTTTTTAGATACAAATACAAACCTTGTTTTATGGATAATTTGCTACCTATTAATGACAATTATTTGCCCTGTTCTGCTTACCTTGGTAATACCATAGACCAAAATGGTTTTTACCGTTTTGAACACGAAGGGCAATGGTATTTTTCCTTTATTGAAAACGATGCCGTTGTGCTGCGCAGCGAGGGTTATACCACCGAAGCAGGCCGCGAAAATGGTATTAATTCGGTTATTAAAAACCTGCCTTTAGAAGAACGCTACGCTACCATCCAACTTGCTGATCGAACGTGGGTTTTGTCGTTAAAGGCCGGAAACCACCAGGAAATTGCCCAATCATGCCCCGTAGCCTCCGAAGAGGCCGCAAAAGCATTTTTGCCTTCCGAACGTGCCAAAGCTGCCGAACAGCGTAGATTAGCCGCCTTAGCAACTGCTAATAACCAAAATAATAATGAGGATACCGACCGTTTAGATGATGATTACATGGTTTGCAGTGTTTACGAATCATTTATAAACGAAAAACATCCGGAATATGACGATTTTATTAGTTTCTACGAAGAAGATACCCAAAAATACTATTTTGCTTGGATAAATCCGGATACTAAAACGATAATATTGCGCAGCGAGGGCTACCCAACCACTGCCGCTCGCAATAACGGACTTGAATCGGTTCGGAAAAACCGCGAAATACGCGAACGCTTTAAAATTGAAGAAAAACGCAACCTATATTATTTGGTACTGAAAGCCGGAAACCACCAAGAAATTGGCCGCTCGTGCCCTCAAAAAACAGAAGCTGCCGCATGGGCACTGTTAGACAAACCCGAAGCAAAACCCGACCGTTTAGATGATGATTACATGGTTTGCAGTGTTTACGAATCATTTATAAACGAAAAACATCCGGAATATGACGATTTTATTAGTTTCTACGAAGAAGATACCCAAAAATACTATTTTGCTTGGATAAATCCGGATACTAAAACAATTATTCTACGCAGCGAAGGCTACCCAACCACTGCCGCTCGCAATAACGGACTTGAGTCGGTGCGGAAAAATCGCGAAATACGAGAACGCTTTAAAATTGAAGAAAAACGCAACCTATATTATTTGGTATTAAAAGCCGGAAACCACCAAGAAATTGGCCGCTCGTGCCCTCATAAAACAGAAGCTGCCGCGTGGGCACTGTTAGACAAACCCGAAGCAAAACCCGACCGTTTAGATGATGATTACATGGTTTGCAGTGTTTACGAATCATTTATAAACGAAAAACATCCGGAATATGACGATTTTATTAGTTTCTACGAAGAAGATACCCAAAAATACTATTTTGCTTGGATAAATCCGGATACTAAAACAATTATTCTGCGCAGCGAAGGCTACCCAACCACTGCCGCCCGCAATAACGGACTTGAGTCGGTGCGGAAAAATCGCGAAATACGAGAACGCTTTAAAATTGAAGAAAAACGCAACCTATATTATTTGGTATTAAAAGCCGGAAACCACCAAGAAATTGGCCGCTCGTGCCCTCATAAAACAGAAGCGATAGCTTGGGCAATTTTGCCTTTATTACCCATTATTCCGGATATTTTACCTGAACCTGAACCTATTGAGGCAATAATTCTTCCGGTTGTAATCCCCGAACCCGAACCTATAGCTGAAATAATTCCTCCGGTTGTAATTCCTGAACCCGAACCTGAGCCTGTTGCAATCGCTGCACCTCCGGTAATACCTGTCATACCCAAAAAGAAAGATGTTGAAGACGACTATTTGCCGTGCAGCGAGTATAAAAATAAACCTATTAGCGACAAACGCAATAATGCTGCCTTGTTTAAACACAAAAACGGTCAATATTATTTTGCCATATATAACAAAGAAGGGAGCGTAAGGCTGCGAAGCGAAGGTTTTAAAACTGCCAAAGACCGCGACCGCGAACTTAGTGGTGTACTGCGTTATATGAACGATAAAACAATGTACACAACAATAGAAGAAAATGGCCACACTATTAAAGTTTTAAAAGATAAAACAGGCCGCGAAGTTGCGCGCACCTGTCCGGAGATGGTAGCTGCCGCAATACTGCCGGTTGTAGTAGCCCCGGCAATAACGCCGCCGCCACCCGTCATAACTCCCGTTGCTCCTGTGGTGCCACCTCCAGCCGCTCCGTTTGCACCCATTGCCACCGGAGAAACGGCTACTGCTGCAGCCACCGCCACCGCAAGTGGGTTTAACTGGAAATGGTTACTTTTATTATTGCCATTGTTGTTGGGTTTATTCTTTTTATGGCGCTCGTGCCAAGGCGATAAAACCGCAGCCGTAGCAACAAAACCTACTAATACAACAACAGCAACAACAACCACGCCACCACCACCTGCCACTACTGCCACGAGCACCAATATTGCGGCAGCCGATACTGCTAACCAAAAGTCTGCCGAAACCGCAAGCAATGCCGCCGCTGCGGCAAGCACCAACGATACAAAACAGGCCGAAACACCGGCAGCCGTTACCCCAAATTGCGATTTACATTGGATTTTATTTGATTATGACAAATTCGATATTAAAACAGATGCCAAGCAAGAATTGCAAAAAATGGCAGCTATTTTAAAGAAAAATCCAACTTATATAGCCGAGTTGCGCGCCTTTACAGACGCACGCGGCTCGGATGACTACAACAAAAACCTTTCGAAAAACCGGGCAAAGGCGGCTAAAAATGTTTTGCTTGAGGCAGGTGTTAAAACTGGTAATATTAAAACCAGTTCGTTTAGCAAAGATAAACCAATTGCCGAAAATACCGATGACGACTCGGGACGTAAATTTAACCGCCGGGTTGAACTATACATCAAAGATGCAAAAGGTAAGGATGTTTGCCAATCGATAGTCCCAGATATTCCTAATAATTTAAAAAAATAAATTTTTATTAACCAAATTTTAACATTTACACCAATGAGTAAATTCGATGAAAAAATGGCTATTTATAAAGCTGCTGTTAAGGAGCTTGGCCTAAAAATTAGCGATGATTTATTAACCAAAGTTGCCAAAGGTCTTGGCCCATCTATATACCTTGGCGATGCTTCATTAGTATCGGGTACAGATGCCGAAGAACTTACCCGCATTAAAAACAATTTTTTAATTAAAAAATTGGGTTTAACCGATAGCCCCGACCTCGATAAAGGCATTAAAGAAGCTGTGGCAGCTATGGGTGCTGGCAACCGCCAAAAACACCGCGCTATTGTATATGCCTTGCTTGTACAAAAGTTTAAAAAAGAGTCGGTTTATGCCTAATAAATGGTTCTTTTAATCTATTTGTTATTGTAGCTTTACTTACTAATAGAACAGCCTTGTTCAATTAATATTTATTTAGTTGGGCAAGGCTATTTTATTTTAATTTGTAATTAGGCAAAAACAAAATATATCCTTTACTGTTTAAGTTATTAATAAGACCTTATGAACAGAGGTAGTTATTATACGCCCAATTATTGCCGTATCTTTGCGCTTTAACCGAGTGAATTACACTTTTAATTTAAGCCCCTTCTAATGATATTGAATTTAATAATTTTACTACTGCAGCAGCCACGAAAGAATATATTTCAACGATATGGTGATATTTTTTCAGACCCTTTCTTTTGGGTGATGTTAATAATTTTAAGTGCCGTAATTTATTACGTATTTTGGCGTTTTGGCCGCAATGATGCTGGTTTCTCGGAGGAAAGAGCCCATTTTGAAACTCAACTTAAATATTATGGTTATACTTTTAAACAGGCAAATTTTACCGGATACGCCACTGCCGACAAAGATTTGATCCAACGTTTATATACTATTGAAGCAAGTAATAATAAATCAAATGGCGGCAACACTACCACCACACTAAATGCTACTGTACAATACAGAAAAGGGCAAATAATTGCCATAACCTGGCAACCCGATATTAGTCTGAACGCTTAACCTAACTAAGAAATGGGAACTTTTAATCCGGAAAATTGCGTTATTCGGTAGGATTTAATCGATTTTGAGTTTTTCCGGATATAAAACATAGACTAAAACAAACAAATCAACCAAAACCAAACTAAAGCCCAAAACAACCATTTTCTTAACTTTTATTGAATGAATTAACAATCATTATCTTTTATTTTGACAAAAAAAACACAATCAAACACACCCACCAAAGTCGTACCACTCGATAAAAAAATATTGAAACTGTTTAACGACCCAACAGCACAACTAACTTATAAGCATATTCATCATCAATTGGGGCGTAAACTATATAACCAAGACGAAATTATTATTACCACCAACCTATTGTTCGAAAAAGGCTTAATTAACAAATCAAAAAACAAATTTACCAGCCTTAAAGCCCTCGAACCCTCGATAGTTACCACTAATAAAATTGAAGAACAAAGCGATTTTTCCGGAACTGAAAACTATTCATCTGACCGCAGGCAATATCCGGATAAAAATGCCAAGAATGACCGAGGTAAAAATCGGCATAAAAATAAAAATCAACACAATTACCAAGACAATCCACCCGCAGCACAGCCCTCTTCAAAATTTGTCGAAGGTGTAATAGATATGGTTAGCAGCGGAGGCGCGTATTTAATTGTTGAGGGTTTACAAACCGACCCCTATATTGCCGGTGCAAGGCTTAACCGGGCACTTAACGGCGACCGAGTGCGGGCAAGAGTTTTTACCAACCAGCGCCGCAGTCGAGGCGGAAGAACAAGATTAGAAGCCGAAGTTATAAACGTAATAGAGCGTTTCAAAACGCAGTTTTCGGGGATTATTAAAATAACAAACCACCGCGCCATTTTATTAGCCGACAAAGCTAATGCTATTGATTTGGTTATACCCTTAGATGCCATTGGCAAGGCTAAAGATGGCGACAAAGTGGCTGTTACCTTAATAGATTGGCCTAAAGAACAGAAAAACCCCATTGGTCGGGTAACAAAAGTATTGGGTAAACCCGGATTTAATGAAGCCGAAATGCTAGCTATTTTGACCGATTCGGGCTTTCCGCTGCAATTTCCACCGGCAGTAATTGCACAAGCCACCAAATTGCAAACCAAAATTCCGGAAGCCGAAATTGCCCGCCGCCGCGATATGCGCAAAACGCCAACTTTTACCATTGACCCCCTTAATGCTAAAGATTTTGACGATGCCCTCAGCTTGCAGGTTTTAAATAACGGTCACTACGAAGTAGGCATACATATAGCTGATGTTACCCACTACGTTGCCCCGCAAGGCGCGCTTGACCGCGAGGCTTTTAAACGCGCAACATCGGTGTATTTAGTAGATAGGGTTTTGCCTATGTTTCCCGAAAAATTGTCGAATGAAGTTTGCTCGTTGCGGCCTAATGAAGACAAGCTGTGTTTCTCGGCTATCTTTGAAATGAATAACGAGGGGCATATTATTAACGAGTGGTTTGGCCGGACTATTATACACTCGCAACGCAGGTTTACTTACGAAGAAGCCCAAGAAGTTATTGACACCCAAAAAGGCGATATGGCTAAGGAGATAGCCATTTTACAGCAATTAGCCCTTCAACTGCGAGCGCAACGCGCTGCCCAAGGCAGTATTAACTTCAATACAACCGAAGTACAGTTTGTTTTAGACGAAGCCGGCAAACCTATAGACGTAAAAGCAAAGATTATGCTTGACAGTAATCGTTTAATTGAGGATTTTATGCTGCTGGCCAACAGACGAGTAGCCCGTTTTATAAACCACACTACAATATCCGGAAAAAAAATACCTTCGCCAAATCGCATTCACGATGCTCCGGATATTGATAAATTAACAGACTTCAGACGACTTGCCGCTTCTTTAGGGTATAAACTGCATTTCGACTCGCCAAAACAAATTGCCCACTCGCTCAATAGTTTGTTGCAACAAATACAAGGCAAACCCGAACAACCCATGCTCGAGAGCTTGGCTATTAGGTCAATGGCAAAAGCGGCTTATAGCACCAAAAATATAGGGCATTACGGTTTAGCGTTTGAAGATTATACCCACTTTACCTCGCCCATACGCCGCTACCCCGATGTAATGATTCACCGTATTTTAAGCGAATTATTAGATAACGACAAACCTAATATAAATTTTGACGAAAAAGCCGTTGAAAAACAATGTTTGCACTGCTCGCAAATGGAACGCAATGCCTTGGTTGCCGAACGCACCAGCATAAAACACAAACAAGTTGAATACATGAGCGAACGCATAGGGCAAAATTTTGAGGGTGTAATTTCGGGGGTAGTGCGTTTTGGCTTGTTTGTTGAAATGAGCGACAATAAATGCGAAGGCTTAGTATCAACTGATATGCTTTACGACGATGTTTATGTTTATGACGAAGCCAACTATGCTTATATAGGCCGGATGAATAAAAAAGTGTACCGACTGGGCGATAAAGTATGGGTAAAAGTAATTAGAACCGACTTGCCCACACGTACCATTGATTTAGCTATTATAGATAAACCCAAAGCTAATGTAACTGAGTCGGCAACAACAAACCATGTCAAAAGCAAAACCACTGATTTAGGTAGTTTGCAGGTTGCCGCCCCTAAAAAAAAGACAACAAAAACCACCACTACCAAAACACGTAAAAAACCAAGGCAAAATAAATAGCATAAGTAATTGACAATTAATAATTATCAATGAATAATGTAATGAGTGGTTCCTTATTAAGCATTTACCACAAATAGTAGTATAAACTAATTTTAGCGAACCACTTAGTACAATTAAAACTTACTCGATTGTTTGTGTTACCCCAACGCTGCCAGTGCTGCCGCCTTCAGTCCAGCTAATGGTACATGTATTATCAGTTAAGCCACAACCGGCTACTACGGTATGTGCGCCGGTAATTTTCCAGTTATAAATGCTGCCAGGGGTTGCGATAACCGAGTAAGTTTCGGCAGGCGAATAGTTGCATACTTCGGTATTGCCATGCAACGGTGGGACAAATACACCAAAGCGCAAAACTCCAGCCTCGCTGCTTACAAATTGCCCTTGCGATACGCTTTCGGTAACGGTAATAGTTTCACCATCGTAGGCAACATAATATAAAGTGTTGGGTTTTACGCCAACCAAAGTATGCCGTGCCTCGCAGCCTCCGGCAAAAGAGTAGCTGCATTGCGTAACAGGACTTGGATATTTTTTCCACTTATTGTTAAAAAATACGATGTCTTGCCTGCCTTCGGTCGTAATTAAAGTGCCGTCCATATTGTTTTCGTTGGTGGTAATGGCCAATGTTGTCATTTCGGGATTTGCCTGCCCCCCAGGTTGTAATACCGTTAAAAAAGTTTGCGCCAACGGATTGCCAACCTGGCTAACCTCGGCGCGCCAAGTGAAAGTATTAAAGCCATAATTTAGCCCCGGTCCCCAAATATTATCCGGATTATTGCTTTCATTGACAAAATTTATGGAAATATTGCTGGGCATCACGGTATGAACATGTATTTTTGAGTTATCCATTAATGCCGTTATACTTTTGCCATTTTGGGTCGGCTCTTCCATAAAATGCCAGCGCAAATGTTTGGGAAACTGCCCCATTGGACTGTTGCTGTTGCGGGCTAAAAACTGGTCATAAACCACAAATAAATTGGGGTTGCGCAAGTATAATAAATTCCGGAAAAATGAACGTAAACTGCGGTTAACCGTATCGGCCAGCTCGCCTTTGCGATGATATGCCGATACTAAATCGGCTCTGAAATACGAAAAACTATCGGTTTGTTCTTGCGCTGTTGGTTCGTCATAGCCATAATACGACTGCCCACCCATATTTGTGCCATTTGTACTTTGCGTTAAATACGTTTGAAAATCGTTAATAAACAAAGTATTTGAGTGCGATGATGCATCGTGGTAGCTATTCCCTCCTTCTACGCCGTTTTGGCCAAATGCGCCTCCGCTTCCCACTTCGTTAGCACCCACTAACAAATAGTCGTCTCCATCGTTGGCATCGCCGCATACAATTTGAAAATGCCCTGCGCTGTGGTGTTGGTGGTCATCGTGCCACGAGCAACCCATATTTGCTACCGCCCAAATAGACTGTTTCGACCAATTATTCCGGAAATAATAGCGCGGAAAATCTTTATTTATCTGCACTCCAACGGGCATTTTTTCCTCCGGATTTGGGTAAAATGGCTTAAAATCAAATGCTTCGCTGGGGCGGTTTGCATCTCGGTATAAAAATGATTCCCATTTTGCCGATACGTATCCGTGGTTCCATGCAGCCGACAGTGTGACGGGTTCTACCCATTCTTCGTAAAAATATTGGGCATTTGGGCCGGCATCGCTGCCAGCTAATATGGCAGCAAAACGCAAAGGCTGTGCATAGCCCAATAAACTACCCAAAAACGAGCCCCAATCTGTGCTATTATCCACCTGAAAACGGTTAGGCGTAATGGCGTGGGTAAAACTGGTAAATCCGTTAGTTAAATAGGTAAGCATCGAGTCGGCAATAGCCTCGCCGGTGGCAGATTTCACAATAGAACAATAATCAATGAGGCGTTTGTAGGTAGTGCCGCCATAAGCCCAACCCTGTACCGGATAGCCCGATTGCTGGGGTGCGGTTGTATAATTGGCAGGCCCTAAATACGAAGCACTACAAGCGGTTTCTAATCCGCCGGTATAAGTTTGCTTTAGCCAATCTGTGCTTAGGTCGCTGGCATTTAGCGAGCCACTTTGCGTGCCTAAAATGCGTTGGCGGGCATAATCAATCATTTCTTGGGCATCGGCGCTATCGTACATGGTAGCATAGCCCATAAAAGCAGCGCAAGTAATATTGCCAAAAAAATAATTACCTGTACTGTTATTCTGGTTTTGGTAGGTGTTAAATGGCGTTCGCATATAGTTAAACCAGTTATTCATTAAGTTTAACAAACTGTTTTTGCGGGTCGTACCTAATTCGTCATAACACCAATCGTAAATAATGGCCACTACCATGCCCACATGCCGGTTGCCGTACGATGAGTTCCATAAAAACATATTAGCGCAGCCACTACACGGAGGATAAGCGTTATAGGCCGCAATAATGGTATCGGCTAATTGCAGAAGTTTGTTTGAGTAAGTGGTGGCAAAACTTCCGGAAGTATTACCTTTGGTAATTTGGTGTGCCATGCCCAACGACAGGGCGGCATCTTCCCAACTTGAGCCGCAATACGAGTAAAAAATTGTCCCTGTAAGCCATTGGGTTGCCGTAGTGGGGTTCCAGGTGCTTACCGGTAAAGTGGCATAATTGTCGGCTTCGGTTTTTAAAGCTAACCAATCGGGGTCGTTGGCTGTTTTTTTGTCGAGCAATTTATTTTTGGTATCAGTATCTAAAAATAGGCGAGGGTGCGTTGCATTTACCGAAAGTTGGGCTTGTGTAGTTTGCGTTAGAAACGTGAGGATAAAAAAAAGTAGTAGCAGTTTATGTTTCATAAATAAAACTGGGTGTTTGTAGTTCTACTGTTGTAGCTATTATGTAGTAGCCAATAAAAGTAAAACTGAGTTGTTGTGTATTTTTTAAACTGAAGAATTGTATTTAGTTGTAAGGAGCCATGTCAGTTGTCAAATTTTTAATCCGGATAAAAAACTTGGGTACTTAAAGTTGTTGTGCGAAAATCAATAGAGTTTAACTCTAAGTAGCATAAAAATCAAATTGAAAGCAGGACAAACATGGGCAAAACGGTGCAACTAAGTGAAACCTATATAGTTTTAGCCTATTTTTGTGCTTTGTTTTTTAAACTTTGTTTAAATGGGGCTGTTTTGCTTGGCAATATCTTAAAAAAAAAACGCTAAAATAAACATAACCATACAACAAAATCTTTGTAAATAACGTCTTTCCTACTTAAGTGGTTGTTTTATAAGATAAAAAACTAATTATTAATATTTTTAAAGCGCACCCAACGATTTATAAAATTTCCCGGCTCAATTTTTGTTTGAAACCAATTTACCTTTTTCTTTTACCAACAGTAATTAATAATGCGTTTTATTAAATATTGCTTTCTACTAATTTTAATTATTGGCTCTTTTAACGTGCTGCCTGCTTGGGCGCAACTTTATAATACAAAACCGCTACCCGACCGTACCGCCACCACCGGCCAAACCGACCCCATGAAATTTAACAGGTACGAATTTAATAAATATGTAAAAGAGAAAGACCCCCTCCAAACAGAACCAACCCCCGAAGACTCAATAAAACAAAAAATAAGTGTTACGCCCGAAGAGCTCCGGAAATTAGGCGCATCAGAAGACCTTATCCGCGACCTAATGCTGCTAAATGCTTTTAGCGACAGCCTCACCACGCAAGAAGAGGAAAAAAAACGCCTGGCTTTTGAAAAATCAACCCCACCTAAAAAAATAGATAGTTTAAGTGTAAAAGATTTACAAACGCTTATTCAAATTCAAAAGCGCGACCTAATAACCAAGGCCCTTGCCCTGCCCGAACCAAAAGTACATGGTCATGATTTTTTTAGGCGCAGTACGCTGAAAATGATGTTAACTGACGACCCCCGGTTAGAAATGCGCCCTCCGGATGATTACATGCTAAGTGTCGGAGACGAGTTAAATATTACCATGTGGGGCAATATTGACTATAACCGCATCTTTACAGTTGATAAACAAGGCGGCATTAGTCCCGATTTGGTGGGGCGCGTGTATCTGCGCGGCTTAACCCTACAGCAAGCCCGCGAACTGCTGAAAGAAAAATATGCCAAAACTTACGACCTTAAAAAATCGAAAATCGAAATTAGTGTTAGTTACCAGCGCGTAGTAACCGCCAATTTTGTAGGCGAGTTGCTAAATCCCGGCACCTATCGTTTTCCGGCCTTAACCACTGCATTTAACGCTTTAGTTACCATTGACGGGCCTAACCAGTTTGGTTCTGTTCGAAATATTTACATCAAAAGAAACGGGCAAACTATTAAAAATTTAGATGTTTACGAGTATCTCAGTAACCCCAACAGCAAACAAGATTTTTATTTGGAAGACAATGATTATATTGTAATTCCGTCCATGGGGCCTGTTGTAACCTTAGCCGGAAGAGTTCGCCGCCCGTTTAACTACGAACTGAAACAGGGCGAAGGGCTGATAAGGGCTATTGATTTTGCCGGAGGTCTTGAAGCCGATGCCTTTGCCAAAACAATTACCATTAAACGTTACCAAAACTACCATGCCCAACTGATTGATATTAATTTAGATAGCCTTAAACTTTTTAATGCCGATTTTCCGTTGTTGCATGGCGATAGCATTATGATACACCGCTTGCCACTTGAACCTCGCAATTTTGTAGAAGTAATAGGTGCTGTATCGGTGCCGGGCAAATATGAATACACCGAAGGCAATAAAATTTCGGATGTGATGAATAAGGTTGAGGGGGTATTAGAACATGCCGACCTTGGCCGCGCCTACGTTATCCGGCTAAATAAAGATATGTCTAAACGCCTTATTCCGTTTAATTTAGAAGAAATTTTAAAAAATCCGGAATCTAAACAAAATATTGTGCTGCAAAACTTAGATACCTTGCAGGTTCTGTCGCGAAAAGATTTCAGACAAGACTTTATGGTTAAAATTTTTGGCGCGGTAAGGATGCCCGGAGAATACAGTTATGCCGATGGCCTTACTTTAAACGATTTATTTTATTTGTCGGGTGGTATGAAAAAAGAAGCAGCCAATACCCGGATTGAAGTGTCGCGCCTTATTTCGTTTACCGACCGCGAAACAGGCAAAACAGGCAAAGAACGCATTGTAATTAAACGCGCCGCCGTTGATAACGACCTTAGCGTAAACAGCGAAGATCAAGACTTTGAACTTAAACCATACGACCATGTTTTTGTGCGGTATGCCCCCGATTTTGAAGCCCAACAAATTATAAAAATTTACGGCGAAGTGGTTTACCCCGGCGAATATGCGCTAACCAGTAAAGAGGAGCGCATTTTAAGCGTTATTGAACGCGCTGGAGGACTTACTCCCTACGCTTTTAAAGGAGCAGGGCGGTTGTACCGCATGGAAGACAGTACCGGTTATGTTTTGCTCGATATTGAGCGCGCAATAGTTAAGCCCGAAAAATCGAAGTTTAACTATATTTTAACAATGGGCGACTCGATTTATATACCCAAAATGAAAAATGTAGTAACCTTATCGGGTGCTATTAGCCATTTTGATGTTGACTCGATTAAACAGGTAAGTGCCCCTTACGAAAAAAATAAGCGTGCTAAATTTTATATCAACAAATACGGCGGCGGCTTTAACCGTTGGGCAAAACCATCGCGCACCTATGTTCATCAGCCCAATGGGGCCGTTGAAAAAACAAAACGGTTTTTGTTTTTTAAACGCTATCCAAAAGTGCAAAACGGCGCATCAATTTTTGTTGATGTAACCGATTATAAAAAGAACGAAAAAGTACGCGAGGCACGCAAAAAAGACCGGAACTGGAACCAGGCTTTTGATAGTGTTGCCACCAAAGCTACAACTTTGCTGACCTTGCTGCTGCTGGTGCAACAAGTAGTAAAATAATAAAATAAAACTGGTTTAAAAAACAGGTTAGGGGGTAATATTATCAACTAACCAGCCCTTTCCCTTTTTGCTAAGTTGATACGTAATTGTTTGTTGCGATACCGGAAAAACAATTTTTACGGTTGCCGTTTGGGCAGTATTGTCAGAAACTTGTAAATCAGATGGTTGTAATTTATTCAAATCATCACTAAAATCTTGCGAGTGCATTATCCAGTCATAATCCATGTCTTCAACTACGCCTTCGGTTTGCAGCACGCGCTTTAAAGTAGATTCTAATTGTTTAATTTTTAACCAGCTAAGTGTTAGATATTTATCGGATAAATAGCCCGAATTTCGAAGTGATTCTTGGTAAATACCGGCTTGCTGCATATCTACTTCATAATTTTTGGGTGGGTTTGCGCCAATATTTTTTACAATGGGTATTGAAGCTAAGGTATTAACATGCTGTTTATACCACATTAAAAAGTTAAAAACGCTGTTTTGTGGGGTATCATTTTTTGGTTGTGCATTTGGGGCAATGGCAATTTCTAATTTAGTGTTGCCCACGTGTTGGTTTGTACCCGCCGTAGCAGATGTTTGATTATTGTTTTTAGCGGAGTCGCCTTCTTCGGTTAATAGATTTTTGCCCTCCGGAATTGCTGTTAGCGCGGGTGTAGCAGTGGTGTTGTCCGTTTTTTGGGTCTTGCTTTGGCATCCGGAAATTATTACTATGCTCACACAAAAAAGGGTTGCAAAAAGTAGTATAAAACGAGTTGGAATAAACATGGCTGTTGTATCTTTAATATAAAATAAGTTATTTACAAAATATGTTATTTTTCCCTGAAAAATATAGTTATTGGCACACCTGTAAAATTCCATTTTTCGCGCAGCTTGTTTTCTAAATAGCCCCGGTAGGCATCTTTAATATAGCGCGGATGATTGCTAAAAAATACAAAGGTAGGGTAGCGCGTTTCTATTTGTGTTACATAGTTAATTGATATATGCCTGCTTTTATGCGATGGGGGCGGATAGGCAGTAACTACTTCGCGTAAAAATTCGTTTAATTGATGCGTACTTATGTGTTGTTTGCGGCGCTCGTAAACCTCTAAGGCTTCTTCGATAGCTTTAAAAATACGTTGTTTTTCTAAAGCCGAGACAAAAATAACGGGAACATCGCTAAGCGGTGCCAGCTTGTATTTAATATGCGCTTCAAAATCGCGGGCAGTATTTGTTTCTTTTTCAACCAAATCCCATTTATTAACTAACACCACAATTCCCTTTTTTTTATTTTGCGCTAATCTAAAAATATTCAGGTCTTGCGATTCAATGCCCAATGTGGCATCAATTAGCAGTAAACAAACATCGGCGCGGTCAATGGCGGTAATTGCCCGCATCACTGAGTAAAACTCTAAATTTTCTTTAACTTTTGCCTTTTTTCGTATGCCGGCGGTATCAATTAAAACAAAATCTTTGTTATACAACTTATAATGCGTGTCTATGGCGTCGCGGGTAGTACCCGGAATATTTGATACAATATTTCGGGTTTCGCCAATTAGGGCATTTATTAAGGATGATTTGCCCACATTAGGCTGGCCAACGATGGCAAAATGCGGTTTATTGGCTAAACTGTCTTTATCTTCGGTTGAGGCGTATTCTTCGGTATGTTCATCCGGAATATGCTGAACGAGTGCGTCTAATAATTCGCCGGTACCGCTACCAGTCATAGAAGCAATAAAAAAGGTTTCATCAAAGTTTAGGCTATAAAATTCTTGAGCATCTAAAAGCCTGTTGTGGTTATCAACTTTATTTACTGCCAATAAAACCGTCTTTTTTGCTCGGTGCAACATGCGGGCTACTGCCTCGTCAAGGTCGGTTATTCCGGTTGTAACATCGGTTACGAAAACAATTAACGAGGCTTCTTCCATAGCTATGGCAACTTGCTCGCGGATGGCTGTTTCAAAAATATCGCTCGAGTTGGGCACAAAGCCTCCGGTATCAATTACATTAAATACTTTTCCGTTCCAATAACTTTCGCCATATTTGCGGTCGCGGGTTACGCCGCTTATGTCGTCCACAATGGCATCGCGGCTACCAATCAGGCGGTTAAACAACGTTGATTTGCCAACATTTGGGCGGCCAACTATAGCTACGGTAAAACTCATATATAATTTAATTTATTTAAATATTTTTTATGTTGTTAATAATGGCTACAGGGTTTAACTAATATAGCCTAAATTTTTGAGTGTTAGCTCATCGTCGCGCCAATTTTCGCGAACTTTTACTTGTATGCCTAAAAAAATTTGCCTTCCAATAAAGGCTTCAATGTCTTTGCGGGCTAAAGTTCCTACTTTTTTTAACATTTTACCACCCGCCCCAATAATTATTGGTTTTTGCGACTTTCGGTTACACCAAATTTGTGCTTCAATGCGCACAATATTTGGCTCTTCGGTGTATTTTTCAATGACAACTTCTACCGAGTATGGAATTTCTTGCGCGTAGGTAAGCAATATTTTTTCGCGAATAATTTCGGCAACAAAAAACCGGTAAGGGCGGTTGGTAAGTTCGTCTTTATCGTAATAGGGTGGCGAGGCGGGCAATAAACCTATTAATTGATTTTGAAGTTGCTGTAAACCCTGCCCCGTTATTGCCGATACAGGTAAATATAGCTGCGCTTTTACATTTTGCTGCCAAAACTGCAAAGCCAATTCAACCTTTTCGGGGGTTAGTAAGTCTATTTTATTTAGTAACAACAAAACGGGTACTTTAACCTTGCGTATTAACGACTGGTAATTTTCGGCACTGGTTTGGTTAGTAATATCGGCAATAAGCAGTACAATATCGGCATCATCTAAGGCAGTTTGTATATAACCCAGCATGGCATCTTGCATTTTATATTTTGGTTCAAGAAGGCCGGGCGTATCGGAGTAAACAATTTGAAAGTCGGGGCCATTTACAATACCCAGCAGGCGTTGGCGCGTTGTTTGGGCTTTGTTGGTTACAATGGCTAATTGCTCGCCTACTAAAAAATTCATTAGGGTTGATTTACCCACATTAGGCATACCAACAATATTAACAAATCCGGCTTTATGATGCGGTGTTGTTGTATTATCAGGCAAAACTTGTATTTTTAATTATTATTTCGAGATGTATTACTACTGGGTTTATTTGAAGTCTGAAAGATAGTAGGGTAGGGGATTGGGGCAATAAATAAGGCTGTTAAAGAGTTACAGTACAAAATTTATATTTTCCGGATTAAAATTAAGGGTTATTTCCGGATTAGTAGGCAATTTACTTGTATCGAATAGCTATATTATATTGTTTGTAAGCATGTAGATAAACAAAATAAAAAAGCCAACCTATTTAGGCCGGCTTTTTTTGGTGGTGGCGGGAACAGGACTCGAACCTGTGACCTTTGGGTTATGAGCCCAACGAGCTGCCAACTGCTCCATCCCGCGATTTGTGGTACAAAGGTAGGGCTAATTTTCCGATTTTTTAAAAATAATTTCATTTTTTTGAACATTTTTTTAATAATTATCCTTTAAAAGTAAAAAACAGTGCTTCCATCATTATTTAGTGCCCAATTATGCTGAAGTTAATAACTGCCTGCTGTTTATTTGCAACTGCCTGGCCTCTTTTTGCCCAATTACAAGGTTTTGACCCGCCTAATATTGCCCAATTACAAAAAGAATATCCGCAAACCGATGCGGTACAACTGCTAAAATCTACCGATTGGGTTATAGACTTTAAAGACAATCAATGGGAAATTACCCAAACAACCCGCGAATATACCTGCTACCTAAACGACAATGCGGTGCGGGCAGGCAGTGCTGAGGTCATTCATTTTTCTGACTTTGATACGCTTATAAATTACCAAGCATTTACTTTAATACCATCCGGAAAGAAATACAAAAAAATTCCGGTCGAAAAGTTTGACACCAAACAAAATATATCCGGAAGCATTTTTTACTCAGACAATAAACAATTACATTTTAATTTTCCGGCATTACAGGCAGGCGCAGTTACGCAAATGCAGTACAGCAAAGCGTTTACAAACCCATATTTGCTCGATGGTTTTTATTTTCAGTGGGTATATCCGGTATTAAACAGCCGTGTTACTGTTACCGCACCTCAAAATATCAAATTAAATTACAGCCTTAATTCTGTCAATACCAAACATCCGGTAAAATACAAAACGCAAAACTTACCCAATAACCGCGTGCTTTATACTTGGGAGGTTCAAAATTTACCGGCAATAAAAGGCCTTGAAGATGCGCCTTACCCGTCGTACTACATTCCGCATTTAATTATTTATATTGAGCAGGTTACTACCGAGCAGGGCAAAACTACCGAGGTTTTAGGTAGCACCGAAAAATTGTATCAATGGTATAATAGTTTAGCGGCCAGCGTTGATACGACCACCTCGGCATCGCTGCGCAAAACTGTTGCCGACCTACTGCAAAACTTACCCCAAAACAGTAACAACGAGGCAAAGGCCAAAACTATTTATGAATGGGTGCAAAATAATATTAAATATGTTGCCTTTGAAGATGGCCTGGGCGGTTTTATTCCGCGCCCACCAAACGGGGTTTACGACAAAAAATTTGGCGACTGTAAAGATATGTCAATTTTAATTGCCACCATGCTGCGTTTGGCCAATATGCCAGCGTGGTTGGGTTGGGTAGGCACGCGCGACTTGCCCTATACCTACCAAAATATGCCCACGCCTAACGTTGACAACCACATGATTGCCGTTACAAAATTAAACAACGAATATGTTTTTTTAGACGGCACGGGCGAGTACCAGCCTTTTGGCAAAATAACCTCGATGATACAGGGTAAAGAAGTTTTAATAGGCTTAAGCCCCAAAAATTTTGAAATAGTTAAATTACCTACTATTGCCGCAAGTAATAATATTCAACACGAAAAAATTACTTTAACAATAGCCGATGGGCGAACCGTTACGGGGCAGGCCGAGGCTGTTTTTACCGGATATAAAAAAATATACACCCAGTATAATAAAGTAAAAGCCGAATATGACGGCAATACCCGTTTTTATGATGATTATTTGAAGAAAGCCAGTAATAAATTTGAAATTACAGCTATTTCAACTTCCGGAGAAAAACCTCGCGAAGCACCACTTCACATAAATTATAACTTTAAAATTCCGGATTATACTGTTCGAGCAGGCAATAATATTTATTTAAATCCACATTTATTGAAGCGGTTTGGCGGTACACAACTTGATAGCACTCGCACAGTTGGCCGTGAAAACGAATACCCTTTTGAAGATGTGCTTGAAATTACTATTCCCATTCCGGATGGCTACGAAGTAGATGTTTTGCCCTCTAACAGTCAATTTGAGCACTCTCAGTTTGGGTACCGGCTAACTTACGCTCAAGAAGGTAAAAACTTAGTACTTAACCATCATTTTTGGGTCAATTATTTATTACTGCCTGCCACAGAGTTTGCACAATGGAACAAAATGGTAAATCAATTAGAAACCCAGTTTAGCGAAGCAATAGTTTTTAAAAAAATCAAGTAAATTTTAGCCTTGAGGAGTGAGTTTGTTGTTTAAATGCAAAATAAAGCGTTTAAAATTTATTTTGGACACAAATCAAGCGATGTGTTGTTCGCATCTACGTATATATTGATGCCCTGATATATTGATTTCCCATTTTTAACGATTTTGAAGACATGGCTGCCTTTTGTAACATTATATACGGTTATATTACTTTGGTTTGAAATTTTTATTTTTTCGGGGGAATTTTTTTTGTCCATATACACCTGAACATTTTCAAAATAACCATCGCACTCATTGGCGGTAAAATTAATATTATAGGCTTTTACCTCATTGTTGGGTTCAATATCGAGACCGCTGCCAATACAGCTAAAAAGTAGTTGAGTTTCGTTTGTGGTATTTAGTTTTTTTGTTTCCATTATACATTTTTTATTTAGGTCAATCGCTTCTACTTTATAGGTGCCGGGACTTATTTGGTATTTGCGGGCATAATATCCTTTTGCATCGGGTTTTACAATGGTTTTGCTTGGGTTGTAAGCTTGGATTTCTTGGCCATTAAATTTTATGATAGCTTTTTCAACTGGGGTGCTTATGGTAACCGTTATTTTACTCTGATTATTATTGGATGGCGTTTGGCAATTTACGGTTGTTTGGTTTAGCGTTGGGTTGTCGGTTACGCGGTCAGAGGCAGCGCCAATAGTTTCGTTATTGCTGTTTAGCACTATCCGGAAATTTGTTTTACCAGGCTTTAGCCCTCTAATTATAATTTTTTCGTTTATCATCTCACTTTTAACTGCATTATTGTTTACATAAACTGTGTAAGTGTTGGCTTCTATGGGGCAGTTGTTTAGTTTAAGGGTAAAATCGTAGGTTTTTGTTTCGGGTTCGGGTTCGGGTTTCTGTTCGGGAGCTGGGTTGGTATTTGTTTCTGTTTCTGTTTGTGGTTGTTTGGAAGGTTCAAGTTTATTGCAATTAAAGGTAATAGTTTGGTTGTTATGTTGCACGTTTACCTGTTGCATTTCGCAAATATAGCTGTTGGCTTGCCCTTCGTCAATTAAATCGAGTAAATGTTGCCCTTTTGTAGTTTTGTAAATGGTTTTATATTTGCCCCCGCTTGGCACCGATTTGCTAACAAGTAGTGGGTTTTGGTCGTCAATAGTTAAAATTGGGTTGGCAAAAGGCGTAATGATGGCAATATTTACGGCATTGTTGTTGTTTATTGGTGGGGCATCCGGAATTTTTTGCACTTGGCAAGGCATTGTAAGCGTTACATTTTGGTTCGAAATAGCAATTGTTTGCTCGCATTTGCCGTTGGTGCCATCTATTAATAAGTTGTAAGTTTTTGCGTCCAGATTATAAATAGTTATTTCGGTAGTATCGTGGTTAGCGTTCCAGTTTGTAATAACGAGGCCGTTTAATTGCACGCTGGTAATATTAAAATTATCGGGAATGCTAATTAATGTTGCTGTAAACTTTTTATTGGTAGCTGCCGAAGGGGTTAACAAGGCAAACGTGCCCATGGCAATGCCAACCAAACCAATAACACCTGCCAAAAAAATACTTAGGGTTTTAGCAAAGCTTGTTGAACCAAACAAGCCAAAAAATTTCTTTCTACGGGCCTCATCATTTACAACAATATTTGTAGCCTCCCAATTTTGGCGTGGATTTTCGATGTAAAAATTATAGTTGCTGTTTTTATCATCGTTTATTGTTACTACCTCAACATCTTTTTTAACCGTAATATCGCGCGATACTTTTTCGCCATCAATTTTGGTGATAATGTAAACAGCTAATAAAAGGCGGTGATTGCCCGGTTGTAGTGGTTTTATACCAAATTGCCACTCGGTAAATGCGTGGGCAACAATGGCTTGTTCGGCACTGCGATTAATGCGGCGTATGGCAAAAGCGTTGTTATTAGAGGGGTCAATAAGTGCCACCTCCATTATTTTCGATAGTTCAATATTTTCGGGTTCAATATTAGTTTCCCGCTCAAAGTTTTGCAGTAAAATGGCATCGTCTTTGGCTATACGCACGCTACAAAATGTTTCGGTGTTTAGCCGCATTTTGCCCGGAATATTGTGAATTATACGCCCTGTATTCCCACTTTTTGTAGGTTGTTGGGTGTTTATTTCGGTTTCAATATCGGTAAGTCGGCTTAAAATGGCGTAGGTAACCTCGTTATTTGCTTTGTAAAAGTCGTCTAAATTTAAAATGCCCAAATTATAGTCTTGTTTGGCTTGTTTTAAGCGTACGCGGCATTGCAAGGCAAAATCGGCCAAATTATCTATAGGATATTCGCTGGCCATTTTTTCTAAAAGGTCAAGTGCGCCAAAGGTGTCCACCTCTTCTGTAAGGCATTTCCGGATTTTTGCGATGTATTCGGGTATTGTCATGGTTGGGTGTAAGTGTTGCGTTTTAAGGTTGAGCTTGACAGCTATGCGAATAAATGAGGCGTTGGTAGTATTTTACTTATTTACTGATTAAATACTATTTAGTGTAAATAGGTTTAATGCTTTAGCCATCCGGAATAATTAATCCGGATAAAATATAAAGTATTTATAAAGCAAAATTAAGTTAAACGGTTATCGCTAACGTCTTCCTTTAATTAAGCTTACTAAAAATAACAGCACAGTAGCACCAATAACGGAGGTAAACAACTGTGGCACAAAGCTATTGCCTATTGATAAGTCTAATAAATTAAGTAACCAGCGCCCTATTATAGCACCTAAAATACCCACAACTAAATTGCCTATTAAGCCAAACCCGCCGCCACGCATAAGTTTGCCTGCAATCCATCCGGCTAAAATGCCCACGAGTAAAGAAGCGAAAAATCCCATATTTTAAAATATTATGTGTTGTTTTTAAATTTTATATTTATTTTTAATTACGTTCTTATATGTATTAAATATTTTTCGGCAAACCAAGTTTCGGCAAAAAAATGGTGTAAGTCATAAATTTTAAATACCGTTTTTGAAGGTAGTTCTTCAATTTCGGGTTTAAGATTTCCGCCTTTATAGGCCAGCAGTCCATTTGCCAATTTATTGATACTATGTTTATTGGTTAATTTTTGCGTCCAACTGTATAAGGCCGCCAAATTGGTTACACCCCTTGCTACAACAAAATCGTAGTGTTTGGCGGGTGCTTGCTCGGCACGTAGTTGTTCGGCAAAAACGTTTGTAAGTTGTAAGGTTTCAATTAACTGCTGCACTATTTTAATTTTTTTTAAAGTCGAATCTATCAAATGAAACCGGGCTTGGGGAAATAAAATTGCCAGAGGAATACCCGGAAAACCACCGCCTGTTCCTACGTCTATTACTTCGGTAAAAGGGGCAAAGTTTATAATTTTAGCTAATCCTAAACTATGTAAAACATGATGCAAATATAAATTTTCTAAATCTTTTCGCGATATAACATTTATTTTCTCGTTCCATTCGGTATAGAAAGGCATTAGTGCGGCAAACTGTTGCCTTTGGGTAGGGTTTAACTCCGGAAAATATCTTAGTATAACTTCCATATTTCAATAGTTCAACAAATTTAGAACAAAACTTATCAATAAAGGTAATATCCGGATAAAAAATAAGTTTGTTTAGCTAAAATAAATCCGTGTCTTGTAGGGCTTCATTTTTTCTCAAAAAAATTATCCACAAAACCTAATCAATCATAATATTTTTTACTTTGTAAAATATTGATTGTTAATAAGTTATAAATTACATAATTAGCATTTTATTGTTTTTTGCAATTTACAATTAATAAACCTACAAAATTTGAAAAAAAATTGGGGCACAAAGTGGCAGAGAGTGGTAAAATAAGGTAATTTTGTGCAGAATTTTATTGCAATTTCCCAAGTCATCCCAATTATGCACAATTTTATAGGCGAAATACCTTGTACCATTGATGAAAAAGGGCGTTTGGCTATACCAGTTAAATTTGTGCGGCAACTGCCCTCCGAAAGCAGCGACCGTTTAATTTTAGGTATGGGCTTAGATAAATGCTTGGAGTTGTATAGTGTGCCCGAATTTGAAAAGAAACAGCGCAGCTTAGAAAACCTAAATCCGTACAACGAAAAAGAAAGATTATTACTTCGCCTTTTTGCCCGCGGCTTAACTGATATTACCCTCGATGGCAGCAACCGTATGTTAATACCAAAACGCCTGAAAGATTACGCAAACCTAAACTGCAAAGATATTATTTTGGTAGGGCAAGGCAATAAGATTGAAATATGGAACGCCAACGATTACGACAATTTATTTAATATTAGCGCACAAGATGTATCAAACTTAGCCAACGAAATTTTAGGAAAAGTAAACTCAACTTAACTCAGCCAAAAGCCATCAGCCAATAGCCAATAGCCATCAGCCATCAGCCAAAAGCTAACAGCCCCCAACTAACAATTACCCCCTCCCATGTATCATACCCCTGCATTATTGACCGAAACAATTGCTGGCTTGGCGATAAAGCCAAACGGTGTGTACGTTGATGCTACCTTTGGCGGGGGTGGGCACACAAAAGCAATTCTAACAGTTTTGACAAACGAGGGGCGGTTGGTTGCCTTCGACCAAGATGCAGACGCAGCAGCCAATCTTCCGGAAGACGAACGTTTGTTATTTGTTGCCGCTAATTTTAGGCATCTCGAAAAATATTTGCGCGTAAATGGCATTAACCAGGTCAATGGTATTTTAGCCGATTTGGGGGTTAGCTCACACCAGTTTGACACCCCAAAACGTGGGTTTTCAATTCGCTTTGACGAACAACCTTTAGATATGCGAATGGATACTAACCAACCAATAACTGCCGCACATATACTAAATACTTACCCCGAAAAACAACTTGCCAACCTGTTTTACCAATATGGCGAGCTGCCCCAGGCCAATAAAATTGCCCATGCTATTGTGCAGTATCGCCAAACAACCGCTATTACACGGGTTGGGCAGCTAAAAACGGTAACAGCTGCTTTTGCCGGCCCGCCTAAATATCAAATAGGGTTTTATGCCCAACTTTTTCAGGCATTGCGTATAGCAGTTAATGACGAGTTGAGCGCGCTTTGCGATTTGCTGCAACAAAGTGTCAATTTATTGCCTTCGGGTGGGCGATTAGCCATAATTGCCTACCACTCTGCCGAAGACCGCTTAGTAAAAAACTTTATAAAAAACGGAAACTTTGATATAGAACCAACAAAAGATATATACGGCAACAAACAACTCGTTTTTAAACCTGTAAACAAAAAAGCCATTACACCAAACGCTGCCGAAATAGCCCAAAACAACCGCGTTCGAAGTGCCAAACTGCGGGTAGCCGAAAAAATTTAATAATTTGCTTAAACCTAATTATCTCTTATACATTAACCAATATCCAAATAAAAAAATGTCAGTTAAAGCTAGCATATTACCTACTCCAATACGGCAGTTTTTGCTCAATACGGTAAAAAGCGCACAACAATCTATAAGCAATAACCGCAGTGCTAAAGATTGGCTTAAAGACCTTGGCTTTATTATTTTTATTTTTTCTTTGGTACTTTGTTATATGGCCAATACACACGCCGCCCAACGCAATATGATACAAGCTAAAGCCTTAGAAAGTGAAATTACCCAATCGAACTGGCGACTAATGTCTTTACGAGCCGAACTAATGCAGCTTAGCCGGCAAACCCAAGTCAGTGAAATCGCAAAACAGCAAAATCTTCATGAATTGAGCAGCCCACCTTATAAATTAAAAGCGCAAAGCCCATAACAAGCTAATAAACCCCGTAAACCACCACCCACTACAATATGCCCCAAGGCAACCGAAATATTAGACAAATAATTTATCTGCGTATCAACATAGTTGGTATAGTATTGCTTTTAATAGGCGTGCTTTTAGTGGCACGTACTTTTAGCATTGCCGTGATTGACCGTGAAGTTTGGATAGCAAAAGGTGTAAATACTACACGCATAGATACTATTGAGGGCGAACGGGGTAATATTTACGCCGAAGACGGGAAATTACTAGCATCATCGTTGCCAAATTTTGAAGTCCGGATAGACACCAAAACTATTCCGGATACTGTATTTGATAACCATATAGACAGTTTTTCAATTTATCTGTCAAACTTTTATAAAAATAAATACCAATATAAACCCGACTATCACCCCGACTCAATAAAAAAAGAACTAATTAATGCCCGAAAAGCCCAAAACCAATATTACTTTATTGATAAAAACCTTAACTTTAACGAACTTAAACAATTCGAAAACTTTCCTATTTTTAGGTTAGGCCGGTACAAAGGAGGTTTCATTTACATTCCTACCAACAAACGAACCCATCCATTTGGCATCTTGGCAAGGCGCACTATTGGCTACCTTCGCGAAGAATCGCCGGGTATTGAAGGCTCGTTCGATGCCTATTTGCGTGGAACCTCAGTACCGCGCTCTATGTATAAAACAGCCGGAGGCGAGTGGATACCCCTATACGACAATTTTGACCTCGAGGCCGAAAATGGAATGGACGTTTACACCACCTTAGATGTTAATTTGCAAGATATTGCCGAAAACGCCCTTCTTAAAGCTGTTGCCGAACACCAAGCAAAATACGGTTGTGCCGTTGTGATGGAAGTAGCTACCGGAAAAATTAAAGCAATTGCCAATTTGGGTCGCATTGACGACGGATCTTATCAAGAAATTTTTAATTATGCCATTGGTCGTAAATCTTACCCGGGCTCAACGTTTAAAGTGGCTTCTTTGGCCATGCTGCTCGAAAACGACTGGGCAAAAGAAACCGACTCTATTCCGCTTTTTAAAGGAAAACACAAATTTTACAGCGAAGAAATGTTAGACGCCCTTGCACACGGAATGGATACCAGCACCTTAAAACGCGCCATCGAAATATCATCAAATGTAGGTATAGCCCACCTTATTAACCAACGTTTTGAAAATAACCCGCAGGCTTATATTAAACAACTTGAAAAACTTGGCTTAACAAAACCAAGCAATTTAGGCTTAATTGGAGAAGCAAACCCCGAGATAAAGGCAGCCGGAACTAAAGGTTGGAGCAAACTTACTATTCCATGGATGTCTATTGGGTATGAATTAGAGCTTACCCCTTTGCAAATGCTAACTTTTATGAACGCCATTGCCAACAACGGTATGTCTATGCAGCCATATGTAGTAAGTGAAGTGCGCAACGGTAGCCAGCAAGTAAAAATGTATGGACCTAAAGAAAACGGCCAGATTTGTAGTGCCGAAACAGCAAAGCGAGTAAGGCAGGTACTAAAGGGCGTAATTGAAAAAGGAACAGCCAAAAAACTATACAATCCGGAGATTGAAATGGGCGGTAAAACGGGCACCGCCATTTTGCGCACCACCCGCGAAGGAAAAAAATACCAAGCCTCATTTATGGGCTTCTTCCCCGTTGAAAAGCCATTGTACTCGTGCATTGTCTATATATCTGAGCCTGAAAGCGGAGACGTGTATGGCGGTACTGTGGCAGGCCCGGTATTTAAAGAAATAGCCGAAAAATTTTATAGCGCTTTTGTTTACTCAAAAACAGGCCAATATATAGCCGACCTTGATACTACCTTGCCAGCCACAAATGGATTATACGCTATGAAGGGTTATCAATCGGATTTGACTACAATTTATAATACGGTTGGAATTAAACCCAATACTAATTCTAAAGGCACATGGGTTAATGCCAAAATTAAAAATGACACCTTACAAATTAATCCATTTGCCGCCCAAGCGCCTAACCGTACCCCTGACGTAATGGGCATGGGCCTGCGCGATGCCCTGTTTTTACTCGAAAACCAAGGATTACAAGTAAGATTTTCAGGGCGAGGTAAGGTGGTAAGGCAACAACCCGCATCGGGAACTCCCATAAAACAAGGCCAAACAGCCTATATTGAACTAAAATAATATTAAATACTAAACATTTATTTTGACCATCACCGTAAAACATATAATTAGCTGGCTTGAAAAAACAGCCCTTGTTTCTGGAAATACCCAAATAAATCCGGAAATTAAGAGCTTATGCTTTGACTCGCGCAAGGCACAACCCGGCTGTTTATTTGTTGCGCTTTCGGGAACGGTTTCCGATGGTCATAATTTTATTAATATTGCTATTAAAGGGGGGGCTGTAGCTGTTTTATGCGAGCATCTTCCGGAGGAGGATTACAACGAAAACAGCAAATTACATCCGGATATTGTTTACTTGCAAACCGCTAATTCGGCAAAATCATTAGGTATTATAGCGCATAATTTTTATGGCAAACCATCAGAAAAACTACAGTTGGTAGGCGTAACTGGCACTAATGGCAAAACAACTACGGCCACGCTATTACACAAATTGTTTACCCAATTAGGTTATACGTGCGGCTTATTATCAACAGTTACAAATTGCATTGGAGCAAGCCAATTACCCGCTACACATACTACCCCCGATGCTATAAGTATCAACCAAATTTTAGCCGATATGGTTAAGGCAAATTGCCAATACTGTTTTATGGAGGTAAGCTCTCATGCTGTTGTTCAAAATCGTATTGCCGGATTACACTTTGCAGGGGGTATTTTTACTAATATATCGCACGACCATTTAGATTATCACGGCAGTTTTGATGCTTACATAAAAGCAAAACAAGAATATTTTGACCAATTGCCCCCAACCGCGTTTGCGCTTACAAATATAGACGACCGCCGGGGGCAAATTATGGTGCAAAACACCAAAGCAAAACGTTATACGTTTGCACTTAAAAACATAGCCAATTACAACGCGCGCATTATAGAAAATAGCTTTTCGGGATTGTTGCTAAACCTTGATGGGATTGAAGTTCATACCCGGTTGGTAGGCGAATTTAACGCCTATAATTTATTGGCTATTTATGCTGCTGCCCGTTTATTGGGACAGCCCCAAACACAAACCTTAGTAGCCCTAAGCAATTTAACAACCGCCGAAGGCCGATTTGATGCTGTTTATGCTCCATCGGGCAAAATTACTGGTATTGTGGACTATGCGCATACTCCAGATGCCTTAGCCAATGTGTTAAAAACCATTCTTGCAACTAAAACTGGCAATGGGCAGGTGCTAACGGTAGTAGGGTGCGGCGGCGACCGCGACAAACTTAAACGCCCGCAAATGGCCAAAATTGCCTGCGAGTATAGCAATCAAACTATCATTACCTCAGACAACCCTCGCTCAGAAAACCCCGACGCTATTATTGCCGATATGCTACAAGGCATTGCGCCCCACGCTGCACCTACCGTAATGGTAAACGCCAACAGACGCGAAGCAATTAGGCTTGCCTGCCGCTTAGCCCAGCCCGGCGATATTGTGTTAGTGGCTGGCAAAGGTCACGAAAAATACCAAGAAATAAATGGGGTAAAACACCCTTTTGATGATAAAATTATATTAAAAACAAGCTTTGAAGAACTAAACAAATGAATTACGAATTATGAGCTAACAGCCAGAAGCCAGAAGCCAATAGCCATCAGCCAACAGCCAACAGCCATCAGCCATCAGCCATCACCTAACAGCCAACAGCCAACAGCTACAAATTGCAACCTATTAATTAAATACTAACAATATACTACTTGAGTGTTATACCATCTATTTGACATATTATATCGGCATTACGATTTTCCGGGGGCGCGCCTATTTCAGTTTTTATCGTTTAGGGCGGCCTTGGCGCTTATTATTGCCTTATTGATAACGGTAGTATTTGGTAACAAACTAATACAAAGATTACACAATTTACAGGTAAAAGAAACCATACGTGAATTAGGTTTAAAAGGGGAAGAAAAAAAGCGCGGCACCCCAACAATGGGCGGTTTAATAATTTTAGGCGCTATTTTAGTACCAACTTTATTATTGACTAAATTAAACAATATTTATATTATTATAATGCTTGTTGTTACGGTGTGGATGGGTACCATTGGATTTATTGACGATTATATTAAAGTTTTTAAACAAGACAAAAAAGGACTTAGAGGCCAGTTTAAAATATTAGGGCAAGTCGGGTTGGGCTTAATATTAGGTGTTGTCATGTATTTTAGTCCACAAGTAACTATTAGAACAGATATAACAAACGCCCCCAATAAAGCGACTTGGTGTAAAGACAACTACCCGTATGCGCCTCATTGCCAAGTTAAACAACAAAATATAGAAGGTAATATGCGCACGTTTGCCCTTTACAATGCACCTGTAACCAATGTGCCGTTTTGGAAAAACTTGTCGTTTAACTATGCCGAAATTTTAGCCTTTTTTAATCCAAAAGCTGCTTGGTGGGGCTTTCTTATTTACATTTTTGCCGTTATTTTTATTGTAACAGCCGTATCGAATGCAGCTAATTTAACTGATGGAATTGACGGATTAGCGGCGGGTTTATCCGGAATATCGGGGTTATGCATGATTTTGTTTGCCTATATTTCGGGGAATGTAATTTTATCGTCTTATTTAAATGTGTTATACCTGCCCGAAATTGGCGAGTTGGTAATTTTTGCGGCAGCCTTTACCGGCGCTTGTTTTGGCTTTTTATGGTACAACGCCCACCCCGCCCAAGTATTTATGGGCGACACAGGCAGCCTAACCCTTGGCAGTATTATTGCCGCCTTAGCAATTATAACCCGTAAAGAACTGCTAATTCCATTACTATGCGGCATCTTTTTTATCGAAAGCTTATCGGTAATATTGCAGGTTTGGTATTTTAAACGAACCAAAAAAAAATTTGGACAAGGCCGCCGTATCTTTTTAATGTCGCCCTTACACCATCATTATCAGGTAAAAGGCATCCACGAATCAAAAATTGTAATGCGCTTTTTTTTAGTAGGTATATTATTAGCCGCTTTAACTTTTGTAACTTTTAAAATTAGATAATTACACAAAAATATCACCCATATAAATTAATACTTTTTCTACTAATAATTAAATAAATAAATAAAATGAACAAACTAATTGTACTTGGTGCTGGCGAAAGCGGACTTGGGGCAGCCTTACTTGGGCAGCAACAGGGGTACAGTGTGTTTGTGTCGGATGCAGGAAAAATATTACCCGAAACGAAAATAATTTTTGAAGAAGCTGGTATAAAATACGAAGAAGAAAATCACAACGTAAATGAGATATTAGCAGGCAATTTGGTAGTTAAAAGCCCCGGAATTGCCGAAAATACTCCGGTAGTGCAAGCTATCCGGAATAAAAAAGAGCTTCCACTTGTTAGCGAAGTCGAATTTGCCTCTTGGTTTACCAAAACGCCCATTATTGCCATTACCGGCAGCAACGGCAAAACAACTACCACAAGTTTAATTTGGTATTTATTGACTTCGGCAGGCTACAATGCTAAATTGGTGGGCAATGTTGGATTTAGCTTTGCCAAAGCCGTGTACGAGCAGCAAACTCAAAACAAATTTCAAAAAAGTATTGAGGTATGGGTGCTTGAAATAAGCAGTTTTCAGTTAGACGATATAGAAAAATTTAAACCACATATTGCCGTTCTTACCAATATTACCCCCGACCATTTAGACCGTTATAACTACCAATTTGAAAATTATATTGCCTCAAAATTTAAAATTATAAAAAACCAAACTGAAACCGATTACTTTATTTACAACCACAACGACCCGGTAACAATGCAATACTTGTTACAATACAATAATAACAAAGCACAACAAGGCAGTTTTGGCTTAGAGGAAGAAGCAATAACGCACCAAAATCAATATCCGGATAAAAATAAGAATATCGAGGCTTTACTAATTGATACATCAACCAAAAAAACACAGCAACAAACACCTCCGGAAATAAAACTCATAACCCCAGTAAATCAAACTATATTGCCCACAAACAAACTGCAAATATTAGGAAAACATAACTTGTATAATGCTATGGCTGCTTGTTTGGCTGCATCATTATTTGGTATGCCCAATAGTCAGCTGCTTAAAGGCTTAAACAGTTTTAGCCCACTTGAACACCGACTTGAGCCCTGTGGCACAATAGAAGGGGTAACCTTTATTAACGACAGCAAAGCAACCAACGTGGACAGTACTTTTTATGCTTTAGATGCCCTTACACAGCCCATTATTTGGGTAGTTGGCGGTAAAGATAAAGGCAATGACTATAACACAATAATGCATTTAGTACAGCAAAAAGTTAAAACAATTGTTTGTTTAGGCATAGATAATACCCCCATCGATAGAAGTTTTGCCCACTTAAAAATACCCATTTTTTATACCAAAAGTGCAGCCGAAGCAGTTAAAACAGCCTTTGGAAATGCGCAAAAAGGCGATGCTGTATTGTTGTCGCCTGCCTGTGCAAGTTTTGACTTATTCAAAAATTACGAAGACAGAGGGCGGCAATTTAAAACAGCAGTCCAAAACCTATTGAATTCAATAACTCAACATCATCCAACTATTTCCGGATAAAAAACTAACAATACTTGCCGCGAAAAACGCTTAATTAAATTTAAACATAGCATATAAATATAAAAAAAACCAAATCAAATACATATTATGAAATTAGTAATTTTTGATATTGACGGAACTTTAATGAACACCGCCGCTATTGACACCAAATGTTTTATTGATACGTTTAAAACTTTATACGATGTTGAGGTAACAAACAGCGATTGGAGCACCTACGAACATGTAACAGACACCTACCTCACAAACGAAATTTTATCAAAAGCCTGGGGGCGGATGCCTACAAAAACCGAGCTAATGAAATTCAGAGAAGTATTTGCTTTCAAGTTAAAAGCGGCAAGCCAAACAAATCCCGAAGCATTTACCGAAGTTGACGGCGCAAGCGAATTTATTGACTCCTTAAAAAAGGAAAATATTGCAATTGGCTTTGTTACCGGAAGCTGGCTTAGCTTGGCTGCCTACAAATTGCGGCAAATTGGGTTTTACATAAAAAAATATCCTTTTTCAACAGCCGATTATCACTACAACCGAAGTGAAATTTTGCGCAATACCATTGAATGGGCAAAAGAATATTATGACCAACCTAATTTTGAAAGCGTTACCTATTTTGGCGACGGCCCCTGGGACTATAAAACCTCAAAAGAACTGGGAATTAAATTTGTTGGCGTTGCAACGAATAAAGAAACCGACCTTAAAAAGTTAGGGGCCAAAATTACCATTAAAAATTACAACGAAATTGAACAGCTTAAAAAAATAATTTAATTTAACTTTAATATAAAAGTATAACAGAACAAACAATTTTTAGCTGCCAACTAAAATTATCTTTTACTTATGCAATTTATTCTCGATAAACTAAAAGGCGACCGGTACATTTGGTCTATTGCTATTCTGTTGTTGTTTTTCTCGTTGTTGGCCGTTTACAGTGCTAGCAGCAGTATGGCATTTAATAAAGCCAATGGTAATACCGAGTATTTTTTGTTTCGGCAGTTTGTGTTGGTAGCAGTAAGTTTTGTTTTAATGTTTGTTGCACACCGAATTAACTACAACTACTATGCGCGTATATCGCTGGTTTTACTTTGGATAGCCATACCCTTGCTAGCCATTACCTTATTTTTAGGTGCCAATATTAACGACGCCAGCCGTTGGTTAAGAATACCAATTTTGGGGGTAAGTTTTCAAACCTCCGATTTGGCAAAACTTGCCATTATTATGTACACAGCCAGTATGTTATCTAAGTTTCAGCACAGTATAAAAAACTTCGAGCAGGCATTTTTACCTATATTAATACCCATTTTATTAGTTTTCTTTTTAATAGTACCCGCTAATTTATCAACGGCCTTATTGGTGTTTACAACTTGCTGGCTATTAATGTTTGTTGGCCGAATACCTATTAAATACCTAATTAATGCCTTGCTTTATGGCTGTGTAGTGTTTAGTATATACTTGATTTTTACAACTTTTACAGGCCATAAAGGTCGTACCGAAACATGGAAACAACGAATTGAGCAATATGTAAACGGAACTGAAAAGGAGGAGTCATGGCAGGTAAAACAAGCAAAAGTAGCTATTGCCAAAGGTGGCCTAATTGGTGTAATGCCCGGAAACAGCGAACAACGAAACTTTTTACCCAACCCATACTCAGACTACATCTATGCCATTATTGTTGAAGAGTATGGATTTTTAGGCGGCCTAATGCTAATTACCGCCTACCTGATATTATTGTACCGCAGCATCCGCATTTTTGCTAAAAGCCCAGGTGCCTTTGGCGCATTACTTGCCTTTGGTTTAAGTTTAAGTATTGTTATTCAGGCTTTACTAAACATAGCCATAACGCTCGATCTTGTACCCGCAACCGGGTTGGTTTTACCCTTGGTAAGTATGGGCGGTACTTCGTTGTTATTTACAAGTTTAGCCATTGGAATTATTTTAAGTGTAAGTCGCCACATTGAACAAAACATGCAAGCTCAATCACATTAAACCATAAATATATAATAATAAATAAACAATATACAAGCAACAATATATGTCTTTGCAACCCAAAATAATAATAAGTGGAGGCGGCACTGGAGGCCACGTTTTTCCGGCAATAGCCATAGCAAATGCCATTAAAACAGCCATGCCCAAAGCTCAACTATTATTTGTAGGTGCCAAAGGCAAAATTGAAATGCAAAAAGTACCCCAGGCAGGTTACCAAATTGAAGGTCTATGGATTAGTGGATTACAGCGCAAATTAACCTTCAATAATTTATCGTTTCCTTTTAAAGTAGTATCGAGTTTATGGAAATCGTGGGGCATCATACAACGCTTTAAACCCCAAGTTGCTGTTGGTGTTGGCGGTTATGCCAGTGGGCCATTATTGCAGGCAGCCGCACTTAAAAAAATACCTATTGTGCTGCAAGAGCAAAACTCGTACCCTGGTATTACCAATAAATTATTGGCCAAACATGCAGCAAAAATTTGTGTTGTTTATGATGGAATGGAGCAATGGTTTCCGGAAGAAAAAATAATCCGTACCGGAAATCCAGTAAGAAGCCAAATAGTAGAATTATCCGGAAACAAGCTCGATGCACTTTCTCATTTTAACCTTCATCCGGATAAAAAAACTTTATTTGTAACCGGCGGCAGTTTAGGTGCACGCGGCATTAACAACGGTATTTTACAAGCTTTGCCACATCTGTTTAACCACCATAATAACATTAATCAAGCACCAATACAAATTATATGGCAATGCGGTCAGTTATACATTAACGAACTTAAACCATTAATTGAACAATACAAAGAATCTATTTATTTGACCGATTTTATTGACCGGATGGACCTAGCCTATATTGCCGCAGACGGCATTGTATCGCGGGCTGGCGGAACAATATCAGAACTTTGTTTAGTGGGCAAACCTACTATCCTAATGCCCTCGCCTAATGTTGCCGAAGACCATCAAACGGCAAATGCACAACAATTAATGAGCAAAAATGCCGCCCTAATGGTAACCGATAAAGAAGCAGACACCCAACTTTACCCAGCTATTACAAAAATACTTTTCGACGCTCAGTTTGCCAATTTATTAGCAGAAAATATTAAACGCTTAGCCATACCAGATGCTGCCAACCGAATAGCAGAGGTAGTATTGAATCAAATAATATATCCGGAAAAATAGTAAACACCCACAACGCATAATTTCTAATTTCATTTAATAAATAATATATTTTAAAAGCCTATTGCAACTAAATTATTATGATGTTTAAACTACAATCTAAAAGGTCAATTTATTTTATTGGCATAGGCGGTATAGGCATGAGTGCCATAGCCCGATATTTTGTGCAAAAAGGCATGGCGGTAGCGGGCTATGACCGCTCACCCAGCCCCATTACAAACGAGCTAATGCAAGAAGGTATTGATATTCATTTTGAAGAAAATATTGACCTGATACCCAAAGATGCCGACATGGTAGTTTATACGCCGGCAATTCCAGAAACAAATGCCGAATTGACGTATTACCGCGAAAATGGCTACGATGTTAAAAAGCGAAGCGAAGTTTTAGCCTGGATTACCCAAAGTACTTTTACCATAGCTGTTGCCGGCACACATGGCAAAAGTAGTGTTTCGGCAATGATTACACATATATTAAAAAACTCGGGCTTTGACTGCACCGCCTTTGTTGGCGCTGTTATGAAAAACTATAACTCCAATTTTGTAATGGGTAGCAACGATGTGGTAGTTGTAGAAGCCGATGAGTACGACAAATCGTTTTTACGCCTTAAACCGGATATTGCCGTAATAACCGCCACCGATGCCGACCACCTTGATATTTACGAAAACGAACAAGCCGTTCAACGTGCATACGTTGATTTTGGCCAGTGCACAAAAGATTACGGAAAGCTAATTATTAAAAAAGGATTGCCCGTAATTGCCGAACTCGAAAGCCGGCAACTCAACACCTACCATTATGCCGACCCTGGCGCAGCCTACTTCGCACAAAATGTAGTCATTGAACACGGAAAGAATACCTTTGAAGCCTACACCCCCGAAGGTATTATTGAACATTGCCAACTTGCCGTTGATGGAATACACAATATTGAAAATGCACTGGCTGCTATTGCCGTAGCACAGCATTTGGGTATATCAAGACAAGCAATTGCCGAAGCCTTGGCAAATTTTTCCGGATTAGCCCGCCGATTTGAATATTGGAATACAGAATCAAAACCAATTATAATTGACGATTACGCCCATCACCCCGAAGAAATTAAAGCTTTTCTTACCTCGGTTCGCCAATTATACCCCAATAAAAAAATTACAGCCATTTTTCAACCCCACCTTTACACGCGCACCCGCGACTTTGCCCAGGGCTTTGCCCAAAGCCTTGACCTTGCCGACGAAATTATTTTGCTTGACATTTACGCAGCCCGCGAAAATCCAATCGAAGGCGTAACCGAAGACCTTATTTTTAATGCCTGTACAAACCCAAACAAAGTAAAAATTGAAAAAAGCAAATTAATAAAGTATCTTCAAAAACATAATGATTATGAAATTCTGCTAACCATTGGCGCAGGCGATATCGGCGAAATGCTACCCGATATTGTAGCGGCAGTTACCCATAACAACGATAAAGATTAATTTAACTTATTGATTAACAAAACAAGTATAAACTTTACACATACAACTAACATGAATTGGATTAAAAGATATAAATCACAACTTATTGCCCTTGGCTGGTTTAGTTTGGGTGTACTTTTTGTGTTTACCATTGGGGCATCCGGATCGTCGCAAGCCAATAGAGTTTGCAGTGATATTGCCGTAACGATTAACCAAAGCGAAGGTAATTATTTTGTAACCGAAGAGGGGGTAAAAGAAATGTTAAAAGCTAAATTTCCGGATAGAAATCTCCATGTACCCGTTAATGCTATTAATACCCAATCGCTCGAAGCTTATTTGGTAAACACCCCCTATATTAAAAATGCCGAAATCTACATAGATATTAATGGCAAAATGTGGGTCGAAGTCCAACAACAAAACCCCATTGTTCGCATTATTGACCGCGATAACGCAAACTACTACCTTACCTCCGATGGCCTGAAAATGCCAACCTCAAAACTTTTTTCGGCACGAGTGCCCGTAGTAACCGGTTACCTCCGCGATAATGGTAAAAATAAAGGAAAGATTGAAGGAGAACACCTTCAAGGAATTTTTGAATTGGTAAAATACATAAACTCAAGCAAATTTTGGCAAGCGTTGATTGAACAAATTTACGTAGCCCAAAATGGCGACTTATACCTGCAACCCAAATTAGGTAACTTTGAAATATTACTTGGTACAACTAATAATATGGAAACAAAATTGGCCAATTTCGAAGCTTTTTTATTACAAGTCATTGATAAAATTGATTTAAACCAATATAAATTAATATCGCTAAAGTTTAACAACCAAGTTGTATGCACAAAAAAATAAGTTTGCAAGATGCTAAAAAACAAAAAATAGAAACAAAACTAATATCCGGGTTAAAAACCTAATTAACAGCTAAAATCCTCTTGCAACCAAATCTATTTCTAAGAAACTAAAAATTAAAATACACCATCCATTATCAATAAAGTTAAATCATTAAATCGTTAATTTATGAGGTCAAATACACCCCAAATTATTGCAGCACTTGACATAGGTACCACTAAAATTACCTGCATTGTTGCCCGCAAAACCTCGAACGGTAAACTCGATATTTTAGCCATGAGCAAAACAAACTCAACAGGCGTTATGCGCGGCGTTATTACCAATATTGACAAAACCGTTGAAGCTATTAAAACAGTAGTTGCCGATGCCAGCCGTAAATCGGGCATACCAATTTATAATTTATATGTTGGTATTGCCGGACAGCACATAAAAAGTGCCATTCATAAAGCCTATATTATGCGCTCGCACGACCAAGAAGAAATAAACAAAGGCGACATTGCACGCCTAATAGACGATGTGTACAAAGCCGCCTATGCCCTCGACAACCAAATTATCCATGTTTTACCTCAAGAGTTTAACGTAGATGCCGAAAAAGGTATTAAAGACCCTATTGGCATGTCGGGGGTACGTTTAGAAGGTAATTTTCATGTCATTACCGGACAAAAATCGGCCATACAAAACATTCATCGCTGTGTGCAACGCGCCGGATATGAAGTTGTCGAAATTATGCTCGAACCTATAGCCTCGGCTGCTGCCGTACTATGCGCCGAAGAAATTGAGGCAGGCGTTGCTTTAGTTGATATTGGAGGCGGCACCACCGACCTAACCCTGTTTTTAGATGGCATTTTACGACATAGCGCAGTTATTCCGTTAGGCGGAAATATCATTACCGAAGATATAAAAGAAGGTTGCATGGTTATGCCCGAGCAAGCTGAAAAACTAAAAGTAAAATTTGGTTCGGCACTTGTTGAAAAAGGGCAAGAAAACAAATTTGTTACTATTAACGGCCTGCGCGGACGCGGCCCCAAAGAAATTTCGGTGCGCAATTTAAGCCAAATTATACAAGCACGTATGGAGGAAATTTTAGAGTATGTTTACAACGAAATTGCATCGGCGGGCTTTGAACGAAAACTAATAGGTGGTATTGTTATTACCGGAGGCGGCGCACAACTAACTCAACTTGTTCATTTAGCACAAATGATTACCGGCTTAGATATACGTATTGGCTATGCCGACGAACATTTAAATAAACACAACCCTATAGAATTGCGCAACCCTATTTATGCAACCGGAATTGGCTTGGCTATTTCAGCTTTAGCTACCGAACAACCCGTGAGCACACAAAAAATAGAGGAACCAACTGCCCAACCCCAACCAAACAACGAAACTTCTGCCCAGCCTACCCAAGTAATTAACACCGAGGCAAGCAATAACCAAGCCCACCAAAACACTATCGAAGAGTTTGAAGAGGAAGCCCCCCTTGCCCTGAACACCAACGAGCAAGCCACAGATAACTGGCTATCCCGCTTTTTAAAAGTCAGTCGTAATTGGCTCGAAGGTGGCGACAAATTAGACGACTTCAAAAACGTACGCAATTAATTTTAATAATATTTGCCGTTATTAAACCGCAAAAAACTACACTAAACGCAAACTTAAACTTTTATTACTACAAAAATTATTTTTACCATGAATATCCACTTTGACCTTCCAAAAGACCACGACACCATTATTAAAGTTATAGGTGTTGGCGGCGGCGGATGCAATGCCGTAAACCACATGTACAACGAAGGCATTACAGGAGTTAGCTTTATTATATGCAACACCGATGCCCAAGCCATTGCTCAAAGCCCCGTACCGCGCAAAATTACCCTTGGCCCTCAACTTACCGATGGCCGAGGTGCTGGCTCGCAACCCGAAGTAGGCAAAAATGCCACTATCGAAAGTATTGACGAAATAAAAAAAGCCCTTGGCCAAAATACTAAAATGGTATTTATTACAGCCGGCATGGGTGGTGGCACGGGTACGGGTGGTGCACCTGTTGTAGCTCGTATAGCCCGTGAGTTAGGCATTTTAACGGTGGGCATCGTTACCGCTCCGTTCGGTTTTGAAGGGCGCAAACGCCTGCAACAAGCCCAAAATGGCATTGAAGAAATGAAACAAAACGTTGATACCCTAATTTTAATATCAAACGAAAAACTCCGCGAACTCTTTGGCACCCTTACCGTATCGGCGGCATTTGCCCATGCCGACAACGTAGTAACAACTGCCGCCAAAGGAATTGCCGAAATTATTACTGTTCCGGGCTATGTTAATGTCGATTTTGAAGACGTAAACTCAGTAATGAAAAATAGTGGGGTAGCTGTTATGGGTACAGGTGTTGCAGACGGTGAAGACCGCGCCCAGAAAGCCATCCGGCAAGCCCTCGAATCGCCGTTGCTAAACAATAACGACATTCGTGGCGCCAAAAATATTTTATTACATATTACATCGGGCAAACGCGAACTGCTAATGGATGAAATTTCAGATATTACCGACTATATTGCCGAAGCTGTAGGCTGCGATGCCGAAGAAGTAATTTGGGGTAATAGCGTTGACATGTCGCTCGAAAACCAATTGGCTGTTACTATTATAGCCACCGGATTTTCACAAGACAAGAACGAAGAAAATAGTACCGAAAACGACTTCCAAAAAAAACAACAAACGGCAACTACTAAACGTAATCAACAACAACAGCAACAACAGCCAATTATCGAACAACAGCCAGTTGCACCACCCAAACAAGAGCGAATTGTAGTGTCTTTAGAGGATGAACCAGTAATGCCAAACGTACAACAGCCACTTAAAAGAACACCAGAACAGCCTACAACAAGCCCCGATGAAAATATGAAAATAATAATAGAGCGCCGCCGCCGTTTACAAGGCTTAAGTAATCAAAAATTAAACGAAAACCTAAGTGAATTAGAACGCGAACCTGCCTACAAACGCCGTAATATACAATTGGATGACACCCCCCACTCGTCAGAAACTAATTTATCGAAATACCAACTGCAAGAAGACGAACACCGCCACACAGAAATTAAAAGACGCAATACTTTTTTGCACGACAATCCGGATTAATAATTTCAGCATCGTTAAAACTTCATTAAATGCTGTAACAAAAAATTGACAAAATAAATACTTTCGGTGCAAACGCACTTGATAGTGAGGTGGTAAATGGGGAGGCGCGTACAAGCTCCTCCCCTTATTTTTTTCAGTTTTCCGGATAAATTTTAAATAGTTAAACGTATATATATATTACAATTTCCGGAATAGATTTTATCCGGAAAATGATCTCTGTGAAACTTTAGATGAAAAAAATTTAAGTGTTCATCATTAAATAAAATGACGCATTAATAATTACAGTTTGTAATTTTGCTAAGTAATTGACATAAACCATATACTTTAAATGTTCACAAAAACATAAAAAATGGAACCTACCACCATCCGGAAAATTGGCATATTAACCTCGGGCGGCGACTCGCCGGGCATGAACGCCTGCATACGCGCAGTAGTACGCGCAGCCTGTTACCATAACATACAAATAACTGGTATTAAACGAGGTTACCAAGGCATGATTGAAGGCGATTTTGAGGAAATGAATTCGCGGTCGGTTAGCAATATTATACATCGCGGCGGCACAATTTTAAAATCGGCGCGTTGCTTGGCTTTTAAAGAGGCCGAAGGCAGAAAAAAGGCCTACAAAAAGATAAAAAAAGCCCAAATTGATGCCCTTGTGCTTATTGGCGGCGATGGTACTTTTAAAGGCGCACATGCCTTCTCGAGCGAATACGACCTACCTGTTATTGGTATTCCCGGAACGATTGACAATGATATGTACGGCACCGACTATACTATTGGCTACGATACGGCCATGAATACCGTTGTTGAGGCCATAGACAAAATACGCGATACCGCCGATAGCCACGACCGCCTTTTTTTTATTGAAGTGATGGGCCGCGATGCCGGTTTTATTGCCCTTCCCTGTGGTATAGCTACCGGAGCCGAGGCAGTGCTTATTCCTGAAAGTATAACCAATTTAAAAAACTTAGTAAAAACCTTAAAATACGGTTGGAAACATAAAAAAACCTCGTCAATAGTTATAGTGTCCGAAGGTGATGAGGCCGGCGGCGCTTTTGACATCGTTAAAAAAGTAAAACCGCGCTTGGGCAACCGCTACGATATACGGGTAACAATATTGGGCCATATACAGCGCGGTGGCAATCCAAGTTGTTTCGACAGGGTGTTGGCCAGCCGAATGGGAGTGGCCGCCGTTGAAGGCCTGCTTGAAGGTCAAAATAAAATGATGGTAGGCATACAAAACAACCAAATTGTATATGTGCCCTTAATAGATAGCGCCACTCAAAAAGCTGTCTTCAACCACAATAGTTTGGCTCGCATTGCCGAAATTTTGGCTTATTAATTGCTTTTATCAGACTTTTGTTTGAATTAAGATGGACTTTTAAAAACCGGATGATATTGGTTGAAAAATTATCTCATGAAATTTCTTTTTCCGGAGTTTATACGGTCATGAACAGCGATGATTCTAAAGTATCCGGAGTTACCTAACTCCCAATCTACCCGCCCTTGCAAACACATGTGTTTCATTTAGGTTTAAGCTACAACCCATTTTAATTAGTACAAATACTGCCTAATGCTTTGTAATTTTGCGCCCAATGCAGTCTATAATTTACCTTGCTCGCCCATTGCTTGCCGCCGAAATAGCTGCGGCTCTAACGCCAACCTCACAGAACCAGCAAAATATTAGCGACGGTAGCGGTAACAATCCGGAAGTTTTAGTTATCTACGAGCATCATCATTTTATTCCCTCGCAATGGCAATCAGCTGGTTTTTTGCCATCAATACAATTACAGGCCGCCCCGCCCCTAAGTGCCCAACAAACCTCCCAAATTTTTAAAAATGTTCGCGACCACTTGCCGCAGTTTGCCCATACACTTACGGCCAAGAACCAACCCATAATTGATAATTTTTTTTATCATTACAACCACTGGTTCGATATGCGTTTTGTATTGCATCAAACCTACCGAACAGTACAAGTAGCAGCCCAACGCATTATAAATGCCATCGAACCACATTTAAAGCAAGGCAATGAAACCCAATCTCCCACAACCTTGCATATTTATTTGCCCCATGATTACGCCTACACAACCCAACTGCTACAAAAACAGTGGCCTTTTGCCCAAATTGTTACGGAGCAGGCGAAAAAACAAAATAAACAAAAAACACCAGTTTGGGTATTGCTGCAATACCTGCTTTTATTTACATGGCGAGTATTGCTTGGCAGCTGGCAATGGTTTGTTAACAGAGTTTATCTTAACAAAAAGCACCTCGTGCTAATATCGCCCGAGTACATACAGCCAATTTTAAATATCAACAACCCCCTAACCACCCAACTTGGCGATAATTATATTGGCTATTTGTTAGAGCTTATGAAAAACCGAAACGATGTGCTTTTGCTCAGCGAAATACAGCCGCCAAGCCTTACTAACGGGCGTAGCAAGGGTTTTAAACGCCATTTCACGCATTCAATTTACCCAAAAATAACCCTAAACGCCGAAGTTTGGCTGCTGTTGGCCGCACTAAAACCGAGCACATGGCAAGCCGTAAAACGCTTTTTAAGACCTATTAAATCTATAGCATTGCCGCCAAACGCTCCCACACACCAACAAGTGATGTTGCAAATTGTAAAAAATCATCGCATAATTTTTGCTCAATCAGTATTTAGGGCAGTGGCAGCTAATTTATTTTTTAAACACCTAAAAAACAAAACGCAAGCCCTTACTATTAGCGGCATTAATGAGCATGGCTTGGCCAACAGACCATTTTTTGAGCTTGGCCGATTACACAAGTTAAAAACAATAGGATTTCAACATGCTGTATTTAATATTGCCTACGCTACCTTTCATTCAAAGGATGCAGCCCTAAATCCTGTTCCGGATATTACTGCCGTTTGGGGCGATTATTTTAAAAATCAACTCTTGCGACAACCCGTATATCACGCGCAAAACGTGGAGGTTTTAGGACAAATTCGCACCGATATTATTCCAAAATTACAACATCTGCAAAAAAGCCAGATACACCCCAAATTGCCCAACCATAAGCCCTTAATTGTATATGCCTCGCAGCAATACGGCGGTTTAGAGGCCGAGGTGCGCTACAAATTAGCTTCTGATTTTATGCAGTTGGCCAATGAATTTAAGGAGACGTGTAGTTTTGTTATTAAACCACATTATTTAGAAACCAATTTAGATTTTTTTGAAACCGTTGCCCACCAACACCAAAATCCGGATTATTTGCTGCTGCAAGACGAATTGTACCGACTATTAGCCGCTGCCGACATGGTTATTACTTATAATAGTACCGTTGGTGCCGAAGCTGTATATTTTGGCAAACAACTTTTAGTGGCCGACTATTACGGCGCCGATGTAATGGATTATATAAAAAGCGGTGTGGGTTTTGGTTTTAACAATTACCAACAATTAAAACAAGCAGTCGAAGGTATTTTATTGGGCAACACTCGAATTGACCTCCAAACCCAAGCCAATTTTGTGCAACAACGTGCTTACCTTATTGACGGTCAAACCGCGCAACGGTACCAAAACCTTATAATTGCTGCCGGGCAAAATCATAATACGTAATAAAATATTACGAAGTAAACTATTTGATTATGTCTGCTTAATGCCTCTTTTTCACTCTTGTTTAATTAGGAATTGCGTCTCAGCAAACATTAAAAATCCTGTAAATCGCTTAATCTGCTAAATCCTAACTCAGGGTAAGAAGAAAAACCAAACTAATCATTTAATCATCTAAATTATGGTGCAAGACAAGATACCCACTTTCTCCACCTCGAATGTGCAGAAGTGAGTTTTCCTTTGAGGCGATTCGGGGGAGTTCCCTCACAAACCCATTAAGCCAAAAAAAATCACAGTTCAAGACGCTTTCCCCCACCCCTTGCAAGTATAAAAAAATACGTTAAACTTGCCCCGACTGATATGTATTATTACCATTTCACACCAAACAATCCGGAAGAAGAAAAACCTGCCATAATGGGTAAAATTTTGTTGGTGGGCGGTGGGTAATGCTTAAACGCATTTACCCTATCCGAATAAAAGAACTTTATTTGCCCTAACCTATTTAATCAACTCAGCTCAAGAATTTGAGTGGTGGCCAAAATGAAACTCCGGTATTAATTTAATTTTTAATAATTTTGTATCCGTTTTGTTGCCCCACCAAAATATAAAAATATGCCCTACCACCTTTGTATTGATATTGGCAATAGTCGCGTAAAAGCAGCTATCATAGCTACGCAAACCAGCCAGATAGTAAGTTTGCACCGCACCAACGATGCCGATTTAGCATGGCTTTCAATGGCATTGGAACAATATAAAATATCCGGAATTGCGCTGGCATCGGTAAGGCTTCCTGACAAAGAATTAGAGTTTTTTTTGACTAACTACCCTGCGGTTGTTATGCCGTTTAGCCATCAAACACCCTTGCCAATTGCCAACGCTTACCTAACGCCACACACTTTAGGCTTAGATAGGTTGGCGGCCATTACAGGGGCGTATTATTTGCACCCCAAGCAGCACGTACTTAAAATTGAGGCCGGCACTTGCCTAACCCTCGATTTTTTACAGGCCAACGGCACTTATTTGGGCGGAAGTATTGCGCCCGGCTTGCACCTTCGCTTGCAAGCTTTGCACCAATTTACCCAGCGACTACCCTTGGTAAGTTTAAGCGACGAAACTGATTTTACCGGAAACACCACCGAAACAAGTATAAATCGAGGTGTGTTATGGGGCATGGTTGCCGAAATTAACGGATTAATTGACCTGTATAGTCAAAAATGGCAGCCTTTAACAGTAGTTTTAACCGGCGGAGATGCAGCTTTGTTGGCTAACAAACTTAAAAATCCGATATTTGCAACGCCAAACTTAGTTTTATACGGATTACATAAAATTTTGGCTTTCAACCATCCGGAGAGCCTATAAAAAACGTCCTTAATTTGGTCAAGCGTGTTTGTTTAATGTTTCCGGATATTTTTTATCTCATTTTTATCAAAATTAATTGTTTTTTTATTTTGCAATATCTTTATCGTTTTATTTCTATTCTTAGGTTACTTGTATTCAAGTTTTTAACTTTTTGCTTTAGTGCACTAGTTTTTATGGGCGCAATTAGTCCTAACAGTTTTGCACAATCGGCTATTAAGCAGGCAAATTCACCCTTCTCAAAATTAGGATTTGGCACTATGTTTACCCCCTCGTTTTCGGCGGTAGGCACTATGGGCGGCTTGGGTTATGGCTACCGCAACCTTAGCAATATTAATATGGTAAATCCGGCGGCCTTAGGCGCTTTGCGTTTCACCACCCTCGAAACCGAAATAGGCTTTACCAATTTGCGCGTTAGCAACTCGGCTTTACAAAAATCCGAATCGGGCGAGGGGAATATCCGGTATTTTGCCTTTGGTTTTCCGCTTCGAACCAAATACGAAAAGCAAGCCGACAACCAAAACCTTGATCCGGCCTTAAAAAATGCACTTACCGAAAAAGCATCCATCCGAAGCAAATTAATACAAGGCTGGGGGTTAAGTTTTGGCTTAATGCCTTTTAATAGCCGCAATTATGACCTTACTGATAAAAAATGGCATCCAGATTTGGACACTATAACTTACCGTTTTGTAGGAAGCGGTCAATCGTATCAGTTTTTTGCCGGAACCGGTTATACTTACAAAGGTTTTTCGGCAGGTGGCAGTATAAGTTATGTGTTTGGCACTTTGCGCGAACGCAGTATTGAAACCCCCGGCAATGAAAGTGATGCCAATCTTTTTTCGACTGTTTTGCAGTCGGAAGACAAATTGGGCAGTTTTATTTGGCGTGCCGGACTGCAATACCAACATCAGTTTGATAATTCGGTGCTAACTTTTGGCGTTGCAGGGCATAGCAATACGGCGCTTAATAGTACCAACAACGCAGCATGGTACCAGGCAAAACGCAGCCTCGACCAAGTGCTTTTGTTCGATACGGCCTACACACAACAAACTGTTGAGGGGCAGTTTACCATTCCGCAGCAAATAGGCTTTGGTGTGGCTTGGCAACATCAGAACAGGCTCCGCCTTATGGCCGACATGCAAGCCGAACAATGGAGCCAATTTGCTAAGTATGGCCAACCAGATGCCACCGTACAAAATAGTCAGCGTTATGCTTTTGGTTTTGAATATGTACCCGACCCTCGCGCTATCACCAAATTGTTTAGAAGCACACAGTATCGTTTTGGGGCGTTTTATCATGCCGGAAACTTGTTGGCAAAAGCACAACCTGTTAAAGCCTTTGGTGCGTCGGTGGGTTTGGGCCTGCCGCTGCGCCGCAATAACTCGCGTATTAATTTGGCGGTTGAGTTTGGGCAGCGCGGCAACCATGCCGATAATGGCCTCCGCGAAACTTATGTGATGGGTAAATTGGGCTTAACCCTTAGCGATATTTGGTTTAGACGCTATAAATATGAATAGATAGCACTGAAAAAAATATAAACCAAATTAAATAACCTTAACCAAAACCCAAGCGGTAGTGGTGTTAAGCATAGTATCGCGTGCCGAAAAAACGATACGATAAGTACCTGTTGTTGCAGGCATTTTTAAAAAGTCGGCAAAATCGTATTGGGTAATGCCATTTAGTGCGATAGGCCCTTTTTGATAAAGCATTTTTTGAGTGGCTTCGTTATATAAGGCAATATTCATATCAGAAAGTGCCTGGTTATCGAAAACTTCCCCAAAGTAAACTACGGTGTTGCTGCTAAAAGTGGTAATGGTGCTGTAAAGTTGTGGCTCTGAAATATTAAACTGCGGGGGTTGTTCGTCAAAAAGGCTTTTTATATATACGTTTCTCCGGATGGTGTCGCTCGTTAGGTTTTCGGCATCAGTTGCATAAGCTGTAATTTGATAATTACCCGATTTCACTTTATCCGGAATTGGCACTTGAAAAAATAAATACGTTGATTGCCCGTAAATAGTTAGTGTAACAAGGGTATCCCAACTTTTGTTCTCGGCAGTTACGGGTGTTATTTGCAAACTAAACTCCGAAAGGTTTTCGTTATCAGCAAGGTTTGCTTCAATGGGTAAATACTTGGTCGAATAAAAAGTGTCGAGGTCGTTTGGTTTTTGCAGGGTAAGCGTAGGTGGCTCAAGGTCTGGTTTTAACGATTTGCAACCCATATTAAACAGAAACAACCCTCCCAAAAGTACCAAAAACAAAGAATATAAACGCATTAAAACAATATTTTTATAAAAATTGCGAAATTTGCCTCAAATTAACTGTTTTTATTCAAGCAAATGATAAGTATATTTTAATATTTATTTTTATTGTAATTAGTAATGGAGAAGATTTTATTTTCTGATTTTGAAAAAATAGATATCCGCGTAGGTGTTGTTGAAGCCGCCGAACTGCTTGAAAATGCACGCAAACCTGCTTATAAATTGGTAATTAATTTTGGTGAAGAAATAGGAGTCAAACGCTCGTCGGCGCAAATTACCCACTATTACCAGCCTACACAATTAATTGGACGGCAAGTGATAGCGGTGGTCAATTTTAATGCCAAACAAGTGGGTAAATTTATTTCGGAAGTATTGGTTTTAGGCCTGCCAGATGCGCAAGGCCATATTGTTTTACTTGCCCCCGAACACCCAGTGCCGTTAGGTGCACGTATGTTTTAATTTAGAAACAAAAAAGTACAAACAAAGTCGTTAAAAACTATGCAGCAAACCCAAAGTCCATACTTAAACCTGTTAATTACCGGATGCAACGGTCAGGTTGGCTATAGTATTAAACAATATTTACAACAACAACAATATCCGGAAATAAAAGCCATATACACCGACCGTAATTCGTTAGATATTGCCAATCCTACAAAGGTTCGGCAAATGTTTGAACAAAATCCGGGTATTAATTTTGTCATAAATACCGCTGCCTATACCTATGTTGATAAAGCTGAATCTGAACCCGAACTGGCCTTCCGGATAAATACTTACGCCCCGCAACTACTTGCCCAAACCTGCGCGCAATATGGGGCATGGCTGTTGCATTTATCAACTGATTTTGTTTTTGACGGGCAAAAAACCGGCCCCTACCTGCCTACAGATACGCCCAACCCACTTAATATTTATGGCAAAACCAAGCTGCAAGGCGAGCAAGCCGTTTTGGCTGCCAACCCCAACAAAACCTGCGTGATACGCACCTCGTGGGTTTATGCAAATCATGGCTCAAATTTTGTGCGCACTATGTTAAGGCTTGCCACAGAACGCCCCCAGCTACAAGTGGTAAACGACCAGCGCGGCTCGCCCACCTACGCCCCAGACCTCGCACAAGCCTTGATTACAATATGCCAACAAATAGGGGCTTCAAATTCTCATTCCTACAAGATAAAACCCATTTATCATTACGCCAACGGCGGCAGTTGTACTTGGTACGAGTTGGCTAAAACAACCTTAGAGTACGCTCAAATTAACTGCCCCGTTATTCCTATTGCTGCCCACCAGTACCCAACTCCGGCAAAACGCCCGCGCAATAGCCAACTTGATACTACCGATATAGTAAACGATTTTAATATTGAAATTCCAAATTGGAAGATTAGCCTAAAAAAATGTATCGGAAGCTTAAAAAATGGAAATTTGCTTTCCAAAACAAAAACTTAACAAGCCAACTGCACAAAAGGACGAAAAAGCTATGCGAAGACTGTTTATGTAAAGATTGCGATTTTTTAACACTATTGTCTTCTCACATCTTCTGCTTTAGGGTTTGTGAAATAGCAGGGCGCATTTTTCTGTTGGAATGAAAAGTTAAAGAATAAGTCGCAAAATTCTTAACTTTGCCGTATGCTGTAAACAGCAAAATTATACCCCCCTTTAATCTTTAACTAATTATACCTTTACATGTCGCTTCATTTAAAAACTTGCCAACTCTTTGCATCTATTCGAGATATAGGCTTGTGGTTTCTGTGTATTTGCCTGCTAACAGTTTTATCTGAGCAATTTTTGACTGCTCAAAACAATAATAATGCCGGAGCAGCATATATCGTTGAGCCTCCTATAAATGCCAACGACCCCAATTTGCCAAACTGGGTAAAACTGTTGTATAGCCCCAATCCTAACGCTTATGCCGTTGAAGAGGCATATAAAGCCTATTACAAAGTAAATCCGTTTGAAAAAAATAAATACACCCAATATTACAAACGCTGGCGGCGGTGGGCGCGCCCTTATTTGCAACCCGATGGCACGGTACGCCCTCCCTCGTTAGAGCAAGAACAAGCCATTGTCAATAAAATTTCTAACTTAAAAGCAATGGCAGGCCCTACCAGCACCTGGTCTTGTCTTGGGCCAATGGAAATGTATAGTTTAGGCAACCAAGGCAGCCAAAGAATTACCTGGCAAGCCAACACTTACGGTATTGCCATTGCCCCCAGCGACCCCAATACCCTGTACTGCGGCATGGAAGAAGGTGGCGTATTTAAAACCACCGACAAAGGCTTAACCTGGACATTTGTTACTGCAACCTATAATATTGGCACAGTCCGGGCAATTGCCGTTCACCCTGCCGACCCTAATACCGCCTATATTTGCCCCAACGGAAGCATTTACAAAACCACAGATGGCGGCGTTACGTGGACGCAAATTATGACCAGCAGCAACCAATGGGTAAACGACATAAAAATAAGTGCTGCCGACCCCAATATCATTATAGCTGCAACCAACCAAGGATTAAAACGTTCTAACAACGGCGGCACCTCGTGGACAACTATCATAAACAACTATGCTTGGACGGTAGCCTTTAAACCCGATAATGCCAATATCGTTTACACCACCGTTGAAAATGGCAGTAGCAGCACTTTTTATAAAAGCATTGATGCCGGAGCCAGCTTTACGCCAAAAACTACCGGATGGTATGTGCCCGCATCCGGAGAAAATATTTACGGCGTTCGTATCACCGTAACACACCCACCAGCAACAATTATTTACGCTTTAATTGGCGGAGACGGCGACAATCTAAACGGCTATGTTGGCGTTTGGAAAAGTACCGATGCCGGCGAAACATGGACGCACCCGCATGGCGTTGTTGGCAAACCCTACGTTTTTAGCACGCATCCCAACTTAATGGCGCACAACGGCACTGATGGCTTTTACCAAGGTTTTTACGATTTTGCCATTATTGTATCGCCCAACGATGCCAACAAATTAATAATTGGCGGTACAAGTTGGTGGCAATCAAGCGACGGTGCTGTTAGTTACCAACCCTTAGGCGGGTATGTTGGCAGCCTGCCCTGGTCGCACCCCGATATGCAGTTTTTAGCTGCGCAAGGCAACGATTTATGGATATGTAACGATGGCGGAATTAACTACTCAAATGATTTTGCAAGTTCATCGGAGGCACGTATGACGGGTATTTTTGCCGGAAGCTTTTGGGGCTTTGATGCCGGATGGAACGAAGATGTTTTTGTAGGTGGGCGCTACCATAACGGCAATGCAGCTTTTTATCAAACCTATCCAACAGGGCAGTTTTTGCGCTTAGGCGGTGCCGAGTCGGCCACCGGGTACGTTAATCCGGGCGAAAACCGCCGCACTTATTTCTCTGATATTGGTGCGCGTATTTTACCTTCAACCTTTACCGGCCCCTTGGGTTATTTTGGCATTGCCCAATACCCCAACGAAAGTTACTACACCATGCACAGCAGCGCCATTAAATTCGACCCGCGTTGTTATTCGGTTATGTTTATGGGCAACGGTGCTTCGTTTTATAAAAGTACAGACGGCGGCGGCACATTTACCACTTTATTGACCAGTACCGATGCAGGTGCTTCGTTAGAGTCGTTTGATATTTCGCGCTCGAACCCCAATGTTATGTACGTTTTTCAGCGCTCAAACACCCTTTGGGATGGCAAACTTTGGAAAACTATAGATGGAGGCTTAAACTGGACAACCTGCCCCAACCCGCCTGGCACAAGCGGTGGCGACCGCCGCGTAGGCGATATAACTATTAGTGCTACCGACCATAACACAATTTGGTTTGTCTTGCGCTCGGCTGCAAAAGTGTTTAAAAGCACCGACGGCGGCAACACCTGGACAAATATTACTACAGCAACCTTATCCGGATTTCCGTTTAACGATATTTGCCATCAATATGGCACCGATGGCGGTGTATATCTTGGCACCGACAAAGGCGTTTTTTACCGCAATAACACCATGCCCGATTGGGTATATTTTAGCAACGACCTGCCACTGACCGCTTCTACCAACAAACTTTGCCCCGCTTATGCTAAGGGCAAACTGCGCAATGGCACCTGGAACAAAGGCGTTTGGGAGGTTGATTTCTACGAAGAATCGACACCCATTGCACAAATTAGCGTTGACCAAACTATAAAATATTGTGTTAAAGATACGTTTTATTTTGTTGATCACTCGGTTGTAAATCACGCATCCGGAACCTGGTTGTGGAGTTTTCCGGGGGCAAGTTATATTAGTAGTGCAACAGTTTATAACCCTAAAGTTCTTTATCCTTCCTCCGGAATTTATGATGTTTCGCTTACTGTAACTGACGATAATGGCTCATCTTCTCAAACCTATACCGGATTTATTACGGTTTATAACGAGTGTGATATAGACACAATTCCGGGAAAATTAATTGATTTCTCAACCTCAAGCAGCGATTATTTAGAAATTCCCGCTATTTCCGGATTAAGCAGTACCAATACCATCACCGTTACGGCCTGGGTTAAAATTAACGGCATTCAACCCGACTGGGCACCAATTTACCAACACGACAACGGCACCGGTTTTGGCTTTACTGCCGGCACAAATCGCCTTGAATATCATTGGGAAGGCACCTCGAATTACAACTGGAATAGCGGCTACACCTTAAATCCAACCGACTGGACACATATTGCCTGGACTGCAGCCCCAAGCGGCGTAAAATTTTATGTCAATGGCAAATTAGTGGCTACACACAGTGCAACGCTTCCGTTAGCTAATTTTAGCAATAATATTGCCCGCATTGGACAAGACAGAAGTTTTGCCCCTGGCCGTAATTTTAATGGCATTATTGAGGAGTTTTGCTTTTACGACAAAACCCTAACCGAAGCCGAAATACGCGACCGGATGCACCTTACCCGCCCCGCTAACGAGCCTAATTTACGCATTTACTACCAAATGAACGAAACGGCAGGCCAGTTAGTGTATAACCGAATGAGCGGCTATAACCACGCATCTATTAAAAGCGGTGCTATAAGGGCAAAATCGACTTGCCCAATAGCAGGAGGCGTTAATTTTAGAACAACAGTAAACACGCCCGGACAAGTTAATTTTACCGGAACCGATGTTAGTATTGATTTTACTGGCCCGCTTTTACCCATGGGCGAGGTAGTGGTAAACCGTCTGCATTACACCCCCGACACCTTGCCAGCGTGCAGCAATTACGCCAGCGACAGCTACTATTGGATTTTGAATAACTATGGCACTAATATTAATTTCAGCGAGCCAGCTTCAATAAAAGTAGGCGGTATTTTGGTTCCGGATATTGATAATGTACCCAGCAATACTTACCGTTTGCATCGCCGCGAATTTAATAAAGATGGTTTTACCTGGTTATTGTCAACGGGTTTGCCCACAAACGTAACCGATGGCACGAATGGCAGCTTCACTTACGGAGCTAATTCGTTTATTAATACCTCTCAGCAATTTGTTGTTACCAACCCACTGACCACCCAAAACATTACGGGGCAACCTGCCTGCACATTTTTAAACACAGACTACAATATATGGCCTGTTGAAAATGCCATTTATGTTTGGACAATTACAAGCGGCGATGGTGTTATTGTGGCGGGCAAGGAACACACCAAATTACCGTTCAATGGAATAGTGGAGCAACAGGAACTGTTTCGGTGAATATTAATGTGCCGTAGTATTTTATATGTTAAGGTGTCCGGAGTTTAGCAACTCCAAAACCTCCACTTATTTCTGAAGCCTTCCAGCGATGGGTGTGCAAAAATCATACTAATCATTTAACCCGCTAAATCAGTGGTTCAGACGAATTTTTTTGCCCAAACGCATACAAGTTAAATAGTTCGGTAAAAAAAGGCATAAAAAAAGGTAAAAGTGTTATTTTTGGGATTGAAAAGAGAACACAACTTTTACCTTATGAAAGTAGAGACTTTCACGGCTGCAATATTACAAAAAATGATTGGCATAGGCAAATGCCAAACAAAATTTATAATACATATAGTTAGCTTATATTTAACTATGCGCTGTAAGTTAAACTTTTTAATGTTTAGTCGTTATGGTGGTTTTAACGAAAAGACCTATCGCCACCAATTTGGCAAATCCTTCAATTTCGGGGCTTTTAATGCCCATTTGATAGATGCATTATCAGGTTTAGAGAAAGTATGGTTATTTGACCCAAGTTATCTTAAAAAGAGTGGCAAACATACGCCCGGAGCTGGTTATTTTTGGTCGGGTTGCGCTCAAACAATGAAGTGGGGTTTTTAGAGATGGTAGGTATTGCCTTAGGCGATGTAGAAAATCATACGGCACTACATTATGAGGCTGTTCAAACCCAGTATATTAAAGGCACAGATGGCGACAGTCTTAGGCTGTACTATGCTGGTATAATAGCAAAACGAGCAAAGGAGTTGTTAAAAATCTCAAAATACATGGTTTTTGATGCTTATTTCTCAAAAAAACCATTTGTAGATGGTTTGGTCGGGCAAGGATTTACTATGATAAGCCGTTTACAGTCGAACTGCTATTTACGCTATGCCTACAAGGGAGTACAAAAAGGTGGACGAGGCAGACCAAAAGCCTTTGACGGAAAAATTGACCTAAAAAATGTTTCGACCCAACATTTTACCATTATACAAAGCAACGAAACAGAAATTATTTATCAAGGCATGGCTCATGTACGCGCTTTGAAACGCTGGTGTAAACTCCTTATTGTTCAAAAACTTAATGCCGATGGCAAGGTCAAAAACGCCTGTGCTTACTTTTGCACAGACACGCAAATAGAGGGACAAAAAATACTACAATATTATCAACTCCGTTTTCAAATTGAATTTCTTTTTAGAGATGCCAAGCAGCATCTTGGCTTAGAAGACTGTCAGGCCAGAAGCAAAGAAGCATTAAATTTTCATTTCAATATCGCCCTAACAGCGGGCAATATTGCCAAAGCACTACACTGGTACAGTATCCCAAAACATCAAAGAGGGGCTTTCTCTATGGCAGACATCAAAACAAAATATACCAACGAAATGCTATTCGATAAATTAATTACTATTTACGATAAAAACCCGTTAATCGAAAAAAATAACCCACAAATTAGCTAACTCTACAACTTAGGGCGTATCGCCGCTTAATTTATTACCGAACTATTGTTATCTTTAACCAATAAAAAATTATAAACATGAAAATTAATATTTGGGAGGCTGCAGTAGCTCAATACGGCTACAATAATGTTATCACTGAATTTGCCAATCAGGTTACTTTAGTAACTTGGGCAGAATTTATGAACGAACAAATTAACTCGCCCGATGTAACAACCATTTATTTTCCGAGCGATAATGGTGTTATAAATATTAAAGGCACTATAATTGTAAACAAAACTATTGCATTTGAGGGCGACTTAACTAAAACAGAAATTTCGTTTCACGAAGAATTGAGTAATGTTTACTTAAATGCCGAAGGAAAGGTAGAATTTAAGAAAACAGGTAACGAGCCTTTTATACCCACTATGTCTCAAGATGCAATTTGGAAATGTTTTGGCAAAATAGTAGCCATTTTGTTGTTGGTGTTATTTTATATACCCAATAGCTACGCCCAAGGTGGTTTTTTGCGAACCTACCCTAAAGGTGCAAATTCAAATGAATATATGGCAGGGCTAATTCAATACCCCGATAGCAGCTATTTAGCTTCGGTATGGGTTGATACCTTGCAGTATTGGTTTTTAGATAAAGAAGGGCATATAACCAGTAAAAAAAATATGCAAGTGCCGGGCAATAAAAAGGCAAAAGGGGGTTCTTTTTTACCTATTAGCGATGGCAATTATTTGGCATCTGGCTATTGCACATCAAAAATAACCCCTATGGGCGATACTATTTGGAATAAATGTGGCTCGTTTGCTTATTATATTCAAGAGTTGCCAAATAAAAATTTTGCCTCAGTAAATGGTGTACTTTCTACCTGTACTAATACAGATGATATGATGTATGTTGGTGAGTTAATACTAGTTGCTGCCGATGGGGTGTTATTGGCCGACACCCTTTGGACGGAAGAAAAAGCCGAATTTGATGATTGCTGGACAAGTCAACCAACGGCATTAGTAGCCAATAACGAACAGGCTTTTATAGTTACAGTTAAAGCAGCGGGTATTAACGGATTTGTAAATAACTATGTAGATGTAAGGATGGTATCGCTCACCAATTTTGGCGAAATTCTATGGCGGCACACCGATATACCCGGCACAGCTTATGATGCCGTGGGTTTAAACGATGGCAGTTTTTTAGTAGCGATGGGGACAAAATACGACACCCTAAAAATAGTTAAATATTTAAAAGATGGCACAATGGCATGGAACAAAATAGTAGGCAGCGAAATGGCAGAATACTTTTCAAACCTCGAAGGCGATACTAAATTTTTAAAAAGCGACCGCGAAAACGAATATATTTTAACCTTTACTGATGGTATAGATATTATAGGTATAGACTCATCGGCTAATGTTTTATGGAAAATAAAAACTAAGGCGTATGGTGCCATTTTAAATAAATACCCCGATGCGATATCTTTTAAAGGCAATGTTTTATGGCAAGATGGAAGAAATTATTTAATAGCCGGATTATTTTATGATAGCTCAAACAACTCATATATACCCTACCTCGCCCGCGTCGATTCCTTAGGCAACTGCGCCCCCTATTCGCAGTTTACCCTAACCCAAACCGATAGCCTTGTAACCCTAACCAATACCTCGTTTGGCGGCGATACTTACAAGTGGGTAATGGGCAACGGCGATACCCTGCTAAACCAACCCACTACCACTACCTATATTTACCCCACCAAAGGCGTTTACCAAATTTGCTTGGTAGCCGAAAATCTCTGCGGTAAAAACCAGCATTGCCAAACCATCAATTACGGTTCGGTGGGCATTAACAACACCACAATCACACCTATAAACATAAGTCAAACAGCTAATAACGAGGTAATAATTGGCAATTTAAGCCAAACCCCTATATTAAGCGTTAAACTATACAATAGTTGCGGGCAGTTAATGTATCACCAAGCAGCAGCCCCTAATAGCAATAACGGCAGCTACACCCTAACCACCCACCATTTACCACAGGGCTATACCAAGTAATAGCCCAAACCTCCCAAGGAATGGGCGTGGGCAAAGTGGTGGTATGGTAATTAAATACTAACTAAAAAATTAAATCTCATATTATGAAAAACAACACCAAGCAAATGCCTGACAATGCCACCAATTTTCCTACCGGAAATTGTTTGCTACATCATAAATTTTACTTTGCAACGGCAAACCCCAGCCAACACCAAAGTTTTGCCACCAACAACGGCATTCCAACCGGATATTTTTATACCGAAGATAATTTACCAACGGTTAAAGATTCTAACAACTATACACATTATTTACCATTTCGTTTGCCACAAAAGGGCGATATAGTTTTTAACACCAACCCAATACCAAACGATATTAGTGAACAAAAAAAAGGTTATATTGGGTATATGTGTACACAATCGGCAATAATGGTTTTAGACGCTGAAGGCTATGTTTTAATTAATGATGATTTAACAAAGTTCGATGATAAGGGGAAATTAATTACACTATTATACCCCGTACTAACGCAACCCGCAATTTGGAAATGTTTTGGCAAAATATTCCTTTTAGTTTTGGGTTTATTGATTGGTAGTGATAGTTTTGCTCAAGGTTGGGTTAAAACCTATGGGCAGGCAAAGCGCAGCGAAATGGGCAAACTTATTACGCAAAACAACGATACGTTGCTAATTTCAGTGCGCGACAGACAAAATGTTAATAATAAAGTTAATTATAAAAATAGCTTATGGGCTTTAGATTATAACGGCGATACTTTGTTTACCAAACTGCCCGGCAGTTATTACAAGTATATTGCCACCAAAGATAATAATTTAGTTTTTTCAGCAGATAAAATTGCTGAAAATACAATAGGGAGAATTGTTAAAACCACTACAAAAGGCGATACTTTGTGGACTTATAACGAAAAATTATATGGTGGTAAAGGAATAGAATTGCACGACAGTAGTTTTTTATTTATTAATCATGAGGAGGCGTATGATTCCGTAATAGTTTACGAGCCTGGTGATACCACTTTTTATATAGAATATGCAATCCCTGCGCTTGCTTTACATATTTCGCATGTCAATAGTCAGGGGCAGTTTTTAAACGATACTGTTTGGTTAAATCGTTTTTCAAAAGAACCGGCAGATTATGACAATGTTCTTTCAAATTGTGTATTGCCATATAAAGAAAATAAATTTATTGTTGCTGGTCGTAGTTGGATTGACTTTAACTCGACTTCTTCGTTTATTGCCCTTTTTGAGGGGTTCGACACCCCAACACTACTTTGGAGAAATACAGAAGCAGAGGGTGAGATTTTTGATTTATATTTGTTTGGCAACGAAAATATTTTAACATTGGGTAGTGTCGAACCGGAGAGCTTATATAATTTTCAACAGAAAAGCTCCTTTAACCTGTATAGTATTGATGGAAAATTGTTGAAACAACTTATATTACCTGATTCGCTAACCCTGCGCACAAACCCTATTTTAACGTGAATTCGGAGCTAAGCTATAAAAAATAGGGGGATTAGTATAGTTGATAGGAATAAAAACAGGAGCATAGTTATCTTTGTAGTGTCCAAAACTGCAAACAATACTACCCCCTGTTTTTATGAAGTCCAAAGATACAAAATTTGATGTGTCCATGTTATTTGAATTATTTTTTTGTAGATAATGCCTGTTTGCTGATGCAACAATGGGTTGCTCAGCATTGGCTTAGCGAAGGTAAAACAATGCCACGCCCTTCGTAGTGTGCCCAAAATTTCGGAAAGTGAGATACTTACGATTCTGATTTTCTACCACTATTCGGGCTATAAATGTTTTGAATATTACTATAAAGCATTGGTTTTGAATGACTTAAAGACCTATTTTCCTACTGCCCCATCCTACAACTATTTTATAGAGTTAATAGAACGGGTTGCTCTTCCTATGTCGATTTTAGCCAAATTAACCTGCCAGCAAGCAGAAAAAACAGGAATTTATTACATAGATGCCAAAGCGCTACCTGTTTGAGACATGCTCGAGCCAAGCAACATAAAGTTTTTGCTCAAACCGCCTCGAAAGGAAAATCTTCTATGGGGTGGTTTTTCGGCTTTAAGCTCCACCTGATAGTCAATCACAAAGGACAAATCGTGGACTTTGCTTTGACTACAGGACAGGTGGCAGACAATAGTAAAGACCTCTTAAACAAGCTATTAGAGAAAATATCAGGCACATTGTTTGGCGATAAAGGCTATTTGACTACCTTATGGTACAACATTTTTGAAAAAGGACTAAAAATAATTACCAAAGTCAAAAAGAATATGAAAAACAGACTAATGTCCTTAGAAGAAAGGCTCTTATTGAAAAAAAAAGACCTATGATTGAAGCCATTAATGATATTTTGACCCTCGGCTTTTGACTTAGAACATACCAGACACAGAAAACCACAGAATGCTTTTGTCCATATAGTTGCTAGCTTGGTAGCCTATCAGTTTTACCCCAATAAACCTCAAGTAGATCTTGCTAAAATTTACTAACTAAATCTCCGAACTCACGTTATTTTAGCACTTTATTCAGATGCTATTTTTTCAATGCCCTATAATGATGTGGTCTTTACTTTTTTGTATAGCAAAGATAATGCTTATTTATATAGCATTGATTCAGAATTAAATATGCAGTTGATTGCCACTTACGATTTTCCTAAACCCATTAAACCAGTTAGCATTTGCTACGATTTGACTGATGGGTACTATATTACAGGTTCTTACTACCCAAATGGAATTTCAGATGACATATCGGATACTATCTATACGGATTTGGTGTTAATTAAAACAAATAATAATTTTTCGTGCGCCCCCTATTCGCAGTTTGCCCTAACCCAAACCGATAGCCTTGTAACCCTAACCAATACCTCGTTTGGCGGCGATACTTACAAGTGGGTAATGGGCAACGGCGATACCCTGCTAAACCAACCCACTACCACCACCTATATTTACCCCACCAAAGGCGTTTACCAAATTTGCTTGGTAGCCGAAAATCTCTGCGGTAAAAACCAGCATTGCCAAACCATCAATTACGGTTCGGTGGGCATTAACAACACCACAATCACACCTATAAACATAAGTCAAACAGCTAATAACGAGGTAATAATTGGCAATTTAAGCCAAACCCCTATATTAAGCGTTAAACTATACAATAGTTGCGGGCAGTTAATGTATCACCAAGAAGCCCCTAATAGTAATAACGGCAGCTACACCCTAACCACCCACCATTTACCACCAGGGCTATACCAAGTAATAGCCCAAACCTCCCAAGGAATGTGCGTGGGCAAAGTGGTGGTATGGTAATTTTTCTTCGTTGGATGGAAGAGTGGCATCGCCCACAATTTAAATCGGGGCTATGTTTTTAGCAACCGTACTTTTAACCAGGGTGTGGTAAAACTATGCCCATCGAGGTGCAGTAACTGGGCAAACCGGGGCAAAATTATACTGCGGCGGTGGCTGCCGGCTTGTATAACTAGTTCATCGGCATATTTTTGCAGACTAATATTGTCGGTATCAATAAACGGCAATTTTACTGATAAATAGTAGAACCGTTCATCTTCGGCTACTTGCAGAGGGGTGTCGTGGTAAAAAACGGCATGGGGGTCTTGGTTGCTGTACAAACCTTGCCCAATATGTTTTAGTTTTTCGAGGCCAAACACCTCTTGCCCTAAATGTGGCACTTCAAAAATGGGCAGCGGCTTAAAACTGTCGTGTATTTCGGCGAGGTATTGTTGTTGGGTAGTGTAATAATTAGCAAAAAAGCCATCGGCAGGTTGTACGGGCAAAATTCGGTTTACTATTAGGGCATCGACATGGTAGCCGTAGAGTTGTAAATAGGTATAGGCGCGTTTTGCCTCTTGAATAACCATGCGCTCGGGGTTAGCAACAATACGCACCGAACAAATTTGAGGCTGCTGCATAATTTGCTGGATGCGACCTAATTTTTCAAAAAGCGCTTCTAATTCGGCATAACCTTTATCTAACGGAACGCCGGTAGTTTTGCGCACTACATAACCTAACGATTTAACAGCTTTACTTTGCCCCGGAAATGCCTTTAACATCCACGACTGCATAGCTTGCGGCATAGACAACAGGGTGAGGGTTTCTCCGGTTGGCGCACAATCTACCACTATAAGGTCGTAGTTACCCTCGTGATAATACCTGTCTAACCACAAAAAAGCGGCGGCTTCTTCCATGCCCGGCAGCACCGATAGTTCTTCGGCTACTACATTTTTTACACCTTTCCATTTAAAAACGGTAAGCATTAATTGGCGCATATTTCCCCAATATTTTTTCATGGAGTAATACACGTCAAACTCTTGCCCCCAAAGGTTGGGGCAAACTTCGGTAGGTTCGGGCGAGAGTGGTGTATTTAAGGCATCGGAAAGGCTATGGGCTGGGTCGGTAGAGAGCACTAAGGTTTTAATACCTTTTTGCGCGGCCATAAGTGCGGTAGCGGCGGCAGTAGTAGTTTTTCCGGTGCCACCTTTACCAGTGAAAAGCAAAATTCGCATAAAGTAATAAACAGATTTTGCAGTTGGTAGGTTCAATTAAAGGCTACTATTTTATCAACCGAACCGTAAGGTAGTTAGGCGACAGGTTTTCAATATCCGGAGAAAAAAACAAGGCCAACCAATACACGCCCGGTGGGTAATATCTATCTGGTATAAGTAAACCATCTAAATCTTCAAGCGTATAAAACTGTTTTGAGGTAGCTACTGCTTGCCCTTGAACATTTATAAGTTGGTAGGCAAATTTTTGTGTATAAAAAGAGGATGCTGATTGCATAGAAGCCCTGTTAATTTGTAGCTGCCAACCTAAATGAGGCAGGTAATAGGCGGTAATTTCCGGATATGATAGTTGCTTTTGTCCGGATAATGTTTGGTTTATGCCTGTACAATCGTCCACCTCAATAGTTTTTGAAATACTGTCTTCAATACCATCTTGGCCTAATACTTTAAGTTGTACGGTGTAAGTTCCTTTGGTAGCAAAAGTATAGGTAATAGTATCATCATAGGCAATATGCCCATCGCTAAACTTCCATTCTTGCGCTTGTGCGTTAAGGGCGGTGCTGTAAAATATCCAGGTTAAGCAGTTACTTTCAGTCACAAATTGGGCTAATATTGGCCCTTGTGTGGTTTGGGTTTGGGCTTGTAACAATAGCAAATGGACAAAATAAACCTTTAAAATGGCGGTTAAAATAATTGTTTTAACAAAAAATTTCATGGCAAATAAATAATTTTCAATTGACTAAGTGTTGATTGTCGGCTGATTAATAGACGGAAAAAAATTGCAAAAGTTGTTTGAGCCTGTCTAAATTTTATTTTCTAATTCTATTAAGCATCAATTTTATCATGGCAAGTTGGATCATTGTCTGGCTCGTTTCGGTTTGGAACTCAAAGTCTTTACTCAATCTTCGATAGCTTTCGAGCCATGCAAAAGTTCTTTCAACAATCCATCTTTTTGGCAATACTTCGAATTTCGAGGCTGTATTCGATCTACTTACAACCTCAACCACCCACCCAAACGTTTTGCGGGTATTTTCAATTAACTCGCCTCTATACCCGCCATCAGCTACTATCTTTACCAATCTGCAAAACCTGCCTCTGAGGTCAGCTATAACCATTGGGGCTGATTTACTGTCATGCTCATTTGCCGCATGAACCACAACCGCTAAAAGTAGTCCCATTGTATCTACAATAATATGCCGCTTTCTGCCTTTAACTTTTTACCCCCGTCAATCCCTCTGCACAAGCCTCCGACGCTTGTTGTCTTTACGCTCTGGCTATCAATTATACCAACACTTGGCGATGAAGCCCTGCCTGCTTGCTTTCGAGTCTTATCCCTGAGTATTTCATGGATGAGTTCTATCGTCCCATCCTTCTTCCACTTGGTAAAATAGTAGTAAACAAGCTTCCATGACGGAAAATGGAACGGCAGCATGCGCCATTGACAGCCAGCTTTTAAGCAAATAGAACAGCGCATTAAAAATTTCTCTTAAACTGTGTTTTCGTTTCCGTTTGTCGTCTAAAATGCCTAATATTGCACTCCATTGACTATCGGTGAGACTGCTTGGGTAGGTTTTCATTTTACTTTATGTGTTTGATTTTCATAAAGCTATGAATTATTATTTAAACGTCAAACTGATAGTCTTTATTCACATCTCTTTTAATAACTTTTTTCCTATCAATTTTTAGGACTGGCATGCCAATTTTTAATTTTTAGACAGTCTCTTCATTTGTTAATTGGTTTTTAAGGCGATTTATTCTGGCAATAGCTCACAAGATATGGATTGTTTCCATTTTAATCCGGAAAAAAAGATGGCAATAATGCCTCGGCGGCTGCTAAGTGTTGTGGTGTGCCGGTATCGCACCAAATATCGCCGGTATGGTTAAACGCCCTAATTGGCAGACCTTGTTGTGCGGCTGCTAAATAGGCTTCGATTATAGAAAAAACCGGATTGGGTTGTTGCCTTAGCACCTTAAATATTTTAGGATGCACAACTTGTACGCCACTAAACGCTACACTTGTTAAGGGCGGAGTTATTGTTTGAGCTGCCTGCCGCAATTGTATAATTTCATTTGTTTTAGTATTAATATGTTGCCAGGCATTAAGCAAGCCATTGGCATCGAACAATAATTGCCTGCTCGATATGCGATTTTGTACGGCTAAGGTGGCCAACAAAGTTTGATTGTATTTTTGGCTTTGTTGTAAATGTGCAGCGTATAGATTTTTTAGGTTTAAATTGGTTATTATATCGGCATTATGTACAAAAAAGGGCGCAGTTACCCCTTCGAAAAAAGGCTGGGCGTGTAATAAACCGCCTCCGGTATCGAGTAAAATATCGGCTTCGACTGAGCAATAAACAGTTAAACCATTTGGCTCGCGTTGGGCTAAATACTGTTGTATTTGTTGGGCAAAATGGTGCGCGTTTACTACAATATGTGTAACGCCGGCTTTGGCTAAACGTTGTAAAACTATTTCGAGCAGAGGTATGCCGTTTAGCGTACACAGTGCCTTGGGGCGGGTAAGGGTTAGCGGCTTTAGCCTGGTGCCAAGCCCTGCGGCAAATACCATAGCGTACATAAGAATAATTAGATGGCTTTTTTAAATGCGGATGTGAAAAACGCAAAAGTAGCGCATTTGAGTTGATTGTAAAATCAATTTGTGTCTTGTTTTTGCAAGCATTAAAAGTTTAAGTTTTAATTACAAACCCTTTGCCTTACCTTTGCCTATATTTTTAGTAAGATAGCCACCACACAAATAGGGCTAAGTATTGCCTATATCGGGATGAATATTTTTTATAGTTTTGGACGTTTCTTGTTGTTTATCCGGAATTCGTTGTTTATACGACCCGACAATATGGTTATGTACCGCAAAGAGGCTTTTAGGCAAATGAATAGTATTGGTATTGAGTCTATGGCTATTGTAGCGGTGGTTGCTTTGTTTATTGGAGCAGTTACAGCCATTCAGTTTTCGTACCAAATTCAAGATTTTGCCGTTCCTGCCTATTATATTGGTTATATTGTGCGCGACTCGATGATTATTGAAATGGCCCCTACTGTTTCGGCTATGATTTTGGCGGGCAAAGTAGGCTCGAACATGGCCAGCGAGTTGGGCAATATGCGCATTACCGAGCAGATAGATGCCCTTGAAATTATGGGCGTAAACGCACAAGGATATTTAGTGGGTACAAAAGTAATTGCCGCTTTGGTTACCATACCCATGTTGGTTGCATGGGCAGCTTTAATAGGCATTTTAGGGGGTTTAGGGGCAACATTATTGTCGGGTGCTGCTACACTTGGCGAGTTTAAACATGGCTTGATGGCTTTTTTTATGCCCATGAACTTTAGAGTTATGATTATAAAAAGTTGTTGTTTTGCCTTACTTTTATCAATAATTGCTTGTTTTCAGGGGTATTTTGTAAAGGGTGGCGCCGTTGAAGTAGGCAATGCCACCACACGCGCCGTTGTACAATCGAACATTGCCATTTTGGTTTTTGATTATATTATTGCTGCCATTTTGTTACAGTAAAAAAAGCAACCACGAATGAAGGTTTTTTACCATATCGGATCTTACTTTATTATGTTGGGGCAAATGCTAACCCAACCCGAAAACTACAAGGTTTATTTAACCGAACTGTTTAGGCAAATGAATTTAATTGGAGTTGGTTCTTTAATTATTGTAAGTATCATATCATTTTTTGTAGGTGCAGTAACAGCAGTACAATTTGCCTTCCAACTCGATTCGGGCTTTTTTCCTAAGTATTTGCTTGGTTTTATTGTTCGGGATACTATGTTAATTGAGTTAGCACCAACTTTAAGCTGTTTGGTGTTGGCGGGCAAAGTTGGGTCAAACATGTCGAGCGAGTTAGGCTCAATGCGCCTTAGCAGTCAAATAGATGCCTTAGAGGTAATGGGCATTAACGGTCTAAGCTATTTGGTGCTAACAAAAATTGTAGCTGCTATTATTATTGTTCCGCCTTTAATTATTTATTCAACTTTGTTGGGCTGTATAGGGGGCATGTTTGGAACGGTTAATTACGGCATATCGCCCACCAGTTACTACCAGGGTTTGTTGTACGTTTTTAATGGTTTTAACGTATTTATAATGTTATGCAAAGCGGTAGTATTTGCCTTTTTGGTGGCATCGGTGCCCTGTTATCAAGGCTATCATGTGCAAGGCGGTGCTTTAGAAATTGGCAAAGCCAATACTCGTGCGGTAGTTTATAGCAGTATTTTAATTATTTTGTTCGACTATTTATTGGCTTTTATATTAACTTAAAATTTGCCTTCACACCTTGTACGGCGCGTTTGCCGCTTTTTATTGCCTTGCTAAAGATAAAAATTACCCTACTTTTGTATAGTAAACAACGATTATTATTAAAGAGGGTGCATAAATAACCTTTACAAGTAGCGGTTTTAGCTAATGGTTATGTATATTTGCAGCTAACACCCCAAAACAACAAAAAAGTTTGCCTAAAAATTAAGTTTAACTGCTTTTAGATATGAAAATCAAATTTGGCTCAAGCACACACAGTAGAATTAATTTGTTCGCAATATGGATATTTTTAGTATCGGTATTATATTTTTTTCCGGATACTAAACTATGCGCCCAAGCCACCCAATTTATTACCCATCCGGATAAAATCCTTTTCGATGCCCGCCATGCCTATCAGCAAAACAATTTTGCCACCGCACGGCATCTTTTCGACCAATATCTGCTTCAAAATAATTATAATAATGTTAATGACAACACCATTCATGCCAACCCTGTTTTTGTAACGGAGGCAAAATTTTATCAGGCTGTGTGCGCTTATATGGTAAACGCCTCCGATGCCGAAATGTTATTGGCCAAATTTATTGACGAAACATCGAGCGGGCAATACGAGGCACAAGCCTATTTTTATTTGGGTAAATACTATTTTGCAAATGGAAATTTTAAAGAAGCCTTGGCTTGTTTTAGCAAAAGCGATACCCGTAACCTAACCGAAGAAGAAGCCGATGAGCTAAATTTTAAATTAGGATACAGCAATTTTACCAATAAACAATGGAACGATGCCAAAACCGCCTTAGCTAAAATTATAGACAAAAAAAACAGCGCTTACTACCATCCGGCTAATTATTACTACGGTTTTATAAGTTTGCAACAACAAAACTACAACTCGGCCATTGCCAGCTTTAACCGCTTAGACAAGCACAAAACTTACAGCCCCTACATTCCCTATTATACCGCGCTAATTTATTATTACCAAAACCGTTACAACGAGTTATTAGAATATGCCGAACCCCGTATCAACCAGCCTGGTGTTCAGCACCAAACCGAGCTAAACCAATTAGTAGGGTTAGTACATTTTAATAAAGGCAATTTCGAAAAAGCACTACCATTTTTAGAATTTTACGAATCGAAAAGCAAAAAATTATCCGGAAACGATTTGTATATGGTGGCGTTTACCCAATACAAAACCCAACACTACGACCGCGCCCTCAAAAACTTTTCTGAACTTAGCAATGCCAAAGACAGCTTAAAACAAAACGCGCTTTACCATCTTGCCGATTGCTACCTTAAAACCAACCAAAAGCAAGAAGCACGCAACGCATTTTTCAGTGCTTCGCAACTTAACGCCAATGCCGATATTAAAGAAACAGCACTGTTTAGCTACGCCAAACTATCTTTCGAATTAGGCTTTGACAACGATGCCATTAAAAATTTGCAAGATTTTATTGTAGCCTACCCAAAATCGAAAAATAACGTAGCAGCTTATAGTTTACTAAGCCAAGTATTTGAGTTTACGCAAAATTACAGCAAAGCGCTTGAAGTATTAGAACAAGTAGGTGGCAATAAAATACCCGAACTAAGCGAATCTGTGCAAAGGGTGGCCTATCTGCGCGGGGTTGAATTGTTTAACGAGCGCAAATTTGACCAAGCCATTGAACATTTTAATAAATCGCTGGCAGCAGCGCAAGAGCCATCCTACACGGCTTTAGCCCATTTTTGGACAGCCGATGCCTACTATCGCCAAGCCAAATATAATAATGCCATAAACCATGCCAACCGCTATTTAGCTACAGCAGGCGGACGAGCACAATCAGATAAGGTAAACCCTGCCAGCGCACGCTACACCTTAGGCTACGCCTTGTTTAAACAACAAAAATATGCCGATGCCTTTAGCCATTTTGAAGCCGTAACCGATGCATTGGCCAACAACAGCAATACCCAGCCCGTTATTGCCCCACTTTACCCCGATGCTTTGCTGCGCAGTGGCGACTGCCAATTTATGCAGCGCAACTATAAAAGTGCAGCCAATTTTTATAATGCCGTTATTAATAAAAGTTTACCTGGAACAGACTACGCTTATTTTCAGAAAAGTATGATTGCCGGACTAACAGGATTTCCGGAAGAAAAAATATCCGGAATGAAATCGCTAATTAAAAATTACGCCAACTCTTATTACACAGACGATGCCATGTATCAAATTGGCCTCACCCAAATTAGCATTAACCAAGGCAATCAGGCCATATCAACCCTCGAAGAACTACTTAAAAAATACCCTCAAAGCGATTATGCCCCTAAAGCTATTGCCAATATAGCACTTACCAATTTTAACCTTAATAATTTAGATGCCGCCTTGTTTAATTACGAGCGTATAATGAAACAATATCCTAAAAGCCCGCAAGCTAACGATGCCGTTATGGGCATACGCGACGTGTATGCAGCGCGCGGAGATGCACAAGGCTATATTAATTACATGCAACAATATCCAGATTTTGCCATTTCGACAAACGCTCAAGATACCCTAAGCTACGAAATTGCCGAATCGTACTACAATAAAGGCGACTGCACCAGCGCTATTAAAGAATTTACCGATTATTTGCATCTTTTTCAGCAAGGTGCATTTGCCTTGTACGCCCATTTTTACCGTGGGCAATGCCTGTATAGCCGCGAACTGTACGACCAAGCTCGCACCGACTACGACTACGTAATTGCACAAAAAGGAAACCCATTTATGGAACAAGCCTTAGATAAAGGAGGGCGTATAGCATTATATATTGATAAAAATTATGCAAAAGCACATGGCCTGTTCGAGCAATTACTCAATCAAACAACCCGGAAAGAATTAGTAATTGAAGCCTTGCGCGGTTTGGTGCGTACCAGCTATTTTACCCAAAACGCAACCGATATTAAACAATACACACAGCAGCTAATTACCCAACCAAATGCCACCCAAGACGATAAACTTGACGCCGTTTATTACCCTGCTTTGCTTGATTGGGAACAAAAACGTTATGCCGAAGCACTTCCTAACCTGCAAAAAGTGGCCAACCAAAGCGTAGGCCCCGAAGGTGCTAAAGCCCGCTACTGCATTGCCGATATTTACTTAAAACAAGGCAAATTAGAAGAAGCAAAAAATGCTTGTATGCGTGTGGCAAAAGAAACCCCATCGCACGAGTATTGGGTGGCAAAATCTTACCTTACTTTAGCAGACGTATATTTGGCCAATAAACAAATTTTTCAGGCAAAAGCCACTGTTGAAAGTATTATAGAAGGCTACGAACCCACAGATGATGGTATTTTACAAGCGGCCAAAGAAAAATTAAAGCAAATACAAACCCTTGAAGCACAAGGCTCAAAATTAGAAGAATAATACTAATAACTACACACGAAAACTTGTAAGTAAACCAGTAAACAAACAAATTAGGCCGGCAACAAAATACAACAACTTAGTAACGAGTTAAATGCTGCTGGTTAAACTTAAAACTGCATCCTTTTACCATGTCATATCGTTATATTATATTTATTGCTATGGTTGGGCTTGTATATTTAGCCGCCCCTTTATTAACTGTTAAAGCACAAAACAATGCTGGCGGCGACGGCACCGGTATTACCCCAGGAGAAATTGAGGTAGTAAAAGACTTTGCCCCTATTTTGGCCGATGCTGTGCGATACGAACTTAATCCGGATTTGCCCGGAACATCCGGAACCGGCTCAACCGGCACCGGCATAAAGCCCCAACGCCCTGTTTTTAACGACTACGATGTGCCTTCGCGCATGTTAACCCTATCGTACAAACCTAATAAAATTGAGGCTTTAACTTTTAGTGAAGATGGAAAAAGCAAAAATCGCCAGGCTTCAAAAGCCGAGCTATACAATGTTTGGCTAAAAGCCGGATATGGCAACCTTAAAACACCCATTGCCGATTTAGCCCTTACCACCAAACAAAATAAAAGCGTAGTGGCAGGTTTGCGCGCGCACCACATTCAAAGCGAAGACCCCAACGTAGCACTAAAAGATTATGCCCGCACCGGTGGGCAATTGTATGTACATGCCTTAACGAATGGTTTGCGCGTTGCTGCCGAAGGTATTTACAACCGCAACCGCAACTATTACTATGGCTACAACCATATAGATACTGCACTTAACGTTTTTCCGAGTCAGGTTAGGCAAACATGGCAAACTATTGGCGGCGGAATAAGTATTGAAAATGCTATTGAAAACAGCGCACGTACCGATTTTTTAGCCGATATACATTATTTTAATACCTCGGACAAACTATTTGACGTTACCGAAAATAATATTGAGTTTAAAGCAACTACTGCCACCAGATTGGGCAACAATATGCAAATTGGTATTTTTACCAACTTATTACATGCCAGCACAGGTACGCCGGGCTTAACTTTTAATGCTACTCCAAATTTTTTATATCGAAATAATATTATTGAAGCCCGCGGTGGTGTAACAGTTTTTAAAGATGATGCGGTTGGCGTTTTTCCGGATATAAGATTGCAACTGAACTTAGTATCTACAAAATTGGCCTTGTTTGGCAACTGGTATAAAAACGTCCGGATGAATACGTTGCAAAGCATATCGGCGCAAAATTGGTTTATTGCCCCATCAAAATCAATTGACTACCAACTTTTACCCACCACCATCCAAACGCGCGAAGGAGGTTTAAAAGGCACAGTTGGCTTAGTAGATTACCGCTTGTTAGTGGCACAAACATTAAACAAGCAACAAGAATTAATAATAAACCAACAAAACCAGCCACATTTTTTAGGCTTAACCTACGACTCAATGCTCACCAACCTGACAATACGAGCCGATTTAGGCATAGCATTGCTCAAAAAAGTTAACTGTATGGTTTATGCGGGCTGGCATAAATACGAAACCACCTCTCAACAGCAGGCTTGGCATTTACCCACCCTTGAGGCTGGCTTGTCGTTGGTTTATAAACCCATTTCCAAACTTCACTTACAAGCCGATGCCTTTATGGCTGACGGTGCTAAGGCGCTTCAACCCGATGGCAATATTTTTACGATAAAAACCTTGAAGGATGTAAATATTGGTTTAAAATACCAAATTAGTAAAAACTTTGGTCTATTTGCTCAGGTTAATAACCTAACCAATCAACGGCAAGTGTTATATTTGAATTATAAATCGTACGGTTTAAATGCTACTGGCGGTCTGTTGCTGCGTTTTTAAGTTAACAAGTTAGGAAACAATAAATAGCTGTGTATGCCCATGAACTATAAAAACTTATTTTTTTGGATTTTACGTTTAGTGGTGGCTGTTATTTTACTGCAGACGCTGTATTTTAAGTTTTCGGGCGCTGCCGAGTCGGTGTATATTTTTACCCAATTAGGAGTTGAACCCTATGGCCGTTATTTTAGTGGGGTAATTGAATTGATTGCAGCCCTTTTAATATTATACCCTAAAACTACCGGATTAGGTGCATTTTTAAGTGCGGCAACAATGGCCGGCGCAATAACTGGGCATATAGGCGTACTTGGTATAGAAATTGAACATGATGGAGGTACGTTATTTTTTTTAGCTTTAGCGGTATTTGTTGCAAGCATCATTTTGGCATGGCACTACCAAAGCCATTGGCGCAAATATGTTCCTTTTGTAAAAAAATAGTAATTGTTTCTTAATTCTACAAATCAATTATTCGCCCCAGCGATAGGTATTGGTTACCGGCAGATTAGCCAAATCCAATACTCTGTCAATAACTGTTGAGGCTAAGTCTTCAATGGTTTGTGGTTGACTGTAAAACGATGGGGACGCAGGGCAAACTATAGCTCCGGCTTGTGTGAGTGTTACCATATTATTTAAATGTATCAGGCTATACGGTGTTTCTCGTATTACAAGAATTAATTTTCTCCTTTCTTTTAACATAACATCGGCAGTACGGGTTAATAAATCATTTGAGATGCCAGTTGCAATACGCCCAAGTGTACCCATAGAGCATGGGCAGATGATCAAAGTATCGTATTTTGCAGATCCGGAGGCAAAAGGTGCGCCAAAATCGTATTTCTCGTAAACATCAAAAGGTAGGTTTATGAAATCAGAGTTTTTCAACTCGTGTTGCCAAACAATTTTTGCATTATTTGACCAAATAACACCTATTGAATCAATTTTATTTTGAATACTTAGTAGCTTGTCGAACAGTATTTTGGCATAGATTGAGCCGCTGGCACCGGTTACTGCCACAACAATTTTTCTTTTCATGTTTTTGATTTTTATTTGAAAGAATATTCGGTAAAGAGGGCAAAATTGTAAAAAAAGTTCGTACCTTGTGCCCTGAAACGGAAATACTGCTATTTTTACTACCAATATAACAGTTTATTTACTTGTTTCACATCGAAAAAGCCACATATTACAAGACAAATTAAATTTTCAAGCAACTGCCAATGCAAAAAGTACTACCGTTAATTTTTTTGTTGTTGCTCATTTTTGGCCTTGCTGCTGTTGGCGGCAATCCAAATGGCAATAACAACGGCAATACCTCTGCAACTAAAGATAGATCGGTTGGGCAAGTTAAATGGTTAACACTCGACGAGGCTATTGAATTGCACAAAGACGAACCAAAGAAAATATTTGTTGATTTATATACCGACTGGTGTGTTTGGTGCGCAAAAATGGATAAAGCCACGTTTCAAAATCCAATAGTAGCCGAATATATAAACGATAATTTTTATCCGGTTAAACTGAATGCCGAAACTGCCGAAACACTATATTTCAGAGGCAACGAGTATGCATTTTTACCCGAAGAAGGCCGGAATGGTCTAAACGAAATTACTCTTTTTTTAACTCGAGGCCAACTTTCTTTCCCCGCTGTAGTTTTTTTAGATGAAACCTTAGAAAATCCGCAACCAGTATCGGGCTTTTTAAATCCGGCAAATATGGATGCACTATTAAAGTTTTTCGGTGAAGACTATTATAAAAACGTTGATTGGGGCTTATTTAACCAACTTTATGAATCACCATTTTCGCAAGGCGAAAATTAATTTAAAACCATATACATGTTGGTTTGGAATACCTATATTTTTTAGAACAATAAGAAAAAAAACTATAATTTTTTCAAAAAACTAATTAAAAAAGTGACTTCCTGCCTTTTTTGCGTAAATAGATAGTATTAAATAAGTTATACTTTATAAATATCCAAATAATCAATATAATTTGGTCGTTTTTCGCAAAAAAAAGATGGGCATTATAAGTTTATATTTAGAAAAAAGAACTAACTTTGCCCTCATATTTAGTTGTTTATCTCCTTTAACTTAAATTTGTTGTACGAATGAAACATTATCTATTCGTGTTCGCATTAGCCGTTTTGAGCTTAGTTGCCAATGCACAGTCGCCAAACGATATGCCACCGAACCCCCAACCTGGCAAATGCTATGCTAAATGCTTGATTCCTGAACAGTACGAAACCGTAACCCAGCAAATTCTTTTAAAAGAAGCCTCAAGCAAATTTGAGGTTGTACCTGCAGTTTACGAGAATGTAACTGAGCAATTGCTTGTAAAAGAAGCTTACAAAGTTCTAGAAGTAGTTCCTGCTACTTTCTCAACCGTAACCGAACAAGTTATGGTAAAAGAAGCTGGCAAACAATTGGAACTAGTTCCTCCTACTTTCGAAACAGTTTCAGAACAAGTATTAGTATCGCCTGCTACTACCAAATGGACCCGCGGTAATGCTACCCAAGCCTGCTTACAAAAAAATCCCGATGATTGTAAAGTATGGTGTTACGTAGAAGTTCCCGCTCAATACAAAAACGTTACACGTCAAGTATTGAAAGCTCCAGCCAACACACGTGAAATTCCAATCCCTGCTGAGTACAAAACTATTACTAAAGCAGTTGTTGGTACCCCCGCTACTACCCGCGAACGCGAAGTGCCCGCCGAATACCGCACTATCACCAAATCGGTATTAAAAAGCCCTGCTACTACTCGCGATATCCAAATCCCAGCTGAATATTCGACCGTAACTACCAAAAAATTGGTTAGCCCAGGTGGTTTATCTGAGTGGGTTGAAGTAATGTGCGAAAGCAAAATAACTCCTCAACGTATTTCTGCTATTCAATCTGCATTGAAAGCTCGTGGCTACGATCCAGGCCCGATTGACAATTCGCTTGGAACACGCACCAAACAAGCTTTAGAAAAATTCCAAAAAGACAACAACTTACCTGTTGGCAACTTAAACGAGCCTACTTTAAAAGCCTTAGGTATTAACTAATTTTTATTAGACAATATCCTAAATAAAGTTGTTTTTTTAATATAACTTGTTTGTAAAAAACGGCAGCGCCAATTTATTTTGGTACTGCCGTTTTGCTTTTTATCACATGGAAATTGAAAGTAAAGTTGCGAATTTAATTTAACGCAAACGGCTTGCCATCGCCCAGTTATTAATAACCTCAGCCCAACTTTTTTCAGGTTCAAATACCATCTCAACGCTATAATTCCCAGGTCTTGAAACGGGCGCACCCATTAAACCCATGTTAATAATACATAAAGGATATAGTTGCCCGTTTAAATATAGTTTCCATGCGGGGTCGAAGGGAATAGCCCAGCATAATACACCAGCGGTTGGCAAGGATAAATTACCCTCGAAACGATTAAAATTTACACTGGTAAAATTCACCGAAATCAGGCTCTTAATCGTATCATCATTCTTGCTGTTTTGCCTTAAATTATAATCTTTATCGGCTTGGGTTATTGTTAAGAAGGCTGCGTTATTTTCCGGATTTATTATAGCTGTTGTTGTTAATAATTCTCTTTTCACGGCATCATCCGGAAGACTTGTAAAAGTATCTAAAGGCATCCAAGTATCATAAACAAAGCCCATTGGTTTATAGTAATCATTTTTGTAAACGGTAAATCCCTTATTCGCATGGATGTAAAAAGTTTGAATGGGATGTAAATGCTGATTATATTTGTTAGGTAGCGTATCGGCATAGATATTTGATAACACATATTTTACCCCAAGTAAACCCATAATTTCGGGGTATTTGCTTAAATTGGGCAGCCACCTATTAGCATTTGTTTTTACGCGACTTTGATGCTTGTTGTCGGGTAATAAGCCCAGTACTTGTAGCAACTGTGTTTGCCCCTTTGAATTAAAGGACGAATAAGCCGCTGTTCCGCAATAGTTTTGTACTAACGCATCGTTTAATCCGGTAATAGGGCCGCTGCGATAGGTTTTTTCTGTCCGGAAAAAAAAATCGGTAGTATCGGCTTGTTTAATTTTTTTTATTGCCTCGGCCGAGCCATCAAAATAACCTAAAGCAGTTTTATAGTTTTCACGAGGATTTGCACTTAGCTGATAGCTTTGTTCAGACCTAAATTGCATATTGTTGCGGACAAAAAATGACATTTCGCACACCAATATCAATAACAAAAATAGGTAAGCCCATGCAGGTTTAAATTTATTTACAAATAAAATTGAAAGGGTATAACCTGCCGTTGCAAGAACGGTTAGCAGGGCAGTTAGGCTAAATTTGGAGTTATAAACAGCCAATATAATTAGCATTGCCGCCAAGGCCAAAGTGGCAATTATTAAATTTTGTCGTTTAATTTTTTCCGGAAATTGTAAAATATTGGTAGCCACTAACAGGCACGATATTACTACCAAGCCCGAAAATCCTTGCCGCCAATAATCGCCCGAGAAAAGTAAAAAGGCATGGCGTAAAGGCTGAAAAACTATTAATAATCCCCAAAAACTCAATAAAAAAAAACCAGCCCGGCGTTGAAGTTTTGGCAAACTGCCCAATCCGGAAATTAGGATTAGCAAAACCCAGGCACCGGCATAAAAAACGGGAGCTTCGTAGTAGTTGTTCCATCCTGAAAAGTCATTGCCAATACCCAAGCTATCGGCGTGCAGCCATCGTGCTAATAAAGTAAAAAAATCGGGAAACCAATTTATCTCGTTGTTAATACTTGCCATGCGCGGGCTGTTAAAAATACGGGCAACACGGTAAGCATTTTCGGGAAGGTTAGTCAAAATAGCTGTAAAAACGATTGGAAAAACCCATAAACACCTGCGCCAAGCTTGCTTATTGGCTGTAGCAATTTGACGGTAAAGTAAATATATCAACGAAAAAATACCAAAGAGCCAAAACTGAAGGCTAAGACCCGTATAAAACGCACCTAAAAATAGTACTACGCCACCCCACCAGCGCTGCTGCCGTAGCCCTTCAATACCAAGCAGCCATAACAAGGCATGTAAAACTAAACGTGTATCGGTGTACCAGGTACTTGAAATAAGCATGTACCCCGAAAATGCCAACGATATTGCACCTATAACCGCCGAAATACCACTCGAAGGTTGTAAGCGCAACAACAGATAAAATAACAGTCCAATACTAAAAAATGAGCCATTGCCAACCAAAACTGACGTTTAACCAAATAGTCGGGGCCAAGTAGGGAGGCGGTAAGTACATTTTTTTCGAGGATTTTTATTGGGTGAGGAAGCCATACGTGCCCGGTGAAAATTCGGTTACCCAGCCCTTGCCGAAAATCGTAGCCATTGGCTTGATTGGTTCCGGATACTTCCGGATAGGTTTCGGCTTGCACCCATTCGGGGTAAAAAAGTTCACCGGCATCGTTGCCTACATCTTTAAATAAGTATAATTTATTGCCATTATAAAAACCCTGAAACCCAACTGCACCTATAAATAGTAAGGCTGCTAATAAAAGGGCAAAGTGGCGCATAACGTTAATTAATTGACAAAACAGGCGGTTATTTATAAGTTTAGAGGCAAAATTAATCTATAAAACCCAAAGCTCTTTGTCATGTTTAAGAGTTATAAACAGACACCACCAGCAATCCCGCAAATTTACACTTTTATTTTAGGCGAACTACTGCGAAACATTTTCTGCAATTAATATTGTGAGCTATGAATGTAATGCCCCTCAAAGAAGGCGAAATCCACCCCCGCCCCTCCGAAGTAAAGGAAAACTTCCGGATAAACTTTTACGCCATACATGTAAGCAGTTAATTACATGTATGGCGCAGCATAATGAGACAATAGATTAGTTTACCTAAATCTTAGCCCCTGATAACATAAAAGTTTTTATGGGTAAGCCATTTGCGCATAAAACTATCGCTGGTAAGTTTGCCAATATAATACTTACCCGATTGTAATAAGGCCAGCGAATATTCGGGTTCTTCGGCAAGTACTGCTTTTGAGCCTGAGTAGCTCGAATGGATAAATTTCATACCGTAGCTATCGTACAAAATAAAGCCTACATGTCTGTCGAGGCCTATCATATAAACACCGTATCCTTGGTTTTGTATAATGCTAATCATTGCACTGCGGTCACTTACTTGGCTCATTTCTTCGCCAAACATACTGCGCACCATATTTACAGGCCACTGTTGGGCTAATAAACGCCGGTCAACATCAACACTTAAATGGTTTAAGGTATTAGAAACCAAATAGCCACAAGCAATATATCCGGTATGAGGGAATTTGCTGTCTCCGTAAAAATCCCAAGGGGTGCCATACCATTTTTCAATTAATGTTTCGAAGCATTGCGCAAAGAACTTTTTTGAGGTATTGAGTACATATTCGCGCTCTTCGTGTGTTTGGGCTTGTGTATATCCGGTAGATAAGTTTTGTAACTGTCCTTTTAAATCGGCCACAATACCTTGGTAACCACGTGATGAAATAGAAGGTTCGTAGTAAACATACGATTTTTTTTCGGCTACACTTGATTCTTCGGGGCTAGAGAAGAAGCTTGAAACACTTGTTAATAATGAGGTTGAGGCTTTTTGATAGTGCAGCGAGTCGGGCTTAATTGCTTTTTTACTTGTTTTGACTGGTTTGTTAGCTACACGGGTTTTGGCGGCTAATTCAGTTTTAGGGGTAGTTGTATGGGTTTTAGCTACAGATTCGGTTTTAGAGGGAGTTGTTTTGTAATTAGCTAAATGAACAATTGATTTTTGAATTGTATTTTTTGCCAATTGCGCTTGGTTGTAAGCATTTATATTAATGGTTGGTGTATTATTATTGCATATTTCAGCTTTAAGGGGTATTTGCTTGATTTTATTGGATTTGGGTAAGCTTTCAGGTTCGTTTTGTGTGTGTAAAGTTTTACCGGTGCTTGTTTCAATTGACGCATCAATATTAAATACAATGGGCAAAGTAAGCACAAAAAATATAAACAACAAACTTTTGGCCATAAAAAGGGTAGTTTTGAAGGCAAGCCTATTAAAAATAGTGTTACCAAATAAAATACAAAATTAAATTAAAATATAAAATATTTTGCCTTTATTGTTAAGTAGGTAACTTTAATATTGTTTTTTTATTCAGCAAAGGTAAGCATTGTTTTACGAATTTGCGCCAATTTAGTCAATAATTTATCCATTTTTTGTAGTTGCATCATATTAGCGCCATCTGAAAGTGCTTGCTCGGGTTGTGGATGCGTTTCAATAAAAATACCGTCTGTGCCTGCGGCTATCCCGGCGCAAGCTAAAGTTTCAATAAAGCGTGGTAGGCCGCCTGTTACACCTTGTGCCTGGTTGGGTTGTTGAACCGAGTGAGTACAATCTAACACTACGGGTACGCCAAAATCTTGTATGATGGGAATGCCTCTAAAGTCCACAATTAGGTCGGTATAGCCAAAACTAACGCCCCTTTCGGTAGCCCAAACATTGGTGTTGCCTTGTGCCCGCACTTTTTCAATGGCAAACTGCATAGCCTGTGGCGACAAAAATTGTCCTTTTTTAATATTTACTACTTTTTGGGTGTTGGCAGCAGCTATTAACAACGATGTTTGCCGGCATAAAAAGGCCGGAATTTGTAATACATCAACGTATTGGGCGGCAAGGGCCGCTTCTTCTTCGGTATGAATATCGGTTAAAACGGGTACACCTAACTGTGCTTTTACTTTGCTTAGAATTTTTAAGGCTTTTTCATCGCCTATACCAGTAAAACTGTTTACACTGCTGCGGTTGGCTTTGCGGTACGAGGCTTTAAAAATATACGGAATTTTAAGTTCGTCAGTAAGTTTTATCATGTACTCGGCAATTTCAAATACTACTTTTTCATTCTCAACAACACAAGGGCCGGCTATTAAAAAAAATTGCCCCGATTGGGCATTGGCTAAATTGTTTAAAAACATATATAGATGTAAAACAAATCTAATGATGACAATTATAATACTGCTTCCGGATGATTAAAAACTCTTGTAAGGCTAAAACTATGTTTCATTTAGATAAAATGATAGTTTTTCTTATAATATCCGGAAAGAATGATACCATCCATACAAATAATACTTAATTTAATTTAATTTGTGTGGAACAACCATTAAAAAAGCCGGAATATTAACTAAAAATCGGCTGCCGTCGTGTACTCTGGTCATGGTAAATGCACCAAACATTTTGCCTATTTCGGTTGTTAAGTTGCATCCCGAAATATATTGATGCGATTCGCCTGGCTCTAAAACGGGTTGTTGGCCAATAACGCCTGCGCCTTTAACTTCGCGGCGAATAAACGAGTCGTAAATAAACCAATGTCTGTTTAATAATTGAATGGTGTGTGGACTTCGGTTTTCAATAGTTATACGGTAGGCAAACACGTACTCGGGGTTATGCGGTATTGAGTGTTCGGGGTAGTAATAGGTTTCTACGCTAACTTTAACGCCCTCGGTAATTGATGTTACAAATTCGGTCATAAAAGAAAGAAAAGCAATTCCATGAAAAAACTAGCCGCAAGTTAAGATTTTTTTTCGAGATTAGGCCTATTATTTGCAGCATTTGGTATTTTCCGGAGATAAAAAATTGCGAACAATCATTTCGGCGGCTTGTTTAGCTGCTATTAGGTCTTCGTTTAGTATTGAAACATCAAATTTTGACTCGAACTGCAACTCGTGCGCTGCTTTTGCTACGCGCTCTTCAAAATTAGGTGGTGGCGTGGCGTAACGTTGTAAAAGCCGTTGGCGCAAGGTATCAACTGAGTTTACTTTTACAAAAACGGTTAATGCTTTGGAGTCGTATCTTTTTTTGATATTAAGAGCGCCTACAACATCTACATCAAATATAACCACAAATCCGGATGCTAAAATAGTATCAACTTCGCTTTTAAGTGTTCCATAATAATGACCGCCATAAACTTCTTGCCATTCTAAAAAAGCTCCTTCGTGTATTTTTTCTTTAAATTCGTGGTGGCTTAAAAAGTAGTAATCTTTGCCGTGTGTTTCGTTTGGCCTTATGCTGCGTGTTGTGGCCGATACCGAAAAGCGCAATATGGGAAAAACCGTTAAAAGATGTTTTACAATAGTTGTTTTACCGGCACCCGACGGGGCGGCAAATACAATTAATTTGCCCGGAGGTGGTATAATATTTTGCACAAAGAAAATAAAAATTTACACCGCAATTTTTTTGCAGGTTAGGTTTTTGGTTGGGCTGGTTTTTTTTATAATTTATTAGTAAGCGTTCGGTTAATGAGGCTATGTAATATAGAATCAATTTTAAATTATATTACATTTAAAACTTGTTCTTTAATTTTTTCTAATTCGGCTTTCATTTGAATTACATGGGTTTGAATTAACACATCATAAGCTTTTGAACCTATGGTATTAATTTCGCGTCCCAATTCTTGGGCAATAAAATTAAGTGTTTTTCCTTTGGCTATATCTTCTCCATCGTTAAGTTCGCGTACAAAGTAATCGCAATGACTTTTAAGTCGTATAATTTCTTCGTTTATGTCAATTTTTTCTAAATAGTATAGCAGTTCTTGTTCAAAGCGGTTGGGGTCGTAGTTTTCGGGTTGTAACAGTTCTTCTATTTGTTGTTTTATTCGGGTGCGAGTTTGGGCAATTCGCATGGGCGCAGCTATTTCAACGTGTTGTAAGTGTTTGCGAATTTGGTCAATAGAGTTTTGTAAGTCGGCTTCTAAGGCTTCGCCTTCGGTGAGCCTAAATTTAGCAAAAACTTCGAGTGCTTTTACTACGTTGGCTTCAATTGGCTGCCATTCTTCCTCGGTTAATTCGGTAACTATGGGTTGGGCTACATCCGGAAGTGCCATAATAGTATTAAGCAAATGCGCTCCGGCGGGTATATTTAACTCGGCACAAAGTTTCGATAAATCGCGGTAGTAAGCAATTATTAGGGTAGAATTTAAGCTGTAATGTTTAGCGGTTGTATTTGGCTGCTCTTCAATATTAATAACTACCTCAACTTTGCCGCGCTGAAGTTGCTCGGTTAAAAATTTTCGCAATCCGGCTTCGCGGTTTTTGCAACCATGTGGTAGTCGTACTAATAAATCTAATGTTTTGCTGTTAACCGACCGTATTTCGGTGTTTATTACCCTGTCGGCTAAAACAGTGGTAGCTTTACCATAGCCGGTCATCGAATAAAGCATACAACAAGTTTAGTTTTAACAACTTTTTCCTTTAAATACAAGTGCAAATATAAACACAAGCTAAGCCACAAAAGTACGTTTAATTTTTGTATGTATTTAATTAATGCTGTAGGGATTTAAGTTTATTTTATGGCAATAAATGTTTAAATTGTAATTTTGCACCCAAATTGTTTTATGAAGTTTTTAATTATTGGGCTGGGTAATATTGGCAACGAGTACGAGGGTACCCGCCATAATATTGGTTTTGAAGTGGCAAATACCCTAGCTAAATTGTATGATTTTAACTTTACGTTAGGACGCCATGCTTACAAAGGCGAGTTTAAGCTGAAAGGGCATTTGATTACAGTTATAAAACCTACTACCTACATGAACCTTAGTGGCAAAGCCTTGCGCTATTGGATGCAACAATTAAACATAACGATAACAAATATAATTGTAGTGGTTGATGATAAAGATTTACCACTTGGTAAACTCCGGATGCGCAAAAAAGGAAGTGCCGGAGGGCATAATGGCATGCGCGATATCGAAGCCACACTCACTACGCCCGAATATGCACGCTTGCGAATGGGTATTGGCAATAATTTTCAACAAGGTAAACAAGTTCAATTTGTATTGGGTAAATGGACAGAAGCCGAAAAAGCCGAAGTAAATATTGCCATTGAGCAGGCTTGCCAAGCCCTTACTGCCTTTGTAACCGAAGGTATTGACCAAGCAATGACCAAGTTTAACAACTAAGCAATAAGCCAACTCACTAACCACTAATTTGTACTTATTTTGGTTCTTAAAAAATCAAGTTTGCCCAATTTCTGGGCTTGGTTAAAGCGCAACAAACATTGGTGGCAAGCCATAGCCCTGGTAGTTACTTTATTTGTAGCCGCACACGCCTTGCAGCAGTTTATTTTGGCACAAGGTTATTTGGTGTGGATGAATAATAAACAGCAGTTTGTAACAATTTTAATTTTTGTTTTGCTTTTATTGCCCTTAAACTGGTTTTTAGAGGTTTGGCGCTGGAAAATATTATGCCATCCGTTGTATGAATTGTCGTGGCGCAAATCAATACAAGGTGTTTTGTATGGTATAATGGCCGGATTAGTTACACCAAACCGCTTAGGTGAAATTGGCGGTAAAATTGCCGTTTTACCCACTAATTTGCGCGCATCGGGCTTGGCTTTATCGGGTTTAGGGGCTTTGGCGCAGCTAATTGCCAACTGGTTTTGGGGTGGCATCGCATTGATAGTAATTCCTGCGGGTTTAATTGGTTTAAAATTGGCCTGGCTTGGTGGGATAATATTAGCAAGCACTTGTATTGCTGCTTTACTTTTTGTAAATATAAACAACAAAGTAGGGCAAAAATTTTTATTTAAAAGTAGGATAAAAAAAGTATTGTTTTGGCTGTTTAACAGCATCAATTTGCCACAACAAAATATAGAGTTAACTAAAAACATTACCTCAAAAAACTTGGCGGTTGTACTACTGCTTAGTTTATTGCGTTATGTTGTTTACGCCTTACAATATTGGTTAATTTTAATATTGTTTTGCCCACCTATAATGTCAATGCCGCAATATGGCATACCCACAATAGCAGCAGTACTGTTTATTCAGCAAATAGCCCCTACCGTAGGCCTGCTCGAGCCTGCCCTGCGAGGTACAATAGCAGCAGTAGTTTTAAAACAAACAGTTTGCTCAATACCGCAGTCGGCAGTTGCTGCCACCATATTATTATGGGCTGTAAATTTGTTGTTGCCCACGTTTTTGGGTTGGTTTTTGTACTTTAAACGAGCTAAATAGTTAACAGCTAATTTTTATATTATTGAAATTGGCATTAATTATTGTTTTGATGCAATTATTCGTTTCAACAGTGTAAACAAGTTCAACATCATCGCGAAACAGAACTAAATTAGCGATGTTTTCAAACGGAAAACCAAAAATATACAGAGCAATACTGCTGTATGATGGCATAAACTGCCCTTCTTTTTGGCGCAATATTAAGTATTCCGGAGGAGCATATTGCATGGTAAAACTTTGCAAACTATATTCTCCTTGTTGGTAGGCATAACCTTCGCCTGCATCTTCATATAAAAATGAAGTACTTGTTTGAGGGTGTAAATAAATGTTTAATTGCAACTGCTCGATACTGTTTTGATTGGTGTATTGCTGCACCGGATAAAGGGGCAAAATACTGCCTGCTTTTATATAAAACGGAAACTGGTGCAGCGGTTTTCCGGATGTTGTAAGGGAAAATCCGGATGCCTGTAGTGGTGTGCCATCCCAAAAATTGTACCACGTGCCTAATTCATCCGGAAGTGTTAAAAATTGCGCTACCGTGCTATTTTCATTCTTTACGGTTTCCGTTTCTTTATCATCGGTTGCTACATGGGTAAGTATTTGTTGGCCAACAACAAAACAATGCTCGTAATGGCGTGTTTTTTGGCTAAACTGTTCGTAAAAACACAAAGGTGCAATTACGGGCAAACCTTGTTTGGCATTAAAATACATGGCAGTATATAAAAATGGCAATAATTTGTAGCGCCATTCAATTGCTTGGCGACAAAGGTCGGTAAAGGTTGGGCCATACGACCATGGCTCTTGGTCGGCAGTAAGGCTGCGCTGCCGCTCGGCTACGGTATCTTCGTTTACGGCTGCGGCACCATCAACATTAAAACCCATGGTGTGGGTACGCATTACCACATGAAAAATGCTTAACTGCAACCACCGCAAATACAGCAAAGGCGAGGGCTGGTCAACAAAGCCGCCTATATCGCTGCCGCACATCGAAAACCCCGACATGCTAAGCTGTAAACACTGCCTGCAAGCTATGCGCAAATGCTCCCAGGTAGCAATATTATCGCCTGTCCAAACGGCGGCATAACGCTGCCCACCTGCATACGAGGCGCGGGTAAGCACAAAGGGGCGAGTTTGTGGACGCAGTTGTTTTAAACCATTAAAAGTAGCCCTTGCCATTTGCATCCCGTAAATATTATGTGCTTTTTTATGGTTGGTTGTATGCCCGTCGTAATGATGCAACACATTGTTCGGAAAAGTTTTGCGGGCTACCTCAAAAACGGCAGGCTCGTTCATGTCGTTCCAAATGCCGGCTACGCCATTGTCAACCAAACCTTTATACAGTTGCCCCCACCATGCACGGGCTTTAGGGTGCGTAAAATCGGGGAAAACACACTCGGGCGGCCAAACAGGGGCTTTTACTAATTTTCCATCTGGCCGATGGCAAAAAACACCTGCCTCTTTTCCGGATTGATAGACCCAATAAGAAGCATTGGTTCTGATGCCGGGATTAATCATTACAACCGTTTTAAAACCCATGTCTTTCAAGTCCTCAATTAAAGTATCCGGATTTGGAAAATAGTCCTCGTTCCAAGTAAAGCATTTGTATTGTTGCATGTAATCAATATCTAAATAAATGGCATCGCAGGGTATTTGTAACTCCCTAAATGTGCTGGCAATTTGCCTTACTTTGGCTTCGGGGTAATAACTCCATCGGCACTGGTGATAGCCCAAGGCCCAAAGCGGCGGCAATTCGGGGTATCCGGTTAAAAAATGATATTGTTGGCTTACCGTTAACAATTGCGGGCCATAAATAAAATAATAATTCATTTCGCCTCCTCGCGCCGAAAAGCTCATCACTTGGTTATTCTTTCTGTCAAAACTAAACCGGGTTTGATAGGTGTTATCTAAAAAAATGCCATAGCCTAAGCCTTCGGCGGTTAAACCGTAATAAAACGGAACAGCCCGGTATAATGGGTCGGTTGTTTGTGTGTAGGCAAAACTATCGGTACACCAGTTTTCGTAAGCACGGCCACGCAAATTTAACGCGCCCGATTTGTCGCCTAAGCCAAAATAAGCCTCTCCGGATGGTGCTTTTTTTGTTATTTTTATGTTAGTAGTGCCCTTAATTAAACTATGTCTGAGGTAAAACCCCTTTTCATCTTGGTTAATAATTTGAAACGTTTGGGCATCGAGCAGCGTTATTAAAAGCCCTTTTTTTGCAATTCGGCAAATAAGATATTTGGTTTTAAGCTCATAGAAGTCGAGGTGCTCGGTAAAATTTTGCTCGGCGTGCAAATCCGGATGAAATGTTTTGGCAATGGCATACGAAAAATTAGGGTCAAAATCGCCATCAAAACTATATTTGAATTGCAACATCGTTGTGCTTAATACTGTTATAGTTAAGGCAACTTTGTTGTTGCAGTAAATGGTATATTGGTTGCCTTCGGTTTGGTAAAAAACGGCGTTATCGGCAAAAAAACGTTTTACAACATCGGGCTTGCGTTCGTTGGGATTTTCGGGTAATATTGGTGCTGCTAATAATTTAGCCTGATTTTTCTTTTTCGTCATGTTGGCAACATTTAAGTATATGAGTTTTGAACCAGCAAAATTACGGTATGCCTAAAATAAATCCGGATAAAATAGTAGGGCTTTTAAAAATAAAAATGCTTAGAGTCTGTCTAAAAATAAAATGTCATAAAAAAGACCCTGTGTTTAATATATTTGTTTTTGGTGCAAACTTATTGTATTTTTGTATTAACTAATATGAACCTTCTTAAACTATGATAAACATTCGCGACCTTGCCCCTACAATTTTACCCCTTAACTATGATTGGTTAAACGCTTTTTATCAAGCACAAATTAATATTTTTGACACATCAGGAGGGGGCATAATTTATTTTCCGGCAGGTATTTACTACTTTTCACACACCTTGCAAGTGTTTTGCAACTGTATCATAAAAGGCGAAGGACCCCACAGCAGCCAGCTAATTATATCGCCCAATAAATTTTACGACCCCATTAGTGGTGGTAACAACCTACCAATACCCCCCGATGGTATTATTGCCCACGGCACTAACGGAGGCGGCGGAACGTGGCTTACCCTCGGCTCGTCTTTTACTAAAATAGCCCCCCATTGCCGCCGACCCTCAATGATACCTTAAAAACCAATTTACAAAACAAAGTTTTAGACCAAAGCGTGGCTAATATTAATTTTGGGCGAGCCTATTTGCATTTACAAGATATTGAACTTGTTTATAAAACTTTTACCATACCCAATATTAGTAATAATTTCGATACAGGACACGGCATACTAATGCACGCGCCGGCAACAATAGTAAACTGCATAATACAAGGGTTTAATGGCGATGGTATTCATATAGCTGCAGAACAACCCGAAAGTTGTTATATAGACAGCATTTATAGCTATAACGGCGAATATAAACCCGTTATGTGGCACCCATTTAGCGATAAAGTTAGCCCTACCCTAAACAGGGCTTTTAGCTTTGAACAGAACGATTATAACGATCCTACAAAAAACAAAATATTAGTACGCGCTGCCATAGGTACAAACAAAATAGCTTTAATTAATAATGTTTCCGGAATTAGATTTAAAGCCAACCCTCCCGAACCTCTTGGCCTAAATTATAAATTAGTTACAACCAAAACAGACGGTACTGTTATAGAAAAAGTACTTACCGAAGAATTATTTACCGAACCCTTTGAAGTAAACGAAACAACTACCGTACTACAAATTACCGGACTTGAAAATCTATATTTTAAAGAAATTGATATTATAGCAAATGATAACGATAAAACAGTTGCCATAAACTTACATATATACAAAGCCGAATATGCCTACCCGCGCATAGGCACCAACGCAAATGAGTTTCGTATAATGAATACGCAAGTAATTGGCTGCGGCGGGCACGGCGTACACACTTATGGCGGCGATGCCAATGCAGGGCTTTTTTTAAATGTAGTTTGCATAAATAATGGTGGTTATGGCTTCTACGAAAACTCAACCTTAGGCAATATGTATTGTGGCTGCCATGCCTCGGGCAATGGCGCAAATAGTAAGTACCAAGGACTAAACGCCAATTATGTTATGGTTGATACCAATGCAAACATAGCCGCACTAAACAACCACAATGTAGTTTTAAACGCTACCGCTGGCCAAGATGGCATTATACACAACCGAGGCAACTGGCTATGGGGCAGCCCTGTTAGAAACCCCCTGCCCGCGCCAAATATAGCATCTAAATTTGAAAGTTACCCCGTAATACTAAACCAACCCAACGAAGAAAACCCACATGCCGAATTTTTGCAAATTGTAGGCGGGCTATCCTTTATAAATAGAAAATCAAACAACGAACAAGCTAATTTATCTTTTCCGGCGGGCTATGGAAATGGGGTATTATCTTTTTACATAAATGGCCCCAGCCCCGACGAACCCGATACAAATAAACTTCATTCGAGATACTTTTTAAACTACGATAGTAATAATGGAAACTATGCAATAGAGTCAGAATCAACAAATTACAAGGCATTGCAATTAACAAGTTTTTATAATAAAAAACTTTTACTACCCGGATACCCCTATTTGCACAGGTACTATTTAGGTAGCGAAAACCAAAAAGTACTGTTGGCAGTTAGTAGTAATAACCCACAACAAATTTTTGAAACTATAAGAGACTGTCTAAAAATTAAAAATTGGCATGCCAGTCCTAAAAATTGATAGGAAAAAAGTTATTAAAAGAGATGTGAATAAAAGACTATCAGTTTGACGTTTAAATAATAATTCATAGCTTTATGAAAATCAAACACATAAAGTAAAATGAAAACCTACCCAAGCAGTCTCACCGATAGTCAATGGAGTGCAATATTAGGCATTTTAGACGACAAACGGAAACGAAAACACAGTTTAAGAGAAATTTTTAATGCGCTGTTCTATTTGCTTAAAACTGGCTGTCAATGGCGCATGCTGCCGTTCCATTTTCCGTCATGGAAGCTTGTTTACTACTATTTTACCAAGTGGAAGAAGGATGGGACGATAGAACTCATCCATGAAATACTCAGGGATAAGACTCGAAAGCAAGCAGGCAGGGCTTCATCGCCAAGTGTTGGTATAATTGATAGCCAGAGCGTAAAGACAACAAGCGTCGGAGGCTTGTGCAGAGGGATTGACGGGGGTAAAAAAGTTAAAGGCAGAAAGCGGCATATTATTGTAGATACAATGGGACTACTTTTAGCGGTTGTGGTTCATGCGGCAAATGAGCATGACAGTAAATCAGCCCCAATGGTTATAGCTGACCTCAGAGGCAGGTTTTGCAGATTGGTAAAGATAGTAGCTGATGGCGGGTATAGAGGCGAGTTAATTGAAAATACCCGCAAAACGTTTGGGTGGGTGGTTGAGGTTGTAAGTAGATCGAATACAGCCTCGAAATTCGAAGTATTGCCAAAAAGATGGATTGTTGAAAGAACTTTTGCATGGCTCGAAAGCTATCGAAGATTGAGTAAAGACTTTGAGTTCCAAACCGAAACGAGCCAGACAATGATCCAACTTGCCATGATAAAATTGATGCTTAATAGAATTAGAAAATAAAATTTAGACAGGCTCTAAAAAATAAAAGCTTCACTGAAATAAACGATTATTTTGAATTTCATATTTGCGTCGATTTTTTAGAATATCTCAAAACGGGCGATATAGTGTTCAATAATTTTACAGATGTAAAAAATTGCTTAGGTTGGGTTTGTATTTCGGCAGAAATAGAATTTAACAAAGATAAACTCGATGAAAGTAAGGTATTAGCGTTTTTATGGCAACCCTTTGGCGAAATAGAAGATTTTTAACCTTTAAAATAATTTATCATTAAAATTAGTTTAATAGTAGTATTTGTTTTTTTCTTAAATATTACAGTTTGCGCACAAGGTTGGGTTAGAGGTTTAGCACCTTATCTAAAGAGCGACTCTTATAGCTATTGTGAGGATTTTTGCGTATTAAATGAAGATAGTATTATAGCCTTAATTGAGTATGATTTTTTTTTAGATAAAAAAAACACAAGTATTGTTAAGTTTGCCAAAACTGGTTTGCCAGAAATATTAATTGAATTGACTGAAGGAAACTACAATTACCTTTTTCCTGTCCAAGATGATTGCTATTTTATTGTTGATGGGTATCTTTCTTTCAATTTTTCATACAATATAAATATTATATATGTTGACTTAAAAACTAAAACGGTAAAATGGGAGGCAACTATCGATACTGTTGACAAATTTTATAAACCTGTTTTTTTGCCCTACGAAAAAAGCCTTATATTTATTGACCAAAAAAGAATAGAACACTACGATTTTATCCCTTTTGAAACAGAAGATATTCGTTTGACGAAAATAGACACCAACGGCACTATTGTATTCGATAAACTTATTCATCCTTTGTTAGATATTGAAAACTATAATTATGGCTATGATTATTTTATATTTGATGCAACAATAAGCAGTAATGGCGAGCTAATTGTAAGTGGGCATGATGGCAATTCGTGGTGGGACTTTCCGAGGATCGTTATTATTGGTTTTGACACCAACGGCAACCCTAAATGGTTTAATGGCTACAAGGGGTTAGCAGAAGCTACGTCATTTAATTATAGTTTTGGACAAGCTATTGATAATGCCAATGGTGGTGTTTGTCTTTTAGTTGATCCTGTTGATTCTAACCCTTGGGTGTATAATATTGATGCCAAAGGTGATACAATTTGGACAGATGTAATTGCTCCGGAAAAAAATGATGACTACTCATTTTATTATACAGATATTATTTCAAGAGATAAAAATGATATACTTATTGCTGGATTAAAATCCAATTATGATTTAGATATATCACACAGTATTATAATAAAATACAATAAACATTATTTAAACAGTCAAAAAAGTGTTTATGAGCATCCAACATTTTTGAGATTTAGGCGGTTGCACAAAATTGTAGATGGTTTTATTACTTGGGGTGTTAATCCTGATTTTGAACAATATTTACCCTACCTCATTAAATTTGACACAGCGTTAAATTGCGCACCCAAAGCCAATTTTAACGCTACCCCAATTTTAAATACCTATGGCGTAGCCTTTAACGCCATATCATCGGGCGGAGATATTAGCTATTTATGGTCGTTTGGCGATGGTTTTGGCTCTATACTACCCAACCCCACCCACCAATACGCCGCCGAAAGCACTTATGCCGTGAGTATGGTTGCCATGAACCTTTGCGGCGCCGACACTTTTACCACTCAAATTTATGTTGATTTTACCAATACACAACAATTTCCGGATAATAACCTAAGCAACAACGATGGCTTTATGGTTTATCCAAATCCGGTTACGGGAGGGCAGCAAATTTATCTTCAATACCCTGTTAATATTATCACCTATACAAATACAAATATAAAATTTACCCTCTATAATATATTGGGGCAGCAAATTGCCACCCACTCTATAAACCCCACCAACAACAACCCCATTGCCCTACCCCTGCCCGCCCTGCCTAACGGCGTTTATTGGTACCGCATTACCACCGCCAACACAACCGAAAATCAGCTACAAACGGGTAGTGTGGTGGTCTGGTAAATATTTTAACCCTAATTTTATTTTTTAACAACTTTTAATAAAAATGTTATGATTAATATTATCGAATTTGCACAAAACAATTATGTTGTATCGCTTTTTAATGGATTATCTTTAAATCAACTTCAAAGGTTATAGCTGAAAACAGCGGCAGGTTTTGCAGATTGCTAAAAATAATAGCCGATGGCGGATATAGCGGCGAGTTGATTGAAAATACCCGGAAAACGTTTGGATGGGTGGTTGAGGTTGTAAACAGACCGGATACAGCCTCGAAATTCGAAGTGCTGCCAAAAAAAAGATGAATTGTTGAAAGAACTTTTGCCTGGTTCGAAAGCTATCGAAGATTGAGTAAAGGCTTTGAGTTCCAAACCGAAACGAGCCAAGCAATGATACAATTTGCCATGATAAAATTGATGCTTAATAGAATTAGAAAATAAAATTTAGGCAGCCTCTAAATATTTGCGTTGAGTTTGCAAAAAACTTGTTTTCATTTCTAATTACTGTTAATTTTATGCCTTCAAAATTTGGTTTGCTTAAGTTTTTAAATTTATATGCCCAATACAGTTCAACAACCTAAGATAGATGCAGAGTCGAATGCTCTTGAAGTTTATTTTTCCCCATTCAGGCGCAATACTATTGGCTCTAATGCCACCTTCGACTCGCCGTATGGTTTGCAGCGAGTTGTTTATGCCGACTGGATTGCCAGCGGCAGGTTATATGCCCCCATTGAGCAAAAATTAGCTAACCAATTTGGACCATGGGTGGCCAATACCCATACCGAAACGACTTATACCGGCACCACCATGACCCACGCCTACCACGAGGCACAACATATTATAAAAAAACACGTAAACGCCAGTGAAAGCGACGTAATGATTGCCACCGGCAGTGGTATGACGGGGGTAGTAAATAAGTTTCAGCGCATTTTGGGCTTAAAACTATCCGAAAAATTGGCCCCCTATTTGCAATTGCCCCACAATTACGAAAAACCTATTGTGTTTGTAACTCACATGGAGCACCACTCAAACCATACCTCGTGGATAGAAACCATAGCCGATGTTGAGTGCATTAAGCCCGATGAAAATGGATTAGTTGACTTAAACCATTTTGAAACCCTTTTGAAAACTTATCAAAATCGTAAAACAAAAATTGCGGCTGTTACCTCGTGTAGCAACGTAACGGGGGTGTTTTCGCCATACTACGAGATAGCGCGAATGGTGCACCGCGCGGGTGGCTATTGTTTTGTTGATTTTGCCTGCTCGGCCCCTTATGTAAATATAGATATGCACCCCGCCAACGATGACGAAGCCTATTTAGATGCTATTTATTTTTCGCCCCATAAATTTTTGGGCGGTCCAGGCACGCCGGGCGTATTGATATTTAATTCGGCATTATACAACAACCGGGTTCCCGACCAGCCCGGCGGCGGTACAGTTAACTGGACAAATCCCTGGGGCGAACATAGCTATATTAGTGATATTGAAGCGCGCGAAGACGGCGGTACCCCCGGATTTTTGCAGACCATAAAGGCGGCATTAGCTATTAAATTAAAAGAACAAATGCAGGTCGATAAAATATTACAACGGGAACACGAATTAATTGATAAAATTTTTTCCGGATTTGCCCCATGTAAAAATCTGCATCTTTTAGCGCCGCATATACAAAACCGCTTGGGGGCTATTTCCTTTTATATTGACAATATGCACTATAACTTAGGCGTAAAACTGTTGAACGATAAGTTTGGTATTCAAGTGCGTGGGGGCTGCTCGTGTGCAGGCACGTATGGCCATTACTTACTGAATGTTGACCAAGACACTTCGCATAATATTACCTGTAAAATTGATGCCGGCGATTTAACAGCCAAACCCGGATGGATACGTTTATCCATTCATCCAACCATGACAGATGCCGATATTAATTATATAATTGCGGCAGTTGCCGAATTATGCATCGAGCATCAAAATTGGGGTAAAGCGTATAACTATAATGTTAAAACCAACGAGTTTTATCATCAAAATCATACAATTGGCAGCCTCAGAAGCCAAGTAAAAAGTTGGTTCGAAATGGATGCAGTGTAATAACTTAATTTAGGCTGCAAATATATTAAGCTACTTTGCTAAGTTTACAAGCATAAACCCAAGCCGGGGGTAAATTAAGTGCCGAAAAATATAATTTTACGGCGTTAAACTGTTGTTTAAATTTGTTGCGTAAAAATGGCGAGTAACTTAAATGGATAAAAGTTCCATCGCTGTTTTTTAAGGTCTGCTCTACGGCTTTCATAATGGTTTCACTTACTGCCTCGGGCAGTACAACCAATGGCACCGACGAAATAATATAATCAACTTTTTCAATATTATTTGCATGAAGATATTGCGTTAAATGCTCGGCGCTATCGTTTATTAAATGTAATCTTTCGTCTTGAATTGTTGAATTTAGCATGGTACAAAAATTCTCATTTACTTCAAACGAAAAAAGTTGACTGTCGGGGTGCATCCGGTTTAATAATTCTTTGGTTATGCATCCATTTCCGGCACCTAACTCAATAATTACCTGTTTAGGCTTAAAAACTACTGGTTCTAACATTTTGTTGACCAAAAATTTAGAGCTAAAAGTTACGGTACCAACTGTTTTTAAACTTTTGGTTGCTTCGACAAAATATTTGAATGCCTGCATAGGAAAACGTAAGCAAATGTTAAAAAAAATGCAATAAAATAAGAATATTACGAACGAGGGTGCAAATTTCAGCATTTTAAGTTGTATTTTTCGCAATTATTTACAATAAAATTTCTAAACCCAACTATTTTACGCATTGGCCGAAATAAATTTATCGTTAGAGGGTATTAACCCAATTGAATTTTTTGGAATTGATAATGCCAAATTTAATTATATCCGGAATGCTTTTCCCAAACTTAAAATTGTTACCAGAGGTACAACTATTAAAGCAATTGGCAACGAAAATGATATAAAACTTTTTTCAGAGAAAGTAGAAATAGTAAGTAATTTTTTGGAACGATATGGTTCAGTTACCGAAAAACATATCGAAGAACTATTAGCCGGATTAGAACCTGTTGATGTACCTAAAGGCATTGATAATATAATTATGTACGGGCCTTATGGCAATTTAATCAGGGCTAAAACTCCAAATCAGGTGCGCATGGTAAAATCTGCCGAAGATAACGACATAGTGTTTGCCATTGGCCCCGCGGGCACCGGGAAAACCTATACAGCCGTAGCCTTGGCTGTTAAAGCACTTAAAAATAATTTAGTAAAACGCATCGTTTTAACACGCCCCGCTGTTGAAGCTGGCGAAAGCCTTGGTTTTTTGCCGGGCGACCTTAAAGATAAGGTTGACCCCTACTTGCGCCCACTTTACGATGCATTAGACGATATGTTGCCAGTAAATAAGCTAAACTATTTTATGCAAAATCGTATTATCGAAATTGCACCACTTGCCTATATGCGTGGCCGTACTATTGACAACGCCTTTATTATTTTAGACGAAGCCCAAAATGCCACCAACTTGCAAATAAAAATGTTTTTAACTCGTATTGGACCATCGGCAAAATGTATTATAACCGGCGACCTTACACAAATTGACCTGCCGCGAAACCAAAAAAGTGGTTTGCAAAGAGCCTTAAACATCTTACAAAACATTGACGGCATTGCAACCATTTATTTAGACAAAGAAGATGTAATACGCCATAAACTTGTAAAACGCATTATTGCCGCCTATAGTCATGCCGACGAAGCCGACGAGATAAAAAACACCACCCCCACACAACAAGTACTAATTACCGAATAAATAAACGCCAACCATCCGGGATACTTACATTTGTACCAACTAATTTTTTAATTTGCTGAGATAATCTTTGGGCTACTTACTTTGTTCGAAGCGTTGGCAATATAGGGCAAAAATATAAATTTGGCCGGATGAAGTAAACAATAAACGTACAAACAGCGTTTTAATGCTTAATTATGCCAATTTGTCAGTAAATATTAGGTAATTAGCCCAAAAAACAGTAATTTTGAGCGTTAATTACTTAACTATACAAACTATATAGCCCATTTAAACGCATTGGCCAGCTTTACCAATTTTTGTAGTTGCCTAATGCTATTTAATTGTTATGTACAACGATACCCACACCTTAGACATCGAAACCTTAGCAGCCAATTTGCACCAAAATCACCACAACACACCCTTGCCTGAAGACAGGCAGGGCGAGGTTTTGGATAATTTTGAAACCCAACAGCTGCCCAATAATTTTAACGGCAAACTATATTATATTGAAAGTTATGGCTGCCAAATGAATTTTAGCGATAGCGAAATTGTTGCCTCTATATTACAAAACGAAGGGTTTGGCAATACCCGCAACTTTGAAGAAGCTGACCTGATTTTTCTAAATACCTGCTCAATACGCGATAAAGCCGAACAGCGAATTCGCGCGCGTTTGCAAGCCCTGAACGCCGTGAAAAAACAACGCCCCAGCACCTTAGTTGGTATTTTGGGCTGTATGGCCGAACGCTTGAAAAATGACCTTTTAGAGCAAGAACGTATTGTTGATATGGTTGTAGGCCCCGACTCTTACCGCGACCTTCCGCGTTTGGTAAACAATGCCGACGAAGGGCAACGTGCGGTAAACGTAATCTTATCGCGCGAAGAAACCTATGCCGATATTAGCCCCGTGCGCTTAAACCAAAATGGCGTTACCGCCTTTGTTTCTATTATGCGAGGCTGCGACAATATGTGCTCGTTTTGTGTGGTGCCTTTTACCCGTGGCCGCGAGCGCAGCCGAAATGCCTACTCAATTATTGCCGAAACACATGACTTAGTACAACGCGGCTACAAAGAAGTTACCCTTTTAGGGCAAAATGTGGACTCGTACAAATGGGAAAACCCCGACACCAAAGAAATAGTAAACTTTGCCAACCTGCTCGAAATGGTAGCCTTAATTGACCCCCAACTTCGAGTGCGTTTTAGCACCTCGCACCCCAAAGATATTACCAACGAAGTGCTGCAAACCATAGCAAAACACCAAAATATATGTAATTACATCCATTTGCCAGTCCAGTCGGGCAGTAGCAATATACTGCAAAAAATGAATCGCACCTACAACCGCGAATGGTATTTAAACCGAATTGATGCTATTAGGCAAATTTTACCCGACTGCGCTATCAGTACCGATTTTATTTCCGGATTTTGCTCCGAAACAGAAGAAGATCATGCCGAAACGCTTAGTTTGATGCAAGAAGTACAATACGAAATGGCCTATATGTTTGCCTACAGCGAGCGATCCGGAACTTTAGCTGCCCGCAGGTATCCGGATGATATAAGCCCCGAAGTAAAAAATCGGCGCTTGAATGAAATAATTGCACTGCAAAACAAACACGCTCTTCAACGTAATTTATCCGATGTAGGCAAAATATTTACCGTTTTAATTGAAAAACCCTCCAAACGCTCGGATAGCGACCTTTGTGGCCGCACCGACCAAAATAAAATGGTCGTCTTTCCGGCAGAAAACTATCAACCAGGTCAGTATGTTGAAGTACTGATTGAAAGCGCAACCTCGGCATCGTTAAAAGGAAAGGTCTTAAAACTAAAAAGTTTTGACCAATGAAAAAAGCTTTGCCGATCTAAACACCTAACAAATAAAGTAAAGGGCCAATACGATTAAAAAATAATGGATATTCAATCAATAAAACAGCGGTTTGGCATTGTGGGCAATTCGCCTTCGTTAAGCAATGCCCTAAGCGTAGCCCTTCGTGTAGCCCCAACCGATTTGTCGGTACTTATTTTAGGCGAAAGCGGCGTGGGGAAAGAAGTTTTTTCGCAAATCATTCATAATGTAAGTCCCCGAAAGCATAACCCCTTTATAGCCGTAAACTGCGGCGCAATTCCCGAAGGCACCATAGACAGCGAATTGTTTGGCCATGAAAAGGGGGCATTTACCAGCGCTCACGAAAAACGCAATGGCTATTTTGAAGTTTGTAACTCGGGCACTATTTTTTTAGACGAGATAGGCGAAATGCCCCTTGGAACGCAATCGCGGCTGCTGCGTGTACTCGAAACAGGCGAGTTTATAAAAGTAGGCTCATCAAAAGTGCAACATACCAATGTGCGGGTTATTGCGGCTACCAATGTAAACCTTATTGAAGCAGTGCGCAATGGTAAGTTTCGCGAAGATTTGTACTACCGATTAAATACTGTACCCATTGAAATACCGCCCCTACGCGAACGAAAAGAAGATATTTATTTGCTTTTTAGGAAGTTTAGTGTAACATTTGCCGAAAAAAATCGCATCCAACCAATATCTTTAGACGAGGCAGCCCGGGAGGTACTACAAAACTATCATTGGCCTGGCAACGTAAGGGAGCTTAAAAATGTAGCCGAACAAGCCACCGTTTTATCGCCCGAACGCAATTTGGGGGTGCACGAAATTACCCAATTTATACCCCGCAACAGCACAGCCCTTACCCGCCTGCCCTTTGGCAACGATGATACTTCGGGGGCCACAAACAATAACAGCCATGCCGGCTACAACGAACGCGAACTGCTTTACAAAATACTGTTTGATATGCGCAAAGAAATTGCCGAACTTAAACATGTTGTTATGCACCTTTCGGGGCAAGAGGGTAACAGCGTTTTATCCGGAAATAATGCTACGTGGGCTGACGAGCCATTGAGTACAGCTTTTCCGGCCAATACGCATAAAATGGCATCGTCAACTAACCCAAATCTTCAACAACCCATTATTATTAATAGTGGCGCCTCTAATTATCATAGAGGAACGAACAATAATACCACCGACAATTTTAATACCCCCGTTGAAGTAGAAGACACCCTTTCAATTGAAGAAAAAGAAAAGGAACTAATACAACGCGCTTTGCGCAAACACCGGGGCAGGCGAAAAGATGCCGCTACCGACCTTGGCATATCAGAACGTACCCTTTACCGAAAAATTAAAGAGTATGACATCAAAGAGTAATGAGTTAGCACACTGTTTTAGTATGAACGGTTGTCGTCAATGGCTACAAATGAGCTTATTTCAATGTTGTATTGCTGCCGTCATTTTATCCGGAACTTTGGGCTGTGGTGTTTACTCGTTTACCGGCGCCGTTGTTGACCCACGCATTGCATCGTATAGTATTGACCAGTTTCCGAACTTAGCTTCGTATGTGTCGCCAACATTGAGTAATACCCTAACCGAAAAAATGCGCGACAAATTTAACAGTAATACCCGCTTAAATCAATTGCCGCGCAATGGCGATTTACATTTTGCCGGCGCTATTGTTCAATACAATGTTCAGCCCGCTGCATCGGGCGCCGGCGACCAAGCAGCCTTAAACCGCTTAACGGCGGGTATTAGAGTTGAGTGTTCTAACAAAATTACACGCAAAACCTGGGTGCAAACGTTTACAACCTTTGTTGATTTTGACCGAAACACCAACCTAAACGATGTTGAACCGCAGTTAATTGACGAAATTACCACCCGATTAGTGGATGATATTTTTAACCGAGCCTTTGCAAACTGGTAAAAACTCCGGATAAAAGTAAATTCGGTGAACAGTTGGCCTTAAAACTATTACCAAATTTTAATATCTTGTTCGGGGGGCGTTTTAAATCCTGCTTTTTTAGGTAGGGTAACAACTAACATGCCGTCTTTGTATGCTGCTGCAATTAGGTTTATGTCGGCAGTTTCGGGCACGGCAAATTGTCTTTCAAAGGCACCATACTCAAACTCGCGCTGATGATATTTTATGCCCGCTGCTTCGTTGGTGGCTGGCTCGCCATCTGAACTAATAACTAAAGCATTGTTTTTAATAGCCAGTTTAAATAATTCTTTGGACATACCCGGTGCGGCTACACGCACTTCAAACGCCTCGCCCGATTCGATGATGTTAATAGCGGGCGTTTTGGTGCCAATTCCGCCACTATTGCCACCAATACTGCCTACTCCGGTATTTGTTAAAACCGTGTTCACGCCTTGGGTAACGGTTTCGACCCCTTTGTTAATAGTTTTAAAAAGTTCAGAAAAAAAATCGTTTTGATTGTTAGACATGATTGATATAAAATTATAAATTAAAAAATATTATTTTAGTGTTGTTTTGCGGCTTATTTGGTATATAAATGGTTTATTTATCTATTGTATGGAGGTCATCAATAAATCAATGGGCGTAAATGCTATATCGAATCGCGACCCCAAGTGTTTATTGGTTAAAGCACCTTTGTAAATATAAATACCGAACCGGGTACCCGGATTGTTTATTAACATGGCATCTAAATTGCCGTATCGTTCGGCTTTAAGTAAAATTGGTGTAAGCACGTGGCTTAAAGCACTTGAGGCCGTTTTTGACACCCTTGACGGTATATTAGGCACGCAATAATGTGTAACGCCGTGTTTTACAAATACCGGATGCTCGTGTGTGGTAATTTTTGAGGTTTCAAAACAGCCGCCTTGGTCAATACTAACATCTACAATTACCGAGCCCGGACGCATTTGGCTTACCATTTCTTCGGTAACAATGGTTGGCGTGCGGCCAGCCCCCGAATGAATGGCACCAATGGCTACATCGGCGTGTTTTAACTCGTTAAGCAGGGTGTTGGGGTTAATGATGGAAGTAAAAACCCGCACATTCACATTATTTTGCAGGCGCATTAATTTATAAATACTGTTGTCAAAAACCCGCACCTCGGCACCTAAGCCTAAGGCTGTTCGGGTGGCAAATTCGCCCACAACACCCGCTCCTAAAATAACTACCCGCGCTGGCGGCACCCCCGATATGCCACCCAATAATAAGCCCTGTCCATTATTAGTACGGCTTAAATATTCGGCAGCAATTAGCAGCGAAGCATTTCCGGCAATTTCGCTAATAGCCCGCACAATTGGGTATGCGCCGGCCTCGTCTTTTAAATATTCGTAGGCAAGGGCGGTAATTTTGCGCTGCATTAAGGCTTCTAAATAATTTTTACCAACGGTTGGCAGGTGTAATGCCGAAAAAATAATTTGGTTCAATTGTGTATGAACCATTTCGTTTAAAGCTAAGGGGGCAACTTTAACAATAATATTAGCTTCGAAAACGCGCTTGGTGGTGTAGGCAATTTCTGCACCGGCTTCGCTAAAATCGCGGTCAGTGAAATTAGCGTTTTTGCCTGCGCCTGTTTCAACTACTATTTTGTGGCCATTATTTACAAGCAAAGCTACCGACTCGGGGGTAAGGGCAACCCGGTTCTCTTGAAAATGGGCTTCCTTGGGCACACCAATAAACAATTGTTGTTTGCGTTGTTGTACTAAAACTCTTTCCTCTTGTGTTACTGTACTTTGCAATATTTCGGGGTAGGTCATAATGGATGCAATGAAGCTCAAATTTCAGATAAAAATTACAAAATAAGAACATAAAATATGATAAAACCGTTCATTTAGCTAAAAATAACATCCGGATAAGGTTTTTTAATGCTTTTTTGGACAGATATGTTTTTATAGCTCCGCAAAACGTTTTTAATTACATTCATATTGTCTTGTCAGCTAAAATATCCGGATAATAAAATGGACAACTTTGTTTATATGAATTTTATCGCTTGTAAATTAAAAAGTTCATCTTGTAATTAATCAAGCAAAATTAAGACAATTATGTTTATTGTAAGCGACTATTCAACCAATATTAAGCCCAAAAAATTGGTAAGGTAAAAATTTATGCGTATCTTGCGCCCTTCAAATTAATATATAATAATAATTTGATATTTATTTTGGTTTGATTTTTTAATATGGAGCACCTGCGCAAAAGTTCAATTCAGAAATATTTAAATAATTCGGCAAATAATACTATTTTGGCGCGGGGACGTACCATAAAAAAAGCTAACGGCTGCCAGCTTGTTTCATTAGATATAGAAAATGAAAAAGCACTATACCACGTACAAAGCGACAGTATGGACGGCAGTTACCAAGTTAATATCAGTAAATTTGGCAGCTCGTTAACTTTACAAATTAAATGCGAGTGTGCCTATAACTGGAGCGGGTTATGCAAACACGAAATAGCAGCTTTACTTGACTTAGACGAGCAACTACAACATATAAAATACGACCAATCGTTTACAGTGCTTCACATGGCCAGTATTAACGAGTCGGTAATACAATCGTGCTTGCCCAACGAACTATACCAAACAGCCCGCCAGTTGGCCTTTTCAGACCACGCCGAAATTGAAACAATAGGCCACCAAACCATTAAAGCTAAGCTTAAATATAAAAATGCAGACTACGAGGTTACCATAGCCAAAGATGGCAAACAATTTAATACCACTTGCAACTGCTCAGACACAGACTATAAAATTTGCCTGCACAAAGCCATCGTTTTTTTGCAGATGCGCTTTAAATATGGCACAAATGCTTTTGCCGGATTGGCTAATTGGAACGATTATAAAAATAGTTTGTTAGCTGAATACGGATACTCCCTAAACGACGAGGGTTTATCCGGAAAATTTGAGTTTAGAATGACAGACGACAAACCCGAGTTAATTGTTCTTGACCCGTCTTTAATTAAACTCAGCCAAATTAATCAAATTAGTGAAAAATACGAAAACAGTTTCAACAACGCAACCAACAATAACAATACCGAAGCAAAAAACGCCATTTTTGAAGGCTTAAAAGCCTACAAAAAAGCTAAATCAGAAGACGACCGCTTTGGCTTAGGCTATGTATTTGTACTGCATCGCGAATACGAAAAAAACTTTGAACTGCTGCCAATAGTTGGAAAACTAAACCCCGAAACCCACCAAATTAGTTCACATATATCTAATTTTAACGATGCCTTAACAAAATGGCAAACTGTTAATACATTTAGTATTCCCGAAATTGATGCTGCCGATAATGCGCTACTAAAAATTATCCGGAATTTAACGCAGCTAACTTTATCGCTAACCGCCGAAACCTCAGCTACAAAAATAGTAAATATAAATAGTTATAGCCGCAAAAAAAACAATCCAAACGCATCGCTCGAAAAACAAGAAGAGCTTTTTTATCAGTTACAGCCTGTGCTAATAAAAGCTTTTGAACTATTAAAAAACAAACAAGTATTTTACCATAACAATATCGGAAAAAGTTTAAGCTTAAACAATTTATTACCGCTACAACTTATAACTGACCCTATTAGTTTGGGGTTTGTTTTGGAGGAAACCTCTGATCTTTACTATTTAACCGGATATGTAAAAACAGCATCGGGCTGGCAAATACCTTTTGGCGAGCTAACTTTATACGCGCCCTGCCTGCTTTTTGTTAACGATCATTTGTTGATTTTGCCCAATGGTAAAGACCTTGCCCTCATTAAGCACTTAATTAATAATAATGGATTAAGCATAAAAAAAACTGCATTTCCGGTACTATTGCGGCAGTTAATTTTGCCCCTCCAACTGCGCTACGAAGTAGCTATCAATATTAATCAAAATTGGCAAAACATAGCCCCTAAACCACTTGCCCGCATCTATTTAACCGATGCTAACGACGAAATGGTCGCTTTTCGTCCGGCGGTGTATTACGAAGGCTATATGGTTAGCCCCGACAATTTAGAAGCCACTTTTGTAGTAGAACAACAAGGTGAATTGTACCAAATTACCCGAGACAAATCTTTTGAAACCCAGTTTTTTGATTTTTTTGCCCAACAACACCCCCTGTTCAACGAGCAATTAAGCCAAAACCCAACCGCACCATATTGCCTGCTACCTTTTGACGAGCTGCTTAAAGATGCTTGGTTTTTAGATTTTGCCGCTGCCATGCACGCACAACAAATTGAGTTGATGGGGGTTAAGCAACTTAGCAGGTTTAATTATAGTTTGCATAAACCCGAAATGCAATGGCGCGTTAGCTCGGGCATTGATTGGTTTGATATGGAGGCCGATATAAAATTTGGCACCGAAACCGTAACGCTTAAAGATGTGCAACGTGCAGTTATGCGCAACGAGCGCTTTGTAAAACTTAGCGATGGCACCATGGGTGTTTTGCCCGAAGAATGGCTAAAACGCTACGAAACAATATTAAAAATAGGCGATGTTAAAGGCAATAAACTAAAACTATCGAAAATTCACTTTTCCCTGCTCGACGAACTTTACCAAGAAATTGACGATGCTTCAACTTTATTGGAACTTGAAGATAAAAAACGGAAACTGCGCCTTTTTAATCAAATTGAGTCTAAACCATTACCCAAAAATGTATTGGCCAACCTGCGCCCATACCAAGCCGAGGGCTTTAACTGGCTTACATTTTTAGATGAATTTAAATGGGGGGGCTGCCTTGCCGACGATATGGGGCTGGGCAAAACCTTACAGGTGCTTACCTTTTTACAGCACCAAAAACAACAAAACAGCTTACAACACCATTTAATTGTAGTGCCAACCTCCTTGTTATTTAATTGGGAGGCCGAAGTTCGCAAATTTACGCCGGATTTAACCTTTTACACCCACCACGGAATTAACCGCAACCGCATTGGCAAACAACAGTTCGACGAATTCGATTTAATTATTACCTCGTATGGAACTTTAGTGGCAGATATTGAACTATTTAGCGATTTATATTTTAGCTATATTGTTTTAGATGAATCGCAGTCTATCAAAAACCCTAATACCAAACGGTACAAAGCAGTGCGTTTACTAAAATCGCATAACCGGATTGCGCTTAGTGGAACACCCATTGAAAACAATACCTTCGATTTATATGCCCAAATGAGTTTTTTAAATCCTGGTATGTTAGGCAGCACCGAATTTTTTAAAACCGAATTTGCCAACCCAATTGATAAAAATAACGATACCGAAAAAGTTGAAGTTTTGCGCAAACTAATTTTCCCGTTTGTGCTGCGCCGTACTAAGGAAATGGTCGCAAAGGATCTTCCGGAAAAAACCGAAACCACGCACTACTGCGAAATGGGATCACAACAACGCCGCATTTACGAAGCTTTCAAAAATGAATATCGGTTTAAAATTTTAGACCGAATAGACCAAGACGGAATGGAAAAATCGGGAATTTATATTTTAGAGGGCTTACTTAAATTGCGGCAAATTTGCGACTCGCCCGCCTTATTGCCCGGCCCCGAAGATTACGGCCATGAATCAGCTAAATTAGATGTTTTAATGGAATTGTTGGAAGAAATTACTAATAACCACAAAATATTAGTTTTTTCGCAATTTCTGGGCATGTTAGACCTGCTGCGCCAGCGCCTCGAAAAAAATAATATTACCTATACTTATTTAGACGGCTCGACAAATACAAACAATCGCCGCAATGCTGTCGATAAGTTTCAGGAGGATGAACAAGTTAGGGTGTTTTTAATTAGCCTCAAAGCTGGCGGTTTAGGGCTTAACCTTACTGCCGCCGATTACGTTTTTTTGCTTGACCCTTGGTGGAACCCTGCCGTTGAAGCCCAAGCTATTGACCGCACCCACCGGATAGGCCAAACCCGCAATATTTTTGCCTATAAAATGGTTTGTAAAGATTCGATAGAAGAAAAAATACTACTGCTACAAGCCAAAAAGAAAGCCCTTGCCTACGACTTAGTAGCTGCCGATGCAAAATTTGTAAAACAACTTACCCGCGAAGATGTGGCTTATTTGTTTACCTAAGAACAAAATTTAAATAATAAATTTTAACTGCGTATTTGATAGTGGGCCAGATGAATGGTCACCACTTAATTTTGAATCCGGATAAAAAAGTAGGCGATGGAGGGCAAATCAGGCGGTCTTATAAATTCCATTTCTCCGGATAAATTATTTTTTTAAAAAATTAATAATCTGCGGCTAACAAAATTTTAATTGCAGCGTGTAGTTGAATAAAAGTCAATGCGTATTTGTAATAATACAATTTATGGCTTAAATTTAACAACACTACAATCAACTTTAGTTATGAACAGGTTTAATTTTTTATTATTACAATTTATCTTTCTTCTTTTTATCTATGTTAACTTCACTGCGAATTGTTCGGCTCAAAATGTTTGGCTTGGTGGGTTTGTTTGCAACCCAAACAATTGGAACACCCCCGCTAACTGGTCTTTACATCACGTACCCGATGAGTGGGATGTGGTAGTTATACCAAATACTGAAACAACAACAAGACATTATCCGACTATCAATACAGATGCCGGAACTATTAAACAACTTATATTGGGCTATAATGCTTATGTAAATGTTACATCGTTAGGCAGGCTAACCATAGAATTAGCCACTGAAAGTACGAAAACCAATACAGTTTGCTCCACTGTTTTTGAAAACACAATTCTAAACCAAGAATTGTTTGACAAAACAATTTACAGTGCCAATAAAATTCAGCCATTAAGCAGTTTCGACAGCACGCTTATCCGGAGTTATTAGTACTTTTTATGCCCTTGCTTGCGTACAATTATTTCTATCAAATTTGCCCTTCAAAAAGAAAGCACCTACTAAATATCACTTGTAAGCAAAGCTTGGGCAATAGCGCAAAAATCGGGCACTTTAAGCGATGCACCACCAATTAAACCACCGTCAACATTTGGCTGGGCAAACAACGAGGCCGCATTTTGGGCATTACAGCTACCGCCATACAAAACAGGTATTTGATTGGCAGTAGCTTGCCCGTATTGGTTGGTTAAGTGTTGCCGTATATAGGTGTGCATTTCGCCGGCTTGTTGTGGGGTGGCGGTTTGACCCGTGCCGATAGCCCAAATGGGTTCGTAGGCAATTACAATTTGCTGCATGGCTGTTTGAGGCAAATCAAACAAACTTTGAGTAAGTTGTGTACCCACCCACTCGAACTGTTCGTTGGCGTTGCGCACTTCAAGCGGTTCGCCGCAGCAAAAAATAACCTTTAAATTAGCAGTTAGTGCGGCTAAGGTTTTTTGGGCAAGTATGTCGTGGGTTTCGTGGTTATACTGACGGCGTTCGCTGTGGCCAATAATAACATAACCCGCCCCGGTTTGGGCAATTTGTTGTGCGGCCACTTCGCCGGTATAAGCACCCGCTGTAGCCCAATGGCAATTTTGTGCTCCTACGCCTAATAAATTAGGTAAATTTAAAGCGGTTACCTGCTGTACCACTTGCGCTAAATAAATTGAAGGCGGACAAAATAAAACGGTGTGCTGTTTGTGGTTTGGAGGTAGGGCGGGTGTGTTTATTAATCCGGATAAATATGCCCCTACGCCGGCCACTAAATCATGGGCTTCAGTGGGCGACAGGTTCATTTTCCAGTTTCCGGCTACAATTTTTTGACGCATATCTTTCTTGATAAAATTTAATTTTGTTTAAGATTTACCGTACAAAGATAGGCTTATTTTTGCTCTTTTTAAGGCAAAAAAACTGGGTTTTTCTTGGGCTGTTAAATTAGATGTTTTTTGCTATTTGTCGCCAAATGTCAATGTCGGCAGGCACTAATTCAAAATTTAAGATATCGTTGGCATATACCCATTCTACGGCATCGTGGTCGGTAAGCATAATATTACCCGCCAAGATAGTGGCCTGATAAGCTAAAATAAAATAGGTTTTTGTGTTTTTACAAACTATATGGGTTGCCAACAAATTACCCACTAAAATATCAAGCGACAATTCCTCTTTAATTTCGCGCTTTAGGGCAATAGTGTCGGTTTCATTGCCTTCGACTTTGCCGCCCGGAAACTCCCACAAGCCAGCTCCATACCTGTCAGTTTGGGCACGCTGGGCTAATAAATATTGCCCTTTTGCATTTTGCATTACCGCAGCTACAACACGAATTTGAAACATGAGAATATAGAAATAGAAAAAAAGTAAGCACTAAAATTAAAACATAAACATAAAATTGCTTTGTAAAGTTTAATATTTGGCTTTATCCGGAGATACCACATTAAACACAAACTTATTTGTGTAATTGTAGCAGTTTTCGGCATTTAGAATCAATAGTTTTATTTTCAGGTTTTTTCCAAAAAAGTGTAAAATCGTTGTCGGCATGATAATTGGGTTGGCCTAAATAATATACATATTTTAAATTATTCACACCGTTATTTTGTAAAATCTGCTCAACCAAACAATGGCAATAGTTGGTAATTAATTGCATATTGACGTTATTGTTATTATTGTTTGCATGATATTTGGCGCAGCTATTAAGTGCTAACTGCCTATAACGCTGACTTTCAAGACTATCGGGGCGCTCTAAAAACAGCCAGTTTAAAGTAGGGTCGTCTTTGTGATATACCAATTTAAACCGCGAGCCTGTATCAACAGGCCAACCGGTGGGGGCAATATACGCTTGGAGTAAATTATTAAAAGGCAGTTCAACTGTGCCAAAATACATATCTGAATTAACCGAGTAAGCATACACTGCTAAGTTTTGGTTATTATTTGCTTTTTCCGGAAAATAGGAGGTATCAATAGGCATTACTTTAGGACCTAATTTTACAATAACGGCAGTAGTGGTGGTGTTTTCGGCAGCATTATTTTCAAAAGCTAACGAAAGCTCGTTGTTGTGATGCCATTTGATAATACGCATACCAAAAAATATAATAAATAATAAAATTGATAAAAACCCAAATCCAATTCCAAACTTTTGCAGTAAATTTTTGCGTTTATTGGCCTTCCCTAATTTGCTGGTCGAAAATTCGGGGCTATTGAGCGTATATTTAAAGCCATTGGCATTTTTTGTGATAACTATTTCACATAATTCGCTGTCAACAAAAAATTGATACAATTTATTGGTTTCAACTTTTTCGTGGTACAAATCGCGTCCATCGAGTCGAATTAACAACTCGCGCGAAATTGGCGAGTGAAACAACTCAATTAAATGTTGCTGCAAAACACCATGTAAAACCCATCGCTCTTTGTACATGAATTGTATAAATAAATGAAATTAAAATTTTATTCTTATTATTAACAAATCTAAGGCGCACCGGCGCAGTTTATACCACAATTTGAAAACGTTTTTGTACCTTTGCAAAAAAATTCATATTTGGCAATATCAAACAACAAATAATTTATATTTGTATAACTAAATTGAGCTGCGCTCTATTGTGCAAAGATAGGTTTATTTAAGTAAATTATTTGTAAAACTCATGCGTATGTAAACCAAATACTTTAACCGGAGGAAGTAATATTAGGTATATAAAACTGCGTGCAGCGAGGTAAAAATGAGCTAAATTTTTTTAATCCGGATAAAGATTATAAAATCCAAACACCTGTTATTTCTATTGTATCCGGTGCAATCTCCTTGGTGCGCAACAATAAACACCGCATCAAATTTTTTATTCCTTAAGCTAAATTAATAAACAGATTAATATTAGATAGCCTTTTTGCTTCTACTTATACTTTTGTGCCATAAATTATTCAATTAAAAATACATGCAAAATTTTAAATCGTTAGGACTTTCGCAAAAACTCCTAAGCAATTTAACCCAAATGGGCTTTGAAACGCCAACACCCATACAAGAAAAAACCATTCCGTTTTTACTGCACAACAACCGCGATTTATTGGCAATGGCACAAACCGGAACCGGAAAAACCGCCGCTTTTGGCTTGCCGCTAATTGAGCTTTGTGAAGTTTACGAATCAGCAACCCAGGCATTGGTTTTAGCTCCCACCCGCGAACTATGTGTGCAAATTATGAACGACCTTACCAAATATGCACAAAACGTTAAACCATTAAATATTGTTGCCGTTTATGGCGGCGCTAATATACTGCATCAAATCAAACAAATAAAGCAGGGAGCACATATAATTGTAGCCACTCCAGGCCGGATGATGGACTTAATGAAACGCAAAGTTATTGACATATCGGCCTTGCGCTATGCTATTTTAGACGAGTCAGATGAAATGCTGAATATGGGCTTTGAAGAGGATATTCAAACTATTTTATCGGCTACGCCCGATGATAAAAATATATGGCTTTTTTCGGCTACTATGCCTACCGCTATTAAGCGTATTGCCGAAAAATACATGTATAACCCCGTTGAACTTAGCGTAAGTGGCCAGCAAATTACCAACCAAAACATTGCGCATTGCTATGCAACCATCCACGAAAAAGACCGCTACCCCGCTTTAAAACGTTTTATTGACCAACAAACAGCTATTTTCGGCATTATTTTTTGCCGCACCAAAATTGATACACAAACAATTGCCGAAAAACTGATTAACGATGGCTATAACGCCGATGCGCTGCATGGCGACCTTACCCAAGTCCAACGCGACCGCGTAATGAAAAATTTTAGAAGCCGCACCTTACAATTTTTAGTTGCAACAGATGTGGCTGCACGCGGTATAGATGTTGAAAATATTACCCACGTTTTTCACTATGTATTGCCCGACGAATTAGAGTTTTATACCCACAGAAGCGGGCGCACTGCCAGGGCGGGTAAAACCGGAATCAGCCTTGCATTACTGTCCCCGCGTGAACAGTACAAAGTAAAACAGTTGGAAAAAACCTTACAGATAAAATTTCAGGCTTTGCGCATACCAACAGCCCAAGAAATTTGCGAAAATAAAATGTTGCACCTAGTTCATCGTTTGCACGAGGTTGATATGCAGGAAACGGGCCTTGAAAACTTATTGCCCGACCTGTATGACGAGTTTAGCGACTTGAGCAAAGAGGAGATTATTAAACGTTTTGCTTATTTAGAGTTTAACCATTTGTTAGATTATTACCGCGATGCCACCGACCTCAATATTCCGGAAAAACCGGCAGCTACAAAATCAGGCTCAACCGGCAAAAAAGACTATCCCACAGACCGTTACGAGGGGCTTCCGTATGGCGACAATTTTAGTTACGCACAAGGTAAACTGCTGTTTATTAACCTGGGCAAAGCCGACGGTTTAGACAAAGGCCGGCTATTGGCAATACTTTGCGACCGCTGCCGCCTTAAAAAGGCAAATATTGGCAAAATTACACTTAAAGGCGTGTACTCTTTTTTTGAGGTTGAAACAAGTGCTGCCAAACAAGTATTTAATTATTTAGATGGTTTTGAGTTTAGGGGGCGCACTATCCGGATAGAATACCAAGATACGGGTGATTCTACAGGCGGTAACAGTCGTCGTAGCAGCAGCGGCAGCAGTAAAAAAAGCAAAACAAAAAGAAGATAAACGAGCACCAAACTAAAAGTTAAAATAGCTCAGAAGGCGAAAACTCGACTGGTTTGCAAATTCTGACATTTTTATTGCATCTTTTAGTGCAAATTTAGATTTTTATTCTCCATTTACAAAACCCCTACAAGATTAGCTTTTTGAGGGGGAATTAGTAGAGTAGGAACTTAACACCCTCAATATCCGGATGGTTTTGAAGGCGGCAGTAATATATTCCGGATATTAGGTTGGCGGTGGTAAACGTGGTGGTTTCTAATCCGGATAAAGGAACGGTTTTAACCAACTGCCCCTGGGTGTTAAAAATTTCAAGGGTTTCGCCTTGGTGTATTAAATGGGTGTAGTTGGGGTTGAGGGTTAGGGTGGCGGTTTGGTGGGCAGGGTTGGGGGTTACTCCCCCTAACGCCCTCGAAGAACCACCCCAAGGAGGGGAATTTTCTATACCAACCACCTCTATGGCTACCCATTGTTGCGAAACGCTGGTATCGCCGCAAACAATGGCATATAAAGTAATTTGGTAATTACCATGGTTCTTGTAGGTATGTTGAAATGGCTCGTCTTTGGCGGTTATATTCGGCGAGGTGCCGTCTCCAAATATCCAATGATAATAACCGCCATCGGTGCTGTCGGCAAAAACGTATAACGACTCGTTATATAGCCATATCTTTTTTTCGTTTGCAGTAGGGGTTATGGTAAATTTTGCCTCTGGTTTGTTTGGCTGACCATAACAGTTGGTTACAATGGTTTGCTGCTTGGTGCTGGTATCGCCGCATACCGTTGCCATAAGCGTTAAATTATAATAGCCGGGATTGGTATAATAATGTGTAAACGGCGAAGGGTCTTGGGTAATAAAGGGCGGGGTGCCGTCTCCAAAATCCCAAATATAATGCCCCCCGTTGAGGCTGTCGGGGTAAACATATAACGATTTGTTTTGCAAATAGAGTGCTTGTTCGTTAATTTGGGTAGTAAAATTGGCAACGGGTTTACTTATTTGACCCACACAGTTGAGGGTGCCAATACTATCGCAGCCCATATACGAACAAGTTTGACCCAACGAATCTATTTTAACCAACCACGCATATTGTTGGCTATAATTAAACCCAGCTAATATATAACCCCCGTCGGGTGTAGGTTCAATGTCTTGTAAATAGTAGTCATCTTTGGGGTTTAAATCCGGAAACTGCTTTATCCATAAAATATCGCCCATATTGCTAAACTTTACTAATTGCGAAAAACGCCCACCCACATCGTTGGCACAACTGCTAATAATTAAAAACTCGTTTTCGGGAGTAACCAGTACATTTGAGCCAAACGCTTCGTGGTTGGGCAAACTAAAGGTTTTGCTGTAAATGGTGTCGAAATTTTCGTTAAATTTTAAGAACCATTGCAAACTTGCATAATCATATAAAGTAGAAAAACCAACATACTCTAAGGGGTTTTGCGTGGGATTAATTTGTATAGCATCATCGCTTTCGTTAGTGCCCCAAAGTTTACCCCATATTAAACTGCCGTCAAACCCAATTTTAGCCGCATAATTATCGGATGAGTTCTCATCGTTTGGGTTAGTGCATAGACCGCCACTTACAATATAGCCATCATTTTGTGGCGATGGTATGATTTGAAAAGCTTTCCCCCTAACGTTTGAGCCATAGATACTATCCCATTGTTTTTGACCCAAACTATCTACTTTTAGCACATAAAACTGCCCATTTGGAAAATTGTTGTTATATTGTTTCATACCAGCCAATATATACCCCCCATCTTGGGGCGTGGGCATAACAAAATATGGATGCTCATGTGTATCGGGCGAATCTATAATGCTTGTCCATAAATGGGTGCCATCGGGAGTAAATTTTATCAGAACTATGGGCTTAATGGACATTTTTTAGGCTAAAAACCTCCGAAAGCATTACTATTGTTAGCTTTGAGGACAATCAAAGGTTATGAATAAAAAAAATGCTTTTACTGTGGTAAAAGGTTTGTAAAGAAAAACGGACTTGTAAAAGGAGTTCAATTGTATAAGTGTGCTCATTGTGGGAAACAATTTTTAGGTGGGCAACGAATCAATAATGAGCAAATATGGGAAGAATACAAAAGTGGCAAGCAGACCTATTTGCAATTAGCTCACAAATATAATTGTTCTGTTAAAACGATTCAAAGGCGGTTAGACAAAGTTAAAATAGTGCCTACGGAAAAGACGGGTAGCGCAGTGGTTGTGTTAATGGACACTACCTATTGGGGGCGGGGTTTTGGCGTAATGCTTTTTAAAGATGCCTACACCAAAGAAAACCTTTTGAAGTATTATGTAAAGACAGAGACCAATGCGCTGTATATGGAAGGAATTGAGGAGTTAAAAAGGCGGGGTTTTACTATTGCGGCTATTGTTTGTGACGGAAGAAAAGGCTTAATTCAGTCGTTTAAGGGTATTCCTGTCCAAATGTGCCAGTTTCATCAGGCAGCAATAATTCGAAGATATTTGACCCGAAAGCCAAAGCTAAAACCTGCACAAGAGTTGATGGATGTTGTAGATTTGATGAAGCAAACAGACAAAGAAAGCTTTGTCGGAGCATTAGGGCTATGGTTTGAAAAATGGAGAGCGTTTCTAAACGAGAGAACTCTAAATCCGACTACAAACAAATCGTTTTACACTCATAAAAGGCTTAGGAGTGCTTATCGTAGTTTGAAGAATAATTTACCTTGGTTGTTTACTTGGCACGATAACAGGGAACTTCAAATACCTAACACAACCAATGCTATTGATGGACATTTCGCAGATTTAAAAAACAAATTAAGAAACCATAATGGCCTATCAATGAAACGGAAAATGAAATTTATAGATGGGTTTTTAAAGGTATAAGGGCTTTCTGAAAATATCAAAGGCTTACAATATACAGTAAGCCTTTGATAAGACATTTTCGTCAAGCATCTGTTTTATCCCTGACAAGTTGCTCCCCAGCAGAGCTTGTTTCCGTTTTTACAGACAGACGAATTTAAAACCAATTAGGAAGCTAACCAAATTTGAGCTAAAAATAGAGCCTAAAAAATGTCCGCTTGAACCAATCGTCTAAAAAATAGCCTAATTTTTGTCCATTACTCCGAACTATGTCTGTTAAGGTATTGTTTTTATGCGCATGGCTTCCTATCATTAAAAAATTATTGTCTGATGTAGGTATTAATATTTCACTTCCCAAAACATATCTAATAAACTCAGATTGTTCATAACTCTTTAACCATTCCGTTTCGCCTAATAAGTTGATTTTGCGAGCATAAAAACCACGCTGAAGCGTATTATACGTTGTAAAAGTACCTACCGACAAATACCCTCCATCTACAGAAATTGCGCTTGATGTGTAGATGGTCATTGTATCTGGTTTAAATGTTTTATTAAAATAAATAAATTCGTTGTTGTTTTGACTATATACTAATTGCCCTACCAAAAGGGCTATAGAAAAATAATAAAACCGCATAGTTGTAATTTTTTAAGTGTTAAAAAATAGTAATAATGGAGGGAAGGTGTAAGCAAACACCTTCCCCCATTTATTTTATCTTAGTGTAAAATCACTATTTTTTTATGCAGTATTTGCCCCCCTTGGTTGGGTGCAATTACTACATAATACATACCACTGCCCCAGTTGGCAGTATTAATAGCATGACTTGGGGCTTGCGCCTGTTGGTAAACAAGGCTGCCATTGGCATGGTAAATACTTATGGTTGCGGTGGTTAAATTAGTATTGGCTATGGTTAGCAACCCATTTGCCGGGTTGGGGTATAGTAGCCATTGGGCGGGGTTGGGCGGTGGCTCGGTTATGCCAACCATTGGGTAGGGGTTGGCGAGGTTTAGGCTATCTATGCAGGGATGGCCAGCTATGCAGCCTACACTATCGGTGCGAATGAGCCATAAATAACTGTAAAATGGCAACTCTTTTATAAACTGCCTACCCGTAGCCATATACCCCCCATCGGGTAATAAAACAATATCTGTTAACTGGTTGTATGCTGTCCCTTTGGGGTCGCCCTTTTCATAATATTTGTATTTGCGTTTCCATAATATATTGCCATTCGTATCTATTTTTGCCAATGCCCCCCAAACAGGGGCGCAAGGTTTACAGGTAGCCTCATAACCCGAAGCAATAAAATTGCCATCGGGCAGGCGTTTTAGGCTTAATATGCCAAAATAACCCAAATCTTTATACCACAACATTTCGCCTTTTTCGTCTAATTTGGCAATATAGGGTTGCCTGTCCCAAAAATCTAAATAATAAACAGATGCCGACATATACGATTTGCCATCGGCAAAGGGTTCAATAAGCATGGCAGCGTGGTTTTCGGTATAGTTTTCTATTATATAGTATTTTCGCCATTGTTCTTTGCCCATACTATCGGTTTTTATCAACATGCCCTCCCCATTCTCGGCATCATGTACCATGGGTCCTATATAACTGTCGCCGGTAACCCCACCCAATAAATACCCTTTATCAGCGGTGAGTATTACTTTATGTATCATCTCGTAGTTAGCAGGTTCGGTTTTATGGGCATAGTATTTGGTAAATAGTTTTTTACCCGTGCTGTCTATTTTTAGCATAAAGCCGTCTGCTTTTGAGCCGTAAAATTGTTTATTATACCTGCCTACTATTACCAACTCGTTTTGGTTACCTACTATACTATGCCAGGGCATATAAAAATAGTAGTTTTGCCCATAGAGTTTGCTCCAAAGCAATTTGCCTTTTTCGTCAAAACTATAAACGGCTACGGCCTGGTTGTCGTTGGCACTAAGGGCGGTATCTATACTCAAACTTACCATATAATACCCCCCCTGTTTTTTGGCAATAATATCGCCCATTACTTCGCGCCCGTAGGGTCCCGTTGCGCCATAATAGGGGGTATTGCTTAGGGTATCGCCGTTTAAATTAAAAAATACCATACCCAAAGCATTGCCTTTTATATAGGGTGGGTTTTTGGGGTTCACATGGTAGTCTAACAAACTATTTGCCACTACTATACTATCGCCACCGGGGCTTAGGGTAATGGTGCTGCCACAACTTTTTAAACTATCCTCTAAAGCCCATAGTTTAGCAAACGTATTCTCTTGGGCGTGTATAAAAGGGGTATTAATAACCAATATGGTTAGGGCTAATATATATAATTTCATGGTTTTATTGTTTATGGGTAAAATAAGCACGCTTCTACACCCTTTATGGGTGTAGAAGCGTGTTAATTAAGCATTTATCGCGCTATGATATAGCGTTGTTTAAGGTCTGTTTGGGTATTGGTTATGCGCGCAAAATACACGCCATTGGCTATATTGGCGGGTATTGCCAACTGTGATATACTGCTTTTTATGGTTTGTTGCCATACCACCTGCCCTAGCACATTGTATAAACTAAACTGCGCAGCGCTGCTGCCAGCAGGTAATACTATGGCTATACTGCTGCCATTTTTTAAAGGGTTGGGGTATAAAAACTGGTTGCCATTTGCTAAGGCAGTTCGCAGTTTGGGCAGGGTTTTTCCGGCGGTATCGGTTTGGTTGGGTAAAACGGGGTAAATAAATGTCTTGTTAATAAACTGGTAGGCCGCTTTAGCGTAGCTGCCCGCTTGCACTGGTTCGGCTGCCAACTGCGCAATAGTGGCATTTTGCACACTATCAGCCGTTAGCCAATGGTTTCCGGTGGTTTGCAAGGTATAGGTTAAGGTATTAAACTGTTTATATACTTGCTGGTTGGTATTCGTATCGGGTAAATTGGCAATAGCGGAGGCAGCGGTGGTGTCGTTGCTTTGCAACCAAATAGCAATTCGTTGTTGTTGGGCGGCGGCATCGGTTTCGTTTGTCAAACTATTTAGGGCTTCGGCAAAATTGCCCTGCTGTACATAATAGGCTACCCGAACCTGCCGCATTTGGTATCGCTGCCGATTGGTTTCGTAAATTTCGGCTTGTTTTGCTATATAGGCAGGGGTATTAGGGGTTAAACCCGCTAATTGGTTGTTTAAGGTATTTAGCTGGGCGGTAATACTGCTGTATGCTTCGTTGCAAGGCGGTTGCGGGCAGTAATTATCGGGCATACAATCAGGGCTATAAGGAATATTGGTGGGGGTGATGGTTATTTTATTGCCGGCATCTTCGTTGCAAGTGGGTATATACTGCGCTACGGTATGGTGAAAATATTCGTAGGGCATAGCCATGGGGTCGGCAATAAGGTGTAGGGCGGGGTTATTGCTATTGGCACAATCGAGGGTAAATACATTTCCGGCGGGTTTTTGTTCAGAACCTTGTAAAGCGGCTATACTGGGTACCCCAAGGTTGGGGTTTAAGTGCAAGGCTATGCAATCCGTTACGTTTATATTATTATTGCAAAGTATGCTGGCGCCGTCGTTAATGCCTTGTGCGCCAACGCCTTCGGTGAGGTATTCAAAGCGATTTTTTTTCACCTCGTAAGGTTGTTCAAAATTACCCGTATTTGTTAACACCACGCCAAAATTTTGGTAGTTATTGGCAGTATTGCCCCTTACTATTTTATTGTGTAAAATACTGCTGTGCAGGGCACCGTCGTTGTATATTCCGGCACAATCGACATCAACAGGCAGGCTTATCAGGTTGTTGGTTACGGTTGCCTTGTTGGTGCCGCTTAGTATAATTGCATAGCGGTTATTGTTAAAAATATTGGCGGTTTGGGGGTTATAAACTTCGCCAAGACCAATACTTATGGGGGTAATAAGCCCAGTGCCGGTGGCGTGTACGCCCGAAACACAGTTGTTAAACGTGTTTTGATTGCTAATGGTATAGCTGGCGTCAATACTATATATACCGCGAATGGTAGGGTCTATGCCATTTAGCAAGGTGGCTGGGAAACTAAACGTACAGTGGTTAAATTTAATGCCTTTGGTTTCCCACATGGTTATATGTGCCCATGGGTTAATGGGTAAGGTGTTGTCGGTGGTTATTTCAAATAAGCAGTTGTTAAACTGGCTAATATTATCGGGTTCGAACTTCATAAACTCAACGGCACGACCGTTGTTTCTGAACGTAGAATTTTCGGCATAAACAATACCGCCGTAATAGTTGGGGTTGCTGCCAAACTGCCCAATTTCGTCGGTGCGTTTAGTGGTAATGGCGGTGTTGGTGCTTGCGATGGTGGCATTTTGTAGCACTACTACGCCGTGGTAATATTCGTTGTAGGGGTAGGTTCCGGTAATAAAATCGTTTGGGTTGGTAGGGTGGACATTAAAGAGGGGGTTGTCGGCACCGTGTACTTCAATACCTTGCCATATATTACCTAAACAGTCGTTACCTTTAAGGGTGGCATTTTTTACAATTAGTTTGCCTCCTCGCTCAACAATAATACCGCTATTGGGGGTCATAAACTCAATAGTGCAGTTTTGTATGGTTAGTTCGTAGCCATTGGGTATTACCACTTTGCCGTTTATGCGGTTATTGATTGACCAAACAGGAAAATGGTGGTCGTGGTTAACTACGGGTAAATCGGGCGAGCCAATTGTTGCGAGGTCTTCTCCGGTTATTGTTATTCCGGATTCTGAAATAGTAGTAGGCATATTTATTTCAACAGGTATAATGGTTAAGTTGTTATCGTACCGCTCTTCTTTAAAAATTTCTTTTGGGTTCACATGCAGCACCACATAGTATTTTTCGTTTGGGTCGAAAACTTCATTGCAGTTTAACATAATATGGTTTCCCGATGTTTCTGAGCCATACAAGTCCATAAATCCGGGCGAATGTCCTAGTCGCACCTCCGGATTATTGCAATCCCAATACGGTCCGCCTAAGGCGTAATTATCGTAATCTGCCAGTTTATTTTTAAGCAAACTGGGGTTGTCCCAAATAGACCAGTTGGGGTCTTGCCAAGGGTTGGCATACAACGGGTTCGAGGTTGTTTGCGCTGGGTAGTTTGCCAATATATCGGTAATGGTTTGGTCGTTTGGGTTGTTGCTATAACTTAATAGGTCGGTAGCACTAAACGGGCGCGAGCAAACGGCATTGTTGCCGTCGCTTACGCAAAAACTTAGTTTTTCGGTTTTGCCTAAAACATCCCATGTTCGAGGGTCGTCGTTGTTAAAATTGCGTTTGCGCAAACTAATTTCTACTCAGTTTTCAACATGTAAATGGTCGTGTTCGGGGTGTGTAATCATATACATTTTGGGGTCGGTATGCGCCGTTTTAACTAATTCGTTTTCTCCGTCAATGGTTGGCATTTTTTTGTAAATATACTGTTCTAATTTTTGTTTTTTAATATATCCAAGGGGGCAGGGTGCCGTTTCGGTTGATGGTTCACAAGCAGCCGAGCCTTCAATAGGGCAGCATACATAGTCGTTGGTGCCTTTTAGCTCAATGGGTCCGTGGCCAAGGTTTCCCAAGTCGCTGGATATTAGTAGTTTTAAGGTAAAGGGGTCAAAATGTACTCCTTTCATTATAGTACCCTGATAATTTACCTTGTAATTAGACGAAGACCAAGGCGAGGGTATTAAATCCGGAAGCAATAAGCAGTCTTCTGTTAGTCCTTCGTCTGAACAAACGCAGGCAGTGGCTTTGCCTGTTTTTGCTTGTACTGCACAGGTTGATAGTTGAAAACAATGCGGTTCAATACATGGAGTATTCGTCCAATCATCGTAACAAGAAAACAAGCCAGCAGCGTATTGATTTGTGCCACAACCTTGGTTGTTTTCGGTTGGGCTGCAACTTGGGTCGGTATTATCTGGGCAAACCATGTTTTCTATCGCGTATTTGGGAAGGCTTTTAAAAGTGTTACCTTGGTTTTGGGCTTCTTCATTTACATAATGTACCGCATCAATATTGGGGTCTTGCGTTATGCAGTTGTATTCTTTTTGAAAATCGTACAGGTAATTTTGCGCTAACAAGGGGGTTCTCTGCGTTATTATTGCCATACTAAGCAATAGTAGTAGTATCTTTGTGGTCTTTAAATTGTTGGGCTGTTGGGCTGTTGGGCTTTTGGGCTGTTGGGCTGTTGGGCTGTTGGGCTGTTGGGCTGTTGGGCTGTTGGGCTGTTGGGCTGTTGTAGGTATAGAGCCTACAAATTTAAGAAAAAAATTTTTCATTTAAAATGTTTTTTTTGAAGTTAAAAAATTGGTTTGGTTTGTGGTTTTTTATCCGGATTTTGTCAGAACCACTGATTTAGCGGATTAACGGATTAGTAGGATTTCGCCATCATCCCCTCCGCTGGAGGGGCGCAGGGGTGGGTTCATCTTCCGGATGAGGGGAAGTGGGGGCAAATACAAAGCGGTGAGCTGCGGCTTAGTATTTACCCCAGCGCTTGCTTAAAGTGTAGCAAGTGCCGGTGCGGGAGGAAGTGTTAAAAATCATAGCAAACGGCGGTTAAATTGTGAGCGAAAAATTAAGCCTTAATATATAGAAACGGCTATATGTGGTAAATGTACGACACTTTATTTTAGCCTGTATGTATTAGGCTAAATTTAATTTGCGAAATCATTGGTTCAAACGCTTTTTTAGAAGAAAATTCTTGAGATGAATTAATTTTGAAGATATGCTTAATTTAAAGCATTTATTTCTCATCCAACGTGCAGCCAATCAGCGCAAAACAAAAGCCGCTTGTGGTGCAATTATTTTTGCAGGGCAACAAGCGGCTAAATTAACAAAAAGAGTGGAGCTGGAGGGAGTCGAACCCTCGTCCAGATAAAGCACCCATAGGCTTTCTACGTGTGTAGTGCTGCGTTAATTGTAGGGTATAAAACGGGGCAACACTTACCAATTTATACCTTATGCCCTAAGATTTGCTGTTTTGCCGGGCAACTCGAACAGCTATTTCGGTTTGAGGGTTATGAAGCCTCGTCCTGCGGGCACAAACCAAACGAAACGGCACGGGGCAGGAACGGAGACTGCTTATGCTTAATCCCTTGGATTAGGCAGCAAGCTTGTAGCTATAGTCGCCACTTAAAATTTTTACCCATTCGGTTAACGAGCAAATATGGCAAGGCTCGACACGCTTACCTACCAATGTCAATACTGTCAATACCAAGGCAGCCCCAAGTATAAAAATAAAGTTTTGGTAGTTTTTAACAATTCTTTTTTGCTGGTTGTATTAGTTTTTAGGTACAAAATTCGTTTAAAAAGTTAAACAAAGGGGGCAATAATATAGTTCGTTTTAAGTAAAATATTTTTTAGGGTTTTGATTTGGCGATTCAAAATAATTAATTGCCGTCTCACGAGGTTTATTTTCGTGGCTGTAAGTTTACCATAAACTACAAGTCGGAATAAAAAGTTCCTAAAATGAAAATTTTATTAAAAATAAGGCGATATTCAGTTTACGGGCTGCTTAGGTTTAAACAGAAAATTGTTTGCAAACAAAAAAAACTCCGGATGAATATTCTTGCCAAAACCTTTAAGCATAAGGCCGTCAATATATCCACCCGGAGAAACCTATTTAATTTCTTTTCTGTTTATCGCTTTGATTTATTTTGTTTTGCTTAGTTAGGCATTTTGAATGCGTATTGATAAACCGAATTTGGCCTATTCATATAAAATCCTTCTAAACGCACAACATTGTTATTAGCATTGGCAATGGTTTCTTCAAAATCGTCAATACTTGCAACTGGTTCGTTGTTAATATTGGTAATAATAAATCCGGGTCTAATATCTGTATAATAGCCAATTAGTCCATTGGTGGCAATTTTATCTACTTTTAAACCACCGCTAATACCTAATTTTTGTACTTCGTCTGATCCAAGTTCGCTAAGTCCTACGCCAAGCTCATCGTAAACCTTGGTGTTGCCGGCTGCACTGCTAAAGTTTTTAAAGTCGTTTTCTCCGGCCAATACAATATTAAATTGTTTTTCGCTGCCGCTTCTGTTTACAGCTACATTCACCGTTTCTCCGGGGCGTTTGCGTGCCACTAATTCCAACAATCTCGACTGGGTTTGAACAGTATTGCCATCAATGCCAACAATAACATCACCTTCGCGGAGGCCAACTTTTTCGGCGCTGGTTCCGGGCTGAACACCTGCCACATAAACGCCTTGGGTAATATTTAACGATTTAGATTTGGCCAGCTCGTTATTTACCTCTTGGATGCTAACGCCTAAATAACCGCGTTGTACTTTTCCGGAGGTGCGCAAATCTTCGACAATTTTCTTAACAATATTAGCCGGAATGGCAAAGGCATATCCGGCATAGCTACCCGTAGGCGAGGCTATAGCGGTGTTAATGCCCACCAACTCGCCTTGCAAGTTTACCAAGGCACCGCCCGAGTTTCCGGGATTTACGGCGGCATCGGTTTGTATAAACGATTCAATAGCTCGTTTGTCTTTTAAAATATGAATATTGCGGCCAATAGCACTAACAATACCTGCGGTAGCTGTTGAGCTTAAATTAAGCGGGTTTCCGACAGCCAGCACCCATTCGCCTACTTTAACTTGGTCAGAGTTTGCATAGGTTACAGCTTGCAAACCTGTTGCGTCAATTTTTATGACGGCCAAATCGGTCGAGGGGTCGCGGCCAACCACTTTGGCTTCAAATTTGCGTTGGTCGTGTAACGTAATTTCTAATTTATCGGCGCCATCTACTACGTGATTATTGGTAACAATATAGCCATCGGCATCAATAATTACCCCCGACCCGGTAGCTTCGCCGCCACGCGGGCGAGAAAAATCGTCGTTATCAAAAAACGGAAAACCCCAAAATTGGTTGCCATTATTGGTAGTATTTGCAATTTCGGTGGCTTTAATATGTACTACGGCTGGCGTAGTTTTTGAGGCAGCCAGCGTAAAATCGACTGGGGCAAATGCACCGTTTGTAGTGCTAACATTTTGTTGCCCAAAACTGGTAAAAGTAGCAGGGGTTGTTTGCCCCTCGGCGCTAACATTAATAATTTTTTTATCAAGACTAAAGGCTTTATATGCGCCTAAAGTAATAACACTACCTAAAGCGGCGGCAAGTAACAATTGACCGAAGCGTGCCATATTGATTAAATTTAAGTTTGGAATTTGTTAAATAAATGTTGAAGTAAAGTGTATCTTGTGTTGTATAACTAATTAATTGATTGGTAATGGGGCAAATGGTTAAAAAGTAGCCTGAAAATAATTTTTTATCTCGTCTTAGAAAAACAAAGCATGAGATTGTAACGCAAAATAAGAGCAAAAGATTTCAACGGCCAAACCGATTAACGTATTTTAACCGGATATTTAAGCATTTTAACAATTTGTATTTAGTTGCTTAAAATTATGTTACTACGTTGAATAAGATTGCCGTATTACAACGAAAAAAACAGGGAGTTTGTTATCGTATCTCGTTTTATCGGGCATTTTTTATCCGGATTTAAACTAAATATCCTACCTTTGGCACTTGTAATGTTTTGGCTGATGGCTAATGGCTGAAGGCTAATGGCTGGTGGCTGGTGGCTAATGGCTGATGGCTAATGGCTGAAGGCTAATGGCTGATGGCTAATGGCTGAAGGCTAATGGCTGAAGGCTAAAAGCTAATGGCTAAAAGCTGATGGCTAAAAGCTGATGGCTAATGGCTAATGGCTAATGGCTAAAAGCTAATGGCTAATGGCTGATGGTAAATAACTAATAACTAATAACTAATAACTAATAACTAATAACTAATAACTAATAACTAATAACTAATAACTGACAACTATGACAAGGGCTTATTTATTTGCCGGACAAGGCTCGCAAACCGAGGGTATGGGCAACGCCTTAGTAAATTTAGGAAGTAATGCCCAGCAACTATTAAACGAGGCCGATGCTGTAATGGGTTTTTCACTTAGCGAAGTAATGTGTAATGGCAGCGCCAACGACCTTAAAGCTACTGCCGTAACACAACCTGCCATGTATGTTTATACGGTTATAAAAGCGCTTACCCTGCCCAATTTTGCCCCCAATATGCTTACGGGGCACTCGTTAGGCGAATTTTCGGCATTGGCGGCAGCGGGGGCTTTTAGTTTTACCGATGGTTTAAACTTAGTAAAAAAACGCGCCGAAGCTATGCAACGCGCCTGCGAGGCCACCCCCTCAACAATGGCTGCCGTTGTAGGGCTTGATAATGATAAGGTAACAGAAATTTGCAATGGTATTACTAACGAAATAGTTGTGGCTGCTAACTTTAATTGTCCCGGACAATTGGTTATATCCGGAAGTTTGGCTGGCGTAGCAATGGCATCTGAGTTAATAAAACAAGCCGGAGCGCGCAGCGTAATACCTTTACAAGTTGGCGGAGCTTTTCATTCGCCGCTTATGCAGCCCGCCCGAGACGAACTGGCTCAGGCAATTAATGACACCCAAATATTGCCGCCCGGCTGCCCTGTGTATCAAAATGTTACCGCGCTACCCACCCAAGACCCCGATACAATAAGGCATAATCTTATTGTCCACATGACCTCTCCGGTGCGCTGGCAACAAACCCTCGAAAATATGATTTTGGACGGAGCAACTGAGTTTTTTGAGTTTAGCCCAAAAGCAACGCTGGCGGCAATGGTTAAACGCACGAACGCAGCATTTACAGCTAATTTAATTTAGCAAAATAACTAATATTTTTTTGATATTTTAAATTAAAAACTTCTATTGCATTATATCGTTTTTTTATGCTGCCAGTACTTTATAAGTAAAAAACCAAATAACATGCCGCCCAAATGGGCAAAATGGGCAATATTATTTTGTGGATTATGTTGCAATCCCATTACAAGTTCGAAAATGGCAAATATCAATACTAAATATTTGGCTTTTATGGGCATAACAAAATAGATATATAATAACTGATTAGGGTAAAACAAGCCAAATGCTAATAAAAGTCCATAAATAGCACCCGAAGCGCCCACCACCGGAGGCATCATTGAAACTATTTCGGCTGTACTAACATTATGGTCGGCGGCTATAGCTGCTGCTTCGTAGGTTGAGGTTAAATTAAACAAAAATGCTGCTCCCAAAGCGGTAAAAAAGTAGTAAAAAAAATAACGTTTTGGGCCTAAACGCAATTCTATCAATGGGCCAAACATATACAAAGTAAACATGTTGAAAAAAATATGCATTAAACTGCCATGCATAAAAATATGTGTAACCAACTGAAAGGGTTTAAAATTGGGAGATTCCCATAAGTACATACCCAAAATTCGATTAAGATCTATGCCCATTGCGCCTTCAAATAATAAGCTTACAGCAAAGCAAGCTACGTTGAGATAGAGCAAATTGCGGGTAACATGGGCCTGTTGAAATGGATTTTGCTGGTAATAATTCATTTTTTAAAACAAACGTGTTTTGTTTTTTACAAGGTGGTTCTTAACATCAAGCAATACCTGTCGCGAGGCATCTGATAAATTGGTTTCGCTAAAAGTTAAATGTTCAATTAGTTCGATTAATGCGGTAACACTGGCTTCGGTCGAATGAAATTTATTGATTACTACTACTCGTTTACTGGATAGAAGGCAATGTCCGGTATTAAAATTCCCTTTTCCGGATTTTACGGCATACCCACCCTCATTTAATAAGGTTTTAAGTTTTTGTAACATGTTCTCCGAATAAGTAATCATATCAGTATTGGATCATAAAAACTTCAAAATGAAACTGCAAATATGGGGGTAAATACCCAAACAGGCAACATAATATAATATAAATCCAATTTAGCCAGCAATTGTTTACTTGTTTTATGGTCATTTTAAGAAGTCAAGAAAGGTAAAACAAGCTAACTAAGGGTTTTTTAATTGAAAAGACCGGCTAATTTTCGTATCTTTGTGCCGGATATTAGACACTTATAGTACTTTTTACACCATTTATATGCTTAATATTATTATGTTTGGCCCCCCCGGAAGCGGCAAAGGCACACAAGCAGCATTGCTTAAAGATAATTATAGCTTGCTGCATATTTCGACGGGTGACTTGTTGCGTGCTGAGCAAGAAGAAGAGACAGCCTTGGGTTTAGAGGCTAAAATGTACATGGATGCCGGCCATTTGGTTCCGGACTCGGTAGTAATTGGCATGATTGATAATAAATTAAACGCTTTAGAGCCTGGTATCAACGGTATTATTTTTGATGGCTTTCCACGAACGATTGCCCAAGCTGAGGCTTTAGATGAATTATTGGCAAAGCGAGACAATAAGATAGATGCTGTTCTATTATTAGAGGTTAGTCAGAATGAAATAGTGCGCCGTATTTTAGAGCGTGGTTTAACATCTGGGCGTGGCGACGATTTAGATGTGGAAACTATTATAGCCCGTTACAACGTGTTTTTGGCTCAAACCGCTCCTGTTGCCGAGCATTACCAAAATGTTACCCACCACATAAATGGCGAAGGTGATATTGATATAATTAGCAAAGATTTAATAGCCGTTATTGAAGAAGTTTTTTAAATAAATAAAAAATTTTTTGTTTCGTTGCTGCTATTATTTTAACTCAAAACTTAAATAAAATGCGGGCATTAATACGCCGTGCTGTTAAATAATTAGGCACCGCATACAAGCGTTCGGTAGCATAATCGGGGCTTAGGGCTTTAAAATAATTGTACGAAACGGTATTGTTTACCCCCAGCACGTTAAAAATTTCAACCGAAGCCCATATACTTTCAAATTTTCGCCAAATGCTGCGCTCGTGTAATTTGCTTGCTCGGGTAGTTTTATCATACAACAAGTACGAAAATCCAATATCAACCCTTCGGTAGGGTGGTATTCTAAAAATGCCGCGCAATTTAGGGGTATCTTTTGGGCCTGTGGCAAAGCCTGTACCAACAACCAGCGACAAGTGCATTTTAAAATTTTTGTTCGAAGGCAAATAGTCCTGAAACATAATGCCAAAATTAACCCGCTGGTCGGTGGGGCGCGGCACGGCGCCAATATCCATTTTAATACTATCTACGGGTATCAGGTCTTCGGTAATACCAATTTTTATGGTATCGCCTCCGGCGTTTAGATATAAGTAATAAAAATCGTCTTTAAGGTCTTCTTTGGTTTGCATTATTGACAAGCTAAGCCAATTATCGGTACCTCTAACAAACTCTCCGTTTAAGCGAAGGTCTAATCCGGCGGCATATCCGGTGGCACGATTTTCGCCAAAATATCTAATCAATAAATTATCTAAATCGTAGGGCACTAAGTCCCAAAGATATTTATAGTAAGCTTCGGCGGTTAATTTAAATGGCCTATTGAGCATATTGAAACTATACTCGCTGCCTAATACAAAATGTGCCGATTTTTGGGCGCGGAGTTGGGTGTTGAGTTGCCCTTTTGCATTGCGCATTTCGCGGTAAAAAGGTGGCTGGTAATACAATCCGGATGAAAACCGCAATAGCAAATCTCTATCAACTAAATTATCAAAACGTTGTTTTAAGGCTGTCCATTCGGTGCTATCGGGTGCAGCTAATCGAGGTTTGTAGGCAATTTGTACCCGCGGACTCACTAAAAAGTCTTCATTTGCACTCCACCAACTTGCCCTAACGCCACTTGTTACCTGCAAACGGCCTTCGTCATCTATATTCCATTCGTTTTGCGCAAAGCCTGTTATCCGGTAAGATTCTAATTTTAGCTCGGTTTTTAATACATCGCGTATTTTAATGCTTACACCTGTATAGGGAATGGTGTATCCGGCACTATCTAAACGCCCCCATTCATTAAGTTGGTCGGTAATTTTTTCGCGTTGGCCAGTTAGCCCCCAGCTTAAAGCTAATTTTCGTGGATTTATTTCGTACAATCCGCGGTGGGTAAGGTTAATAATATTGGCGCGCAGCTCGTTGCGCACCCAGTTATGTGTTGTTCCAACGCCGAGTAGTTTTACTGCTTCGCCAAAAGTTTGGCTTCCGGCATTTTTATCGAGTTCGCTAATCCAGTATTGCCCAATAATATCATAGGCTTCGCGCTCGGTGGTAACAAACCCCGATGTCATAAATTTTAAAGTCAGCTTGTTATTATCGCTAGTAAATACGCCGCCAATACCCCCATATCCGGCTTGATAGCTGTCGCGTTCTTGGCCATCGTAATAAACATTCAACTGAAAAGCTTCGTTAAACGTGCCAAAACTCGATACTAACGAGGCCGGTTTAAACTTGTAAACATTGCCCGAGTAATTGCCCAAAAACTGCAATTCCCAGTTAGTGGTAAGTTTGCGGGTAATAAAAGTTTGTACGTCTGTAAACGAGGGGCTGTATTGCCCATCGGTAGGCAGGGCGTTTAATAAATAGGAATTTGCTTTATGGCGCACCCCAAAAACAAAAGTAGTTAACTCTTTTTTGTCCACACCTTCAACATGTGCGCTGGCCATTAGCAAACTTAATGCTACCGAGCCTTTAAAGGCGTGCGGTTTTTTATATTTTACATCTAAAACCGATGAAAGTTTGTCGCCGTATTTGGCTTCAAAACCACCTGCCGAGAAGCCTACACTGCTAACTAAATCCGGATTTACAAAACTAAGCCCTTCTTGTTGACCTGCACGCACTAAAAAAGGTCTATACACTTCAAAATCGTTCACATACACCAAATTTTCGTCAAAATTGCCACCGCGCACCGAGTACGAGCTGCTTAGCTCGTTATTAGCCACTACGCCTGCCCTGCCGCGCAAAAGTGCTTCTATGCCACCGCTTGTATTTGGTATGTTTTCAATTATTTTAATATCTAATGGTTGGATGGTTGAGCTTTTGGCGCGTTCACCGGTTTTTACAACTGGTTCTAATAGCATATTTTCGGGGAATAACACAACATTTATTTCCCGGATATCATCTTGACGAAGCGATACTTCGCGGTATTCTTTGCGTTTTCCAACAAACGAGTATTGAATAACCGCCATGTGTCCATCGCTAAAATTAAGTTTGTAATCGCCATTTTCGTTGGTTGTGGTTGCTTTACTAGTTGATAAATCGACTACACTAACGCCGGGCAATGGCTGGTCGCCTTCGTCGGTTACACGCCCATAAATATATGGGTCGGTGCTTTGTGCCCTACTAATATGGGGTAGTGCTACCAGTATTAGGGCTGTAAAAACTAACCATAATATTGGCCGTTTGAACCACCTTATTGGCATGGTGCAATAGTTTTTGAGGTGAAAATTATTGGGCAATAAAGCAGAGAATAAATTATAATTATAACACATTTTTATTTAGGCGTTATTGAAGTAAGACAGGAATATTTTAGGGGTAATTTTTCCGGATATAGTAACGTTGATTAGTTAAATATTGAGTCAGTTTCCGGAAGCAAAAATAAACTAAATCAAGTATTAAAATTTCAAAAAAAGGCAAAATAACAGGGCAAAGGTACAAACAAACGCTGTGTATTACTTATTAAAAGCGTTAAGTACAAATCGCTAACCTTTTTTGATGACCAGATTTTTAAGGTGAAGGTTGCCTAAGTGTGTTTAATAATGGTGGATAGTGGTTTAAAACGAGGGCAGAACTGTCGTTGTTAGTAGGTAGATTTTGGCGTAGTTTGCCAATGTAAAGCCTTAGCAAATTTGCCAACTGTTAGGCGTTACGGAAGTGAAAATCTAATGCCTCTTTGCTTCTCGCCTGACAGTCTTGTAAGCCAAGATGCTGTTTGGCATCTCTAAAAAGAAATTCAATTTGAAAACGGAGTTGATAATATTGTAGTATTTTTTGTCCATCGGTTTGAGGGTCTGTGCAAAAGTAAGCACAGGTGCTTTTGACCTTGCCCTCGGCTTGAAGTTTTTGAACAATAACAAGTTTACACCAGCGTATTAAAGTGCGTACATGAGCAATGTCCTGATAAATAATTTCTGTTTCCTTGCTTGGTATAATGGTAAAGTGTTGGGTCGAAATATTTTTAAGGTCAATTTTTCCGTCAAAGGCTTTTGGTCTGCCTCGTCCACCTTTCTGTGCACCCTTGTAGGCATAGCGTAAATAGCAGTTCGACTGTAAACGGCTTATCATGGTAAATCCTTGCCCGACCAAACCATCTACGAATGATTTCTTTGAGAAATAAGCATCAAAAACCATGTATTTTGAGATTTTTAACAACTCCTTTGCGTGGTTTACTATTATACCAGCATAGTACTGCCTAAGGCTGTCGCCATCTGCTCCTTTAATATACTGGGTTTGAACAGCTTGATAATGTAGGGCAGTATGATTTTCTACATCGCCTAAGGCAAAGCCTACCATCTTGAAACCCCACCGCATGGCTTAGGCGTAACCCGACCAAAAAGAACCAACTCCGGGCGTATGTTTGCCACTCTTTTTAAGACAACTAGGGTCAAATAGCCATACTCTTTCCAAACCCGACAACCCATCTATCAAATGGGCATTAAAAGCTCTGAAATTGTAGCGTTTGCTAAATTGAAATTCAGGTGAAGCAGCGCGAAGGTTTGAAGCTAAAAATGGATTGAAGCCCTGCCTACTAAAAAAATCCGGATAAAAAGGCAGTTTCCTTTAAAAAACATTTCTCAAATACCAAAAACAGAAAAATTATTGTCAAAAATTAACCTGATAGCGGCGTAAATTCCAACCAAACTAAAAATTAGCCAAGAAATATTAGAACCAACTATAATATTGAAATTTTGCCTTTTCGATAATAGTTCGTAGCGTTTGTTTACAATAAAGCTAAACCAGTAAACCAAGGTGCCATAAGCCATCTGCCACATTAAAGCCAGCATAATAATGCCAAAAACTTTGGCTTCGAAAAAGTGGTACGAAAAGCCAATATGCAATATCAGACAAGGAATAAGCGTGCTTAACCCATTGCCTACATCAATGGCAAAGCCAAACGATTTTTTGTCGGCATATGAGCGGTCGTACATTGAATAGGCAACCCACAAGCCCGACCAAAAACTTGCGCTAAAAAAACGGCTAAAGCTCATTTTTTGGTTCATAAACTGCGCCAAAGGCGTTGCTTTTTCGTTTATATAGGTTTGGTAATATTTATTGCTTGTAGCTTCAATTAAATCAATTTTTTTCCAAAGAATAAATTCCCAATAATTAACTAAAATATTCAATATTAAAAACCAAACCACCACCACATAAACGCCGCTAAAACTGCCATACAATCGGTACTGGTTGAGCAGGGTAGCGGCAAATATTACTACCAGAAACGATATAATAAAATAAGATGTTTTCATTAGGGGGTATATTCGGCTGCAATTTAAGAAAATTCAGATTTTCTTTTTCAATTTCAAATAGAATTTTCGGTTTAAAGGCATTAAATATCTTTGTTAGTGCAATAACACTTAATAGGATAGTGCCCCTTGTTGGGGCAATAAAACCAACTGAGTTAATACTAATTGGTGTATTAACTTTAGTGCGGTTTCGCTCTTTAAATTTACTTGAAAATTCGTATACTTAGGGATGATGGCAGAAAAATCCAAATATGGATAAAAACCTGTCTTTCCGACAACATTTGTATTAATGAGTTGATAAAAATGCATACTAGTAGAGTTGAATAAATTGAAAACTATTATAAAATGCTAATTTGAGTATTGTGCGTAAAGGTAATTTATGTGTTTGTAATTTTTCAAATAATTTTTCATTTCTTTTAAAATTTTATTTTAATAATGTGATAGTTTTATGTCATTAAAAAATAACACATATGCATAAATGAAAATAATTTTTGCTCTTTTTGAACCGCTAACCTTTTTTGATGACCAGATTTTTAAAGTAAAGGGTGCCTAAGTGTGCTTAGTAATGGTGGTTAGTTTAAAGTTAAAAGTGGGTAGTGAATAGTGGGTAGTGAATAGTGAATAGTGAATAGTGAATAGTGAATAGTTAAAAGTTAAAAGTGAAAAAATAAATTGCTTGAAGTGGGTTTATTGTCTTAGGTATTGGCAACAGGTAATTTGAATTTCCAAAAAATAAAAATGTTTTTAGCAAAAGCATTGCACAACCAACAAATATACCTTACCTTTGCACCCGATTGATGCGGCAGGCGGTAGTTTGCCCATTTTTTTTCAGCCGGGTGAGATGGGTGAGTGGCTGAAACCAACAGTTTGCTAAACTGTCATATTCCGAAAGGGGTATCGAGGGTTCGAATCCCTCTCTCACCGCGTTCTTTAATTTTGGCTATTAAAACAACATTAAGGCTATATTACAAATAAAATTGTTTATTGCCTAATCGGGGAGTAGCGCAGCCCGGTAGCGCATCTGCTTTGGGAGCAGAGGGCCGCCGGTTCGAATCCAGTCTCCCCGACTTCTTTTGTTTATTATCTTATTAACTGCTGCATACAACTACCTATTATGCAGCAGTTTTTTTGTTTATTTATCTTTGTAAACAAAATTACCAAATTATTTCTTTATGGTACTAACTGTTTTGGGCTATATAGGGGTAATGATTATGGGCATATCTTTAGGCTTAATTGGCGGTGGCGGGTCTATTTTTGCCGTACCTATTTTGGTTTATTTATTTAGATTTGAGGCAAGCTTGGCTACCAATTATTCGCTGCTACTTGTGGGTGGCACCGCCTTGGCAGGAATGCTTCAACACGCAAAAAAAAAATTGGTCGATTATCCGGTATTGTTAAAATTTGGTGTGCCCAGTACTTTAGCTGTCTTTGCTACACGGTTTTGGCTTGTTCCGGCTATACCAAACCAAATACTAATAAGTACAGATTTGCAGTTGTCTAAAAATAGCTTTTTGTTGTTATCATTTGCCATTTTAATGCTTTTTGCTGCCTGGCATATGTTTCGAACTGCTAACTCATCAAATACCAAAAAAACCAATAATACAATTGAAAATAACAACACCTCCCTGCCAAATCAAACACAATTTACTACAATTGGCATTTTTACGGGCTGTGTAACGGGGCTATTAGGGGCGGGCGGCGGATTTATTATTACCCCTGCTTTGGTTCTTTTTGCACATTTAACCATGAAACAAGCCATTGCCACAGCCTTGGGTGTCATTGCTTTAAATGCGCTGCTGGGTTTTGCCGTAAGTTTATTACATCCTTACCCATTAAACTGGCCGTTTTTAGCCGCAGTATTGGCAGTAGCACTGCTTGGCATTTTTATAGGAGTAAAATTAAGTACAAAGTTTAATAATAAAAGTTTAAAAACAATATTTGCCTATGCAATTTTGTTAATGGCAGTTTTTATTTTAATCAACGAACTTATTTTGAAATAAGAAATCCACCTGCTGATATCTATACCAAGTTTTATTACAACGCCTAAAATCTATCCGGATAAAACTTAAATAACCACAAAGGCAGCAACCCCAAATAATTAAAAAACCTATTAGCGGCAAAGGCTTAATCGTAAGTCTAATAACTCAATATTTTGCCGTATCTTTGCGACAATATAAACGTAAAAAGAACAATAGCGTATGAAAAAATTACATATTGTAGCAATTGTTATTATTGCCGGATTATTGGCTTATGTCGTTGTAACTTCAACCAATTACAGCACCTACGAAAACTTTGCCACCGCCAGTAAATTGGCCGGAAATGGTCGCGAGTTTCAAGTTGTAGGTTTATTAAGCCGCCCAGCCGAAATGCACTACGACCCTCAAACTGACCCTAACTTTTTTTCGTTTTACATGAAAGATGACAAAGGCTTAGAAAAACAAGTCGTATATAGAGCACCAAAACCGCGCGATTTTGAACGCTCCGAACAAATTGTTTTAACAGGGCAAATGGTCGGCGATACTTTCCAAGCCTCAAAAATATTACTCAAATGCCCTTCAAAATATATTGAAGAAGGCGTAGGGGCAAAACAAGGTGAATTTACCGAGTTTAGCACTACAAAATAACTTGTTCCCGTTTAGCAATCAACCTTATTTTGTTTATTTGTACGATTGATTGGTTTAATTTGAAAAAAACCAAATGGCCGTGTTTTTTAAACTAAAAATTATATAATTTAAAATGAACTATATTGGCGAGTGGTTTATTACCGGACAAATTGGCCATTTGTGTACGCTCATTAGCTTAGTGGCGGCAATTGTTGCTACTATTAGCTACTATTGCGCCAGTTTATACAATACCACATCTGTACAACTCCAACCCCAAAACCCCGAAAGCGAAAAACAAGGACAAGCTTGGTTAAAATTGGCTCGTGGTGCTTTTTATATCCATGCTACGGCAGTTGCACTTATTTTTATTATACTTTTTTACTTAATTTTTAACCATCGTTTCGAGTATAAATACGTTTGGCAGCACTCATCTTTAGATTTGCCTTTGCGTTACATGATTTCGTGTTTTTGGGAAGGGCAGGAAGGTAGTTTTTTGTTATGGACAATTTGGCACGCCGTCTTAGGCTTGGTATTAATACGTAACGCCAAACGCTGGGAAGCCCCCACAATGACTTTTGTTTGCGCTACCCAAATATTTTTAGCCGTTATGCTTATAGGCATTTACTTTTTTGGCTATAAATTAGGCAGTAGTCCCTTTATTTTAATGCGCGACGACACTCCACTTGCACCAATTTTTGGACGTGCCGATTACGTTTCAATGATAACAGATGGCAACGGTCTTAACCCTTTGCTGCAAAACTATTGGATGGTAATACATCCGCCGGTGCTATTTTTAGGGTTTGCCGGGGTAATTGTACCTTTTGCCTACGCCTTAGCAGCACTTTGGCAGCGCGACTATACCAACTGGGCTTTGCCCACCCTAAAATGGACCCTATTTGCAGGCGGCGTTTTAGGCTTGGGAATTTTAATGGGTGGGGCTTGGGCTTACGAATCGCTGACTTTTGGTGGATTTTGGGCTTGGGACCCCGTAGAAAATGCCTCGTTAGTACCTTGGTTAGTGCTAATTGCCGGATTACATACTTTATTGGTTTACAAACATACCGGATACGCACTTAAAGCAACCCTTATTTTACTGCCGCTATCGTTTTTGTTTATTTTATATTCAACTTTTTTAACCCGTAGTGGTGTTTTAGGCGAAACCTCGGTACACTCGTTTACCGATTTAGGCATGTCGGGGCAGTTATTGGCCTTTTTATTCTTCTTTATCGCCATTACAAAAATTTTACTTTTTACTCGATGGCGCAGTATTCCAGACGTAAAAAAAGAAGAAAGTGCCTACTCGCGCGAGTTTTGGATGTTTATTGGCGCTTTGTTACTACTGCTTATTGGCGGTATGATATCGGTAGATACCTCGTGGCCGGTAATCAATAAACTGCTCGGAACTAACACTACTATTACCGATGCCGTACAACATTATAATAGATATGCTATTTGGTTTGCCATTTTAATTGCCATTTTAAGTGGAGCAGTACAGTTTTTGCGTTTCAAAACCAGCGACCTTAAAAAATTTGCCGCCAGCCAAATAATACCTTTAACACTAACTGCTGTTTTAACAGTAGCGATTGCATGGGCTATGGGTATGAAGTATTGGCCTTATATGGTTATGTTATTTGCCTCAACCTATGCTTTTATTGCCAATGCCACCTATTTTGGCCAAAAAATAAAATCCGGAAAAATGCGCGTAGCAGGTGCATCGGTTGCACATATCGGGTTTGCCTTAATTTTATTCGGAACGCTTATATCACAAGGCTATCAAGATGTAATTTCGATTAATACAATGGGTATTGAATACGGCAAAGACTTTGACGCAAAAACTAATGCCGAAAATATTTTATTGTACAAAAACCAACCTGTGCAAATGGGGCAATATTGGGTTACTTATAAAGGCGAAGAAATTAAAAATGAAATTGACTCCTATTTTCCGGTACTCTACGAGAAAAAACAAGCCATAGACGATGCTCCAACAGAGTCGTTTACCTTGCGCCCCCACGCACAAAAAAATCCTAAAATGGGTTTAGTTGCCAACCCCTCAACCAAACATTACCTGCACAAAGATGTATTTACCCATATAACCTCGTTTGCAGATAAAACCCAAACCGAAAGCGAAACCGCTGAGCAACTAAAAGAAATTGAGCTGAAACCAGGCGATACTGCCGTTGTAAACCGCCGACTAATAATTTTGAACAGCATAAGCCCCCAACCTCAAGACCCACGCTACATTGCCCTGCCCGGAGATATTGCCGCCGCAGCCCATTTGACTGTTACGGACTTGCACAACCCATCGCAAACCGTAGAAGTTGCGCCGGTCTATTATATCCGGAACAGCCAAGAGAATTTTATTGAAACAACAATTGAAGAGCAGCAACTAAGCATCCGGTTTTTAAAAATCTATCCGGATAAAAATGCTATTAAATTAGGACTGCTCGAATCAACAGCACCACAAGATTTTATTATCATGAAAGCAGTTGTTTTCCCTTATATTAATGTACTTTGGATTGGCTGCGTGGTACTTTTTATTGGTTTTATGATGAGTTTGCGTCAAAGATATCTTGAGGCCAAAAGAAAAAAACAGTCAAACTAAACAATCGAAACTAAATTACCCTCTTACAAATGGGTTGTATTTTTTTTCGTGGCCGATATTGGTTGGCTGTCCATGCCCCGGATAAACGATAACCTTGTCATCTAAGGTGTACAATTTATTTTTTATGCTATGAGTTAGCTTTTCCATGCTTCCATAAGGCGGAAAATCGGTGCGGCCTATACTTTCGTGAAACAAAACATCGCCGCTTATTAAAGTTTGTGCTTGGGCGCAGTAAAAAGTTAAACTTCCGGGCGAATGGCCGGGCGTGTGTAAAATTTCAAACACAAAACTACCTAACTGTACTTTATCGCCTTCGTTTAAATAGGGCAAAGCAGGCTGGGGTGATGGTTCGTAGGGCAAATTATAAAGGTGGGCAATTCGGGGCGTTTCTTCGTTTAGTAAATTCAACTCTTCGGGGTGCAGTTCGGGTAATAAGCCCCAAGTGCGGTGTGCAAAGGCATTGCCAAAAACATGGTCAATATGGCAGTGAGTATTTATGAGGCGAGTTGGGCGCAGATTTTTTCCGGAAATAAAGGTCTGTAATTTTTTTTGCTCGCTGGCACTATGGCACGATGCATCAAAAATAAGACAATCGGACCCCTCTTCAATATAAACAATATAACAATTTGTTTCAAATGGGTTAAATGGTAAACGCGCTATTTGCAGCATAGTATTTTAAGTTAAATAAAATTATTTTTACTATTATTTTATTTTTTAAATATGTTATTATTAATTTTATTCAAAAAATCACCTCAAAAGTACATATTTTTTCTTAAATTTGCACGCTTATATTCGCAAAACAAGAGCTTGTTTTTTATTAATTAAATTATTTCAACTCGTTAATTTTTAGTATGCAAAAAGTATTTGTTTTTACATTTGTTTTGTTTGCCCATACGGTTTTGCTTGTTGCACAAACAAGCAGCAGCTATAAAACCACCACCAACTCTTATACTGTTACTACCGAATTAAGTCCGGTGGCAAAATATTTAATCGGGCAAATTTCAGCTACCGGCGAACCTCTTATTACCCAAAATGAGGCGGTGCTTAAACAAGCTATCGAAACCGAATATTATGACGGCACAACGGTTGAAAACCTCGAAATTAAAACTTCAAATGGTGTTTATTACTTGTGGGCAAACGCCAAAGTTATAACCGGAACAGCCAAACTTATTCGCCTTAGCCTCGAGCGAATTAACAACGACTTGTATATTACCAACAAATCGGCTATTGAGGCTTGTTATGCGGTGCATTGCAAAGATATGAGCTTTGCCACCGATGCCTGTAATTGCAACGACCCAAGCACCGAAGGTATGGCCATGTATGCCGCCCAAACCGGATTTTTATTGACTACCAAAGGTATTGGCAAACTGCTTACCGAAGCCCGCCTTCAAGCCAAAGATGGTATGCCGGGCGGGCAACCTATCGTAATAATTGGCAGCGCAAATACCAAAACAATTAATTACGATGCCACCAAACTACAACAAGCCCTAACCCAAGAGCTTAGCGATGGCACCCAAATTACCGAAGTTAAACTAAAACAGTTGGCCAATTCAGGCCAATATATTTTGTTGGGCTATGGCAGCAACGCTAATGATGGTTGGCGTACCGTAACAAGACTTGGTTTGCAAATTAACGCCACTGATAGCGCTTTATATTTTACTCCAACTACTATTTTAGACGTATGCAGCACCAATTGCCGCGAAATTACCGGCTTTGAAAACGGTAGCGACTGCCATTGCGAAGACCGCGAATTTACTAAAGACCGCAAAGAAGTAAAAATGATAAGCAAAACCAATTTTTTTAGCCTTCGGCAAGGCTTAGGGGCTTTATTTGCTTATTAAATGCACACTATTTAAGCGTAGTTTCTAATGCTGTTTTAAATTTTCTAACTGTTTGAATTCAGTTTTTTGGCGTTCAATTTGTGTAGATAATGCTTTAATTGCATTTTCGATAGCTATTTTTTCCTCCGGATATAGACTTGCCTGGGTCTTATTTTTTCGGATAATTTGCTCTAATTCTTTGCTCAGTTGTATTACTGTTTTATTATCATCGTTTAAGGGCAAAGTTGTTGCTGAAGGGGCATTTTGGTTTACTGCGCCGGCATTTGTTAACAAATTGTTTGGTTGCACCTGCGGCGGTTTGTTTAAAATATGCCAGGTTAGCCCTGCTAAAAGAAGGGCTAAGAACAATATAAATAAATGTTTGGGCGTAATTTGCTGTAAAAAATTTTTATTATTACTTGGCGCACTCATTATGGTAGGGCAAAATATTTAGTAAAACGCAAACTTACAAAAAAAACTCCGCCAAACAAAACTGATTAAGCACAGCTTGTAACAAGGCAAAAAACAAAACTCGAACAAATTTTCTCATTCTTTAACCTTGAAAATAAAACTTTAATTTGGGTTGGGGGCTATCACCTTAACTTCGGCAAGTGGCGTCAAACTACAATTAGTAAAAGCGGCTATATCGGTACTAACAACGGGAGGTAATGTTGCTTGTATAGTATAGGCATCAATAGTGCCATTATTGCCAATACATAAATGGGCATCGGCAGGATTTGCTTTAAAAACATTGTCAATTAAGGAGTAATGGACATTTTTAATGCTATTTTTTAGACGCTTGGTTCAAGTGGACATTTTTAATGCTGTTTTTTTATTCACTTTTTTACATTATTCTTGAATATTTTATTTCTTTGCATGTCTGTAAAAACGGAAACAAGCTCTGCTGGGGAGCAACTTGTCAGGGATAAAACAGATGCTTGACGAAAATGTCTTATCAAAGGCTTACTGTATATTGTAAGCCTTTGATATTTTCAGAAAGCCCTTATACCTTTAAAAACCCATCTATAAATTTCATTTTCCGTTTCATTGATAGGCCATTATGGTTTCTTAATTTGTTTTTTAAATCTGCGAAATGTCCATCAATAGCATTGGTTGTGTTAGGTATTTGAAGTTCCCTGTTATCGTGCCAAGTAAACAACCAGGTAAATTATTCTTCAAACTACGATAAGCACTTCTAAGCCTTTTATGCGTATAAAACGATTTGTTTGTAGTCGGATTTACAGTTCTCTCGTTTAGAAACACTTTCCATTTTTCAAGCCATAGCCCTAATGTTCCGACAAAGCTTTCTTTGTCTGTTTGCTTCATCAAATCTACAACATCCATCAGCTCTTGTGCAGCTTTTAGCTTTGGCTTACGGGTCAAATATCTTCGAATTATTGCTGCTTGATGAAACTGGCACATTTGAACAGGAATACCCTTAAACGACGCAATTAAGCCTTTTCTTCCGTCACAAACAATAGCCGAAATAGTAAAACCTCGCCTTTTTAACTCCTTAATTCCTTCTATATACAGCGCATTTGTCTCTGTCTTCACATAATATTTCAAAAGGTTTTCTTTGGTGTAGGCATCTTTAAAAAGCATTACGCCAAAACCCCGCTCCCAATAGGTGGTGTCCATTAATACAACGACTACTCTACCTGTTTTTTCCGTAGCCACTATTTTAATCTTGTCTAACCGCCTTTGAATCGTTTTAACAGAACAATTATACTTGTGAGCTAACTGCAAATAGGTCTGTTTACCACTTTTGTATTCTTCCCATATTTGCTCGTTATTGATGCGTTGCCCACCTAAAAATTGTTTATTACAGCAGGCACATTTATATCGCTGTTTACCTTTTACTAACCCATTTTTCTTGGTAACAGAACTACCGCAGTAAAAGCACTTTTTTTATTCATAACCTTTGATTGTCCTCAAAGCTAATAATATTAAGCTTTCTAGACGATTTTAGCATCATTTTTGTCCATTAAGCCTAAATTAATACATCGGGCATAGGTTTGCCGGCAAAGCCAATGGTAAACAACAGTGCAAATGGTTTTGTACTGGGGGTAATAGCATTAGTTTTACTAAAGTTGTTATTATAAACGGCAATATGTTCGGGGTAGGGGTCGTAGTCGGCATCTTTGCTTAAAACATTGGCATCAATGGTTAGGTAGTTAATAATGCCAACACCTACGCGATTGTTATTTTTTATGGTATTATTAAATACTTCAACGGTGTCGGTGGCCAAAATTAGCACGCCTGTTCCGGGCGGAACCTCACCAACAATATTTCCTGCTGGGGCAAAATTATCTTGGTTGTTGTCAATAATTTGGTTGTTAAAAACCCTTGTTTTTGCGCCTCGCGCTATTAATAAATTAGGCAAATCGAAGACCAAAATGCCCCCTGTATTATTTATAGAGGTATTATTGTAAACATCGCTGTTTGAAGTATTTTCAATTTCAATACCCGCTACATTTTGCTCGGCTTTACAGTTGCGCACAATTACTGTATTTGACTGACCCACATAAATACCTGCATCAGATGCACCATAGGCATAACAGCCGTCCATTAATACGTGTTGGCAGTTTACTGGGTATAAGCCATAAGCACCATTTTTTTCGTTTGCGCCGTTAGTCCATACAGCGCCAACCTGATAATAAGTTACGCCTGTGCAGTCTTTGGTTTTAATGCCGTCGCCTTTGGTATTTTCAACGGTAAAGCCTTTAAGCAGTAGATTAGTGCAATTAGTAATTTTTAAACCTTCGGCACCCGCTTGTTGGTTGGCAAACGATAGAATAGTTTTGTTGAGACCAGCCCCCCGGATGGTGATGCCATCTTTGCCATCGAGCGATAGGGTAGTTTTGAACTCGTATTTTCCGGATGCCAAATCAATTATGCCGTTATTGTTCATATTAATTAGGGCTTCCTGAAGTTTTGCTTCTATATTTTCGGTATTAGGACCAAAAAAATAAATATTGTTTTCGATTATAGGCCCATAACCCAAATCGTTATTATGGCATCCGGAAAAAACAAAGGCTAAAACGAGTAATATCGTGCCTGAAAAATAATAAGGGGTACGCATTGGGTTTAGTTTGTGTTAAGCAATAAAGTAAAATGCAAAATAAATATTAAATATAATAATTTTTAAGTGTTGGGTCGTCTTCGTAAGCAGTTCCAATATGGCAAAGGTGGTCTAAAATTTCGGCAAATAAATCAAACAATAGTTTAAGGCGGTTAATGTCTTTAATTACGCCTACCACCATAAAGGTAACGCAATCAACATTATCGGGGTAGGTATTATCGAAGACGTGTGCGTTTGCCTTGTTTACAGTAATATAAATTTCGGGTTGATGGCTAATTAACATCCGGATATGCTCGTTGTTAAAAAATTTCCATAACTTATAATGGTCGTTTCCTTGAATGATATAGTTAGAATCAAAATCTTCTTGGTCAACTTCAACATCGCTCACCAAGCCCAACCATTTGCCCACATCGCTAAACCAACTGCGGCGGTAAATGGTAAATCTAAATTTATCTTTGTTAATAAAAGGTGCGCGCATACGGGTGTAGGTAATAGAGCTTTTTCCGGAGCTAACAACGTATTTATCTAAAATAATCATCCACTCTTTATGTTTCGCTCTTACTTCATCGTTTTTCCAGGTTCCACCATCATTATAGGTAGCGCCAATTTCGTTGCTTAACTGCGTCCAAATTTCTTTTCGACTTGGTCCAAAAAGTGCTTTTAAAATACTCATAATTAAGAAAAAAAAATTAGGATATGATAGATGAAATGAAAAATAACGGCAATTTTACGCAATAGTTTTTATTTTTTTACATGGTAACAACTAAAATTTGTACTTAATATTGGCAAATATGCTGTTTTTAAAGTGAAAGTATTTTTTGAATTATTTTTTACTGCTTGCAACCATTTTTAAACAGGTTACATCAAGTTTATAGTTTTTGTTTATTGAGCGTTGAATGAGTTTGGGAAAACAGGTGTTTTAAATTATTTTATTATGAAAAAGTTTGCTACCATTACCAAAAACCAACATTTTTTTATTTTTACGATTGCTGTTTTTGTAAGTTTGCTTGCTACTTATTTTTTATGGTCTAACGATTATACTTATTGCAACCAAAACAATTTGTCGGCTGCTTGTATTGTTGAGTTTGTTATTTGGGGTATTTTAAATTTTGCCGTAATTGCCCCAAGTTTGTATGCCGCCCGATATTTATTTCTTTTATGGCTTAATGCTTTGCAGCCTTTAAAACCCGTTAAAAATAAAGAAACTCGCGCCGGCAAAAGTGTGTTTAGCAATTAACCAATTCGGTAATTAGGCGGTAAGAGATGTATTTTCGCGCAAAACTAATAATGGTTTGTTAAAACTGCGCAATAAACGAATAGCAAAATCATCTAAAAAAAAATTAGCCCAAAAATTGCGCTTTCGATGAAAAACTACTGTTAAAGCTTGATTGTTTTCGGCCTGTGTTTCATTATTAAGTGCGTCTGCTATTGATGGCGCGCGTACTATTTTTACCTCAAACCTACAATCTAAAATGCGGTCTAATGCTTCGATGTATTGGGGCAACATAGAGGGGGCAATAGGTAAATTTGAGTTTTCGACGTGTAGCAATAATACCGGAATATTTAACATTTGCGCCAACATATCTATTTGATACAATCCCAATAAATTGTCGTACATTAATTTGGTAGGATAAATTATTTTTGCGAAGGGCAAAAAAGGTTTATCATCCGGAATAAAAAGCAGTACACAATTTGCGAGGGCTATAATATCATCAAAAACATGCCCAAAAATATAATCGCGCACATCAAAAGGGTGTCTAATTCTAAAAACCATACCCTGCCATGTTTTTAGTTGCGCTAATTGTACCAAACGTTTGTTAAAATACCCCCTAATAGGCAGCAAAGGCGCAGCATTTGCAAAATTTGTGCCCCGCATAAAACTATTTGCTCGTGCTTGTAAGTTTTCTTGAAAACTTAAGACTAAATTTTTAAGTTCTTGCCTGTTTAATCCCTTAGCAACCGGGTCTGGCTCGTAAATATGAAGTAGTTGCACTTGTGCTTCCAACTTGGCCGATAACCATATAGCAGCATCTCGGGCAGGTTTTTCTTGCTCGGTAAAATTAGTTGCCAAAACAATGCGATTTCTTTTGTCCATACGTGCAAGGTGCGAAAATACTAATTAAATCTTAAACAAATACTACCTGTTTCGGCAAGTTTTGTACTAAATTCCGGATTTACACCTTAACCGTTTTTCATTTTTTTGTAAATTTGTGCCACAAATACGATTTTGCCCAATTTACATACATGTCAGTTCAAGCTGTTTGCAAAATATTGATACGCCCATTTTTTACCACGCTTTGTTTGCACTTTTTATTTTTTGTTGCAAATGGGAAACTGACACTCCTAAACGCACAAACAAATTTGCCCCCGCCCGATTCGTTGTTGCTGCAAGGCGTAGCGGCGGCAAAAGAGCATCAGTATAATTTGGCTATTTCCACTTTAAAATTATGTACCAAAGCCTATCCAAGCAAGGCGGCAAACTGTGCCTACGAGTTGGCTTATACCTACTACCAGCTAAAAAATTATAAAAAAGCTATAAAAATCTTAAAGTCATTAACGGCTACAAATAAAACTGCCCAAGCCGAACATTTTTACCTTTTATCTAATATTTATTGGGATACAGAACAGCAAAAAAAGGCCACCGACTTATTAGAAAATGCCCTCGAAATTTATCCGGATAATGGCCAATTTTACGACCTACGCGGTGGCTATGCCTATTATTCCGGAAATAACGACGAAGCCGTTCGCTGGTGGGAGAAAGGCATCGCCAACGCCCCCACTTATGCCGACAACTACTATTGGGCAGCACAACTCTATTGCCGCTCATCCGAAAAATACAAAGGGCTAATTTATGCCGAGATGTATATGCTGTTACAACCCGGACATGCCCAAACCCCTGCTATCAGTAGCCTAATGGGGCAAACTATTTTAAATGCGTTTAACGCCAACGCTGCTACAAATAACAACAAAATAAATCCAATTTTTAGCCAATCGGCAGCACTAAATTCAATCTTAAACTTTGATGATGCCGATGACAGCGAAGAGGATTCGGCAGCACTTCTGGCCGACGAGACAAACCAGTTTACCGCGCCTCTTAAAACTACCTACCAGCAATTGGCAAAACCTATTGCCGACAGTTTAAAGCTAAAATTAATACCTGACCAACCGCTTGAACTACCTCAAATAGTTGCCTGGCGCGTTGCCCATACCCAAGCTATGCTAAAACAAGCGGCAAATTTTGCCCCTTCGGTGTGGTTGCAGTTTAATCAGAAAATAGAAAATTTGCAACTAAACACAGCTTATCAGTACTGGCTTTTAGGGGGCTTCGATAAAAACGCATTTAAAACATGGTACAATTCAGAACCTCAAAACGCAGAAGTATGGAAACAACTTAAAACGGTTATTAGCGAGTTTAACAATCAAAATTCCATTGCTACTTTGCCCTATGTGCAGTTTTAAACTCAGACCACCCAAAAATCAGAAAACACAACAAGCCCCTCTCCTCGCTAACCATTTTCAAACCAATTTTTTGCCGTAATTTTGCACCTTGTTAAGCCGCTTGAGCCGGAAAACTTTACCAATTAGTTCATTATGTCAGAAACACCTACACACCATAATAATCATCCGGATGATGGAAATAACAATGCCGCCGAGCATGGTAAATCGTTAAATTTTTTAGAACAAATTATCGAAGCCGACCTTGCCTCCGGAAAATACGGCAACCGCGTACACACTCGTTTCCCCCCCGAACCCAATGGCTATTTGCATATTGGGCACGCAAAATCTATATGCTTAAACTTTGGTTTAGCACAAAAATACGGCGGTAAAACCAACCTCCGCTTTGACGACACCAACCCTGCCGCCGAAGAACAAGAATTTGTGGACAGTATTATGGCCGATATTCGTTGGCTGGGCTTTGAGTGGGATGCTTTATTTTTTGCCTCCGATTATTTTGACCAATTATACCAATGGGCGGTACAATTAATTAGCGAAGGTAAAGCCTATGTTGATGACAGCTCGCCCGAAGCCATTAACCAAATGCGAGGCAATTTAAATACACCCGGAACAGAAAGCCCCTACCGCAACCGCACCATAGCCGAAAACTTAGCACTGTTTGAACGCATGAAAAACGGCGAGTTTGCCGAAGGCAGTTGTGTGCTGCGCGCTAAAATTGATATGACCTCGCCCAATGTGCATTTCCGCGACCCCGTTTTGTACCGCATTAAATTTGCCCACCACCACCGAACCGGCAATAAATGGTGTATTTACCCCATGTACGACTGGGCGCACGGCCAAAGCGATAGTATTGAACGCATTACACACAGTATTTGTACCCTTGAATTTGAGGTTCACAGACCACTTTACGATTGGTTTGTAGCACAATTAAACATATACAAACCCCAACAATACGAGTTTGCCCGGCTAAACCTCAATTACACCGTAATGAGCAAACGAAAATTAAAACAATTAGTCGAAGAGCAGTACGTTAACGGCTGGGACGACCCACGTATGCCCACTATATCGGGCATGCGCAGGCGTGGCTATACCCCCGCAGGCATACGCCTTTTTGCCGACAAAGTTGGCATCGCCCGCCGCGAAAATATTATAGACATGGGCTTGTTAGAGTTTTGCGTGCGCGAAAACCTTAATAAAATAGCCAAACGGGTTATGGTAGTGCTCGACCCTTTAAAATTAGTAATTACCAATTATCCGGAAGACAAAGTAGAGCAACTTAAAACCGAAAATAACCCCGAAGACCCCCAAGCTGACACGCGCGAAATTCCTTTTTCAAAAGTATTGTATGTAGAGCGAGAAGATTTTATGGAAAATCCACCAAAAAAGTTTTTCCGTTTGGCCGTTGGCAATATGGTGCGGCTTAAAAGTGCCTATATTATTCGTTGCGACGAGGCCATTAAAAACGAGGCCGGCGAAGTAACTGAATTGCGTTGCACCTACTTGCCCGAAAGCCGAAGCGGCAACGATACCTCGGGACTAAAAGTGCAAGGCACATTACATTGGGTATCGGCGCAACATGCCCTACCCATAGAAGTACGGCAATACGATAGGCTGTTTATGCACGAAAACCCCGCTGCTACCGATAATTATTTAGAATTGCTGAACCCCGACTCGTTACAAGTGCTGCCACAGGCATTGGCCGAGCCTTCGTTGGCAGCTGCCAAGGTGGGCGAGCATTTTCAATTCATCCGGAAAGGCTATTTTTGTACCGACCCAGACTCCAGCTTACAATCCAATGAAAATAGTGGCACCAAAGTGTTTAATCGCACGGTAACCCTAAAAGATGGCTGGCCCAAAAAAGGGTAAACAAGAACAAAATAGCCAAAGCAATTGACTAAAAATATTTTACGGAACAATATTGCGCATCCATTCGTAAATTTCGCTACAGGTGGCATTTAGGCGTTTTATAATATCCGGATGATGGCGATAGTAATAGGCGTATCGGAATTGGTATTTGAGTCTTTTTAGCTGCTCAAACCCCCAGATAGTTATTTTTCCGGAAAGTGGTATGGATATAGCATATAAAATAGCTATCCACCAAACTGGTTGCCAAATGGCCAAAACAAGGCAAAAAATTAGCAACCAAAACAAAGGAAAAAGCAGTAAAGATGCGGCAAACATAACTGATGCCTGAAACTGCGGCTCTTTGCGCACAAGATTAATACCAAGTGTTTGTGCTATAAATACAGGCAAACCGCTGTGCAATAAACCCCAAACATAAATGGGCAGCAAAATTATGTGTTTGACTACAGCCAGCATTTGTTGCTTTATTGTTATTGGTACTTGTAAGGTGCTATAAAATGGCAGTTCAATGGCGCGCAATTGTTGCAAATAGAGTTGTGTAGTTTGTGCCAATAAAGCCATTTCATCGGGTTGGGTTTGGGCGTATTGGTTAAGGGCGTTTACTATTTGCTGCTCGGCTTTATGGCGTTGTGGCAGGGTTGATGTTTTTGAAGGATGTAGTTTTTTTACCTGCTCGAACCTATAAAAACGCCGCAAAAAATTAATAACCTCGTAATATTCGGTAGGCGCAATATGTACGATTAAAGCCTGCATTTTGGCAGCTAAATCGTCGGTAATTTGCCTAAGCCCACGCTGGGGTAGCTCGGTGTACGTTTGGTAATAATTGCCAACATCAATAGGCTGCCCATATACCACATAAACCCGCCCCCGCCACCATCTGTGCCGGGTATAATTAATGCCAACGGGAACAATAACTAAAGGTTTTTGGGGTTCTTGTATGTTTGTTCCTGGCATTTGCTGTTTTGTCAACACTCCAAAACATATACGGGCAAAGCCTTTTTGCAAGGAGCGCAGTTGGCGTTTAAAATCTTGATTCCCTTCGGGAAAAATTAACACTGCACGGCCATTTAACAAATCGTTTATGGTTAGGTCGAAAATGGGTTTGTTGCGCTCAACGGTGTTTACCCCATCGCGCTGCCTAAATACCGGGCGCATATACAGGGCTGCTAAAATTTTACCCGCAATAGAGTGGTTAAAAACATTGGCACGTGCGAGAGATACTACCGGGCGAGGCAGAAAACAAAGGGTTACAACTGCATCTAAAAATGAATTTTGATGGTTTGGCGCTAAAATTACAGCACAAGATGCCGGTATATTTTCTTGCCCCTCGACTACTATTTCTTTAAAAAAGACCGGAATGATTAATTTAACCCACTGTTTAACAAGGGAATATAACCAAGATTTTTGCGGTAGGCGGGGGGGTAACTTATATTCGGGGTCTGATTTCATGATTTTTGCCTGATTGCCAAAGTAGCGGGTTATTTTTTATCCCTTTAGGCTTATTACAGGCATATTTAATTGTTTGGCCAAACCTTGCCGTCCCCAATCCATAACTACGTTGTGGTTCCATGCAAAAAACGGCTTGGCAATTGGGGCTAAAAAATTCATCCATTTTTTGGTGGTTTTTACGCGCCAAATATAGGTAATAGTAGTTAAATTGTTTTGTTTTTCAACAGTCCAAGTGCCATCGCCTTGCAATTCGCCGGTTGCTTTACCCACTAGTTTTTGATTGGGTATTTTTTCGGTAAGTTCCATGTCAAAAATAAGGCGGTAGGGCAGTATACTTTTCCAAGTATAGCGTTTAACATCACCAATGCCATTTGGGTTGCCGCTTGTAATATTTTCGACTGCTAAAACTCCGCGCCACCAGGTTGGCCAGGTATCGCTATTGTATATAAAATTAAACACTACATCGGCGGGTGCGGCGGTTTGCCAAACGGTTTCGAAGTGATAATACATAAATGGAGGTGTAGGTGGCTGGGCGTAAAATTGTTGAAAAAGCAAACAAAAGTAAAGTCAGAGAGGCAAAAAGAAACTTTGTTGTGGCAAATTTACACTGTTTTTAGCTAACGAGGGAGTTAGGCGAAAATTAAAATAAAAATCCGGATGAAAATGAGCAAAGACATTCATCCGGATTTTTTAATACGCACAAAAAAATCAATTAAAATATCCTCAAAAAAGCATGTCTAATTAGCTTAAAGTTTTTTACCTAAAAATCATCCATACCGCCATCTTGCCGCATTTCGTTGCTTCGTTGTTCGCTTGAGCGACGCTGTTTGTTGTTTTCTTGCATTTTGCCAAAATTGTAAGTAAAGGTTAAACTTAGCACCCTCGATTCGCGTTTGTGCTTAATCCAAAAAGGGCTGCCATCGGCATTGCCGCGCATTTGAAATCGCATGGTATTAAACACATCGTTAAGGGCTAACCGTAGATTGGCTTTGTTTTGTAGTAATTTTTTTGATATGCTTATATCGGCGGTGGTAAATGGCGACATTCGGCCTTGCGGGGTGTTGCGCGGCGAGCGATAATTGCCGCTAACCTGTATGTCGGTTTGTTTGGGCAATTTACCTGTCAGCGATAATTTTGCCGTCCATCCTAAAATTTTGTTCGATAAACTTGCATCAACGGCATCGGCGTTTATTTCGCTGCTAAAAACGCTACCACTTGTATTAAATATTAACCATTTAGCTAAAGCGCCATTCCATGCAAACTCGGCACCGTAGTTAAGGTTATGATCGAGGTTTTGCATAGTAATAGTAGCAATATAGTTGGTGGTATCAACGCTAACAATACGGGTAAAGCCATTTAAAGTTTTACGGTAAAACAAAGTAGTAGAAAAAGTGCTTGGCCCAATGGGCTGCGAGTAACCCACTTCAAACGAGTTAATATATTCGGGTTTTAGCTGTGGGTTTCCTCGCCGTTGATTGTAGGGGTCGTTAATTTCTATGTAGGGGTTTAAATTTCTTATAGATGGTCTGTTTATACGGCGACTATAACTAAAACTGAGAGTTCCGGGTGCAACAGCATAAGTTAAATTAAGCGTTGGAAATAAACTGAAATACGGATTTTCAAATTTTTCGTTTGTCGTTAACAATTCGCCTAAAATGTTAACCTGCTCAGCCCTTAGCCCTAATTTATAATTAAGTCCGCCAATGCTCGATGCAAGTGTTGCATAAGCCGCATATAAATAGTCGCGGTACAAAAAATGGTTCAGATAGGCTATATCCGGAGATTGGGAGGTATTAACTGTATCAATTTGGTTTAAACTGTTGTTGTCGCTCATCCGAATTTGAAAACGTGCACCAGCTTCAAAAATTGTTGTTTTGCTGAATGGATGCACCAAATCGGCATTTGCAACCAAGGTATTGGCTATTACAGGCAGCGAGTCGGTTTGGGTTCGTTGCAATAATGGAACAGTTTGGCCGTCCACGTAAAAATCGTCGAAATAGTTAACGGTTTTGTCTTCGCGGCTGCGGTTAAAAAACACATCGACCCCAAACGATTTTTTCGGAATATTATAATTTCGGCGATAGGAAAAATTAAGGTCTCCAATTAACTTTTCTTCGATTTCATCGCTCTCCCGGATGCTGTTTTGTAGCGGAATTGTATTTTCAAGAGTAGTCCAGTTATATAAAGTAGTCGATTCGTTGGCTTTGTTGGCTAAATTAAACATACCGCTAACCGAAAAAGTATTAAAACTATTGGGCAAAAAATCAACTCCAAGCCTAAACACACCACTTTTAGTTAAAGTGCTACCATTTACGTTGCTAATTAAAATTCCGGTGGTATCGGGCTTTAATAAACTTCGCTCTCCATTCATCCAGTTAGGTGTACGGCTAAAAACGGCGTTCATGCCGCCAAAAAAGCTCCATTTTTTAGTTTGATAGTTGAGTTGAATACCCGGAAGCAGCCTCGCTCTTGTTCCTAATCCTAAGGAGGCGGTGCCGCTAAACCCTTCCATTCGCGAGCGTTTTAGCACAATATTAATAATGCCCGAAGTGCCATCGGGGTCGTACTTAGCTGAAGGGTTAGTTATAATTTCGACCTCTTTAACGGTAGCTGCGGGCAATTGGGCTAAATTATTTCCGGATAAGCCCGACGGTTTCCCATCAATTAGAATGGTAACGTTTTCGCTGCCGCGCAAACTTAACTTGCCCTCGTTATCTACGCTTACCGAAGGTAAATTTGACAACAACTCGTTAGCAGTACCTACTCCACTGCCCGGAATTAAATCAGTGTTATACACTTTTTTATCAATGGTTTGCGTCATAAAACCCTTTTCGCTGGTAACAGTAACGGTATTAAGCGTTTGGGTACTACCAACTAACCACAAATTGCCCAGGTTTTGTTGCATAGTTGAGGCCTTATTATTGGCATCGTTAGATGATAATAATAGTTGCTTTTTTAGTGTTTTATAGCCAACAAAGCTAATTCTAAGCTGGTAACTTCCTGGTTTTAATCCGGATACGTCAAAAAAACCTTTTTCATCGGTAACACTTCCTCCGATTAGTGCCGAGTCGCGCGCGCTAAAAAGGGCAACAGTTGCAAACTCAACCGGCTGTTTATTTGCCGAATCGAGTACAGCTCCCCAAATTTTACCTGTGGGTGGCATACTGTTGCTGCGCTGGCCACTTGCCCCACTTGGTGTTTGTGCTTGCGTAATTAAAAACGGGCAGATTAAAGAGAGCAAAAAAACTAATTTTAGTAGATTCTGTTTAGCTAAATTCATTTTCCGGATAAAAAGAGGAAATAAACAAATAAATAAATACCCAAAAGTGGGAAGCATTACTATAAACCTTCAAAATTGCCGGATTGTTTTTGCTTTAATTGTTAAATATTGTTGTGCAGCCAAATAATTGAAACATTTAGCAAAAATGCGTAATATTGCGCTGGTTTAGCCCGTTATAAACTTAATACACCGTTATTTATGGATTTTTTTGAAGCCTTGGGCATAATTTTAGCCGTTATCTTACTGTTGTATTTAACCATTACAACATATTTGCAAAACAAACGCCTGCCTTCGTGGTTAGATGCCGAGCAAATGACAGGCAAAGAAAAAACCATTGCCGATATTTTAGCTGAGTATAAACCAACCAAGATTTCTCCTCCAACTGAAAATGCTCCCGTTATCATAAATGCGGCCACCACACCTATTCCCGCGCCTACCCCCGTAACACAGGTAACGCCCACAACTGCTAACGAAAACAGCAACTTAGCGGCCACCCAAATACAAATACAAACCCAAACCCAACCTGAAGAAGCTCCAACAACTGCCAACACCATAAATCAAACTACAGCAAATACAACGGTAAATCCGGTAAAAGCAATTCTAACAAAACCCAAATGGCAATTTAATGCGGTTGATGCTGTTATTTATACCGAAATTTTACAAAGAAAATACGACTAAACTAATTCATAACTCATAATTCGGTTGTAAATTGGGCTACATAAAAAAACACGACCCGGCAATATAAGCGCGGGTCGTGTAAGTAAAAGAAACAACACAATTTGTTATATTAATTACTGTTTGGCTATAATTAATTTAATAGCCGTATTAATTTGGTCGTTATTGGTTACCCACAACAAATAAGCGCCGGCTGGCAGGTGACTAATGGGTGCACTTGTTTTTAAAATATTGCCTGCGCTTGTATGCGTTAAAACTATTTGCCCTGCCGTATTATACAACACAATTTTGTAGTCTTTTTGGCTTAGGGGCAAGTTTAAAATAAGCTCTTCGGTAGCGGGGTTCAGGCATTGCGGTGTTAAACTTGTGGGCGATATTTGCGAAGCTGGTGCATACGAAACACCTTCAATTTGGCCTTGCTCGGTGTTTACCTCGTTGTCGTTGGTACTGCTGTTATTTTCGGCGCCGCCTGCTTCGGCGTTATCATTTTGGGCTGTTTGGCCTTGCGTATTATAGCTGGTGCTTGTAGGGGCAATAACAATTTTACTGGGCGTAGTGTTGTGGGTCGTTGTATCCTGCTCATTGACTATATCATCAAAATATTCGTCAAGGTGGATGGTATGAGCGCCAAATATAACGGTAATATTATCAATAAAAGGTTTGCCTTTGCCTGGCTTTACAATTTTTACCTCTTGGGCGTTGGCAAACTGCGGCAGTAAATTTATAACTACCAATAATAAAACAAAGGGTAAGTAGTAGTAAATTTTCATAGACAATAAATTGTGCTGGTTATTTTTAATGGTTGTTTGTTAGTTCGAGATAAAAGAAACGCAATTTGCGCACAATAATAACGAAAAATAAATGAATTTGGGTTTGTTTTGCTTAATTTTTTTTAACTTTAGTAAATTTAACTTATTTTTCGGCTTAAATAACCAAAGAAAAAGCATGGTAAAGAGTAAGCCGGTTCAAATATTGCGTTCATTTAATACAAAAGAACTTAAACGGTTTGATGAGTACATTAATAGTCCTTATTGGAAACATCCGGTTGCCGGCATAGCCCTGTATAAAATTTTGCGCAAACAGCATCCGGAATTTCCGGAAAGCCAAACTACCCGCCAGCGCATTTTCAGGCAATTATTTCCCAAAGAAACTTTTAGCGAACAACGCCTTCGTTATGCTATGAGCGACCTGACTAAAATGCTCGAGCAATTTATTACCCAACAAAATTTTAACGAGGCTATAAAGCAACAGAACCCCTTTTTACACCGCGCCTATGCCTCCCTAAAATTAGACAAGTTTTTTTACCAAAGTATTAACGAGCTAATAGTAAAAACATCTCAAAGCGCACTGCGCGATGGGCAATATCATTTGAATATGTATTTGCTCGAACAAGAAAAATACGATTTTGTTTCGCAGCGCAATAATTATGCTATTGATGAACTAAGCCAAATGCTGCTTAATTTAGATACGTTTTATATCGCTAATAAACTTCGGTATGTTTGCGAGTTTGTTAATAACCGAAACGTTTTTAGTGTTGATTACCCCGACCCGCTTTTTTGGGAGGCCATAGTTAATTACGTAGATACTAATTTGCTTAACCAGCCGCCAACCATCCGGGTATATAGGCAGGTTTTACTTACCCTTACCAATTTTGAAACCGAATCATATTACCACGAATTGCTATATTTGCTTAGACAATTCGATATGGCTTTTAGCAAAACCGAACTGCACGATATTTACACTTATGCCTGCAATTACTGTGTACGGCAAATAAATAGCGGCAATGAAAAATATATATCCGAATTGTTTAAATTAAGTAAAACCTTGCTCGAAAACGAAATATTAACCGTGTCGGGCGAATTGTCGGAGTGGTGGTATAAAAATATCGTCAATTTGTCTTTGCGATTAAACGATTTTGACTTTGCTAAACAGTTTATCGAACAGTATAAAAAATGGCTGCCTGCCGAAAGTCGCGAAAACGCTTATCACTTTAATTTAGCTTATTACCATTTTTTTCAAAAACAATTCGGTCATACTGTCGAATTACTTAACCAAGTTGAGTTTACCGACACCTACTACCATTTGGACACCAAAATTTTATTGGTAAAATGTTATTACGAGTTAGACGAGGCGATAGCCCTTTTTGGCATTATAGAAACCCTGAAACTTTATTTGCTGCGCAACAAAATGGCATCGCTGGCCAACAAACAAGTGTATAATCAATTTTTAGGGCATGTTAAAAAACTTATGCGAATTAAATTAGGCAGCCGCTCATCCTTGCAAAATTTGCGCCATCAAATTGTAAGCAGCAACAAACCCAATGCTTTATCGAGTTGGTTAATTGAGAAAATGGATGAGTTAACAATCCGGAAGGATAAACGGGGGTAAAAGACTTTTTTATCGCTCAAAAATAAAAATTCCGGATATTATTGCCATAATGCTGTATCCGGATAAATCTGTTGAAATCTTCAAATAGTATTTAATTTTCGTTAAATAAAAGGTAATTAGTGGTTTTGCAAGCAATTTTTCGGAATTTTGCACCGTTATTTTGCGTTATAGTATTATATTTTTATATTTTTTTGATTTTTTTAGATTATGCAGTTAAAACCCAAAGCCAATTTTAATGTTTTTTTGCCCTTGTTGTTAGCGGTTGTTCTGGTTATTGGCATGCAAATAGGGTTTAAAATGTACGAGCCATTTAAAGGCAAAGTTTCAAGTTCGGGTAAAGATTCAACGAGTAATAAATTAGCCGATATACAAGAGGTTTTTAATTATATTGATGCTAAATATGTGGACGATATTACCAGCGACGCCCTTATTGAAGACGTAATACAACAAGCCTTGCACGACCTTGACCCCCACTCGAGCTATATACCGGCAAGCGAATTAGGCGAAGTTAACGAGGGGCTTCAGGGTAATTTTGATGGTATAGGTGTTGAGTTTTCGATTGTGAGCGACACCATTGTAGTTATTACCGCTATTGCCGGAGGCCCATCGGAAAAATTAGGTATTACCGCCGGCGATAAAATTATAAAAATTGAAGATACAATTGTAGCCGGTGTTAAAATTACCAACGATAAAGTTACCAGTCGTTTGCGCGGAGAGCGTGGCACATCGGTAAAAATTAGTGTTTACCGACAAGGTGTGCCCGACTTAATGGATTTTGAAATCACACGCGACGAAATTCCGATTTACAGTTTAGATGCCAGCTATATAATGTCCAACAAAGTAGGCTACATTAAAATTAACAGATTTAGTGCCACTACATACAACGAATTTGCCGAAGCTTTGTACAACCTGAACGAGCAAGGTATGGAACGCCTTATTTTAGATTTAAGACAAAACCCCGGCGGCTATTTAACGGCTGCCGTAAATATGGTTGATGAATTTTTGCCCGACGACAACCTTATAGTTTATACCGAAGGCCGCAAAGTCAAACGTAAAGAATACTACTCGAAACGGCGCGGCATGTTTGAAAACGGCCCTTTAGTAATACTTATTGATGAAGGCTCGGCATCGGCCAGCGAAATTGTGGCAGGTGCTATACAAGATTGGGATAGAGGGCTGATTGTTGGCCGCCGTTCGTTTGGCAAAGGCCTGGTACAAGAGCAATACGAGCTTAGCAATAAAGCTGCGCTTCGTTTAACTATTGCCAGATATTATACACCATCTGGGCGAAGTATTCAAAAACCATACGTAGGTAACCAAGACCGCGAATCGTATGATGACGAAATTAAAAAACGCTTCGATGATGGCGAATTATTTCATCCGGATAGTTTAAAAAACATGCCCGACTCGTTAAAATTTGAAACAAAAATTGAAAAACGCATTGTTTATGGCGGCGGCGGCATTATGCCCGATGTGTATGTTCCGTTAGATACCACCAACACCACGCCTATGCTATTACGCGCACGTGTGTTAGTGCCCCGCTATATTTACGATTATTACAGTAATCATAAAACCGAGTTTGCCCAATATAGTAACGGCAATACCTTTGATGCTTTTAAAAATAATTTTACAGTTACCCCTGCCATGTGGAATGGGTTTAAGACTTTAGTACAAAAAGAGGTAAAAAAAGGCTATTCAGAAACTAATCTCAACCAAGATAAAAACGACCTGCAACTAATGATGAAAGCTTATTTAGCCAGACAATTGTATAAAGCCGACAAATTTTATCCTATTATTTACGATATTGATAAAGGCTTAAAAAAGGCCTACGAAGAAATTATGAAAATGTAAAAAAAAGTTTTTCTTTTATCTTTACGGTTTGCTTGCCTTTACATTTTTTTGCATGGCTCAACAACAACTATTTAGCAATCGAAAGAATTGATGTAGGCATTAAACAAATAAAGCCAATTCCGGATGTTTTTTTGTTTAATTGGGGCTAATTATTTTTTAATAACCGCCTGTAAAAATATCTGTTTTTTGCAAATCCATTTGTAAGGGTAACAAATCAAGTTCTTCTTTAAGTTTTCCATCCTGATAAATGTCAATTCGGTTTAACATTAAAGCCTCTCCTTTGTTGTTGTAGCGGTACATAACGCCAAACTGCCTCGAAACCAAGGCATATTCACCAATTCCGGTATCTTTGTTGGGTTCTGTTGCTGTATAAGCGCGGTATATGGTGCGGTCGTATTTACGAAAAGGGATACTAACCGAATGGTATCTGCGAACTACGTATTGCCCAAGTGTCCACTCTTTTTCGGTGGTAGAGCCAAATTGCGGCATTATAGTGTAAATAAGCGAGTCGCTAAGTTTAAACTCCTGCGAAACAGCATCTTTATTGGTGTACGAAAACAAGCCCCGGTCGCCAAAATAAATCATCGTGTCTATATATACTTTGCTGTCGCCCATGGCCGCCATATTTGTCCAATACCGAACCTCGTATAAAGCACCGGGCAAAACCGCCAAATCTTTGGCAGCTGTTCCCCCCTTTTGGGCAAACAAATTTCCGGAAAATAAAACTGAAAGACAGATTAAAAATAACAGATGATATAAATGTTTCATTTTAAAAATTTTATTAAATTGATTACAAACAATAATTCGGCAATATTCGACCAGCAAATTCGTCAAAAGTAAAACAACGGCAATTGCCTTGTTCTAAATTTTATGCAAAGATATTCTATAAAAATGAGTTTATCCGGATATACTGGTATGATTTTGGTTTTTGATTGCTATTTGGTGGCGTTCTCCTTGTTTTTTGTCTTAAATCAATTTCTCCTCAAGCGTTTGTTTCGCAAAAATATATATTAGTTATTCAATATTTTTGATTTTATAATTAACTTTGTATCTTTGCCATTCATACATGTTACAACATTTACGCGGTATTGTTTTAAAAACGATTAAAACCGGCGAAACCACTTTGCTGGTGCATATTTATACCGATTTATTCGGAATGCGCACTTATAGCGTAGCCGGAGCCCGAAGTGCAAAACACAACAAGGCTGCCTTATTACAACCGCTTTATTTGCTAAATTTGGTTGTTTACCACCGCGAAAATCGCGATATTAACCACCTTAAAGAGATGCAGTTGGCGATAAATTATACCGAATTGCCCTTTTCAATGCATAAAATGGCAATAGCTATGTTTATTACCGAAGTATTGCACAAAACCTTAAAAGGCGAGCATCCAAACCTCGAACTTTTCGATTGGTTAAGCCAGTATTTAACCTGGTTAGATACAACCACCACGCCTGTTGGCCATGTTCCGGTTAGTTTTTTATTGCAGTTAAGCCGTTTTTTGGGAATTTTACCTCTTAATAATTATCCACACAATTTTGATTCCTCAAATGACCTTGACAATGCCAATAACCAACCTCAAATAGCATGGCTGTTTCATTTAAACGAAGGTTTTTTTGTAAAACAACCTGCCAATAGCCATGGCAGTAAATTGTTAGATTCGGCTTTGCTACCCCATACCGAAAGCCATTATTTGGCAGCATGGATGCAGGCTATTGATAACCCAACTCAAATAAATATTCCAAATACACCCGCTCAAATCCGGAAAAATTTATTATATGCCTTGCTTCGTTATTACAGGCTTCATATAGAAAATTTTGGCGAGCTACGCTCGGTAGCCGTATTGGCAAGCCTTTTTAATGACGTTTAATCAAATTAAATTTTTTTACTTAATAAAATAGTTTAACTTATTGTAATTATGTTGCCAACTTGGTTTTTAATTTTGTTGCCGGTCATAGCGTTTCTATACGCAAGTGTAGGGCATGGTGGCGCAAGCGGTTATTTGGCCTTAATGGGCTTGTTTGGTGTTAACCCTTCGTTTATGCGCCCAACAGCTTTGTTGTTAAATGTATTTGTGTCGGTTGGGGCGTTTGAGCAGTATGCGCGCCGAGGCTTTATGCGAGGGCATTGGACACTTTTTTGCTGGCTGTGTGCAGGGTCAATACCAGCCGCTTATTTGGGGGGCAAATTGGGTTTACCTATAAGCAGCTACAAAGTTGTATTAGGTATTTTTTTACTTTTTCCTACAGCTTGGCTTATGGGTTTACAGCGTTACATACAAAAATTAGAGGCAAACCGAGCGCAAGATACGGCAAAGAAAGTACCGTATAATTGGGCCTTGGCTTTGATAATGGGCTTGGTCATAGGTTTTTTATCCGGATTGATAGGAATTGGTGGAGGAATCATTTTATCGCCCATCTTAATATGGTTACAATGGACTACTGTTAAAGAAACCGCCCCAATTAGTGCTTTGTTTATTTTTTGTAATTCGATATCGGGCTTATTTGGGGTGGAAAAAATAATAGTAATGCCACTACCCGAAATGACTTTAGTTGTAGGTTTAGCTTTGGGCGGCGGTTTATTGGGTGCTTATTTGGGTGCCAAACATTTTAACCAACCCACTTTAAAATGGCTTTTGGCTATTGTTTTGCTCATTGCCGCAGTTAAACTTATTTTTTCGGCCTAAATAGCTCAAATAGTTTGTTTTAATAATGCGTAATCGTGCTTAGTGCAAAAAACTTACATGTATCCTTCGTCTCCTTAATCCCAAGGGATGGATTACCACACCACCATTTTAACACCCTCTATCTCCGGATGGTTTTGAAGGCGGCAGTAATAAATTCCGGATGTAAAGTTGGCGGTGGTAAACGTGGTTGTCTCAAATCCGGATAAAGGAATGGTTTTAACCAACTGCCCTTGGGTGTTAAAAATCTCAAGGGTTTCGCCTTGTTTTATTAAATGGGAATAGTTGGGGTTGATGGTTAGGGTAGCCGTTTGGTGGGCGGGGTTGGGGGTTACTGCCCCTAATGCTCTCAAAGAGGGAGAAACCCATGTTGTGGAGGCAGGGGAATGGCTGTGCTAACGCTGAAACTATCGCAGCCTAAGGTTTGGCAGGTTTCGCCGTTTTCGCCTACTTTAACCAACCACGCCGCCTGCCCTTGATAGTCAAATCCGGTTAGTAAATAACCGCCATTAGCCATGGTATCTATATCAAAAATATACTCGTGGTGGTTTATGTCCTCTGACCCTCTAATCTCCTTCACAAACAACACTTCGCCCTCGTAACTCAATTTATAGAGTACCACTTTAAACACATTATATTCGTAGCGTACTACTATTGGTATTAGTATCCCTGTTTCTGTCATTAATGGGGAAGAACAAATGTCTGGTCCTTCATAAATTCCCAAAAAGTCGTTATAAACTCCAGCGGTAGGAGCATAATAAGTCGAATCCCAAAGCAATTCGCCTTCGGCATTTATATTGGCTAAATAGATGGTTTCTTGCAGGTCGTTAAAATTGGCTACCTGACCAAGCAAAAAATAGCTATTTGTTTTTTTACTATAATTTATATGCAGTATGCCTGTTTGTTTTTGGTTATAATAGGTTTTTTCCCAACTTATTTTGCCTTCCAAATCTATAAATATAAGATTACTATATCTTTTTATGCTTGTACCTGATACAACTTTTGAAACAGTTGGCACTAAATACCCCTTGCCTGGCACCTCGCTAAACCTATAACTGTAATTCTTTTTATAGGGGGCATAGCTTATATCCCATTCTAAATTACTTTCTTCATCAAATTTATATATTGTGGCATATATTATTGCTTTTTCATCAAAAGGGTTTAAGGTTTTATCGCTTGCCGACCCATTTATTATAAACCCTCCGTCATTGGTGGGGTTTATGCCATAAACACGTTCAAGTAGTTTGGTGCTCACTACTTTCTTGTTCCATATTTCTTTGCCGTTTTTATCTAATTTACTTACAAAAATATCATCGTTTTGGGTGGTAGTATCGTTTTTGCTATAAGCTACTAATATATCATCTTCGGTTGTGCTGCATATTGGAAAGAATGCGCCGTTACAATACCCTTCAGTTTCGGTTATAGGTTTTGCATCAATTATTTTTATCCATTTAAAATAGCCCCATAAATCAACTTTACAGATGTAAGAACTATAATGTTGGTAGTAGGTGCTGCCAAATATACCCGTAAATAATGCTCCATCATTTAGCGGTATAGCACCGTAGGCTAATATATTTATGCTATCGGTTTTATAAGTTTTATTAAAAAAGGTTTGTAGGGTGTTTTGGGCTTGGGTTGTATTTGCGTATTGCAGGCTTGTTAATAGAACAAATGAATATATTGTAATATTGATTGTTCTCATGGTATAAAGTTGTTTTTAACTATGAAATTTCGGCAGGCTCAATTCATCGTTTTTTTGAAGTTAAAAAATGGGTTTGGTTTCTGGTTTTTTATTCCGGATATTGTCTGAACCACTGATGTAACGGATTAACGGATTAGCAAGATTTTGCAATTTCCCCTCCTCGGAGGGGCAGGGTGTGTTAATCTTCCGGATGAGGGAATTAGGGGCAAATACAAGGCGGTAAGCTTACGTTTAACGTGAGTTCGGAGATTTACTTAGTAAATTTTAGCAAGATCTACTTGAGGTTTATTGGGGTAAAACTGATAGGCTACCAAGCTAGCGACTATATGGACAAAAGCATTCTGTGGTTTTCTGTGTCTGGTATGTTCTAAGTCAAAAGCCGAGGGTCAAAATATCATTAATGGCTTCAATCATAGGTCTTTTTTTCAATAAGAGCCTTTCTTCTAAGGACATTAGTCTGTTTTTCATATTCTTTTGACTTTGGTAATTATTTTTAGTCCTTTTTCAAAAAAGTTGTTCCATAAGGTAGTCAAATAGCCTTTATCGCCAAACAATGTGCCTGATATTTTCTCTAATAGCTTGTTTAAGAGGTCTTTACTATTGTCTGCCACCTGTCCTGTAGTCAAAGCAAAGTCCACGATTTGTCCTTTGTGATTGACTATCAGGTGGAGCTTAAAGCCGAAAAACCACCCCATAGAAGATTTTCCTTTCGAGGCGGTTTGAGCAAAAACTTTATGTTGCTTGGCTCGCAGCATGTCACAAACAGGTAGCGCTTTGGCATCTATGTAATAAATTCCTGTTTTTTCTGCTTGCTGGCAGGTTAATTTGGCTAAAATCGCCATAGGAAGAGCAACCCGTTCTATTAACTCTATAAAATAGTTGTAGGATGGGGCAGTAGGAAAATAGGTCTTTAAGTCATTCAAAACCAATGCTTTATAGTAATATTCAAAACATTTATAGCCCGAATAGTGGTAGAAAATCAGAATCGTAAGTATCTCACTTTCCGAAATTTTGGGCACTACTAAAGGCGTGGCATTGTTTTACCTTCGCTAAGCCAATGCTGAGCAACCCATTGTTGCATCAGCAAACAGGCATTATCTACAAAAAAAAATAATTCAAATAACATGGACACATCAAATTTTGTATCTTTGGACTTCATAAAAACAGGGGGTAGTATTGTTTGCAGTTTTGGACACTACAAAGATAACTATGCTCCTGTTTTTATTCCTATCAACTATACTAATCCCCCTATTTTTTATAGCTTAGCTCCGAATTCACGTTACGTTTAGTATTTACTCCTGCCCTTGCTTAAAGCGCGGCTGGTGCCGGCGCGGGAGGTGGTGGCAAGGTAGAAAATCATAGCAAATGGCCGTTAAATGGTGAGTTCTATATTGCCGCAATTTACGACATTTATTTTAAGTTGTATGTGTTTGAGTAAAAAAACCTAAGCTATCGGATCTTGGATTAAAGAGTTTTTAAGGTTTTGTTTGTACTAATTCCCTTGTTTCAAAGGGTTTTAGACTTAGGAAACTACGGACACATTAAACATTACTCCGGAAATTTTAAAAATTGCTGTAAATTGCGAAGTATATACTGTATGCTATTCAATAGTTTCAGACATTTGTAAATTAATGAAGTCCTCCTCCTTACAATCATCGCTGCTTACCGGCTACATTTTAGCCGGCGGAAAAAGTACCCGCATGATGGGGCAGCCCAAAGGATTATTGAGTTGGCAGGGCAAAACTTTTATCGAACATATTGCCCAAGTTATACAGCCTTTTGTAAATCAAATTGTAGTAGTAGCCAACCAGCCGCAATACACGCAATTGGGATTTACAACTATTAGTGATTTACGCACAGATTGCGGCCCATTGGCTGGTATTGAAGCAGCCCTGAGCCACGCCTCTGCAAAAACCAATTACTGTTTGATAATTAGCTGCGATACGCCTTTAATTACACGAACTGCATTGGGTTATTTAATTAAGCAGGCTGAAACCACAAGCGCGCGCGCAATAATAGCCAGTGATGGGCAACGCTGCCATCCTTTATTGGGTTTGTATGCTAAAAATTTGCTTCCAAACATTACCCAGTACTTAAACCAGCAGCAATTTAAATTACAAGCGTTTATTGAAACGCTTCAACCAGCGGTGCAAATTGTTTCGTTACAAAAATTTACAAGAGGTCGTTTTCCGGTTTTGTTTAATATAAACACCCCCAACCATTATGCCGATTTGTTAAAGGAGGATATAGATGATTGTAATTTCGATTTCGCTTGATAACGAAAATACAACCAGGTGGCAATTAAGCTGCCAACCATTCCCGGAGCCAAAGCAAAGGCAACATTATGCCCCACTGCAAAACCTATTAAAATAGGCGGCAGTGCGTTGGCCAATGCCTGCACCGATTGGTTGATACCCATTATTTGCCCCTGTTCGCTTGGCGTAGCCAAATCCGATACCAATGCCAACAAACAAGGAAAAACAATACTTTGAAAAAAAACTAAAAGCGGCAGCATTACTACTAATTGCCAAACTTGGGTGGGCAGCAGCAAAGCGGCAAATCCCAAGCCAAACAACGGAATAAAATAGCGCAGTAAAATTTTTGGCTCAAACCGTTTGCTAAACCAGGGCAAAGCCAGTTGTTGCATCAGGGCAATTAACAATCCGGTATATATTAAAATTAATCCGGTGCCATTAAAATCTAAATGAAAACGCAGGGTAACAAAATATTGAAAAAACTGAACAAAAAATATAAAACCAATGGTTAAGGCAAAAATGGTTAAAAATAACAATCTAAAACGCGGCTCGCTAAATGCTTTTTTTACATTTAAGACCCCAGTAAACCAATATAGCGGTTTGTGTGTGGGGTTTTGCAGGGTTTCGGGCATAAAAAAGTGCAAATAAATAATATTTACAAAACATATTCCCATAGCTAAGCCAATTGCCAACTCGTAGCTAAACCAATGAAGCGTTTGTAAGCCAACATCTATTAATATGCCTACTACAAAACCTAAACCAAAGGTTACGCCAACAATGCCAAAATTTTTAGCACTTGTTTGGGGTGTACTAAGGTCGGCAATGGCCGATTGGAGGGTAATTTGTGTTACACCTAAACAGCCATGCAAAATACGAGCTATAAAAAATAAACTAATGCTTTGCAACCAGCATCCGGATAAAATTAACCCATACGAAACAAAATTTACTAGGTAGGCCAATAAAAATACCTTTTTCCGGCCTATTCTGTCGCTTAAAGCTCCTAATAATGGCGAAGACAAAAACGAACATATCGAAAATACGCCTAATAATAAACCGTAATAGGTTGTAAGGGTAGGTTGGGTGTAATTGGCGGCAAATAGCCCTTTTTCGGGGTTGGTCGAGAAAATAAAGGGCAACAAGGGCATAATGATGCCAAATGCCGTAAAATCGAGCAACGAAGTTATAAATAGCTGTTTTAATTTATGGCTATTTTTTGAACTTGCTGCTGTGTGCAAGGAGGAGTTAGGCAAAATAATTTTTGATCAAGTAATACAAACGATACCAGATTTGGCGGCAAAAAGTTGACTTAAAATTTTACTCCGGATGATTAGGAGCGGTATCGGTACTATGGGCTTCTGAAATAATATCAGCTTGTTTTTTGCGCATACGGATATTAAGCAACTCAACGGCCAACGAAAAGAAAATAGCAAAGTAAATATAGCCTTTTGGTACTTCTTGGTGGTGTAAACTGTGCAAACCCTCGAACACTAACATAAAGCCTATTAGCAACAAGAAAGCCAAAGCCAATACTTTCATGCTTGGGTGGCGGTTTATAAATTCGGCAATACTGTCTGCAAAAATAATCATAACGACCATAGAAATTACAACGGCAATAATCATAATCGTAACATTTTGTACTAAACCTACGGCAGTTAAAATTGAGTCGAACGAAAACACAATGTCAAGCATAACAATTTGAAATATTACGCTATTAAAGCTAAGCTTACGCTGCCGTGCTTGTGGGTGGTGCTCTTCGCCTTCAATTTTTTGGTGTATTTCGTTGGTTGATTTGTACAATAAAAAAATGCCCCCTAAAAATAAAATAATATCGCGCCAAGACATAGCTAAATGGGCATCGTTTGCAATAGGAATGTGCACATTAAAAACAGGTTCTTTTAAACTTACAATCCAAGAAATACTAAATAATAATCCAATTCTTATTGCCAAAGCCAAAACTAAACCAATACGCCTTGCATTTGATTGTTGGCTTTTAGGCAGACGCCCCGACAAGATGGACAAAAACACTAAATTGTCTATGCCCAATACAATTTCCATAAAGGTTAGGGTAATTAAACTAATTAAGCCTGCGCTTGTAAGTATTTCGGCCATAAATAAATATAAATAGTAATAAGTGTTGGTAAATAAAAGGAATTAAACTAAGCAAAAAATTTGGAGAGGGGCAAAATTAGCAATAAATTTACAAAAACAGGGTAACTGCCTTATTTTTTCCGAAATTTGCCCTTCTAAAACACTACGGCTACCGTAACACCATGGACAAAATTAAGATGCAAAAAGATAAATTGCTAAAAGGTATAGCTGCGTTATTGTTATTTACAATGATATGTGTGCCGTTAAAGGCGCAACGCTACGGCACTTGTGTTGGGCTTAGGGGGGGCAACAATGGCGTAGGAATAACAGTACAACATAGGGTTTTGCCCCGTACCACCATCGAACCTATTTTGAATTTTAATCTAAATTCAGCTTCCTTAACTGTTTTACCACAGTACCATATACCCATTATAGGCAAGTGGTTTAACTATTATGTAGGTGCGGGGCCACACTTGGGTTATAATTACACTTTGGGTTTTTATGGGGGGGCGACTGCTATTGCCGGCCTTGAATGGAAACTTCCCATTCTGCGCATTCAATTCTCGTTTGATGTAAAACCGGCTTTCCACCTATATCATCCGGATAATAAATATATCGGATGGCATACCGGGGTTTCATTGAGGTATGTTGCCATTAGCCACCGCGATTTAAAAAAACAAGAACGCGCCAACCGCCGCGCTAACCGGAAAGGTATTTTTAAATGGTGGCTATTTTGATGAACGGTTAAAAAATTATGCTTTATTACCTTTTTTATTTGTATTTTTGTTGCCGGTTTTGTATATATAAAAATTTAATTGCAAGCCAAATATTATTTATACACTGATAATTATATGCAAGTTGTAAATTATTTAAACAATACGCTTACAAGCTTGTATTGTTATTTACAAGTATTAAGCCCCCGCGATTATAGTACACCCTTACCCATTTTAATGGGGGCAAGTATAGGGCAACACACCCGCCATATTGTTGAGTTTTGCCAATGCTTGTTGCAACAATATCCACAAAAACAGGTTAGCTACGACCTTAGGCAGCGCAATTTACACCTCGAAAACGACCCAAGCTATGCTTTAAATGCTATAGCCCAAGTTTGTGAGCAAATTGCTTCTTTGGGCGATGATAAAGAGAACACGCTAAACAGCGAACTGGTGCTGATTTCGCATTTTCATCCGGATAACCCCGACGAGTTTATACATACGCCCACCACTTTAATTCGCGAATTGGTGTATAATTTAGAACACGCTATTCATCACATGGCTATCATCCGGATTGGCCTAAATACAATAGCTCCTTCGCTAACCGTACCCGATGCGTTTGGTATTGCCCCAACCACTATTCATTATCAACATCAAAATCGCCTTCAAAATAACACTAACGCTAATATTGGCAGCTAACAGCAACAAGAAGCAACAAACGCCACAAACATTAAATAATAGCAATGTGTACGGTAACATATTTGCCGCTTAATGGCCCTGCTCATTTTATTTTAACTAACAACCGAGACGAAGCCCCTCATCGTCACGCTTCGGTATTGTTTTATAACGGCGACACGCAGCTTGCCTACCCCCGCGAGCCTATTGCCGGCGGCACTTGGTTAGTTTTGTCGGCACAACGCCGTTTGGTATGTTTGCTCAATGGTGCCGATTTTGCCCACAAACGCCAAACACCTTACCGCAAAAGCAGAGGCCTGGTACTACTCGATGCTATGCAATTTGCCACCCTTGACGATTTTGCCTCGGGTTACCAACTTAAAGGCATTGAACCGTTTAGTTTAATAATTTTTGAAAACAACCAATTAGCTTTGCTGCGCTGGAATGGCCATTTTGCAACCCTAAAACCGCTTAATGCAAATCAACCCGAAATTTGGTCCTCATCAACCTTGTACCCAACCCATATAGCCAGCGAACGGCAACAATGGTTTGACCATTTTTTAAGCCATCAGCAACAAGCGCCGCCTACTGCTGCCCAAATTTTGCAGTTTCACCGCACGGCAGGCAGCCACGACCCCCAAAATGCTTTGGTTATGAACCGCAACAATATAGTCCAAACAATTAGTATTAGCCAGATAGAAGTACAACAACACAGCGCCATTTTTACCTATTTTGATTTGGTTGACAATAGCCAGCAACGCATCCGGATGGAATTTGAACCACAACCTCGGTAAAAAATCACTCTTATTTAACCACAACCTTTATTTTGTCTCAGCATATAAAACCAGTTTGGTATATACGGCTTACCCAATGGGAGTTTTGGCCGTTTTTTATGGTTTACCCTTTTGTAATGGTGTACTGGCTTTGGTGCAGTTTAAAAGCAAGGTCGTTGTTTTATTTTACGGCAGCCAACCCAAATATTGAAACGGGTGGTATTTTTGGCGAGTCGAAAAGTAAAATATTAGCCCAGTTACCCGCCCATTTACAGCCCGCCATTGTTTTGGTAAAAGCGAGGCAAAATTGGCATCTTACCGCGCAAGGCATAGCGCAAAAAGGCATTAGCTACCCCTTAATTGCCAAGCCCGATGTAGGCTGCCGGGGTTTATTGGTGCAAGTTATACAAAACGAAGCCCAATTACAAGCGTACCTTAATAAATATCCGGAAATGGATGTAATAGTGCAAGCCTATGTGTTACATCCCATAGAAGCCGGTATATTTTGTTGTGTCCAACCGAACTCTTCCTCGACTACGGTAGTAACATCGGTAACCTTAAAATCATTTATGAGCGTTACCGGAGATGGCAAAAGCAATATCAGGCAATTAATGGCAAATAACATCCACACCTCAATGCAATTAAGCCGTTTTGAAACCCATTATCCGGATGTTTTGGCGCAAATACCCTTTGATGGGCAAACTATTCTGCTCGAGCCTGTTGGCAATCATTGCAGGGGCACTAAATTTATAAACGGCAACTATTTAATTACACCGCAAATGCACCATGCGTTTACCCAGATTATGCAAACCTTGCCGGGCATGTATTACGTGCGTTTCGATTTGAGATGCCCTAGCTTAGATGATTTGGCAGCGGGGCGGAACTTACAAATTTTAGAAATTAATGGTGTCGGAGCCGAGCCAGCCCACATCTATCAATCCGGATACCCCTATTGGGCAGCCCAGCGCGATTTATTGTATCATTGGAAATTAGTTTACCAAATTGCCCGGCACAATCACCGAAGTAAAGCAATACCTTACTATACATTTGGCGAGCTTAAAAAATATTGGAAAACGCAGAAACGATACCAATCTTATGCCGATAAATAAATTTATTCGTTAGCCCAGCTTGTTATTTGAGGCAAATTTTGTAAAAGCATACAATTAAAATGTTTTTTAGGGCAAGCTGAATAACCCAATTTTGAACAAGGTCGGCAGGGCAAACCGGCAACCTCCGAAATTTGGTAGAGGTGCTGTTCTGCTTCCGGATAATAAGGGTACATACCAAAACCTGGCACTGTATTACCCCAAATTGTAAACATTGGCTTTTTAAAAGCTGCCGCAATATGCATCAGGCCGGTATCGTGGGTAATTACTTTATGGGCCTGGCGCAAAACCGATGCCGATTGATGTAAATTTAAAATACCGCAGGCATTAAAGATGGCTAAATTGGCATTTTTTGCACACGCCTGTACAATGGCTTGTGCAGTAGGCATCTCGGCTTTGCCGCCTAAAAGCACAGTAGGTAGTTTTATTGTATTACACAAGGCAATGAGTTGCGCCGTAAGAAGTGCTTTTGTGGCGTAAGTTGCCCCTAATACCAAGGCAATATAAGGCTGCTTTTCTGTTTGTTGAAAAAAAACTTGTAAATCAATTTCGTTATTAGGATCAATAAAAAAATCTAAGCCAGCGTGGTCGTTTTTGATACCAAGCCCTGCCACTGCCTCAAAATACCTGTCCACAATATGTAAATTTGGCATTTTATTGATTTTAAAATTAACCAATAGCCATTTTTCAATATTTAATTTTGGAAACGATTTGCTGGGTTTTGTCAAGGCATTTTTAATAATAAATGTCCGCTGATTGTGGTGCAAATCAACAACAAAATCGAATTGGTGCTGCCGTAAACTGCAAATATGTTCCCATAACGAATCATCCAAACAATGTACTTTGTATATATATGGGTTAGCGCTATGTATTATTGCAAAACCCTGCTTGGTAGCCACATGTATTTCGCAATTGGGTAATTGCTGATACAAGCAGCGCAAAACAGGACTGGTTAGAACAATATCGCCAATGGCACTATAACGCAGTACTAATATTTTAGGCACTTGTTTATTTATCCGGATGAAAATTAGGTTTTAGCCTCATCAGGAAGCTATTTTGCGAAATGCTACTTTTAATCTTCGTTTAAAAACGGGTAGCGAAAATCGGTAGGCGGTACAAAATTTTCTTTTATTACCCTTGGCGAAACCCAGCGAATTAAATTAAGGTACGAGCCAGCCTTGTCGTTTGTTCCACTGGCGCGTGCGCCGCCAAAGGGCTGTTGGTTTACAACGGCTCCGGTAGGTTTGTCGTTAATATAAAAATTACCGGCGGCATGGCGCAACACTTTACTGGCGTGTTCAATTGCTTTGCGGTCAGTGGCTAAAAATGCGCCCGTTAAGGCATACGGCGAGGTGTTGTTTACCAACTGTAGGGTTTCGTTATATTTGTTTTCGTCATAAACATATACAGTTAAAACTGGACCAAAAATCTCTTCGCACATAGTTGTATAATGCGGGTTATTGGTTAAAATTACAGTTGGCTCAATAAAATATCCGGTGCTTTTGTTGTAGTTGCCACCAATAATTACATCGGCGCCGCTGGCTTGGTGGGCATCGTCAATATATTTTGTAATACTGTTGAACGATTTTTCGTCAATAACGGCATTAATAAAATTGCCAAAATTTTCGACTGTACCCATTTTGAAAGCTGCTATATCTTCTGCCATTTTCCGGATGATTTCCTTGTGCATGTTCGAGGGTAAATATGCCCTTGATGCTGCTGAACATTTTTGCCCTTGATACTCAAAGGCGCCGCGGCTTAAGGCGGTAGCTACTTCGGCGGGGTTGGCCGATGGGTGTGCAAACACAAAATCCTTTCCGCCTGTTTCGCCTACAATGCGTGGATACGATTTATAATTGCTTATGTTTTGCCCAATGGTGCGCCACATATATTGAAACGTGCCGGTTGAGCCGGTAAAGTGAATGCCGGCAAACTCCGGATGCGCAAAACAAGCAGCACCAACATCGGGGCCGGGCGCAAAAACCAAATTAATAACGCCATCGGGCAGTCCAGCAGTTCTAAACACTTCCATTATAACTTGGGCTGAAAAAATTTGGGTTTCGGCGGGCTTCCAAACTACGGTATTACCCATCATGGCGGGCGATGAGGGCAAATTACCCGCAATAGCTGTAAAATTGAAAGGCGTAATAGCTACTACAAACCCCTCTAAGGGGCGGTATTCCATCCGGTTCCACACACCGGGCGACGAACCTGGCTGGTTTTGGTAAATTTGTTCGGCATAATGGGCGTTAAAGCGCAAAAAGTCGGCTAACTCGCAAGCCGAGTCAATTTCGGCCTGAAAAGCATTTTTAGATTGCCCCAGCATGGTTGCAGCGTTAATTCGGGCGCGGTAGGGGCCGGCAATTAGCTCGGCGGCTTTTAAAAATATGGCAATTCTGTGTTCCCAAGCCATGTCCTCCCAATCGGGTTTAGCGGCTAAGGCAGCCTCAATAGCTTGTTGCACATGGGTGGCATTACCTTTGTAAAAATGGCCTAAAATGTGGGCATGTTCGTGAGGGGGGCGCATGGCAACCAAATTGTCGGTGGTAATTTGTTTGCCGCCAATATACATCGGAACAGTAATTTGTTGGGCTTTGGCAGCGGCAAGGGCAGCCTTTAATTGCTGGCGCTCGGGGGTATTGGGCGCATAGGTTAAAACTGGCTCGTTGGTAGGCAACGGCACCGAAAACACACCTTTAGGCATAGATAAGATAATAAAAAGTAAGAAGAAAGGGTTTCAACCAAACTAAAACAATAAAACATTTTCCGGATATAAAAGCGTTTTACATCCGGAAAATGTATAAATTAAGAATAAAATATAGTTTCTACTACAATTAGTTCTATCATCACGCAAAATTAGCAAAAAAACTGCAATCGTCTATTTTTCTAATTTGCTTTTCATATTAAGCAAGGTATAAAAGGGCACGTCTGTCATGGTCATGTTTGCCGCCCAAGCAGGTACCGAGCCGCCCGAGTCGCTGACGGCCTGATAAACTACATCGGTGGTTGTGGCATTAACCGGGGTAAGTTTCCAATAACCGTCTAATTTTTTTATCCGGATGCGATTGGATTTTTCTGGAATTTCGTTTGGGGCGCATGATAAGGCTATTGTTATTGTGCCGCTGGCATCTGTAGTGGCAAGGCAATGGCTTATTAAATCTCGGTCGGTAATTGGCCAGGGGGCATCGGTAACGGTATAAACATAATGTTCATATTTACTAACTTGCCTTACTAGTTTGCTTTCGGGGCAAGTGTGCATCCAAGTGTGATAGCTGTCAAAATCTTGTAGCAAGGCCAAACACGCATCGCTATCAGTATTTATACGTACTGTGCCTTTAAAAGCTTTTAACGAGTAGCCCGGCATTACTTTAGTATAAACTTTAATCCCCTTTTGGTTTTTAACAAGTTCCCAATCAGGCTTTATTGCTTGTGGGGTTTCGGCCGGCAAATAATAGGGGGTGGCAAAACTATTTAACAGCCAAACGAAAATAACTACAAATAAATTTAGCATAATAAAAAGGTTTAGGTTATGAATAAGTTGTTCTTATTGATATTAACTTTGATAACAGATAGAATTTAAAGTTGTTGTCTTTACTTTGACATTTCTGTTTTTTTATGGTTTAGTACTCACACAGTTTTTTTACGAAAATAAATTCTATTTTTTCCTTAGCTCAAAAATTATCCGGACTTTTGCCTTTAACTCAGTTCAACCATTAGGACTTAAAATTAAAATCACCTTAAATCAATACATGAAAAATCGCAACACTATTTTAGCTCTTATTTTTTTGGGTACAATTACTTTGTTCTTGCACGTTTTGGTGCACGAGTTTACTATTGCAATACCGTCTAAGGTGTTGACCCTTTTTAGGTGGGCAACCATCGGTTCGATAGCTTATTGGACGTATTTGCGCCGTGCACTTACCGGATGGATTTTGTTTAGCATGGTGCTGGGTATTGAGTTGGGATATAGTTTTCCGGATTTTTCGCAGCATTTGAATGTTTGCAACAAGGTTTTTATCAGGCTCATCAAAACTATAATTGCGCCCTTACTTTTTGGAACCTTGGTAGTGGGTATTGCCGGCCACAGTAATATAAAACAAGTAGGGCGTATGGGCTGGAAGTCGTTATTGTATTTTGAAATTGTTACAACTATTGCCTTGTTTATTGGTTTGGCAGCGATTAATATAACTGGTGCCGGATTGGGTATAGCCAAAAAAGAAGTTGAAACAACAACGCTAATGCCAGCCAGCCAGTTAACGGTAAAATTAGATACAACAAAAAATACCTTTCAGCTACTAAACGGCGATAAAGCGTTAAGCCCCATGCCAGTACCCGTAAAACAAAAATGGGAGGAGGTTGTACTGCATATATTTCCTGAAAACGCTGCAAAAATGATTTACGATGGGCAGGTTTTACAAATTGTGATATTTAGTATTTTATTCGGAATAGCCTTGTTGTTTGTACGCGCCGACCACCGAAAAACCATGCTTCATTGGGCCGAAAGCCTTACCGAGGTCATGTTTAAATTTACTGCTTTTATTATGTATTTTGCCCCTGTTGCTGTTGGAGCAGCTATGGCTTATACAGTTGGCCACATGGGATTAGGCGTGCTTAAAAATTTATTTTTATTGGTGGCAACTTTATATATCGCGTTGTTGGCATTTATTTTTGGCGTTTTGTTGCCCGTAGCGCTAATTTTTAAAATTGATTTTTTACGCCTATTGCGCACTATTGCCGAACCTGTTTCGTTGGCATTTGCTACTACAAGCAGCGAGGCAGCCTTACCCAAGGCTATGAATGCGATGGAAAAATTTGGTGTACCACGAAAAATTATTGCTTTTGTTTTGCCAATGGGTTATAGTTTTAACCTCGATGGCACAACCCTTTACCTTTCGTTGGCAACCATTTTTGTGGCACAAGCTGCTGGCATTGACCTTAGTTTGGGGCAACAATTACTAATTTTATTAACTTTAATGCTTACAAGCAAAGGGGTGGCTGGCGTGCCAAGAGCCTCGCTTGTAATATTATTTGGCACGGCTGCATCGTTTGGCCTGCCCGAGTGGCCTATTTACCTCATTATGGGTATTGACGAGCTAATGGACATGGCGCGAACATCGGTTAACGTGATAGGTAATTGCTTAGCAAGTGCCGTTATTGCTCGCTCGGAGGGCGAATTAGCCGCGCCCGACTTAGCAGCCTCACCCAATGACCAGCAAAATGAAACTAACCAAGTTTGAGCCTGACCTTTTAGTAATGCAACTTTTAAACTCCGGAAAATTATAAACTTAATTGTTAATTGATTTTTTGCGCCAAAGGCTACCGCTTTTAATTGTGATTTTTTCTAAATTATAGATCCCCATTAATGCATCCATTTGCTTTTCGGCGGCGCTAAAACTGCTGTTGGTTAGCAGCGACCACTCTTTGGCAGTATAACTGTTATACATTTTCCATAAATCATCGGGTAAGGGTTGAGCTGAGCCGGGTTGGGCTGCTGCATCCGGATAAAGTTTAAAAATGGCTTGTTCAAAAGTTTCGTACGGGCGTGCACCGTAAACCGTTACTTGTTCCTCAAAATTATTGCTAAAAAATAAAGTTGGAAAACCCCTTGCGCCCATTTTTTGAGCTAAATGTAAATCGTTTTCAAATAATTGTTTAGCAGCCCCCAAAGTATAGTCGGCTTTAAATTGTTCGATGTTGAGTTTGGCTTTTGAAGCGGCATCTAATAAATGCTCCAATTTTGTGATATTCTTTTTTTCAACAAACACCATTTCGCGAATGATGCGCATAAACAGTAGTGCTTTATCCGGATTTTGAAGTTGTGCCGCCTTAAAAGCTATCGAAGGCGGGTACGACGAGGGCAGTGGGTCGGCAAGCCAAACTCCGCCATCAATGGGCATTTGGTAATGCAGGGCAACTTCGTCCCAATGTTGTGCTACGTTTGCTGGCTCCGAAATTCCGCCGCTATTATACACCTCCCACGAAGGCAAAAGTCCACCCATACAGTATTCAATATGTATTAAATGCCCATATTGAAGTTTTAATTTGCGCAGTTGCGCCTCAATACCCCAGCAAGACGAGCAAATGGGGTCGGTAAAATAAATAATACGAATGGGTTTAGAGGCAGGTAATAATTCATTTGAATTTTGTTCGGCGGTCATTTGGCTTTTTTCGGTTAAATACGGTATGGCACAAACACCGGTATCGGGGTCGCAAAGCAAAGGGTTGCTACTATTTTTTGTATTTTTATTTTGTAACATGGTTGTTGTTTTAATTTTGTTTTGACATTGATAGAAAGTTAAAACCAGTATAAGGAAAATAAAAAAGTGTAAAGTAGTTTTCATGCGGTTGGTAAATTTAAAAGCCAAGGTAAAGCATAAAATTTATCCGGATAAAATTAGATTATGATATTTGCTTATTTTTAAAAAACTAAACATGGTGTTTATTTTGTCTCATTTAATCCGGATAAATTAGGCGGTGCCCACCACAATAAAGCCACAAGAAATGGCATTACAACCACTTTGTAGCGAATAGTTGTTCCTATATTATCATTAATTAAGCCTATAAACCATAAATAGCTTACCACAAAGAACAAACTTAGTAAGCCTAAGTTTTTAAGCGGCGCATAATTACCCGCTATCCCTCGGTAAATACCAATGGCTAAGAGCAAAACAGTTTCAAAAAAGGCTATTAAAGCAAAGGGGTTTTTAATATCATTCCAAAGTGGGCGTAACCCTGCGTTTAACAAGGCAGCAAAACTGTTGCCTAATAGCTGCAAAGGGTTTTGTTGCATCAAATTAACGGCAATATCGGCATTTCCGTGGTTATAGACTACAAAATACCATTGCAAAAACCGCAATTCTTTCCATATTTTTAGGGCTAAGGGGTGTTGGCTGTTGGCTGTAAGTAGCAGTAAAGCGAAACCAAAGCCGTAAACAAGTACAAATATTATAGTTTGTTTTTGTGGCCATTTAATTGTAAATACCATCAGCAGACAGGGTAAAAGAACAAACGGCAAAACATAATTGCGTATTAACCATTGACCGATACAACCTATTAGCAGCAAAATAATAGCTTTTGTTTTGGGATAATGGGACTTAAAAAATAATAAATGGCACCCAGATACAATGCAACAAATACTGGCAATAGTAAGCGCATCTTTATGAAGGCCGGCGCCCCAAAAAGCAATTGAAGGACTTAAAAACAGTGTAACAAAAAATAATTTATATTGAGTATATAGAGCAAAAATGTGGTAAAATAAACGCAACGCCCAAAACGATATGGCCCCCCAAAACAAACCCATTACAATATAACTGCCTCCGGCAAAAAAATAAAAGGCGGCAACTAAACGCACCATCATATATGACCTTGCATCGCTCCAAGATGAAATTTCGGGCAGGAGTTGATTTAAAACGGGGTCGCTGGTAGTTTGTGCATTTGGGCCTAACAACATGCGCCAAAATCCGGATGGATGTGTTTCGAGCAAGCTAAATATTCGTTTTCCCTCTATAAAATATTGAAACGTATCGGCTTTATTTAAAAAATACCAATGTATTAGGCCATAGCTTAATGCACCAAGCAGGTGTAGCCATAATGCAGCAAACCACCAGTATTTAGGTAGGTTTATAGTAGGCGGCACTGAATTAGTTCTTTTTAGCTGCCAGCCTAAGAGGATGGTGAACAACGCAAAATAAAATATAAGCAATAAAATTTCGAGCATACTTTTTTAGCGCAATCAATTATTTTAGTTGTAAAACAAAAAAACCACATCACAAAAGTAATGTGGTAAAAAAAAAGAAAAAAAAACTTATTAATTTGGTTGACTGGGAGCGGCAAAACTTAGTTGCGGCTTATAATTAATCGGCTACGGTAAATTTTTTGATTTTCGCGGTATAGAAATACAAAATACATACCCGGCTCAAGGCTGTTAACATTTAGACGAGTTGAGTTTCCTTCGATATTTTGTACTTCGTAAACTTTGTTACCTATTAAGTCAAAGACTTCAACTGAATGGGTTAAGCCCAACGGGTTTTCAAATTTAATTATACTATATGTGTTGCAAGGGTTGGGTGCAAGTGTAACATTGGGGCTACCATTAACCACTACATTGGCAGTAGCCATTTCTGGTCCTAATTTATTATTAGCAGCCTCGGCACTTATTGATATTAAGGTAACAAATAAAAAAGAAAGTATAAGTGTAAATAGATATTTCATAAAATTATTTTGGTTGGTGTAATTAGTTTAATACAATATGGGTAATAATTTTAGATTTATAGTTGTTAAAAGAACGAGTAAAGTGATAAATGCAAACAGTTATTTGTTTTATGATTAAGGCAACAATCTTGCCAAAAAAATGAAATCATTACAATTAAGTACAAACTTACAGCACAAAAAGTTTTGATTGTATTGTTACTTAATTTTATTTAACAAATTGTTGTCAAAACTGTCAATAAATAGCAAAGGCTCATAAACCTTATTGTCATTTATTTATTGTATTATTACTTGCAAAGTACGCAAATATTTTTTTATTAGGCAAGTTTTTTTTAATTTTTATTTTTCTATGTTTGTATTTATAAGCAAAATTGCCGCCTTCCTTACATTTTTAGCTGCTTTTAATGGCGTAATAGCTCAAAATGCCACCTGGTTTATAGACCAAGAGTTGCGTTTGCAGTTTTTTAATTCCGGAAAAACCACCCCAATTACGCATCATAAAGTTAATAATATTTTAACCGGCGGCGATTTTTTTATTTACACTTCGCCCATCGAAAATATTATTCGGGTTTGGCAAGACACAACGTATATTTTGCACCGTTTTGCCACCAGCGAAATAAAAACTACCCGATACCTTACTTTAGACAACACAAACAATATTTTATCAGTAATTTATGACGATGTTAAGCAGCCCCTTAGCCTTGGAATTCCCAGTACCGACGGCGAACTTAGGTACGCCTTAGCAGATAGTGTTTTAGCTTGGGTTGATTATGACGGCTATTTTAAAATTTTTTATAACAGCGAGGTAAGTATTGAAGGACGGTATCCTATTATTCAGTTTGATGCCAACTATGCAAGCGTGTTTTGGCTTACCGAAAATGATGCTCTTTTTATTTGGAAAAATGGCCAGGAAATTGAAATTGATAACAATGCATCGGAGTATTTTATACCCGGAGATAATTTTGTTGCTTACAAAAACAAGGCAAACGATTTTATTATTTGGGATGCCGGCAACACAACCTTAGCCGAAGAAAACTGGCACAACTCGTTTGAAGTTGGCAAAAATATAGCCGCTTGGGTTGCCTACGACAACTCGTTTAAACTTTACGCCAACAACCAAATTACCGAACTATTGCCCGTTGCACCGCGCAGTTTTACTATTGTTGACAATACCCTCATTTTTATTGACGATTTAGGCTTTTTTAATATTTGGTACCAAGGAAAAAATTACAAAGTTGCCCCCTATACACCTACCTCTTTTAAATGCGATTTTGAAGGAGTAGTGGCTTTTACTGACAATGACGGCCGTTTGCATTGCTTTTATGAAGGAGATATACGGCAGATTTCAAACTTAGTGCTTAGCACCAACGCCGAACAAACAAAGTACAACCCCCAAATAGCCCAAAATTACAACGTAACAGGCCGCGTTATTGTGTATTATACCCAAAACGGATTGCCAAATATCTATTGGAACAAACAAAATTACTAACTGAAAGCAGAGAAAAGGGCGCAAACTTTGTTCCATTATTTGTTTCCGGAAATAGATTGGCAAGCAAGTCTTTCTGGAATGTCTTTTTAACTTCAACTATTTGAACAGGACTGTTTAGGTAATAAATCCGGATAAAAAAAAATTTTTTCCGGAAAAGGAACTATTTACCTGCTGTTATCGTTATTAATCTAAAATAATATCAAAATAATATCAAAATACATTTAAAACAATTAAAAATGAACTCAAAAGAAACGCTAACTCGCCCCATTTCGGGCTTTATGGGCTTATTGCTATTGGCAATATTATTAGGCTTAACTATTTATGCTGCAACTGGCTTGCTATCAATTAACCCAATATTAGGTGTTGTTGTTGCAATTATATCTGGGCTTTGTTTTTTAATAGCCATGGCCGGCTTTTTAGTGCTCGACCCAAACGAATCGAGTGTTTTAACCTTGTTTGGCGACTATGTTGGCTCGGTGCGCGACAACGGATTTTTTTGGACTAACCCGTTCTATACTAAAAAACGCATCTCATTGCGCGCCCGCAACCTCGAAACCAAACCTATAAAAGTGAACGACAAATTGGGCAACCCCATACTAATTAGTGCCGTGGTGGTATGGCGTGTTTTAGATACCTATAAAAGTGCTTTTGAAGTTGACCACTACGAGCGATTTGTTGAAATACAGACTGAATCGGCATTGCGCAAATTGGCCGGAAGTTTTTCCTACGATTCGTTTGACGACCACGACAGAGAAACCTCATTGCGCTCTGGCGGAGAAGAGGTAAACCATTTGTTAGAACACGAAATGCAAGAGCGCTTAGGCATTGCCGGAATCCAAATTGTTGAAGCCCGGATTAGCAACTTAGCCTATGCCCCCGAAATTGCCCACGCTATGTTACAACGACAACAAGCAACTGCCGTAATTGCCGCCCGCAAACGTATTGTTGAAGGCGCAGTCAGCATGGTCGAAATGGCACTGCACGAACTTGGCACTAAAGAAATTGTCCACTTAGACGAAGACAAAAAAGCCACTATGGTAAGCAATTTGTTGGTAGTACTTTGCTCAGACAATGCCGCCCAACCAGTTGTAAATGCTGGCTCAATTTATTAACAAAATGCCCTTAACCCTTGGCTAAAACTAAAGCGAAACGGATATTTGTTTGCTCTTGGGCAAAAGAAAAATGAACAAAACGCAATCGTATTTTTTCGCTTTGGTTTTTTTAATTTATTTATTATAACTAACTTGTTTGTACTATGGAAAAGAAAAAAACATTTGCCTTGCGCGTAGATGCTCAACTGCTCAATGCAGTTGAGCGCTGGGCTGCCGATGAGTTTAGAAGTGCCAATGGACAATTAGAGTGGATAATACGAGAAATGTTAAAACAAAAAGGCCGGTTGCCAGCCAATATCAACTCCCAACAACAACAAGAAGTACAAAAACCTGAACCGCCTTTTGATAATATGCCCGAAAAGGAGTAATTATTGCTATTGCCAATAATTAGTTAGCAATTTGCGTCCATGCAATCAGCGCTGATGCTATTTTTAAGTTTAATCAAACAGAAGTTGCCCTATATATAACCGATGAGGGCTTTGCTTTGGCATCAGTAATGCTTTTGCCTCGCACAGCCCCCATCGTTCGACAGCCTAAATCTAATGGTTCAGGCAATTAATAATTTAATTTGTTCTTTTCTCTGGGTTCTATTTTAAAGCCTCATGTTGTGCTTTAAACTCACCCGATTTTTTAAGGTCGCCTTTAATTGCCCAAATTTCTTTTAATGCAATTAAGGTACTGGCATCTTTATTGTTAACATTGTAGGCTTGCTCAAAAAATGGCAATGCTTTGTTAAAAAGTGCATCGCGCTCGGCCTTTAGGGCATCATATTTTTTCTGGTCTCTAAAATCAACATTATTCATTTCAGTATTTTTTTCAGTGGCTTGGTTGTAGTACAAAGTGCCCAAATTATAGAGTGCATCAAAATACTTTGGATCAATTTCAAGCGATTTTTGATAGCTTTCAACAGCTTTGTCGTTTAATTTTTTACTGTCGTAAGCTGTGGCAAGGGCAAAATGTAAACTTGCATTTTTTGGGTCAAGTTTTATGGCTTCTTCCATTTTTTGAATTGCTTCGTCTTGCTTTCCATTTTTTAATAAGAAGTTTACCTCTTCGATCGCCAAATTTTTATCATCTGGAAACATTTCGCGACCTTGTTTTAAAATGGCATTTGCTTTGGCATCATCTCCTTCGGCCCTGTAAATGTTTGACAAAGAAAGGAAAACGGCTACATCTTTGTATTTTACGTCCATTAACTGATGATATAATTTTTTTGCTTCGTCTTTCATTCCGGCATTATCGGCGCAAAGGGCGGCAGCGTAAATAGTTGTCGTATCAATAGCCCCCGATTTGGTTTTTTTGGCATCCAAATCGCCTATTTCAAGCACTTTTATAAAATGATTATAGCCTTCTTTATAATTAGCTGCTTTATAAAAATCAAATCCGGCCTCGTATAATACACCGGTTATTCTAAACAAGCCATTTTCAATTTCGTCGGTAAAACGGCCCTTGTCGTCTAAAGATTTTGATTTTTTAAAAGCGTTGTAGGCCTCAAGGGCGGCACCCTGCTGTTTTTTTAACGCTAATTCGGTATAAATTTGACCTTTGTATAAAAAAGCTTTCGCGCTCGATTTGCCCTTAACGGTGTCCTCACCTTTGGTTTTCATTTTGTTAATGGCGTCGTCTATAGCTGTTTTGGCTTTGTTTAGGTAGTCATCTTCTTTGTAGCTTATGTAATTGTTAAGGTAGGTGTAGGCACTCATTACGTCACTTGATTGGGCAAAACCTGCCGAAGTGCTAAGGAATAATAAAAGCAAAAATGCAAATAAATTATTTTTTTTCATGTTAAAATTGGTTTTAATAAAATAAGGCTAACCTTTTACTTTTCTTTGGATGTTTATGTTGTTAAAGCGTTTAATAACACTTCTTGATATTCTATAGTTTATATAGTGCAAAGTTAGGCATTTTTATTGGCAGTTATAAGAATTGAGCTTGTAATTGCCAGATATGCAGCTATTTAATTAAGGATGATACGGCCTAATAAAAGTAGGAGGGCGCATTGTTCTTGCTGTGCTTTTTTAAAAATAGTTAACATAGCCTAAATGTATTTTTCCGGATTTAAACGTGGGCGAGGCGGGCAATATACTGCCAACTGCGTAACTGAGGCCAAAAATGCCGGCTTTTGTCGGAAAAGTAAATCCCAAACCTGTGGCAAATGTAAAATCGGCAAAAGCAGCATCCGGATTAGTTTTTTGCAAAGCTACTTTATTAGTTCGCCAAAGATAGCCGCCATCAGCAAACAAAAAAATATAGGTTTCGGCACTCCACAAAAAACGGGCTTCAAGGGTTGCTATTTGGTAGTTGGCAGTTAAAAATGCATCTTCGTTAAATCCCCTAAATAACTTATTGCCTCCTATTCTGAAAAGTTCGTTTTCCGAAGGCTCAAAAGCGGCCAAATAACCGCCGGCCCCTTGGGTTTTAATAGTCATTCGCTTGCTTAACGGCCAAAATTTAGCCAACGAGTAGTGCAATCGCCATTGCCTGTTTTGCGTGTTGAGTTGGTTGTATGCCTCTGTTAAATTAATGCCAGCTTCGTTGCCGGCGGCAATAATGGCTGTATTTTGTTTTAGTTTGCGGGTTCCGGTGGCTAATTGTAGCATTATTTGCCACCCTTTAAGCGGGTTAAGCCTAAAATCGAGGGCTTCGTAATTGGCTTCAAAACCATAAAACAAGTGTTGCTGGTCTAAATTGGAAGGCAGTGTTTTGTTTGTTTTTATCCAGTTGGTATTGACCGATAATAAGGTGGTTGTTTTGTTTTCAATAAAACCTTTTATCCAGTTATTTCCGGATAAAATATATTGCAAACTGCCGTAAATTGTTAGGTCGCGGTACAAGGTATCGCGCAAGTATAAATCGAATTTTACGTTAGCACCCAACGGAACAACCGGCAAGTAAGGATATTGTGTTTGAATCATTAATTGCGAAGTTTTTCCCGGATATTGTTTAAACTGCAACTGCCATAATTCGCCCCCGTTAAATGCGTTTAGCAATAATAGTTCGCCCTCGCCGGTAAGTGCATAGCGCTTTTGGCCGTTGATGGCATTAGCTTGTGGGTTTGGCAATACGCCTAATAATAAATTAAACCGACTTGCCTTTTGTGCATCGGCATAAAAATCAATATAGGCTTTATCGGCGGCAAATCTGATTTGAGGAGGTTGTGTTGGTTTGGCAAAAGCCAGTTCGCGCAACCTATTGCTGGCATTATGTAGTTGAGCTTCGCTGTATGGTCTTCCTTTTTTAAGGTTTAAGTAGCGCGCTAAATAGGTTTTGTTTAACCTTGCCGAGCCAAAAACGGTAAAACTATCTAATACAATATAGTTGTTGGCTTTAAATTGGTAATAAGCGGTTGCACGATGTGGTTTTTTTATGGTTAAACTATCAAAAATCACTTCGGCAAAGGGGTAGCCATTGTTTTCGGCGGCTTGTAACAGGGCTTTTGGGTGGGTTAATAACGGTGCTTGTGGCAGGTTTTTGTTGCTGCTTAATTGTTTGTTTAGTTTGGCAGTATCGGCTAAAAAGGGTAGGGTAGGGGGGGGTGAATTATTTTTTGATGCAACTATTTGATTCCACGCATAACGCGGGCCAATATAGGTATAGGCCGCTAAGATTTTTTCATTTTCGTTCCTTGGTTTTAAACTGAAACTATCTATTGAAAATGCCCACCATCCGGAATTGCGCAAGCTATTAGCCCAGTCAAACAAAGCTGTTTTACAACTTGTTTCATCCGGAAAAAAACGCGGTAAATTTTTCCATACTAAGGTTTTGCTTATTGCGGTCGAGTCGTTAATTTCGCTATCGATAATAATTATTTGTAACTGTATATTATTGGTTTGTGCCTTTGCAGTAATTGCTGGGAATAGACTTAGAATCAAAAAAGCAAAACACAACCTATACAAAGTCATAAAACAATTATTTTTTTGACTAAGCAAGGTTTTTTTTATCCGGATGAAAATTTGAAAAAGCGGAGGTTTCATTGTTAGGCATCTATAAAGTAGGGCAAACTATTTTTAGTAGCAAGCATTAATTTAGGTTTTTTAATATGGTTTGGGCAATACTTAAACAAGAGGTAGCTGCTGGCGAAGGTGCATTTAAAACATGAATACCTAAGCGGTGTGGCAGTAAACAAAAATCGCTTAAAAGATTACCTTTAGCATCGCAGGCTTGCGCCCTAATACCCGATGGGGCAGGCAGTAAGTCGGCGGTTTGCAGGTTAGGTACTAATTGTTGAATGGCCTTGGTAAAAGCTGTTTTGTACAACGAGCGGTACATTTCGGTTAGCCCCATGCGCCAATGTTGTTTTACTATACGCCTAAATCCGGGCCAGGTAATAGTATTTATAGTTTCGTTTAAGTTTAAATGCCTCCAATGGTATGCTTCGCGGCCAAGCGCCCACACTGCACTGGGGCCGGCACTCACGCTGCCGTCAATATGTTTGGTTAGGTGAACCCCCAAAAATGGAAACTCCGGGTCGGGAACAGGGTAAATGAGGTTGTTTATTAATGCTGTTTTGTTAGGTTTCAAATGGTAATATTCGCCTCTGAAAGGAATAATTCGCAGGGGTAAGTTTAGATTTAGCGTAGCTGCCAGGGTATCGGAATAAAGTCCGGCACAGTTTACAAATCTTTTGGCTTGGTAAGTTTTACTTGGGGTAACCAACTCAATACAGTTATTATAGGCGTTTTCGCGCAGTAATTTAACCTCGGCACTCAAATGGATATTGCCATTTTTTTCTTGAATAATAGTTGCAAGTTTGGCACAAACTTCCGAAAAACTAACAACGCCTGTTTGTGGCACGTGAATACCCGCTAATCCGGCACAATGAGGTTCGTATTGTAATATTTGGGCTTGAGTTAGCATTTTAATGCCCTTTAGGCCATTATCAACCCCTCTTTGGTAAAGAGTTTGCAGTTGTCCTAATTGTGTAGGTTTAGTAGCTACAATAATTTTTCCGCAAATACGGTGTGGTATTTCGTACTGACGACAAAACGGCAATAAAAGTTGGTAGCCGTGCAAACAATTTTGAGCCTTTAAACTTCCGGATGGGTAATAAATGCCCGAGTGTATAACACCGCTGTTTCGGGCTGTTTGATGTTGGGCTACCTTGGGTTCTTTGTCAAAAATGGCAATTTTCCAACATGGGTATTGTTGTTGGGCAAGGTAGGCAGTAGCTAAACCAATGATGCCCCCTCCAATAATGGCTAAATCGAACAATAATAAATACTAAATACTAATGGTTAACAGTCTTTGTTAGGTGGTTTGACTAAAAATAGTTTCGTTTTTTTCTAATTCATAGCCTAAAAGTCGGTTGTGGTAGTAGAGCAACAAGGTCATATCTTGGCTGGTAATATTGCCTTGTGTGGTGGTAGTTAACGGACGGTTATTGTGGTAAACCCCAACATTTAAAATGCCATGTTTTACAATGCGTTCAATATCTCCGTGCAGGGTGTCGGCCATTTGAATTTTACCATCGCTTTGCATACCTTGTAAAACGGTGCGTAGGCGCGAGCATGTTTCAATAAATTGTTGATAATCAATTTCGCGATCTTCCTCCGGAAGTCGAACTAAGCCGTAAGTATCTAACCAATGATATTTGCGTGTTAATATTTGATAGGCGGTAAAAGCCACTAAATGGCTCGATAAAACTGTATTATATTTGTAAAATTGGGCTAAAATATGCTCGCCCAACATGCGGGTATATTCTTCATCTCGTTGGCGGTCGTTTACTAATTGGTCGTTGGTCATAAAATAGCGTTCAATGGCGATGGGGTTTCCTTGCCGGTCTAAACTGGTGCCATTAGCATCAACAATATTTCCAAGTACGTCCATTGGCTGGCCAAAAGATATTATCATTTCTGATTTGGCGGCAAAATATCTATTCATTGATTTAAGGGCTTGGTACCAACTCGGAAAAACGTTTTTATCCATAAAATATTTTTCGCGTCCACTACCTTTTAAATGCTGGTCTATTAACGAAACAGCCTCTAAAACGGCATGGTAGTTAATTATAAGCGGAACAATAAATATTTTATCGCCGTATTTGCGCGGGTTTCCTGTTATATTTGGTGGCGGGCTAGTATAATTCAGGCGTTGTGCTTCTAAAGCGGTGCCTAATAAACCCAGCTTAAGTTGTTTTTCTATTTGTCCCGACCGCGAGCGCGTACCTCCGGGAAAAAACAAACTATGGCAGCCTTCGCGCAGGGTCATCCGGCTATAGGTTTTAAGCGTCTCAAGATACAGCAGGTTTCTTTTTCGCCTGTCAACTTTATAAGCTCCCAAGCGGCTCATAAAAAAGGCAAAAGGTTTGCTGTTGAACAAATTTAGTCCGGCACCATACAAAAATGCCGGAAGCCCCAAGACATGTATCACCCAACCAATAAGCGGCGAGTCTAAATTGCTAAAATGGGTAGGTGTAAGCACTACCGTACCTTTTGTGCTTAACTCTCGCACAAGTTCAATATTACCTGTAAACTCAATGCGGTCGCGCAGGTGTAGGCGAGGGCTACCAATTTTCCATATTGAGGCTTTATTTAAAAATTGTGAGAACAAAAAAGGCAAAATCCAAGTACTAAATTTATAGGCACGTGGGCTAAAATGACCTGCAATTTCGTGGCTATAACGGCTTATTATTTCTTCAAAAGCTTCGTCGTCAAGTTCGGTTTCGGGTTCTCCGGGCTTTAGCTGCGATATTTTTATCAATTTCCGGGTAATATTATTCCAAAAAGATTTTTCGTCAGAGGGGTCAACGCGCCAAGGGTCTTCTTTAATTCTTATGCGCTCTAAGTAAAGGGCTTTGGCCAACACTTTTTTTAACTCATCCGGATGCTTTAAACCCGTTAAAATTTGTGCTTTACTTTGCTCAATATGGGCATCAATAAAAGATTGCCGGTTTTGGCTTAGTTTGCTAATTGGCCAATCGGTTAAGTTCGGTATAATTTTATCGTAAATACCTAATCTATTCTGCTCGTGCGATAACGACATACCTAAATTGTGATTAATTTAGGGGGCGAAAGTAACTAATATTTAGTAGTCGTGCCAATTTTAAATGGTTTTTTATTGGGCAAAAAGCAATAATTAAAAAAATGACGCTATAAATACGGCAAATGTTGTACTTTTAGACCTTGTTTAAATTTTTTTTATACGCTGAAACGATTTTAACTCAATGAAACGTGTTTTGTTAGTTACTATTTTAGTAGCCGTTTGCACCTTTTTATCCGGATGGTTTTTAGCTTGGTGGTGGTTTGCTCCCTTTGTGGGCATTATTGGCTTTTGGTCAAAATTATCAATTTCTAAAGTATCGGCTGCTTCATTTTCGGGTATTTTTTTGGTGTGGTTTGGCCTAAGTATGCTTTTTGACTCTATGAATGCCAGTCTTTTAAGCCAAAAAGTAGCACAAATTTTACAAATACCAAACCGTATGTGGCTTATTACAACGGCAAGCACTTTGGTTGCCACAGTTGGCAGCATGGCGGCTGTTACGGGGGCCTTGTTGCGTAAAATCATAAATGTATAGGACACCCAATTAGTATGATTGTCTATATTATGATTTACGCTTTTTATGTAAGGTGCTAACTCCTTTGCTTCGCAGCAAATATCCGGGACGAATAAATCTTAAGCGCAAAAATATTGGTCATAGTTGTTTTCGCGCTGTTAGGTCGCTTCAGTTTTAGCCGAAATATTGCGAGTATTTAAAGCGCTTTTTTCTGAATAAATCATTAAATAGAAAGGCTCAAACGAATGAATAGTGACCTCGTTCAGCAATTTATTTGAAATTTGCCTTACCTCATCCATTTATTTCTAAGCCTAAAAAAATACCACCCCAATTTTCCGGATTTTTTAAATTTTATCCAAAAAGTGGGGTGGTGATTTCGAGAATTTACTAAAATTTATGCCAAGATAAATGGCTGCCTAAATTAGCAGTTACAGTTTAATTCTTAGTAATAGAAACTGGGGTACATTTAACAGGCGGGCAATTAGAGCAGGGCTCTTGTATTACCGTTGTGGTTATGCTACAATTAGCACTGTTGTCATCGGTAACCGTGATGGTAATTAAACTGCCATTTGCCGAGCCTGCGCTTAATTGGAAAGCCGTTGCACTGCCGTAAGTTCCGGATGTTGGACTAATAGTAAAACCTCCACTTGCCGAAACAGTATAGGTTGCAGCTAAACCACTACCCGTAGGATTTAAGCTAAAGGTGATATAATCGTCGGTGGCATCGCTGTTTGTACTTGCATCGTTACAGGTTTCGCCTGTTTTGCCAGCATCGAAAAGTGTGCAATCTGGCTCGTTAACGGTGGTGCTGCACTCGGCAGTACAACCCTTGGCATCGGTTACGGTTACGGTATAAGTGCCAGCGGTTAAGCCACTAATGCTCGAAGTTGTTGCGCCTGTGTTCCACAAATAGGTGTAGGGTGGTGTACCGCCGCTGGCTGTTACGCTGGCTGTGCCATCGCTGCCACCGTTGGTGGTTGCATCGGTGCTGGTGCAGGTTACATTCATAACAGGGGGTTCGGTAACGGTGTAGCTGGCTGTTGCCGTACAATTAACGGCATCGGTAATGGTAACCGTATAAGTACCAGCCGATAAACCGCTAATAGTTTGGGTGGTTGCGCCGTTGCTCCATAAATAAGTTACCGCACCGTTATTGCCTGTAGGTGTGGCTGTTGCGGTACCATCGCTGCCGTCATGGCAAGACACAGGAGTACCATCAGCAGTAGCACTAAGGTTACAACCTGGTTCGTTAACGGTGGTGCTGCACTCGGCAGTACAACCCTTGGCATCGGTAACGGTTACGGTATAAGTGCCGGCGGTTAAGCCGCTAATGCTCGAAGTTGTTGCGCCGGTGTTCCACAAATAGGTGTAGGGTGGTGTGCCGCCGCTGGCTGTTACGCTGGCTGTGCCATCGCTGCCGCCGTTGGTGGTTACATCGGTGCTGCTGCAAGTTACATCCATTACAGGGGGTTCGGTAACGGTGTAGCTGGCTATTGCCGTACAATTAACAGCATCTGTTATCGTTACGGTATAAGTGCCAGCCGATAAACCGCTAATGCTTTGGGTGGTTGCGCCGTTGCTCCATAAATAAGTTACCGCACCGTTATTGCCTGTAGGTGTGGCTGTTGCGGTACCATCGCTGCCATCATTGCAAGATACAGGTGTACCATCAGCACTTGCACTAAGGTTACAACCTGGCTCGTTAACGGTGGTGCTGCACTCGGCAGTACAACCCCAAGCATCGGTAACGGTTAGGCTGTATGTACCCGCTACTAAGCCGCTAATGCTCGAAGTTGTTGCGCCGGTGTTCCACAAATAGGTGTAGGGTGGTGTGCCGCCGCTGGCTGTTACGCTGGCTGTGCCATCGCTGCCGCCGTTGGTGGTTACATCGGTGCTGCTGCAAGTTACATCCATTACAGGGGTTCGGTAACGGTGTAGCTGGCTATTGCCGTACAATTAACAGCATCTGTTATCGTTACGGTATAAGTGCCAGCCGATAAACCGCTAATAGTTTGGGTGGTTGCGCCGTTGCTCCATAAATAAGTTACCGCACCGTTATTGCCTGTAGGTGTAGCTGTTGCGGTGCCATCGCTGCCGTCATTGCAAGATACAGGTGTACCATCAGCAGTAGCACTAAGGTTACAACCTGGTTCGTTAACGGTGGTGCTGCACTCGGCAGTACAACCGCCAGCATCGGTAACGGTTACGCTGTATGTACCCGCTACTAAGCCGCTAATGCTCAAGTTGTTGCGCCGGTGTTCCACAAATAGGTGTAGGGTGGTGTGCCGCCGCTGGCTGTTACGCTGGCTGTGCCATCGCTGCCGCCGTTAGTGGTTACATCGGTGCTGCTGCAAGTTACATCCATTACAGGGGTTCGGTAACGGTGTAGCTGGCTATTGCCGTACAATTAACAGCATCTGTTATCGTTACGGTATAAGTGCCAGCCGATAAACCGCTAATAGTTTGGGTGGTTGCGCCGTTGCTCCATAAATAAGTTACCGCACCGTTATTGCCTGTAGGTGTAGCTGTTGCGGTGCCATCGCTGCCGTCATTGCAAGATACAGGTGTACCATCAGCACTTGCACTAAGGTTACAACCTGGCTCGTTAACGGTGGTGCTGCACTCGGCAGTACAACCCTTGGCATCGGTAACGGTTACGCTGTATGTACCCGCTACTAAGCCGCTAATGCTCGAAGTTGTTGCGCCGGTGTTCCACAAATAGGTGTAGGGTGGTGTGCCGCCGCTGGCTGTTACGCTGGCTGTGCCATCGCTGCCGCCGTTGGTGGTTACATCGGTGCTGCTGCAAGTTACATCCATTACAGGGGGGTTCGGTAACGGTGTAGCTGGCTATTGCCGTACAATTAACAGCATCTGTTATCGTTACGGTATAAGTGCCAGCCGATAAACCGCTAATAGTTTGGGTGGTTGCGCCGTTGCTCCATAAATAAGTTACCGCACCGTTATTGCCTGTAGGTGTGGCTGTTGCGGTACCATCGCTGCCATCATTGCAAGATACAGGTGTACCATCAGCACTTGCACTAAGGTTACAACCTGGCTCGTTAACGGTGGTGCTGCACTCGGCAGTACAACCCTGGCATCGGTAACGGTTACGCTGTATGTACCCGCTACTAAGCCGCTAATGCTCGAAGTTGTTGCGCCGGTGTTCCACAAATAGGTGTAGGGTGGTGTGCCGCCGCTGGCTGTTACGCTGGCTGTGCCATCGCTGCCACCGTTGGTGGTTACATCGGTGCTGCTGCAAGTTACATCCATTACAGGGGGTTCAGTAACGGTGTAGCTAGCGGTTGCCGTACAAGTTGGTGTTTCGGTAATAGTAACGGTATAAGTGCCAGCCGATAAACCACTAATAGTTTGGGTGGTTGCGCCGTTGCTCCATAAATAGCTCACAGGGTCGCTATTGCCCGTAGGTGTGGCTGTTGCGGTGCCATTATTGCCGCCATGGCAAGAGACAGGTGTGCCATCGGCGCTCGCAACTAGATTACAAGGTTTGGGCCAAAATCCAAAGTCAAACGTATGGTTATTAGCGCCCTCGGCTGGAAGATCGGAGGTTAACACAGCTGCATCGGCATTATCACCTACTAACAACCCGTCACTGTCGCGCACATTGGGTTGCCCCGGGCCACCTATATTGGCCAGCGTTAAGATGTTTATACCAAGTACTGCTTGTTTGCTTCCACCTTGTACATTAGGAATACGAACTGTATAGGCAGTGTTGGGCTGTAATGCTGTGATACCATAGATTGCCGATGCTGTGTTAGAGCCAGCAGCATTCGAGAAATAATAATTTCCGTTGTTGTCGGTGGTAGCCGTAGCTATTACTGTTGTGTTTTGTAATAGTTGCACGGTGACGCCTGCAATTGGGGATTCACCCGCATCTTGTATGCCGTCGCCGTCAGTATCTTCCCAAACACGATTGCCTATTTCGGTAGGCTGTGCTTGTTCCAATACTTCAATATCGCCTAAGCCGTTCGCCTTAGAGAGATAGCCATCATCATCGCCGTATAAGTACACTCCTTCGCTTGTAGCTCCGTTGGTCGTAGAAAAATGGGCAGTACCTCCGGAAAATGGGGCTGTTGGGTCCATTAGGGTAAATATACCGTTTGTAGTCCCAGGTACAATTGCTGCCGCACCTTGGCTGGTTTCGTGGTGATAGTCGTCTGGTGCAAGATCCTTATGAAAGAACTCTCCTCCGCCTGGGCCTTCGTTGTTTGACTGACCGGTGTAAGTCTTACTATTCGAATTGTAGCTACCGTTTGACTCTAAGGTAAAAACACCTGTTGTTTGATTATAGCCTGCAACAAGCACTTCGCCCCCAACATCATATTGGCTAACTTTGTTAGTAACGCTATTGTCAAGGTAAGTATAATTTTTGTATCCATGTTGGTGTCCTCCTCTGTCCATAAAATCTAATACCATATCACCTCTCTCTGTAAATTCTATATTACTGAAAATTGGGCTAGACCAAAAAAATTCACCTGAATCATTGGCCTGGATTATATCATCGGAGTCGTTTGTCCATGGCTTCCATCTGTTATTTGTTGGCGTATCCTTAGGCTGTACGATATACCCTCTTAAATAATTTAGAGGAAAACTAATAATTGGAGTGCTATTAAAGGTGGGTGTAGCCGTTGGCGTATTGACTTCAAACACATAAGCATACAAGTCTGTAGTGCCATTTACATTATTAACACCACCATTTTCTCCTGTACTTACTGCGCCAACATAGACTTTGTTTCTATAAAATCCAACCCCAAAAGGACGCAATACACCATTAGTAACAGTAACTGCAGGTAGAGCGTATTCTGTAACCGCCACTACACTTGTTGGAGTATAGGCATCGTCCAACTCTAAGCGCATTAGTTTGCGGCTATATAAATTGATGACAAAAAGGAATTTTCCATCATCGCTAATTTCCAAATCGCCCAAGCCTACTTTGCCTACTTGGTCAAAAGCAGCGGGGTCATAGCTGTCTGCATTCATATTGGCTGGTAATAAACGATCGGCTGAATTACTGCCGACAACACCCAATCCCTCCTTATCGCCTGAAACAGGGTCAATTGGGCCATTAAATGTAACAACTTTACCTCCGGTAACAGTGTACGAAGAACCTGCACCATAAGCAATTGCCGAGGCATCGGCTCTGGTTCTATAGCCATTGGCATCCAAGTCATAAAAGTTAGTTGTGGTATAAGAAGAACCATTATCTGTAAGCATATAGATACCTCCTGTGCCTAAAGGACCCAATCCGGAGTGCCGTTTAATAAAAGCAGCAGTAAATATTTTTTGAGCTTGCCTGCTATAAGCTAAACCCCATGTTGCTCCTATTGAAGACAGTTCTTCGGTGTTTTGTCCGGACGGCGGGCTATTAGACGTTGAATGATTGTATGGGTACGACCAAAGTCCTACAGCATTACCAGCATCTCCGCCGCCAAGTGGATTACCTGACACATGTTGTGGGACGTACACTTTTGGATTACTATTGGGTGTGTATTGCCCGCGGTAATTTATCCCAAAATTGGCTGTTGTTGTTGCAGCAGCATAAAACTGAACACTAGTTTTAGATCCGCTCCCATTTGGTGCGGCATAGTCTTCCTCTAAAAATGGGATGAATTCTATCCGAAGCGGTAACGTTAGCCCGGTAAATGAGTAGGCACCGTCTTGGTCAGTTGTTGTGCTTCCTACTTCTGCCCCCGATGCGTCATAGGCCTTTACGGTAACTCCTTCTATAAATATCTCGTTATACGAAGCACCATTGTCTTTTATCCCATTGGCATTAAAATCGCGGAACACTGTACCGCTCACCTGTGCATACATGTAATTTGACAATAAAGTCATAACTATAAGCATCAATAGGTGTTTTAAATGAGGATGGCGGAAACGCATCCTAAAATAAGTGTTCATAAAGTTTATATTAATCATAAAAATAAAATTTGCAAAACAAAAACTTTTTTACCTGTAGGGCAATTTTCATGCCAAATTGGGATTTTAATCCGTTTTAAAAAAAGCATGATTACACGAGGATTTGTTCAGTTTGAATAGGAAAGAATTTGCTGTGTATATATTGTATTAGACATGTGAAGTATAAACAAATTATGCTAAGCAATTAATTTAAAAACCTTGCTTTACTAACAGTAGTGTTTTTTGCTTTTATTTGTAGAAGTTGTTTAAGCATTAAAAGGAGTGGCCGCTTTAAGCAACTTCGATACTAAAAAACTATTGAGATAAAACAAGCTGCAAAAATGTAAAACAGATATATTGACGACTTAGGTTCGCAATTACTTTAATAGTACATAGTTTCAAATTAGTTCAAGAAACTAATTTTTAAACAACTTCGTAATAAATTATGTAATTTTGCCCATAGAATTAGAAGTGATTATTGAACTTAAGTTTTACTCAATTTATTTGAAAAAAATTTATGCAATTTGGCTTTGTAAACAAACGAACGGTTATTGGCGTTTTAAAATATATGATTGTAGTTGACCGGAAATTAATTGGCTATTTTACACCCGCAATAATACTATGTTTGCATGTACTATTGATTACAAGTTCTGTTAGTATTAAGGCATTCAATTTTAATAACAGAATAGATTCACTGGTCAACACAAGATTAGCTGCAGACATAGAATTTACATGGGTGCATGATACTATTACTTATGCCGACACGCTAAAATATCCGGATGCAAATTATGAGGCTATTTTTATCCGGAAGGCATTGCGCAGTACTTGCACCAACAGCAAGGATCATTCTTTGTTTGTTAATTACCTCATTTTAAGTGAGCAAACAAAATATATTCCAATTCTAACAGCCGCAACAGCAAACAACAAAGTTGACCTATACAATTTAAACCCGCTAAGTCCAACAAGTATAACGCCCGCTATTGTTGATAAAGATATACCAGCTATTTCAAACCCTGCTGCTGAGCAGAAAAATTATGCTTATGATTTAGCAAATAATATAAGTTTGACGAGCTCTTTTTTACCCAACGCAGGTTCAACAACAAATAACGATTCTATTGCCATCATTGAACGTGAAATTGAAGACAAATCGGATTCGAGTGATTTTTTGCCGGATTTTCCGGTTAATTGGGAACAATACTTGCCCGATGTGCAAATTATTGATAGAAAATTGTTTTACAAAAATAAATTTGTCTCAAAATACAATACTAAATTACCTTGGTGGGAGCAAATTCCGGAGCTTAAAGAGATGGCTAAAAAGCATCAGTCTGCAACAACTACGGTTGATAATAATGGCGTATATTTAAATGGCCCATTAGTGCCGCTTTATCGCAAATACCAAGGAGAAAATACAGGCGAAGGAAACATAGTTGAAAAACAGTCGTTAAGTGCCGACGAAGCCTATCAAATTACAATTGAAGAAGTATATGAAAACCGGAAACGCTTTGAAAATGCTTATAAAAAGGCAGTTGATAAGCCCCAACAACAAGAACAGATTTTAAAAGAGGCTTGGGGCTATTTAGAGAATGTAATTGCCGAAGAAATTGTCCATTTTTGGTATGGTGTGCCATTTGATAAAGAAGGATTGACAACCTCGCCGCGAAGCGGTTCAATAGCTTGCAGTTATTTTGTGGCAACTATGTTTATGGAGGCTGGTTTAAAAGTTAATAGAATAAAATTAGCACAAAAAAGTGCACTCGAAATTGCTCAGGCAATATGTAGCCCACAATACCTCACCCATTTTACTACCCCCTCTGAAGTTGAAACATTTGTTGCCAAGCGAGGAAAAGGGCTGTATGTAATAGGGTTTAGTTACCATGTAGGTTTTTTATATAATGACGGGCGGGGGCAATATTTAATACATGCCTCGCCACTGCCGCCGGGTACCGTTTACCGCTTAGACATGAAAGGCGCTAGGTCGTTTGACTACTCCGAATTTTACGACGTTGGCAAATTGTCTGACTACACAACTTTGGTCGAATGTTGGGTAACCGGTAAGCAATTGCCTTTTTAAAATATTATTAGCTTTTATTTATTTTATTATGTTGCACAGTTGACCTATCGTGCTTTATAAATATTAATACCAATATTAGTCTAATGGTTTTTTTTCGATTGCCCCGAACCCGGAAATTTAATTATCAAAACCGCTATAATAAACAGACGCAGCATTACACAACTAATTATACCGATACCGAACGATTAAGATATCGTTTAAAATTTAGACCCTCCCGTAGCAATCCAACAGCACAAAAAAAGGAGACTAACTTAGTAAAACCATGGTTAATTTTAACCTTATTGTTATGTTTTATTTCGGGTGATTTATGGCTTAGTATTTATATTATAATAAGTAGTCTTTTATTGTTATTAGCGAACATGTTTTTATATAAAAATACTAAATAATTTTTTTTGTAAATTACTTATTACTAAAATAATACAGTTAGAATATTGTATTTAAGTAAAAAACGGTATAATTATTGTGGTATTAAATTATAGCACTTACAAATTTGATTTATCAATTAAGTTTTTGCATTAAAATAAAAAAAATGTTTAAATTATAGAACATCCTATTAAACATTTACATACCTTTACACTTTAACTATTGCACTAATTTTTGCCTATTTAAATGCAGATTAGTTTGTTCGATCAAATTTTTCTCTTCTTTTAATACTTGTCTTATATGGCTTCGTTAAACAAAAAGCACTTAGATAGTGCCTCCGAAGCGCTAAGAGCAATAGCGCACCCATTACGTTTATCTATTTTGCGATTTATCGACGAAAAAAAGGTAATCAACGTAAACAAAATTTACAACTCTCTAAAACTAGAACAATCTATCACCTCGCAGCATTTACGTATTATGCGCAGCGCTAATTTGGTAGAAGCTAAGCGAGAAGGAAAATTTATACACTATTCAGTTAATTATGACCGAATAAAAGAACTAAACGATACTATTTTAGAGTTTAATTCGAAGTTTGCCGTAATGTTTACTGAAAGTGAAGAAAAAATGCTCGGAAAATAAGCATTTTTGACTTTGGCTTTTAATTAATTCAGCCAATATCCTAAAGGAACTGACGTAGTAATAAGTTTCCTTTTATTTGGGTTTTTTTAACCCCAAAGGTGGAATATTTTTTTTCTTTGAATAGAAATAATTTATTTTTACTCCGGAGAAACATTTTAACAAACGAACAAACAAATTAATCCGGATATAATTTATTTCAAGGCACATCAACCCTCAACAATAGCATCTCGTTTTACTTAAATTAAACTAAAATTTGCTATTTGTTGAACCAAAACAACTCAATCAAGGCAAAAGCCGAAAAAACAATACTGGCAACACCATTGGTAGTAAAAAAAGCAATATTTACCTTGCTTAAATCGTTAGGTTTTACTAAAGTATGCTGGTAAAACAACAAACCCAAAAACACAGCCGCCCCCACCCAATACCACAGTATAAATTTGGCGTACCATCCGGCGGTTAGAATAAAAATAGCACAAAATAAGTGTAATCCGCCCGATAACAGTAATGCTTTGCGTTTGCCAATTGCTGCCGGAAAAGAATATAACCGCATCGCCTTATCAAATTGCTCGTCTTGCAGCGCATAAATAATATCGAAGCCGCTTACCCACAATAAAACGGCAAAACTATACAACACAGGTAGCACCTCAAAACGTTCAGATACAGCTATAAATGCCCCAATAGGCGCCAAAGCCAAACCTAAGCCCAAAACCAAGTGGCAAAGGGCGGTAAAACGCTTTGTGTAACTGTAACCAAGTACAACCAATAAAGCAATCGGCGATAAGTAGAAACACAAGCGATTGATAAAAAAAGTACAAATAACAAATAACAAGCAATTAAGAATAACAAAAAACAGGGCTGCATTTGCACTAATAATTCCGGATGGAATTTCGCGAATAATTGTGCGGGGGTTTTTTGCATCAATATGGCGGTCGGCGTAACGGTTAAACGCCATTGCAGCACTGCGCGCAAAAACCATACAACCTAAAACCAAGGCTAATTTTAAAGGCTCAAAAGCATAACCATAATATTTAATTGCCGTAAAAAAGCCCAAAATAGCAAAGGGCAAAGCAAAAATAGTATGGCTGAATTTAACTAACGATAAGTAATTTTTTATCATTTAACAATCCGTATTTTGCCCCAAAGATAGGGGTAATTCACAAAATAATTTATCCGGATAAAAAGCACGGTACCCCCAAATACGAAATAGCTTTAACTTTGTACCTGCTTGCCTAAAATATACTTTTTTGCCACTCATCCTGTCATCAACCATGAAATCAGTACCAAATACTATTTTAAGACTTCAACTGCCTACCGACCCACGTTGGGTAAACTTAGCCGAAAAAAGCATCGAAGATATTTTAACCGACCACGCCTATTGCGAACAAAAAGCGGCATCGTCTTGTATTTCATTAATTCAGCAATACCCCGACCACACAGCATTGGTAAAAGCTTTGGCCCCCATTGTTACCGAAGAGTGGGGACATTTTAGAATGGTGTTAAAAGAACTCGAAAAACGCAACCTTAAATTAGGCCGGCAGCGCAAAGACGAATATGTAAACGAACTGCTTAAATTTATTAGGAAAGGCGTACCGCGCGATGAACAAATGTTGGATAAATTGCTGATGTGCGGCTTAATTGAAGCGCGTAGCTGCGAACGGTTTAAACTGCTTTGGCAAGGCATTAATGATGCCGATTTGCAAACGTTTTACTACCAATTGATGGTAGCCGAGGCCGCACATTATACCCTGTTCTTAGACCTTGCCCGCACCTACCTGCCACCCGAGCGCGTGCGCGAACGTTGGCTTGAATGGTTGGCGCACGAAAAACAAATTCTTTTACAACTAACACCCCGCGGCGACAGAATGCATTAACGCTTTTTAATTGATGCCCTTTCTGGTTTCTTGTTTTTTGAAGTAAAATTTACCCAAATTAAACGCTTATTACAACTTACAGTCAATTTACTATATCCATAATATTGAATTTTAATTTCTCAAGAAAAATACAAGTATTAATATATGAAACACTTATTTCGGTTTTTTAGTTTTGCGCTGCTTTTTACCTGCTTACAATTTTTAATGCAAGTTAGGGCGGCAAATGGAATTGGCTACCAACCTAATATGACGGCCACCGAGTCGTATGGCGGGGGCTGTAAATTGGGCGAGCCTGCTTTTCAAACAGGCGAATATCTAAAATATAAAGTTTATTATAACTGGACAGCCGTTTGGATGACTGCCGGAAATGTAACCTTTAAAGTTAATGATGCCGAACTTGGCGGCCAAAACGTGTTTCACATGGTTTGTAAAGGCAAAACGGCATCTGCGTTTAATTGGTTTTTTCATGTAAACGACCGCTACGAAAGCTATATAGACCCCTACAATATTAGACCCCTTAAATTTATACGCGATATTAAAGAGGGCGATTATACGCTTAAAAATCAATTAACTTTTTACCACGACAACCAACAAGTTTTAATTGACCACCAAATACGCAAAGGGGTAGTTCAAGCTAAAAACAAATGGATGAGCATACCAAATTGTACCCAAGACCTACTTTCGGCCTTGTATTATATGCGCACCGCCGACCAAAACTCGTTAGGCCCCGGAGAAGAAATTCAGGTTGATTTAATTTTAGATAATCAAATATACCCCATAGCCCTGACCTATATTGGCAAAAGTAAAATAAAAACGGATGTAGGTACTTTCAGATGCGTAAAATATACACCCACTTTAATTAAAGGCGATGTTTTTGACGATACAGAAAGCATGACTATATATGTAACTGATGACGAGAACCGCCTCCCTGTTTATATAGAGTCGCCCCTAAAAGTTGGTTGGGGCAAAGCATACTTAACCGATTTTAGCGGACTTAAATACCCGCTGACTTCAAAAATAAAATAAAAAATTTGTTAGCCTAAAACGGAAAGATAGTGGTTGCCAACGCGGTAGCCACTTTTTTTTATTCCGGATAGATGGGTTTTAGTGCAAAAATCCGGAAAAATACCCTAAATTAGCGGCTAAATCAGCTCTAACAATATAAACTCGCTTTTGACAATGCGCACTAAAAGCATCTCGCTTTGCGGTTTAGCCCTACTGTTTGCCTTTTTAATAACAGGCATTTCCTCGTGCCATGAACACGAACTCGTTGTAATTGAGAATAATAACCCACCGTTTTACGATGAAACGCCCACCCTTTTAATTCATAACTACATCAACAAACTATTTATTGATTTATTAGGGCGAGAGGCTACAGATGAAGAACTGGCAGCCGAAACTGAAACATTGCGAGCAGCAAAATTAAATGCAGCCGTTCGCATAAGCCTTATCCGGAAATTACAAACAGATACTAGCTTTCGGGTAGGAGATAGCTCGTATAAACGCACCTATCATAAATGGCTTTATGCCCTCATGAAATCGAGGTTAATTGAAGGCGCCAGCGATGACGAAATTAACGAGCGCATTGGCCCATTAGAATTTTCCTTATATATAATGAAATTAGAGGGCGACTCAACATCTGCCGAATATATGGCTGTAAAAAAAGAAATTACAAAATTAAAAGATGTCTTAAAAATTGATAACCAGTATTACAATGGGCAAATTACCATAACCGAAGCCATGCGCAGGCTGGCCTTTAATGCTATTTTTGACGAAATAAACATGAATACATTTAACTATATTAGGGCAACCTTTGATAATTTGTTTTATCGTTTTCCAACTGACGAAGAGTTCAACGCTGCTTTTCCAATGATTGAAGCCAACCAAACCTCTACACTTTGGGGTAAAGTTGCCAACTCAAAAGAAGGGTATATTAATATTATTGCAGCCTCGCCCGAAATCTCAGAAGGGCTCATTACTTGGGCTTACGAAACCCTTTTAGCCCGAAAACCCAACTCGTCAGAGACTTACCAGCTACTACCCGATTTTTTAATCCAACCCGATTTTCAAAAAGTACAGCAAGCTATTATGATGACCGATGAATACGCTCATTTTGATTAGTAATAAAATTGTCTTTGCTTTCTTTGTTCGTTAATAATTAATTTCACATATAAATAAATATAATAAATTATAAATGCCACACTATATTAGTCGAGGGCAAGTGCCACCAAAACGACATATTCAGTTTAGGAAACCCAACGGTGCACTATATGCCGAAGAGCTTTTCTCGACCGAAGGATTTAGCGATGTTTATTCGCTGATTTACCATTGCCACCCACCCACCGTAATAAGGCAAATAGCCGACCCTTACTCGGCAGCACCAAAAATTGCACACCATAAACAATTATTACACCGCAGTTTAAAAGGCTTTGAAATTGCCCCCCAAGCTGATTATTTAAAAAGCCGTACACCCGTTTTAGTAAATAACGACTGCCATTTAAGTTTAGCTGCACCTACGCAGGGCACTTCCGGATATTTTTTTAAAAATGCCGATGCAGACGAAATCTTATTTGTTCATGAAGGAAGCGGAAAATTATTATCGCTGTACGGTGAAATTGAATTTGAATATGGCGACTACTTGGTAATTCCGCGCGGTTGTATCTATCAAATTGAGTTTAGCGGCACCCAAAACCGACTCTTTATTGTCGAATCGTTTAGCCCAGTTCGTTACCCTAAACGGTATTGCAACGAGTTTGGCCAACTTTTAGAACATAGCCCATTTTGCGAGCGCGATATTAAAACACCGCAAAACTTGGTTACCTTTGACCAAAAAGGCGATTTTGAACTGTTTATTAAAAAAGAGGGCATGATGTACCCTTATTTATATGCCTTCCACCCGTTTGATGCAATAGGCTGGGATGGTTGCCATTACCCTTATGGCTTTTCTATTCATAATTTTGAGCCAATAACAGGGCGCGTACACCAACCACCGCCCGTTCATCAAAATTTTGAATCGCGTGGGTTTGTGGTATGCTCGTTTTGCCCCCGTTTATACGATTATCACCCACTGGCAATTCCAGCACCTTACCACCATAGTAATATTGACAGCGACGAAGTATTGTACTACGTTGATGGCGATTTTATGAGTCGCAAAAACGTTGAACGCGGGCAAATAACACTCCATCCGGGCGGCATTCCGCATGGGCCACACCCTACAACAGTCGAAAAAAGTATTGGTGTTAAAGAAACACACGAGTTGGCTGTAATGGTCGATACTTTTAAACCCCTGCAAATTACTGAAGCCGCCCTGGCTATTGAAGACGCCACCTATTATCAATCTTGGTTAGATTATGCAGGATAAATGTTTGAAGCCAGCAGCACTATAATTAACAATTCGGCTCATCCGGATGTTTATTTATCCGGAATCGTTTTTTTCATCCGGATAAAACAAGCTAATTATAAGGCATCTTCTGTTTAATTATAAAATTTTTTCAATCGCAATACCGCAATTTACAACTATTAATTCAATTTTTTGTTCACAACGTATAAAAAATATAAACAATGAAACCATACTATAAACACCACCTCGATAACCAACAAGCTACCGCGGTAGCCATGCCAAACTCCGAAGATTTTTTGCCCTTAAACGGCACCGATTACGTTGAAATGTATGTGGGCAATGCCAAACAAGCTGCCTATTACTACCAAACTGCCTGGGGCTACGAGCTAATTGCCTACGCCGGGCTTGAAACAGGCCTTAAAGATCGCTGCTCGTATGTGTTAAAACAAGGCAAAATAAGATTAGTACTAACAGCAGCACTAACCCCCGACTCGCCAGTAGCCGAACATGTGCGCCGCCATGGCGATGGCGTAAAAGTAATAGCGCTATGGGTAAACGATGCCGAATACTCGTTTAACGAAACAGTTAAACGCGGCGCTATGCCCGCTTTTGAGCCTACTACCTTAACCGATGAATTTGGCTCGATAACTTATTCGGGTATCCATACCTACGGCGAAACCCTTCACATTTTTGTGGACAGAGCCAACTATAACGGTGCTTTTATGCCCGGATTTAAACCCGCACAAAGTTTAATAGCAGCTTCCCCCGTTGGCCTTCAATATGTTGACCACTGTGTAGGGAATGTAGAACTTGGCCACATGAACGAGTGGGTGCAGTTTTACGAAGAGGTAATGGGCTTTAAATTGCTAATTACCTTCGATGATAATGATATTTCGACAGAATACACGGCACTGATGAGCAAAGTTGTTAGTAATGGAAATGGTTATATAAAATTTCCAATAAATGAACCCGCCAAAGGTCGTAAAAAATCGCAAATTGATGAGTATTTAGATTTTTACAGGAGTGCAGGCGTACAACATATTGCCGTTGCAACTAACGATATTATACATACTGTAACCGAATTGCGCAAAAGAGGCGTTGACTTTTTATACGTCCCCGACAATTATTACGACGATTTAATGGAACGGATTGGAGTGATTGAAGAAGATATTGCCGACTTGCGCAAAAATAATATTTTGGTTGACCGCGATGACGAAGGCTATTTATTGCAATTATTTACTAAACCCGTGCAAGACAGACCAACAGTGTTTTTTGAAATCATTCAGCGAAAAGGAGCAAAATCGTTTGGAAAAGGTAATTTTAAAGCCTTGTTCGAGGCCATAGAGCATGAGCAATCACTTAGAGGAACATTGGATTAATATTTGCCCAACAATTTTCGTTTGTATTTGAAGCCATAGTTTTAATTTCCGGATTTTTATAGCTATTCCGGATATTTTATATGGTTTTGCCTATTAAGCAGTTTCTTTCTATTTGCTTATCTAAAAAGTACAATTTTACCACCCACATTAACTTTTCGTGTCTATTTTATTATTTGATTGTTTCGTATGCGTATAATTTTGTTGCTTATTTTTTGGCTAACAAGCATTTTTTATGACTTATGTGCACAAACAATGCCCGAAGCCGATATTTACCTGACCGAGATTGACCGCGACAAAAAAGGCCGCTGGATGGTAAAATCGCCTGTAAATATTACCAACCGCAAAGGCTACGAAAATCAACCCTATTTTATGCCTGATGGCTCGTTGATGTATAGCGGCCAAAAAGGTAAATACACCGATATTTATCGCTACTCGGTAAAAGATAATACCCACGAAAACTTAACAAATACACCCACAACAGCCGAGTATTCGCCTAAGTTAATGCCAAACAACGACTATTTTACCGTTGTGCGTGTTGAAGAAGATACTATAACTCAACATTTGGTAAAATTACCATTAAATAATAAAACTGAACCCCCACAAGTTCTTTTACCAAAAGTTGTAGTGATAGGCTATTACGAGTGGCTAACCAACCAAGCTGTTGCCTTGTTCTTAGTAACCAACCCAGTATCATTACATACTTACAATTTTAACGACACACTAACCAATTTGATAACAGGTCAAATTGGCCGTTGCTTACAGCGCATACCGCAACAAAATGCGCTTAGTTTTGTACATAAAACACCCAATGGATGGTTTTTAAAACGTTTAAACTTAGACAATTGGGACATTGAAACCATAATTCCAATGTTAGAAGGGAGTGAGGATTTTTGCTGGCGCACTCCCGATGAAATTCTAACCGGAAAAGATGGAAAATTATATTTACACAATACCACCGAGGCCGAAAAACAACGCGATAAAAACTTGTTAAAATGGGAGTTAATTGCCGATTTTACGCAAGTAGGTATAACTAATTTTAGCCGAATAGCTACCTCGCCTGATGGAAAACGTTTGGCGGTTACAGTCGTAAAATAGTTGCCGTTTTAACCTTACAAGGCGATTAATTTCTTAATCAACAATTTCTACTTGCTTAAGATTAAGCAAATTGAAAGCATTGATGCCTAGACCTTGTACTTTGGTTTGGGTAAAACGCAATACTTCGTCGTAAAACAAGGGAATTACGGGCGCATCTTTTAAAATTTCGTTTTCCATTGCGGCGTACAAAGCATAGCGTTGCTGGTCGTTGTTTTCAAGCAATGCCTGTTGGTATAGGTCGTCAAATTTTGCATTTTTATATTGTGTGTAGTTGGGCGGGGGTGGGTTTTCTCCGTAAAATACTGATAGAAAACTCTCCCCATCGGGGTAGTCGGCTATCCACGAGCCACGAAAAAATGATGACTCACCTTTTGCCATTTTGGTACGCAATAAGGCAGGCGGATGCAGTTCGGTTTTAACGGTTATACCAATATTAGCCCATTGTTTTTGAAGGGCGGTTGCCAGTTCAGCCGAGTTTTGCGAAATGTCGAGGGTAAGAGGCGGCAAATTTTTACCATCGGCGTAACCTGCTTCGGCCAATAACTGCCGGGCTTTGCTGGGGTTAAAAATATAACCAACTACGGCTTTGTCATTATACGATGGAAGTCCGGGGGTGGCAAATCCGCTATGCGCGGGCGTGCCTATATTGTTGCGCAAGGTTTCAATAATTGTTTTGCGGTCTATTGCGTAGGCTAAAGCCTGCCTTATTTTAGTATTGCCCAAAATAGCAGGTTTAGGCGAGGCGGTATTAAACCCTAAATATTCGGAGTTTAGGTAGGGCGAGCGCAAAAGTTGAATTTTTGAAGTTAATTCCGTTTTCAATTCTCCCGATGCGTTTAATAACTCGTCTTTCCATGCCACATCTAATCCGGATAAAAAATGAAAATGTCCTTCTATAAATTTAAGATACTCGCTGCGTTTGTTGTTGTCAAATTCAATCCGAACACCATCAATATAGGGCAAATTGTTTCCTTGTATATCGCGTTCAAAATAATCCGGATTTTTGCGCAAAATAACTGCCTCGTTTTCTACCCATTTGCCAAATAAAAAAGGCCCTGTTCCTACGGGGTGCGCCCTAAATTCAGTGCCATAATGTGTGGCGGCAATTTTCGACACAACCGAGCAATATTGCATAGCTAATTGGCTAAGCATGGGTCTAAAGGGTTTGCTTAGCTGCAAAACAAAAGTGCTGTCGTTTGGTGCAACAAAAGGGTTTTGCGCCGCTATTCGGTTGTTAAAAATCCAACGCCCTGGCGAGGCTATTTTTTCGTCGTTTAAGCGCTCGAAACTATAAACAATATCGTGAGCAGTCATTTTCCGGAGCTTAGGGTCGTTAAAACAAGCATCCGGATGAAACAAAACATCAGTGCGTAGCTGGAAGGTATAGGTTAATCCATCGGGACTAATTTGCCAGGTTTTTGCCAAACAAGGTTGCAAATTTAAAGCATCGTCAAACTGAACCAAGCCGTTATAAATTTGGTTAATAGGCCATATATTGGCCTGGTCTTTGGCAAAAGCCGGGTCGAGCGAGGTTATGCCCGCCGACTGGTTGTAGCGAAACACTTTGCCCCCCTCACTTGCTTTTTGTTGGCACGAAACACTTAAAAAAATCAGTATAACAACAAAGCTCAATCTTCTAAAAAAACCGCTGGGCTTAACGCGCAAAAAAGAGTATAAATTTTTCATGGTATCAAAGCGCAAAATTATCGCGAAATTAATGTGTATTTGTTGAGTAATTAAAAATAAACTATTTTTTAATGGCAATTACCGGAAAAACTGGCATTACGCCCCCAAAGATTTTGTTCCACATATTATTTATAAATGTTGGGCGATATAAAAATTGATGTGGGTGCCCCTTCAAATCAAGGGGTAATTGCCTGTGAAAATAATAATCAGCCATTTCCGGATACCCCAGATTAGTGTAATAAGTTTTAGAGCGTTGGCGAGCCGCCTCTACTTGGTCTGAAGGGTAAAAAGGCGTATCGGTAATAAAAATGCGGGCATCGCTTTTATTGGTAAGCAGTTGCCGCAAATGAAGGCAAACCGCCTCAAAATTTGAAAAATATTGGGCTACGCTATTTAAAAAAATGAAATCGAAGGAATTGGGTTGCCAATGATTTGAGTCAAAAATATCGGTCGAGTCCCAAAAAATTGAACTATGCTTAAATACGCGCTTTGCCTGCTCTAATTCAGTTTGATTTATTTCGAGGCCGTAAGTTTGGGCATCCGGATAGCGGTTTGCCAACCAATTTGTAAACCATCCATTCCCGCAACCAATATCTAATAGTTTGGAGGTAAGGGGTAAACTATTAGAGGGCGGAAGGCATTTTTCTAAAATTTTTAATGTTGCCTTTCGTGTTTTCCATTCGTTAGCTAATTTATGGTTAGGGGGTAGGTTTGGAAGTTGGGCAACCAAATCATCGGTAAAAATGCGCCCTTCGGCTCTTCGGGCAGCTATATATATGGATTCAAAGTTTAATGAACGGTCGTTTTGAGCCATAATTTAAGAGAAATAGAGCGTAAGCAATTGCTGTATAGGCCGCAAAGTTAGTTTATTGGTCAAGGAAAAAAAATTCCGGATAAAGGATTAGGCTTTACCTGACAAAAAATGTGTAACTTTGCACGCATCAAACTAAAATTACAACGATATATATTATGGCCGAAACTCCGTTGGTAATGCCTAAAATGGGCGAAAGTATTATGGAAGCCACCATACTAAAATGGCTGAAAAAAGAAGGCGAAATGGTTGCCGAAGAAGAAGCCGTTTTAGAAATAGCTACCGACAAGGTGGACTCTGAAGTTCCTTGCCCTGTGGCGGGTACAATTGCCAAAATTTTATATCCCGAAGGGGCAGTAGTAAAAGTTGGCGAGCCTATTGCCTATATTTCATCGGGCAGCGCGGGCGCAACAACAACGGAAAATACTTCCTCCAGAAGTGGCCAATCGAATAACCAGGTCGCCGCTGCACAACAACCTGTAGTACCAGCTCAACAGTTGCCAATTAATAGTAATAACAATGAGGGGGCGGAACAACAAGCAAACAGGTTTTATTCGCCTTTGGTGCGCAATATAGCCAAACAAGAAAATATAACCATAGCCGAACTCAATAATTTATCCGGAACCGGCAAAGATAACAGGGTAACAAAAAAAGATATTTTATCCTATATCGAAAACCGCAGTACTGCGCCCGTACAACAACAAAGCGCAACCACTACAACCACACCGGCAGTTAGCGCAAAATCAACAGCCCCCAATCTAACACCACCCAAGGTTGATATTAGTGGCAATGTTGAAATACAGGAAATGGACAGAATGCGCCGCCTTATTGCCGACCACATGGTAATGTCTAAACATGTAGCGCCACACGTAACCTCGTTTGTAGAGGTAGATGTTACAAATTTGGTAAATTGGCGCAATGCCGTAAAATCGAAATTTGAAAAGCGCGAAGGAGAAAAAATTACCTTTACACCTGTATTTATTGAGGCATGTGTAAAAGCCATTAAAGACTATCCGCTCATTAACTCTTCTGTTGATGGCTATAATATTGTTGTGCGCAAAGACATAAATATAGGAGTGGCTGCAGCGTTACCAACCGGCAATTTAATTGTTCCGGTAATTAAGGCAGCCGACCGTATGAATTTATTAGGTCTGACAAAAAACTTAAATGATTTGGCCAACCGCGCCCGAAAAAACCAATTAAAACCCGAAGAAATCCAAGGCGGAACCTTTACGCTTACAAACGTAGGTGGCTTTGGCAGTTTGATGGGAACGCCCATTATTAACCAACCACAAGTAGCTATTTTGGCGACGGGCAGCATCCGGAAAAAGCCCGCCGTTTTAGAAACTGAACACGGAGACGTAATTGCAATCAGGCACATGATGATGATGTCTTTATCTTACGACCACCGTATTGTTGACGGCGCTTTAGGTAGTTCGTTTTTAAGCAAGGTCGCCTGGTATTTAGAAAATTTTGATGCCAAGCGCGAAATCTAATCTAAACTAACTATGAACGATATAGTTAGGCGCGCAATTACAGCATTTTTTTTCTTAATTGTTATGCTGTCGGGGCTTTTTTATAGCCAAACCAGTCTAATTTTGTTAATGATGGTGGTTAATTTTTTAGCCATTTGGGAATACCAAAGTTTAGTTGACCAATACCCGTACAACAAACACAAACTTCCCTTAGAAGAAAAGATAATTTTATCGCTGTTAAGCAGTATAATATATATTGTTTTAACTGGCACGGCATTATCTATGATTGACTGGCATCATATCGCCTGGATTTTGCCAATTATATTTGGACTTTTTGTTAAAGAACTATACGCGCAGGCCATTAGTCCGTTTGTTAAATTATCGTTAAACCTTACCGGAATTATCTATATTACGCTGCCTTGTGCACTGGTAAATGTTATTGCCTATTTTGACGGCCATTTTGAACCAACACGTATTTTAGGAATTATGTTGTTAGTTTGGTCAAATGATACCGCCGCTTATTTAAGTGGGCGTGCTTTTGGACGGCATAAATTGTTTGAGCGGATTTCGCCTAAAAAAACTTGGGAGGGTACCATTGGTGGCGGCTTGTTTACCTTATTTGTCGGATGGCTGTTAAGCATTTTGTTTCCGGTTTTTTCACTTACAACCTGGTTAGGCATAGCTGCCTTAGCTGTTCTTTGTGGCACTTGGGGCGACCTCATTGAATCCTTGCTTAAACGAAGTTTAGGGGTTAAAGATTCGGGTAGTTTATTGCCCGGACATGGCGGTGTGCTTGACCGTTTTGATGCACTTTTATTTGTCTTGCCCTTTGTTTTTGCGTTTTTATATTTGTGGGGCGTTTAGTTACGCAAAAAAATGGCTATCTTTGCGGCTCAAATTAATTAGTTAATTAGTACTTTAAAACCTTTGTTGCCTGCGCTGTAGGGGTTTGCCTGGTTTACAAATTAACTAATTTTTTTTATTTTATTGTATTGTATAATTATGCGTATTAAAATTGCTCGGATACACAAGGAGGGATATAAAATCATAGCGGTTTCGGCTCTGTTATTGGCTGTCCTTAACATCCTTTTATTTTATTTTTTAGGTGTCAATGGTTTAGGTTTTATAGTTTTTGCTGTATCTAGTGTGTTGTTGTTTTTGGGTGTTGTATCGTTTTTCAGGTATTACAATTTAATTATTGACTTTTTTGACGACGGCAAAATTTTAGCTCCCGCTGATGGTAAAATTGTAGTAATTGAAGAAGTAGATGAGCCAGAATATTTTAAAGACCGCCGGATACAAGTTTCTATTTTTATGTCGCCGGCTAATGTACATATAAATCGCACGCCTATCAGTGGTGTTGTCAAATACACACGCTACCATCCGGGCAATTATTTAGTAGCATGGCATCCTAAATCATCTATTTTAAATGAGCGATATACCAGCGTCATTGAAAACGGAAACTCATCTATTTTAATTCGTCAAATAGCTGGCAAATTGGCGCGTAAAATTTCAAATTATTTGAGCGTAGGTATGGAAGTGTCGCAAGGCGATGAGTTGGGTTTTATAAAATTTGGGTCGCGTGTGGATATATTTTTGCCTATCAACGCTAAGATTAACGTGCAATTAAAGCAAAAAGTACGGTCGGGCAAAACTGTTATTGCCGAGTTGCATAAGTAAGCGGTAATTAATCCGGAGATGATTATTTGGCTGCAAACCAAAGCCAAGCAATAATCAATCAAATATTTTCGGTAGCCATTGACACTTCTTCTATGTTGTCGGTTGGCAGTGCTTCCTCTGTGTGTAGGTTTTCTATGATAAATAATTGCCTGTCGGGGGTATTGCGCCCCATATAATACTCTAAAACACGCGGTACTGAGGTATCTCCGGTTAAAATAACGGGGTCGAGCCTAATATCTGAGCCAATGAATTTGCCAAATTCGTCGGGGCTAATTTCGCCCAAGCCTTTAAATCGGGTAATTTCTGGTTTTCCTTTTAGTTTTTTGATAGCAGCGCGTTTTTCTTTTTCGTCATAACAATAAAAAGTTTGCTGTTTGTCGCGCACCCTAAATAATGGCGTTTCCAAAATATAAAGATGGCCGTTGCGCACAACATCCGGAAAGAATTGTAAAAAGAACGTTAATAGCAACAAACGAATGTGCATGCCGTCAACATCTGCATCGGTAGCAACAACAATTTTATTGTACCGCAGCCCTTCAATACCATCTTCAATGTCTAAGGCATGTTGCAGCAAATTAAACTCCTCGTTTTCATAGACAATTTTTTTAGTTAAACCGTAACAGTTTAAAGGTTTTCCGCGCAAACTAAATACGGCCTGTGTTTCAACATTTCGCGATTTGGTGAGCGAGCCACTTGCCGAGTCGCCTTCGGTAATAAACAAGGTACTATCAAAGCGGCGCTGCTCTTTGGCGTCGTTGGTTAAATGAAATCGACAGTCGCGCAGTTTTCGGTTATGAACGGCGGCGGTTTTGGCGCGTTTTTTGGCTAATTTTTTAACATCGGCTAATTCTTTGCGTTCGCGCTCACTTTTTAATATGCGCTTTTGAAGTGCTTCGGCAGTTTCTTTGTGTTTATGTAAAAAATTGTCTAAATTGGCTTTTAAAAAGTCGCTAACAAAACCGCGTACCGACTGCCCTCCGTTGGGGTCAATATTTAGCGAACCTAATTTAGTTTTAGTTTGCGACTCAAAAACTGGCTCTTGAACCCGAATGCTAATGGCTGCAATGATAGAGCTTCGAATGTCGGCAGTATCAAAATTTTTACCATAAAACTCTCGGATAGTTTTTACATAACCTTCTTTAAATGCTGCCAAATGTGTACCACCAAGCGGCGTGTATTGGCCATTTACAAACGAGTAGTATTCTTCGCCATAAGCGTTTCCGTGGGTGATGGCCACTTCAAAATCATCGTTTTTAAGATGAATAATGGGGTAGCAAAGCTCATCCGCATCCGTTTTTCTCGACAACAAATCTAATAAACCATGTTGTGAGTAAAATTTTTGGTTGTTAAAATAAAGATTTAATCCGGCATTAAGATAGGCATAATTCCAAATCTGGCTCTCTATAAATTCCGGAATAAAATGAAAGTTCCGGAAAATATGCTCATCCGGTTCAAAAATTATTTTTGTTCCATTTGGTTCACTCGAAGGCTTAACCGGATGGTCGTTTACTAACTCACCTTGTTTAAATTCGGCTAATTTAACTTGCCCATCTCTAACCGATTGTACGCTAAACGAGGCCGAAAGTGCATTTACTGCCTTGGTGCCTACACCATTTAATCCAACCGATTTTTGAAACGATTTAGAGTCGTATTTAGCGCCGGTGTTAATTTTTGATACACACTCAATAACTTTGCCCAACGGAATACCGCGCCCGTAATCGCGCACAATCAGGCGTTTACTGTCTAATTTAATTTCAATTTTTTTGCCATACCCCATAACATATTCATCGATGCAATTATCTATTACCTCTTTGAGTAAAATATAAATGCCATCGTCTTGTGCCGAACCGTCGCCCAATTTGCCAATATACATGCCAGGGCGCAAGCGTATATGCTCGCGCCAGTCGAGCGAGCGTACACTATCCTCGTTGTAAGTTATTAGGGGTGTTTCGGGTGGAGCGGGTTTATTAGTTTCGTGTGCCATTATTGTTTTAACTGCAAATTTACTATATTTTTTGATTGGAACACAAAATTACTAAAAAAAACAGATTTTACAATTAAAAAAGCTATTTTTATTAGTAAAAAGGCAAGTTTTTCCGGATTTTATTTTAATTGCACTAAAGTTTTATCAATTCGCCCAAAACACAAATATCAAACCTTTTTACCCAAACAAAACCAGTTGGTTGTGTGCTAAGTAAATATCAAATCATTTTTGGTTTGCTTGTTCTTAATCTCATACAAGTTCGCCAATATTTGCTTAATTTTGCCCAATATTTAAAAATGGTCGCTTTCTACCCATGTGCCATTAAATAAATAAATTTAATAATAACAACTATAACGCTACCTTTCTTATCTTATGAGCAAAAATTACTTTTTTATATCCTGTTTTTGGGTTATGACTTTGTTGCTTGCTAACCAAGCTGCATTTGCCCAATTAGAAGTAACTCAGGAATCTGATGCCGAAAAATTAGCTAAAGCCTTTGTAGGTATTGGTCTTGAGGTTTCTAATGCCACACTTACCTGCCCCGAAGGAGGATCAGGTTTTTTTAACGGCGAGTTTTACCAATTTAGGCATTAACGAAGGTATTGCCCTTTGCTCGGGCACCATTGATGAAATGCCCGGACCCAATGACGAAAGTGGTGCAAGCCGGCATAAATACCTGTGTTGATGGCGACCAGGATTTAAACGATATTATCATTGGTTTTACCACCAACGATGCCTGTATTTTGGAGTTTGACTTTATACCTTACTCCGAAAATTTGTCGTTTAATTACGTATTTGGCTCTGAAGAATATTTGGAGTATGTAGGAAGTAGTTTTAATGACGTTTTTGCCTTTTTTATCGAAGGGCGGGCGTGCCGTTTCCAAAATATTGCACTTATTCCGGGCACCACCGTTCCTGTTTCCATTAATAATCTAAACGATGCCTCAAACTCTGAATATTATGTGGACAATGGCAGTGGCTTCCCTGTTGACCCCAACTCGACAGTGCAATACGATGGCTTGACTGTGCAATTACAAGCTAAAATTAAAGTAACCCCCTGCGAAACCTACCACCTGAAATTAGCTATTGCCGATGCTGGCGACTGTGTACTCGACTCGGGTGTGTTTTTAGAGGCCGGTAGTTTAAATACCGACTTTGTAGAAGTGCTAGCCTCCACCGTTTCAACTACTACCACCGATTTTGATAATATGGTAGAAGGTTGCGTGGACGGAAAGGTTAAATTTGTTGCCAATAATCCGGTTGAAGAGGATTTAGTACTGAGCTTTGAAATTGCCGGAACTGCTACCGAAGGCGAAGACTACGTTTCTTTTCCTAAAACTATTACCATACCAGCCGGACAACAAGAGGTTGAGTTTATAATTGATGGCATTGAAGACGGTTTGGCCGAAGGTGCTGAAAGTATTGTCATTAATTTCAACCTGCCACCAGCTGCGATGCAGTTTTTTCAAACTGCCACCTTAAATATTGAAGACTTAGTGCCTTTAACGGCCAAAGTGCCGACCAAACGCTTATTGAACCCGGCACCATTGTTACCCTTAGTGCAACGGGAGGCAGCGGCCAATACAAATGGATGCCTTCGGTAGGTTTAGGCACGCCCAACGAGGCCACTACCACCGCCATACCTTTGGCCACCACTACTTATACCGTACAAAGTATTGTCGGCTCGTGCATACTCGAAAAGAGGTTACCATTTTTATTCAGGCCTGCAGCCCCGAAACCGACCCTGTTGTTGGCACTGTTTCGCTTAACGAAACCCATCGCCTGCGCCGGGATATTGTTGCCGCCACCACCAATGGCACGCTTTACAAGCCGAAGATGCCCTTGCCTTTTACCTGCACAATAACCCGACAGCGATTTTAATGCCCCGGTTTTACCTTTATACGATTCGAACTTATCCGAAATTTTGCCAACGACGGCAGCTATCCGTACAATACTACCCTATATATTACGGCCATAGCCGCCGACTCGCTATCCAATGGCTACCCCGATTTAGCCGACCAATGTATTTCAATTAGTCCTGCCGCACCTATTGTATTTCTTCAACCCATAGAACCTGTTATTAATGCATACTGCGATTATTCAATAGGTCTTTACACTGTTGTTGCTTCGTTTAAAGGTGGCTATCCCCAATACGACAATACCAGCACCTACGAGGTAGCGGGTAATGCCACTACAATTTTAGCCTACCAAGAAACGGTAGAACTTAGTTTTCAAGAGGCCGAAACGTTTTTATGGGGTTTAACGGCCACCGATGTTATGGGCTGCCAGGGCGCTTATAGCGAAGAAGTACTATGTATTAAAACACCACTTGACCTCCTTACCTTTAGTGGCAAACCCCTGCAAAATGGCAACCAGCTTGATTGGGCAACTGCCACCGAGTAAATATAGATTTTTACACGCTTAAAAGCAGTGCCAACAGCAAGAACAAGTTTGAAACTATAGCACAAATTGAGGCCAAAGACAATACCACCACAAACCAAAACGACTACCGGATTTATTGATATCGATGCTAAAGCATTTAACGCCACCACCTATTACCAACTATTTAGCACCGATGCCCTTAGTGGTCAAACGCAGTTATTGGCTACGGCAAGTATTAACCGCCAGCAACAACAAGTAGGCAACACCTTAAAATTGCCGCCATTACCCTTTAACCGATGGCAGCAACCAACTACTGTTTAACCAAGCCACCTCACCAGCCACTCAACTAAGTGTTTACGATGTAAGCGCACGTCAGGTAGTAAATCAAGCCCCGGCGCAAAGGCATTACCACTGCTAATTTACCCTGCCAAACGCTGGTAGCAGTGGTGTTTCTTTGTAACTGTTACCAATGGCCAACAAACCGATACAAAACGATTTGTAAGGTAAACAAACAGTTTTATTTGATGAGATTGTTGATAAAACTAAAAACCAATTGGCAGTCGCAAGAAAAAAATCCGGATGAACGATATAAATTTTGTGCATCCGGATTTTTTTAATTCAGAATTCAATCTAAACAATTAGTGGCATTTTTAACAGGTTAAACGCATTAAAAATAAAAGAAAGCCAGATAGGAATTATTTTTGCGGCATGGAAACAATTAAATTTTTCGCCGAAGTAAAGGATTTTCGTATAAACCGCAAGAAGTTGTATAGCCTGCCTGAGATATTGCTTATTAGTTTATGTGCAGTGGTAAGTGGTGCGGAGGATTTTGAGGAAATAGCCGAGTATGGTCGTCAAAAATTGTCTTTTTAAAGACATTTATGGAATTACCCAACGGCATTCCCTCTCACGACACTTTCAACCGAGTATTTCAGCACTTAGACAAAGATGCGTTTTCGTCAAGTTTATATCGTTGGTCGAAGGAACTTTTTAGGTTTTTAGCCGACAAACAGGTCTGTATTGATGGCAAGGTTTTATGCGGAACCGACCGTTCAGGGTCAAAAAAAGCGGTATATGCATTGTAACTGCTTGGGCGTGTGAGCAGCGTTTGGTGTTGGGGCAGCAAAGGTGGCAGCAAGAGCAACGAAAAGACGGCAATCCCCGAACTTTGGATGCTCTCGAACTGGCAGCAGCATAGTTAGTATAGATGCCATTGCTTGTCAGCCCCATATAGCCGAGCAAATCCGTAATAAAAGGCAGATTATGTACTGGCACTGAAAAAGAACCAAGGTGTTTTGTTTGAAGAAACCGTCAGCCGATTTTCATCATTAGCTGCTCAACTGCCAAGTTTCGAAAAAGTGGAGTACAACGGCGGACGCATCGAAAAAACGCACCTGTACGGTGCTAAATCAATTGTTTTTTGTCGATTCGGCTGCAAAATTCAAGGATTGCCAATCAATTATTCGTATTATTGCCGAGCGAACTTTGAAAAACCAACCCGAAAAAACTACTCAGGAAGTTCGCTATTACCTCACCCAGTCTCGATATAAGTCCACAAAACGCTTTGACAATTTGCCGAAACCACTGGGGTATTGAAAACAACCTACACTGGATGCTCGATGTTGTCTTTAATGAAGACCATAATCGTAGCAGAACCAAATATGCTGCTGAAAACTTTGCTACTCTCAGAAAAATAGCCCTACAAATCTTAACCCAAAATGACGACAAAAACAGTATTAAAAACGAAGACACATCGCCGCTTGGAACGATATGTATCTCCTCAAATTAATCCAACCACTATTTTAATGCGTTTAACCTGCATTTTTTTGCTCAATTACTATTTTTTAAATATTTTGTCCTGACCTTAACTTTATAGTAGTGAATAATTTATAGCAACAACAATACATGTAACAAAACTTTATTTATGAACAATCCTACTATTTTAGGCCCCGGAAGCAGAGTACGACATGCTAAATTTGGTTTGGGTGTAGTGGTTAAATTAACGCCCACAACCTACCAGTTAAGTTTTGTACAGCACGGCCTGCAAGAACTACCCATAAATACCCAGTTTGACGAAATTATTGACGCAATTTCGCCCGATTTAGATGGCCTTGCCCTACATCAAGTGGGGCGTTTATTAGAAAGGATGTTCGATAAATGGGGGCATATTAGCGAAGTAGTACCTTTGGGCAGCCGCTGGCAGGGTGGAACAATTATTATTAAACCCGCAGATGAGAGCCAAAAACCCAAAGAAATACCTATTGAGGCTTTTTTCCATAAAATTATAATGGTACGCGACCGTTTGCGCGTTATGGAGCAACGCATCAATAGCAGCAATCTGACTGACGAAGAAAAAATTAACTTGCAACAATATATAACCCGGATTTATGGCTCGCTAACTACTTTTAACCTGTTATTCAAAGAAAAAGACCACCAATTTAAAGGGGTATCAGATGATTAGCATTATGCATGTTTGAGTGTAGTTTTTAGTCATTAACAATATACGGGTATCGAACTTCGGATAAAAACAAGCCATTTGCCGGAGCCGAAAAACTACGGGGTATTTTACCTTTGGTTGCCAATACCTCTTCAAACACAGATAACGGCAATTTTTCTTTCCCAACCCAGGCTAAAGCACCTACAATTAACCGTACCATGCCGCGCAAAAACCGGTTTGCAGCCACATGGTAAGTAAGCGTTTGTAACTGCGGGTCGTGGCATAATTCCGAGCGATAAATTTGGCATATAGTGGTTTGATTCGCACCGTTAGTTTTACAAAACATCGGAAAATCGCTGTATTGCAAAAGAAGTGGGGCAGCCTGAAGCATAAGTTCAATATTCAAAGGTAGCCATGGAAAAAAGGTGCTAAAACTGTGTTTAAACGGATTTTTATTAAAATGCAGGTGGTATTGATAGGCTCTGTAAGTGGCATCGAAGCGGGCATGTGCATTTGGCGGAACGTTGGTATATATGTTTTTAATGGCAATATCGGTGGGTAAAAAACGGTTTAGGCGGTGCAACAAATCATCCGGAAGTGGGTCGGGGGCGTCAAAATGGGCATAAAACGAACTTGCATGAACGCCAGCATCGGTACGGCCACATCCCAGCGTAGCAATGGGTTGGTTTAGCAGGGTGCTAAGGGCATTGTTTAGCGTTAATTGTACGGTTGGTTTGTTTTTTTGTACCTGCCATCCGCAATAGGCCGAGCCGTTATAAGCGATTTCAACAAAGTAGCGTTTCATTGGGTTGCGAGTGATAAATTAAAACGAATTTTAAAAAATAGGCAAATTTAAGCCGTAAAACATAAAATTTTACCGAATTTTGCCGCATGATGATAAACGGTTCAAAAATTTGGAAAAAATACGGCGATTTAACCGTACTAAAAGGCGTTGATGTTCAAATTGCACAGGGCGAAATTGTTTCGATAGTGGGCGCATCGGGTGCCGGAAAAAGCACCTTATTACATATTATTGGCACTTTAGACCGCGCCGATAGTGGTGAACTTGAAATTGCCAACCAAAAAATAGCATCCCTTAATGACCGTGAATTGGCTCGTTTCCGGAATAAAAATATTGGCTTTGTGTTTCAGTTTCATCATTTATTGCCCGAGTTTACAGCTTTAGAAAATGTTTGTATCCCGGCTTATATTGCCAAAACAACTGAAGGACAAGCTAAAAAACAGGCAACAGATTTACTTGATTTTTTGGGCTTAAGCCAACGACTGCACCATAAACCGGCACAATTATCGGGTGGCGAGGCGCAGCGGGTAGCCGTTGCCCGCGCACTTATCAACCGTCCGGCAGTGGTATTGGCCGATGAACCATCGGGGAATTTAGATAGTGATACCTCGCAAGAGCTACATCAGTTATTTTTTAAACTGCGCGAAACCTTTAAACAAACTTTTGTAATTGTAACGCACAACACCGAACTTGCCAATATGAGCGACCGCAAATTAACCATGAAAGACGGCTTGGTAGTTTAACGCAAAATTAAGGGCTTGTTTAATATGCTGTTGTCCGGATAGAAAATTTTATCCGGAGTTATTTGCTTTTTTTAACTACCTCATTAAAACAGGTCGTTCAATGTTAAAGGCCGTTTATCTTGATGCCAAACAAAACCTTTTAGCCTTATTTGGTTGGGTTTTATTTGCTCTATAGGAGTTAATACTACTTCGGGGTTGGTAAGGAAAGAAATAGCGTGTAATTTTTTGTCGCTAAAATCCATCCGGATGGCGGCACTGCGGCTTTGATTCATCCCTGAGAAGGCTTTATTTTCGTCTTGCATAAAATAAATACTTTCGGCATTATTGCGCACGTGTACCGTTTTAATTTGGCCGTTAGTAAAATATCCGTCAACAAATTTGCCTTTAATTTGGTTGTAAATACCTTGCTGCACTTTGTTGGCCACAAAGGCATTTTGAAGCAAAGCTACTTGGGTTATTTTGTTGTTTTTGGTGTGCAAATAAATAGTATCGGCGGTAAACTGGGTGCTGTCTGACCATAGAACCGGAGTGCCAAACATTTTAAAAATACTATCGGAGGAGGCGTATGTTAGTGAGTCGCAAACGGCTTGCATATCTGATTTTAAGATGCGTGTATTGCGGTAGGCGTAAAACGTTCGGATGGTGTCGGGTAGGGTAGGAGGGGCGGGCGTTACAATTAGTTTGGTGCTGTCTTCCGGATTATTGTTTGCTTTTTGTCTTGGTTTTGAAATAGATTTAAGTGTATCGGCTGTAATGTATAAGGTGTCGTTGTCAATTACATTCATTAGCAGCGGTTTTCCGTAGGCAATCATTTCCTTTTTTGCATCAAAAAAATCAATATTTTGGCTTTTTATGGTAAGGTTTTGGGCTGTATCAATTAATACCACGTTGCCGCGTGCAATACCAATTCCGGTGCGCTTGTTGTAATTAAATTTATCGGCATCAATTTCCCGGCCATCTTGCCGCACTTTGCCTCGCTCTAATAAGGTTAACTCGTCGTTTTGGGCGTCGTAAACACCTTTGTTGGTGTGTATAGTGTTACCGTCGTTTGTATTGATAACGGTAGGGCCGTTAAATTCGGCCTTTTCGGTATCTAAATAATAATCTAACTGGGCAGTGCGGAGGTGGTATTGAGGTGAGGTTAAATCGACGTTATTTGTAAAAACAGCTAAGCGTTTTTCGCCATAATATTGGGCATTTTCGCTTGTTAGCGTGCTGTTGCGCCCTTTTAGTTTGCCTCCTTTTTGGTAGCTACCCTCGCGCGTGGTCGAGTTATAGCGCATTCGGTTAGAGGTAATTTCAGTTTCTTTATCCACTAATTGGGCGCGGCCAAACAAATCGGACTGGGTGGTATTAACGTCGTAATGCAAACTATCGCTGCGCACATTAACGTTGCCATCGGTTAGCCGAACGTTTTTGCTTAGGCGGGCAAATTTGGGTTTTACGTCATAAACTAATCTTTCGGCTCTAACCTGTGTTTTATGGTCGGTTAGATACACATTTTTGGTCAAAATAGCGCGTTTGTTGGCTAAACTATAATTCAGTTCCTCAGCTTTTAACTCCGATTTTCCGTCGTTCATTACCACATTGCGTTTCAGCAAGGCAGTGCGTTTGTTGCCATCAAAATCTAATTTGTTGGCATAAATATGAACCGAGTCGCCATCTACAATATGTACTTTTCCGAAGGCTTCAACGGTATTGGCGTTGGTGTTAAAATAAGCACTGTCGCAGTATAAAATGGTATTGCCTTGACTTAGGCGCACATTGCCAACCAAACGTTTTATATCACCCCCCGCTTTGGTTCGGGTTCCTTGAAGTAAATCGGATTTTTCAATTTCGATTAATTTTTTGTCGTCTCCAAATTGTAGGTGAGTATCAGTATGCGTTTGTGCCATCAATTTATTATCCGGATGAAACAAAATAGAAACAGCACTAAAAAACAGAAACGTCAGTAAAAAATTTACTGCGGTTGCTTTTAGTGTATCAAAATTAAATCCGGATATTTTTATTTGCTTAATTAATATCATCATTCAAAACAACAGTAATTAATTCAAGGTGGTTTGTTGCTTAGTGAGGCTTAGGTTTTGTGTGTTTTTTAATCTTATAACGCAGCATCTAAGGCGTCGTTAAGGGCTTTAGGAGTTAGGTTAAGTTTTATTTGCCCATTATGGGCATGCGATATTTTGCCCCGTTCTTCGGATATAACAATTACCTGGGCATCTAAATTTTCGGTTAGGCCAACTGCCGCCCTGTGGCGCATACCAATACGTTTGGGCAGGTCGGGGTTTTCAGAAACTGGCAAAATGCAACCTGCCGCCAAAATACGCTGATTTGCAATGATGAGCGCACCATCATGCAGGGGGCTGTTTTTGGCAAAAATACTTTCTACAATTTTACTCGAAATTTCGGCATTTAAAGCCACGCCGGTATTGGCAAAATACAATTTTTCACTTTCGTCGGCAAAAACCAACAGCGCACCTACTTTGTTGTTAGCCATATTATTAATAGCTTTTAATAATTCTTCTTTCGATTTGCTTTTTTGCGTTTTATCGTTAATATTTCGGTTTAAAATTCTACGCCAAAGCCCATCGTTGCCTATACCGCTGCCCTTGCCAATATAAAATAAAAACCTGCGCAACTCTTGCTGGAAAACAATTGCCAAAAGTATAATACCAGCCCCAATAAACTGATTTAACAAATTGGCCAATAAACCCATTCCTAATTCGTGTACAATTAACGATAACAAATAAATGACCAAAAAGCCAATAAAAATAGTGAAGGCAAAACTGCCGCGTAAAAGCTGGTAAAGTTTGTAAAACAAAATGCCAACTAAAAGAATGTCAATAATATCCCAAAATCCTATTTCAAGGAAGTCAATTTTAATAAAGGCCAGTTTACCATCCAAAAACATAAGTATATATTACAAAATGAATTTTATTATTTGCAGTTTATCACAGAATTAAGAGTTTAATAAAGATAAAAATTTATAATTTATAGCGCAGCATTAATTTGGCTTCTGACTTAATGCGCCCTTTAATTTCGGTATCGCCAGCGCTTATAGTTTGGCGGTCGGTAAAGCGGGTTTGGGCAAAACGCAGCCAAAAGGCAATTTTACGGTGTGGTTCAAATTTAACCATTCCATACCAACGCAACCCCTGCCCCGATAGTGCCGGAACTGAAAAACTATATAAAACATCGCTTTCGTAGGTATAAAAACGGGTATCAAAGGCTTTAGCGTCAAAAAGTGCAACCCGGCCATATACTATCATTTTTAAATTTTTAGGCAGGGTATATTTAAAATCGTGGCTTAAAAAATAACCATTTTGAATGGTTTGGTCTCCGTTTTTAAACCAGCTTACCTCGGCGCGTGCTTTTAGAAGTAAAATTGACCTTGGACTGTATTGTAAATTATAGCGCACTCTTCCGGTTTTTTCCGGAACCAAATAATTACTTACAATATCAGTTTCCGGAGTTTCTTCTTCTGCTTCTTCATCAATATCAATATTGTTTAGCTTGGTTTCGTTTTGAAAACGCCAATACATTTCTATATACCGTGATGGCTTGTAATTTGCCTGCGCTTTTATATCTACGCCGTTTGAAGGCGCGTTTGCCGATGCCCGCAGCCAGGGGTGTTGGTACATATCTACATAGGCTGTAAGTGTCCACTTTGGAAATGGCACAACCTGCACGCCCGTAAACAATCCGGTTTCGTTGTTTGGCTGGCTGTTTTCGCCAAAGGCGCTGGCATTAAGGGTTTGATATTTGGCACTATAAAAACGGTGCATAAAAGCTACTTTTAAGTATTTACTTAGCTCAAGTGTTACGCCGTTTAAAGTAGAAACGCCGCCGTTTTTGCTTATGGCTGTTTCGCCAAAAAAAACTGCGTCTTTGAATAAAAAACGATAATCGACACTACTGTTAAACAACTCGTTGCCCGAAAAACGGTACAGGTTTTCGGGTTGGTGCTGCTGAGATGAGGTAAGCGAAGCGCTAAGTTTGGTATAAATGGTGTTAAAACCAACTTGTAAGAGGTTGCGTCTGTAACTGATATTGCCGCCCGCATCAAATCGGCTAATGGCGTGCTTGTCGGTTATTTCTGATTTTGTGCGGTGGTATCCGGATGTTTGTAAGGCCGAGATGCCTGTAATATCTGACGGGCTTATATCATCCGGAAGTGTGCCGTCTTCTTCTAATTCTTCAATATTTTGCCCGTTAATATCGGTAATATTAGCATCAATATAGTGGTACGAGGCAAAGCCTGTAGTTTGCCAGTTGCCAAAGCGCGCAGAGGCGGCAGCGCCTCTAAAAAAATTATTTTCGTTGGTGGCGGTAAATGGTCTAACAGGTGCTACGGTTTTGGCAAAATTTAAATTAGTTACACTTTTTTTAAGCGAAAAACCACTCCAACAAATTAAACCTTGCCCTAATTTTATTTCGTAATCGCCAAGGGCTAAATGGCGCAATTTGCCTAATTTTGCTACATAAATATGCGCCGAGTAAAAATCGAAGCCATTTTTTTGCGAACCACTAAAAAGGGCTTCTCCGGGGTCTTTTTCGGCGGTTATGCCATAGCTAACCCTCGAGGCGTAGTTGTAGCGGTAGCGCAGGTATATTTTATCGGGGTTGCCTTCAAATTTTTTGTTCCCTGTTGTGTCGGGCTGGTAGCCGGCCTGTTGTTCAAGGGTGCGTTGCCATCGCATTAACACTTGGTGTTTGCGGCTAAAGGCCAAGCGTTTAAATGGTATTTTTTGGGTTGTAGTATTGGCTATGTTTATAAAAGGCAATAATTTTTGTGCGATGTTGGCATTTATACCATCAACCAATACAAGTTCGTACAGATGGGTAAAGCCGTTCATTTCTTTACGGTAGGCAATAATGGCGGCAATTTGCTGCGGCGATAGTAAGCCTAAATCTAATAACTCGTCGTAAGAGGCGGTGTTAATATTTAGTGGGTCGGCAGTATATTCGGCAAGGCGTTCAATCTCTGATTCGGCAGCGCCCCCTTCTTCCTCATCCACTTCAACGGCATCCTCAATAGGTTCTTCTAAAACATCATCAGGATTTTCGGTGGCGGTATTATTAGGCGGTTGTGCCCAGGTTAGCTGCGTTGCCGATGCAACTAAAAAAGCCACAACAACAAACAAAATTGCATTTAAAATCAGGCTTTTTTTCATAGATAATACGGTGTTTAAATTTGTTGTGCCATTAGTGTTTTTAATTATGCATCTTTGGCGCACCTGAAACCAATATACGCATTTCCTTCAATGGGCAGTCGCTCCATACGGGCAGCATTGCGCAAGTTAAAATCGGTGGTATTGCCCCATGCACCGCCTCGCATAACCCTAATTGGCGTTGGTGGTGGGCCTTTTGGGTTTTGCGCTGGACTTTTGGCATAATAGTTAGCATCGAAATAATCGTTACACCATTCCCAAACATTGCCACTCATATCAAAAATACCGAGTTCATTAGGTTTTTTTGTACCCACTTTACTGCTGCTACTTGCTGCGTTAGGTGCATACCAGCCTACGGCGCCGGCATCGGTACTGCCACTAAAGGCATAATTTTTACTTAATGTACCCCCGCGTGCGGCAAATTCCCATTCGGCCTCGGTTGGCAGTCGTTTGTTTACCCATTTAGCATAGGCCCTTGCACCGTAAAAACTGATGCAGGCAACCGGGTGTTGTTCAAATCCGGGTTTTGGTTGAAATTTACCCTCCGGATTTTGGCTTATTTGATTGCAGCCTTCAATATTAAGTAATAACCAGTTGGCTCCGTCTTCAGTTTTATTTCCGTTGGCATTTAGAAACTCGCAAAACTGTGCATTGGTTACTTCGGTTTTGTCTATAAAATAGGAGTTTACGGTTACAGTATGCGCGGGGCGTTCGTCGGCGTCGCCTTGGTTGCTGCCCATTGTAAATTTACCGCCTTTAACCATAACCATATTTTCGGGAGGCGAGCTATTGCCTTTATTGCATCCGGATAATAAAAACATTCCGAAAAAGGCAATTGACAAAAGGCATCCGGATAAAATGGCGTTACGCAGGCGCATCAAAATAGAGTAAAATTAATAATAAAATATGGGTTGCATTCTTTTGGCAAAGGTACTAAAATTATATGGGTAGTTGCCAAGCAAAGCTGGCTGTTGCTAAAAAATGCGGTGCCTGTTTAATTAAACGGCTAAAATTAAAAAATAGCCTTTTTTGCCTTTTTGAACTAACAAACAGCGGTCGTTTATTAGGTCGGCGGTGGTAAAAGTGGTTTTGTCGGTGGTAATACGTTCTTTGTTAATGGTAAGGCCGTTGTTTTGAATACTGCGTCTTGCCTCGCCATTTGACTCAAAAATATGGGTGCGTTGTGCTACCAAATCAATGACCCCAATTCCTTGCTCAAACTCGGTGCGCGGCACGTTGTAGTTTGGCACGCCCGAAAAAATGTCTAACAACTCGGTAACGCTAAGGGTAGCTAATTGTGCTTTTACGCCTTTGCCAAATAATATTGCCGAGGCATTAAGGGCTTGCTCGTAATCGGTTTGACTGTGCACCATTGTAGTTAGTTTTTGAGCCAAATTTTTTTGCATCAGGCGCTCGTGAGGTGCTTGTGCGTGTTGGGCTTCAAGGGCTTCGATTTGTGGTTGGGTTAGGTTTGTAAAAATTCGCAGATATTTGCCGGCGGCATCGTCTGGGGTATTGAGCCAAAATTGGTAAAAATGGTAGGGCGATGTTCTTTTGGGGTCTAACCAAATATTGCCTCCTTCGGTTTTGCCAAATTTACTGCCATCGGGTTTGGTAATAAGTGGTGTGGTAAGGGCAAAAACCTGCCCGTCTCCAAGGCGTTTGATTAATTCGTTGCCAGTGGTAATGTTTCCCCATTGGTCGCTGCCACCCATTTGAATAGTAATATTGTGGTTTTTCCAAAGGTAGTAAAAATCGTAGCCTTGCACTAATTGGTAGGTAAATTCGGTAAACGACATACCTTCGCGCTCATCGCCCGATATGCGGTTTTTTACCGAATCTTTTGCCATCATGTAGTTTACGGTAATATGTTTGCCAATATCGCGTATAAAAGTTAAAAAGCCCATGTCTTTAAACCAGTCGTAATTGTTAACCAAGACAGCACTATTGGGCTGGTCGCTAAAATCTAATAATTTTTCAAGTTGTTGCCTAATTCCGGCAATATTGCCCTGTAAGGTTTCATCGTCAAGCAAATTGCGCTCTTGACTTTTGCCCGACGGGTCGCCGACCATGCCTGTTGCACCACCCACTAAGGCATAAGGTTTGTGGCCGCACGCCTGAAACCGTTGTAAAATCATGATGGGCAGTAAGCTGCCAACGTGCAACGAGTCGGCGGTTGGGTCAAAACCAATATAACCCCGAGTTGTACTTTTTAGTAGTGCTTCTTCGGTTCCGGGCATCATATTGTGCAACATGCCGCGCCATTTTAGTTCTTCAATAAAATTTAAGTTGGTATCCATTTGGGTTAAATTCAATTAAACCGTTAAAATTAAGTAAATAGATTAATTTAAGTCGAAACTAATTAATAAACATACAAAATACCCCTCAAATACTGTTCGCAGACATTTGAGGGGTATTTCATAGGGGCAAAGTTACGGAAAGTAGCTGGGTTTTGCAATTAAGTTTAGGCGCAAAATTAGTATATAACGTGAATTCGGAGCTAAGCTATAAAAAATAGGGGGATTAGTATAGTTGATAGGAATAAAAACAGGAGCATAGTTATCTTTGTAGTGTCCAAAACTGCAAACAATACTACCCCCTGTTTTTATGAAGTCCAAAGATACAAAATTTGATGTGTCCATGTTATTTGAATTATTTTTTTTTGTAGATAATGCCTGTTTGCTGATGCAACAATGGGTTGCTCAGCATTGGCTTAGCGAAGGTAAAACAATGCCACGGCCTCGTAGTGTGCCCAAAATTTCGGAAAGTGAGATACTTACGATTCTGATTTTCTACCACTATTCGGGCTATAAATGTTTTGAATATTACTATAAAGCATTGGTTTTGAATGACTTAAAGACCTATTTTCCTACTGCCCCATCCTACAACTATTTTATAGAGTTAATAGAACGGGTTGCTCTTCCTATGGCGATTTTAGCCAAATTAACCTGCCAGCAAGCAGAAAAAACAGGAATTTATTACATAGATGCCAAAGCGCTACCTGTTTGTGACATGCTGCGAGCCAAGCAACATAAAGTTTTTTGCTCAAACCGCCTCGAAAGGAAAATCTTCTATGGGGTGGTTTTTCGGCTTTAAGCTCCACCTGATAGTCAATCACAAAGGACAAATCGTGGACTTTGCTTTGACTACAGGACAGGTGGCAGACAATAGTAAAGACCTCTTAAACAAGCTATTAGAGAAAATATCAGGCACATTGTTTGGCGATAAAGGCTATTTGACTACCTTATGGAACAACTTTTTTGAAAAAGGACTAAAAATAATTACCAAGGTCAAAAAGAATATGAAAAACAGACTAATGTCTTTAGAAGAAAGGCTCTTATTGAAAAAAAGACCTATGATTGAAGCCATTAATGATATTTTGACCTCGGTTTTTGACTTAGAACATACCAGACACAGAAAACCACAGAATGCTTTTGTCCATATAGTCGCTAGCTTGGTAGCCTATCAGTTTTACCCCAATAAACCTCAAGTAGATCTTGCTAAAATTTACTAAGTAAATCTCCGAACTCACGTTATATAGTATAAAACTTACAAATTTTTGATGTTTTGTTAGTTGGCATGTTTTCAATTTCCGGATGGATTGCTTAATTAATCACCAATTTCCCGGATATAATTACCCGATTGCCGAGTTTTACTTCGTAGGGGTAAATGCCTGCTGCAAGGTGTAGGGTGGGTAGCAGGGGTGGGTTAATCTTCCGGATGGGATAAACCGCGCATTCGTCTTGAACTGTGAATGATTTTTTTTTGCCGTTATCCGGATACTGTCTGAATTACTGATTTAGCAGATGAACGGCTTGATAGGATTTCGTCGCCGTCCCCTTCAAGGAAATGGGAATATTAATTATTTCTGAATACTTTTTTGTGGCTTATCGCCTAAAATATAATTGGCAATAAAACCAAAAATTATGATAAAATAATTTTGAAGACTTACTTATAAATATATAAAATAGTCCACAATTTAAATGGATGACTATGAATACGCTACCCACCAAACTGCTTTTCTTCTGGATGAATTTTTTGCTGCTTTTGCTGGCGTTGGAAAACTCCGGATACTTAAAATCTTTTCCAGAAATTCGAAAGAACGCAATCTCTTGCAAGGTTACGCTTATTGCAACAAAAAAAATGGAATAAAAAAACCATCCAAATGCTTAAAAAGATCCGGATGGTTTACTATTTCTTAACCCTTATTTGGTTTAATACTAAAGCAAAATAGCCTATTAAAACAAGTAGCCAATTTTGCGCGTATAAGCTTTTCCACCAGCTTCAATACGGTATAAATAGTCGCCGGGGGGTAAGCCGTAAGGCATCCGGTTAAAGGTAACGGTGTAGCTGCCGGCCTCTTTCAATTCGCTTAAAATAGTAGCCAATTTTTGCCCTTGTGGGTTTAAAATGCTAATTGTTACCTGCCCCTTATACATTAAGCCGAACTTAATTTCCATAGCCGAATAAGTAGCATTGGGGTTGTGCCCCATTAAAACTGCTGGATTATCGGTGTAATTATTACTACAATCGGGTAGTAAGTTGGGTGTTGGGTCAAAATGTTGTTGGAAAACATAATCAACTAATACCGGATTTAAGCAGAACCAGTTTTTTAGTACGGCAGCGTAAATAGTCCTAAAATCTAAGGTAAAAGTAGGCTCGGCATAATAAGGTATATTTAAATCGGCTAAGTTGCCTTTTACGCCACCAATAACGCCATTGCCCCACATTAGAACAGGTGCTGCCGATGAGTGGTCGGTGCCGGCTGTGCCATTTTGGGGAAGGCGGCGGCCAAATTCAGATATTGTCATTACCAAGGTGTTGTCGGCAACTTCTTGGTCGGCGTTAAGGTCATCAAAAAAAGCCTTTACCGATTCGGCAATTCTGCTTAACAGTGTTTCGTGTGCGCCAACTTGGTTAACGTGTGTGTCAAAGCCTCCAATACTAACCATATAAACTTTAGTACCTAAACGACCTTTAATAAGCCGGGCAACGGCGGCCATTTGCCTCGCCAAAGTGCTGTTTGGATAGTTGGCAGTATTTACCGTTTTTTCGTAAGTTTTTTTAATATTATCGGCGTAGCGATAGCTATTGTTATACATTTGGCGCATAAACTTTTGTTCGTCGCCATACTCGCAGTCGGCTAAATTGCTGGTATCCCAAAGTTGCCCTGTTTGTGCTAAGCGGTAAAATGATACCATATCGTAAACAGCCAACGACATATATCCGGATGTATCGTGGGCAAAAGATAGCGAACTATTTAAGCCAATTTCGATGGCGGGAGGTACAGTAGGGGGGGCTTCGCTCATTAACGGAAATTCGTTGGCTAAGGTGCGTCCAAGCCATCCGGTATGCCACTCGGTATCCGAGTCGCTGGCTGTTGCCCAAATATCACTTGACCTAAAATGCGAATAATTTTGTGACGGGTAACCTACCGATTGCATAACGGCCATTTTGCCTTCGTTCCAAAGAGGCAAAAGGGCATCCATGGCCTTATTTATGCCCACATCGGTGGTTAAGGGGCTAAGGTTGGCTTCGGTTATAGCAATATTAGGGCGGGCATTATAATAATACGAATTGCCACGTGGTATAATGGTATTTAAACCGTCGTTGCCGCCATCGAGCCTTATAATCACTAAGGTGCGGTTAGCAGGCGAGGCAGCTAAGGCGTTTAATATAGGCGAACCAGCCAATACCCTTAAAGGATTTGAGCCAGCCATAAGCATACCACCTACAGCCGTTAACCCCAACGAGGTTAAAAAACTGCGCCTCGACCAGTTTGTGTGGTCGTTTTGGTGGGCTTGGGAATTGTTAAGGGTGGCCCCTTCGCGTATTTGGTGGTCGCAGTTTTGATGTTGATTTTTTGTATCGAGTTCAGTCATACTATTGCAAATGCTAAAAGGTGAAAGTTAAGGCACAAACAAGCTAACACATAAAAGTAAACAAATTAAATAAACAGTTAATGTTAGATGTGTATTTGGCCTAAATAAACCTGAATTTATGTTGTTGGTTAGATTTGTTTTTGTAGTAGCTCTAAGTTTGATTAATTGATGTTAGTATTGAGTGAATAAATGTGTTAATTTATTTTAATCCGGATGGATAGTTATTTTTTATCCGGAGATTCAAAGAATTAACCCAAATTAGCACAAAATACCACAGCAATATCAAAGTGCAAACAAACTACATTAATTGAAATTCGGGATGGCGTGTTATATAAATTAATAATTTACGACACATTTCTTTAGCTTCGGGCGAGTCAAGTGTCCAGGTACCATTTTCAAAATAGGTATCCGGAATATTACCCTTAAATACAGCAGTGGCAGCATCGTACTCGGCTTGGTGTGGCAATCCGTTAGGCGTAAAAAAGTCAACCATCGCTTTTGTAATTATTTTTGGGTCGTGCGAGTTACTTGTAAGTGCTTTGGCAATATTAACCAAATTTATTAAGTAACTGGTGTTATTACTGCTTGATAGGTAAGAGTTTGTATATATAAAGCGTAAAACGGCGGTTGTTTCGCTTACCCAAGTATGGTGTCCGGGCCAGCCGGCAACGTTAATAGGGTTATACAACAGTTGCCCTAATGCGTTCGAGTACGAAAAGAAATTGTTGCGCCAGTTGTCGTCAATATAAAGTTCAGATGTTTTAACCAAATTGGTAAACATTTCAATAGGACTTTTAATGAGGCAGCCTATAGCGTTGTCATCAAAAAAATGTTCGCTTTTAAACATTTTGCGCAACAAGGTTTCTGTTTGCAAAAAGCCTAATTTAAACTGGAGTGCCATATCATTAACGAAAGCCTCGTCGGGGGTATGGCAAATGTAATATTTATAGATTTTGCGGCAAATAAATTTTGCCATTTGGGTTTGCCTTTTGGTAAAAATAAGGTCGTGTACGTCGTTAAAGCCCCAGTTGCCAGTTTCGCCAAAAATTGTTTTAACGCCACTGTCCCAACTGCTTGCCACAAAGCGTTGGTCGTCGTTAGCGTAATAAGCGCAATTAAAGGCGCGGGTCCATCCGGTTAAAGCATGTGCAACCTCAACAACGTCGTCTTCGGTATAGCCATTGCCTTCGCCAAGCGTGAAAAGTTCCATTAGCTCGCGGGCGTAGTTTTCGTTGATACCGTTTTTGGTACTATAGGCGCCGCCTAAATAAATTAACATGGAAGGGCATTTGCCAATGGCCATTGTAAATTCTTTAAACGATCCAAAGGCATAAGTTTGCAGAATATTATGGTAGTTCCACAAAAATTGAGAGCAACCATAATCATACCATCCGGTAACGAAATGATTATGCCAAAAGAGCATTAATTTGCATAATACGGGGTTAGTTTGCATATTGGCCTGCCAAGAGCGCACTAACTCGTACCAGTGTTGGTAAATTTGATTACCATAATCGGTATAGTCAGAAACCTGCCAATTATACCAAGTTGGTTGTGTTACCGTGGGTCCGGTAACAGCTTGGGTAATTAGCTCATCTACTAAGTCCGAAGGATTTTGGGTTAAACCATAAGCAATTTGTGCTTGGGTGGCCCCAAACCCCATACGGCGATATAAATGAGCTACGCGTCGGGCATCCCAAGGCTTTTCGGGGGTTGGCACGTAAGGTGTCATACCTCCGGTAATACATTGTGCCGGCATAGATTACAAAATGTTATTTTTAGTGAAAAAATTATGTCATGTTTGTAATTTTGGGTGAAGTACTGCTCTTTAGATGGTAAATGTACGTTAATTTAAACTCTTTGGCTGCTTTTTTAATTAAAAAAATTCATTTTTTTTTTTTAACACTTGGTTTTTAAAAAAAATCTTACTTTTGTACTGCGAATGTTTGTGTTTTGGTGCTGCTCTTTCCATTTACAAACAATTAAATTTATTCGCTGCAAATGATTAAATTTCTTCTTAAAAGTCCAACAGTGATTTTCTGTTGGATGGCTTTGCTTGGGGCAGCATTAACGTTAAAAGCGCAAACCACCCTGCTTGACCAAAATTTTGGCAGTAGCAGTTTGCCTCCCGGATGGGTGCAAGAGCAATCGGCGGGTACGGCAATGTGGTCGTTTGGTGTTAGTACCAACCCTAACGCATCGGGTGGTACCAGTATAAACGGAACGCCAATGGCTTTTTTTGACGATAATATACTGGGAGGAGCTGCACCTTCAACTGCTCGGTTGGTTTCTGCACCATTTGACTGCTCGAACCATGCCACTATTACCTTGGATATAGACCTGCATTTCCGCGCATCGGGGTATTCTTTTTTCCGGATATTGGTGCAAAATGGCAACCGGTACGAAATCCTGAAAATGTACACCGAGGTAAACTACAGTGGCTCAAAGTTTAACAGCTTTGTCCATCAAACCTTTGACCTGTCGCCATACCGGGGCACCCAAACTAAATTAGTGTTTGAATATTGCGACCTAACCGGCCAACGCTGGTGGGCTGGCATAGATAATGTAAAGGTGGTAGGCAATGGCACTATTAACGATATTTGTGCTAACGCTACACCCATAACCATTGATGCAGCCTGCACGACTCAAAGCAATGCTAATACCTTGTTTTCGGGCGATGCTTCAACATGTACCTTCAACGAAGTAAGCAGTATGTGGTATAGTTTTGTTGCCCCCACAACAGGCGATGTAACAATTAGTACTAATGCAAGTTTTAACGATGCTATTGCGGTGTTTTCGGGCGCTTGCGGTACATTGACCCAAATTGCTTGCGAAAACGCCAACCAATTTGGGTTTGAACCCGAAAACCTATACCTGTCGGGCTTAACTGCTGGCCAAACTTATTTAGTACGGGTTAGTGCCGACGACAGATACTACGGACACACAACGGGTAATTTATGTGTAAGCATTAAACAAGGCAATACTTTGAGTGCCCCACCCGTTAATGATGTTTGCGCAAATGCTACCAGTTTAACTGTTGGTAACGATTGCCTAAATAGCACCAATATAAATGCTTTGTGGGATGGTACTGTGCCCTCCGGAAACCCAATGGCAGCACGCAATATATGGTTTAAAGTTAAAGCTCCGGCCAATGGTAAAATGACCTTAAATACCAACTCAGATTTCGCCGAAACTGTTACAATTTATTCAGGTAACTGTAATGCTTTAACTGAAGTTGCAAATACCAATTATGGTCCCGTAATGGCCTTGACGGGTTTAACTCCAAATGAATGGTATTTTGTAATGATAAGCGGCTATTTTGGCAGTATTGATGGCAAAATGTGCATAGAAACCAACCTTAATACTACTACGCCCCCATCAAACGACCTGTGTAGCAACCCAATTGACTTAACATTAGGTGCGGGCTGTTTGTACGGCACTAATATTGGAGCCGGTTATGAGTATGCTATAAATCAATACGACAACTGCGAACTTTACCAAGATGCCTCAATTTGGTATCGGATAGAAGCACCAGCATCGGGCAAAGTTACCATTAAAACTCAGGCTGATTTTGCCCATCTTATAACGCTTTACTCCGGAAATTGTGGCAGTTTAACACGGCTTTCGTGCAATGATGGGCCAGGGCTTTGTAGCAATGGCTTAACATTTACCGGATTAACTCCGGGCAATTTATACCTCCTTGAAATAAGTTCAAAAAATATGTCGTATGGCTATAGTTATGGTTATTTGTGTATTAGTGCTGCCGACCCTACAATTTTGCCAGTAAAAGTTAAAGCACGTATTTTGCTCGAAGGCGCTTATGCCGGCGGTAATACGCTTACAACAAACTTGCAAGATATGGGCTTGGTGCCATTTAAACAGCCCTACAATATAGCACCATGGAATTATACAGGGCAAGAATGTGTTGACTTTATTAATGCCAATGTAGTTGATTGGCTTTATGTTGAGTTGTTAGATGCCAGTTATGTAGTTAAAGCCAAAAAGGCAGCCCTGCTACTGCAAGATGGCTCTATTGTTGATGCTGGCCGCCCCAATGCCGATGGTATGGATTTTACCGAAATAACATCCGGACAAAACTATTACCTGTTAGTGAGGCACCGAAATCATATTGGTGTAGTAAGTGCTAATATGGTAACCGTTCCAAATGCAACAACTTACGATTTTACAATTAGCCCCTCGGCAGTTATGGGTGGCGAGGCACAACTTAAACATTTACCCGATGGCCCCTACGCTATATTGGCCGGCGACTGCAACAGCGACGGCGTAATTACCATTGCCGATTTTAATATTTACAGTGCTCAATCTTCGAGCATAAATAAGTATTATAATAGTGATACTAACCTTGACCGAAATGTAACTATTAGCGACTTTAATCTTTACTCGCCCAATGCTAGTAAAATTGGTCATAATTTGGTTAGGTATTAAAATTGATTTAGCGACACAATTAATTTGTATTGTTACGCTATTTATTGATTTTAGCCGAATTAATTGAGGTTTCAATTTTAAGCCTCCTTAACCATAGCTCACGATTTTAATTGTGGGCTATGGTTTTTAAATAAAATGGTCAAATCTATTTGTATTTTTGCCTGTTCTTTTTATAGTGGAGATTAAACTAACGAAATTTCTTATATTGGAGTTAAAATAATAAAATGTCTATCTTAAACGCAAATAATACGCGCCAAACCATAACCAAACGCTCGCTGCAAGGGCAGCAACATCAATTAGCCGATACTTTTATACAATTATCGGTTTTGGCAGGGCAGCAGCACCCAACCCAAACATTTGAGCCATTTGCCAAACGACTGCAACAAGCAGGCTATGCCCCTTTTACCAGTCAGCAAACTACTTGTTTACAACTTAATTTGGGCAAAATGTGCAACCAAACCTGCGAACATTGCCACGTTGATGCTGGCCCCGACCGGAAAGAGAAGATGAGCCGACAAACCATGCAGCAATGTATTGATGTTTTAAAAAATAATCCTTCAATTACAACTGTTGACTTAACAGGCGGCGCACCCGAATTACACCCCGATTTTAGATGGTTAGTGAGCGAAATTACCGAGCTTGGACTTAAAATAATGAATCGCTGCAACCTTACTATTATTCAGTCGAACCCTAAATATTACGACCTACCTCAATTTTTTGCCCGTCATAAAATAGAAGTTATCTCTTCATTGCCGCATTATAGCGCAGCCCGCACCGACAAGCAACGCGGGCAGGGTGTTTTTGACGACAGTATTACCTCGTTAAAACAACTGAATGCTATTGGCTACGGGCAACCAAATTCGGGGCTAACTTTAAATTTAGTCTATAATCCGTCTGGGGCATTTTTACCCGCCAGGCAAGCCGCCTTAGAACGAGAGTTTAAACAGCAGTTACAACGCCGTTTTGGCATAGTCTTTAACAATTTGTATGTTATAACCAATATGCCAATAAGCCGCTTTTTAAACTATCTGCTCGAAAGTGGAAACTACGCTTCGTACATGCAAAAGTTGACAGAGGCGTTTAACCCGGCAACAATATCCGGATTGATGTGCCGCAATACCTTGTCGGTAAGTTGGGATGGCTTTTTATACGATTGTGATTTTAACCAGATGCTCAATTTAAAAGTAGCACCGTTAGCCCATCAACACATTTCACAATTTAATGGGCAGGTTTTAAATTATCGCCCTATTGTGGTAAACCAACATTGTTATGGTTGCACGGCAGGGGCGGGGTCGAGTTGCGGTGGCGAAACCGTTTAGGCTGTTTTTTATAGTATGTTTATTTGTATAAACTAACATTTTAGTACAGTATTTGCCAATTTATACTGCCCGTTTAAACGCATTTATTAGTATCTTTGCAAGGTAAAACCAAAAGATTTAGTTGAACTATTTATTTTAAAATCTGTTTTGTAAGCATTAACTAGACTTGAATCTCTTTACTGGTTAAATTGCCGTTTTTTATGAATGAACATGTTTATGTAGCCATTATGGCAGGAGGTGTTGGCACTCGGTTTTGGCCTCTGAGCCGCCGTAATCAACCCAAACAATTTTTAGATGTCTTACAAAATGGACAAACATTACTGCAAGCCACTTATAATCGTTTTGCCCAATTTATTCCAGAGTCACATATATATATCATCACCTCGCTTGAGCATGTTACGCTGGTAAAAGAACAACTGCCCAATTTGGCTTTTCAGCAAATTTTGGCCGAACCACAGCGACGAAATACGGCACCTTGCATTGCCTATATGGCTAATAAATTGGCCACTTTAGACGAAAATGCAACCTTTATTGTAAGCCCCTCAGACCATTTGATTGATGACGTGCCCGCTTATATTAAAGCACTACAAGTGGCAACTGATTATGCCGCTTCTAATCCGGTATTAATGACGCTTGGTATAGCACCAACTATGCCACATACTGGCTACGGCTATATTCAGTTCGATACAGACGATTATATGCCCAATAATATTCATAAAGTAAAAAATTTTACCGAAAAACCTTCACAGCAAATTGCTCAAGCGTTTTTTAGCAGTAACGAGTTTTTGTGGAATGCCGGCATTTTTGTTTGGAACGTAAAAACAATTTGTGAGGCTTTTAAAATGTACCACCCCGAGTTGTACGAACTTTTTAACCAGGGTTTGCCATATTACAATAAGTTAGATGAAGCGACGTTTATTGCACATGCTTATGCACAATGCCCCAATATTTCAATAGATTATGCTATTATGGAATATGCTAAAAATACTTGTGTTTTACCCGCCTCGTTTGGTTGGAGCGACCTTGGAACCTGGGCATCACTTTGGGATAAACTGCCAAAAGATACCAATGGAAACGCACCAGCATCCGGAAAATTGCTGCGCTACGATTGTGAAAATTGTTTGGTAGTGGCTCCAGAAAATAAAATTGTTGTGCTGCAAGGTCTTCAAGATTATTGTGTGATTGACTCAGACAACGCCCTGCTTATTTGTAAAATCGAAGAAGTGCAAACAACCAGTAATATTTATAACGATATTAAACGTACCTACGGCGATACATATATATAGCATAACAGAAAATAAAACAAACCAACAAAGAGCAAAATAACTAATTTTTTTCCAAAGCCCTTTCCGGATAATTGATATTGGCAAATAGTATCCCTACAGTATAATATTAACTTGAATTATGTCGTCTTTTTTGTTAAAACCCGAACAGCTTCAGGCTTTACAAGCCGTTTGCGATGCTATTTTGCCTACTATTGAGGTAGCTAGCGACCCAACTAATTACTGGAAACGAAATGCAAATGATTTACATATTCCCGAAAAAATTATAGACTTAGTAGCCCAATTGCCCGAAGATGAACAAAACGAATTTAAACAACTTTTAAATTTACTTAAAAGTTCGCTCTTGGGTATTACTTGGTTTGGCCCAATGTTGAGTGTAACCCGGTTAAAACCCGAACAAACTGAAAAACTTTTGCAAAGTTGGTCGCAAAGTAAATTACCCGCTTTGCGCAAGGCTTTTATTACCTTTAAAAAAATAATATGTTTTGTCTATTTTGGCTACTCCGAGTCCAATCAACCAAATCCTAACTGGGAAGCTATTGGCTACCCAGGCCCACTTCTTGATAGCCCACTACAGTATAACGACTATTTAAAAACCATTAATATTGATGCAAAAACCAAATTGACTTGCGACGTTTTAGTAATTGGCAGTGGTGCCGGAGGTGCGGTAGTAGCAGCCGAATTAGCGAAGAAAGGTAAAAAAGTGCTAATTGTAGATAAAGGCGCTTATATTACAGAACAAGAAATGACACAGCGCGAAGTAGAAATGATGGGAAAATTGATGGAAAAAAAAGGTGTACTTACCAATCAAGATGGCAGTATGACCATAATGGCCGGTAGCTGTATAGGAGGAGGTACAACGGTTAACTGGTCGGCATCGTTGCGACTGCCCGACCAAATTTTACACGAATGGGCTACCGAACACGAAATTCCGGAACTACTTGAACCCGAATTTAAATCGGCATTTGAAATAATAGAACAGCGCCTTAATATTAACACCAAACATTCAATACACAACCAGCCAAATCAGCTATTAGTCAACGCCACTCAAAAATTAGGTTATCGCGCTGCTTTAATTCCGCGCAACAATTACCCACAACCAAACAGTAACGAAAATGAAGCCGATTATTTACAAAGAGCTGGCTTTGGCGCATTAGGCGATGTTTATAGAAACAAACAATCTACCCCAATTACTTTTTTGACCGATGCACAAGCACATGACGCCGATATTTTGCCTAATACGCACGTTGAACGCATTGTTATAAACAAAGACGAAGCCGTAGGTGCCATTGCCATATATACAAACCCTGTTACCAACGAGCAGTTTAGGGTGCGCATAAAAGCCGATAAAGTTGTGGTAGCCGCAGGTGCCATACATACACCAGCCATTTTGAAACGAAGCGGCTTAATACATCCACATATTGGCCGACATTTATTTTTACACCCCACCTCGGCAGTAGTAGGTCGGTATAACCACCGTATTGACCCTTGGTACGGCCCTATGATGACCGCTCTTTGCGATGAATTTGCATTTTTAACCGATAATTATGGCTTTAGGATAGAAGTTCCGCCGGCACATTCCGGATTAATGGGTATGGCCTTACCTTGGCAATCGGGCAAGCAATTGAAAAACGACATGCTAAATATCGCCCATTTTGCCCCATTTATTGCATTGGTGCGCGATAAATATACCGGACGAATTGTTTTAGACAAACAAAATCAACCCATTATTCAATATAACCTACACAATTACGATAAAAATCATTTGGTTAGAGGCTTGGAAGAAGCAGTAAAACTACATGTCGCTGCCGGTGCAACCGAAATTATAACCCCCCACACCCAGGCCTTACGTTTTAATCCGGCTACTGATAGCCTTAAAAAATTTATTGAGCAAATGCGCAACGCAGCGTGGGAACCAAATCGCTTTATTTTATTTAGCGCACATCAAATGGGTACCTGCCGTATGGGAGGCCGCGACAAGCACCATTGCTTAAAACCCAATGGCGAAACCCGCGAAGTGCGCAATTTGTTTGTTGCCGATGCCAGTGCTTTCCCGCAGTGCAGTGGCGTAAATCCAATGCTTACCATTCAAGCTTTGGCTTGGTTTATTGCCCAGCAATTGTACGTTTAACACCCTAACCCCATTATAGACCGTCAATGCGCGTACGCTTTTTAGGAACCGGAACCTCAACTGGTATTCCATTAATAGGTTGCAACTGTGCTGTTTGTACCAATACGCACCCCTACAACAAGCGCCTTCGTACCTCACTATTATTGCAATCACGGGGGCTTAATATTGTTTTTGACTGTGGCCCCGACTTTAGACAGCAAATATTAGAGGCAAAAATTAATACCCTCGATGGGCTTGTTTTTACCCACCAACACAGCGACCATACTGCCGGTTTAGACGAAGTGCGCGCCTTTACAATATGGAACAAAAAGCCGGTCAATGTATATGCCTCGCAAATAGTTCAGACCGAGTTAAAGCGCAATTATAGCTATGTTTTTTTACCTCCGGAAACAAAATACCCCGGAGCACCAGATTTGAACTTGTGTACCATCGAAAAAGATAAACCGTTTAGTATTGGTCATTTAAATTTAATACCAATTGAAGCAAATCATGGGTTTGTTGATGTTTTGGGTTTCCGGATTGGCGATTTTGCCTACATGACCGATGTGAAATATATTTATCCGGATGAAATTAAAAAATTAGCAGGCGTCAAATATTTGATTATTAATGCCTTGCAACACGAGCCACATTATTCGCATTTATCATTGACCGAAGCTTTGGCAATAGTACGGCAATTGCAGCCCCAACAAGCCTATTTGACCCATATTAGCCATAAGCTGGGCTTATATGCCGATGTTGCAGCAATTTTGCCGCCGAATGTGCACGTGGCCTACGACGGGTTAGAGATTGCGTTTGATTTTAACGATTAATGGTTTAAGCAAAAAAAAACAGGCAAAGTGCTTAAAATATTATCAGCACTTTGCCCGCAAACAAATGAATTATAGATTTAAACTATTAATTAATCTAATCGGTAAGTTTTGCCAATTTAATAGCGAGTTCGGCTAACCGGTTCGAGTATCCTGCTTCGTTGTCGTACCAGCCAACTACTCTTACCAAAGTGCCCTCGATAACTGAAGTTAGGTCTGAGTCGAATATACACGAGTGTGGGTTGCCAATAATATCGCTCGATACTAATGGAAGGTCGTTGCTGTATTCTAAGATATTTTTAAGTTCGCCACCTGCGGCGGCTTTAAATGCAGCTTTAATAGCTTCGGGTGTAGTAGCTGTTTTGAGTTTAACAGTTAAATCGGTAAGCGAGCCTGTTAATACCGGAACCCGGTGCGCAATGCCGGTAAGTTTATCTTTTAAGCTCGGATAAACTTTTACTACCGCCTTGGCGGCACCTGTACTACTTGGCACTATATTGAGAGCAGCTGCCCGTGCGCGGCGCAAATCTTTGTGAGGGCTATCTTGCAAGTTTTGGTCGCCTGTATAGGCGTGTACCGTTACAAACATGCCTTCGGCAACACCAAAATTATCTTCTAACACTTTAACCATTGGGGCAAGGCAGTTGGTAGTACACGAGGCATTCGAAACTATTTTATCTTTACCCGTCAAGGCGTTACTGTTTACACCAAGTACAACGGTTGGCACATCGTCTTCGCTTGGCGCAGATAATAGTACATATTTAGCACCTGCGTCTATATGCAACTGTGCTTTTTCTTTTTTGGTAAAAAGGCCGGTACATTCTAAAACCACATCAACATTTAAGGCTTTCCAAGGTAATTCAGCGGGGTCTTTAATGGCATACGCGTTAATTGCCTGGCCATTGATATGAATATGTGTATCAGTTGCACTAACCTCGCCTTTAAATTGGCCATGCGCAGTATCAAATTTAAACAAGTGCGCTAATGTTGAGTTGGCGGTAAGGTCGTTAATGGCTACTATTTCAACTTCACCGTGATTTTTTTCAAGTAGGGCACGAAGGGTTAGGCGGCCAATACGACCAAACCCATTAATGGCAATTCGACATTTAGACATTTTTACAAGTATTTTATGAACTGAAAATTTACACCACAAAGATACGGTTTATTGCTTGTATTTGGGCTATAATTTAAGGCTTTTATGGCTTTTTGGCTATAAAAATTCAATTGTTAGATGCAGTTAATTTAATCTTAAAATGATGATTATGCTTTTTCAAACTGCAAGATTTCCTTCTTGTTTTATGAACTTGTTTTGTCTTTTTATGTTCTTGTTTTACTATGATACAAATTAATTGGAAAGAACTCAATACCGAAGCAAATTTGCCCGAAATAATAGCGCAATCATTTAGCGGGCCATGTTTAATATTTAAGCACAGTACACGTTGTAGTATAAGTAAAACCGCTTTATCGCGTTTAGAGCGAACCTGGCATCAAATACCACAACCGCCAACTGCTTACTATTTAGATTTACTGCAAAACCGCGTTGCTTCAAACGCTGTTGCCGAACAATTTTCTGTGCAGCACGAGTCGCCTCAAGTGCTGCTCATTCATAACGGCGGATGCAGTTACCATGCCTCGCACAGCCAAATAAATGCCGCAGATTTAGCCGAACAATTACAAAATTTGTTAGAAGTAAAACAGCAGTTAAACTAATAGATTTGCTCAAATAAATAAAAAGTCCGGACTTAGAAATAAGGTTAGTAAATCCGGATATTTTATACTAATTGAACAACAATTCTCAAGCAAGCTACCGAAGCAAAGTAATATTGCCTTTATGGGTTTGGCGACCCGGGCTTGGACTTGCATTGTTGGGCAAATCGAATTGACATACCCAGCTATACACACCCATTGGGGTTTGCCGTAACAGTTTTTGGTCTAAACCATTCCAGCCCATTTGTGGGTCGGAGGTAGTAAATACAAGTCCACCCCACCGGTCATAAATTTGCAAGGTAAAATTGGCGAGTTCACAGGCAGTTTTAAGCTGAAACACATCGTTAACGCCATCGTTATTGGGAGTAAATGCCGCCGGAAACGCGATAGTACAAGTTTGACTTTCTTTAAATTCGGCTACTAAGGTGTCGGGTTGTTGTACTGTAAAGTTGGCATTAACGGCAGTTTGATTGGGTAAGATAGTGTGATAGGCGGTTTGCCAACCCACAAATTGATATTTAGGCGCTGCCTGTGCCGAAATATTAACTAAATCGCCTTCCGGAAAAATTTTAGTATCCGGATTAAATAATAATTCTGTACCGTCTAAAGAAATTTTTCCGGCACCATCGGGCATCACTTTAAAAACTAATTCGTGTTGGTTTTGGGTAAACCAGGCATAAATAGTATCGGTTTTTTCAAAATTAAATGTTGTAGTGGTATTGTTGGCATCTGGGGTAAAACTGTGGTGCGCAGCCGACCATTTGTCGAAGCTAAAATAGGCTTGAGGCGCGGCGGTTAGGTTTATGGCATCGCCAAAGGTAAAGGCTTGGGTATGTGGGTAATTGCTCAACAAAGTGCCATTTAGGTTTATTTTTCCGTTGTTGGCTGGCTCAACAATGAAGGTAAGCTGGCCTGTATTTTTAACAAAATTGGCAATTAATGTGTCGGGCTGGGTGATGTTAAAATTGGCCGAACTACTTGTGTTGTTGGGGCTTAACGAGTGGTTTTTTAGCTGGTAATTAGCAAAACTATAATTGGCGGCGGGGGTTGCTTGCAGGGCTATATTTAGGCCATCGGTATAGGTTTGCGTAGCGGGGAAACTACCCGGCGTAAAACCATTTAAAGAGAGGCTTCCACTGCCTGGTGGTTGCACCTCTATATACAACGGGTGCTTAATTTGCTCAAAATGGGCAATGATGGTATCGGAGGCCAGTAAAGTAAAATTAACATTGGCCGTATTTACATTGGGGCTTAGGGTATTATTTTTAAGTTCCCAGTAGCTAAAGGTGTAGCCCGCGTTGTTTAGGGCTTTGAGGTCAATAGCGGTGCCTTCGTCTAAATCAATACCGTCGGGGTAGGTGTCGAAAACAAAGCCGTTGAGGTCTATTTTTCCGGAGTTTACTGGCTCGACTAAAACAGTAATATTGTGTACGGGTATATCCGGAATAAAATAAGCAATAATTGTATCGGGTTTAAGTATATCAATTCCGGCAGGATTGGTTTTGTTGTTGGGCGTAAAGGTGTTGTTTTTTGATTCCCATTTTTGAAATAAGAAGCCGGTTTTAGGCGTTGCGGTCAAGTTAATAGGCGCGCCACCGTAGTATTGGCCTGTCCAGGGGTAGTTGGGCAAATCTAATCCGGATATATTAACTGTGCCTGTTCCATCGGGAACAACTTTTACGACAACATCAAAGGGGCAGCTTCTAATTCAAAGCAATCGGCTATCCCTTCGTCAATATAAAAGCAGCGTTTTTCAATAAAATCGCGGAGTTGGTTTACACCGCCCATCCATCCGGCTTTGCTACCACCCCATTTATCAACGTGGCGTTGCATTTCGGGCTCAATGCGGGCAACCAACGAGTCGAGAATACTTAACATCACCTCGCACGAGAAAAGGCTGTTGTTATAATTTGTATAGCGGTTAATATAGGTGTTATGGAAATCTTCGTTTTTAAGTAAGGCATCTAACATGGCCAAATGCCCTTCGGGGTCGGCCATTAATTGTTGAACGGGGTCGCATGGGTTTGCGTCGGGGTCTTCGTTTGGTATTCCGGTATAATTTACATAGTGGCCAAAAGTTGCATCCATATCCCAAAGTGCGTAGCGCCATTTTACGCCCGCGTCTTTTTTGCCATGCCACCAGGCGGTATTCCAATTAAGCCAGTCTTTGCAAACAATTTGGGTGTTTAATATAACGTAGTCAGTTAAACTATTTACGTTAAAGCGGTCGGTAACATATTTGTAATTGGCGGGGTCGGCCATATCGTTGGTTAAAATAAAATTGTGCAGGCTTGTCCAGTCGTTAAAATCGCCGTAGGCTGCCCAGGTACCCCCCCATGTTTGAATAAAGTCTATATCGTATTCGTCTTGGTCAAAGTAGTAATCGGTAAAATCGGCGTCGTCAACTTTTTCGCGTATTTCGTAAACACCCCAGTATTCGCCATTAAGGTAAAGCACACAAGGCTCGTAGCTACGGCAGTCAAGTTCCATGCCGCCCACTTGTGCTAAATGATGTACGTAGGCGTCGCGGATGTGTGCGGGGTCGAGGCCACCGCCCGAGAAGGGGTAATTGTCGTTTGCGGCAGCTTTAATGATGAGGCGTTGAAATTTATCGCGGTTGCTTGTTTTAAAAATTTTGTGTTTAACGGCATAGTCGTAGCCGAACTGGTCGCGACTTATAAAATCGAAGCCTCGTTGAGGGTAAGCCCACGAGTCGTTGCCGTGTTCATTAAATTCTCCGGATGTTTCGGCAATTTTTATTTGGTTTTCGTCAAAAAGTTCAAAACTGCCAAATGGTTTTAACCAGTCGCCGTCTAATAAATCGTCAACTTGGTTGCCGGCTATGCTTAAAACTTTTACGCTGTGTACTTCGTCTATTAAATAAGTGTTGGTTTCAATAAAACTGAACGGAATATTTGTATTGGGGCTTACAGCGATAGCCCTTACAACGGTAGTGGCATTAACGGTAAACGGCGCGGTATAAAGTGTTGACGCTGTTGTAGGGGCATTGCCATTGGTTGTATAGTATATGCTTAGGGTTGGGTCAGCTACTTCGATGCTAACATCAACCGAGCCACTATAACCGCCCGATGCGGGCTTTATATTGGGTGTTTCGGCGTAGGCTAATTTTGCAGGACTTGTATTTGATTTTCCCGGAGTTGGTATTAAGAAAAAACTCCAAGTAGCTGCGCCATCGGTAGTGCGACCTTGTGAGTTGTCGGCTTGGTTGGGTATATCAATAGGGTTGTTGTCAATAATATTGCCGTTGTTGTCGGCAAAATACACGCCCTCGCTATTTTGTGTTTGGGTTATTTTAAAATTGGTATGATACTCCGTACCAATAACAGTATTTTTTCCGGATGCATAAATTAATAAAAAATCATTTGCATTTATGATACTTCCGGCCGGAAACATCCATTTTGTAGGCTTATCTTCTTTGTCGCTAAGGTAATACCCCGACAGGTCAATATTGCTGCCGGTAGTATTGTATAACTCAATCCAGTCTTCTTGGGCTACACTAAAATTGGCAGCCGAAAACTCGTTAATAACAACAGATTGGGCAAATATGGGCAGGGTTGTTGTTAACATAAATGCTAAGGCAAAACCTAAGATTAAATTTAATTTAAAGTAGCTATGCTTCATTGTGTTGGTGGTGGGGTAATAAAAAAATGTGGTAGGGTGTTTAGCACAAAGTTACAGCAAGTTATTATAAAATTATAGTATTGCCCAGCTTGTGTACCAATATAAGTAAATGTAAACCCTTAAAAACATACTGTTTTAGTCGTGCTTGTTACAGATGCCCTTAATTATAAATTATTTTTTCTAAACGATAGTGCTCAATATAGCGTTGCCCATAAGTGAAAATTAGGTATCTTTGGGCATCAAACTACTATTTAAAACTGTTTGTTTATTATTTAATTAGTTTATTGTTTGAATGAAAAATTACCATGTTCTGTTTTATATTGTTATAGGTGTTGTTTTAATGCAATTAGTAAATTGCAGTGCTTATGAAAACCAAACTAATACTGCCTCTATTGATACACCTAACTGGCTGTTTGAACCTGTACGGCTTAACCCAGATACAACGACCATTATTTTAGTCGATTTTTTACCTAATCCGGAGGTTTTGGATTCGGTTTCGGTGCATCCGGCGCTTAAAAAAAATATATTGCCCCTCAATGGTAGTATCCAACTTATTGTGCAAGATGCGCAAAAACTGCCAGCCATTAGCGCGCTTACATTTTATCTTAAAAATAAAACTTCGCATAGCGTTGTGCTTAAAAAATCGGATAAAATGCCGTTTGTGTACCAATTTGCCCAACCCTCGCAAGGCAAACCTTATCAAAAAGTACAATTGGCGGGTAGTATTAATAACTGGAACCCCAACGAAACGACCTTAACCCTAAATACAGCAGGATTTTGGCAGGTCTTACTTTTTTTAACGCCGGGCAATTACCAATATAAAATAGTAGCCGATGAAAAATGGATGCTCGACCCGGCAAACCCCGACTCGATTGACAATAACGTAGGCGGCTATAATTCGGTTTTGCGCATCACCGCCCCGCCTACCCAAATACCTAAGCCTGTTTTATATACTTTAAAAAGTAGTAAAAAAGACAATAAAAATGAGGTGCTAATTGGCGGTTTACATCATCCGGATAATTGGTTAGCCCTTTGGGAAAACAATATTATACCAGTTGAAAAATTAACAGATGCCGACTCACTTTTCCGGATTCAAATCCCGGATAATAATGAAATAAGCAAAAAACAACGCTCGTATTTGCGTATTTATGCCAGTAATAATGCCGGCGCAGCCAACGATTTGCTAATTCCCCTCGAAAAAGGGCAGCCCATTACGCAAACTAAACAGTTAGCCCGCACCGACAAACATGCGCAAATAATGTATTTTGCCCTTATTGACCGCTTTAACAATGGCAATACCGCCAACGATGCGCCCCTTAAAGATAAACGGGTTTTGCCTGCAGCCAATTACCAAGGGGGCGATTTGGCAGGTATTGAGCAAAAATTGCAACAAGGATGGTTCGATAGTTTGGGCGTTAATACGCTTTGGTTATCGCCTATTATACAAAATCCGCCCGATGCATGGCAAGAATATATAGCACCGCAAAGGTTTTATTCGGGCTACCATGGCTACTGGCCGGTTAATTTAAAAGCCGTTGACCCTCATTTTGGCACCCCCGCCGAACTAAAAAAATTAGTTAGTACTGCCCACACGCATAATTCAAATATTCTGACTGATTGGGTGGCCAACCACTTACATCAAACGCATCCATTAGTAAAACAGCATCCAAACTGGTTTAACCCGTTAATTTTGCCCGATGGCACTAAAAATATCCGTATTTGGGATGCCCAGCGCTTAACAACATGGTTCGATACGTTTTTGCCCGATATTGACTACGCTAATCCGGAGGTAGTAACCGCTATGACCGACTCGGCTACGTGGTGGATTACAACTTATAATTTAGATGGATTTAGGCACGATGCCACCAAACATATTAACAACAATTTTTGGCGCGCATTGACCCAAAAACTGCGGCAAACCAAACAATATCCGGATTTATACCAAATTGGCGAAACCTTTGGCAGCCGCGAGTTAATTGGCAGCTACGTAGGTACTGGTCAAATGGATGCGCAATTCGATTTTAATTTATATTTTGACGCAAGAGCTGTTTTTGCCTTGCCGCCCGAGAAAGTAGAACGGCTAACAGCATCGCTACTCGAAAGCTTAAATTATTACGGCAGCCACTCGGTAATGGGCAATATATCGGGCAACCACGATATGGCGCGATTTATTTCGTACGCTTCGGGGGGCTTGCGCTTTGATGAAGATGCCAAACAAGCTGCCTGGCGCACCACGCCCATTAGCGTTAAAGATACGCTTGGTTATTACCGGTTGGCACAATTACAAGCCTTTAACCTTACTATTCCGGGTGTGCCAGTAATATACTATGGCGATGAAATTGGTTTGCCCGGCGCCGACGACCCCGACAACAGACGTTTTATGCCCTGGACTAACTATAATAAACGCCAGCAATATTTATTACAGCAAACACGCAAATTAGGGCAGTTGCGCCGCAGTAGTATGCCCTTGTTGTATGGCGATTTAACCATTTTGCACGACCGCGATGGTTTATTAGTATATATGCGCCATTATTTTGACCAATGGGATATTGTTGTCATCAACAAAAACACAGAGCAACAGAGTTTTGTAGTAAACATACCCAATTATTTGCCTCCACACAAAGGAAAAACCAATTTTGCTACTCCCATACAGCAAATAGAAAGGCAAATACGCATAGAAATTCCGGCACATGGCTTTGAAATAATTTCATCGGGCAAATCTCCGGACAAATAGCATAATAAAAAGCAAATACATAAATCAATTTATTTTAACCAAATTAGTATGAACTTCTTTTTTAAACATTTATTAAGATCGCTTTTCTTTGTAACAATTTTAATTTTTATGACCTGGGGATGCAAAAAAGACAATCCTTTGCGTACCATCGACAATGCCGATGTTGTAGCTATTATTGAGACCAGTTTACAAGAAACAGCAAGCGGAATTACCGAACAAATCAAAGATTTAGCTGCATTTGCAGTAAAAACGGCAAAAAATTGTGACTCGGGCGATACTACACTTTCCGGAACAAATAGCGGAATAATTGCCTCGACCTGGGAGTTAGCTGTAAATTTTACAACTACTTGTAATAATTTAAATTTACCCACTCAGTTTTCATCAACTCTTACCGGTAAAAGCAATGCTACAACAACAAAAATTGCAACAAATGCAAACTGCAACGGTGCAATAGATTTTAAAGGCTTTGCTCTGAACGAAGACATGTTGGCTAATGGCAACTTAACCAGAAATGGCACTGAAACAATAAAAATCGGCGAAAATATAACCGGCACAACTGATTTGGACTTAACACTAACCGATTTAAAAATTGAAAAAGCAAATTATACTATTGTTGATGGCAATTTATCGTTTACCTTAACCATAACAACTCCAAACGAAAATAATAAAACTTTTTCGGGCTCAATTGATATAACCGAATATGGTAAAGCCACCTTAACTATTGGCGACCAAACTTATGAAATTGATTTAAAATAAGTTTATTAAGCCTAAGCCGACAAGCTTTAGAATAAAAAAGCAAAGCCAATACAATACAATGCCCGCCTCAACCTATACTTTTGTTGTTGCGGGTATTATTGTTTAATATGCTCGAAGGCGTTTTGGTTTGCCGGTAGCTTGGTGGATGGCACTAATCAAATTTACGACCTAAAAAATACCCCCGTGCACTATTATAAAAATACTATTTGACAATTTATTTACAACTTAGCTATTTTTACAAACTTATATCGGCTTATTTTTGTTATTTCAAATACCAATAATCCGGCCAAAAATATTTATCATGACCAAAGTTTCAATACCAAACCAAGCACCGATGCCCGAACTGCAACCTCAACCGACTCAATTATTTTTGCAATATGTGCAGCATAATCTAAGAAAACCTCACACAATGGCCGAGTTGGCTAATTTTTCTAACCTGTCAGTTGCAAATTTAAAACAGCAGGGTGCTATAAGTTTACAAACCCTCGAAACCAAAATATGGCAACAAGCCTTTGCCGAAACCACTGCCCTTGCCCTAACCGAAGCCGAGCAAATGAACTATACAGCCCGCGAGTTGGCATTGGCTTTTTTGTTTCATTTAACAGGCTCAATTTTGCCCAACCTACAACCTTATAGCACAATAGCCTTCAACAGTGCAGTGCTGCCAGCCGTTTTTGCCCCTACCTGGCTTAAAGGGGCCCGTGCCGAATTTAATACGCTGGTGGGCATAGCGCTTGCCGCCGCCCTCGAAAATGGCGAAGTTCAGGCACGTACCAAATTGCTTCAAAACCAATACACTAAATTTTTATGGGGTTTGGTGCCGGTGGTTTTACAATTTTGGGCTACCGATAAAAGCACCGACCACAGTGCTACCGATGCACTAATTGAAAAATCGGTAAACTGGGCTTTCGATTTGTTAGGGCGCAATACTTTTGATACCACCTTTGATTTACTGCATTTCTCGTGGACAAGTTTAACAAATAAGCGCAAATTTTAATAAATTGTAAACAAAATCTACTATTGGGCTATTTACGTGGGCCCCAAAAAACATTATATTATATTTGCCGTACCATGACTAAAGAGCAAGAAAAAATACCTGCCTCAAAAGTTGCCCGCGCCACCCGGATTGTACAAACAGGCGTAAAAATTGGTGTAAATTATGCTAAACATTATGCTCAAAAAGCGCTGAAACAAAACGTAACCCAAGAAGACCTCGACCATAATAATGCAACCGATATTTTTAAAACACTTAGCGAACTAAAAGGCAGTGCCTTAAAAGTGGCACAAATGCTAAGTATGGAGCGCAATTTAATGCCGTCGGCTTATACCGATGTTTTTGCGCTGGCGCAACACAATGCGCCGCCTTTGTCGGGGCCGTTAATTGTAAAAACATTTTTAACCTACGCAGGCAAAACGCCGCAACAACTCTTCGACTTGTTCGATGTTAATGCTGCTTATGCAGCCTCAATTGGGCAAGTACATAAAGCCACTAAAAACGGCCAAAAATTAGCTGTAAAAATTCAATATCCGGGGGTTGCCGACAGCGTAAAAAGTGATCTAAAATTGGTTCGGCCATTTGCCATAAAACTATTGAGGATGAACGAAGCACAATCGGCGCCATTTTTTGAAGAGGTAGAAGAAAAATTATTGGAAGAGGCAAATTACGAATTAGAATTGCAAAACTCGGTTTATTTGAGCCAACAATGCCAACATTTACCTAATCTATATTTTGCCCAATATTTTCCGGATTTATCAGCTAAACGTTATTTAACAATGACCTGGCTAAACGGCACGCCGCTAAATGAGTGGTTAGCTAAAAATCCAACCCAACAACAACGCAATCAAATAGGGCAAGCCATGTGGGATTTTTATGCCCACCAAGTACATAAATTGCATTTTACGCATAGCGATCCACATCCGGGAAATTTTTTGGTAGATGAAGACAATCGCTTAGGGGTTTTAGATTTTGGCTGTGTTAAAAAAATTCCGGATGATTTTTACGATGCCTATTTTGCCTTTTTAAGTCCGGAGGTATTGTTACAGCCTCAAGAATTTGAAAAACATTGTTTAGCCCTCAACTTGTATCACGCAGACGATACACCCGAAGAGCGCAACTTGTTTGAACCTGTATTTGTAAAATTAGTACAATTACTAAGTAAACCCTTTGAAACCGAATTTTTTAATTTTGGGCATAAACCTTATTTTGAAGAGTTGTACGCTTTTGCCGACCATCTGTACCAACGCCCCGAAATTCGTTACCAACAAAAAATACGCGGCACCAAACACACCTTGTATTTGAATCGCACTTTTTTTGGTTTATATCGCATGCTTCACGACTTGCAAGCAACTATACATACTCATTTACCTATTGCCTGGGCCGGACGTAAGCCTTGGTTGCTTTAAAGAATTATTATTTTCGATTTTTTATTTCTTTTTTGTTTTTTCTAATGGATTTTGAGCGGCTAATTAATTTTTTGCCCCAGCGTTTACAGCAGCCATTGCCCCGCGAAATAGCTTGGCAACCCATGATACCACCAAGTTACGACCAAAACCGATACCGGCAGTACGATGTAAGTAATGCCCGCAAAGCCGCAGTAATGGCACTTTTTTATCCGGATAATGATCTTGCCGCTACTAATAATGGTGGGCGAACTGCAAAATTAGTTTATATCAAACGCACCGAAGACCAATACGTGCATAGCGGGCAAATAGGTTTTCCGGGTGGTCGTTTTGAGCCAACCGATACCGACTTGTTTGCAACTGCCTTGCGCGAAACACACGAAGAAATTGACGTAAAACCAAATCAAATTACGGTAATTGGCAGTTTAAGCGAAATATATATACAGCCAAGTAACTCGCTGGTATTACCTGTTGTGGGCTTTGCCTCAGAGGCACCTAATTTTTTACCTAATTCTAAAGAAGTAGCCCAAATTATTGAAACCGATTTAAATTGGCTTCAAAATCCGGCTAATCTTCAAAAAAAGCAAATGTACCGTTCAAGTAAAGATACAGCTATTGAGGTGCCTTTTTATAATTTGCATGGCCATACCTTGTGGGGGGCAACCGCATTAATGACTGCCGAGTTGTTATATTTGTTGCGGTGATAACTTATTTCGAGCAAGTTATTAAGCCTAATTTCCGCTTAGGTAAGTATAAAGTTTACCACACACGAGCCACCGCCTTTTTCGCAGCGCAACATAACATAATAATCGCCAAAGCTTGGTTTATTAATATTGGCTTCGGCAAAATCATCGCCTTGTGCTTTGGCATCGTGGTTGTTCCATTGTGGTGGTGCACCTTTTTTAATATACAGGGTAAACTGGCTGCCTTGTTCGGCAGTTAATGTAGATATGGTAACATTTAGTTGTTCGCTACTGCTAAGTTTAAACATGGCATCGGGGCGCATTTCTTTATGTAACCGCCCACCGCCTAAGGCTTTAAGTTGCAACAAAGTACATCCGGGTTGTGGTTTGGCTTGGGGGTATTCGGCATAAATATTAAATCCACCGCTACCTTGATAAGCAGTAATTAATACAAAATAGGCAGCTCCGGGCACAGGATTTGTAATGGTTTTTTCAACATTAGAGCCAAAGTCATTGGCGGCCAAATCGTTAATACCGCGGGTAGCATTAGCACCCCGCCGAATATACATATCAAAGTCGTGGTCGTCGTCTCCAACGGGCGAGTCGGTAGCGATTTTTAGGGCACCGCCTATCGTTAATTTGAATAGGATTTCGGTGCCGGGTTTAAGGTTAGTTAGCTCGTTAGTGGCTAAAAATGGCAAAGTTTGTGCGGGTAAATCTTCGGCGGGTGGGGGTGGGGGAGGTAGTTCGGGCACTGGGGGGGCGTCGTCAATGTTTCCGGCGGGGTTATCGGCAGGAATATCTTGTCCGGTGGCTTTAAGTACAGCTTTGTATGCGTTAATGCGCCCATAGCCAACATAAATGGAGTGGCCGCGCGAGTCGTAGCTATTGGGGTCGCCAATTTTATCGCAGGTAGTTTCTAAGATAGCTTTTACCTGGCTTGCGGTTAAATTGGGGTTGGCGGTTAATATTAAAGCACATACCCCTGCAACTAAGGGGCAGGCGCTCGATGTGCCGCCAAAAAAGGGGTCGTAATTGCCTTCTTGGTCGCCGGCGGCAACAACTTGGCCACTTGGCAGTTCAATAACACCACTTACATCGGCGGCTAAAATTCCGGCACCTCCGGTACCATTTGAGGGGGCACATACCGAAATTTGCCGTCCGTAGTTCGAGTAATCAGAGCGGGCATCTTTACTGTTTGATGCAGCTACCGCTATAACTCCCGGATGGGTTGCAAAGCCTTTAATTGTTTCGGGATTTTGTTTGTCGGTTATATTTACATTGCTGTTGCCCGAGGCAAATACAATGACGCAGCCCTTGCCGTTGCGGCCTTTAGTAGCACAACGAGTTATAGCGTTCAGCATCCGGGTTGAGATGGTAAACTCCATATCATCAATACCCCAGCTATTGCTTACTACGTCTGCACCTTTGTCTATACACCAGTTAAACCATTTTTCTATTTGCGAATCGGAAACATAAGTAAATTTTAAGGGCATAAGTTTTGCGTTTGGGCAAGCACCTACTACGCCTTTGCCGTTAGCTGCCCCTACGGCCACGCTGGCGCAAGGGGTGCCGTGCCAGTCGCCTATTTTGGGCGAGGGGTCGGTATTGTCGTCCATAAAATTATAGGGGTGTACTATTTTATTGCCATCACCTACTAAGTCGGGGTGTTTCATATCGAAGCCGTTATCTATGACAGCTACTACTAAATTGGGGTTTCCTAAAGATTGCAAATGTTGCCATGCTTGTACAGCCTTTGCATCGGACCCGGCTTTAAACAGGTTTGCCCCCCACATAGTAGTAGCTTTGCCCGAATTGGCTAAATGCCATTGATCTTTAAACAAGTCGTCGGCTGGAAGGGTAAAATTGGCAAAATTGGCGGGGCGTTGTAAGTCGGGTTCGCAAATGGCAATGCAATTATTTTGTTGCAAGGCCAAGGTAATTTTTATGGGGTTGGGCGAGGCTGCGGTTAGCTGGGCAATACAGTCGTTATTATCGCGGTTTTCGACAATATTTAGGGCAAATTCATCTATAATTGCCTGCCTTTCTTGTGCGGTGCTATCCGGAGTAAATTGTATATATAATTCGCCGGTTGGAATAATGGGTGTTTGGTCTTTTTTATCGGCAAAGTGGTAAACATGGGTGCCAATTTCAACACCAGGGCTTTGGCGCATATTATCAAGGGCTGTTTCAACGGCATCAATATTGCGTTCGGCGGGTTTGTGCAGTTCAAAATCGCCCATTTTTTCAATACCGGTATCGGGTTGGGGTAAACTTGAGCCATTGCGCACATTAATACTGCGGGTCAAACTGCGCGAAACAGTGCCCGGTGTAGGTAGTACGGCAAAATATTGTTTGCTTTTGGTTAGTTTTAAGTACGAGTTCCCGTACCTTATAATAATATCGCCTGAAGAGGATAGGTCGTTATTCGCTTGTGATGAGGTGCTATCTTCAGTATTTGGTTCGTTATTTGTGTTTTCATCCGGATTAATTTCGATACTGGTAGTGCTGCCATCATCCGGATTTGTTTCAGTTGTTGTTTCTATATTGGGTGTATCATCTGCATTAGCTGTTTCATCGGGGTTGATTTCAATTGTGGGTGAGGGGAATGTAGTATTATTGTTAGTGCTTGTTGTTGTGTTTGTATTTTGGTTGGCAGGCGGGGTGGGCGTATTGCGTATTGTATTGTCTTTTTTGAACAGACTAACAATAAAGGCTAAAATTTTTGATAGAAATGACATGGTGTTTATAAATGTGTAGGTGAAAAATTTTAATGATAGGGCAAAAGTATTTAATGCCGCAAGTTACTGCCTATTTTATTACCATCAAACAAGTGTTAAACAAAAGTTTGATCAATTATCAATTAAAACTGCCTTGAAACCTGCTAATTTACAGTTTTATTTTGTGCAAGTTTTATAGTTTTACAGCGCTAAATGCCATATTAATACTATTTTTATACCCTTATTAGTTGTTTTTTGCAAAAGCTTGGCACTAACTTTGTGGTAACTGTATAGTATTTTATATTTTTTAAGCATAAAACCTTAATGGTGCATAAGAAACAAAGTGATTTTATTGTCAAGGTTTGTTGCTTTTAATTCACTTCCTCGGCTCAAAAATTATCGTAAATATCAACTTGTATTTTGCGTTTTTTTATACATTACTTGTAAAGTTGATATTTGTGTTGTATTTGTATAATAAAAATTAGATTTTACCCCATATTTTACCCATTATATAATAATAAATTAAGAATCATATCATCCACATGAGGTTTTTTAACACAATGCGTCTTCGCGGTTTACTGTTTTTATTAATGGTGCAAACCACATGTTTAGCATTAAGTAATAATTTACAGGCGCAACCACCCAATGCCGTTAACGACAATGCCACCACAACCAAAAATACTAAAGTTAATATTTTAGTTTTGGCAAATGATATTGGCAATAATTTGGAAATTGATATAATTTTACCTGCCTTGCACGGCAAAACAAAAATTATAGGCAGTGTTGTTGAGTACACCCCCGACCTGGGTTACGTAGGCTACGATGCCTTTGATTACCAAATTACTGATACGCAAACAGGCCAAACAGACCAGGCTACCGTAGCTATAACTGTTAAAGGAACAGGTGTAGGCGAGCTTAAAGCTGTTGACGATTATGCACAAACTCCCATTGGACAAGGCATTACTTTAAATGTTACTGCCAACGACATGGGTAATGGTATTGAGTTGGTGAAGTCAAGCGTTAGTCCGGCTAAAAATGGAATAGTGAAAGTTAATGCCGATAAAACTATTACCTACACACCCGACCCCGGCTTTACAGGCCTCGACTATTTTAATTATGCCATTAAAGATGTTTTTAATAATCTTGATCAGGCATTAGTAGCAATTGAAGTTCAACCCACCCAACCCGATGATTCCTTAGAAATTGTGAAAGGGTGCACACCTGAGCTAAAACCTTTTACTATATGCTTTGAAGGCTTAACCTATGATGGTTTTGAGTTGGTTGTTGACCCCAATACGCTTAAAACATCTTACAATTGCAGTTTGGTAAAATTAAACGATACCTGCATTAAATATACCCCTTTGCCCGGATTTACCGGCTACGACACCGTTTGGGCACAAATGTGTACCAATCAAATTCCACCCTATTGCATTACTCAAACTGCCTATATTTATGTGTATGAAACCGGCGGTTGCCCCGGCCCCAATGCCATTGATGACCATGTTACAATTGGCCCCGATGGTGTAATTGTAAACGGGCAGGCCTCTATAGGCGGCTACGATGGCGCTTTAATTAATGCAGGTGCTAACGACGATGACCCCTGCGGCAAAACTTTAACCGTAGATGCCATTACGCAACAACCCCAAAACGGAACCGCAAATATTATAGATGGAAATATTGTTTATATTCCTGACGAGGGTTTTGCCGGCACCGATATACTATTTTATTCTACCTGTAATAAATGTGGAGAATGTGACGAAGGTAAAATTATTATCACTGTTTTGCCCAACGACTGCAACAAAAATATTATTACCTGCGTACCCCCACTCTCCACCTTCCAATGGTGCCCCGATTATTGCAAAGTTGATAAAAATTATATTACCGATTTAGATATTACCGTTGAAAATGGTGGAAGTTTTGTTTTACAACCGAATGGCTGTTATATTTATACCCCCCCCAGCATTTTAGAAGGCATAGATAAAATTACCATATTCGCCTGCGATGCCTCTGGAACTTGCGAAACAATTATTATTGATATAACTATTGGCAATTGCGGAGAAAACGAGCCTCCGGTTGCCAACGATGACGAAACAGATGCCATAGTAGGTACACCTGTTTCTATTGATGTTACCAATAACGACTTTGATCCAAACGGAGACCCCCTGACAGTTACAATTATTACTCCGCCTGCTTGTGGAGAGGCAAACGTTGTAGGCAACCAAATAGTTTATACTGCCACCGACGAAACTTGCATAGGAGACCAAATTATTGTTTATGAAGTTTGCGACCCCGATGGTCTTTGCGACCAAGCCACAGTTACTATACACGTAAAAGAAGACTGCGATTTTGAAACCCAATATTGCACCGCACCAATGAAATCGGTTATTATATGTGTTGAGTTTTGCGATTTAGCCGGCAGCGACAGCACTTGGGTGAAAGAGGCAACTACTACCTTTAATTGCAGTATTCATTTAATTAAAGACAAACCCAATTGCATAAAATATACACCGTTGCCCGGATTTACCGGCACCGATACCGTTTATATTATTGGCACAAATGAAGATGGCCAATTAGATACCGTTGTAGTATATGTAACTACCGGATGCTCGCAGCCAACCGCCAACGATGACGAAGCAACAGTAATATCCGGAAATAATATAGATATTCCGGTTTTAGATAACGACACCGACCCCTGCGACAACCCATTATATCCAACAGTAGTTAATCCGCCACAAAATGGCTCGGTAGTGGTTAACCAAGATAGCACCATAAATTATACACCAAACCCCGGATTTGTCGGCACCGACCAGTTTACCTATACAGCCTGTAACGAATGTGACGACCCCGGTGGCGACAAATGCGACGAGGCCATTGTAACAATTACCGTTACGCCCAACGATACTAGCTCGGTAGATGCCCAACCCGATGTAGAATTTACCAAAGAAAACACTCCCATAACTTTTAATGTGCTTGACAACGACATAGGCGACAATTTAACCCTAACCCAAATTATTGACGACCCCGATCATGGCACAATTGTAACCAATCCGGATGGAACGGTAACTTATACCCCCGACTCAAGCTATGTTGGCCCCGATTATTTTGTTTACGAAGCCTGCAACAACCAAGGCGTTTGCGATATTGCAGTAGTAGCCATAACCATTCAGCCCGATACAACTGCCAACCAACCGCCTACGGCCAATAACGATGTGGCAACCACACCCAAAGATACGCCTGTTATCATTCCGGTATTAGACAACGACAACGACCCCGATAACGACCCCATCCATGTTGAAACAATTACCGACCAACCCGAAAATGGTACCGTTATTGTCAATCCAGATGGCACTGTTACCTACACCCCTAATCCCGAATTTGAAGGCGTTGATTGCTTTAAATATTTGGTTTGTGATGATGCTACTCCGGCACTTTGCGACGAAGGCGAGGTGTGCGTTAGCGTTGGTACAAATACCCCACCAAACCAACCGCCGTATGCTAACGATGATGAAACTACAACGCCAATAAACACTGCCGTTACCATACCCGTTCAAAATAACGATGACGACCCCGATGGCAATATCATTTTAATGGTTTTGGCGAGCGACCCCGATAATGGCACGGCTCAAATAGTTGGCACCGATATAATTTATACCCCTAACGATGGCTTTGTGGGTGTTGATTATTTCACCTATATTATTTGCGATGATGGTATTCCGCAACTCTGCGACACCGCTTCGGTAAAAATTACCGTAATTGGCGAAGTTGACTCGGTAGATGCCCAGCCCGATGTAGAATTTACCAAAGAAAATACACCTGTTACTTTTAATATATTAGACAATGACTTTGGCAAAAATATTACAATCACCCAAATAGTTGACGACCCCGACCATGGTGTTATTAATTACGACCCTGTTACGGGAGAAGTAACTTACACACCTGATACTGGATATATTGGCCAAGATTATTTCTTCTATGAAATTTGTAACGACCAAGGCGTTTGCGACCAAACAATAGTGGGCATAACTATTCAGCCCGATACCATTGCCAACCAAGCGCCCACCGCCAATAACGATGTGGCAACCACACCGCTTGATACGCCCGTTACCATTGCCGTTTTAGACAACGACAGCGACCCCGATAACGACCCAATTACAACTACCGACATACTTACTCCGCCCTCGAATGGAAATGTAGTTATAAATCCGGATGGCACCGTTACCTACACGCCAAACCCCGGATTTACCGGCGTTGATTGCTTTACCTACTCTGTTTGCGACAACAAAACTCCGGCCTTATGCGATAGCGCGCAGGTTTGTGTAAGCATAGACACTTTGCCCAGCAATTTGCCACCAATTGCCAACTTCGACGAAACCACCACGCCTTTTGAAACGCCAGTTCTAATTACCGCACTCGATAACGATAGCGACCCCGATGGCAATATCATAGCCGTTTTTGTAAATACTAACCCGGCAAACGGCCAAGTTACCTACAACGATATTACAAAAACCTTTACCTACACCCCTAATTCAGATTTTGTTGGTGTTGATTATTTTATTTACAGCGTTTGCGACGATGGTGTGCCACAACTTTGCGATACTGCTTACGTAAAAATTACCGTCGAGTCTGACTCTACTGCCCAACTTATTGATGCCGAACCCGATATTGAATTCACCAAACAAAATACACCCGTTACCTTTAATATTTTAGCTAACGACAAAGGCGAAGAAATACAAATTTCGGCATTCCCGGATGGCCCCGATAACGGAACCATCACCGGATTTGACCCAGTAACCGGAGAAATAACCTACGAACCTAACCTCGATTTTGTTGGCGTTGATTATTTTACTTATGTTATTTGCGACAAATTTGGTTTCTGCGATACCACCCTTGTTTCAATTACCGTACAGCCCGAAGATACACCCAACCAAGCACCCACCGCCAATAACGATGTGGCAACCACACCGCTTGATACGCCCGTTACCATTGCCGTTTTAGACAACGACAGCGACCCCGATAACGACCCAATTACAACTACCGACATACTTACTCCGCCCTCGAATGGAAATGTAGTTATAAATCCGGATGGCACCGTTACCTACACGCCAAACCCCGGATTTACCGGCGTTGATTGCTTTACCTACTCTGTTTGCGACAACAAAACTCCGGCCTTATGCGATAGCGCGCAGGTTTGCGTAAGCATAGACACTTTGCCCAGCAATTTGCCACCAATTGCCTTCGACGACGATGCAATCACCAAAGAAAATACGCCTGTTACTATTGATGTATTTGCCAATGGCGACTACGACCCAGACGGATTGATCATTCTGTTGGTAAAAGGCTCAGATCCGGCTTATGGCTCTATTACAAACTATCCGGATGGTTTTATTTATACGCCTATCCCCGATTATGTAGGTATAGACTATTTTACCTATATTATTTGCGATGATGGCTTGCCCCAACTTTGCGACACCGCTTACGTAACCATTACCATAGAAGGTTCGGAAGTAGTAGCAAATCCGGATATTTATTACACCAATGTAGATGAATCAGTTAGCTTCGATGTGCGCGATAACGATGACGGTACTAATTTGCAAGATCCTATCATCACAACGCTACCCGAACATGGCGTGGCTGTGTTAAACCCCGATGGCACTATCACTTATACCCCCGACCCCGGATTTGTAGGTACAGATTATTTTGGCTATAAGGTATGCGACGACAATGGCAACTGCGACCAAACCTTAGTAACTATTATTGTTACCGACCAAGATAACTTGCCGCCCATAGCCAATAACGATGCCGTTGGTACTTACCCCGACACACCTGTTGAAATAGATGTATTGGCAAACGATTTCGACCCATTGGGCGACCCAATTACTATTGTAGCAGTTGTGGACCAACCCGATAACGGCACTATTGTGCTTGACCCAATTGATTCGACCTATACCTATACGCCCAACCCCGGATTTGTGGGTGTGGACAGCTTTACCTACGTTATTTGCGATGATGGAACTCCGCCACTTTGCGATACTGCCCTGGTAGTAATTAAGGTTGAAGACGGCAGCCCCACCAACGACCCGCCAATAGCTGTTGATGACGTGGATACCACCATTATTAATACACCTATTGATATTGATATTTTGGGCAACGACAGCGACCCCAATGGCGATAATATTATCATTACATTCTTTAGCGACCCCCTACACGGCTCGGCTGTATTAAATCCCGATTCAACTATTTTATACACCCCCGACTCCAATTATACCGGCCCCGATTATTTCTCGTATGTTATTTGCGATGACGGTACCCCGCCGCTTTGCGATACGGCTTGGGTATATATATATGTTTACCCCGATAGTTTGCAAATTGTTGATACAACCAATGTAAACGAACCTATTACAATATGTGTTACCGACAAACTATTATTGTTCGATATTGATACTATGGAAGTAGTTGGCTTGCCGGGCAATGGCACTATAATACTAACCGGAGGCGATTGCTTTGAATACACGCCAAACCAAGATTTTACCGGAGTAGATACCTTATACATTAAAGTTTGCGATAGTGTTGGTATATGTGTTGATATAGAAGTAATAATATATGTAATGCCCAATAATAACCCGCCAATAGCCAATGACGATTGCTTCGGCGATACCATTAAAGTTAATACGCCCGTAGTAATAGATGTTTTAGCAAATGATACTTACAGCAATTTATCCGGATTAACCATATTTATTCCGGTAGGATGCGAACCAAAAGTACCCGGAGCAACAGCTGTAATTGTTGATGTTAATGGTGTACCAAATATCGAATATACGCCGGCATTAGATTTTGAAGGCGAAGATGAAATTTGTTATTTGTTAATTGACAGTTTAGGCTTGGTAAGCGATACTGCTAAGGTTTGTTTCATTTACAACGATTCAATTAGCACGCAAATTGATACCACCTTAACAGCAAACAACGACACTGCCACCACCGCGCACGATACACCCGTTACTATTGATATTTTAGCTAACGATGTAGTAAGTCCGGATGTGCCAGTTGAAAATGAAACTGTAACCATTATAACAAATCCAAAAAATGGCACTGTAACGGTTCAGGCCGACAATACTATTGTATATGACCCTAACGCCGGATTTTCGGGGTGTGATAGTTTGCAGTACGAGTATTGCGCAACAATTGTTGCCTCGCAAACTGTACTTTGTGATACGGCATGGGTTGAAATATGCGTAGATCCAATTTGTGATATTATTGTACCCAATGGCGTTTCGCCAAACGGCGACGAAAATAACGACTTCTTAATTATTCAGGGTGTTGATTGCGACCCCGAAGGCAGTTATGAACTGCTTATTTTCAACCGTTGGGGCGACAAAGTGTATTGCGAGTATGAGTACGACAATACAAAAGCCTGGGATGGCAACTACTGGACAACAGGCCGCGAAGCCCCCGATGGCACGTATTACTACATATTTACCTACACGCTAAGTGGGAGCAATACCGCTAAACAACTTAACGGCTTTATTGAATTAATGCGTTAATAGTTTTGCTACAAGCTTGTTAATTAGCTATTTGTTAAGTGATGAATATTAAAAAGCCTGCCGCTTTAAACGGCAGGTTTTTTTGTTTGTAAGATAGCTTAGACCTTTTAGGCAAAGGCCATACAGAGCAGAAAGTACAGTCGTTTGCCTCAAGTTTTAGTTGATTGACTTATATGGCACAAAGAAGGTATCCGGAGTTTAAAACGCAACGAATAAACCTATAATACTTATTCCGGAAAAAGAAAAAGTATAAGCAAACTACCCACAAGTGATATAGGGGGCAGTATTATTAACTTCGTTATAGTTTATATTTTCAAGCGCTGTTCAATGGTAGCGACATCGCCTTTAGGTATAGCGTCTATTAATTTTTTAGTATAGTCGCGTTGTGGGTTATTGTAAATCTCGTCGGCGGCACCTACCTCCTCAATTTTTCCGGCATTCATAACTACCATACGGTCGCTCATAAATTTTACCACGCTAAGGTCGTGCGAAATAAAAATATAGGTAAATCCAAATTTTTCGCGCAAATCGATTAGCAGGTTCAAAACTTGCGCTTGAACAGATACGTCTAATGCCGAAACAGACTCGTCGCAAATTATAAAACTGGGGTTAAGTGCCAAGGTTCGGGCTATGCAAATGCGCTGGCGCTGCCCGCCCGAAAACTCGTGTGGGTAACGGTTTAGGTGGTCGGGATTCATGGCAACTGTACGAAGCAGGTCGGCAGCTTTTTCGCGGCGTTCTTTTTTATTATTGTGTAGGCCGTGTATTTCCATAGGTTCAATAATAGCATCGCCAATGGTCATGCGCGGGTTTAGTGACGAGTAAGGGTCTTGAAAAATAATTTGCATTTCGCGGCGCAAATCTTTCATGTCGCTTTTGTTTAGGTCAAGCACCGAGCGGCCTTTATAAATTATGCTACCTTCGGTTGCTGGGGCTAAGCGCAAAATGGTACGGCCAAGCGTTGTTTTACCACACCCCGATTCGCCGACCAACCCCAAAGTTTCGCCCGGATACACGTTTATGCTTACGTCGTCAACGGCTTTAACCCATGATAGTACTTTGCCAAAAAAGTTTTTTGAAGCAGGAAAATACGTTTTAAGGTTTTTTATTTCGAGTAAAGGGGCTTGTTCGGTTAATTTTACTAAACGCTGGGCGGTTTCACTTTCTTTTACTTCTACATTTGTAATTACTTGCTCAACAGAATTGGCTTTTTCGGTAACGGTTCCTTCTGAAGACACGTCCATAAAGTCGGCAATTACGGGTAGTTTGCGCAGCCTCCGGCCTAATGGCGGGCGGCAGGCAAGTAGTCCTTTTGTGTAGGGGTGTTGAGGATTTTTAAATATATCTAATACATTACCTTGTTCTACAATTTTACCTTTGTACATTACCAAAACGCGGTCGGCTATTTCGCCAATTACGCCAAGGTCGTGGGTAATAAACATAATAGCACCGTCCATTTTTTGTTTTAGGTCGTTCATCAGCTCTAAAATGCGTTTTTGAACGGTAACATCTAAGGCGGTGGTGGGTTCGTCGGCAATAAGTATGGAGGGGTTGCAACTCATGGCCATAGCAATCATTACCCGTTGTTTTTGACCTCCTGAAAGTTCGTGGGGGTAGGCGGCAAAAATACGCGCAGGGTTTGGCAGGCGCACCTGTTCAAACAGGGCTAAGGTAATATCTTTGGCTTGTGCGCTGTTTACTTTTTGGTGGAGCATAATTGCCTCGACAACTTGTTGGCCGCAGCGATATACAGGGTTGAGTGAGGTCATTGGCTCTTGAAATATCATAGCAATATCGTTACCCCTGTATTTTGGCATTTCGGTGATAGGCAGTGTTAATAAATCTATGGTGCTGCCGTCGCGTTTTGTGTAGATAATTTCGCCCCCGGCAATGCGGCCAGGTGGGTTGGGTATGAGGCGCATAACCGATAATGAAGTAACTGATTTTCCGGATCCGGATTCGCCAACGATGCCTATGGTTTCGCCTCGTTTTACTTGGAAACTAACATTATCAACCGCTTTTACAAGGTTGCCATCACTAATAAATTGGGTTTCTAAATTTTTAACGTCAAGAATGACAGATGAATTGTTAGACATAATTGTTTTGTGATATTGCTTTGCGCCTTAAAATAAGGTATTTTGCGATAGGTTCTTGTATAAATATTTATCATACAAGTAGGTATTTTAGATAATAAATACCTGATTCTAAAAAACCTCGCAAAATAGGTATAAAAAGCCATATACACAAACTTTATTGGTACTTGGCTTAAAATTTGTGTTTTCAAAGCACAAAGGTTTATTTTAATGCTGATTTTGAGGGCAATTAGTATTCGCGGTTCCAAAATATAAGTAAAAAAGCCCACGTCATAGACATGGGCTTTTTCAACAAAATTTACGCTGCTAATGACAGTCGGTATTATTATTTTTTAACTACCAAACATCCGGTTAGTACGTCATGAAGTGCTTGTTTTTTTTCGGTAAATCCGGCCATTATATAGCCAATAAGAAGGAGAATGGCTGATAAAATTTTTGCAATATTGCGCGTTAAGGCTTTTACAAAATCAATTTTTTGCCCATTCATATCGGTTACTTTAAGTCCTAATGCTATTTTGCCCAAGGTGCCCTGGTGTTTAGACGACTCCATGTAAGCAAAATACAAAAATGTAATTACCATAGCTATGGCCGATGCCTGCATAACACTTGGCAACATGGTGGTCAGCATTTCCATAGACTCTTCGGGCGATGCGTCTGGATTACTTATAAGGGCGGCAAACATATTAACACCCAAGGCGCTGTTAATTATACTTGTTACAATATTTATTAAAATGGCATCAATTATATAGGCCACAAAACGCAGCCAAAAGCCTGCATATTGCGGTGCGCCGCCATAATTTGATTGATTGTAGCCATAGTCGGGGGAGTTAAATTCGGACATATTGTATTAATTTTTAGCGTTAATGAACTTATATAGTTGCAAATGTACTTGTTTTTTTTATTTCAATCAAATTTGATGATATTTTTGAACCGCAGCCAATTTTTTACGTCTAAATTGGGACCTAAAATAAATTGTTTTTAAAATTCACCTTTATTTTTCATCTTCCCTTTTTGTTTGTAGATATTTACCTCCCATCCATGCGTTATATTGCTTATTGCCGTTTGATTTGCCTATTGCTGTTTCTTGTATTTTTATCCGGATTTCTTGCTATGCCTTTGTTTGCTCAAGCTCGTATTATGGAACAAAAGCCAGCCGCCAATTTTGAGCGGCGTTTACCAACCGGAGATATTGTGTCGGTGCTTCAATATAAATATGGCTTAAAAGATGCGCAAGCAAATTTAATAATACCACACGAATATGATTATTTATGGTCGGCATCGGAAACGGTATATGTGGCTGCAAAAAAAAATACTTATATTTTATTTGATGCCAACGGCAAACTAATAAGTAAACTTAAATACGATTTTAAATGGGATACCGAACATAAAACCGACCGCTATAACTGGGTTTTCGATGCTAACGAACAAGTAGCAAGAGTTAAAAAAATGGGGCGTTGGGGACTTATAAAAATTACAAACGGACAGGTTGTTGAAGTATTCCCATGCCAAGCCGATACAATTTTATCGCCGCTAAGCAGCCCGTCAAGCAATGGCGACTTGTTTTATTATAATGGCCTATGCTTGGTAAAGCAAAATGGCAAATGGGGTTGTGCTAACGCGCAAGGGCAACTAGTAATTCCGGCACAATACACGGCTATTTCAGCTCGTTACGATGGTATAATTTTAGCCCAAAAAACGCCGGTGCAATGGGTTATAATCAATGCTCAAAACCGCGAAGTTCAAACTATAGCGGCCAAAAAAATTACTATTAATAACCCCATTGAGTCGGCAACCAAAGGCAAATTATTTGCTTTTGAAAATATTAATGGCAAATGGGGCTTTATAAATACCAAAGGTGAGGTGGTTTTGCCTGCTAATTTTGACAAAATTGATGCCTTTGCAGAAGGGCTTGCGCCAGCATCTCAATCCGGAAAATATGGGTATTTAAATGCGCAGTTTCAAATGGCTATTGCATCTCAATTCGATTTTGCCTATCCGTTTAATGAAGGTTTGGCCGTTGTAGGAAACAAAAATAGCTGGGGTTTTATTGACAAAACGGGCAAAATTGTGATACCCCTAAAATACGACCAAGTAAGGCGTTTTAATGAAGGCCGTTCGTGGGCTAAACGTGCCGAAAAATGGTATATTATAAACAAACAAGGGCGCGAGATTAAAGGTTTTAATTTTAAACAGGTACAAGATTTTGAAAATGGGTTGGCCTATGTCGTAACCCGCGACCCTCATACAAATTTGCGGCGTATTGGTTTAGTTGATACAGAGGGCGAAGAGGTTTTGGCCCCTTATTACGATGAGGTTTTTCCGAAAAACTTTGTTAATGGATTTGGAATTGCCCATTTAGAAAACCGGATGGGAATTATATCAAAATCCGGATTAATTACGCCGGTAAAATATATAGATATTCAGTTTGTTGAACATCCGGTTTTTATTGCCACGGCTATTTATACCGATAAAACATCGAGCAAATTAATGTATTGCCTTATAAACAGGCAAGGACACGAAAGTAATCAGCAAATAGTAGTTGATTAATTGTTAAGGGCATTAGATTTGGTCAAACAGGGTAGGTAGGGTAGGGGCTACTGGCTATTTTATCGAACTGCTGTCTGTCTGTTCTTCGGTGTAGGCCGCTTTTAATGAATCGTAGATAGAAATTAAATCGGTCAGTTCGTAAATTTCTATATTTTTTAAGAGCGAGTTGTTTTTTGCGGAGTCTTCCGGATGTTGTAGGATTAAATTGCCAATATCGGTTTTTAGTGTTTGCAATTTAATTTGTTGGTTTCGTTCTGATTGTTGGGTTTCGGCACTTTCAATTAAACCAGTAATTTCAGATGCAAATTCTTTGCCGCCAAAATCAACTTGCGCTTGTTTATAAGTTAAAATTGCCGAATCTAACTGGCCTGAATTTTCAAAATTTTTGGCTTTATCAATTAATTTTTGATAGGCAGCCCGTTGGTGTGTTTTGGTCCATTGCATGTAAACAAGTCCCAGCAAAACGGCTAATACTACTGATAAAAGAATAAATTTATTTCGCTCTTTTTGGCTTTTAGCAGGTGTTTGCCCGGTTATTTGCCCTGACGCAAGCGGCTTGTCGCCCATAATTTGTGTTACCGGGCCTGTTGGCAATTTCCCCGATACATTCGTTTCGTCAACATAGGCAATTTGCAGTAAATACATCGAAAAATTATCGTTCGACAGTTCAGAGCAAAATTGTAATATTAAATCGCGTGCTTCTTCTACCGAAACGGTCGATTTTTTTAAAATACTTTCTAAAATTACATTTGGTACGGCCTCTAAAATGCCATCTGTACAAAGCATAAAATAGTCGCCGGTTTGCAGGTCATTAATTTGCACAACGTCGGCTTTTGTGGGGCTGTCTGACCCTGATATGGCTCGCAATATTACGTTTCGGCGCGGGTGGGTTGCCGCTTCGTCTGGAGAAATTTCACCTCGTTTTACTAATTCGTTTACTAATGAATGGTCCTCCGATTGAAATAAAATTTTGCCGTTTCGCACTTGATAAACCCTGCTGTCGCCACACCAAGCAATTGTTATATTATTAGTTTTGTTGTTTATATAAAGCAAAGTTAGCGTGCACGACATGCCCGCACACTCGGGATTTTGACTTATATAAGTCGAAAATTTTTGCTCTGTATAATGTAGCGCCTCATTAATTAAAGTTTCATTTACGTTTATATTGGCAATGTTTAGCACACGTTGCGCAAAAAACTCACTAAAACATTCGCAAGCCAAATTTGAGGCAACTTCGCCTTTGTTTGAACCACCAACGCCATCGCAAACAATAAAAAGTTTTTGGTTGGGGTCTATTGCGTTTTGTTTAGGATAAATAGAATCCTCGTTATTTGTACGCCTCCCTAACTCATTTAGGTAGGCAGGTTTTGCTAACTGAATGGCCATTGAGCAAATAGGGTTCGGGGGTTTGGTTTCAAGGTGCTAAAGTAATACAATTACCTTAAATTTGGGTAATTTTGGGCATAATATTGATAAAATGCTTGCCTAAAACGATATTTTGACGCAAATATCATACAAAGATGCAGTTTTACGGCAATTTATTGCTATAATTGAATGTAAATTTGTAGTTTTTTTTTGCCTTTCGTTGTTTTATTCCATTTTTTTTAAAAATTATTATGCCCGCTCTCGAAACCACGCCTATTAAACTTGGCTTTTCTGCCCCTTATTTTGCCCTGCCAAATGTTGTAACGGGGCAGGTACAAAATTTAGAAACCCTAAAGGGGCAAATCGCAACGGTAATTATGTTTATTTGCAACCATTGCCCATACGTAAAACATATTAATTCCGGATTAGTAACCTTAGCTAACGAATTTATTCCAAAAGGTATTGGTTTTGTTGCCATCAATAGCAACGATATTGTTAAATATCCGGATGATAGCCCTCAAAAAATGGCCCAAATAGCTTTAGAGCACCAATATCCATTTCCGTATTTATTTGACGAAACCCAACAAACTGCCCGCGATTATTTTGCCGCTTGCACACCCGATTTTAGCATTTTTGATGCCGATTTATATTGTGTTTACAGAGGCCAGTTAGATGACTCGAGGCCCGGAAATGCTTTGCCCATAACCGGAAACGACATCAGGCAGGTGTTGCAGGCATTGTTACAGGGATTACCTGTTTCTAATGTTCAAAAACCAAGTATAGGATGCAGTATTAAATGGAAATAACAAATTTTATAAATTTATGACAGATGGCAATATCCCCTCATCAAATATTGCATACAAAGATTTATTGTTGCAAAAAATTGATGAAATGAACAGCCACGCGCAACTAACCAGTAAAATGGCTAAACAGTTTGGCCTTTTATGGTATATGTGTGAAATTGTTGTGATGTTATCAACATTTTTAACACCTATTATAGTAGTCTATCGCAAAAGTGCGTTTTTTCCTTCGCAATTTTGGGTTTGGTGGTGCATTATTATGCCCGTTATTTCGGGTTTAGCCCATGCTTCTGTTATTTTGTTTGACCTTAAAGACCGCAAAAAAAATTACAACCAAAAATCACAGTCGTTTAAAAAGTTGGCAAACAATACCAATATTGATTTACTCGATTGCTCAAACGATGAGGCAGCGTTACACCTATATAAGAATACGATTAAAAATATTGATTCTATTCATATCAGTGGTACAATATAAATATTTGTTTATTTGTAAGTACCGCTTAAAATTGCATTTTCGGATTCGGCAATTAACTTGTACAGTTTTGCCACATCCTTTGCTGAATTTGCCGGAACACGCGAATTTATAACCTCAAAAACCGATTGTACTTGTACCGCCGTATCAGATACCTGTTGTATATCAAATTTAAAATTTCCTAAATCATTTTCAATTTTAAAAGGTAAATCTTTAAATGCTTGAATAGAAATTGGCACATCAAATTCAATATAATAAGTATAAGTATCTCGGCTTAAAAAATCCGGATAAAATGCTTGGGCGCGACCTTGGGCGGTAAAATTTGGTTCCACAATATGTTTTATCCATTGCTGCATATTTAATTCAAATCCTTTACCATTGGGCTTGTTCTTACAAATATTATCCAGCGACCATTTTGCTTTGATGGTGGTTTTAAACGGAAATTGGCAGGCCATATTAATCTCCAATGAGTCGGGTTTTAAGTGCAAATTTTTATCCGGATAATCGTAAACCAGCCAGCCATAGCGCGGATTTACACTCGAGTCAATAATTCCCATTTTGTACATATTGCGCTGCATAGTCGAAAATTGCCCACTTAATACAACTTGGGCATCAAAATCGGCATCTCCGGATAGGGTGTTTACCCTTACTTTGGCCACGGTTCGGCGCGTGTTATCTTCTTTGGTGCTGCTGGGTGTTACGGTAAACTGCACATTGTTTTGTGCATGAGCATCTTCGGTCATTTGAGCTATATGGATGGCGGGTGCACCTTCTAAGTAAAATGGTAGTTCGTTAAAAGCCAAACCTAATTTATGGCGTTTGGGGTAAATATAAAACCAGTTTTGTTCTTTTTGAACGCTAAATAAACTGTTTTCGCCCAAAACAGGCATACAAATATTTCGGTTTATGGCTGCTATACGCTTATCCGAAATGACAGTTATATTGAAATTTTCTCCAATTCGAGCTAATAAACCATTGTAAATAGCAAATCGGTTGGTGGTGCGCAAGGTTTTATTTTTTAGCGAAGCGGCAACTTTTTCTAATTTGCCTTCGGCAATATTTTCACGGCCATCCATTAGCACTTGTTTCTCGGCATCGAGGTTAAGCCGGTTAAAAACGCCAAAATAAAATTGGAAACGGCTCATTGATTGCCTTATTTTAAGTTTGTCTATCTCCGGAAGTCTGGCCAAACGCGGGTCTTCGTTGGCAAAACTGTCGTCTATATGTTCAAAGTCAAAGGTGTCGGCAATAGCCTGGTGCATGGCAAATAATAAATACAAAGGTTTTTCGTTTGGATAGCGTTTGCGGTAGGTTTCGTAAAATTTTTGTAGTGCAACTTCTTTTTCGCTAAGGCGCCGTTGTGCCAATTCAAGATGCCTTTTTTTGAAATTCAGTCGGTCGCGTGCCCAAAATTGCCACGAGTAAGGTAGGTAGTCGGGGTTTAACTGTTCGTCGTATTTGGCATACGCGCGCCCATGCACATACCACACCACGTGGGGTAATTCAGACCAAGGGTTTCCGCCGGGTTCAGTCAAGCAGGGGGGTAAATTTTTAAATGTCCATTCTAACCGTTTATTGGTCGTTTTTGCACTTAAAGTCGTATCTTCGGCGGGGTAGGCATTGTTGCCATAATTAAAAATAAAATATTCGCGTTTTGGGTGTACCAATACAATTTTTGTTTGTTGTTTGGGCAAAGTTGAATGATGAAAAAACCAACGCATCCAATCAAAATTATAAGGTAAATATATTTGATATTGTATTTGCAGTACGTCGTTTGGTTTTAGGCCAGCTAAATTAAATTGGTAAGCAAAGGCATGATGAAGACTACCATCGTAACGTATGGTTTCTTTTTCGGTGTTATCGGTTGGTATTAATGGCCGAACCGTGCCGTTTGGGGTTATAACCCGAGCTTTAAAATAGCTTATTTCGGCATCAAAATATTTTGGTCTATGAATAAATTTGCGCTCAGACAAGGGTAAGTCGGCTTGTTCGTGGGCGGGGTCAAGGGGTTCGGGCAACCACCAGCTACTACAAATTTGCGCGCCTTTTTCAGTTTGAATCTTTATTAAGCGATTACAATTAATGGTAGTCGTAAAATTTGGTGCATCGCGTATTGTCCATTCTACTTCTTCGTTTAAAATTACCGCATCGGCTTGTTGCCACAGGGTGTCGGTAGTAGGAATAGGCGGTATTGGTCCAAGAGGTTCGTCATATTGCTTCCTAAAGTGCAAATTTTGGGTATCGGCTGTTTGAGAACATATAAGGAGGCAAAAAAAACTTATTAGAAATGTTTTGTGGCGGGTGTTTAACATAAGGCAGGTAGTTTGCGTTTTTGTACTTTTACCGTTAGCACAAAATTAAGACATTTGTATAAGTAAAAACAGAACAAAATAAGAGCTTTGCCGGAGATAAATACCAGTTATGCCTTATGATTTTTGGTTGTATCAAGTTTTGTATGAGAAAAGGATATCCGGAGAGAAGAAAGACAACCACTTAACAACCTTTTCCGGAAAATTATCGAATACTATTTCCGGAATTATCAAAAAATCAAATTGACAGCACAAAAAAATCCGGATAGCAATTACCATCCGGATTTTTTTTTAGGTTTTAAACTTATCTCTTATTTTGAAGAAGCGGTGAGTGCTGTTAAGGGCATATTTCTTTTTTGATTTTTGCTGTTTCAGCGTCAAGTTCTCGCCTTTGTTCTGGTGTTCGATAAGTTTTAGCAAACAAACTATCCATTGTTTTGGTTATTTTACTGGCTAATTCCGCAGTTAAAGCTGTGTATTTGATTTTTAAAGAGTCTATTTGCTGACTTTGCAAATCAGTAAGCGGTAATTTATGTTTAGCCAATGAATCTGCCATGTGTCTGATGTCGTTTGCTGCTTTTTCTCGTTCTACTTTAAGTTTGTAGGCCTTACATTCTAAGGCTGCCATTAATTTGGCATCGGCATTAATTTGTGGCTTTTCGTTGCCACAACTTGTTACAAAAAAACAGATTGCCAGCAAAGCAATTAAGGTGTTAGACCTCATCATATTGTATTAGTTAAGGTTTGCAGGCCACTCGATAGCAGTCAAAACATTGTTGCCAATGCTGCGTCCCATCAACAAGCCATTGGTATTATCCATTTGATAGTGAATACCTCCATACAAACGTGAATTGGCACATTCCATAGACATATCGGCAAAATTGGAGTATGTTCTTGGCGCATAACCGTGTTGTATTTGCGAGCGGTCGGTTAAATTGTATTTGCCATCGCCGTTGGTAAACAGTTTAGTAAAGATTCTTTCGCCCACACCTATTTCAGTTGCGTGCCCTGAGGTATAAGCCGGAAAAGGAGGTGTGCCAATTACGGTAGTAAAACTGGTGTCAATATATTTTTGAATATAAGAAACTGGTCTAATCAGCGAGTAATCAAACTTTGCTTCCCAACAGGCAATAAAGGCATCATTTTCTCCAATACCCAGCATAGCATAAGCTGCAACTGCTTTTTCGAGGGTAGCGTTGGTTTCTTCAAGTAATTGGGTTAAAATATTAAAGGTATGTCCGGTAGGTGTGCAGGTTACAAAGGGGTCGTCTGCCCAAAACTTGGCAATTTCTACCTGGTCGGCTGTATTGCCTGTTACTTGGGTATAAACATTCATCGCTTCTTTGTAGAAATCAGATTGAGTGTCGGTAGAAAAGTTAAGGGGTTTTATGGGGTCAAAGCTTAAATTTGAGGGTATCATTGGGCGGGTTTGGTCCCAATATGGACTTAGCGGGGTTAGATTTTTGCTGTCAGTTGGCACCCATTTATCTTCTCCTGTTACTGGTGTAAAAGGTTTTGAAAATGGGTTAAGGTACGACTCGTGGCCACCATCGTTTAGCGAATATTGGTAAATCATTTGTGATACGGCTTTGCCGTGTTTAACTGATTCGTCAACTATAGCTTGGGTGGTGCTGGTGGTAAATTCAGCGAGGTACTGAGCTTCCAAATCGTTTACTTTTTGAAGATTTTCTGGGCTAATTTTTTTCTCAAACATTAAGCGCGTCATATCAGCTACGGCAGCATTTACTACTATGCCCCAATGATAGGATTCGGGCGATAGTGGTGTTGGCATGGCAGCTACAGACAACTGGTTAATTTGGCCTGCTAAGGGTTTGGCACCTTCAATGCCACTATAAGCCGCCTCATAAGCCGAAATACTAACGTACCCAAATGCCCGAGAAGCTTGGGGGGGTAAAAATCCAGGCGTAGCTTTCACTAATTGACATTCGAGTTTAAACCATTCGCGCAGAAAATCGGCGGAGTAGTTAGAAACACTATTGGCAGGTTCAATTTCATCTTTTTTGCAGCCAAAGATTAATAGAACCGAAAAGAGGAAGTAGAAAAATTTTTTCATGCAAATTGGGTTGGTTTTTAATTAAAGTAATGTTGCATGTAATTGGCATCATTGCCATCTCTATGGCAAAGATACAAAAAAATATTTTTAAATTATTGTAAAATTAAGAAATGTTTTCTGAAACTTGCCAATATTTGGTATTAAATGTTCGACCAAGGGTAGTAGATTTTCTTCTTACCTAAAACCTCCGGACAAAGCAATACTATTTATTAAAACTTTAATTTAACGTGGTGATTCAATGCCACTCCCTTTTGAATTTTGATTTCCGAATATATTAAAATCGTAGCCTAATGTAATTTCGTGCGAGCCATTTTCAAACGGTCCTAAGTCAGAGGTAGTAATATCGTACGAGTAAGCCAATCTAAATCCACTATCTAAATCAATTCCGGCCATTAGAGCAAATCCGTCGGCGGTACGCATTCCGGCACCTAACCAATATTGACGTTGGTAAATACCTTTTACAAATATTTCGGCTTGTGCGGGCACAGATTTAACCATTTTTATCATAGCTCCGGGCGAAATTTCAAATTGGTCGCTTACACTAAACCTGCCGCCACCACCTAAGTATAAATGTCGAGCATTGCGCAGCGAATCCAAATTAGAGGAGAAATTAAATTTAGATGCTAATAGTTGGTTTCCGGATATTCCGGCCCAATATTTTTCGTTTCTAAAATAGGCACCTAAGTTTACATCGCCACCACCTTTTGACTCGGTTCCTTTTAGTAGTATTCCGGGATCGCCGGGTTGATGAGCGGTTAACTTGTCAAAATCTAATTTATACTGAATAAAACTTCCACTAATACCAAAACCTAAGTGCGATTTTCCGTTTTGAAGTGGTAGTTGATAGGCGTAGGCTAACTGCCCTCCGGTACGGCTTGTTGGGCCTGTTACGTCTGAGTAAATTAAAAGTCCAAGCCCAACAGCTTTTGAACTGGGCAATACACTGCCGTGGCCGCTAAGCAAAGCCGTTGATGGTGCACCATCAAACCCCGACCATTGTTTGCGGTACGAGGCTCGTATAATAAATTGATCAAATGAACCCGCGACTGCCGGATTAAAGGCAAAATCGTTGGTCATGTATTGGGTGAGCTGGTGAATTTGCTGGGCTTTTAATGTGTTTGCAGTTACCAAATTTATAACTACAAAACAGAAAATGGAAAAAATGATAGGACGCATAATAATATTTATTGCATTAAAGCGTAAGATATAGATGTAGTTATTGAAATATTATTGAATGATGGTAATTGTACCATTAATGGAATGTTTGCCGTTATCGGTAATATTGATCACATAATAATAGGTGCCATGAGGTAGTTTATCGCCATTTTTATTGGTGCCTCTCCAACCATCTGCATTGTCATATCCCAACTTTGAGTAAACCTCTTGCCCCCACCGGTTAAAGATAAAAACATCAACACGGCTTGATACAGCGGCCTGGGGTATATACCAATTGTCGTTAAACCCGTCGTGGTTGGGCGTAATAACGTTGGGTACCTCGCAATCTGTTTCGATTTTTACTAATACCGAATCGGATTTAAAGCAGCCATTTTGGTCAACAACGGTAACTGTGTAATAACCTTCGTATATTGGTTTAGCTTGCACAATTTGCCCGTCAGTATATAATAATTCTTTGCCCACCCAAGTGAAGGATTTTGCAACATTCACTCCGGTTGCTTCTAATTCAACAATATCGCCTGGGCAAACCAAGTCAACATTGGCATTTACCGATAAATTACTTAGCTGGTCTTCAAAAACAGTTATTGTGGCGCTTGATTTTGCGGTGCAATTGCCTGTTTTCACCTCAACCTCGTAAGTTCCTGATTCATCAACGGTTATATTGGGAGTAGTTGCTCCGGTAGACCAGGTTATTTCGTCAAAAACACCTGGTGCCGATAAAGTAACCTCGTTTCCATTACAAATTTGTAAGGCACTGGCCTCAATTTTAACTGTTGGGGGGGCATTAAACACAATGGTAATGCTGTTTGATTCGGGACAACCGTCGGCATTTTCAACGTTAACGGTATAGGTGCCGCTATCGGTAATGGTAATTTCTTTGCCGGTAACCCCGTTAGACCAGGTATATTTAGCATATCCATCGGTAGCTTTTAGGGTTACCACATCGCCTGTGCAATAAGTTGGAGGCGAGGTTTCGCCGTTAGCGGTAATGGCAGGTTTAATAATTGTTGAGCCATAAACCGTATAACTTGCCGATGCTTCACAACCAAAGCTGTCGTGAACGGTTACGCTGTAGGTTCCGGGACTTTTTACGGTTAAATTGGGTTCAATAGATGCGTTACCCGACCACAAATAATCCGTATAAATTGGTTCAACACTTAAAGTGGTAGTAGCGTCTGGACATAAAATGTCTTTGCCTTTATTAGTAATTACCGGTTTGGCAATAGTTTTTTCATCAACGGTAAACGAGGCATTTGCTTCGCAGCCATTTATATCTTTAACAGTTACGGTATAGGTGCCGCCCTTAGCTACCTGAACAGATTTTGTGGTGGCACTGTTTGACCATAAGTACGACTGATAGTTTTCGTTAACCGATATGGTTGCCGAGCCTCCGGCACAAAAATAGGTATCGCCCGAAATGGTAGGCTTTGGTAAGTCGTTTACGCATACCAAAACAGAGGGAGCATTATATTGGCAATCGTTTACCACAAGGTCATAAGTAATGGTTTTACAACCTATACCTAAGGTGGTAGGGTCAAATTTATCGTTTACTACGCCGTCAATTTTAAATATACCGCCTCCTTCGTTAGCGCTTAAAGTAATTGCCGGCTGGTCAATACAATAAGAAGATTGCAAGCCTACAATTTTTAAATCTTTTATTGGGCAATCCTGTGCTATGCAACATTGTTCAATAGATGGCTTGCTGTTGCCACATTTGCCAGTGCCAAGCGCTGTAACAATTATACATTTACTTTCGGCAGGAGCTAATCCGGTAATGGTATAACTTGTATTGGCTATGGTTTGTATAGAGCCATCAACGTCAATCAAATATCCGGATGCACCTGGTACAGCAGCCCATTCAAAGCTAACCGAGCTAAGGGTGGACGTACCGCAATTAATTACCGGAGCAGGTAGAACATCATCAACGTTTACTACAAAATCTTTTACGCTGGTGGTGCAGTTACTATTGCTTACCTTTAACGAAAACGTTTTGATGCCGGCTGTAAGCCAACTTACCGAGTATTTTTCGTTGCCCAAGGGTATGGCGTTAGCACCATTCCACGACCAAGTATAGGTGGCAAACGGGTTGTAATCGGTTGCTTCAATGGTTAGTACAGTGGTTTTGCAAATAGACTCGCCATTTACTAAAAAAGCATCGGGCGATTTTACTGTGAACTCATTGCTTGGTATGCTCGAAACGTTTATGGTTATATTGTCGGCTGTTACACAATTATTATCGGGGTTGGTGTATGTATAGGTAATAATATGTGAGCCGGGGCCGGCAACACCCGGATTAAATTCGTTGCCGCTAATGCCTGTTCCGTTAAAAATTCCGCCGGGTTTATCGGTTGTAATAGTTACGGGGGCATCGCTGGTGCAATATTCAAGGTCGGTAAGTAAAATATTGGGTGCTATCTCTTGCGAGCAATCTATATCGTTTTGTACATTTATATTAAACACTAATTTGTTATTTGTTTCGCAAAGTTCGGTTATCGCTTCATCAGCATCAATAATAATGGTAAACTCATTGTCGCCCCCCATAGTTTTTGAGTCTATTACAATGGTTACATTAAACGATCCGGTAAAATAAGCTGCATCAATTGTTTTTGTGGCGGCTACGGTTGTGTTACCTTGGTGTTTTCGGTTTACAACTACCGTTATATCTTTATCAACCGCTTGGCCTAAATTGGCATAGTTTACAATAAATTCTAAACTTGTTACATCTTTTGATACAATATATGGTGGGCTTAGAACAACGCCGTTGTCGTTATTTTTTACTACTAAATCCGGAGAATTCGGTACGTTGTCAACATGGTAATCCGGAGCGGCGTAGCCTGCCAATACAAAACCAGGGTCGCCTTCAAAAGTAAATTCTTCGCAAGTTGCCTTTATTCCATCGTAGCTCGAAGCAGTTGAGTCGCTAATATAAATTTTATCAATGGTATTTTTTAAACAAATACCCATTGGTTGGGCGTAGTTTGTTTTACAAAACTCATTATATAAACTGTCAACAAAAATGTCTAAATATTTAGGGTATCCGAACGATACAGTGCCTAAAAAACCAATACAGCCGCTGTTTGCCGCCAAGGTCAGGTCTTCGGCCATTGAGGGCGAGGCATAAATATCGTGGATATTACCTACAAAGCACGAGGCCGAAATGATGAATGGATATTTGTTGGGGTTATTAAATTCGGGCACTTTAAAGTCCCAGTATTGGCCTTGCGAGTGTCCCATAAAACTTATGAGGCCAACGCCGTTGGTTATTAAATTTTGAAGTCCGGCAAATGACGTGCCTCCATATTTGGCCGAGTAAGTTTGTATAACTTTACCCCCCATTTTAGCATCTTCGTAAGTGAGTTTAAATTTGTTTAAATAGTCGAGGTATTCGGTCTCTTCATCGTCATCGCCAAAGTGAGCAAGGGCAATATGTATGCCTTTTTTTAGCCAAAGCATGGCCTCTTCTGAGCACATTTCGGGGCTTTCGTAAAATTTCAGTTTATCTAAAAAGTTTTTAACATCGGTAGGGTTTTTGGCACTAATACGCCCAACTGCCAACTGCGGTGTATATTGCCAAACGTTGCGGGCTACCAATACATTGTCTGAGGGTTGTTTGCCGTAGGTAGGCAACAAATTACCGTTATACTCTGAGGGGCTGTTAGTTGACTTTGCGTAGTCCACGGATTTGCCTAACAGCAAACAAAATTTTGGTTTATTAGCTGCCGACCAGTTATCAATGGCGTAGTTTACAAAATTCCGGATAGCTAAAGGATGCTTTTCAACACCTTGCGAAAACTGGTCGTAAAGTTCGGTTATATCTGCTACAACAACATTATACGAGCCGCCTTGTGCGCTGGCGCGGTAGTCGGCATATTCTTGCACGTAATCAGTGCCGCCTTGGCGCAATTTGGGGTGGGTAACAATTAAATAGTTGCCTTGATTTATGGTTTTTGAGTAATCGGTAAACTGCGTATTTTTTAATTCATCAACTATAAAAAAACAATTGTCAGAGGAGGCGAGGCAGGTTGTCGAGCTTGTATTTGCCAGTATCAACTCGCGCGATAAACCAATTAAACTGCCCTTTGGAAGATGAAATTTAAGCGTGTCTCCGGAAATTACCGGAACCATCCGGATTTGATTGGTTAAATCATATAGCACCGGCGTGGTGCCTTCATCAAAATTAGTAATGGCAAGGTATTTTTCGTTTTGGTCGCCAAGTGCAAATTTGAATACTTTTGAGTTGTCAAAATCGAATTTGCGGGGGTAGGTAAGTTTATTGTAAACTACCGATACACTTTGGGTATAATCAGTATTTTGCCCTACTAATTCTAAGGCTTTAAAACTTACTTTCGTAAGGTCTTTAATATCGGTCATAAAAACAACTAACGAAGTTACAATGCTGCTATAACCTTCAAATTCGGCAGTTTGGTATTTGGTCGAACCAACGCTAATATCAACTAAGTGGTCGGGATTGTAGTAAATAGAATGTGTTTGGCCAACAATTTTGGTTTCAAGTTTGGCAAACAAATCTGGGTCGTCTGTATAGCGTTTTGGTGTTTTTATGTTGTAATCTAAACTGTTTGGGGCTAAAATTGATTGCCCCGAAAAACCTTCGTTCGGTTCGTAGTCGGCATACCAATAGTTGGCGCCGGCAATTTTTACGCCATCACCTAATGAGTGTACGTTGTTGTTGAATGACAATACCTCGTGCATAAAATAATTTTCGGCGGCAGGTAATCCGGTCATACTGTTGTCGGCATTAGCATACCAGCTACCGTTACTGCCTACGTCCCAAACTAAATAATAGCTTAAGGTGTCGGTAAAAAGGCTTTTTAAGTTCGAGAGTTGTTCGCTGGCATTTTTGTGCAAATAGGTATCAAATTTGCCATCATTTTTAGTGGCATAAAATTCAATATAATCGTTATTTGTTAATTTGCCTGTTTGTGTTACATAAATAGGCACTGCCTTGCCTCCGCGTGCATAAAGTCTAAACCCGTTTCCATTAAGGCCATTTAACCCTGCGGCTTCAAGGGTGGTGTATGGAATTCGGTAAACTCCACTTTTACCTACTTTAAATTTGTAGTAGGTTTTGCTGTAATCTATCCACTCGTTTTGGTAAACTTGGGCTTGCGTAGCAAGTTGTAAAAGCAATAGCGCAAAAAGAAAAATGTAAAACCTTTTCATTTTTGATTGATATTTAATATGTTGTATTTGATTTAATTTATCAAAACTACTGTATTGCCATAATAACAATAGTTAAATTAGTGACTATTTTTAATATCATTGTCTTAAAAACGGGTAAAAAAAGAAAAGCGCAAACCGGTATTTAAATTTAAAATTGGCATCTGATTTGCGCTTTATAAGCAATTAAAGAAAACGAAACGTACTTTGCAATTATTAAAATTAAAAGCAAATTTTTAGGCAGGTTTTGCTGCACTTGTTTGTTTCTTGCTTTTCTTTGGGCGGCTGTTGCCAAAACTGCCATTCCAAATTTTTCCGCGTCTCGTTCTACGATCGCCTTTACCCATAATATTTATAAAACAATTTAGGTGATAAAAATAAACATAATCCGGCAAAGTTAGGTAATTTTAGCCACTTTTTTACGATGAGACAACAAACTTGCACAAAAATAACACAAAATAAGCCCGTTTTGTCGTTGCTTTACAGATTTTTCCTGCTGTGGGCCACAAGTTGTGTTGGAAGTAATTTTATTTATGCGCAAGTAGAATTGGTGAAATACGAAATAACTGCCAACGTTGAAGAATTACAAAATATGCAGGCCCTGCAAAGCGAGTTTATTGGCCGCTTTGACATGACGGTTACCCATACCGATTCGTTGCACGAAGAGGATAATTACTCCGAAATCAGAAGTATTAATATAGACGATTATGGTTTGGATGTGAGCAGGCGCCGTTTAACCGACGGACTGAATATGCAACATTATATATACAACCGAAGGCAAAGTTCGTTTACCTTGTTGAACCATTATAATAAGAAAGCCTACAAAGTGCTGCTGCCCCGGCCTAATATTCAACCAAACGATGCCACAGTAAAAATTTACCGCACCGAAAATATCAAACAAATTGAAGGCTATAAAACAATACAATACACAATTGAAACAAACAAAGCTTTTTACGAACTTTGGATTGCCGAAATTATTCCTATAAACTTTCTATATTTGTATATTACATTTAGGGCATGTGGCTCGACAGAGAACCCCGCCTATTACGAGTTTGCCAATTTACATTATATCCCCGGCATGCCTCTTGAGGGAAATTATAAAACAAAAGACGGCCAGAAAACCGTAAGTTTTACCGTCAAAAATTTTAAAATTGGGCAAGTTGATATGGAAGCTTTTGATACCTCGGATTATGACTTCATACCCTACGATGAATATAAATAAAGAAAATAAACAACTCAAAATTGCCTGTCAATTTGTTTATCCGGATACGCTGCTTACGGTATCCGGATATTTTTTTGCCTTCAATTTGAACCATAGCACTTAAAAAAATGTTTATTTATTTCAGAAAACCGTAATTTTGCTCTTTCATTATAATTCTATTTAAAATTTTTATACTCACTATGGCATATTCAGAGAAAGTTCTTGACCATTACAACCAACCACGCAACGTAGGCACTTTAGATAAAAGTAAAAAAAGTGTAGGTACAGGTCTTGTTGGCGCCCCCGAATGTGGAGACGTTATGCGCCTGCAAATTGAAGTTGACGATGAGTCAGGCATTATTAGCGATGCTAAATTTAAAACCTTTGGCTGTGGTTCGGCAATCGCCTCCTCTTCGTTGGCAACCGAATGGCTTAAAGGCAAAACCATTGACCAAGCTTTAGAAATTGACAATATGGATATTGTTGAAGAGCTAAACTTGCCCCCAGTTAAAATTCACTGCTCCGTACTGGCCGAAGATGCCATACGCGCAGCCATTAACGATTACCGCGTAAAAAACGGCCTTGAACCCATTGAACAAGAAGCCTCAATTGTACACTAAACCAAATAGGGCAAATTTGTTTTCAATTTATTTGATAAATATTTTTATAACATGATTACCATTAGCGACGAAGCAAAACAACAGATAGCCAACCTCAAAGCTAATGCCAACCTAACCACCGATTATTTTTTGCGCGTGTCAATTACAAGCGGTGGATGCTCGGGGCTTAGTTATAAAATGGATTTTGACAACGAAAACCAACCAGACGACCAAATGTTTGAAGACAAAGGGGTTAAAATTTGTATTGATTTGCGCAGTTTTTTATATTTATACGGCACCGAACTCGACTTTTCGCGTGGCTTAAATGGCAAGGGCTTTTATTTTAAAAATCCAAATGCCTCGCGTACTTGTGGCTGCGGCGAAAGCTTTTCGGTTTAGTAAAAAAGCCCAGCATTAAAATTGAAACTCAAACTATTTCTTCCGGATGCACGTATGCCCAAGCCTACACCTGTGTATCCGGAATTTCTTTTTTATCCGCAGCAGTTTATGGCGTTGCAGATAAATATAATATAAACTAAACTTTTACCCATCTGTTAGATAAGTATTTCAGTGTTATGCAACAACATAAGCCCCAACTCAATTCGGTTGAATTATTGCAGTTTTACAATTTGCGCGTTACCAATTGCCGTAAAGCCGTTGTTGAATTACTACAAAAAGCTACCCATGCAATAGGCCAGCCCGATTTAGAAAAACGCCTGCCCCAGTTTGACCGCGTAACACTTTACAGAACCCTCGATACGTTTGAACAAAAAGGCATCATCCATGCCTTGCGCGATATTGCCGGCACAGCTATGTACGCCCTATGCGAAGACTGTACCGAACACCACCACTACGACAACCACATTCATTTTGAATGTGAAGTTTGCCATGCAGTTAGTTGTTTAGACCAAGTGTTTGTTCCCAACATCAATCTTCCTAAAGGTTATACACTTAAAACAGTGCGCTTTTTAGTTAGCGGCGTATGTAATAGATGTCAAACAAATTAGTGCGAAGTAAATATATAGTACGCCTGCATTTTTCTGAAAATATATCCGGATTGGTTAATTCTAACAACTAATCCGGACTTGTTTTTATGATCACTGCATTTTGTTCTGGATATATCCGGAAATGAAACACTATAAATAGCTATATTTGACTTAGGGCTTGCTGTCAAAATGTCTATAATATACTACTACCATCTGCCTAAAATAGATAAAACCTGCCAAATTTGCACAAAATTTAGGCTTGGCATGTGTATTGATTAAAATTAGCAAAACAAACTATTTTATCTTGTAATTAAAAGACAACTTATTTATACAATGAACAAAATTATTGGAATTGACCTCGGTACAACCAACTCGTGTGTAGCAATTATGGATGGCAACGAACCCATTGTAATTGCCAACAGCGAGGGTAAACGTACCACCCCCTCTATTGTGGCTTTTTTGGCCAACGGCGAACGCAAAATTGGCGATGCCGCTAAACGCCAAGCTATAACCAACCCTAAAAATACAATCATGTCTATCAAACGGTTTATGGGCGCTCGCTACTCCGAAATAGCCCGCGAAACCGAAAAAGTATCGTACAAAGCAGTACGCGGCGACAACGATACTATTCGCGTTGATATTGACGGACGTATGTACTCACCACAAGAAATTTCGGCTATGGTACTACAAAAAATGAAAAAAACTGCCGAAGATTATCTTGGTTACGAGGTAACTGAAGCTGTAATTACTGTGCCCGCCTATTTTAACGACTCGCAGCGCCAGGCAACAAAAGAAGCCGGCGAAATTGCAGGTTTGGTTGTGCGCCGTATTATTAACGAGCCTACCGCAGCTGCCCTTGCTTATGGCTTAGACAAACAACACAAAGACCAACGAATTGCCGTTTACGACCTTGGCGGCGGTACTTTCGATATTTCAATTTTAGAATTGGGCGATGGCGTGTTTGAAGTAAAATCAACCAACGGCGATACCCACCTTGGTGGAGATGATTTTGACTTTTGCATAATTGACTGGTTAGCCAACGAATTTAAAGCCGAAGAAAATATTGACCTCCGCAAAGATCCCATGGCCTTGCAACGCTTAAAAGAAGCTTCTGAAAAAGCTAAAATTGAACTATCCGGATCTTTGGAAACCGAAATTAATTTGCCCTATATAACTGCCGTTGACGGGGTGCCTAAACACTTGGTGAAAAAGATAACACGCGCAAAATTCGAACAGTTGGTTGACCATTTAGTACAACGCACCCTTGAACCTTGCCGCTTGGCACTGCGCGATGCTGGCTACTCGCCCAACGATATTCACGAAGTGATATTAGTAGGTGGTTCAACCCGGATGCCCAAAATACAAGAAGTTGTAGAGAAATTTTTTGGCAAAAAACCCCATAAAGGTGTAAATCCGGATGAAGTTGTTGCAGTAGGAGCAGCAATTCAGGGTGGGGTACTAACCGGTGATGTTAAAGATGTATTACTTTTAGATGTTACGCCTCTATCCTTAGGTATTGAAACATTAGGGGGCGTGTTTACCCGCTTAATTGAAGCAAATACAACCATCCCTTCGCGCAAATCAGAAACATTTTCAACGGCAGCCGATAACCAGCCATCTGTTGAAATACATGTACTACAAGGCGAACGTTCCTTAGCGCGCGATAACCGCACAATCGGTAAATTTATGTTGGGCGATATTCCACCAGCCCCACGCGGTGTTCCCCAAATCGAAGTAATTTTTGATATTGATGCAAACGGTATTTTAAGCGTAACGGCTAAAGATAAAGGCACAGGAAAAGAGCAAAGTATTAAAATAACGGCTTCTACCGGATTAAGTAAAGACGAAGTAGAACGTATGAAAACAGATGCGCGCAACAACGAACGTGCCGACAAAGAAGCACGCGAACTAATTGAAAAAATTAATGAGGCCGATACCTTAATATTTCAAACCGAAAAACAATTGGCCGAGTTTGGCGATAAAATTAATGCCTCTCATCGCAGTGCCATTGAAAATGCCCTAGCTCAACTTAAAAATGCCCATGCTAACCAAGATATTAACGGCATTGAAGTTGGTACAAAAAACCTTACTGACGCATGGCAAGCCGCTTCGCAAGATATGTACCAAGCCCAGCAAAATAACCCAGGTGCAGGTGGCAACGAACATCAGTCTTATGACGGGCAAAACAATAATACCGATGGAAAAAAAGCAGAAGATGTTCAAGATGTGGAATACGAAGAAATACGCGACAACAAATAAACTCCGGAAAAATAATTAAATAATTAGCTTTTCAGAAAAGGCGAGTGCAATTTATCATAAAATTGACCTCGCCTTTTGTTTTTCCCCATCCTCACTTAATCCGGATACAAATGCGTGTTTCAAAAATCCTAAATTCTTTCCCATATCATTGCATGGCCATGCCCACCGGCAGCGCACGATGCTACCAACGCAAATTGTTTATCTTCGCGGTGCAAACGATTAATAGCGGTACTAACCAATCGTGCCCCCGTAGCGCCAAACGGATGCCCTATAGCTAACGAGCCTCCCCAAGTATTTATTTTATCCATTGGCAATTCGCCAAAAGCCGATGCAAGGTTAAGGTTGTCGCGGCAAAAAGTATCGTTAGCCAAACACCGGATATTTGCCAAGACTTGCGCGGCAAAGGCTTCGTGCAGTTCTATCACATCTATATCGGTTATTTGCAGCCCCGTTTGTTGTAATACCTGAGGTATGGCATAGGCAGGGCCTAATAACAACTCGCCTGTTGCCGGGTTTTGTGCCGTAAGCACATAGCCTCTTAGTACTGCTAAGGGCTTAAGTCCAAAGGTTTGAGCTTGATGTTGGGTTGTTAGCAAAGTACTGGCAGCGCCGTCTGTTAAAAAGGAAGCATTGCCAGCTGTTATACTGCCATAAGGTTTTGCAAAAGCAGATGGCAGGGCAGCTAATTTTTCCGGATGCAATTGCGCCCTAACCCCGTTGTCGTTGGTAATATTGGTAAAATTTGGTGGCGTTTGAACGGCTGTAATTTCGTTATCTAACCATCCGGATTGCGCAGCATGGTAGGCCAACTCGTGCGAACGAAGGGCAAAAGCATCTTGGTCATTGCGCGAAATACCCAGCTTGTCGGCCAGTTTTTGGCAATCTTGCCCCATGCTTAAACCTGTACTAAACTCGGTAATAGTGGGTATTTGTGGTTTAAGGTCGTTTGGGCGAAGGCCGGCAATTAGTTTAATATAATCGGCAGTTGATTTGGCATTTTTAGCTTTTAATAGTTTGCTGCGCAATGATTTTGCTACTTGAATGGGAATATCGCTGACCGAGTCGGCGCCGCCAGCTACTACTAATTTGGCTTTTCCTAATATTAACTGGTCGGCGGCTAAAGACAAGGCCATATTTGCCGATATACAGGCCAAGCTAACTGTAAATGCAGGTGATTTGGGTTGAATAGCTGCTCCTAATGCTATTTCGCGGGCTAAATTACTGGTTTGTATTTGATGAACAACCGTTCCTATAATGGTTAAATCAATAGCCGAACCATCTATGCCAACTTTTTTGAGTAAGCCATTGGTGGCCATGCGTCCTAAATCGTAGGCGGTGAGGTTGGCAAAATCGGTTCCGGATTTGGCAAATGGGGTACGGCATCCGGCTATAAATACTACTTTTTGATTAAGCATAATTCAAGCGCTCGTTTGTAGCGAATTAGTTAATTGGTAATTTTTTTACCGTGCATGGCATCGGTCAATGCTTTGCTCATAAGTCGTTCGGCAAATGGGCGGGTAAATTGGTTTAGTGCTTCAATTAAGGTATGTAGCTCGTCTTTAGGGGCAGTGCTTAACACTGTTTGAAGATTTTTTATATGTGTTTTTGTGCCGTTGATTTCTTCTTCGGTTAATAGCGATGTGTTTTTTGCCATAAAACGCTCGGCGGTTGCAATTAGCTGTTCCGCTTCAACCTGTGCTTCTCGCAAGGCACGTGTTTGCATGTCCGATTTTGCATTTTTTATCGAGTCAAGCAACATGGTAGCCAATTCTTCTTCTGTAACACCATATTGAGGCCGTACTTCTATGCTTTGCGATACCCCCGACCGCAACTCTTTGGCAGCTACCCGCGTGATACCATCGGCATCAATGGTAAAGCTAACTTCAACCTTAGCCATTCCGGCGGGCATAGCGGGTATTCCTTTAAGGTCAAATGCACCTAATTTGCGATTATCGCTCACCAAATCGCGCTCGCCTTGGTAAATAGTAATGCGCATATTGGCTTGCCCATCTAATTGGGTGGTGTATTGCCTTGCAGCTTTAATGGGTATCCGGCTGTTGCGCGGAATAAGCACATCCATAAGTCCGCCCATTGTTTCAATGCCTAACGACAGCGGAGTAATATCGAGCAGTAATAAATCGTTGCGGCCACCTGCTAAAATACTTGCCTGAACAGCGGCACCTAAGGCCACAACTTCGTCGGGGTTTAACGCATCGTGTATAGGTCGGTTGAAATAATTAGCAACAGCCTGCTTTATCAGGGGCATTCGTGTTGAGCCGCCTACAAGTACAATTTCATTTAAATCGTTTGCGGTAAGTTTAGCATCAGCAAGGGCGTTTTTACAACAGTTAATAGTTTGGCTAATTAGTGGCTGTGCTATTTCGGCTAACTGCGTTTGGGTTAATTGTAGGGCTATGCCATTTACTGTTCCTTGCCATTGTGGCTGGGCCGATAGGGCAATTTTTGCCTGCTCGGCAGCTAAGCGCCATGCCTGTCCCAACGATTTGTTGTTGGATAAGTCGGCAGAGCTTAATCCGGATGCGGGTAGCCACCAATTTACAATAGCGCGGTCAATATCGTCTCCGCCTAAAAATGTATCGCCGTTGGTAGCTAATACTTCAAAAATGCCGTTTTCAATACGCAAAACCGAAATATCGAAAGTACCACCGCCAAGGTCATAAACGGCAATAGTTCGGGTTTGGGCAGGGTCTATTCCCAAGCCATAGGCCAAACTTGCTGCGGTGGGTTCGTTTATAATGCGCAACACGTCTAATCCGGCTAATTTGCCGGCATCGCGGGTGGCCTGTCGTTGGGCATCGTTAAAATAGGCGGGTACAGTAATTACAGCTTTTGTTACAGGTAAGTTAAGCATTTCTTCTGCCCGTTGTTTTAATTGCTGCAAAATAAGCCCCGATAGTTCAATAGGGGTAAAAAATCTGTTTCCAACTCTAATTTTAACCAAGCGGTCAGTATCATCGTTTATAATTTCGTAGCCCAAAGTATTGGTTAAATCTTGCACATCGGCATACGATTTTCCCATTAAACGCTTAACCGAATAAATAGTATTTTCGGGGTTAGAAATTAAATGGGGTTTTGCCTCGATGCCTACCAATATTTCGGTACTGCCGGGGTTAAAATAAATTATAGATGGCACTAACTGTTGTGTTTCGTTTGTTGCTGCCGTTGCTGCGGTTGGGGCTATAATTTGTGCTTGGTTATTTTGTGCATTTACGTAGGCCACTAAACTGTTGGTAGTGCCCAAGTCAATGCCAATAACTATATCTTGATTAATGCTTGGGGCTATATTGGCTAATTCGCCGCCTTTCATGTCTATCGCTATTTTTGCCATAATGGTATTTTTTTATTCCGGAATCTTTATTTTATTAATTATAATTTGTATTCTTAACTTTTTTCGCCTCAAGAAATAAATCTAAGACTATCGCAATCTGTTTATCCGCCATAAAGGGCTACCTAAAGATTTGGGTTTAGGCGTATCAACGTAGTTGAGGTTACTTGTTGGTTGTTGTTCAATTGTTGAAGTTGAAGTAGATTTTTGCAATAATTGAGTACCTAAACGAGCGGCTATTTCGGCAATTTCCGGATGTTTTGGCGTTTTTAAAACTTCCGGATTAAAATATTGAGCTATAAAATTGGTATCAAATTGACCGTTAATAAACAGGGGATCTTGCATAACCCAAGCACCAAATGGTAAGGTTGTTTTTACACCTTCAATTGCGTACTGGTTTATGGCCGCCAACATTTTGGCAATACAAGTTTTGCGGTCGGGGGCGTAAACAATTAATTTGGCTATCATGGGGTCATATTGAATTGGAATGGCCATTCCTTGTTCAAAACCGTCATCAACTCTAATTCCGGGGCCTAATGGCGGGCGGTAGGTGGTAAGCGTACCAATATCGGGAAGAAAATTATTTTCGGGGTCTTCGGCACAAATACGCAGTTCTATGGCGTGGCCAATCAAGGGTATATCTGCCTGCTGATAGCCAAGCGGTTCGCCACGCGCAATCCGGATTTGCTCTTTTACGATATCAATTCCGGTAATAAATTCGGTTACCGGATGCTCAACTTGCAAGCGGGTATTCATTTCTAAAAAGTAGTAGTTCAACTGGTCGTCCAATAAAAACTCTACAGTTCCAGCACCAGTATATTGCACTGCTTTGGCCAAATTAACGGCACTTTGCCCCATTGCAGCCCGTATTTCGGGCGTTAATATGCTTGATGGTGCTTCTTCAATCAATTTTTGATGCCTTCGCTGAATCGAACATTCGCGCTCGTGCAAATGCACCACATTTCCAAAACTATCGGCCAAAATTTGTATTTCAATATGGCGGGGCGATCTTACAAATTTTTCAATAAATACCGACCCATCGCCAAATGCCGACAAAGCCTCGCTCATGGCACGGTTGGTTTGCTCTTCAAATTCGTTAGGGTTGTTTATTATGCGCATACCTTTGCCACCGCCGCCGGCAGCCGCTTTAATGAGTACCGGAAATCCAATTTTAAGCGCTATTTGTTTGGCTTCGTCAAGGTCGCTGATGCTGGTTTGGGTGCCGGGCACCATGGGCACATTATGCTGTTGAGCTACTGCTTTTGCTGCTAATTTGTTGCCCATAGCCTCCATGGCTTGCGCCGACGGACCAATAAATTGTAGCCCGGCCTGTTGCACTGCAAGGGCAAACGCGGCATTTTCGCTCAAAAAACCAAATCCCGGATGTATGCCTTGAGCTTGGCAGGCCAAAGCGGTACTAATAATTACATCGCCCCTTAAATACGACTCGCGCGAGGGGGCAGGCCCTATACAATAGGCTTCGTCGGCAAAATGTACGTGCGGGGCATTGCGGTCGGCTTCCGAAAAAACGGCAACCGTTATAATATTCATTTCTTTTAGCGAGCGCATAATGCGCAACGCAATTTCGCCACGATTGGCAATTAATACTTTTTGCATACAAAGGGATAAGTCGTTAGCTTTTCAACTGCCTATAAAATATTGGTTGTTCGACTGATAAATGATAGTTGTATTTTTTGAACTTTCATATTTATAATGGAATATTTCCATGTTTTTTGCGAGGCAATTTTAGGGCTTTATTTTCGAGCATGGAAAAACCTTTGATAAGTTTTATTCGGGTTTCGGTGGGGTCAATTACTTCGTCAATAAAGCCACGGGCAGCGGCTTTATAAGGGTTTGCAAAGGTTTCGGTATATTCGGCGACTTTTTCTGTTAGTTTGGCCTCTTTGTCGTGGGCATTGTCAATTTCGCGTTTAAAAATAATTTCGGCAGCTCCTTTTGCCCCCATGACGGCAATTTCGGCAGTTGGCCAGGCAAAATTAAGGTCGGCGCCAATATGTTTCGAGTTCATTACATCGTAAGCACCGCCATAAGCTTTGCGGGTAATTACGGTTAGTTTGGGAACAGTAGCTTCGCAAAGTGCAAATAAAAGTTTAGCTCCGTTTGTAATAATGCCATGCCATTCTTGGTCGGTTCCGGGTAAAAATCCGGGAACATCAACAAAAACCAATAAGGGCACATTAAAAGCATCGCAAAAACGCACAAAACGCGCACCTTTTTTTGAAGCGTTAATATCGAGCACGCCGGCCAAATGGGCAGGTTGGTTGGCAACTATGCCAATGCTTCGGCCAGCGATTCGGGCAAAACCAACCACAATATTTTCGGCAAAATCTTTATGAATTTCAAGAAACGAATCTTTATCGGCAATTTCTGCAATGATTTCGCGCATATCGTAGGGTTGATTAGCCGATGTGGGCAATATATTTTGGAGGTTTGGGCGCAGTTCGGCTTCATTACCTTGTCCGGATTTTTCCGGAGAATAAGTGTAAACAGGTGCGGTTTCTTCGCAATTTTGAGGAATATAGGTCAATAATTGCCTGATATTTTGTAAGCAAACTACTTCGTTTTCGCAGGCAAAATGGGTAACCCCCGATTTTGTAGCGTGGGTTTGTGCGCCGCCTAATTCGTCGTGGGTTACGTTCTCGTGGGTTACGGTTTTTACCACATTGGGGCCTGTAACATACATATAAGAGGTGTGCTCGACCATTAAAATAAAATCGGTGATGGCTGGTGAGTAAACCGCTCCGCCCGCACATGGGCCCATAATGGCCGATATTTGTGGTATTACTCCGGATGCAATGGTGTTGCGGTAAAAAATATCGGCGTAGCCCCCCAACGAACTTACCCCTTCTTGAATACGAGCGCCGCCGCTATCGTTCAAACCAATTACTGGCGCTCCATTTTTAAGGGCTAAGTCCATTATTTTGCAAATTTTTTCGGCATGTGTTTCGCTTAACGAACCGCCAAAAACGGTAAAATCTTGCGAAAAAACATACACCAAACGCCCATTAACAGTGCCATATCCGGTAATAACGCCATCGCCTAAAAATTGTTGAGTTTCCATGCCAAAATCGCTGCACCTATGCTGTACCAATTGGCCAATTTCTTCAAAACTATTTTCGTCTAACAAAATTTGAAGCCGCTCGCGGGCAGTTAATTTGCCCTGTTCGTGTTGTTTGTCTATGCGTTTTTGCCCGCCACCTTCTAAGGCTTGGGCTTTTTTCTGTTGTAAAACATCCAAAGGATTTTGCATACATTTATAAAGATAAAAATACTATTCGCCTATTTAAAAACTAAATAAACGCGGCAAAAATAAGGCTTTGATTTGTATTTTTGTAAAGATTTAAAGCAATTACCAATAAAGCCCCTTTGCCAAATAGTTTTGCACATAATCGGCTACGCCGTTCTCAAGGGTGGCAAAGGTTTGGTTGTAACCTGCTTGCTGCAGTTTTTGCATTTCGGCTTGGGTGTAGTATTGATATTTATCTCTAATGTCTTCTGGCATATCAATATACTCAATTTTGGGCGGCAGGTTTAGGGCGGCAAAAACAGCCTTTGCTAAATCTTCAAAACTGCGGGCTTGCCCGGTGCCAAGGTTGTATAAACCGCTGTTGGGGCGCTTAACATGCAATAACCAATGGCACACCTTTATAATATCTTTAACATATACAAAATCGCGGAGTTGGCCTCCGTTGGCAAAGCCCTCTTTGTGCGATTTAAACAGTTTTATAAACCCATTGCCATTTTTTGCTTGGGTAATCTGATTAAAGCCGTGCATTACAACCGAGGCATTTCGGCCCTTGTGATACTCGTTTGGGCCATAAACGTTAAAAAATTTCATGCCGTACCAATAGGGTGGGGCAGTGGTTTGCTGCAACGCCCATTTGTCGAACTCGTTTTTACTAATGCCATAAGGGTTTAGCGGTTTTAGCTCGAAGGGAATTTGGTGATTGTCGGCATAACCCAAGTTGCCATCGCCATAAGTTGCCGCCGATGATGCGTATAAAAATGGTATTTGGTTTTGGGTGCAAATTTCCCATAAACTTTTTGAATAATTGACGTTTAGACGGTCAAAAATAGTAGTGTCCCACTCGGTGGTTGAAGACCGAGCGCCAAAATGGTAAACAGCTTCAACATTATCCGGATGATGTAAAAACCAGCTAACAAAACCGTCGCGTTGCATCCAACCCAAATATTTTTTATGGGTTAGGTTCTTCTTTTTTTCCGGACTTGCAAATTCATCGACCAAAATAAGGTCGTTGCGGCCCAATTGGTTAAAAAAAGCGGCAGCACAGCTACCAATAAAGCCAGCAGCACCTGTTATTACAATCATGTATAATTTATTGAGCTATTATTATTGTACTAAGAAAACTTGATTGGTCTATAAGTCGCGGTATGATTGTAGGTTTTCGCGCGTAATTCCGGATATTTATTACAAACGCCAGCGCTAAATAAATAATCAATGGCGACCAATTGGCTATAAAAGCGGTATAAACAAAAAACAACCTGATATGGCGCGTGGGAATACCAATATGCTCTCCTAACCACGAGCACACACCAAAAGCCCTTGGTTCAAAAACTTCCCGCAAACGGTTAATCCATTGCATATACGTTAAACCTTACTAAACAAGAACAAAATTACAAAAGACTTGCTAAAATTCTATACTTCTATGCAGTTTTTTAACTATTTAAAATAAAACAAACCGTTTTTTACTTTAAAAATGCTTGGACCAAATGCTTAATCATCAAACTTATCTTTTTTATTTTGCCATTTATTAGCTGTTTATTTTGTTTAAGTTCCTAATTTTGTTGTATTTTATTTATTTAAACAGACATCAACTATAAAAAAACATGAGTAACACCGTTGAAGCAATAATGGAAGAACTGCGCAATTTAGGCAGCGACCAAATAAAAAAAATATTTCTAAAACATGGCGCGCGCGAGCCTTTTTTTGGCGTTAAGGTCGAGTATTTGAAAAAAATACTGAAGCGCGAAAAAAAGAACTACAATTTGGCTTTAGATTTGTATGCCACCGGAAACTCGGATGCCATGTACTTGGCCGGATTAATGGCCGACGAAAAACGTATGACCCCCAACGATTTACAACGCTGGGCTAAGGAAGCATATTGGTATATATTAAGCGATTTTACCGTTGCTTGGGTAACCGCCGAAAGTCCACATGCCCTAAACATGGGCTTAAAATGGATTGACGACCCTGCCGAATTAGTAGCATCGGCCGGATGGGCTACCTTATCAGGTTGGGCAGCTATAACTCCCGATGCTCAACTTGACCTTGACTGCCTAAACCAACTCCTTGACCGAGTAGCGAAGCAAATTGCCACCGCCCCCAACCGCGTGCGCTATACCATGAACGGCTTTGTAATTGCCATAGGTTGCTATGTGCTGCCTTTAACAGATAAAGCTGCCGAAATTGCCCAAAAAATTGGTAAAATTCATGTAAATATGGGCGATACTGCTTGTAAAGTGCCTTTGGCGACCGAATATATTAAGAAAATTGCGTTGGCAGGTAAAACCGGACATAAACGCAAAATGGCAAGGTGCTAATTAAGTTAAGGGTAAGACTAAAAACCTTACCTTTGCTCTATGCCAGCAACCACTCCTGTTCGTTTTTTGCAGTTATTGCGACAAAAATTAGCCACGGGCAACCGTCGTTCAATATATTTAGATGCCTTGCCCGGGCGCAGGGCTAACCGTTTAGATATTTTTCAATTAGGCAGCCTTAGTGCCGAACTACCAAATCAATTGCTTGAGGTGTTGCTAAGCCAAGCGAGTTTTAACCTTACTTTGCGCTATACCGGCCAAGCTGCTGTGCAAACCTTGCCTTACGACGAGCGGCAAACCTTAGAATTACTAAACAAACGCTTAAATAATATAGCTTATGAAAACCGCGATACTTTTTTGGAAACCGGGGTTGAAACCGCCGCCATAGGCTACCCAATATTAATAAAACGAGACGAAACCGACCCCACCAAAATAATTAAAGCGCCTTTACTAATTTGGGAAGTAAGCATAGAAAAATCGCGTACACATGCCTTACAATGGCATATTCGCCGCAACGAAAACCACACCATCCGGTTTAACGAACTATTGCTAACCCACCTCGAATATAATGAAGGCATTAGTCTGCGCAATATACCAGCCCAGTTTTTAACCGACAATGTATTAAGTCCCACCGAAGTTGTAACTGTTTGTAATGCTGTCATGCAGCAGTTAGGCAGTAACGAAACCTACCCAGTACACGGCTTAGCGCCTGCTCCAGAATCTGCCTTATTACAAGCTGCTAATTTTACCCGCCCTGCTATTCGTTGGTCGGGGGTGTTGGGCTTGTTTCAAACACCGCGCCAAGCCATTTTAAACGATTTAAATGCGCTGATTAAACAATATAAAAATCAAAATCAAGAGTCAACTAACGCTGAAGTAGAAAAACATCCGGATACAGAAAACTCCGGAAAAAATGAGCAGCCAACAAACGAAACTTTTGATGGTTTTATTAACGATGATATTGAATTTTTATCTCCTCTTGAAGACGATATTTCGTTACAGGGGCAGTTGCAGGCATTAATTCCGGATGAAACAAGTAATACTAGTTTGCCCCCATCTCCTGATCCGGAGAACTCAATTACCTGGCAGCATCATTTTTTTAGTGCCATTACTACCGACCCCTCGCAACAAGCCGTTCTTGAAACCCTCCGTAAATACCCCGCCCAGTTAGTACAAGGGCCGCCCGGCACGGGAAAAAGCCAGTTACTAGTGGCATTGATTACCAATGCACTTAGTCAGGGGGCCACTTGCTTAGTAGTATGCGACAAACGCACCGCTCTTGAAGTGCTGCACCAATATTTACAAAAAATAGGATTGGGCAGTTTGTGCGCCTTGATTGAAAATATAACCAAAGACCGCGAAACCATTGTAAGAGCTGTACGCGAGCAAATAGCTAATTTAGAAAACCAAAACGTGCCAAATTTTCCTCCGGACGAATGGCAAAAAAATCGCGCTTCGGAGTTGATAGACGAAGTACAAGCGCAGCACCATTTTTTAGCTCAAACCTTACCCGGAAACCAGCAATTTACCCAAGCAGTAGGTCAATATTTGCAAATTACCAACCTTCAAACGCCACTTTTAGCCACCGATACCGACCCCCAGCAGCACAATTACCAATTTACCAACGACGAATATTTTAAATTGCTAAACGCTGCCCAAACTGCCGCCCCGCTTTGGCACGAGGTAATAAACCGCAATGGCCAAGCATTAGAATTGTTAAACTCGACTTTATTTACCTCGCCCAAACCCACCGAACTTCAACAAATATTAGAACAACAACTAAATCGCTGCGAAACCCTTACACAACAAGCCTTGGCAACACTTAAACCCTTGCCGCAACAGTATGCCGAGGCACTAACTAATTGGTTTGCCAACAAAGGAAACGAGCAATTAGGTTTAGCACAACAACTTATAGAGCGTATTAATGCCAATATTGCAGCGCATGGCAATTTGTTTAATTTGCCACAAGGGCTACCAAAAGCAGTAGTGATGGTTTTGGCTGTAGTAAGCCGCAAGCATCAGCAAATTAAAGCACAACAAACAGCAATCTTAAATGATTACCAAAGTTTACAAGATTTGTACCGGCAACAACCTTTGGTTCGTCATGCTTTTTTACAAACAACAGCAGTATTAAATACAAACAACGAAGGGTTTACCTTTATGCAAGTGCAGCAAAATATTACCGCATTTTTGCAACGACTAAGTCAGTGGTTAACCCACGAAGCGCCTTTGGCGGTAAAACATTTAACGGCAACCTTGGCGGTAAATACCAACCTATATCCGGCCTTAGATGGCTTATTGCAAGCGCCTCGGGCAGCTTATATAAACTGTATAAATGCCGTCAATAAACCACAACTATTGAGTGTTTTGTTTGCTGAAGATTTGCCTGCCGTAACCGACCAAATTAATGCCTTAGAATTGTTGGCTACCAATTTACAAAGTATCCGGATGGCTTGGCCAGCCTTTAGACAATACTACACATTTAAATATTTTTGCCTCCAACAGCCGATGCAAAGCATTAGGCAAACCTTGCAATTATTAACCGACCAAGCGCCAGCAACTACCAACAATAACTGGCAACAAATTGCACAGCGACACTATTTGGCGCATTTATTGGTAACGATAGAAAAAACGGGCAATGCCCCGTATAACAATTATTTGCAACAAGAATTAACGCAGCTTTTAGCACAAATTCAAATCCAGGTGGCACAAACGGCGCTGCATATTTTTACCGAAAAACAACAAGTAGAAATCAAAAACTGGCAACAGTTACAGGCAAATTACCCATTGCGGCGTTTGTATAATTTGCGTGGAAGTAAAGGCGAACGCAGCAATTCGCTACGCGCTATTGTAGCAGCCAATACCGACTTGTTTAAAGCATTTTTTCCGGTTCTATTGGTAAATCCGGTAGTTTGTAGTGGCTTGTTACCCCTACACGAAAATTTATACGATGTGGTTATTTTTGACGAGGCCAGCCAACTGCGCGTTGAAGAAACCTTTACCGCCTTGTTGCGCGGGCGCATCCGGATAATTTCGGGTGACAGGCACCAAATGCCACCATCCTCTTATTTTGAAACGGCTGCTAATTTGTTGTTCACCGATGAAAATACCGAAACAGAAGCCGATTTAGCACTTGACGAGGCCCAGCAATTAGATTTAATTGACGCTTCAGATGGGTTGGCCGGTGCCGACTCGTTATTACATTACGCAGACGATATGCACTATCAACGGCTGTATTTAGATTTTCATTATAGGTCGCGACACCCCTACTTGATTGATTTTTCAAATGCGGCTTTTTATGGCTCGCGCCTGCTTCCCATGCCCATTCCCCAACAACTAAACTACCAGCCTATTAGTTTTGTGGCAGTAAATGGTTTGTATCATAACCAAACTAACGCCGACGAGGCTAAAGCGGTAGTACATTTTTTATTGTACCAGCTAACAGCCTTACCCATGCAAAGCCAGTTGCCCTCGGTAGGTATTGCTACTTTTAATTTATTGCAGCGCAATTTAATTATTGACTTATTAGAGGAAGCCCGATTGGCCGACCCTGCTGCCGCTGCTCGTTTAGCTGAATTAGAACAAAATGGCCTTTTTATTAAAAACCTCGAAAACATACAGGGAGACGAGCGCGACATCATGCTTATTAGCACCACGTATGGCCAACGTGCCGATGGCAAATTTTTGCAGCTGTTTGGCCCGCTAAACCACCCCAAAGGCTATAAACTGTTGAACGTGCTAATAACACGCGCCCGATTTGCCGTGCATATTTTTACTTCCATACCCGAAACTTACTATAGTCAATACGCTCACGAATTATCCGAAAATGGTATAACCGGCCGTGCTTGTTTGTATGCGTATTTGGCTTATGCGCGCGCCACAACCCAATCTAATAACGAGCTTAGATTGGGTATTTTACAAGCCTTAGCAAAGGCCTGCCCCGAAACCGATACTTTTGCCCAAATTACCGCGCCACCTCAATCGGCCAATGCTTTTATAGATTGGCTGGCCGAAAAGCTAACCCCCCATTTTGAACAAGGACAAATTGTGCCGTTTTACGCTTGTGGTGGTATGGTTATTGATATTGCTTTATTATTGCCACAGCTACCATTGCAACCAAGCACTAATACAAATGAAAATAAGGCTGTTGCTATTGACAAACAACGTATTATTGCCCTTGAATGTGATAATGCCAAACAACACCAAAGCCAACAAGCATGGCTACACGACTTGCACCGGCAGGCACAGTTGCAGCGCATGGGTTTTGAGGTGCATTACATTTACTCGGCACAATGGTTAGCAAACCCCCAAAACGAGTTAGAATTGTTATTGAAGCAGTTGGGCAAATAATTAGCTGGCAATTTTGTGTGTTTATCAACCTAAACGTGCCTTGCTTGCCTGATGTATATTATTAGTTGATGAGTTTTTGTTTAACTTGCTTTTTAGCCTTGCCAACTGTACTTTTGCAACAATATTATATTTGTCTCTCAGCTTGAACAGCTAAAAAAATAAATAATTACATGCCCTATACCTGTACGCTTGATTGTTTGTTAGACCTTGAAAAAAGCGGCCAACTCATCCGTATTAAAAATGAGGTAAACCCTGATTTGGAAATGGCGGCTATCCACAGGCGGGTTTTTTCGGTTGGCGGCCCCGCCTTGTGGTTCGAGCGGGTAAAGGGTAGCCCTTTTGGGGCGGCCTCAAATTTGTTTGGCACCAAAGCCCGCAGCCGTTGGTTGTTTAGGCATACCCTTAAAACCCTCGAATCATTTATAAACTTAAAAATTGACCCTACCGATGCCCTAAAACGACCGTTAAAATATGCACATTTGCCTTTTAAAGGGCTAACAGCCTTGCCCCGAAAGCCTTTGTTTGCTAAACCCGTTCTATTTGGCCAAACAACAATTTCGGCATTGCCGCAAATTAAAAGCTGGCCTAACGATGGAGGCGCATTTGTAACACTGCCACAGGTTTACAGCGAAGATTTTGATAAACCGGGCGTTATGAAGTCAAATTTGGGTATGTACCGAATTCAATTATCCGGAAATGAGTATATTCCGGATAAAGAAATTGGACTTCATTACCAAATACATCGCGGAATTGGTGTGCATCAAACCAAGGCCAACCAGCGCAATCAGCCTTTAAAAGTAAGTATTTTTGTAGGTGGCCCACCTGCCCACAGTTTGGCGGCGGTAATGCCCTTGCCCGAAGGTTTGCCCGAACTTGCTTTTGCCGGCGTATTGGCTGGAAGGGCATTCAGGTACGTTTATAAAGATGGATATTGCCTAAGTACCGATGCCGATTTTGTTATTACGGGCTATGTAAACCCGCACGAAAACAAACCCGAAGGCCCGTTTGGCGACCATTTGGGCTATTATAGCCTGAAACACCCGTTTCCGTTGATGCACGTTGAAAAAGTTTGGCACCGCAAAAATGCCATTTGGCCTTTTACAATAGTGGGGCGGCCTCCACAAGAAGATACTTATTTTGGCTCGCTTATACACGATATCACCGGCGCGGCCATCCCTAACGAAATTCCGGGCTTAGAGGCGGTTCATGCCATTGACGACTCGGGCGTTCACCCATTGTTGCTGGCCATTGGCAACGAGCGTTATACGCCATACTATACTTTGCAGCAACCACAAGAGTTGTTAACCATTACCAACCATATTTTAGGCACCGGCCAATTGTCGCTGGCTAAATTTTTACTGATTATAGCCAAAAACGATGCGCCAAACTTAAAAATTAACGATGTTGATGCCTTTTTAACGCATTTACTTGAAAGAATTGACACCAAACGCGACCTGCATTTTTATACCAATACTACTATTGATACCTTAGATTATAGCGGCACCGGATTAAATAGCGGCTCGAAATTAGTGCTGGCAGCCGTTGGGCAACCAATTAGGCAGTTGAGTACTTTTTTTCCGGATAATTTTAAGCTTCCGGATGGTTTCCGGATGCCTAAAATTGCTCACCCTGGTATTATGGTTATACAAGCACCGGTTTATAATGTTGTAGCATCCGGAAATGAAGATATGGCCAAGTTTTGCCAATACTACGAGCAAAACGGGTATCATAACTTGTTGGGCTTTCCGCTAATTGTGCTTTGCGATGATGCCGAATTTACCGCCCGCAATTTACATAATTTTTTATGGGTGGTGTTTACGCGCTGCAACCCCTCGCACGATGTGCATGGTATTGCCGCCTTTACCCGGCAAAAACACTGGGGGTGCCAAGGCCCGTTGGTGTTCGATGCTCGCATAAAACCTCACCACGCCCCCCCACTTGAACCCGACCCCGAAATTGAAAAACGGGTAGATGCCTTGGGCGCTAAAGGTGGCCCCTTGCATGGCATTATTTAAGTAGGCATAAATTTTGCTTGTTTAACTAAAAAATAGACTTGTTTGGTTATTAAACCTTAATTTGCCCCCCAAAGTCGTAGTATTATAATAAAAACGACTATTTTTTAATCAACTGGTTAGCTTACCCATGAAAACTTTATCGGAAAACTGGATTTCGGAAGGCTTAATTGACTTTGAATACAAAAAGTATATATTATTGGCCTATTTGCAACATGTAAGCAAACATTTTGACGAGGAAACCCTATACCCAATGCTTGCTGACCTTATATTTCATCATCAAAACCTTGTTGTAATTAGGGCCAACCAGCGCGATGCCAACGAGCATTTTCCAAGGCAATTACAACGTTTAGACTTAGAAGATTTTACTTTGCAGTACGAGGCTTTAATGCACAACGACGATTATATTGAGGAAATTGCCCAAATTATTAACTATGCCATTCCCAAAATTGAAAATTGTTTGCAAACAGGCCGCAATGTTTACGACCAGGTTGAAAACGCCCTTGAAATTCAACCCGTTGGCATTGTGCCTATTAATGCCGAGGCCGGTTATTTGTTGTTAGTTAATGGCCGGCACACCCAAACTAATGTATTTGCCTACCAGCTTAGTTTTTTTGAAAATGCCAATGAAAAATTCAGGGCTATGCGTACCCAATATATTGATGCTTACCAACCTTTGTTTAGCAATACTTACGAGGCTATAAAACTCGATTTGGTTAAACGGCAGCGCGATTTACCCAATCCGGCTACGTTTGTAATAGCCAGCACAAAAGCCTATCCGCTGGCCGAAACCTTATTGCCGGTGGCCAAACGCACCTTAGTTCGGTATTTGTATTCAAATTTTAGAATGTAAAATAAACAAGGGTTAGTGGTTTTGCCCTTGGGCGAGAAATACTTGATGGTGTTTAATAGTTCAAATTGTAAAAGGGCGGCGGCGGCCTGCGATTATGCTTTTAAAAACCCGTATTCATATACTTTTGACACAATTTTGCGGCAAGTATTTTTAGGTTTTCGCGAAGTTGGCCACGGCGGTTAAATGGTGGGTTATAATTGCTGCAATTTACGGCATATTGTTTAACTTATAGGTGTTTGGATAAAAATTGCCTTGACTATTGATTTTTCGGAAACAATAATAAATTTGTGTTATTTGGAATAAACCAGTTTTGGGTCAAGTCATAATTAAATATTTATTATTATATTAAATAAATTTATTTAAGTGGCGACTCAAACCTTTTGAAGCAAGAAATGTCTAATTAAACACGATATTATTGCTTTTTTTTGAACTACTATTGCCGTATGAATTTTAAACTAATTTTTGCCTTATTTTTGCTTTTTGCAACCTCTGTTTTAGGTTATTCGCAGCGTTACAAGCCTAACGAACCAACGCCGCCACCCACGCCAGTTGCCGAACCCGAAAAAAAGCCAAATACTACACCAGCAAAACCTGAGCCGACTCAGACCTCGACAGACCAGCAAACCAATTCTAACAACAACGCAAAAAACGATACTACCTTGCTAAACAACACAAGCGAAAAAAATAAAAAAAATAAACAAGTTATTGAAGCCCCTCCGGCCAAATTAGAGTTTACTTACACCACCGACCGTAGATATGATGTAATACATGAATTGATTGGGCAAATATTTGTTCCGGAAAAATATCAACAAGGCCAAACTCCTGAAATTGAACTAAATCCGGGAGATTGTATTATCCGCATCGAGCAAAATCAGGTTTATATTGTTGGAGATAAAGGACTTGGCAATTTTCATATTATGAGTCAGCAGCCCAACCCCAAAGTAGGGTATGTATATGAGCTGCTTGATAAAAATGGCGATAATGCCCGCCTTAAAGCGGTTTTTGACGACCAGCGATATATTTTGCTGTTTTATTTCTACTCGAAAACATTAGGGGAGCACACATGGTTTTTGGCCGAAAAAGATGAAACAGATTTAGCCCAGGATAAAACTTATTATACACCCCGGATTGAATATTTTGTGCGCGATTATAGCAATTTATTAGATAAAACGGTTGTACCCTATACAATGATTGAAGATGTAACGAATAATAATATAGAGGTCAGAATTGAGCGTGGAAAAGGCTACAAGTTTAGTTTTTCTGAAAATACAGTTACCACGCCTAAGGGAAGTTTTTCCATTAAAAAGGCAAATACTTTTCATTTTCAAACAAAAGAGTACCCGGGTGTGCGTTCGAGAATAGAAATAACGACCAAAGAAAAACCCGGCACAATTTATATTTATATAAGTTTTAAACAAGAAATAGAATTAATAGAGGTTGCCGAGTCGAGGTATTTTTTAATGCATTAGCGGCAATTTTTTAACGTTATTTTACGGCTAATTGCCTTAAAATATGCTTGGTTTGGTGTTTTGGGTGTGTAAATTTCGTACCTTTGTGGCCTAATTGGTTTACCCATTAAATTATTTTTTTATACTAATTGTCACCAACTAATATTTATAATGGAAAATTTTGGTCGAAAAAGCAGTTTTGCCGATTTATCGTTATACAACATAACTGATGGTCGTATTTTTTGGAATTTAACGCCAGCCGAATTAGTTGAAAAAACTATAACTTTAAAACAAGGTAGCCTAAGTGATACAGGCGCTTTAGCAATTGACACGGGCGAATTTACAGGCCGCTCGCCGGATGATAAATTTACCGTACAAGATGACAAAACCCGCGATACAGTTAATTGGGCAAAAAATAACCCCATCTCAGAAGCACATTTTGAACAACTTTACCAAGATATAACCGCCTATTTAACGGGCAAAGACATGTATGTAATGGATGCTTGCGCTTGTGCGCATCCGGATTACGCGCTTAATGTGCGCGCTATTACCGAATACCCATGGCAAAGTTTGTTTGTAAGCAATATGTTTATCCGGTTAAATGAGAATGAAATTGCCTCGCACAAGCCCGATTGGGTGGTAATTAATGCCCCCGGATTTCATGCCAATGCAAAAACACACGGAACACGGCAGCATAATTTTGCCGCCATTAATTTTACCCGGAAAATGATATTAATTGGCGGAACAGCCTATACCGGCGAAATTAAAAAGGGCATTTTTACCGTCTTAAATTATATATTGCCCCAAGAGCACGGCGTTTTATCTATGCACTGCTCGGCTAATGTGGGTCAAAAAAATGATACAGCCTTGTTCTTTGGCTTATCGGGAACAGGCAAAACAACCCTAAGCGCCGACCCTAACCGCCGCTTAATTGGCGACGATGAACATGGCTGGTCTAAAACTAGTGTGTTTAATTTTGAGGGCGGATGCTACGCAAAATGTATAGATTTAACGGCAGAAAAAGAACCCCAAATCTATGGCGCTATAAAATTTGGTGCCCTGCTCGAAAATATTGCTTACCTACCTAATAGTCGCACTGTTGATTTTTCAAATGCTACCCGCACCGAAAATACCCGCGCCAGCTATCCAATAGATTATATTAACAATATCATGCGCCCCTCGGCAGGTAGCCCACCTCAAAATATTTTCTTTTTGACCTGCGATGCCTTTGGTATTTTGCCGCCTATTTCGCGTTTAACTACCGAGCAGGCCATGTATCATTTTATTGCCGGATACACTGCCAAAGTAGCAGGTACCGAAGCCGGAGTAACTGAGCCCAAAGATACTTTTTCGGCATGTTTCGGCTTGCCATTTTTACCGCTTCATCCGGCAAAATACGCTCGTTTGTTAGGGCGAAAAATTGAGGAGAGTGCAGTTGAGGGCCAGCCAATCAATGTATGGCTAATAAATACCGGATGGACAGGTGGCCCCTACGGCGTGGGCAACCGCATGAAACTGAGCTATACCCGCGCTATGATTACCGCCGCCCTCGAAGGGCAATTAAATAAAGTAGCCTACGAAACCGACCCACTTTTTGGGCTTCATTTCCCTACATCGTGCCCCAATGTGCCTGCCGAAGTACTGAACCCCCGCAATACTTGGCCCGACAAATCAAAATATGACCTTGGCGCTTTGGCTTTGGCTAAGAGATTTCATGATAGGTTAGCCATTTATGCGGATCATCCGGATATTAAACCTATATTAACAGCAGCACCGGTTTTGCCTCAAAATGCTTAGCATATAAGTAATTGGTAAGTGTGGTAGTGTTAGGTTCAAACCAACACGTAAAACGGCAAAATCAGAAATGTATAAAAGCTATGCTTATATTGCTTAGTACGACCACAAGTTGTGCTCGAACTCCATTAGGTTAGTTTTTATCCTATCTGACTCTAATAGGGCATCGCGGCCCATAGCATAATCACTAATGCGCTGGTCAAGCACATTTGATTCTTTTACGATATTACTTGCAAACATACGCATTTCTAATAAATCGAGCCAAGTAAGGCGTTGTGAGTCGTTAAGTGGATTAAACGTTTCATACTTAGCCAAATAAGGCCTGAACGCCGGAAAATAAGCCCAAAACATGGCTTGCTCGCCTCTGTAATTGCCATTGGCATCGGTTACTTCGCGTATGGGTGCAATGGCTAATATGCGCGGTAGCATTTTAGAAACTTGTTTTTCAAAAATCCAGTCTTCCGAAATCCGGAATTTATAAACGCTTAACCAGTTAAAATCGTTGCGTACAACTTTTTGAATAGGTTCGCCGGTATCTAAATCATAAGTGGTTATTGTGTCGGTGCCGCCCAGCCTCGATTGTAGTTCGGCAAAACTTAACGGGGTGGTGAAGCGGTCATCGGTAAAAATTTTAGCTTCCGGATGTTTTTGAATAATATCGAGCAGTACATAAACAAAGGGTTGCACCGGAAAAGTAAACGGTTGGTTCAGTTTTTGCCGCGTATCAATTACCCGCCAAATGCGTTTTTGCCAAAAAACATCGGCCTCGCGAATGTTTGGCAAGGGTAGTGCTTCGCGCTGCGTTAAGGCAAGTTTATCGTAAGCGCCGTCTCGGGCTAACGGTTTGGCTAATTCGTAAGGGTTGGGGTTGCTCGCTTCGCGGGCATCAATAAGGGCTGGTGTAGGCACACTGCCGGCATTTGTACCGTTGCCGTAACCTTCGGTGTTTTGTGCTTGGATAAAATTAAAATGGCTAACAAAACCAAGCATAATCAATAAAAAACAATGTTCTTTTTTCATGACAATTAATGGGTGTTAATTATGTATTATTAGATTTAAGAAGACAAGCAAACAAAGCCAATATTGTTCGAAATGAGGAAAATTGTAATTTGATTTCTTTGATATATTATTGATTTAAAATAAAATGCTACAATAGTTTTTGTTGTATCACAATACTACTTAAATAACGTTTTTTTGAGGCAATTTGTTGCATCATTTACGGCAGTTAGTTAGGTGTTTTGAGCTAAATGGTTAATTTGTTAATAAAAAAAGATTAATATCCGAAAAATTAGCAAATATTAACTTTATATTATTTGGTTGGCTACTATCCGGATATTTGGATAATTTAGAATCACCACCCATTATTTGATTTATTTTTTCCTTTAAGTAAAATCTGGGTATAGGCAAATATTTTAATTTCTTTGGCCAAACTTTGTTCTTGCGCCTTAGTTCTTGGTTTATTAAAGCTAAAAAATGGCAAAAAAACTGTAATTTTGAGCCTAAATGCAACGTTGCCCCTACAACGTTGTTCTAATGGTAAAATTGCCACCATGTAATATTATTGATATTTTTAGTGAAAAAAGTATATCGTTTTTTTTCGTGGTTTTTTTGGTTGGTTTTACTGTTGGCGTTGTTGCTGGCGGGCTTGGTAGGTTTTGTATTGAGTTCGGTTAAGGCACAAACCTATTTAACCAAGCAGGGTATTGCCTTTTTGGCAAATTACCTGAACACCGAAATTAGCTATAGCGATGTATCGGTTGATATTTTTAATAATATAACTTGCGATAATTTATTAATTAGAGACTGGGATTGTGATACTTTATTGTACACAGGCAAGGCTAAAATTGATATTTCGGAGCTTGCCTTGCTGCAGCAACGAGTTGTAATTGAAAACATTGAGCTACACGAGCCATACTTTAGGTTAGTCCGGAAACCTTACGAAACTTATACCAATTTAGACTATTTGCTTAAACAATACCCTAAGGCAAATAACAGTAAACCGGCCAATAATCTTGCCGACACATTAGCCAAAATTAATGACACAGGGTTTACTTGGGATTTAAACTTGCATACGCTTACCCTTACCGAAGGGCGTTTTAGCTTCGCTGATGGCGACAATAATACTTTGACGGCATCTAACTTAAAAAAACTATCACTTGCAGTTGAACGCTTGGATTTAGCTAAAAAAACCATGCAGATTGAGCAAATTTTAATTGATGGTGTTAATTTTACTTTATTCGAGGGCAAACGACTTCACCCTAAGAAACCCAAAGATTACTCGCAAATAGTGCATATAACCCCTGCGGGTTGGCAAATTAATATAGGCTCATTTTTGGTCAAACAATCGCAGGCTTTAGTAATTACAGATAGCTCGGCAACGGTAAAACAAGGCTTGATTAATTCAAAAAAATTAAAACTTACCGATATTAATCTCGATGCTGGCCCTGTGAGCATAGCCAACGACACCATAAAAACCCAACTGTTAATAGGTGTAACCGAGCAAAATGCCGACCTAACTATACAGGAGCTAAAAGCCAAAGCATTAATTACCGCCACCGGACTTCAGCTTGACGATTTGCTATTAAGCACAGCAAATAGCAATATTAGCGGTAAATTAGGATTGCAATACTCTACTTTATACAATTTTAACGATTTTGTAAACTTAGTGGGCATTAACCTTGACCTGGCCAAAAACTCGCAGTTAAGCTTAAAAGATATTGCCCATTTTTCATCCGGATTAAATGGAAATTCTAATTTAAATAAATTTATGGCTTATCCGGTTAAAATTGGCGGCCAAATAACAGGTAGAATCCCAAAACTTAAAGCACAAAACCTCGAAGTACAATTTAAAAATACGGTATTGCGCGGAAATGTAAAATTGCGCGGACTTCCGGATATAAAAAATACAAATATTGATGCCGATATAGCCAGTTTAAATACGGATATTAACGAAGTTAAATACTTTTTGCCCAATAATGCCAAACTGCCTTCGCAACTAAACACCTTGGGTAAAGTACAAATGGCAGGGTTGTTTGTAGGTTATATTAACGAGTTTATTGCCGAAGCCACTGTAAAAACAGCAGTTGGCACCATAAAGTCTGACCTAAAAATGGCGTTAAAGGGAACGGCTAACACCACTTACTCGGGGCGCATAAGTGCCCAGAATTTAGACTTAGGCGCGCTGACAAACAAACCCGAACTGCTTGGTAAAACAAGTTTTGACGTAAACGCCGCTGGCAAAGGATTGAGCCTGGCAACATTGGCAACCCACTTAAATGGTAAAATTGAATATCTAACCCTTAAAAACTACCAATACAACAATATAGAAATTAATGGCGACATAAAACAACAGTTTTTTGCAGGTATAGTTGACGTTAATGACGCTAACTTGAATTTAGATTTTGACGGAAAAATAGATTTTTCGCAAGCAACCCCGCAGTACAGGTTTAACGCCAAAGTAGATAAAGCTAATTTGCATCAACTTAATTTGCTTGCTGCCAATGCTATGGGTGGCAATTTAACCCTAAACGGTATTGCCGAGATAGAACTATCGGGTACAAATTTAGACGATATTGTTGGCAAAGCTAATTTAACTGATCTTGTAATTAACAAATCCGGAAAACCCGTTACCTTTAAAACCTTTAAGTTTGTTGCCGATAAAAATACCAGTACCAACGAACGAAACCTCCGAATAGAATCAGATATAGCCGACGCCAATATTTCCGGAAATTTTACTTTTAAAGATATAGTGCCGGCTATTCAAGATTATTTATCGGCTTATTTTCCGCGTTATGTTAAGCCCAAAGGCGCGCCCTTGCAACATATAAATTTTGATATTAGCTTTAAAAATACCCAAAACTTAGCCGATTTGTTTAATATTAAACTCGAAAAATTGGCTTACGGCATCGCCAAGGGCAATATCAATACCGGCACGCGTCGCTCTGAAATATTTTTTGAAGCAAAACAAGTTGTGTACGATGGCATTGTTTTAGATGATGCCAGTGTAGAAGCAAATTCAGATACCCGCTTTTTAAATTTTAAAACCAAAGCTAATGCAATAAATATTAAAAATAAACAAAACTTTGCTCAACTTAAATTAGAAGGTAAAGCCCATGCCGACAGTATTGATTTTGATCTGGCCTTAGCCCCCGATACTGCCCATAACCGACTTAGAGCCGATGGCCTTTTTGTTACCGGCGATACCCTTAAATTGTTTTTAAACCGTACCGATATTGTAATTAAAAATGAAGGATGGGAAACAACAACCGGCCGCTTTTTTTACAAAGACCAACAGTATTTTTTAGTTGATGATATTGTGCTTCGAAATGGTGCGAAACAAATTTTGCTTCGCAGCGAACCCTCGCCAACCCTTAAAAATATAACTGAACTACAATTAGAGAATATTGACATCAAAGAGTTTGAATACATTAAAACAATTTCCAACTTAGGATTGGGCGGAATAGTAAACGGGGTGGTAAATGTTTCTGATTTGTTTAATCAACAAATTGCATATGGCGAGTTGGAAATTAGCGACTTGGTTTTTTTCAAACAATATATGGCACGAGGTCGGATAAAAATTGAAAAAACCGGAAATGATCCTCTACTGTCATTTATGGCAATTACCGACGGCGGCGACTACAAACTACGAGTTGATGGGAGCTACAAACTGCGCCAAAAAAATAATCCGGATAATTTAGACCTTGTAGCGGTTATTGACCAAGCACCTACAAGCTTTGCCTCGGCATTTATTGGCACAATTGCCTCTGACATTGAAGGCACATTTGGCGGAAAAATGCGTATCGTAGGCCCAACATCTGCCCTAAGGTTTGACGGCAGAGTAATGTTGCGCAACACCTCTGCTACCATTGATATGCTGCAAACAAACTACCGGCTGCACAACCAATTTTTAGAGTTTAGAGACAATGGTTTATTTTTAGACCTGAATATAACCGACCGAGATAAAAAAACAGCAAGTGTAAAAGGCAATATTGATTTGTCGGACTTTAAAAATATCCGGATGGATGTGAATATTGCAACCGCCGAACCGTTCTTGTTCATGGATACAAAATATACCGATAATCCACTGTATTATGGCACTGCATACGGCATAGGAAATGTCCATATTTATGGGCCCGTAACGGGTTTGGCACTCGATATAGCCGCCACAACCACCAAAGGCACCGTTATAAATTTACCCATTAGCACCGAAACAAGTACAGGGCAAAGCACTATATACTCGTTTATTAACAAAGCCGATACCCTAAAACTCGACAGTATTAAATTGGCCGAAAAAGCACTTACAACCATCCCAATTTCAACGGGTGTGCGGGTAGATATGGACTTAAATATAACCAGCGATGCCGCTATAAATATTATTTTTGATGAGGCAACCGGCGATATTATTAAAGGACACGGACGCGGCAATTTACAAATTGACGTAAACACTATTGGCGATTTTTATATGGGAATTTATGGTAAATACGAGCTGACCGATGGTGAGTACTTATTTACCCTGCAAGAGTTTGTAAAGAAAAAATTTAGCATTAGCGGTGGCAGCACTATAACCTTTAACGGCGACCCCTACCAGGCAACCCTCGATGTAGATGCCATTCATCAGGTAAAAACCAGTCGTATTGACTTGTTTACCCAAACCGAACGCGAAACCTTAACGGCAAATGAAGCCAACGAACTTAAAAAAGTTATACCCATTGATGTAGTGCTAAAAATGACTGGTTCGTTATTTAAACCCGACCTTAGCTTTAATATTATTCCGCGCGAAACTAATCCATCATTAGCAACAAATTTGGCACAGGGCAAATTAGAAGAGCTAATTGCCGCCGGCGATAACGAACTTAGTAAACAAATATTTGGTTTGCTGGTAATCAATAAATTTATGCCCCCCGACCAGTTTAACCTCGACATTGGCAGCAGTGCAACAGCTACCGTTACCGAATGGATTTCGAGCTATATGTCTAACTTTTTAAACGAATCGCTTGGGCGCTACTTAGGCGGCACACAAATAAACGTAGGTTTTGATGCCAATAGCCAAAATACCGAAACGGGCGAAAAGGTTGCCACCAATACCGTTGATATTGAATTGCAAAAAAAATTACTTAACGACCGCTTAACCTTACAAATTGGCGGCAGTGTAGATGTTAGCGGCGAAAAACAAGCAACACAAGGCAATAACGCAACTAATTTTGCTACCGACCTTTTAGTATTATACGACTTAACTCCAGATGGTGCCTATAAAATAAAAGCCTTTAATAAATACGATAGCGATGTATTAAATGGCCTTTATAACAAGGCAGGGGTGGCCATAACCTTTACCCACGAGTTTGATAAACTAAAAGAAATTATACCCAAAAAACCAAATAAAAAATAACATAAGACTGTTTAATTCATTGTAGTTTGTATTCAATTATCTTTTAATAATACTGTGTCGATGAAAAAATCTATTCCTTTTATTGCGCTTTCAATTATAGCCAGCGTTTACCTATACAGCCAAACCAATTCGCTTTTAATATTAGAGAATGAACGCGCTACCATCATCCGGAAAATTTTTGACGAAGCATTGGTAAAGGGGCAATCTTACCAAAACCTTACCCATCTTTGCAAACAGGTAGGCAACCGTTTAGCAGGGTCGCCACAGGCCGCCGCCGCCGTTGAATGGGGCAGGCAAACCCTCTTAGCCGCTAATGCCGATACCGTTTACCTTCAGCCTTGTATGGTTACCCATTGGGTGCGCGGCCAACACGAAGAAGGACGCTTTATTTCAAAACGAATTGGCCACGAACCTATAAAATTATGTGCTTTAGGAGGCTCAGTAGCAACCGACCCAGCCGGATTGCATGCGCCAATTATTATGATTCAATCGTTAAGCGAATTAGATAAACTAAGCCCCAAGCAAGTAAAAGGTAAAATAGTTTATTTACACCGCCCTTTCGACGAGGCTTTGATTAGCACTTTCTCGGCCTATAGTGGCTGTGCCGGAGACAGGTACACCGGCGCACCAAAAGCAGCCAAATTAGGTGCGGTAGGTTTTATTTTGCGCTCGTTAGGAAGCCCCGTTGACGATTACCCGCATACCGGAAGCATGGGCTATGTGGACAGTTTGCCCAAAATACCGGCTGCAGCCGTAAGCACAAAATCCGGAGATTGGATGAAACAAATGATTGAAAAAGACCCCGAAGCTTCGTTTTACTTGAATTTAGATTGCCAATCGTACCCCGATGCGCCAAGTTTTAATGTGATAGGCGAAATTAAAGGTACCGAACATCCGGAAGAAGTAATTTTAGTAGGCGGCCACTTAGATAGCTGGGATAAAGGCGAAGGTGCCCACGACGATGGCGCAGGAGTGGTTCATTCAATAGAAGTGTTGCGTATTTTAAAAGCACAAGGACTAAAACCCAAACGAACTATACGGTGCGTACTTTTTATGAACGAAGAGAACGGCGCCAAAGGTGCTAAAGAATATGCCCGAGTAGCTGCCATTAAAAAAACCGAACGTTGTATTTTTGCCTTAGTAAGCGACCGAGGTGGATTTACCCCGCGCGGTTTCTCTATTGATGCTCTTCCGGATAAAATTGAAGGCGCATACAATCAAGTGCGCAATTATAACGATTTGTTGGCCCCCTATGGCATTCATCAGTTTGAAAAAGGATTTTCGGGCGTTGATGTTGCCCCACTTAAAGAACATGGTACGGTTACAAGCGGCTATATTCCCGACTCGCAACGCTATTTTGACTACCACCATACCGATGCCGACGTATTAGAGGCAGTTAACCAACGCGAGTTAGAGTTAGGTGCAGGCGCAATAACCGCGTTAATATGGCTTATTAGCGAAGACGGGTGGAAATAATATTATGTTGTAAAATATAACAATGTGTTTTGTTAAATTTTTGACTAATATTTGATAGATGCCTTTAATTAAAAAATAAAAACGTAATTTTCGGCCATATTTTATAACCTTGCAGAAAATATCAGACAATATTGCCCTTTCAAAAACATAAATTTAATTAAACCAAAACAATATGAAGAAGCCAATACAAATTTTACTTTGCTTAACGGTAGCATTTGCCACATTTATACTTACCGGATGCGGTGGGGGCGGCAACGAAACCGTTGTAGAATCAGGTGGGACTACCAAAGGCGTAGTAGTAAACTTAGACTCTATACCCGATAGTTTAGGCGGTAAAAACTTTGAAGCGGTAGCTGAAAAATTAGGCTTTAAAACCAATTCAAACTTTACCATGTACGGCGACCCTAATGCCAAACGCGGCGGTAAATTTACCATGTGTTTGGATGAATTTCCGCCGACCTACCGTGCAGTCGGTAAAGACTCGCATTTGCAGGTTTTAAGCATTATGACTGGCTTAATGTGGGAAACCCTTTTGGGCTTAGATACTAAAACCATGGAATACACGCCCGGATTGGCCACCCACTGGAAAATAAGCGAAGATAAAATGACCTATTGGTTCAGACTCGACCCACGCGCCCGCTGGAGCGACGGCAACTCGGTTACCTCCGACGATATTATTGCCACCTTTAAACTGCTAACCGATGCCGGCATTGAAGACCCATCGTCAAACGAAACTTATGGCGCAAATTTTGAAACCCCCGAAAAAGTTAGCCCCTTGTTGTTTAAAGTGAAATGTAAACGCGAAAACTGGCGCAATATTTTATATTTTGGCGGTTCGATGAAAGTTTTTCCGGCTAAATACCTCAACAAAATTGACGGCAAAGGTTATTTGCAACAATATCAATACCAAACTTTTGCTGTAACAGGCCCCTACGAAATTGACTATCAAAAAACAAAACAACCCGAACTTTTAGTTATCAAACGCCGAGCTGATTACTGGGGCAAAGACGACCCGGGTTTTGCGGGTACTTGCAATTTTGACGAACTCCACTTTATGTTTGTTTTAGACGAAACACTGCGCCGCGAGAAATTTTTTAAAGGCGAATACGATTTCTACATCGTTCCAAAGGCCAAATGGTGGAAAGAGGACTTTGTTGCCGATAAAGATGAACGCATTAAGCGCGGTTTGATTCAACGCTTAAAAGTGTTTAATTTTAATCCCGCCGGAACATCCGGATTGGCATTTAATACCCGTGAAGAACCTTTTGACGATAAACGTGTTCGCCAGGCTTTTGAACTTTTGTTCGATTTTGAAGAACTAAACAAAACTCGGTTTTTTAACGAATACGAGCGCTGTGTTTCCTATAATCAAGGTAGCGTATATGCCAACCCAAACAATCCTATGCCAAGTTTTGATCCCAAAAAAGCTGCATCATTGTTAGACGAAGCAGGCTGGAAATTAGCATCAGGCCAAAAAGTGCGCACCAAAAATGGCAAATCGCTTGAAATAGATTTGAACATGACCCAACAATCAACGCAAGAGGTGTTTACGCGTTATCAACAAGACTTAGCAAATGCGGGAGTTCAACTTAATTTTAAAAATGTTACGCCCCAAGAAGATTTTAAAAGTGTAATGAAACACCAATTTAAAATTAGCTACCGCAACTGGACGGGGCTACTTTTCCCCAACCCCGTTACAAGCTTGCACAGCAAAACCGCCGATGACCTTGAAACTACTAATATTACCGGCATGAAAAATAAACGCATAGACGAACTTTGCGACTTGTACGACAAAAGCTACGACCCCGCCGAACGCATAAAACTAATGCAAGAGGTCGACGGTATTGCCGTAGCCGAAAAACATTACGGTTGGTTGTGGGTAGCGCCCTATTCGGTACGCGCTTTACACTGGAATAAATTTGGCTACCCAAAATCGGTGTTTACCTATACCGGAGATTTTGACTCGGCTTTAACTTTATGGTGGAATGACCCTGAAAAAGAAAAAACCGTTGCAAAAGGTATGAACGATAAAACGGTTACAATGCCCATTAACCCCGAAGAAGTGGATTTTTATGGTCGCCGGAGCAGTAAAGGAAATGCAGCAACAGGGGTAAAATAAAACTCGGTTAGTACAATAATTAATTATCTATTTTCAATCAGTTTACCTAAAACAGCGATTAGCACCTTGTTAATCGCTGTTTTTTTTAAAGCATAAACAAAGTTTAAAATTTTCGACTTATTTTTACGCTATAAATAACCACGACAAATTTGTATATATATGTTTAAGTATTTGATAAAAAGGGTGTTATTAATGATACCAACTTTTTTGGGTGCTACTTTTTTAGTTTTTCTAATTTTACAATTAGTGCCCGGTGGCCCGTTTGACAAAGCTGTCATGCAGTTAAAAGCAGCCGAAATGCAAGGAAGTGGCGAAGGAGGTGCCGCATCGGGCAGCCGTATAGCAGGTAGCGAAATGTTAAGCCCCGAACAATTAGCTAATTTGCGCCGCCAATATGGCTTAGATAAACCTATTTTGGTGCGCTATTTAATTTGGCTTGGGTTTTACCCACGCAATGTCAACGAAAAAACAATAGGCTTAAGCGAGCCTTTCCGCGAAACACTTCGGTATGTATCGGCAAACTCGCAAACTTATGCCATACAAAGATGGGTTAAAATTGAAAAAGATAATTCCGGAAAACCCCAATTTTTTGTGAGCGGGGTAGGAAGCGATTTTAAATTTTCAGATAAATATCCGGAGTTACCCAATTTTACCGAAATCAATAACTGGATGCCTAACTCCGAATGGAAAATTGACAAAGAAGCCGCTAACGGCCAATATGCTACGGTGAAACCCAAATTTAGCGGAATTTTAACCGGAGACTTAGGGATGTCAGATAAATTTAGGCGACCCGTTATTAGCCTGATTGCCGACAGGCTACATATTTCGGCCTATTTTGGCATTATTGGTTTTATAGTTACTTATTTGGTTTGTATTCCGTTAGGTATCGCCAAAGCCATTAAACACAATTCAAATTTTGATGTAGTTAGTAGCGCTATCATTTTTTTAGGCTACTCAATACCAGCGTTTGCCATGGGCGTATTGTTGTTAGTTTTGTTTGGGGGCGGCAGTTTTTGGGATGTTATTCCGTTGGGTGGCTTTAGACCCGATAACTGGGAAGAATTAACGTTTGTTCAAAAAATAATAGGGCAATTAAAACATACTATTGCCCCGCTCCTTTGCTATTTAATAGGCAGTTTTGCCACCTTAACTATGCTTATGAAAAACTCGTTGCTCGAAAACTTAGGCTTAGATTATGTTAGAACTGCATTTGCCAAAGGCCTTCCGGAAAAAAAAGTAGTTTTAAAGCACGCCGTCCGGAACTCTTTAATTCCTATTGCTACCGGATTAGGGCATTTTATTGGTATCTTTTTAACGGGTTCGTATTTGCTCGAGAAAGTATTTAATATCCACGGAATTGGGCTTTTGGGTTTTGAGGCGGTACTTGGCTCAGATTACCCGCTTATTATGGGCAGCTTGGTTATTAGTATTGTCATTTTGTTGTTGGGCAATTTAATTTCCGATTTGTTGTATGTAGCCGTTGACCCCCGTATTAAATTTAATTAAACATTGTTTTCAAACTGCCAAAACTTTACTATGTCTAATAAATCATCAACCCAAACTACTCCTAAATCTGAATCTATTTTTCAAAAACGGTGGAATAATTTTAAAAAAATAAAACGCGCTTATTATTCGTTAATTTTACTTGGTTTTCTATACTTACTTTCGTTTTTAGCACCTTTATTAGTTAACAATAAACCAATAGTGGTTAGTTATAATGGTGGTACGTATTTTCCGGCATTTGCCGATTTGTTTGGAGGTATTTTACCAGTATCGTATAAAGATGCTGCTTTTTATGGCCAAACCGAGTTGTTTGGCCGCCCTCACCAAGGGGCACCGCATTTTAGAGAGCTAAAAAAACAATGGAAATCACAAAGCACCGGCAACAATAACTGGATGCTAATGCCTTTATACCCCTACGACCCTGTTGAAGTTTTGTCGTTCGAGGAGGCTGGCAACAGAGGGTTCCCTACCCCCCCAGACGGGCAAAATATATTGGGCACCGATAAAAAAGGCCGCGATGTGTTTGCACGGGTGGTTTATGGTTTTCAAATATCAATAACGTTAGCGCTTATTGTAGTTTTTTTCTCAAAATTAATTGGTATTTTGGTTGGTGGCGCTTTGGGCTATTATGGAGGCAAATTAGACATTTATGCCCTGCGCTTTATTGAGGTGTTTAGTTTTGTGCCTTTTTTATTTATGGTGATGATTTTAGTGCAGTTTATTAAGCCAAATTTGTTTTTTTTAGCCATGTTGCTGGTTATTTTAGGCGGCTGGATAGGCACAACTTACTATGTTAGAGCCGAGTATTACCGCGAAAAATCACGCGATTATGTTTCGGCAGCAAAAGCCATGGGCGCCAGTGATTTTAAAATTATGTATCAACATATTTTGCCTAATGCACTTACGCCTGTAATAACCTTTATTCCGTTTAGTATTGTAGGCTCAATTACAAGTTTGGTTGGCCTCGACTTTTTGGGCTTTGGCCTTCAACCGCCTACGCCAAGTTGGGGCGAGCTAATTCAACAGGGAATGGACGATATTAAAGAATATTGGCTAATTATGACGCCATTGGTTATGATGTTTTTTACCCTAACTACTATTACCTTTATTGGCGAGGGCATACGTCAAGCCTTTGACCCGCGCAATTATTCGCGTTTGCGTTAATAAAAAGCTTGTTGCTCATAGTTTAAATCTTGCGCGCTACTTGTTGTGGATATTATCCCTGCCAGTAGGGCAAGATGTGCTTGAGATAAAGAATATTGCGAACGAAAATGTTTATCCGGAAGTAATTTTTATTTAACTCCTTTGGAGTTTGGTGCAGTTTCCAATCCACAGATGAGATAGTGACGAAATCCATGGAGTCAAATAATCCTGAAAATCAGTGCTTCAGACAATTTCCAGATAAAAAAGAAAAAATCATAGTTCAGATGTATGCGCTCTTACATACTTTTTTTAATAAGACTTTATAACCTTCAACCTCTTACTTCTAACTATTTACCGGCTGCAAACCGTGTTGTGCGGCAATTTCGAGCATATATTGATAAGCTGCATGGTACTCATCGGCTATAATACCATCGAGTATGGCTTCGCGGATGGCTGTTTTAATTACACCTACCATCCGGCTGGGCGATAGCCCAAAAGTTTCCATTATTAGATTTCCATCAATAGGGGGCTCCCAACAACGCAAGCGGTCTTTTTCTTCAACGGCATCCATTTTTTGCGCCAACAGTTGGTAGTTTTCTAAAAAAAGCCGCACTTTTTCGGGGCGTTTCGAAGTTATGTCGGCTTGGCAAAGCAGCATTAGCTCGTCAATTTGCTCGCCGGCATCAACCATAAGTCGGCGTACTGCCGAGTCGGTAACTTGCTCTTTGGTAAGCGAAATAGGGCGCATGTGCATCGAAACTAACTTTTCAACTATGCGCAGTGGCTCGGTAAGCGGCAGTTTTAAGCGTGTAAATACTTTTTTTACCATTTTTGCCCCAACAAACTCGTGACTATGAAAAGTCCACCCGCCGTTTTCAAAACGTTTGGTAGGTACTTTGCCAATATCGTGCAGCAGGGCCGCCCAGCGCAGCCACAGGTTATTGGTAGTTTGGCTAACGTTGTCTAAAACTTGCAAGGTGTGATAAAAATTGTCTTTATGGCCAATCCCGTCAAGGGTGACCACCCCTTGTAGTTGCGATAGTTCGGGCAAAAAATAGTACAGTAAACCAGCTTGGTGCAATTTGATAAAACCAACCGAAGGTTTAGGTGTTGCCATTATTTTGTTGAGCTCGTCTGTAATGCGTTCGAAGGAGATAATTTCTATGCGGTGTGCGTTCCGGATGATAGCCCGCCAGGTATCCGGATGAATTTGAAAACCTAATTGTGTGGCAAAACGTATAGCCCGCAACATACGCAAAGGGTCGTCCGAAAAAGTAATATCGGCATCGAGTGGGGTGCGTATAATTTTGTCGTTTAGGTCGCTTAACCCATTAAAACTATCAATTAAATGACCAAAATCGGCACGGTTTAAACTAACTGCAAGCGTATTGATGGTAAAATCGCGGCGATTTTGGTCGTCTTCAAAACTGCCATCTTCAACAACAGGTTTTCTTGACTGGCGGTCGTAGCTTTCGCGGCGTGCGCCTACAAATTCCACCTCTAAGTCGTAGTCGTTTATTTTAAACATGGCGGTGCCAAAATTGGCAAATATGGCTACTTGTGTGGCGTTGGGCAATAGTGCGGCAGCCGTTTTAGCCAACTCAATACCACTGCCCACGCAAACAACGTCAATATCTTTGCAAGGGCGGTTAAGTAAATTGTCGCGCACATAGCCACCTACTAACCACGCAGGGGTATTTAGCTGCTGCGCTGCCTGGGCTATAATGGCTATAATGGATTGGTGCTCGGCAATAAAATTAAATAGCATGACCAATATTGTATGGAGTTTTGAGAAAATATAAATAAATAATATAATGCAATATCAAGCACTAATAAACAGCAAAATTAGGACTTTTTAAATACATAGGCAAAGTGAGGTACAATGGCATTTGCCCACTTACTAAATAAAGCGTAATTTTGCAGCCGCTAACAAAAGGTGTTTTTTTGACGAGTGCTTATGAGGCTGAGCAAAATTAATACCTAAAATAATACTTTTATACTATTTGTTTTTCGAGCTTTTTAATGCGTATTTTTAGCTTTTTTCTCTTGGTTTTCATTTATCAAACTACAATCTTAATGGCAGCACCAACAATTACCTACCATGTGGCCATGCCGCAGCCGCATACCCACTATTTTGAAGTAAACCTTGAAATAGCTAACCTCGATGCAAACGAATTGACAATAAAAATGCCGGTCTGGACACCCGGCTCGTACTTAGTTCGCGAGTTTTCGAGGAAAGTTGAAGGGGTACAGGCTTTTTCAAATAACGAACCACTTAGTATTGATAAAAAAAATAAAAATACCTGGCATATAAATACCAAGGGATGTGCACAATGTATCTGTACAGTATAAAGTTTATTCGTTTGAGCAAAGTGTCCGTACTAGTTTTTTAGATGCCGACCATGCCTTTATTAACGGCGCAAGTTTATTTTTATATCCGGATGGTTACCAAAATTTGCCCGGCACGGTGCATATTAAACCGCACCCCGATTTTAAAAAAATCTCTACCTCACTAAAACCCCTCGACTCGCGCAACGCATGGGTACTTTCCTACCCTAATTACGATATTTTAGTTGACTCACCCATTGAAATTGGCAATCACGAAGTGGTAAATTTTGAAGCCAATGGAATACCGCATACATTTGCCATTTTTGGGCACGGCAACCACAACATTACAAAAATGGTCGAGGCTGTTAAAAAAATTGTAACAGTATGCACCAACGTATTTGGCGACAACCCTTGTAGCGATTATTTGTTTATAATTCATAATACCGATGGCATGGGCGGTGGCTTAGAACACCTAAACAGCCAAAGCATTATGTGCGCGCGCTGGGACTATGGCGAGAAAGGTATTTCGACAAGATTTATGAGCCTGGCCTGCCACGAGTATTTTCATTTATGGAACGTAAAACGGATTAGGCCAATAACCTTAGGACCTTTTAACTACGAAACCGAAAATTACACCTCTTTACTTTGGGTTTCTGAGGGCTTTACCAGCTATTATGACGACTATTTGCTTCAGCGTGCCGGATTAATTAATACAAAACAATACTTAGAAACTGCAGCCGGCAATATTAATACCCACCAAAATACACCAGGCCGGATGGTGCAGCCCGTTAGCGAATCGAGTTTGGACGCATGGATAAAATATTACCGTCCGGATGAAAATACGCAAAATAGCGGCGTTTCGTACTACACAACCGGCGCCGTTATGGCCATGCTTCTTGACCTTGAAATTATGCACAGCACTAATGGAAACAAATGTTTAGATGATGTAATGCGCATTTTATACAACGATTTTTATAAAAAACAAGGCCGTGGCTTTACCGATGAAGAAATGAAACAAACAGTCGAAACAGTTGCCAACAAAAAAATGGACAATTTTTGGACGAACCATATTAACGGCACTGCCAATATTAACTACGACCAATTTTTTGACTATGCCGGCCTTCATTTAGAAATTGCAAACAAGTCAACCGAGTTAAGTTTAGGTGTTAAACTAAAGCAAGAAGGCAGTAAATTAAATATTACCAACGTACAACGCGGAACCTGTGGTTTTGAAGGCGGCTTGTCGGCTTTAGATGAGTTAGTAGCCGTTGACGGCCTGCGTACCTATACCGAAAAAGACGTAACAACAGCTTTAGCACGCCATAAAACAGGCGACAAAATTGTGGTAACGGTTACTCGGTATGGACTTTTGCGCGATTTGACCGTTACACTTACAACAAATCCAAACGTCAGTTACCAAATTGTTAAGGCTAAAAATGCCACCGACCAGCAAAAGGCTGTGTATAAAAAATGGCTATCGGAAGATTTTTAGCGAAGTATTGCTTGGGGTTAGGGCAATTTCCTTTTAATTTTAGTTGCTTGTAAGGCTCTAACAAGATGCTATATTAACTACAAAGTTCAATTAAGGTATTTGCAATATAGGTAAGTTCCTTGTCGGTAAGTTCGGTGTGCATGGGCAGCGATATAACTTGTTTGGCTAATCGCTCGCTGTTTGGCAAATGTAGGTTTTGCCATTGGTATTTTTGCCTGTAAGCAGGTTGTAAATGGATGGGTACGGGGTAATACACCATAGTAGGAATACCTCGTTTTTGAAGTTCGGCCTTTAACCAATCGCGGTCGCCGTTGTATATTAAGGTGTATTGATGGAAAACATGCGTTGAGTAAGGCATCCGGAAAGGAATTGTTAGATTTGCGCATCCGCTCAAGGCGGCATCATAAAAATCGGCAACCTCTTGCCTTGCTTCAATAAAGGCATCTAAATGATGCAGTTTTACGTGTAAAATGGCAGCTTGCAGGGCATCTAATCGCGAGTTGATGCCTATTAAATCGGAGGTGTATTTGTTTCGTTGCCCGTGATTGGCTAAGGTAGCAATGGTTTCAGCTAAATCCGGATGATTGGTAAACAAAGCGCCGGCATCGCCATAGGCACCTAAATTTTTTGAGGGATAAAACGAGGTGCAGCCAATATGTCCCATGCTTCCGGATGGTTGGCGTTGCCCGTTCTCAAAGGTGTAGTAAGCCCCAATTGACTGTGCGTTATCTTCAATTACAAATAAATTATATGCTTGGGCAAGTTCTAAAATTTCTTCCATTGGGGCGCACTGACCAAATAAATGCACGGGTATAATGCACTTGGTTTTAGGGCTTAAAGCTTGTTTAACAGCGGCTGGGTCAATATTAAAAGTTTGGGGGTCAATATCAACTGCAACAGGGGTTAGCCCAAGTAAGGCAACGACCTCGGCGGTAGCAATAAAAGTAAAACTGGGCATAATTACCTCGTCGCCGGGCTGTAAATTTAAGGCCATTAAAGCTAACTGAAGGGCATCGGTGCCGTTGGCACAGGTAATAACGTGGTTAACTTGGTTATAAGCAGCCAAATCGCGCGTAAAATTGGCAACGGTTGGGCCGCCAACAAAATAGCCCGACTCAAGTACTTTTGTAATAGCTTCGTTAATTTGTACTTGAAGACGGCGATATTGGCCTACCAAATCGACCATTTGAATTGAAAAATTAGTGGACTCCATTAGGTTATAGATGTGTAAATTAGTTGTAAACTGATGTAAAAAACAGCAAAACGGTTGCCTGCTCTTTTTTTTTGTTAGGCAGGGCAGCAGGGTAGGGTAGAGTAGGGCGCGAAAAAAAAATAAACGCAGTTTACCTAACTAACTCAATCCGGATACAACGCCATTCGCATCAATATCCATGTGTTCGCTGGCGGGTGTTGCCGGCAATCCGGGCATACGCATCATGTCGCCCAGAATGGGTATGATAAAGCCCGCACCGGCGGCAAATTCAAACTCGCGCACGTTAATAGTAAAACCGCGTGGGCAGCCAATGGCTGTTTCTTTGTCGCTCAACGATTTTTGGGTTTTTGCCATACAAACGGGCAAATTGTCGTAGCCTAATGCTTTAATGGTTTTTAATTGTGCCCTGGCTGTGCTTGAATATTCAACGGCCTCTGCGCCATAAATTTCGGTGGCAATGGTATTAATTTTTTCTTCTGTGGTTAAGTTCCAGTCGTACAAAGGTTTAAATTTGTTTTGGCCGCTTTCAATACTGTCATAAACTGCTTGGGCTAAGTTTTTTGCACCCTCGCCACCCTGGGCAAAACCATAACTTACTACTGCCTTTACGCCCAGTGCTTGACAACGGCTTTGTACTAAGGCAATTTCTTCTTCGCTGTCTGTTGGAAAATGGTTAATAGCCACAACGGGATTAAGGCCAAACTTTTTGCAGTTTTCAATGTGTTTTTCTAAGTTTTCTATACCTTTAGTTACAATGTCTAAATTGGGCGTATTGTATGCATCTTTTTTAGCGCCGCCATGATGCCTTAATGCTCGTATAGTAGCTACTATTACCAAAGCATCCGGAGCTAAATTACCATATCCACATTTAATGTTCATAAATTTTTCGGCCCCTAAGTCGGCCCCAAAACCTGCCTCAGTTACTACGCAGTCGCCTAACGATAAGCCCATTTTGGTAGCAATTATAGTGTTGGTTCCTTGGGCAATATTGGCAAATGGCCCGCCGTGTAAAATGGCGGGGTTGCCCTCAAGTGTTTGTACTAAATTGGGCATAATGGCATCTTTAAGCAAAATAGCCATTGCGCCTTCGGCTTTAAGGTCGCGGGCAAAAATAGGTTTTTTGTCGAAGGTGTAGCCTACAAAAATATTGCCTAAGCGGGTTTTAAGGTCTTGGCGGTTTTTGCTCATACATAAAATAGCCATTACTTCGCTGGCGGGTGTAATATTAAAACCATCTTCGCGCGGAATGCTGTTTGCCGTGCCACCCAAGCCAATTGTAATTTTGCGCAAGGCACGGTCGTTCATATCCATTACCCTTTTCCAAACAATTGTGCGCGGGTCAATATTTAAAGAGCGGCTTGTATTTTGTATATTGTTGTCAATTAAGGCACTAAGTAAATTATTGGCTTTTTCAATGGCGGCAAAATCGCCGGTAAAGTGCAAATTTATATCTTCCATGGGTATAACCTGCGAGTAGCCGCCGCCGGCAGCGCCGCCTTTCATGCCAAAAACGGGCCCTAATGAAGGCTCGCGCAGTACTACTATAGATTTTTTGCCTATTTTGTTAAGTCCGTCGTTTAATCCTATCGAAACTGTTGTTTTTCCTTCACCGGCTGGAGTTGGGTTTATGGCAGTTACCAAAATAAGTTTGGCCTTTTTAAATTTTTCGTCGTCAATAAGCGATAGCGGAAGTTTTGCTTTGTACTTGCCGTAATAAATTAAATCGTCGGCAACTATGCCAACTTTGGCAGCTATATTTTTAATATGTTGTATGGCCGCACTTTGTGCAATGGCTAAATCGCTTGGAAAAGACATAATCCTGTTAGAAAAATAAAATTAGAAACTCAATTTTTTTAAATAAAATTTTTTGCGTTGCAAATATCGGTACTAAATACTTGTGGAGGTAGTTTTTCTATAGATAAACCTTTAAAATAGTTGAATTTTGTTTTATCCGGATTTTAGGCATCTAAAGTAGGGTTAAAGTAAAATGTCCTGTTTTTTTTCCGGATGGTTATAAAAATATCCGGAAAAATGCTTTTTAATCTCATAAATTGGTTTTGCGGCGTACAAAATAATTCCAAACGATACTGCCTTTATAAACACCGTTTAGCGACCAAAAGCGGTAGTCGTTTTTTACAAATTTAATAACGGCGCGCTGCCTGAGTTTGTAAAGGGTAAATATCCGGAAATAGCCGTGCAACATTCCTTTTAAAACCGCCTTGACCATATTAAACTGTTGTTTTACTATAAACTGTAAGGCGGCCATCGCATCTAAAATAAAACGCAAAGGCAGTATAAAAAATAATTGCCACCAGGGTGCATTGCGCACTAAAAGCCAAATACTGTTCCGAAAATTAAGATAAGTTTTAATTGGCGAATAAGCCTGTAAAGTGCCGCCTCCTAAGTGAAATACTTCGGCGCTGGGGCATACCCAAACTTCAAAATTGGCACGCTGTAAACGCCAACAAAGATCAATTTCTTCCATGTGCGCAAAAAATGCAGTTTCAAAGCCACCTATTTGAATAAACAAATAGGGTCGCACCATTAACGCCGCCCCCGATGCCCAAAAAACCCGACTTTGTTGTTGGTATTGGCCTTGGTCGGTTTGACAAGTATCAAATACCCGGCCTTGGCAAAAAGGATAGCCTAATGCATCTATCAGGCCGCCGGCAGCCCCGGCATACTCAAATAAGTCGGGTTGTTTATGCGATTTAATTTTAGGCTGACATGCTGCTATTTTTGGGTTTTTTTCGAGGAGTTGCACCATTGGCTGAAGCCAGTTTGGGGTAACGGCAACATCGCTGTTTAACAAAACCCAATAGGCAAAATTTTGTGTTTGTATTTGCTGCAAGGCTCTGTTATAACCTCCGGTAAAACCATAATTTTGCCCCAAGGCTAAACATTGAACTTGTGGATAACGCTCGGCTATCCACAACAGCGAGTCGTCTGTTGAGCCATTATCAATTACAATGATGGTAAAGTTTGGATAATTTGTTTCAATTACCGAAGGTAAAAATTGTGCTAAAAGTTGAGCACCGTTCCAGTTTAAAATTACAACCGCTACTTTTGGCAAAGTTGCACTAACCCCACTCAGCATAACGGTTTATTCTGTTTTTGGTGGTTGATTTGTATCGTTTGGGTTAATAAACATTCGCAATGCCTCTTTTAAGGCTTGAATCTCGCTTTTGCGGTGTAAATTTTCGCGGTATAAAAACACTAAACTTAGCAACAAAGCGGCAAAAAAGATAAAATTCAAAAATTTGCTCCAAAATCCACCGCCGGTTTTTGTTTCCTTATTTGCTTCTGCTGTATCACCGTTTGCATTTTTGCTTTCGCTGCCTGGTACCACGTAATCGGTAGGGGTGGTAGTAGTTGGCGAGGTTTTTTCGGGCGATTCGTTGGCACGGTCGCCTTTTGCATCTGTTGTACCGTTCCATTTTGCTAGTGCAGTGCTAATAATATTGTTGAGTTTGCCTTCTAAGTCAGTGGTTTTTATTTGTAGGTTTTCGCAAACTAAAGTGCCCGCCTCGTTATTTTTAAAAGTATTACAAATGCGGTTTATATTTTGTAAGGCCGTACCCCGCGCCTCGCGCAGGTATTCGTCGGCTTGGTCGGCATTAGTGGGCATTTTAGCAGTTTTAAAATTGTTTAACGCTTCGGCAAATTTTAAAAACTCGTCGGAGTAACCTTTAATCGTTTGCTCTTTTGTTTTAACCTTTTGTAGCTCGGCGGTTATTTGCCCATAGGTGCAGGTAGTTAAATTTTTGGCATTACTTTGCCGGCTAAAGCAGTTTAGCATGGTTTTAACAGTGGCACAGTTTATTTCGTCAATCCCTCTGTGGTAAGCACCAATTTGAGTGTTTGATTGCGCTTGAACATCGGCAGCAATAATAAATCCGGATAAAATAAAACAAACTACAAGAAAAAAACTAGGTGTTATTGGAAACCTCATACAAAATAAATTTCTTTTCTAAACAAAAATTAAGGCAAAATTAAGGTTTTATCATGATGTTTTCAGCCCAAGATTGTTTTTTATCTTTGAATATTAGTTTCGGGCAAAAAATACTACCTTTGCCGTAAGTATTATTAATTTATCAACTATTGTGTTTATTTATATGATGTAAATAAAACATAATAGACCTGTTTTTATTTATGACCCAACCCATTTTAACCCCTATGTTGCCCGCCAATAGTTTGGCCGATAAAACCATAATTATTACAGGTGGCGGCACCGGGCTTGGAAAAGCCATGGCTGCCATGCTGCTAACCTTAGGGGCAAAAATTGTAATAACCAGCCGCAAAGAAGGCGTATTGCAACAAGCCGCCGCCGATTTAAGGCAACTTGCCCAAGCCGAAGTGCTGCCTTTAGCTTGCGATGTTAGAGTTTACGAACAAGTAGAAAATATGATACAGCAAACAGTTGCCCATTTTGGCTCGTTTAATGGTTTAATTAATAATGCTGCCGGAAATTTTATAAGTCCTACCGAACGTTTATCGCATAGGGCTTTTGATACGGTTGTAGATATTGTATTAAAAGGAAGTTATAATTGCACTTTGGCAGCCGGAAAATATTGGTTAGCCAACCAAATTTCGGCCTCCGTTTTAAGCATTGTAACTACTTATGCGTGGTCTGGGTCGGGGTGGGTAGTGCCCTCGGCATGTGGCAAGGCTGGCGTTTTGGCACTTATGCAGTCGTTAGCGGTTGAGTGGGGGCGCAAAGGCATTAGGTGCAATGCTATAGCGCCGGGACCTTTCCCTACCGAAGGAGCTTGGAGTCGTTTGCTACCCGAACCCATAGCAAAAATGTATAACCCCGACCAAAATGTGCCACTTGGCCGCATGGGGCAATTAGCCGAAATTGCCAATTTAGCCGCTTATTTGATGAGTGATTACAGTGCCTACGTAAACGGAGACTGTATTACTATTGATGGAGGAGAATGGTTACAAGGCGCGGGCGAGTTTAACCATTTGCGCCACTTACCTGCCGAAATGTGGGACGCCATAGCCAAATTTGTACAACAACAGCGCGGGTAATAATTAATAAACACCCAAAACAAATTGTAAAAATAAATAATTATTAATCAACAATTAACTGTTTTTATTTACCTCAACTAATTTAGAAGGTTTTCCTATGTTTAGTCCTGAAATAATGAACTGGGTTGTAATTCCCACTTTAATTTTTTTAGCACGTTTAATTGATGTACCCATTTCAACAGTGCGTGTCATGTTTATTGGCCGTGGGTTGCGCAATACAGCAACTTTACTGGGTTTTTTTGAGGTTTTGATTTGGTTGATAGCCATTAGCCAAATTTTCCAGAATCTTAATAATTGGCTTTGCTATGTAACTTATGCCGCCGGTTTTGCCGCCGGAACCTATATTGGCATGTTAATTGAAAACAAATTGGCAGTAGGCAATGTAATTATACGCATTATAAGCAATAACCCATTTCAAGTCCTGATTTCTGAGCTGTCGGTGCGCGGTTTTGGCTATACGTATTTGCCCGCACAAGGCTCGCAAGGGCCGGCAAATTTAATATTTATGGTTATTCGCCGAAAACGATTAAATGAAATAATACAACTGATTAAAACAAATATGCCCGATGCTTTTTATACGATTGAAGACATTCAATACGTTAGCGAAATTTTTTCCGGAAGTGGTATTTACCAAACAGCAAGCAGGCCTTCGTCATTCAGGCTATTAAACTTTTTGCGTCGCCGCAAATAGCTGTACAAACTAAGTTTGCAAAAAAAAAATGCCATACCTTTTATTACGACTGCGTTTTATTTTGATTAAAAAAAAGTTAATTGTAGTAGGTTTAACTACCTTTGCATAATTTTCATACAAAAACGGGTGTATTGCCAATTAATTTTATTATGTTAGACAAAAATGGAATAGCTAAACGTATAGCCCGAGAATTGCGCGATGGCTATTATGTGAACCTCGGAATTGGCATTCCTACTTTGGTTGCCAACTATATTCCGGAAGGAATTTCGGTTACGTTTCAATCTGAAAATGGAATGATGGGCATGGGGCCCTTTCCATCAGAAGCCCAAGTAGATGCCGACATTATCAACGCCGGAAAACAAACCGTAACCATATTGCCCGGGGGCAGCTATTTTGACTCGGCCACAAGTTTTGCCATGATAAGAGGCGGCCACGTTGATTTAACCGTTTTGGGCGCCATGGAAGTATCAGAAAATGGCGATATAGCCAACTGGAAAATTCCAGGCAAAATGGTAAAAGGTATGGGTGGCGCCATGGATTTAGTTGCCGGAACAAAAAACATAATTGTAGCCATGCAACATACTAATAAAGAAGGCGAATCGAAATTGTTGCCTGCATGTACCCTGCCTATTACCGGATTGGGTTGTGTGCGCCGTATCGTTACCGAATTGGCCGTAATTGATGTTACCGCCGAAGGATTTAAACTTATTGAGCGCGCCCCCGGCATTAGTGTTGACGAGATTAAAGCCAAAACATCCGGAAAATTAATTGTAGAAGGCGATATTCCGGAAATGGTACTATAATTATTCCGTCTATTTAATCCGGATATAAATAATAATAACAATAATTGATTTCTTTTTGGTTTTGTAATTTTTATACATAAATCATTCTTTTCTCTTTCCTTTTATATTAATATTTGCAGCCAAATATTGGTTAATTATGCCAAATAGTTCTACTTCTCACACAATTAATAGCCAAATTACCTCCGCCACTTTAATTATTACCCTTGGCATTATATATGGCGATATCGGCACCTCGCCGTTATATGTTATGGATGCCATAGTGGGTAATCGAAAATTAGAAGATTTGTTGGTAATGGGCGGCTTGTCGTGTATTTTTTGGACACTAACCCTGCTGACAAGTATTAAATATGTTGCCCTAACCTTGCGCGCCGACAACAACGGCGAAGGTGGCATTTTTTCGTTGTACTCGTTGGTAAGCGGGCAGTCAAAATGGTTGATATTTTTTGCTATATTAGGTGGCTCGACCCTTTTGGCCGAGGGAATGATTACCCCTCCCATCTCTATAACCGCTGCCATTGAAGGTTTGCACAATAACCATATTAGCGTACCCATAATACCCATCGTAATTGCTATTATATCGGTTTTGTTTGTACTGCAACAGTTCGGTACAACTGCCATTGGCAAATCATTTGGGCCTATTATGTTTGTTTGGTTCTTGTTTATTGGCGTTTTAGGGGCTTATCAAATAATATTGCACCCACAAATATTAAAAGCCATTAGCCCCATGTATGCTATTGACTTTTTGAGTAACTATCCACATGGATTTTGGCTTTTAGGTGCAGTTTTTTTATGTAGTACAGGTGTTGAGGCATTATATTCAGACTTAGGCCATTGCGGGCTTAAAAACATCCGGATTACCTGGGGCTTTGTAAAACTAATGTTGTTGTTTTGCTATTTTGGCCAAGGTGCATGGCTGCTAAACTCGCAATATATAACCCAAAGCGGCTTTCCCGAAAACATGAATCCTTTTTATGCCATGATACCTCCGTGGTTGTTTTGGCCCGGATTGATATTGGCAACCCTTGCTGCTGTTATAGCCAGCCAGGCCTTAATTTCGGGGTCGTTTACCTTGGTAAGTGTGGCTATTAGGCTGCACTTACTTCCCAAAATTAGGGTTAGTTACCCCAGTAAACTAAAAGAGCAAATATATATACCGTTAACCAATTTTTTACTATGGCTTGGTTGTGTTGGCGTTGTTTTGTTTTTTCAAAAGGCCAGCGAAATGGAGGCCGCCTACGGTTTATCTATTGTAACTACAATGATAATGACCTCGATTTTGCTCATTTTTTACATGATTAAAAATAAATATAATAAGTTTATAATAGTGCTTTACGCTATCATTTACGGTATTATTGAAATTGCTTTTTTAATTGCAAACCTCGAAAAATTTATGCGCGGTGGTTATGTGGTTTTATTGTTGGCCTCGGTTTTAATTGTGTTAATGTTAATATGGCATTTTTCGGCAAAAATTAAATACCGACATTCAAGTTTTGTTAAAATAGACCATTACAAAAATCAATTGATAGCCCTAAGTGCCGACGATACTATACCTAAACATGCTACCCACTTGGTTTATCTTACAACGGCAAGGCAAGAGGGGCTTATAGAGCACCAAATTGCATACTCCATACTACAAAAGCAACCCAAACGTGCTGATATATATTGGTTTTTACATATTGAACTAACAGACGAACCCGATACCTACGAATACTATGTTAAAATACATGCAGAGGATGATGTTATTGGAGTGCACCTCAGATTAGGCTACCGTGTTCAACAACGTGTAAACGTGTATTTTAGGCAAGTGGTAGAAGATTTGGTAGCTCAAAAACAAGTAAATATTACCAGCCGTTATTACTCGCTAAGTAAAAATAATATTGCCGGAGATTTTAAATTTGTTCTACTCGAAGAATACCTGTCGGCAGAAAGCAATTTGCCTTTCTTTCAAAAACTTATTATGACGGCCTACCTTACCATAAAATCTTACACCGCAGCCCCTGCGCGTTGGTTTGGCTTAGATACCAGTAATGTAGATATTGAAAAAATGCCATTGCTTATTAAATCGCGCACACACCGCCGTTTGCAACGGGTAGATGCTGTTAAGGACGAAACCAGCCCATCCGGATTAAAATATATACCCTACCAAGCCGTTGAAGAAAAGCAATAGTCTTTTAAATCAAATTCAGATTTCAGCGATGAATTAATGCTAACAAAAACATATAGTTAGTAAAAATCTGACCTTGAAAAAGCGTAGCTTTCCGGATTTTTTTTGCCCTCGCACCCAAAATAGGTCGCTATAAAATATTGCAAAGCAGGTTTTCGGGCTATTCCGTTCGTGCCAGTTAAGTTTATTTATTTTACGTACCTTTGCGCCGCTATTGCAAAAACAGGCAAAAAACGCTAATTTACAAAGGGCATGTATGAAGTGGTTATACGACTATAAAAGGTTAAACAAAGCCATTCTTTATTTAATTTTAGCCATCTTTTGCGAGCAAATTGTCAATGCCATTCAAACATTGGCACTAAACCTTTACCTTAAAGAATTAGGCTATACCGACCCCCAAATTGCCAACCTTACCTCGTACCGTTTTGTGGCGGCTTTAATTTTTGCGGTGCCGTTTGGGTTGTATATTAAAAGCAAATCCTTGCGTCCCGTTTTTATTACAGCTTTAGCAGCCTTACCTATGTTTGCAGTGTTAATTATTTGGGCAGCATCCTTAAAAATTGGTTGGCTTTTATCCTTGTTTTTAGTTGGCTGGGGCATAAGCCAAAGTGCTATTGGCATTGCCACCGGCCCCTATATACTGCGAAACACCCCAATTGAACAACATACCTTAGCACTTAGCATGAACTCGGCCACATGGTCGTCAAGTTTTGTGCTTACAGGGCTACTTACTTGGTTATTAATGCAAATTAGCCCACAGTTCTTTACAAATTACACCATCTTAATGCTGTTTAGCGTGCTGGGTTTTTCGGGGTTATTTTGGGCTTTGCGGTTGCCAAAAAATGAAAATATTGCCGAAAAACGCACTAAAAACATCAAACGCCGCGAGTATTATCAATACGATTGGCCTTTAATTATTCGCACCTCAATACCTAATTTGCTCATTGCCATTGGCGGCGGCTTGGCAGTGCCATTTATGAATCTGTTTTTTGCCAATATTTTTGGCGTTACCACCGCCCAATTTTCGCTGCTAAGCGCAATTACCTGCGTTTTAGTAGCTTTGGGCTTACTATATGTGCCAACTATTAAACTTAAATATGGTTATAATGCTATTACTTACACGCAAATTCTTGCTATATTTTTATTAGCTTTACTTGCATTTTCCGATTTTTATAGTGCCTATTGGTGGGCGTTACCCTTGGCTGTACTTAGTTATATGTTAAGGCAGCCCTTGATGAATATTGCCAACCCTATGACCTCGGAGGTTTCGATGTATTACGTTGGCGACAAAAACCGTGAAATGATGAGCGCCATACATTCGAGCATTTGGTCCGGATCGTGGTTTATTAGCAGCCAGCTTTTCCGGATGATGCGGCAACACGAACTTCGCTACGGAACCATCATTTTAATTACTGTTGGTTTATATATTGTGGGCGCTTATGGTTTTCATTTACTCATTCAAAAATACAAAAACAAAACAAAGACCAAAACATTGCTCCTTCAAGCAGAGCCACAACAACAATCATAAAAAAAAATGATACACTACAAAACCCGCCCCGCTACAAAAGCCGATGCCGCCACCGCTTTTGACTTAATAAATGAACTGGCCGAATACGAAAAAGCCCCACACGAAGTTAAACTTTCCTTACCCCAATTTATTGAAGATGGCTTTGGCGCTAATCCTATTTATAAATTACATGTTGCCGAAGCATTTGACACAGACCAACAACAACCTACTCCAAAAATTGTAGGTATTGCCTTGTATTATATTGCCTACTCGACCTGGAAAGGAAAAATTGTTTACTTAGATGACTTAATTGTTACCCAAACACACCGAAAAACCGGAATTGGCAATTTATTAATAAACGAAGTGTTTAAATTTGCTCTTTCAATAAACGCCCAGCAAGTGCGGTGGCATGTTTTAGAATGGAACGAGCCAGCTATTAATTTTTACAAAAAATTAGGCGTACATTTAGACCCCGAATGGATTACCTGCAAAGTAACCGAAACTAAATTGGCCGAAATTAGAACTAAACTCGAGCAAAACATACACTAAAAAATACAAATCAAGCAAACGACCTATTAAACATACATGATAAAATTACGCCATTGGTTGAACATCATTTTTATTAGTGCCGCCTTGGTTTTGGCGTGGCTGCTAATAGCTATGCTTCAAAAACCGGTATCGTACCAATGGCAAGTAACCAAACGATACGAAACTACCGTTAAACGATTAGACCGACTGCGTAAAATAGAACTGGCCTATAAAAGTATAAAAGGCAAATATACTGACGATCTGCGCAAATTATTACATCTTGCCTTGCACGATAGTCTTACAATAAATCAAGCCGTTTTACCCGCTTCAAACCCCTTAGACAGCCTCTCGGACAATACCATCGAAATAGGCAAAAAATCCGTTTTAGACTCCCTTTTTAATGGCTCGGCACGCCTTTTAGATGATATAATTATAGTGCCAAACAATTTAGGTGAAACATTTGATGCCGCAACAACGTTTATAATTCAAGGCAACGATACCATCGAGGCTTTTCAAATTAGCGTGCCCTATACCGTTCTTTACCACAATATACCCGAAACCTACTACCAAACACACCGATTTGATACCTTGCGGGTTGGCTCGTTAAAAAACGGTAGTACTAACGGCAGTTGGGAGTAAAGGTTTGCGGTAAGTAGCCCAAAAAAGTAGGCAAGCAATTAAGTATTACCAACACAAATTGAAAAAACAATTTAAAAATAAACACAATTAATAAATAAAAATCATGGAGTACCGCCGTTTAGGAAACTCAGGTTTGCAGGTAAGTGCCTTTTCATTAGGCTCGTGGCTTACCTTTGGCAGCCAAATTGATAACGATATTGCCGAACAGCTAATGATAGCAGCCTACGAAGCCGGCATTAATTTTTTTGACAATGCCGAAATTTACGCACATGGTCGCTCAGAAATAGTAATGGGCGAAATATTAAAAAAATTAAATTGGGACAGAACTTCTTACACCGTATCGAGTAAAGTATTTTTTGGCGATGGCCGAAAATTGCCCAATCAAACCGGATTAAGCCGCAAACACGTATTTGAAGCCTGCGATGCCGCACTTAAACGCCTGCAACTTGATTATATAGACTTATACTTTTGCCACAGACCCGACCCCAATACACCCATTATTGAAACCGTTTGGGCTATGAACCACCTTATACAGCAAGGCAAAGTGTTGTATTGGGGTACCAGCGAGTGGAGCGCCCAACAGATTACCGAAGCTCATTATGCCGCCCAGCGCTACCACCTTATTGGCCCCACTATGGAGCAACCGCAATATAATATGTTGCACCGCGAGCGTTTTGAAGTAGAATACGAACCCATTTATAAAAATTTTGGCTTAGGTACTACTATTTGGTCGCCACTTGCATCGGGGCTTTTATCCGGAAAATACAACAACGGTATGCCCTCCGACAACACCCGCCTGCAACGACAAGGTTTAGACTGGCTCCGCGAACAAGCGCTTCAAGAAGTAAAACTTGCCAAAGTGCGCCAATTAACCCGTATAGCTCAAAACTTAGATATTTCTATGCCTGTTTTGGCTTTGGCATGGTGTTTAAAAAATCCTAATGTAAGCACAGTTATTTTGGGCGCCTCAAAACTAACACAACTAACCGAAAACCTTAAAGCCCTTGATGCCGTACCCCTGCTAACAACTGAAATTATGGAGGCTATTGATAAAGTTTTAGCATAATTTAATTGTTTTTTTATCCTTCATCTCACCACCTCCGTTAAATTTATGGCACAACAAACACCACCACCCAATTTGCCCGTAGTGCCCGACTTAAATAATACCACCGACGACAAAAAAACACAAATAGCCAATATGTTTAACCATATTGCGCACCGGTACGATTTGTTAAACCGTATTATTTCAATGGGCATTGACCAAAAATGGCGTCAAAAAGCCTTACAACTTTTGGAAGATCAGCAACCTAAATTGTTGATGGATGTGGCAACCGGCACCGGAGACTTTGCGCTGATGGCAATGGAACAATTAAATCCGGATAAAATAGTGGGTATAGATATTGCTGATGGCATGTTAGACCTTTTCCGGAAAAAATTAGCCTCAATTCCGGATGAAAAAAGAACAAAATTTGAAATTTTACAAGCCGATGCCGAAAATTTACCCTTTGCCGACAATAATTTTGATGCCATTACCGTTGCTTTTGGTGTGCGCAATTTTGCTAATTTGCCCCTTGGATTAGCTAATATGTGGCGGGTGCTTAAACCCGGAGGTAGTTTAGTTATTTTAGAACTTACACAACCCCCAAACAAACTAATGCGTTTAGGTTACAATGCGTATAACCGTTATTGGTTGCCCTTTATAGGAAAAATGCTTTCAAAAAACAACAGCGCCTACACGTACTTACCCGCATCTATACGCGCTTTCCCACAAGGAAACGATTTTATTAATCACCTTAAAAACGCACAATTTACCCATACGAGATTTATACGTTTAACATTTGGAATATGCACCATTTATTTCGGAAAAAAACCAATTTAAGCATTTTTTGTGCGCTTCTGTTAAGCCTTTTTTTGGCTAACAACCAATTAAGTCAAGCCCAGCCTAATTTACAAAACCACGACAGACGAAAAATTCATTTTGGTATTTCGCTGGGCACCAATTTATCGCGTTTTGCTGTTACGCACTCGCCGGACTTTGCTTTTCATGATACCATTAAAAGCGTGCAATCTTCGCGTTCGGGTGGGTTTAATGTGGGTATTATTTCGGATTTCCACATGGGTAAACGCACTGATTTGCGTTTTATTCCTTCGTTGGTATTTGCCGAAAAAAAACTCGATTATATTGAACTTTCTCCGGATGGTGGCCCCAACCTTGCGACAAACAAAACCATCGAAAGCATTATGCTTACCTTTCCGTTGTCGGTAAAATATAAATCAGACAGGTTTTTTGATAATTTCAGATTTTATGTTATTGGCGGTGGACGTTTGGATTGGGACCTTGCCTCGAACTCGAAAGCCCGCAAAGCCTTAGACATTGTAAAAATTAAACCTGTTGATTTTGCCGTTGAGTATGGCTTAGGCTTAGAATTTTATTTTCCGCTGTTTATTTTTTCGCCCGAAATACGGTTTAGCAATGGCCTAAACAATATTTTTACCGATACGCCTAATTTGCGTTATTCGGAGGTGTTAGGCCGGTTAAAATCGCGCGCAGTAATGATTACCTTGCAGTTTGAGGGCTAAAATAACAGGTGCTTAAAAAATAATTTTTGGGTTTTGATTAATTTACCTGCTACCCGGCGGGGTCAACATCTGCATAAACAACTAATTTGCCAATACCTTGTGCTGTTTTTAGGTGTGTTATTGCCTCGGCAATGCGCATTTTAGCTTCATTAAGTGAGGCTGGGTTTAGTATTTTTATTAAAATATGCCTTAAATAATAGTTGCGCACTTTTGATATAATTGGAACTGTTGGCCCTAAAACAAGCAGGTCGGCAGGCCATTGTTTGAGGCGTTTTGCCAACTGCTCGGCAAAGGTATTTACTTTTGTGCGGTCGGGGTGTTTAAGGTTAAGTACAACAATGCGGGCAAAAGGTGGGTAACGGTGGGTTCGCCGCTCTTCAATTTCGGCCTTGTAAAATCCGGTATAATCGTGGTCAATTACAAAATGAAGCACCCGATGCTTAGTATTAAATGCCTGAATTAGCACCGTGCCGCGTTGTTGCCGGCGCCCCGCCCTGCCGCTCACCTGCGATAATAGTTGAAATGCTCTTTCGGCAGCTCTAAAATCCGGAAAATGTAATAAATGGTCGGCATTAAGTACACCCACTAAATTAACCCGCTCAAAATCGAGTCCTTTGGTAATCATTTGTGTTCCTACTAATACTTGTGTTTTTTGCGCCTGAAAATCGGTAATAACCCTGTCAAAACCATGTTTGGTACGGGCAGTGTCTAAGTCTAAGCGGCTGGTGCTAATATCCGGAATAAATATTTTTAAATATTCTTCTACTTTTTCGGTCCCAAAACCTTGTACCGTCAATTGGGTGGTTTTGCACTCGGGGCAATGGCTGGGCAGTGGCATAAAATAGCCACAATAATGGCATCGCAAACTATTATTGTGCTTATGATAAGTTAGGCTAACATCGCATTGATGGCAGCGCGGAATCCATTCGCAAGCAGTACACAAAATAAAAGGCGCATACCCCCGCCTATTTTGAAACAAAATAACTTGCTCGTTTTGCTTGATGGCATTTTTTATGTTATCAATTAACTGAGGGGTAAAAATGCTAACAAGTTTTTTTTCTTTAATTAAAGCTCGCAAACTAATAGTTTCAATGGCGGGCATTTCAACGCCGCCAAACCGCTCGTTGAGGGTTACCAAGCCAAATTTTTTGCCTTGCGTAGCATTGTAGTACGTTTCTATAGCAGGTGTCGCCGAGCCTAAAACAACTTGGGCACCCATAAGGTTGGCTAAATAAATTGCAGCATCGCGGGCGTTGTAGCGCGGGGCGGGGTCGTGTTGTTTATAGCTGGGGTCGTGTTCTTCGTCAATAATTACCAAGCCTAAATTTTGATAGGGTAAAAACATGGCCGAGCGCGGCCCTACTATAACTTTGTATTTGCCATTTAATACCGATTGCCAAATTTCAATACGCTCGGCATCGTTAAACTTTGAGTGCGAGATACCAATTTGATTGCCAAAAACTTTGCGCAAACGAGTTATCATTTGTACGGTAAGGGCAATTTCGGGCAGCAAAAATAAGGCTTGCTTGCCTGTTTCAATGACCTCTTCAATCATCCGGATATAGATTTGGGTTTTGCCGCTGGCTGTAACACCGTGCAGTAAAACAGTTCTTTTTCCGGAGGCAAACCAGTCGTTTATTTGTCGTAATGCCTCGTTTTGTGCCGGACTAAGGATAAAATCACTCATAGTTTTATCCGGATTTACATAATCATCTAATCGGCTAACCAAGCGTCTTTCCTTCGTAAAAACACCTTTTTTTATCAAAGCATCTAAGGCATTAGCTTCGGCATTGGCACGTTTTAACAGTATTGACCGCATAATATTGGGCAATTCGCTTTCGGCATGTAATTGCAACCATGCCAATAAAAGCTGCTCTTGTTTAGGCGCACGCGATAATTGGTTAAAAAGTTCGGCTAATAAATTTTCGTCGTTTAAATAGTTTCCGTTCAGGGCAATAAATATTTCTTCGCGTGGTTGGTAACGCTCTACTAACTCTTCATTTACCAAAATAATACCTTTTTCGAGCATTGATTTGATAATGGGCATAACAGTTTTGATGCCTACAATTAGCTGTACATCCGGAATTGTAATATGAGGCTGCATTGTAAGTGCTTCGGCAATCATGTATTCGCGGTCATCAAGCAACGAAAAATCTTGGCCAAACAAGGGATTGAGCACTAATTTTGACTCGCTGGATAGTTTGTATGCCGAAGGTAGTGCGGCTTGCATTACCTCACCCTCGGTACATAGGTAATAAGTTGCCATCCACTCCCAAAATTTTAATTGTATCGGGCTTAAAATAGGCTCAGTATCTAATACTGAAATAATTGGCTTTACATTAGTGGGGTTAAGAGCTATGGTTGGCTCAAAAACAGTTTTTACCATGCCCGCATATACACGCTTTGCTCCAAACTGCACTTCTACACGTTTGCCCGGCACAACTTGCGCTAATAATGGCTCGGGTATGGCATAGGTATAGGCTTCGCGTATAGGCAGCGGTACAATAACGTGGGCATACCTTGTTGGTTCGGTGGGCGGTAGTAAACTGGGCATTTGAGGCAGCGATATTATGCTTGTTTGATTTTTTATTTTATTCGATGCTTAGTGAACAAACACAAGTATAGAAACTGAAAAAAAAAATTAACAATTCACAAAAGATGATTTTTTGTGCTTATTTCAGAACAAAATAGACCCAAAATTAAGCATTTTTTGATTGTGGCAACAATGCCTGCCTGTTTAAAAGATAAATCGCCGGATTGTTTTAGCCTAAGGGAAGCACGTAATCATGCTTTTTTTAAATCGGGTTCAAATCCCAATTTGGCATGAAAATTGCCCTACCGCCAAAGTAACTTATGTTTAGCAAATTTTATTTTTATGACCAATATAAACATTATAAACACTTATTTCAGGTTGTGTTTCCACCAGTTTCAAATCAAACGGCTTTTGTGCTTGTGGTTATAACCTTATTCTCAAATTATGCCCAGGCGCAAATAAGCGGTATTGTCTTTTTTGATGGCAATAATGATGGTGTCAAGCAAGCTGCAGAAGCGCCATTTACTCATGCTACTGTTACTGCATTTGATGCATTGGGTAATAGTTTTTCAGCGACATCAAATGCATCCGGTAATTATACTATTGCAGGAATAGTCTCCGGAACACCTTATAGAGTAGAGTTGTCTATGCCTGCGGGCTACAATGATGCCGCTTTTGGCTCATCGGCAGGCACCTCTGTACAGTTTGCGGATGGCTCGGATGTTGTTGATTTTGGAATTAACCTGCCTGATAAATGTGATCCGGATAAAAAAATTCGGGTAGTTACCGGGCTTGGCATCTGGCATGATGATCATAGCGTTAAATCATGGGATTTTCTTGATGATAGAGAAGATATAGACAATATGGGCAGCGATGGCTCTGAAACAACCCATACAGATGATATATTAGCTTCGCAGATTGGTGTTCCCTTTGGAGTGGCAGCTCAAAGAAAAACAAGGATTATGTATATGAGTACGATATCTGCCACCTTCACCGATAGGTTTCCCGCGGCTCCAGATGGCGGAGATGCAATATATGCAGCCAGTTATGCTGGCGGAGCTAATAACACTTATGTGGGCCGTAAATTGCTTACAAATATGAGTGATTATGGTATCAGTACAGCGGCATTAAACCCTGTTGCAAATGAGATGGGTGAGTATGGTCTGGGTGGCGTTGCTATTTCTGACGATGGTGGCTCATTGTATGTCGTTAATATGGGAAAAGGTAATATTGCAAAGTTCGATATTTCGGCTGTAACTTATGCCACTATACCGAGTGGTGGCTACAATAATTTGACTGTTACAGAGATTTCACTTCCGGGCACAAACTGTTCGAACGGTATTTTTCGACCCAGCGCTATAGAGTATCATGCGGGTGCCTTATATATAGTTGGTATTTGTGATGCTTCTATAAGCGGAAGTTCTAGTTCGGATTTGAGATTGAGAGGGTTTAAAATGGATGTAGTAACTAACGCGTTAACCCAAGTATTAGATTATGATTTATCAACATTTACCGGAGGCGGACTTCGTGCACCAGGCTGGCCTCAAAAAAAATGGAGCACAACCTGGTTAGGAACCGAAAACGCAGGAAGTTCCGGTGAAATTCAGCCCATAGTACCATCCATTGCTTTTGATGATAACGGGGCTTTGATTATAGGCGTTACTAACCGGCAGGTTTTTGTTAACGGAAAGAGCAATAGGGAACCTGGTTATATGTTGCGTACCTGGCGCGAGGCTAATGGCTCTTTTACGGTAGAAAATGCTGGGGTTTCTGGGCCATACACCTCCACCGCAAAAGGCTCCAGTACTAATCCGGATGGGACACCCGGCTATTATGACGGCAGCGATGATCCTTCAACTGCCGGACCAGGAAATGATTGGTTCTTTGAAGTTGGGCGTACATCAGTCCATCCCTACTTATATGCCGGAGGTACTATGGTTGTGCCGGGCACAAATATGGTAGTTGGCGGATTTACAAACCCAGGCGAACCTATCAATCAAGCTGGAGGTAGATACTTGGATTATACAACTGGCGTGGCCATATACGGCACAAGTGTAATGGGCGTGAAGGCAACTGTTATGTCAGATGTAGAGGTTGTATGTAAAACCCCTCCTATTGAGTTGGGCAACAGAGTTTGGTTAGATACAGATAAAGATGGAGTTCAAGACCCTGGCGAAAATGGAATTGCTGGTATTACCGTTGAATTGTATCAAGGTAATACATTAATAGCAACAGCCACAACAGATAATAATGGACTTTATATTTTTTCAAGCGACAACCAAACCTCAACAGCAAGTTTTAAATATGGACTTACAATTAACCAATTAACGCCCTATACTATTAGAATTCCCAACATTATAGGAGGAAGTCAGCAATCAAATTTGTCGGGCTTTGCACTTACAACCCCAAATACAAGTGGTACATCAAATGATGAAAATGATAAAACAGACTCAGATGGAATTTCATCCGGAAATAATGCCGATGTGAGTTTTTCAACAGGAACATATGGAAAAAACTCACACGTATTTGATTTTGGGTTTTACTGTAACCTGACTGCAAGTGCTGGTGGTACACCTGTCAGTTGCCATGGCGGCAATAATGGTACTGCAACAGCCACTCCAAATGGCGGTACTAACCCTTACACTTACTTATGGAACAATGGCCAAGCCACTCAAAACATTAGTGGTTTAACAGCTGGCACTTATAGTGTTACTATTACTGATTTTAAAGGTTGTACGGCAACAGCCAGCTACACCGTTACTGAACCCCCTGTTATGAATGTAACCTGCACCAGCACCGATGCAACCACCAACGGTGGCAGCGATGGCACAGCCAGCGTAACAGCCAGCGGCGGTACACCACCCTACACCTATTTGTGGAACACCGGCGCAACAACTTCGAGCATTAGCGGCTTAGTAGCGGGTACATACAGCGTAACCGTTACCGATGCCAAGGGTTGTACTGCCGAGTGCAGCACCACCGTTAACGAACCAGGTTGTAACCTTAGTGCTACTGCTGATGGTACACCTGTGTCTTGCCATGACGGCAGCGATGGTACCGCAACAGCCACACCTACAGGCAATAACGGTGCGGTAACCTATTTATGGAGCAACGGCGCAACCACCCAAACTATTAGCGGTTTATCGGCTGGTACTTATACGGTTACCATTACCGATGCCGTTAATTGTACGGCAACAGCCAGCTACACCGTTACCGAACCCCCCTGTAATGGATGTAACTTGCAGCAGCACCGATGTAACCACCAACGGCGGCAGCGATGGCACAGCCAGCGTAACAGCCAGCGGCGGCACACCACCCTACACCTATTTGTGGAACACCGGCGCAACAACTTCGAGCATTAGCGGCTTAGTAGCGGGTACATACAGCGTAACCGTTACCGATGCCAAAGGTTGTACTGACCCAGTGTACCGCTACGGTTGACGAGCCAGATTGTAACCTTAGTGCAAGTGCCGATGGTACACCTGTCAGTTGCCATGGCGGCAATAATGGCACTGCAACAGCCACACCTACAGGCAATAACGGTGCAGTAACTTATTTATGGAGCAACGGCGCAACCACCCAAACTATTAGCGGTTTATCGGCTGGTACTTATACCGTAACGATAACCGATGCCGTTAATTGCACGGCAATAGCCAGCTACACCGTTACCGAACCCCTGTAATGGATGTAACTTGTACCAGCACCGATTTAACCACCAACTGTGGCAGCGATGGCACAGCCACCGTAACAGCCAGCGGCGGCACCACCCTACACCTATTTGTGGAACACCGGCGCAACAACTTCGAGCATTAGCGGCTTAGTAGCGGGTACATACAGCGTAACCGTTACCGATGCCAAAGGTTGTACTGCCGAGTGCAGCACCACCGTTAACGAACCAGGTTGTAACCTTAGTGCAAGTGCCGATGGTACACCTGTCTCTTGCCATGGCGGCAATAATGGCACCGCAACAGCCACACCTACGGGCAATAACGGTGCGGTAACCTATTTATGGAGCAACGGCGCAACCACCCAAACTATTAGCGGTTTATCGGCTGGTACTTATACGGTTACCATTACCGATGCCGTTAATTGTACGGCAATAGCCAGCTACACCGTTACCGAACCCCCTGTAATGGATCTAACTTGCAGCAGCACCGATGCAACCACCAACGGTGGCAGCGATGGCACAGCCAGCGTAACAGCCAGTGGCGGTACACCACCCTACACCTATTTGTGGAACACCGGCGCAACAACTTCGAGCATTAGCGGCTTAGTAGCGGGTACATACAGCGTAACCGTTACCGATGCCAAAGGTTGTACTGCCGAGTGCAGCACCACCGTTAACGAGCCAGGTTGTAACCTTAGTGCAAGTGCCGATGGTACACCTGTCTCTTGCCATGGCGGCAATAATGGCACCGCAACAGCCACACCTACAGGCAATAACGGTGCGGTAACTTATTTATGGAGCAACGGCGCAACCACCCAAACTATTAGCGGTTTATCGGCTGGTACTTATACGGTTACCATTACCGATGCCGTTAATTGTACGGCAACAGCCAGCTACACCGTTACCGAACCCCCTGTAATGGATGTAACTTGCAGCAGCACCGATGTAACCACCAACGGCGGCAGCGATGGCACAGCCAGCGTAACAGCCAGCGGCGGCACACCACCCTACACCTATTTGTGGAACACCGGCGCAACAACTTCGAGCATTAGCGGCTTAGTAGCGGGTACATACAGCGTAACCGTTACCGATGCCAAAGGTTGTACTGACCAGTGTACCGCTACGGTTGACGAGCCAGATTGTAACCTTAGTGCAAGTGCCGATGGTACACCTGTCAGTTGCCATGGCGGCAATAATGGCACTGCAACAGCCACACCTACAGGCAATAACGGTGCAGTAACTTATTTATGGAGCAACGGCGCAACCACCCAAACTATTAGCGGTTTATCGGCTGGTACTTATACCGTAACGATAACCGATGCCGTTAATTGCACGGCAATAGCCAGCTACACCGTTACCGAACCCCCTGTAATGGATGTAACTTGTACCAGCACCGATGTAACCACCAACGGTGGCAGCGATGGCACAGCCAGCGTAACAGCCAGCGGCGGCACACCACCCTACACCTATTTGTGGAACACCGGCGCAACAACTTCGAGCATTAGCGGCTTAGTAGCGGGTACATACAGCGTAACCGTTACCGATGCCAAAGGTTGTACTGCCGAGTGCAGCACCACCGTTAACGAACCAGGTTGTAACCTTAGTGCAAGTGCCGATGGTACACCTGTCTCTTGCCATGGCGGCAATAATGGCACCGCAACAGCCACACCTACGGGCAATAGCGACCCTGTGAGCTATTTATGGAGCAACGGCGCAACCACCCAAACTATTAGTGGTTTATCGGCTGGCACTTATACCGTTACTATTACCGAAACACCAACTTGTACGGCAACCGCTAGCTACACCGTTACTGAACCCCCTGTAATGGATGTAACTTGCAGCAGCACCGATGCAACCACCAACGGCGGCAGCGATGGCACAGCCAGCGTAACAGCCAGCGGCGGCACACCACCCTACACCTATTTGTGGAACACCGGCGCAACAACTTCGAGCATTAGCGGCTTAGTAGCGGGTACATACAGCGTAACCGTTACCGATGCCAAGGGTTGTACTGCCGAGTGCAGCACCACCGTTAACGAGCCAGGTTGTAACCTTAGTGCAAGTGCTGATGGTACACCTGTATCTTGCAATGATGGCAGCGATGGTACCGCAACAGCCACACCTACAGGCAATAACGGTGCGGTAACTTATTTATGGAGCAACGGCGCAACCACCCAAAGCATTAGCGGTTTATCGGCTGGCACTTATACCGTAACGATAACAGATGCTGTTAATTGTACGGCAATAGCCAGCTACACCGTTACCGAACCCCCTGTAATGGATGTAACTTGCAGCAGCACCGATGTAACCACCAACGGCGGCAGCGATGGCACAGCCAGCGTAACAGCCAGCGGCGGCACACCACCCTACACCTATTTGTGGAACACGGCGCAACAACTTCGAGCATTAGCGGCTTAGTAGCGGGTACATACAGCGTAACCGTTACCGATGCCAAGGGTTGTACTGCCGAGTGCAGCACCACCGTTAACGAGCCAGGTTGTAACCTTAGTGCAAGTGCTGATGGTACACCTGTATCTTGCAATGACGGCAGCGATGGTACCGCAACAGCTACACCTACAGGCAATAACGGTGCGGTAACTTATTTATGGAGCAACGGCGCAACCACCCAAACTATTAGCGGTTTATCGGCTGGCACTTATACCGTAACGATAACAGATGCTGTTAATTGTACGGCAATAGCCAGCTACACCGTTACCGAACCCCCTGTAATGGATGTAACTTGTACCAGCACCGATGTAACCACCAACGGTGGCAGCGATGGCACAGCCAGCGTAACAGCCAGCGGCGGCACACCACCCTACACCTATTTGTGGAACACCGGCGCAACAACTTCGAGCATTAGCGGCTTAGTAGCGGGTACATACAGCGTAACCGTTACCGATGCCAAAGGTTGTACTGCCGAGTGCAGCACCACCGTTAACGAACCAGGTTGTAACCTTAGTGCAAGTGCCGATGGTACACCTGTCTCTTGCCATGGCGGCAATAATGGCACCGCAACAGCCACACCTACGGGCAATAGCGACCCTGTGAGCTATTTATGGAGCAACGGCGCAACCACCCAAACTATTAGTGGTTTATCGGCTGGCACTTATACCGTTACTATTACCGAAACACCAACTTGTACGGCAACCGCTAGCTACACCGTTACTGAACCCCCTGTAATGGATGTAACTTGCAGCAGCACCGATGCAACCACCAACGGCGGCAGCGATGGCACAGCCAGCGTAACAGCCAGCGGCGGCACACCACCCTACACCTATTTGTGGAACACCGGCGCAACAACTTCGAGCATTAGCGGCTTAGTAGCGGGTACATACAGCGTAACCGTTACCGATGCCAAAGGTTGTACTGCCGAGTGCAGCACCACCGTTAACGAGCCAGGTTGTAACCTTAGTGCAAGTGCTGATGGTACACCTGTATCTTGCAATGATGGCAGCGATGGTACCGCAACAGCCACACCTACAGGCAATAACGGTGCGGTAACTTATTTATGGAGCAACGGCGCAACCACCCAAAGCATTAGCGGTTTATCGGCTGGCACTTATACCGTAACGATAACAGATGCTGTTAATTGTACGGCAATAGCCAGCTACACCGCTACCGGAACCCCTGTAATGGATGTAACTTGCAGCAGCACCGATGTAACCACCAACGGCGGCAGCGATGGCACAGCCAGCGTAACAGCCAGCGGCGGCACACCACCCTACACCTATTTGTGGAACACCGGCGCAACAACTTCGAGCATTAGCGGCTTAGTAGCGGGTACATACAGCGTAACCGTTACCGATGCCAAGGGTTGTACTGCCGAGTGCAGCACCACCGTTAACGAACCAGGTTGTAACCTTAGTGCTACTGCTGATGGTACACCTGTATCTTGCAATGACGGCAGCGATGGCACCGCAACAGCTACACCTACAGGCAATAACGGTGCGGTAACTTATTTATGGAGCAACGGCGCAACCACCCAAACTATTAGCGGTTTATCGGCTGGCACTTATACCGTAACGATAACAGATGCTGTTAATTGTACGGCAATAGCCAGCTACACCGTTACCGAACCCCCTGTAATGGATGTAACTTGCAGCAGCACCGATGTAACCACCAACGGCGGCAGCGATGGCACAGCCAGCGTAACAGCCAGCGGCGGCACACCACCCTACACCTATTTGTGGAACACCGGCGCAACAACTTCGAGCATTAGCGGCTTAACCGCCGGCACTTATACCGTAACCGTTACCGATGCCAAGGGTTGTACTGCCGAGTGCAGCACCACCGTTAACGAACCAGCACCTTGCGAGCTTACTGACGCAGGCAAAACAAATGAAACTTGTAATGATAATAATACAGCAGCCAATTTGTCCGATGATTACATTACTTTTAGCCTTAATCCTACGGGCACACAACTTGGTACAGGATATACTGTGTCTGTTTCAGGGGGCTTTACTATTAGCCCGACATCCGGAACTTACGGCAGTGCAACAGCCTTCCAGTTAAATGCAGGTTCGGCAAATGGCAGTGTAATCACTGTTACCATAACCGACAATAACGATGCTGCATGCACCATTACTACAACAGTACAAAAAAGTAATTGTTCGGCAGGTGAGCCTGATCTTAGTTTAACCAAAGAGGTAGATGATTGTGAGGGCGAAATAGGCCAAAACACTATATTTACCCTTACACTTGAAAATACCGGTACTGCCGATGCAACAGGAGTAGTTATAACCGATGTGCTACCTGCTGGGTTGACTTATATTAGCCATACGCCGAATAATATTACCTATAATCAGGTATCAGGCGAGTTTAACGTTGGAACAGTTGCAGTAGGTCAAACGGTAACCATACAAATTACGGTTCAGCCAACCGCACCTGGTTACTATTGCAATACTGCAAATATTACCGCTACCAGTGGTGATAGTTCAGTGGATAATGACGAGGGAAGAGCTTGCTTTATGGTACCCATTGAATTATGCCCGGGTGATAGTTACACGATAACGTTAGATGCAGGCTTAACCAATATTCAATGGTATAAAGATGGCATATTAATACCCGGTGCAACAGAAGCCAGTTTAACGATAACTGAGCCTGGCGTTTACAGTTATACTGCCGACAATGCAAACTGTCCACAAACAGGATGCTGCCCGGTTGTGTTTATACTAGGCAATTGTTGTCCCGCTCCTCGTTGTGTGGCAGTTGGAGTTATTAAATTGAATTAAATTAACAAGATATAACTACTGGTTTTCAGTTTAGTTTAGTCGAAGTATAATGCTTCTGCCCCATTTTTAAGGATTAATCCCTAAAGAGTGGGGCGGTTTTTAATTTTGTAAGCAGTAAAAAACAGCAAGCAAATGACTATGAGGTAAACTGTATTTTTTCCCGGATAAATTTGGCGGTATGAGAGTTTTCTGCTGTTAATAATCCGGATGTATGGCCTTGATATAAAATATAGCCGCCATCGCTTCCTCCATCGGGACCGAGGTCAATGACCCAATCGGCGCATTTTATGATGTCTAAATTATGTTCAACAACAATAACCGTATGGCCAGCGTTGGTAAGCGCATAAAAAGCGGATAGCAGTTTTTTTATATCGTTAAAATGTAAGCCTGTCGAAGGCTCATCGAAAATGAAAAGTACTTTTTCGTTTGTACGACTTTGGCCTAAATAGGTGGCTAATTTAAGTCGTTGTGCTTCACCACCGCTTAAAGTACTTGACGATTGCCCTAATTTAACATAACCTAAACCAACATCGGCTAAAGGTTGTAATTTAGTGGCAATATCTTTATGTTGAGGTTTAAAAAAGTCAATGGCTTCTTCAACGCTCATTTCTAATACATCGTAAATATTTTTACGGCCAAAATGCACCTCTAATATATCCGGTTTAAAACGTTTGCCGTTACAAGCTTCGCAAAGCAAATGTACATCGGCTAAAAATTGCATTTCAATGGTAACAACACCTTCGCCATTACAGGTGTCGCAGCGACCACCAGCCACATTAAATGAAAAACTGCCTGTTTTGTAGCCTCGTATTTTGGCTAATTGCTGCGAGCAATACAAATCTCGGATGGCATCGTAGGCTTTAATATAAGTAACAGGATTAGAACGCGAACTGCGCCCCAATGGGTTTTGGTCTATTAGTTCGAGTTTTGTAACGCCTTGCAGGTAGCCCGTTATTTTTTCGTGCCGACCTGGTTGGTTGCCTAACCCCGTTAAGTGGCGCTGTAAGGCGGGGTATAAAATATCTTTAACTAAAGTGGTTTTGCCCGACCCCGATACGCCTGTAACAACAGTAAAACAACCTATCGGAAACTTAGCCGTTACATTTTTTAAATTATGGTGAGAAGCATTTTCGATGATAATAAAATCGAGGGGTGGGCGCGTATGCGTTGGTGGGGTGATAGCCATTTTTCCGGATAAATATTGTGCGGTCAGGCTTTTATTTTCGGGATTCTTTGCCTGCTCCAATAAATCACCTGGCTTTCCTTCAAATACAATTTCGCCGCCTTGTTGCCCTGCCAAAGGACCAATATCAATTAAATAATCGGCAGCTTTCATTACGGCCTCTTCGTGTTCAACAACTATTACGGTATTGCCTAAAGCACGTAAGTTTTGCAGAACTTGCACCAAGCGGTCGGTGTCGCGGGGGTGCAGGCCAATACTTGGCTCGTCGAGTATATACAAGGCATTGGTTAAATTACTGCCCAAAATGCGGGTTAAATGAATGCGCTGGGTTTCGCCGCCGCTTAGTGTGGCCGAGTTGCGGTTAAGTGTAATATAGCCTAAACCTAAATTTATCAACACATTTAAACGGTGGGTAATTTCTATTAAAATTCGTTTACCTATCGCTTGTTCAAAATCGTTTAAGCTTAATCCGGAAAAAAAAGTTTGTAAATCGCTAATGGGCATCAGTACTAAGTCTATTAACGATTTTTGCCCTATTTTTACGTATTGTACCTCTTTTCGCAAGCGGCTGCCCAAGCAATCAGGGCAAATGGTGCGCCCTCTGTACTTGGCCATCATAATGCGGTAGTGCATTTTGTAGCTGTTTTCTTGCAGCATTTTAAAAAATGCATTAATGCCTTCAAAATATTTATTGCCAGTCCAAAGTAGTTGATATTCTTGAGGCGTTAGCTGGGCAATGGGTCTATGAATGGGAAAATTAAATCTTGAACTATTCGCTACTAAAAAATCTAACCACTCACCCATTTTTTCGCCCTTCCACGGTGCTATTGCCCCTTCATAAACGCTAAGGCTATGGTCGGGAATGACCAAATTTTCGTCAATACCAATTGTTTGACCAAACCCTTCGCAGGTTTGACATGCGCCATAAGGATTGTTAAAATGAAAAAACTGAGGTGAAGGTTCTTCAAAGACGAGACCGTCGGCTTCGAATTTATTGCTAAAATTGCGCCATTCATTTTTATCCGGATGAATGATGGTACAGTGGCCGTGTCCTTCGTAGAAAGCCAGATTAACCGAGTCGGCACAACGGGTGCGCAAATCGTTGTCGGCATTGTCAATAGAAAAACGGTCAATCATTACCATAGCTCCGGATAATAATGGCTGGGGCGAGGTCTGAACATCTTCAATACGAACAAGGGTATTGTTTAACCAAAGCCTTGAGTAGCCTTTTTGCAACAAGAGATTAAGTTCGGCGTCAGTATTTTTTTCAGATTTTGATATATCTGGAGATAAAGGCACGGCTAAGACAACCCGTTCGCCGTTAGGCAGGTTAAACAAATAATCTACAATATCACTTACTTCGTCTTTGCGCACTAATTGCCCGCTGACTGGCGAATATGTTTTACCTAACCGAGCATACAGCAGGCGCAAATAGTCGTAAATTTCGGTTAGTGTACCTACTGTTGAGCGGGCGGCATTACTAATTACTCGCTGTTCGATGGCGATGGCAGGGCTAAGGCCATGAATATAATCTACTTCGGGCTTGTTCATCCGCCCCAAAAATTGCCGTGCATAGGCCGATAAACTTTCAACGTAACGCCTTTGGCCTTCGGCAAACAGGGTGTCAATTACCAACGATGATTTTCCTGAGCCTGAAACCCCGGTAACAACCACCAAAGCGTTTCGCGGAATATTAACTGTTATATTTTTTAAATTGTGCTGCCTTGCTCCTTTAATGTAAATACCCCTTGGCACGCTTAGGCTTGAATTGGAATTAAGATCGTGCTTAGTTGACATGTGTAAATGTACTAAATAAAATAATTAATCAATATGTAAGAAAACAAACAGCATAAAAAAAGCTAAGAGGTGTTAGGGTAGGGTAGATTAATTTTAGTTTAGTACAGTATGCAGGCTGGTTGTTTTTAAAAACTATTCGCCGGATGGCCGAAGTTTGTTTGCAAATTTTTTCCGGAATTTAGCCATTTTAGGGCTTATCACAAAAGTACAATACGATTCGGAAGGGTTGGCGTAGTAGTAGCTTTGGTGGTAATCTTCGGCGGGGTAAAAATTGGTAAATTGGGTAATTTCGGTTACAAAGGGATTAGGCCATATAGCTTCGGTTTGTGCTTGGGCAATTGATGCCTGTGCCTGGGCTTTTTGCGTGTCGTTGTGGTAATAAATTGCCGAGCGGTATTGTGTGCCCACATCGGCGCCTTGTCGGTTAAGGGTGGTGGGGTCGTGTACGTGCCAAAAAATATACAACAAATCGGAATAACCTATTTTTTGAGGATCAAAAGTAATTTGTATGGCTTCGGCATGTTGTGTGCTGCCCGAGCAAACTTCGCGGTAGGTAGGGTTTTTAACGATGCCTCCGGCATATCCGGATATAACTTTATCTACCCCATCGAGTTCAGAAAAAACAGCTTCGACACACCAAAAACACCCGCCGGCAAAAGTGGCTATTTCTTTGCCTGCAGGCACTTGAACGGGGGTAAGCGGTAAGTTTAACATATTGTTGTTACTTAATGAAGTAGGCGATTGTGAATTTGTATGGGTAGTTTGTGAGCATGAGTTTAAGAATAATAAGCTGCTTAGGCACAAACTGCAAAAAACTTTAAACATAAACTATAACATTAATTCGTATTAAAAAAGATAAATTTAAATTAAACAAATCTTATTGCTTAGCAATAAGATTTGTTTAATTACCCTTATTTATACGAGGAGCTAAAGTTTAAAGTTTATAAGAAATGTTAAAATTGTTAGGTATTACCTGTTTTTTATAACAATTCAACTACAACTGCCGAGGCACCGCCACCGCCATTGCAAATGGCAGCAAGGCCATAACGTCCGTTGCATTGTTGTAACGACGATATAAGGGTACAAATAATTCGCGCACCTGATGCGCCAACAGGATGCCCCAGGGCTACTGCACCTCCAAAGCGGTTGGTTTTTTCATGCGGTACGCCTAACAGGCGCATATTTGATAAAGCAACAACGGCAAAAGCTTCGTTTATTTCGCAGGCATCTATTTGGTCAATGGTTAGGTTGGCACGTTTTAACGCCAAAGGCGCAGCTTTTGAGGGAGCAGTGGTAAACCAATCGGGGTCTTGTTCGGCATCGGCATACGATACAATGCGGGCAATGGGTTTAAGGCCAAGCTCGTCGGCTTTTGCCCGGCTCATTAGTACCAAAGCGGCAGCGCCGTCATTAATTTTTGAGGCGTTAAAGGCGGTTATCGTACCATTTTTGTCAAAAGCAGGTTTAAGCGAGGCAACTTTGTCGTAGCGCACGTTGCGGTACTCTTCGTCTTCGGTAATTACGGTAGGCTCGCCTTTTGGGTTTGGTATGGTAACAGGGCAAATTTCGTTGTTAAACCATCCGTTTTTGTAGGCGGTTTCGGCACGTTTATACGATTCGATAGAAAAATCGTCTTGGTCTTGACGGCTAAAACCATAAGTATTTGCACAAAGCTCGCCAACATTACCCATCATATTGCCGTTATAGGGGTCTTGCAAGGCATCGCGCACAATACAGTCAACGGTTTCGATATTGCCGTACTTGTTGCCCCAACGTTGACGGGTTAATAGAAAAGGCGCTTGCGACATGCTTTCCATACCACCGGCTAAAACAACCTCAGCATCGCCTAAGCGTATGGATTGGGCTGCTAACATTACCGATTTCATGCCACTTGCACATACTTTATTGATAGTGGTACAAACAACCGAGGGGTTAAATCCGGCTGCTAATGCTGCTTGCCTGGCAGGTGCTTGTCCTACGTTTGCTTGCAAAACATTGCCCATATATATTTCGTTCACTGCATTATAATCAATGCCAGCGCGTTGCATGGCGGCCTGCATAGCGGTTTTACCTAATTCAATGGCAGTTAAACTGGCCAATTTACCACCAAAACTGCCAATGGGTGTGCGTGCCAACGATACTATTACTACTTCGTGCATAATTAATATATATTAAATGTGTTGTAAAAAACAAATAAATAAATTGTATTTAAGTTAAAATGTGCGCTACAATTTGGCCGGCAAAGGTACGACTTTTTTGCTTTTATAAGGTGTAAATTTTTGCCTGAACTGTGTATTTTCTGGTCTTTATTTTGCTTGTTGATGCTTATGAACAACAAACCATAATTAAGTTTGTACCTTTGTGCTATATTTTATGCTAAATTCAATATAGTTACTTATTTGCCTAAATCATGCCTAAAGAAATAACGCATTGGATAATTGCTGAACGGGTAGCCAAAAAATTGCAAGGAACTGTTTACGAACAAGCCATCAATAAATATCCAAATATTTATAAGTTGGGAGCAGTTTACCATGATTTATTTTATTATTTAACGCCACAAAAATACCCCAAACATCAGGCTATTGCGCAAGGACTTGCTTCGGTGACAAACAAATTACATGGTATATCCGGAGAAGATACTTTTGCAGTTTTACGCTGTGTAGCGTGGCAAATACAAAGACAAGCCGAGAATCAACACTTAATTGCTTTTTGGTTGGGCTTACTTACACATATAATTGCCGACCAAATATTTCATCCCTTAGTTTACTATTATACGGGCGAGTATTATCCGGACACTGACATTAAAACCCGGATTCGTCATCAACGCCATCATCTTAAATTTGAGGCTTTGCTCGATTTTTATTTATGCAAAGGCAATTACGAGGAGATGAATAAATACGATTTGACTGCCTTGGTTAAAGGTTTAGAATATCGTTTTGATGATTTAGTACAGCAGGCACTGGCGTTTTATTTAACTATGAATGCAGAGGTGTATGCAAAACACATGCTAACAGCATTAGCTGATGCACAAAAGGCTCACCGGCAAATACGGTCCTTTAGCCGAAATAGTTTTTTTTGCCCCTTTATTTAGTTTTTTTCCACAAAATATGCAAACCAAATTAGGCGCATTATACTATAAACAACTTAACAGCTATTTTGAACGATTATCGGGTGAACTTGCCTTTAAGAACCCAGTTACTGGCCAAACAACATTGACAACTATTGAAGAAATGCTCAATTTGTCTGTTGAAAATTGTATAGCATATTGCCAAAAATGGCAAAATAGTATTTTTGGTGTTGATTCTTGGGATTTTCCTGAAAAAGGCCACTCGTTAGAACATAACCAACCACCCGGCAAAACTTATACTTTTGCTTATTACGAAGCTTTTTTTGAAGATTATGGTTAAGTAAATCAACAGCACTATTTTTATGATTTTTTATTTTGCGAACCAAAAAAATCATTTTTTTCTTTGAATTGAAAATAAGCTACATCGAAATATTTGCCTGCAAAACAAAATAAACTTTTATAAACTAAGGCAATGAACAACCTAATTTTTAATTTTTTTTTGTTGCTAAAATTTTTTCCCTAATTTCGCTGAAAATATTGCTTTTTGTTTTATACCACCTCACATCTTTCAATCCTTTTGCCAAAATAAATTGAATTAAATAGCAACGCCAATGAAACCAATTATTAAGTTCAAAACATTGATAACTTGCCTTTATTTTTTAGGCTTATTTAATTTGACTGTTTCTGCCCAATACATAGGCAGCCAGCACTTTTTTAATATACAGGGCGAGTGGGTAAAAGTAGATTCGGTAACAAACCGTTACAACAAAGTTATTTTTGAAGAAACAATTTATAAAACTTACCGAGTAAAAGCCTATGCTAAAATAGGTAAAAAAGAATTGCCCTTGAAATGGGCTGAAGTAAAAGTATCGGAAGAAGATTTTAGTTTTGTTGCCACCCTTGCCGGTTCAAAATGTTTAATAATGCCCGTTTTTGACCAAGGCGTTGAAAAACTATATTTACACACCCTGATAGTTGACCCTAACGGAAATTATACCGGAAAAGCACTCGACGTGATGGTCCGCAAATCAAGCCTTGAACAATTAGGGCCTAATCCGCCTAATCCGGAAATAAGTTTTGAACAATTTGCCGGACATTGGAAAAATGAGTGGGACAACTACGTCCGTATTCCAAAACTTCAAATTTATAACAACGAGGGCAAGTATTTAGTTAAATTTTACCGGATTGTAAACGACCGGGTAAAATTACTCGGCGAACTTGAGCCTACTAAGTCAAAAACGGATGACAATTATCAAGTAGTTTATACCGACCCAATAATTAACCAAAAAACAATAGGTACTTTTTTCCCAATTTTTGTTGGTGATAAAATAAAAGGAATTGACCTACAAGTTGATGAAGTGTATTCAGACGGAGTTCCTAAAAATACGTACAGGCAGTTTTTTGTTGCCGACCCTAATGCCGAACGAAACGAACTTACCGAAAAATTAATTAAAAATCTTGAAGGCGAATGGGTAGCAATTTTGCCCGGGCCAACTGCAAAATTAATTGTTCAGCAGGGCGATATTGAAATATTTTTAAACAGCAGCCTCAAAACTGTTGATGACCATGTAGTTATTAACAGCGACCTTGTTTCGCTCGATAAAAAACCCCTGACAGCCCTTGATGGCGATATGGGCGAATGGTTGGTTGGTACTGCAATTAAATCATTTAGCAGCAACAGAACCTGTATTATTGAAACAGATTTAGACCTTAACACTAACCGCGAAAAACCTGTTGTTTTGGTGTTAAATACAAAAAGTGAAGGCAAAGAAAACAAACAAATTAACATACAAATGAGCGAAGTATTTGTGCGCAAAGATTTTGACCTTAAAACCTTGCAAAAAAAATAACAACCCTCATTGATTGCCGCTATGACCTTGCCCCAAAAAGCACAGTTTATAACTAAAACTTTAAATAAGCTATTTCCTGAAACGCCTATACCGTTACAGCACACAAACGCCTATACGCTTTTAGTTGCAGTGGTTTTGTCGGCGCAATGTACAGACGAGCGCGTCAATAAAATTACCCCTCAACTTTTTGCACTTGCCAACACGCCGCAAACCATGCAAGCATTACCCACCGAGGTAATTGCCAACATTATACGCCCCTGCGGGTTAAGCCCCCAAAAATCAAAAGCAATTCGCAACCTTTCGCAAATTATCGTTGCCAAACACAATGGCCAGGTACCCAACAGTTTCGAGGCATTAGAAGCTTTGCCGGGTGTGGGGCATAAAACAGCATCGGTGGTTATGTCGCAAGCCTTTGGGGTGCCTGCTTTTCCGGTCGATACACATATACATAGGCTGGCCCAACGTTGGGGGCTTACATCGGGCAAAAATGTAGTACAAACCGAGCGCGACTTAAAAGCAATTTTCCGGATGGAAGACTGGAACAAATTACATTTACAAATTATTTATTTTGGACGGCAATACTGCCCCGCCCGCAATCACCATCCCGATAAATGCCCCATTTGTAGTGTAATAGGCGGGTAGTTAGCCTAACCAAAAAGGTAGTTTAACCTGTTCTAAACCGTTTATAATTAAGCCCACAAAATGTTGCCCTTTGTAATATTTGCGGGTAGTTATGGGTCTAAACGAATGTTTTTTTTGAATTGTTTGCGTTTCGTTTTCAGTTAATTGCCGTTCGCTTATTTTAAATACTTTTTTATTCCATTTGCCGTTTGCCAATAAAAAATAAATAGCGTACTCAAGCCTAAGCGCAAAAGGTTTGTTGCTTGGGTTATGCAATGTAAATTGTAGGGTTAAATATTGCCCAATTTCGATTTCAGTTGATTGAAGATGTGTGTGGGTAAGCTTAATTAGATTTGAGGTGCTAAGTCCAAACAAAGCCAAAGCCTTGGGGTTTCCGGATTTTAGCAGGGTTCGGGCTGCATGTTTTAGCAAAGCCATTCGTTGGGCGTTTAAAGGCTCGGCCCAATTTTGCAATACGTTCAAAACCAAGTCCGGATGGTCTTTGCTAATATCATTAAGGTTATTGGCTACGCTGCGCCGAACGGTTTCGGATGGGTCGTCTTTTAATCGCTCCAAAATAGGTAAAATGTTGTTGGGCTGGGTTTTAAGATGCGGCACAGCCATTGCCCATGGCAAGCGAGGCCGGGCACCCTCAGATGCTAATCGCCTAACCGATTCGTTGGGGTGTTTTGCCCATTGCAACATTTGCTCCATCATGGCGGCTGGGTATTGCTTTAAAAAGGGGCGCACTGCAAACTCACAAGTAATAAATTGGGTTACAAACTCAATGCTTTTAATAGATTGAGGGTAGTTTTGGAGGCCGTATAGTTCTATATAATCGGGCAAAAACATAAAAACAAGTTGCCCGTTTTTAAAATCTGCCAACCTTAGATTATTAATTAAATTTTCGATTAGCGACATTGCCTCGCCAAAATCATCCGGAAAAAACTGTTTTAAAACTTGGGTTGTATGGCGCATCCGGGCTTTAAGCTCGCGTTTTTCCCATGCCTCATCAAATAGTAACTGTTTAAAAATTTTGCCGTTAAATTTGGGCAATAAAGGTGCTAATATTTGCGCAAAATTGTGGTAAAACTCCTTTGAGTATAGATCTTTTAATAAACTACTCATAAACAATATTAAATTAACTAGTATTTTTAACTTAGCTCACTCTTGGCTAAAAAGAAATAATTATTGTGCTATTTTTTTGGCGTTACCAAATATAAAAGTAAAACAATAAAACTCCATCTCGGTTTATTATGCAACTGTCCCTGAGTTATTGCCCAGAAAAAATTACCTTCGATTTTAAAATGATAACCATTTGATTTAATATTAAATTATCGAAAAAGCTGCGATTAAATTTTTATCCGGAAATTTTAGTTTGGCGCGGTAGTTACGCAAAGTTAATAAAGCATGTTTTTTGTTTATATGAATATCCGGATTTTACTTTTACGAGACTCAATAAGTGCTAAAAAATATTTTTTTAGTTGTCTGTTGCGTTGCGAATTATGTTTTAAAATTGGTAACTTTGCAACCTAAACTAATTTGCCATTCTTAAAAAATACCTTTCTACCATGAATAATCCTATTTGGCACCGTTTTTTATTGCTTGGTTTACTAACTACAGCTACGCTGGTGTTTACTGCCTGCCCTGATGACGAACCCGACCCACCCGCCCCAACATACAATGTAAATTTAATTTTTAAGGCGGTTGTAAATGGCTCAATCTACAATCCAAGCGATATTTACGCCCACACTAACGGGCAAAACTTTTCGGTTGAAGCATTTCGTTTATATGTTTCGCGGATGGCTATGGTAGCACCCGATGGTACAGAGCAATCGCTTGGAGACGTTGCCTTGCTTGACTTAAAAGACCCAGATACAATAAAAGCAAAAATTGCCATTGGCACTTACAATACCTTAAAATTTGGCTTGGGCTTAGATGCCGAACTTAATAATACCGACCCTACCGCCGTTCCTAAAGACAGCCCACTTTATTTTGAAAATACTATTTTATATTGGGCTTGGTTGAAATATACATTTTTAGAGATAATTGGCAAAGCTGACCCTCAATTAGACCCACCACCTTTAAATACCGGATTTGCTTACCATTGCGGCACCGACCCATTATATAAACCTGTATCGCTACCGCGCCCGCTTACCTTATTGGCCGGCGATGTTAAAAACGTAACAGTAACCATTGATTTGGGTAAAGTTTTTTCGGGTAGCGCAGGCACTATTGATCTAATTCAAAATAATGTTACCCACTCAAACCCCGATGATATTTTCATTGCCCAACTATTAATGGACAATTTAGCTAATGCTATCTTTTAATTAAGCACGATTTCTAGTTTTTAGGTTAGAAACATAATAACTTGGTACTATAAAAATGCCACTTTTATTGTTACGTCTGTTTTTCGGCCTTTATCATCAACGCAGGTAATTTTGTTAGTGCCTTCAATAGGTTTAAAAAAAAGTTTATCGGCGGCTATGGCTTGTGCATAAAAAGCGTTGTTTACATACCAATACACATTTTTTACATCGTTGCCTACGTTGCAGGCGAGCATAATTTCGGTATTATCGGCAGGGTCAAGCAGGTAGTCAATATTTGCAACAGGCGAGCTGATGGTTGGTGCAGTATTGTTAAAAATTCGCTCGCAATTGGGGTTGTGTTCGGGCACGGCTTCGTAAGGAATATGGTTAGCTTGGTTATAGGCTACAATTTCGGGCAGTAATCGTGGGTAGGTTTTAATTTTAAAGCCGTCAATAGGTTTACAGGCTGTACAGTAGCTATAAGTTTCGGTTGGATTAACGGCTACTTCAAATAAATGGTTACAAACTTGGCCAGTACTAACGCCGGGAATATATACATCCATTACCTGCTGCTGGCAAAAATGGTCGGGAGGCAAACCCGTTACCGAGCAAACCCAACGATATTGCAATTCGGGCGGCGCTACGAACCAGTCTTTTTGAGGCGCATAATCTAAAGTATTAAAAATATAAAACAGCAAAGGCGTAGCAATATTGTTTCCGGTTAAATCGGGGTTGCCCTCGCCCGAAAAATTTCCGACCCAAACGCCAATGGTGTAATGCGCGTTGTAGCCAATACTCCAGGCATCTTTACGGCCATAGCTGGTGCCGGTTTTCCAGGCAATACGTGGCGTATTGGTAAAGGCGCTAAACTGCTGCGGAAAATCGGGGCGCGTTAGCTGCGTTAGCACTTGTGTAATGCCGTAAGCTGCTGCCGGGCTAAATAAAGGCGTAGTAATCTCTAAACTGTCAGATGGTACAAAATGGGGCTGCCGGTAAACACCCTGATTGGCAAAAGCGGCGTATAAAGTGGTTAGCTCTTCTAAGCGTGCACCACATCCACCTAAAATAACCGACAAACCCAACACATCTTTTTTAAGCGCTACCTGTTTAAAATTAGCTTTTACTAATTGTTCGATAAAATAAGATTTACCCAGGGTGTCTAAAATTTTTACTGCCGGAATATTGAGTGAATTAGCCAAAGCAAACTCAATACTAACCATACCATTAAACTTTTTGTCGAAATTAACAGGTGCATATCCGGAATAATTAACCGGAACATCACTAATTTTAAACTTAGGGGTAATCAAGCCTTTGTCGTAGGCCAGGGCATACAAATATGGTTTTAACGTACTGCCCGGCGACCGCACTGCCCTAACACCGTCCACCTGACCCCCGTCGTCGGTATTTTCAAAATTGGCCGACCCCACATAGGCTTCAACTTGCATCGTTTGGTTGTTAATAACCATTACTGCAGCATTGCGCATTCCTTGGTGATACAATCTTCTGATATAATTTGTTACCAACTCTTCGGTTTTTTGTTGCTGTTGTAAATTAAGAAATGTTTCAATAGTAGGCTTTGTTGGGTAAGTGTTTTTCATCCGGATACTAAAATGAGGTGCTAATTTAGGGGCATCATTGCGCGAAGCATTTAAAGGCTCGTTTAACGCATCGTTTATATTTGCATCCGGAAAAATATGTGCTTGGGCAAACTTTTTAAGCCATTTATTGCGTGCCTCTACCACTTCGGTATTATTTTGCCCTAGGGTAAGCGAATTTGGGCGATTTGGTATTACACACAAAGCAGTAATTTCGGCCAAGCTTAAATGGTTGGGCATTTTTTTAAAATACAATAACGCCGCCGATTTTACGCCCTCTATATTACCGCCATAGGGCACTAAACTAAGGTAAATTTGCAAAATTTCTTGCTTCGAGTAATGCCATTCTAATTGTAAAGCCCTAAACATTTCAATCATTTTATTGCCTACGGTGCGTTGTTTAGGTTGTAACATACGTGCCGCTTGCATAGTAAGAGTGCTTGCCCCCGATGTGCGCCGCCCTTTGAGCAAATTATTAAACGCAGCCCTAACAATAGCAACAGGGTTAATACCAAAATGATAATAAAAATATTTATCTTCTTTAAACAAAAAGGCTTCTTTCAGTTCGGGTGTAATATCTTGCGCCTCAAGGCGTAAGCGCCATTTATCGTCTGGGGTTAAAAAGGCGTGCAATGGAGTGCCTTTGGCGTCAAGTATAATTTGCGAATATACAACTTTGGGTTTAAAGGGAAACAGCAAATCGAGCAGGATAAAACCTAAAAAAAAACTCGCCAAAACAATGGCTGTGAGGCGTATTTTTTTCCGGAGTTTTTCCGGAATTTGCTGCCAGCGAGCTTTTACAAAAACAAAAATGCGTTGAAGTGCGGCTTTTAAACGATGCGTCTTCATTAATAAAGGCAATTATTTTTTGTTCTAAACGAAAATTGCAGGCAAGTAGTTCTATGTTTAAATAATAAAGCTACTTTGTAAAACAAATTTGAAATAAAGGTGTAATTTTCAAGGCGGAGAGGGTAGGGCAATTTCGGCCTCTAACGGATGGTTTTGCGTTAGGTGTTTACAAAGTAAATGCCCAAAAAACGGTGCCAACGAAGTTCCTTTGGTTCCTAAGCCATTAAAAATAGCTAACTGCGGGTAAACAGGGTGCCGGCCTAAAAAAGGGCGGCGTTGTTTGGTTGCCGGCCTTATTGCGGCAACGTGTTTTATTATATGATAGGGCGCGGTTATGGTTTGTTGTAGTTTTTGTTGTAAGGTCGCAAGCCCCCATTCGGTTGGTTCGGGGGTCAGGTCTGTCCAGTTGTAGGTGCTGCCACACCAATAAATATCGTTCTCAGCGGAGTTGGTAAGCATGGGCGCAATTTGCAAACCACCTTTAATTATATAGGGCAGGTTGGGGGCTTGCGAAATTTTTATATGCAGCGCCTCGCCTTTTACTGGTGCATGGGGCAAATAACTAAAATATGGATTTTCGGTAGCCCAATGCCCTTCGCAAAAAACAACTGTACCTATGGAATTGCCTCGCCATATAGCCGAAGTAGTGGTTAGTTGTAAATCTTTTGTATTGAACTCTTCGCAAACAACAAGAGGAATACTTGCTTGCTTGTTTTGTTGGTAAGCCAACCAATTTTGTGTAAATACGCCTATATTGGCTTGTGCTGCTTGTATTTGTGCGTAGGCAAGCGCGGGTGGCAAATAGGGTAGGGTAGGGCGGGTTGTAATTTCCTCAATATAAGGTGCATAAAGCAGAGTTTGGCTGCGCAAATGAAATTGTTCGGCCTGTTGGGGTTCAGTAATTTGCCAAATTAAACGGCGTTTATGCCATAATTTAGCTAAGTTTGGCAAACTAAGACCTTTAGAATTAAAAAAAGATTCTGCCTCCGTATAGGCTGCTTCGGCAAAAGGTAAAATTTCGTTGGCTCGCCAAGTAAGCAATAAATGGCGGCCAGTAATGGGGTTTACAATACCTGCTGCAACTGAGGCAGCACCAGGCCGTTGGGGAGCTACAACCTGTAAAACCCGTTGTTGCGCATACTGGGTAAGGTAATAGGCTAACCAACATCCGGCCAAACTGCCGCCAACAACTAAATAATCGTAAATGGGCAAGGTTTATGAATGGTTTTTTTGGGTTTAGCTAATCAATTAGTTAGTTGTAATTCCATATTGTTAAATTAGGATTGAAACACGCAGTAAAAGTATTAATTTTTATTTTATCCGGATAAAGACTAAGGCAGGGTTTGTCCGGAATAATCAAATTGGCAACGTAAGCAAAGGTAGTCAAAATTAGGCTCTATTTTGACTTTTTGATGTCTTAAACACCTATTGCGCATTACATTGTAAAAATAACAGTAAATTTGCCTAATTTTGTACCAATCTACAATTATGTGGTTGTTTATTTACTCAATCAAACAAAGATGAGGAACGATTTTTTTAAAGCCTTTGTGCTTTTTGCTTTAGGTGCATGTTTTACAATAGTTTACGCACAAAGCCCTAATGTAAATACTGCTGCTGCAAATAAATTTAAAGTACAAGTTGGGGCATTTAAGCTAATTGACCCGGCTGTTGACACTAATAAAATTAACCCCTTACGAAGAGTGGGCGATGTTTATTTTGAACCAACCGAACAAGGTCTGACTCGTTTGATTGTTGGTTATTACGATTCTTATGAAGCGGCAAATCAAATTTGCGAAAGGGTTAAAACATTGGGTTTTGCCGAGGCTATGGTAATGCGTTACCCCAAGCCCATTCCAGCCAATAGCGTTTTAATTGGCAAGGCTTTTGAGCCAGAAACGCCAAAAACAACCGCCTCTGTACCCGAAGTTAAGGAGGTATTAATAAACGATACAACATCTAACAAAGAAACCTTACCTGCAAATATTAACATTGATAATAGCATAAAAAGTTTAAACAAAAAACCAAATCCGGTTACAAAAACCAAAGACGAAATGCCGGTACCTTTGGCAAATCGAACGAATAATAATGACATGCCCTCTGCGAACAGCGATGCCTTTAATGGCAATACATCAAACCAGCAAAATACGGGCAATGGAGATATATGGTTTTTTGTTTCGTTGGTAACATATAAAAATATAGAAGACTTAGCTAATTTGTCAGAATTAGTGGAATATGGAGCGATTTTCCGTGAAAAAAACAACCAAACAAACAGCGATTTTAAACTGTTATTTGGCCCATTTAAAACATTCGATGCAGCTCAAAACTGGGCTAAGTATTGGCAACAACATGGATATCCGGAGGCTGCTATTACCAGCCATGCCGAAAATTCGTTGGTATTTTTAGATTATAACATGAGGATTACACCCGTTGAAAATACTCCTCCTGCAAATAATACAACCGCTACTGCTCCTGCTATCGCTGCAGTTACGGCGGCAACCTTTAACAACAACAAGGAAGGGGTTGGGCAAGTAACGCTGTTAAGTAAGGGTGTTGCTGACGGTGGTAATAAGCAAACACAAACTAAACAAGAAACACCGGCGGCCAGTACAAGTTCTAAACAACAACAAACTTCGGGTTCGACAATTAAACCTGCGACAAGTTCTGCCCTTGCGCCGGCAGTTACGTTTAATGCTATAACCGGACAGGTAAACAGTGGCACTTATCAAAACCCAAACAATAGCAATATCAGTACGTTTTCTCTTCCGGAGGTAAATAATAGTAATAGCGCCATCGCTGATTTGAATAAACCAGCTTCGTGGAATTTTGCCGAAATGACAACAACAACAATATCGGCGGCGGCGGCACCTCAAGTTTTTAATGCACCCGTAGCTGCTAATTCAACTGCCGCCTTGCAACCACAAGGGCAAGCATTTTCTGTATTGCCAAACGACCAAGCTAAAGCAGCCAACTTTTATGCTGCCAATAAAATTGGTAATAATAGTATTGATATTTGGGAATTGGAAACTAAATTTAAACTATTAAATTTTGAGTCGTTGATTGTAAATCCTAAAATGGCCGGACAATTGACACAAAACAACGAGTTGGCAAAAACTTTAGTGGGCAGCCCCATACAGCCCTCGCTATTGCCAATGTTTAGCGAAAATTGGTACGAGCAAAGCAAACAAGCACCGCTAACCCAACATTTTGCTGTTGGCCGTTATGAAATATCGCCCATGCACGAGGGCTACTTAGTGCGAAGCCACAACGCGGCAGGCCGAAATGACCTTTACACCTTATTTTATTTAGATAAAAACCAGCAAAAATTTGTGGGCTATCAAAATATTGCCAACTATATGTTTAATAATACCAAAACCGATTATGCCATGTTGTTAGATATTAATAACGACAAGGCTAAAGATATAGTTTTGGGCAGTTTTGATAAAAGCCTGCCAACTGCCAATGCCTATACGGCAAAAGTATTAGTTTGGAATGGCTTAAACTTTAAAGAAACAAGTGTTGACAACCCTCAAAATTTATTACAAAAATTAGGACTAACCTCAATAGAATAGACATAATTGTAAGGTAACTATTCGTATAGTTTAATTTAAGAAGTAGTTTGCTTGTAAAAAAACATGCCAACCCAAGCAGCCCATGCTTTTAGTTTTGCCTTTACAGCCCTTGGATGAAAAGTTTTACCTGTTTTTTGTAATTTGAAAAATAAAAACTCATTCACCACCCAACGTATGGCGTAATAATAATATTTTTCCGGATAAGTGCGTTTGAAAATCAATTCTTTATTTGAACTTGCTGCCCAATTTTCCATAAAATTTGAATTTTGAGGCGCAACTTCGGTATATAACGGCGTACCTTTTATGGGGTAAACAGTGGTAATGGTATAAAAATCGGGGTTGGCAATTTTTAAATGTGCCACTGTTTCAACTATATCGGCGTGGGTTTCGGTGGGGTAGCCCAGCATTATAAATGTGCCTGTTTTAATACCTAATTTTTTGGCACCGATTAGCATTTTTTGAACATGCCCAATATTTACCCGCCTGTCCATGGCATTAATTACTGACTGCGAGCCACTCTCAGCACCTATCCATACTTTTACGCAGCCTGTTTGATGCAGCAATTCTAAAACTTGGGTGTTTAGGCGGTCGGCGCGGGTAATACATTCAAAGGCAAAGCTAAAGTTTTGGGCTTTAAGTTCGTTGGCAAATGCTTGTAGCCATTTGTGGCTAACGGTAAACACGTCATCAACAAACCAAATTAAGTCCATATTATAATTTTGCCGTAAATATTCCAACTCCTTTACTACTAATTTTGGCGCACGCCGCCTGTACGATTGCCCAAAAACGGCGGTACTGCACCATTTGCATGTATAAGGGCAGCCGCGTTGTGTGCTTACTGATATGGAACTAAAACCATGGTGTTTTTTCCATGTTTCAATATATTGGTGCATATTTATTGCCTGCCAGTTGGCCTGAGGCAAATCGTCAATATTTTTTAAGGCGGGGCGGGGTAGATTTTGGGTTATTTGCCCCGTTGAGGCATTGCGCCATACAAGTCCGGATATAGGCTGCATAGCTTTTGGGTCGGTAGGCAAATATCCGGATGATAAAGCTTGTACTAAGGCCAGCATAGTTTGTTCGCCTTCGCCGTAAATAACAGCGTCAGCGCCTGCTTGTATGTAGGCATCTGTATTATGGGTTACATCGGGGCCACCCAAAACTATAATTGTATTTTGTAAACTTGGCTGTTCGCGAATCCAGTTTACGAGCGGTAAAATGTGAAGTTTGGTAAGTAAATTAACATTAAAAGCTAATACATGAGGTGGGTTTTTAAGCAAATACTGCTTAAAATCGTGGGGCAAGTAAAACGTATTATCAAACACTTCGTTGGCAAAGCCATGTTGCTGCAAAAATGCCGACAAATAAAGCAAACCCAAAGGCGGATAAGGCCGCATAATGGGCTGTTCTTTGGCATCTAATTGTATAAAATAGCCGTGCGAAAAAACAATACGAAATGGCATGAAGCAAAACAGATAGTTGGTAAAAATAGCAAATTTATACTATATTATATTTGTTGCATTAGGGCCAAATATAATTTATACCAAGCTTTGTACAATATAAATAAAGATAATATGCCAAATCGTATTTAATTAGAAGGGCAAATCGTCTCCGGTATCGGTGGGTATTGACGGCTCGTTTGAGCTGTTGTCGGCAGAGGTTTGTTGGCTGTTGGTATTGGTATTACTACTATTGCCTGGCTCAACTTTCCATGCTTTTACGTCTGTGTACCACCGGCCGTTAAATTCACGGCTTTCAAGGTCAAACGAAATAGTTAGTTGATGACCTACTTGAAGCACAGATTCGATAATTTTATCCCCCCAAATTGAAATACATATTTTTTTAGGGTACTGGCCATCAGTTTCTACTATAATTTCTTGTTTTTTCCATGGGCCATTGCGGCCTTCGCCCGTTTGCAAGGGTAATAACTGAACTAAAGTGGCGGTAATTTGCATAAGTCAGAGATATGTAATTAAGTTTATTATTATTGAGTTTAATGTTAAATAAGTTGCTGTATTTTTTTGGGATAGTGAGTGATAAAGAACAAGTAAAGGTTAAAGTTCTAAAAACAATTTAATTGGGTCTTCCAATAATTGTTTGATGCGCACTAAAAAGCTAACTGCCTCTTTGCCGTCAATAATTCTATGGTCGTAACTAAGGGCAACGTACATCATGGGGCGTATTACAATTTGGCCATTGATGGCAACTGGCCGCTCTTGAATACTGTGCATACCCAAAATTGCCGATTGTGGCGGGTTTAAAATTGGAGTGCTAAGCAACGAGCCAAAAACACCGCCATTGGTTATGGTAAAAGTGCCGCCCGTCATATCGTCAATAGTTAGCAAGCCGTCGCGGCCTTTGGTGGCAAGGTCTTTCACTGCTAATTCAATTTGTTTAAGGTTAAGCGTTTCAACATTGCGCATCACCGGCACAACTAATCCTTTGGGTGTTGAAACGGCTATCGAAATATCAACGAAATTATGGTATTCAATAATGGCTTCGTCTTCTTTAAAATAAGCGTTCACCGCCTCAAACTCCATAAGAGCCTGGGCTGCGGCTTTGCTAAAAAACGACATATAACCAAGCCCAATTCCATGTTTTTCTTTAAATACATCTTTATATTTGTCGCGCAGTTGGTTAATATTGTGCAAATCAACTTCGTTGAAGGTGGTAAGCATGGCTGTTTGATTTTTAACGGCCACCAAACGTTGCGAAATGGTTTTGCGCAGGCGGGTAATTTTTTCTATCCGGATATTTTTATTGTTTTCGGATGTATCGGTATCTACTACATTATTGTTATTACTTGTAATTTGTACATTTTGTTGTTTGGTAATATTATCGGCAGCTTGTAGGGCATCGGCTTTGGTAATTCGCCCTTTGGGCCCCGTGCCTGCAATTTTTTCAGTTTGTAAACCTTGTTCGGTTATAATTTTTTGAGCCGAAGGAGATGGATGGCCTTTGGTGTAGGTTTCACCATCATTTTGTACCGTTTTTGTTTTGGTATTGTCGTTATTTGTATTCTCATCCGGAAGATTATTGGCCGGTGGTGGCGGTGTGGTTTCTTCGGTAATTACAACTTGTGTATCAATAGTGCAAACAGTGTCGCCAATTTTAAGGTCGTCGCCGGGTTTTACTAACAGGTTCACTTTTCCTGCGGCGGGGGCGGGCAGTTCAAGGGTAGCTTTATCGCTGTCGAATTCTAAAATAGGTTGGTCAATAGCTACAATATCGCCGTTTTTTACCAATAATTTAGCTACTGTAACTTCGGTAACCGACTCGCCCACTGGTGGTACTTTCACTTCAAGTAATGACATACTTTCTTTTTAATTTAACCACAAAAGTACAAAGTTTGCAGTTTACGTGTATTTAATTTGCCAAATTTAAGATGGGTTATTTGCTTAAAATTAGCACAGCTCCGGATATTTTATTTTCGAGTGGGAAGTTTTGATTTTTCCGGAAACAAATTTTTAAAAGTTTCAATAAAGCACTATCTTTGCGCGTTAAATGCCAATATAAACTTGCCTTTTATTTATTGTAAAGATGGTATATAGTTTCTATTATACTTCTCTTTGGCTTGGTTTTATTTTGGCTTTTTTGAAACAAATTTTAAATTCGACTCAGTTTATTGTTATTATAAATGGGATTACTTAGTTTTTTAGACCTAACACACGAAATAGCCATTGACCTTGGCACTGCCAACACCCTCATTATGTATAAAGACGAAGTGGTGGTAGATGAACCCTCAATTGTTGCCATAGAACGCTTGACCGGTAAAGTTATTGCCGTTGGCAAACGCGCTATGCAAATGCACGAAAAAACCCACGAAAACATTAGAACCATACGACCACTTAAAGACGGCGTAATAGCCGATTTTGAAGCCGCCGAAAACATGATTCGCGAAATGATTAAAATGCTGTACACTAACAAACAGTGGTTTAGTCCTTCGTATAAAATGGTAATTTGCATACCTTCGGGAATTACCGAGGTAGAAAAAAAGGCAGTTTTTAACTCAGCCGAAGCCGCCGGCGCCAAAGAACGCTACCTGATACACGAACCGATGGCCGCCGCTTTGGGTATTGGTATTGATGTTAGCGAACCCGTAGGAAATATGGTAATTGATATTGGCGGTGGAACTACCGAAATTGCTGTTATTGCACTTATGGGTATTGTTTGCGACCAATCAATACGAGTGGCCGGCGATGAACTTACCCACAATATTATGGAGTATTTGCGCCGCGAACATAACCTTTTAATTGGCGAACGCACCGCCGAGGCTGTAAAAATTAATGTAGGCGCAGCACTTACCGACTTAGAAAACCCTCCCCCCGATTATGCCGTAAATGGCCGCGATATAATGACCGGTATTCCTAAACAAGTAACCGTAAATTACGCCGAAATTGCCCATAGCTTAGATAAATCAATTGCTAAAATTGAAGAGGCTATTTTAAAAGCACTCGAAATTACACCCCCCGAATTGGCCGCCGATATTTATCAAACTGGTATTTATTTAACCGGAGGCGGTGCCTTGCTGCGCGGCTTAGACAAACGCATATCGGCTATAACAAAGCTAAAAGTACACGTGGCCGAAGACCCCTTGCGAGCGGTTGTTCGCGGCACAGGCGAAGCACTTAAAAACATCAATAAATTTCCGTTTTTGATGGGTAAATAGATAAACCAAATAATTGGCGGTAGCAACAGTACAAGGCAAAACGAAGCGAAAGTAATAATATAAGAAATGACAAATTGCCCATTTTTACATAGGCGAACATCATTTTATATTTAATTTTGTTAAAATAAAAAACTAATCCGGATATAAAGAAGTTGTTTAAAAATTAGTTTCTTGAACTAATTTGAAACTATGTACTACTAAAGTAATTGCAAAACTAAGTTGTCAATATATTTGTTTTACATTTTACAGCCTGTTTTATCTCAATAGTTTCTTAGTATCAAGTCCTTAAAACTGCCACACCGTTTAATGCTTAAACAAATTCTATGTGTCTATGTGGTTAATTATTATGGTTTAATTCTTAAACAACTTCAAAGATAAAAATTTTGTCTATTATTACCAAAACATGACGCTAAACAATATTCTAACCGATAAAAGTATAAAAGCAAAAGCAAAAACCAAACTTATTGCCGAACTTATATTAAGTAAAAATATTAGTTTAGACGACCTAATAAAAGTGACTTCAAACATTAAGAAAGACCCCGATAAAGCCAACTGTATTGAAGCCATTGAATACGCAACCAAATTATTTCCGGATATTGCCAATTTAAATTGTCTTAACTTTGCTACCCAAAACTTGTTGGCAAAAGCCTCGCGCATTAAATGGGAGGCGGCAAAAATTGTTGCCAATATTGCCCCACTTTACCCCCAAAATTTAGCAAACACCGTCGCTAATTTGCTCGAAAATACTACCAACGAAAGCAAAGTAGTGCGCTGGAGCACCGCTTACGCCTTGTCCGAAATTATTAAACTTAAAACAAATTTGAACAGCCAATTGTTGCCCAAAATTGAAACACTATTAATACACGAAAAAGAAAACAGCGTTAAAAAAATATATGAAACAGCATTAAAAATATAAACTTAAAGATTCATGATATAAAGGTAGCCAGCAATTAAAGCTTATAATAAAATTAAAAAAGTGCACATTTTTTTATCCGGAAAATTACAATATTTTACCTAACCATTAATAGTATCTACTTATACTAAATTCAGCTCGAACTCCTCCTAATTCCATCTAATTTAATAAGTTAACACTAAATCTTTTCAAACACGTTTTGCCATGCGCAATTTGTTGTTATTTTTTACTCGATACAATGCCTTTTTGGTTTTCCTGCTCTTGCAAATTCTTTCGTTTGGGCTGCTGCTTCGGTACAACCATTACCAAAGGGCTACAACATTTAGCAATTTAAATATTGTAACGGGTACAATGATTGAAAAAACTGATAAAATACGCGACTACGTTAAACTGCAAGATATAAACACCCAATTAGCCGAAGAAAACGCCCTGTTGTTACAAGAAATAAGCACACTTCGTCAACAATTAGACCTAAACACGGGCAGCGAGTGCATAGACATTTACCCAACCTTGTTTGCCAACAACTACAACGCCCCTTTAGCCTTAGACACGGCGGGTATGGGCTACGACAGTTTAGCAATAGACAGCCTTAAAAAACAAGCGGCTTTAGAGCTAGAAGCAAAAATTAGTCGCGATGCTCGCTTGTATAATTTTTTAGGTGCTAAAATTATTAATGGTTCGCTATACCGTACAAACAACTATTTAACGATAAATAAAGGCAGTTTGCATGGCGTTCGGCAAGAGATGGGCGTTGTAAGTAAAAATGGTATTGTAGGTGTAGTTAGCGCGGTAAGTCCTAATTTTGCAACAGTAATACCAATACTGAACCGCAATTTGCAAATAAGCTGTAAAGTTAAACGCAACAATGTAAAAGGCTCGCTAACATGGAACGACCCCATGCCCAACCCTAAGTACGCTTACCTTGAAGGCATAGGTAAAGACATATTAATTATGGCCGGAGATACTGTTTTAACCAGTGGTTATTCCGAATTTTTTCCGGCCAGCCTGCCCGTTGGCGTTATTGACGATATTCAGCTTGCCGAAGGCTCAAATCTTTACAGGCTGCGGGTGCGCTTAGACACCGATTTTCAAACACTCGAATACGTGTATTTAATTGACAATATACGCAAAAACGAGCAACGCACCCTTGAAGACCGGAATAAATAAATAAGTAAATAAATGAGTAATGCTAATTTTTCAATAGGATTAATTTTGCGCTTTGTAGGGCTTTTAACCCTTCAAACGCTTATTTTGTGTCGTATCGAACTGCCAAGCGGTATAACACCTGTTATTTACCCGCTTTGTATTTTGATGCTTCCTTTTGAAGTGCAAAGATGGTTAAGCTTGATTTTGGCATTTTTAACTGGTTTAATAATTGATGTTTTTGTAAATACACCCGGATTGCATGCTTCGGCAACCGTTTTTATGGCCTATTTGCGCCATCCGGTAATTGCCTTTAATCGCCCGGTTAGCGACTATCAACCCGGCGACAAACCATCAATAGCGAGCTTAGGATTAAAATGGTTTGCAATTTATTGCCTTATATTGTTGTTGGCTCATCAAACTTTTTATTATGTGGTTGATGCCTACAGTTTTTCGTATTTTGATAATATTTTGCCAAAAATAGCACTTTCAACAGGCATGGCCTTTGTGCTATGTGTTTTATTTGAATATATTTTTCATCCGCCACCTCGCCGAAATTCATAGTTTGTTTTACCAACACTATCCACGAACAAATGCCTCGAGTTTTACGAATTATTAACCGGTTAAATATAGGTGGGCCAACACACAACGTAGGTTTACTAACTAAATATTTAACCGACAAAGGCTACGAAACCTTACTATTGTCGGGCATTAAAGACGAAAGCGAGGCATCGTCAGACTATTTACTCGAGTCAATGGGCATAACGGCTCATTACGTGCCAAACATGCGAAGGGCAATTAACCCGCTAAACGATATTTTTGCTTATCGTTATTTGCTTAAAATAATAGCGCAGTTTAAACCACATATTGTACACACCCACGCAGCAAAAGCAGGTGCGTTAGGGCGTTTGGCTGCACATGTAAGTAAGGTTCCGGCAATTGTGCATACGTTCCACGGGCATGTATTTCACTCGTATTTTGGCCATGCTAAAACCCGATTTTTTTTACAGACCGAGCGGCGTTTAGCTAAATATTGCCACAAAGTAATTGCCCTAAGTACAAAACAAAAGCATGAACTTGCCAACGTATATCGTGTTTGCCCAAGCCATAAAATTGCAGTTGTGCCTTTAGGTTTTAATTTACACCCCTTTACCTTAAACCAAGCAGCAAAACGCGCCTATTTCAGGCAATATTATAATTTGCCCTCAAATTGTTTGGCCTTGGGCATTGTTGGCAGGCTAACAGCCGTAAAAAACCATGCTATGTTTTTAAAAGCCTACGCCGCCGCGTTGCCACACTTAAAACAGCCAGCTTGTGCCTTTATTATTGGCAATGGCGAGTTGTTGGCCTCGTTGCAGCAATTAGCCACTAATTTGAATTTAACTTGGACAATGCAACCCTACGATAACAATTTTAATCCGGATGAAAAAGAAGCAAGTTTGCAATTTGACGACAATAGTGAATATACAAATTATCCGGATGCTGCCGCCAATTTAATCGGCCATCAAACACAAAACCAAATTTCAACACCACAGGTAATATTTACCTCGTGGGCGCAACAAATGGATGTTGTTTATGCCGGGCTTGATGTAATAGCACTCACTTCGTTTAACGAGGGCACGCCAGTCAGCCTCATCGAAGCGCAAGCTGCCAGCAAACCCATTATTAGCGTTGAGGCGGGCGGTATTGCCGACATAGTGCTACCTAACAAAACGGCAGTATTAGTACCCAACAACAACCAAACGCTGTTTACCGAACAGCTAATTCAACTGCTAAACAATTTACCGATGCAACAATATTTAGCGCAAAACGGGCAAAGCTGGGCACTTGAACATTTTCATTTCAACCGGCTAATAAATAATATGGATGCCTTGTACCAAGAAATAATTGCCCAAAACAAAATAGATATAACAAATTAGCAATTTTATAGTCAAATTTTGCTCATTTTTGTTCTACATACAACCCGACAAACTAAAACAGCATCTGAATTTTAGAATAACCTGCTAATACGGTAAAATTATTTAATATAACAGATGATATGAGCAATTTGCCTCCCGGACAATCCGAAAAATGGTCAGACCGCGCCAGCCAATCGGTAATTATTAAAATTATTGTTATTGGCCTGATGATTGGTTTATTAATGATACCAAGTTTTATTATTTACGACTTGGTAAACGAGCGCGCCGCGCGCTATCGACAGGTTGTTGCAGAGATTAGCACCAACTGGGGCCAACCCCAACAGTTAACTGGCCCCATAATTAATATACCTTATAAAACATGGCAAACCAACGCAGACGGCCAACGCATAATGCAAATTGCCTACGCCCACTTTTTACCCGAAGAACTTAGTGTTGATGCCAATTTGCATCCGGAATTGAGAAAAAGAAGTATCTACCAGGCGGTTTTGTATAAAAGTGATTTGAATATGGAGGGCTTTTTTAACTATCCGAATTTTACCGACTTGGGTGTTGATGCTAAAGATATTTTGTGGGACCAGGCATTTGTAACGCTTGGTATAAGCGATATGCGTGGTATTAACGAAAATATAACCTTAAATTGGAATGGGCAAAATTTGCTGTTTGAACCCGGAACCGGCAATAACGATATTTGCGACACGGGCGTTCACTGTAATATTAATTTAAATATAAATAATGAAATAGCTGCAAATAGTGCTGGTAATACCAACAATCACAAGCTGAATTTTAAACTTAACCTCGATTTAAACGGCAGCGATTATTTACATATTACCCCCCTTGGCAAAGAAACCAGCGTAGCTATGGCCAGCCCTTGGAACGACCCAAGTTATAACGGTGCATTTCTGCCAGACACTAAAGACTCATTAAAATCCGGATTTAAAGCCCATTGGAAAGTATTACATTTGAACCGCAATTATCCGCAAGAATGGTTGGGCACTACCTATTCGGTTCAAAACTCATCGTTTGGGGTAAGTTTAATGCAAACGGTAAGTCATTACGACAAAACCAACCGAAGCACCAAATACGCATTGCTTTTTTTGGTTTTAACTTTTACCAGTTTTTTCTTTACCGAAATTTTAAATCGTTTGCGTATTCACCCTATACAATATTTAATGGTAGGCTTTGCCATTTGCATTTTTTATTTATTGCTGTTGTCATTGGCCGAATATATAAGTTTTAACCTTGCTTATATAGTGGCTGCCAGCGGAGTTGTTGGCTTAATTACCCTTTATTGCAACAGTATTTTTAATAATAAATGGCTTACTTTAGGTATTTTTTCTGTTTTAGTGCTACTGTACGGCTTTTTGTTTACCTTATTACAACTCGAAGATTATGCCCTGCTAATTGGCAGTTTGGGCTTGTTTGCCTTTTTGGCAACGGTTATGCACTTAAGCCGCAAAATTGACTGGTACCAATTAGGTAGTAAATAATAGCACTTTAATTTGCTTGTTGATGTTAGGCTTTATTTAGGTGTGTAAATAGGTGTTAAGGCTGCTAAAAATAGTTGTTTCAATTTGCCCCGCCGGTAAATGGTCAACAGGTATACAATTTGAGCTTGGAGGTAATATGGCTCGCGCTCGGTCAATTGGCTGGCTATATGCGCTGCAAGTACAAGGGGTGTTTTAAGGTGGGCAATGAGCGGGCGTTTTTGTTGCGCTTTGGGCGTGGCCAAACGTTTGACTAACAAATTTACCGATGCCTGTAAATAAACAGTTAGACCAATTTTGTTCATTAGGGCTATGTTATCATTAAAACAAGGCATACCACCGCCGGCAGCAATTACTAACGGAGTACGAGAGTGGCCAAAATTTTGCAACCAGTTATGCTCTAATATCCGGAAATAAGCTTCGCCATGCCGGGCAAATATTTCAGGAATAGATAAGTTCTCTTTGTTTGAAATTTGGACATCTGAATCTATAAATTGGGTGTGCAGCAATTGAGCCAATTTTTTTCCGGATTTTGTTTTGCCGCAACCCATGTAGCCAATTAAAAAAATGGGTTTTTGTACTAAAAACATAACAAGAACATCATTTTTATTAGGTTTAAGCGACCAAGTACTGGGCAAAATATTACCTTATGTTTTATTCGCCGCCCTGTGCTGCTTTAGCCCAACGCTGGCTCATGGTGCAATTTTGAAACTCGGGGGCAAGCCAAACGTATGTTTCCGGAATTCGCCTATCTAACCATTTCAGTAGGGCCTCTTGTCGTTTTATATTTTCAACATACGATTGAAAACGGGCATAGTCTTGTTTTAAATTGGCGCGGTGCGGCTGGGTGCGCTCGTAAAGATATAAAATTCGGTAAGCGGTTGTGCCATCCGGTTTTTTAAACTCCTGAGGCTTTGAAACTTCACCTTGCTTTAAGCCGTCAATGCCAAAAAACACAGTTGGGTCTAAGCGGTTCATTTCAATACGGCTGCTGCCGGTTTGTGCATCTTGAACCATGCCGCCAAAGCGTTTGCTGTTTTCATCGTCCGAATATTTTTCGACTGCTAATTTAAAATTTAGGCTGTCGGCCACTATTAAGTTTCTAATACTGTCTAAAGTTTTTTGAGTGGCTTGGTTTTGCGCCCAATCCGGAACCGGCCGGATTAAGATATGGCGGGTATTTATCTTTTCCCCGCGCCTTTCAATTAGTTGGATGATATGCAAACCGTAGCTCGATTCAATTACATCCGATATTTCGTTGGGTTTTAATAAATAGGCTGCTCCTTCGTATTCAGGAACTAACGAGCCGCGCTGCATCCACCCCAAATTACCGCCGTGTGGGGCACTTCCGGGGTCTTCAGAGTATCCTTTGGCAAGGTCTTCAAACGATTTTTTGCCCGAAAGCACTTGCTGGCGCAAATCGAGCAGTTTATTGATTACCACCTCTTTTTGTGCCCGTGTTGGTTTGGGTGTAATAACCAACTGACCAACTTCTACCTCCGAGTTAATGTATGGAATACTGTCGGGTGGCAGGGCGTTGTAAAAATCGCGCACTTCAGAGGGGGTAATGGCAGTATTACCTGTAACTTGCCCTTGCATACGTTGCGCCGCTAAAAGGTCGCGGGTTTTTTCGCGCAGGTCGTTTTTTATTTCGGCAATACTTTTGCCGTAGTAGGCTTCTAACTGCGTTATGTCGTTATTAAATGCACTAATAAAATAATTCATGCGCTGGTCAAGTTCGTGCTCAACTTCAGCCTCGCCTACTTCTACGCTATCAATTTCGGCTTGCGTTACAAATATTTTTTCGAGCAAGGCTTGTTCTAAGACGGCACATTCTAATTCGGGTTCTTTAATGCCTTGTGCTAAGGCTGCTTGTGTTTCGGCATCAATTCTCGATTTTAAAATAATGTGTTTGCCCACTTTGGCCACAATTTTATCGAGTAAAATAGGTTGCGTTGTTTGGGCAAATGCCGTGGTAGTGAAACTAAAAAAGTATAAAAAACAAATAATAATAGTAATGCGCATTTTTTTGCCAATAACTTCAAAAATAAATAAAAATATGGTTAAAGAAAACAATTCTCAGCCAACAAATTAAACAAACAAGATGCCAAGGCTAATAGTTTGGTTGCAACAGTGGTAAGAATAAAGAGGACTGATTTTTTTAACAAACCGCTGGCAAAGTTAGCACTTAAAAGTGGTTTATAGTAATTCGTTGTTTTTTCCGGATGTTTTACTTGCTACTTACTTTCTTTTGAAGCCTTAGAGCCTGTCTAAATTTTATTTTCTAATTCTATTAAGCATCAATTTTATCATGGCAAGTTGGATCATTGTCTGGCTCGTTTCGGTTTGGAACTCAAAGTCTTTACTCAATCTTCGATAGCTTTCGAGCCATGCAAAAGTTCTTTCAACAATCCATCTTTTTGGCAATACTTCGAATTTCGAGGCTGTATTCGATCTACTTACAACCTCAACCACCCACCCAAACGTTTTGCGGGTATTTTCAATTAACTCGCCTCTATACCCGCCATCAGCTACTATCTTTACCAATCTGCAAAACCTGCCTCTGAGGTCAGCTATAACCATTGGGGCTGATTTACTGTCATGCTCATTTGCCGCATGAACCACAACCGCTAAAAGTAGTCCCATTGTATCTACAATAATATGCCGCTTTCTGCCTTTAACTTTTTTACCCCCGTCAATCCCTCTGCACAAGCCTCCGACGCTTGTTGTCTTTACGCTCTGGCTATCAATTATACCAACACTTGGCGATGAAGCCCTGCCTGCTTGCTTTCGAGTCTTATCCCTGAGTATTTCATGGATGAGTTCTATCGTCCCATCCTTCTTCCACTTGGTAAAATAGTAGTAAACAAGCTTCCATGACGGAAAATGGAACGGCAGCATGCGCCATTGACAGCCAGTTTTAAGCAAATAGAACAGCGCATTAAAAATTTCTCTTAAACTGTGTTTTCGTTTCCGTTTGTCGTCTAAAATGCCTAATATTGCACTCCATTGACTATCGGTGAGACTGCTTGGGTAGGTTTTCATTTTACTTTATGTGTTTGATTTTCATAAAGCTATGAATTATTATTTAAACGTCAAACTGATAGTCTTTTATTCACATCTCTTTTAATAACTTTTTTCCTATCAATTTTTAGGACTGGCATGCCAATTTTTAATTTTTAGACAGTCTCTAAGTCATGGCAAAGATACAAATTATACTTTTTGATGATGTAGAATGGCAACAGCTATTGCCTTTAACACACACCCGCAGTGCGGCAACTTTGCGCGTGGGCATTTTAACTTTGGCCGAAAAATGGGCGGCTTACTCCGGATTGCAGTTGAAATTTACACCCAACCTTATTTACAAGCATTGTATCCAAATGAATATCCCGAAGAAAAATCAGCTTTTAAAATTTGGGTAAATAGTGCCATAATTCCAAATGCCAAACTGGTCGATTCTATTTGCCAAATTCCACCAAACTACATAGCCTTGCACCCTCAAACACATAAAATTGTAGCTGCTTGTACCCCCGCCTCTGTGCAGCATCCACCGACACATACAGCTATTAAAGATAATGTTGTTTTGTTGCCCAACTACAAAATGCTAACCCCCCTGGGACATTTTTTACCCTTAACGGCACCGAAATTGAAAACGATTTTGCCCTTTTAACTAAAAATAAACAAAGCCAGCCACTCGGCGCGTTTAGCCAGCACTAAACCCTAATAATAATATTTTTATAGCACCCGGTGCTAAAATTCAGGTGCTTTTTAAATGCCACCGAAGGCCCAATTTATATAGGCCCAAATGCCGAAAATAATGGAGGGCAGCACTATAAGAGGGCCGTTTGCCCTTTTTGCGAAGGTGCTACGGTTAAAATGGGGGCAAAAATTTACTCAAATACTACCATTGGCCCCTGTTGCAAAATAGGTGGCGAAGTAAGCAACAGCGTTTTTTGGGGTTATAGCAACAAAGCCCACGACGGGTTTATTGGCAACTCGGTAATTGGGGCGTGGTGCAATTTAGGTGCCGATACCAACTGTCTCGAACCTTAAAAATAACTACAGTTTAGTAACTGCCTGGAGCATGGTTGAGCAAGCATTTATAGATACGGATTACAATTTTGTGGCTTAATTATGGCCGACCATAGCAAGGCCGCATTAATACCATGTTTAATACGGAACCGTTGTAGGCGTTTGCTGTAATGTGTTTGGCGGAGGCTTTCCAAACAAATATGTTCCAGCTTTTTTAGCTGGGTGGACGCTGACAAAACCTCGAAGCCTACCAACTGCCCAAAGCCCTGCGCGACATTAACCGTGTAATGGCAAGGCGCAACCAAACGCTTTCAACCGCCGAACAAGGGCCCTAACTGCAATATTTTATGAATAATTCCCCGCCCGTCTAGCTAATAGTATAAATCCTGATTCTGACAATTTACGGAAGCAAAAGAAAAATTATGGTTCAGAAATTTTTTTGCCCAAACATATACAACTTAAAATAAATGCCGTAAATTGCCGCTGTATTTAACCATATAACCGCCGTTTGCTATGATTTTTTGCTTTGCCACCCTCCGCACCGGCACCCTCCGCGCTTTAAGCAAGGGCAGGGGTAAATACTAAACCCGTAGCTCACCGCCTTGTATTTATCCCTATCCCCCTCATCCGGAAGATTAACCCACTTCTGCGCCCCTCCAAGGAAATAACCCACCCCTGCACTCCAAGGGGGGGAAGTTGCGAAATCTTGCTAATCCGTTAATCCTATAAATCCCTGTTTCAGACAATATCGGAATAAAAAACCACAAATCAAACCCATTTTTAACTTCAAAAAAAACATTTTTAAATGAAACATTTTTTTCTTAATTTTGTAGGCATTATACCTACAACAGCCCAACAGCCCAACAGCCCAACAGCCCAACAGCCCAACAGCCCAACAGCCCAACAGCCCAACAGCCCAACAGCCCAACAGCCCAACAGCCCAACAGCTATAATATTTTTAAACCAACAAAGGTAATAATTATGGCGCTACTAATATTGACCAACTTAAATACCTTAGCTACTTTTGCTCAAGATACCGAAGAGTGCGGAGGAGCTATTTTGTTTGGAGAATATGACGAAGGTGGTTTTAGGTCAAATGTAGATTTTTGTACTGATGCCGTAAAGGTTTTACCCATTGTTATTCATGTTGTTTATAGTGGTACGCTTGAACAAGCACAAGTTGATATCGGAATGACAGAGATAACTGAAAATTTTTTATTTAACATTAACAGAAATTTTAGAACAACCAATTCAGTTATAAACGAGTTTGTTGATACAAAAATTCAGTTTGCACTAGCCGGGTTGGATCCCGAAGGCAATGAAACAGATGGCGTTAACTATGTTTATGATGCTGATAGCAAGTTTCATTATTACAATAATAGCACTGATTTTGCAAATGAAGTTTATCGTTTTGAGGCTATGGCTCTTTGGGACATTAGCAAGTATATAAATATTTGGATTGTATCTGATATTGTTGAAAAATCAGTTTATGGCTTTGCCCTAAACGGAAGAGGAATTTATTTAGATTACGCTTCTTTCGGTAGTAATACCCCAACTCATGAATTAGGACATATGCTTGGGTTAAAGCATACTTACGAGGCAGCTTCCTGCAACGAGGTTAATTGCACAAGTGAAGGCGATTTTATTTGTGATACACCTCCGGGGGTGCTTGAATCGTGTGATTTTTACGCACCAAGTTGTGGTGGCGACTTGTTTCCTCATGTCCAATTGAGTAATTTTATGAGTGCCTGCCCACAACGTACTAATTTTACCTTTGGTCAGGCTCTATTTATGACCGATGTATTGCACAATACGGTAATATCAAACGAAATTGGAATTTTGAACTTTAAACACCTTTGGTCAAATGAAAATCTAGCCGCCACTGGCGTAGTAGCCATAGATTACAATTTTGCCGAAGCAATAATAGACCATATAAACCCTAGCCAATCTCAAACTGTTGTAATGACGGTAAATGGGGATAATATAAGTAGTATTGATTGGTCATGGAGTGGTGGTAATGCAACAGGTCAAACCTTGTCCTACACAGAAGACTTAACTATTACATCAAGAGATTTTATGATAACAACAACTTTTAATGATGGAAAAACCCGGACAGATGAATTGCAAATAAATTTTAATGATGCAGCCTCAAGTGACTATAATTTTCAGTTTGAAAATAATATTTGGTCAAAGAACATATTGATAACTGCCGATGAAACATGGCACAATCACTTGTTACGGATTAACGGCAAAATTATTATCGAATCCGGAGCAACCCTGACGCTTGATGGTGGATATTTTGAGTTTTCACCCCAAGGCGGAATAATTGTAAAACCCGGCGGAAAACTGATTGCTTATGGTTACGAAAACTACCCTGTAACATTTAGAGGTAAACGTTGCGATAACACCCCTTGGCAGGGCATACAAATTGAAGGCAATTATACCAACTGCCAAGATGTAACCGACCCCGCCTGCCAATTATCCGGAAACACCGATTTATTAACGCATCATGGCATTGTAGAACTCAACAACGCCACTATTCAAGATGCCAAAATTGGCGTGCAAGTGGGTAAACCTTTAGTAGTGCTCGAAGGCAATGTTTTAAGCGGTGGCGGTGGTTTGCTAACGGCTTTAGACAGCAATTTCGATAATTGCTCGGTAGGTGTAGAATTTAACCCTTACAATAATATTGGGCTTAGTAGTATTGCTAACAGCGATTTTAATATTACTGCCCCATTTTTAGGCACCCATACTTATACCAATTTAGGGTATATTGGGGTATATACCAACGAAATAAATAGTGTAAGCATAAACGGCAACACCTTTAAAAACCACAACCCACAAGCCTTTGACCTCGATAAACAAGGTTGCGGCATTATAACCAATAATAGCAATATGAGTATCGGCGACAATAATTTTTCGGCATTATACAAAGGTATAACAGGTTATGGACTAAATGCCCTGCAAAGTATGTTAAGTATTGTTGGCAATAATTTTTACGACAACACCTATAAAGGCATAACCTTAAACGGCAATAGTTTTTCTGCGATTGAAGATAATAATTTTACACTAAGTAATGCAGATGGCAATTATGGTGTATATACGCTTTTATCAACCGGATTAAAGGTAACAGGCAACACTTTTAACGCGCCAGAGGCGGCAACAGAAACCAATTTTAAATATGGTTTGGTAATGCACAATAGCGGCACAATGGGTGCTGCGGTACTCGAAAACGTGTTTGGCGTACCCGACAACACCAACCCCAACAGCAATAAACCCCTGCGGGCAGGTGTGCAAATTGAGGGAGGCAGCAACCAACTGCTAACCATCGACTGCAACGTGTTTAATGCACAAAGCAAATACGACCTGCGCATTTTTGACTTTTTGCAAGACCAAGGGGCGTGTGATTTTGTGAGCGAACTTCTTAACCCCAATGCCAATGATTGGCATACTCCCCCGCAAAATGGCAGTACCTATCATATTTATTACAGCAACGCCCAAATACCTTTTAATATTACCTACGCAAATGGCTACGAACCTACGCTGTTAAGTGGCAATATTAATACCTATGATTGCGCTGATGACGAAACAGACTGTACCTTTATTACCCAAGGCGGTGGCACGGGGGCTGCCAAAATTGCCTATTTACAAAATTTACAAGCCGATACCACCCTTACCCCTGCACAACAAACATTAATTACCAGCGAATTATTGCGCACCCATATTAGCTTAAACCAATTTAGCGAGGCAGAAACACTGTTAACTACAAGCAACCTAAACCAGGCACTAACTGCCACGCAAACCCTGCAAGGGCAGTATAGCCAAGCATTGGCTACTTTAGATTTAATACCACAAGACACACCTGATAATATTGCTTTTCACGAATTTTTTACCAATTATATCGAAGAACGCCAAAACACAGGGGGCAGCGGTAAAACAACCCAATCAGCACAACAAAACCTAACTAAATTAGCCGATAAAAACCTGCTTTACCCCCCCGATTTGGGTAGTTTAATGGCGCAAACTCATACGGCAATAAGCCAAAAAACGGGTTATAACCGCATACCTGTTGAGGTGAAAAAACAAAACGAAACCACGCAGCATACCACCAGCAATTTATTAGTTTACCCCAACCCCGCAAATAACGAACTTTACATTACTGCCAACCCTATAATGTTTGCGCAAGCAGAAGTAAGTTTATATACTGCCAATGGGCAAGAAGTAGCAAAGGTGAAAATGGTAAATGGGCAAGCTAATATTAATACGGCACAATTACACCCCGGTATCTATATAAGCCAAGTAAGCAACGGCATAGCCGCGCCTTATGCTAAATTTACTATAATTCGTTAATTTATTAATATAGCATTACAAAGCCCTTGTAAACGCAAGGGCTTTGAATGTTTAATACTATTTAAACAATGAAATACCTAATATTACTTACATTTGCAATAGGTTGGGTTATAGCCGTAAAGAGCCAACCATTTTACTATTTTAACAAAGAATATATTTACGATACACTAAACACGGGCGCGCCTGCATGTATGCCTTTGCCTGATGGCTATTTAATAGCCGGACCCTTTGGCTCGTATAATTTTACGAGTGGCATTTATGTGCGCAAACTCAGCCTTGCCGGAGACAATAAATGGTTTAAATACTATTTTTATGGGGTACATGACATTTATACTATAGAAGGTGAAATTTTAGCTCCTACCACAGACGGCAATTTTATATTGGTAAGTGGGGTTACAAGTACCCTTAACAGCGGAGACGGCGATATAGTTATGATAAAATTTGATAAAAACGGCAATGCTTTGTTTACGGCTACTATTGAACAACCCGAAACACACGATACGCCCGGAGCAGTATTATCTATGCCCGACAGCACCTATATTATTGCCGGAACAAAGCGAAAAATTAATGACCCCGTTAAGGAGTTTTATGTTTTGCGCACCAATGCCGCAGGTCAAAAAATATGGGATACCACTTTACATACTACCAAATCAGGACTGGGCGCAAGCTTAGACTATGGTATTGATGGTGGATATATTGCTTCGGGTTATATAAACCCCAATTCTTTACAGAGCACCGAAATGTACGTGGCAAAGTTTAACGACCAAAACAAAAAAGAGTGGGAGTTTTTACATGGCACCCCCGAAAGCGATAATGGGTGTCATATTACTAAAGCAAACGACAATACCTACTTAATAACAGGTGGTCTATATAGCGGAGAAAAGAAAAGATGCTATATAGCCAAATTAAGTTCTGAGGGTAGTTTGCTTTGGGAACAAGAGTATATTATAGGCGCTTATCCAACATCAAGTCAAGCAGTACCTCGTAAAATGCCAGGCGAAAACAATGGTTATATTGGTTGTTTATTAACCCACAATGGTTTATATAATTACTACCCTGTTTTAATTCGCTATACGGAAGATGGCGACACCCTATGGACAAAGAAAATTCCGGGTATAGATGCTTTTAACGATTGGTATATTAAAGATATAGAGCCAACTTATGATGGTGGTTTTTTGTTATCGGGTTTTAACTACACACAACAAAGTTCGTGGGTCGTTAAAATAGATACCCTCGGCGAAACCTGCGAGTATTTGGGTTGTTTTATGTCGTTATATACAGGTATCGAAAATTCCCCCTCACTGAGGGGGTTAGGGGGAGTTCCTACTTCGGCGGGGTTAGGGGCAGTAACCCCCAACCCCGCCCACCAAACGGCTACCCTAACCCTCAACCCCAACTATACCCATCTAATAAATCAAGGCGAAACCCTTGAAATTTTTAACATCCAGGGGCAGTTGGTTAAAACCATTCCTTTATCATCAGGAGGGGAAACCACCACGTTTACCACCGCCAACCTAATATCCGGAATATATTACTGCCGCCTTCAAAACCATCCGGAGATAGAGGGTGTTAAAATGGTGCTGTGGTAAAAATCCTGCTAATCATTTAATCCTAAAAATCAGTAGTTCAGACAATTTAAATATTTATTCTTATGCAAATAAAAATTAATTTAATTATAGGTATGGCTGCTATTTTATTTTTATATGATTATGCGTTTGCTTTTAATAACAATACTATTACTATTTAATGTTTGTGGGGAAATTATTAATGCCCAAGAACCCACAACCACCTATTTTAATAAAATATATAGTTTAGATCTAAAACATATTAGTTTTTTAGGTAACGAAATTATAGACGACCATATATATATTAGCAGTTTAATGCAAAAATCAGACACCGTAACCGGATTTGCCATTGCTAAAGCCGATTTTGCTGGGAATTTAATTTGGCTTAAACAGTTAAATAACATAAAATCGGGCTATATTAGTTATTCTCTTCCCAAAGCCTTCTATAAAGATGCTGCCGACAATAATTTTTATTTAAGCGGCACTATAGGCAAAAACAGTGTTGATACCGATATTTTATTGCTAAAAATAAATACCAATGGCGATACCATCTATACCCATTTATTTAATCGCCCCAAAAAATCTGAGGGATCATCAACCATACTTAAAGCCGATTCAACGGGGTGTAGCGTTGTTTGTTGGTCATCTGCCCCTGGTGGGTATAGTAAGTTAATTATACTGCAAACCGATAAAAACGGCAACGAATTGCCAACTATTGAGCTAAATACAATAAAATACCGCACTATTTTATACAGCCAGCCTACACTCGACGGGGGTTATATTTTATCGGGTTATTCTTATACTATAGAAAAAGGTTTCGATATGTATGCCCTTAAACTTACTGCCAATTTTGAAACAGAATGGGAAAAAACCTGGGGAACGACAGAAAATGATTGGGGTTGCTTTGCCTTACAAATAAGTAATGGCGAATACATTATTTTAGGTGCAAAGCAAATAGGCTCAAAAGACCAATTTTATTTTGCTCGCCTTGACAAGGATGGAAATACCTTAAAAACAAAACTATATCCTTTTAATGATGTATGTGGTGCTGACGGTTCGGTAGTATTAATGCCAAATGACGATGTTATTGCTTCAGTTGTTGATTTTAGCAATACCGATACAATGCGTACTCAATTAACACGCTTCACCAAAGACGGCGAAATAGTATGGCAGAGCCAGCTAAAAACAGGTATCGGCTTTGAAGATTATATCCGCGATATAGAACGCACGCCCGATGGGGGTTTTATTTTATCGGGGTTTAACCATCTAAGCCCTGTAACGGCATGGCTGGTAAAAACAGATAGTATGGGTAAAACCTGCGGCATAGCCAACTGCGATACTACAGTTATATTAAGCAGCAACAATAATAATATTACTGCCAATAAACCCTATAATCGTGGCATTAATAATATGCAAATAACCCATCATGCGGCAGGTAATAGTATAAATTTGCAGGCAACTATTCCTTTGCACCTGCCTTATACCGTTTTTTCGTTGTATAATTTGCAGGGGCAAAAAGTTTACACTTCAAAACCAATATTTACCAACCAAACCAACGGCATTACAGCTATTGATTTGGTTTTACCCACCTCCTTACCCGCCGGCGCCTACATAGGGCAATTAGCAAGCGGTATTGGCGTAGTGGCAAGCGGTAAATTATTGATAATTGACTAATTTATGACCCCTGCATCCCAGAGAGCAAGTTTTAAGGCTGCTATCCGGATACTTTTTTATACTTATACTATGAAATTTATTTTAATAGTTCGATAAAAAAAGCTTCTTTAAAAAGGTAAAAAGCTAAAATTATATTGTCTTAATATATTCGAAAAAAACAGTTTTGTAAACCTGCCAAATTTGACCTAATTTTGTGGGTTAATTTAAACTAAAATTGACATTTTTAGTTCGTTAATTGTTTAACTACCACTTTATTATAGCTATTGCAAATGTTTCGCAAACATCTGATATTTTGTGCGCTTTGGGTAAGTTTTATACTGCTTATTGCATCTTGTTCGGGCAAATCAAGTACAGAGCAAGCAACTGCCACCAATGATACAAACCCTGCCGACACAGTTAGCAATTCAGCATTGCGACAAATTGAGGCATCGCCGGCCTTGCAACAACTAACAAGGGAACTTCAAAAAGACAGCACCAACGCACAAATTTGGTTTGCAAGGGGCAATATGTACTTACAAGCCAATGTTCCCGAAAAAGCTGCACAAGATTTTGCCCGCGCTTTGCTGAACGACAGTACAAATGCTGCTTATTATTTAGCCTTAGCCGATTTGTATTTTGACGTTGAGAACATGAAAGATGCTATCGCTGTGTTAGAGAAAGGGCTTAGTTTAACTCCGGATGAACCTGAAATTATGCGCGAATTAGGAAAATATTATTACTACTTAACCGACTATAAAAGAGCAGACGAATTATTTCAAAAAACCGAAAAACTTGACCCTCGAGGGCCTGCCACCGCTTTTTGGCAAGCTATGAGCCTGCGCGACCAACAAAAAAACGACCAAGCCCTAAAGCTTATGGAAAAAGCCGTTGAACTTGACCCCGAATACTACGATGCTGTTATTATGCTTGCCCAAATGTATGCTGAACGAAAGGACAACCGTGCCTTAACAAATTATAATAAAGTATTAGCTATTGATAGCACAAGTGCCGAAGCCCTGTACGGTAAGGCCATGTTTTACCAAAATACGAACCAAGCCGATAAAGCTTTGACCGAGTACAAAAAAATTGTTGCTGTTGACCGCAATTTTACCGATGCTTACTACAATATGGGATTTATTTATTATAATCAGAAAAACTATGCAAAAGCCCGCGACCACTTTAATATGGCCATCGCCGTAAAACCCACCATGGGCAAAGCCTATTTTATGCGGGGGCAATGCGCCGAAAAACTGAACGACCTTGCCTCGGCCCGCCGCGATTATATCCAAGCCTTAAATTTTTTACCTAACGAACCCGAAATTGAAACCGCTTTAAATAAAATTCAAGATAAATAAGTTCTTTGAGAGTTAGCTATTGGCTCTTAGCTGTTAGCTTTTGGCTGTTGGCTTTTAGCTTTTGGCTTTTAGCTTTTAGACTTTGATACTAAAACAAAATTAAAACCCATTAAAAACCCGAATATAAATTATATTATGATAGATATTACTTTTCCTGATGGTACTGTACGGCAATACGAATCCGGAATAACCGGCCTTGCCATCGCCAGCGCAATTAGCAATAGTTTAGCCAAAAAAGTTTTAGCCATAAAACTCAACGATGAGGTGATGGATGCCACCCGTCCAATTACCACCAATGGCCATTTAAAATTATTAACTTGGGATGACCTTGACGGGCAAAGCACCTTTTGGCACTCGTCGGCGCACCTGATGGCCGAAGCAGTTCAGGCTTTATATCCGGAAGCACAGTTTACTATTGGTCCACCTATTGAAAAAGGTTTTTATTACGATATTGATTTTTGTGGCAACAGCCCCGGAAACGACGATATCGAAGCCATTGAGCGCAAAATGTTAGAATTGGCTGCCCAAAAAAATCCCTACCTTCGTTCAGAGGTAAGCAAAGCCAACGCCTTAGCAACTTATACTGATAATCCCTATAAAACGGAATTGGTAAATGGCCTTAACGATGGCGAAATAACATTTTATCAGCAAGGCAGTTTTTACGACCTTTGCCGAGGCCCACACCTACCACATACCGGATATATTAAAGCTGCAAAAATTCTAAATATTGCCGGCGCTTATTGGCGCGGAAATGAAAAAAACCCACAGCTTACCCGCTTGTACGGTATTACTTTTCCACAACAGGCCGAGTTAGATACCTATTTACACCAATTAGAAGAAGCAAAAAAACGCGACCATAAAAAATTGGGCGTGGCTTTAAAACTGTTTGCCTTTAGCGAGCGGGTTGGTGCCGGACTTCCACTATGGCTGCCAAAGGGTACACTGTTGCGCGAAATTTTGCAAGACTTTTTGCGCAGTGAGCAGGTAAAACGTGGCTATAAAATGGTAGTTACACCCCATATCGGTCGCCGCGAGTTGTATATAACCTCCGGACACGAAGCCAAATACGGCGCCGATAGTTTTCAGCCTATTGACACGCCCCGCGAAGGCGAACAATATAGGCTCAAACCAATGAACTGCCCCCACCACTGCGAAATTTACCGGGCTTTTCAACTTAGCTACCGCGACCTGCCTTTGCGCTTGGGCGAGTTTGGCACTGTTTACCGCTACGAACAAAGCGGAGAACTAAATGGCTTATTGCGGGTGCGCGGTTTTACCCAAGACGATGCCCATATATTTTGCGCTCCCGAACAACTGCTCGATGAGTTTAAAAACGTAATTGACCTGGTAACAACGGTAGTTAAAAAAGTGGGCTTTGCCGATTTTACCGCACAAATTAGCTTGCGCCATCAAACCGAACGCGACAAATACATCGGTAGCGATGAAAACTGGGAAAAAGCAGAAAATGCCATCATTGAAGCCGCTGCTGAAAAAGGACTTAACACTATTGTTGAATATGGCGAAGCCGCATTTTACGGCCCAAAACTCGACTTTATGGTTAAAGATGCACTTGGCCGTTCATGGCAGTTAGGTACTATTCAGGTAGATTATAATTTGCCCGAACGTTTTGACCTGCAATATATAGGTCCGGATAATGAAAAACACCGCCCCGTAATGATTCACCGTGCCCCGTTTGGCTCGCTTGAACGTTTTATTGCCGTACTACTCGAAACCTATGGCGGAAATTTTCCGGTATGGGTAGCTCCACAACAAGTAGCCATATTACCTATCAGCGAAAAATTTAATGGCTATGCCCACCAAATAAGCCAAACCCTACAAACACAAGGCATACGCGCCAACGTGGACGATAGCAGCGAAAAAATTGGCCGAAAAATTCGCGAAGCCTCCATCGAAAAAATACCTTACCAATTAGTTGTTGGCGAAAAAGAAGCCACAGAAGGTTTGGTAGCCGTGCGCAGACATGGCGAGGGCGAAGGCCATGGCGACAAAGGAACTATGACTTTGGCTGATTTTATTAGATTGATAAAAGCTGAAATTGAAGCGTAGTCACTGCCTACACACGTACATACTAAATTTGTTGAAGTGATTTTTTTTAATCCGGATAAACTAAATCCATTTCTCGTATGGAAAAGAACACTACGCCCTCCTATTTACAGTACGAGTGGCATCAAAACCATCCGTTTAAACAATTTCCTGTTGTTAAAATTGACGACACTAATTTATGGTTGCGGCCATTGCAATTGACCGATGCGCTTGCCATTTATGAATATGCCCGGAGTAAAAATGTTACCCGCTATACGCTTTGGCCAGCTCACCGCAACTTAGCAGATTCGATTAATTTTGTTACTACTACCATTCAAAACTATACCCTTAAACCTAACCCCGAATGGGCAATAGTGCAAAATGACTTGTTAATTGGCACTATTGGCATCCATAAATGGAACGCGGCACATGCTCGCTGCGAGGTTGGTTATGTGTTGAACCATAAATTTTGGCGACAGGGCATAACTACCTTAGCCTTAAAAGCCGTATTAAAATATGGTTTTACCCACCTGCATCTGCACCGCATACAAGCAACTTGCAACCCCAATAATATTGCATCGTGGCGGGTAATGGAAAAATGCGGTATGCTGTTCGAAGGCATTAAACGCGGCTATTATTTACGGCAATCCAACTTTGAAGATTGCCGACTGTATGCCATATTACAACCCGATTGGCTTAAAAAAAATGATGGCGAGTAAGTAATAAAAGGGCAATTGTTTTTTTATGAGATATAATAAAATAAATTGTCATAATGTTAAACGTATTTTATGCCAGCGTTCTTAATTTTTTTTATCAATATCCGGATATTATAACTACCTTTACGCAACTATGCCTTAGTAGTGTTAGTAGGGCAATGTCTATATCTTCAGCATTTAACAATAAAATTATATACAAAAAGTAAATTTATGAAAAAGGCTTTACAATTTTTACTATTTGCTATTCTATCTTGTGTTTTGGCTAATTTGCCTACCACAACACTTAAAGCTGCACATGCAGTAGGTGGCGAATTGACCTACGAATGTTTTGGCGGCGAAGATTTTTTAATTCACCTTTCACTTTATCGCGACTGTAATTGTACCGGATGTGCCGATTTTGACCAGCCGGCCTACTTAACTTTTTACGACGATTTTGGTTTTGTAGTATTAAACCCAACTGTAAATTTGCTTGGCCGCGACACCCTCGAAATATCAACCGACGGGCTTTGTATAGAAACCGCTCCGGATGTTTGTGTTGAGTTGGGTACTTATGCCTTGGATGTTACCCTGCCTGCTGATGGAGGTAATTATTATGTTGTTTATCAGCGTTGCTGCCGCAATAATACTATTGTTAATATAGTTGACCCAGGTGGCACAGGAAATACCTATTTTGTTACAATTCCGGCATTTACTGCAGATGATGGTTGTACCAATAATTCGGCGATATTTAATAATTTCCCACCAATCTTAGTATGTGCCAATAGCCCCTTGGTATTTGACCACTCGGCATTTGATTTAGACGGCGACTCGTTATCATATAGCTTGTGCACCCCACTAGATGGTGCCTCGCCCGACAACCCAATGCCTCTCACCGCTCCGCCCCCGCCTTATGACCCAATTTTATGGTTAAACCCACCTTACAGCGAATTAGACATGTTGGGCGGCACACCACCCCTTAGTATTGACCCCGAAACCGGAGAGTTAACCGCTTTTCCTGAAACGGTAGGGCAGTTTGTAGTGGGTATTTGTGTGTACGAGTACCGCGATGGCGTGCTAATAAATGTTAGCCTGCGCGATTTTCAATTTAACGTGGCCGCATGCGAAGTTGTATTAACCTTAGCAGATATAAATGGCACAAAAGATACAACTGTTTGCCCAGGTGCATCAGTACAATTAAATGCAACTGCTTTTAACGGCACAGAAATATCGTGGTCGCCTAAAATTGGGCTTGACAACGCCAATATATTAAACCCCATAGCTACCCCTACAAGCACCACTACTTATACCATTACCTTAACCAACCCCTTAACACAGTGCTTTGATACGGATGAGGTAACTATTATTGTGGCCGAATTTCCTGCTGCCAATGCCGGAGCTGATATTACACTTTGCCCAGGCGATATAGCCCAATTACAGGCCTTGTCTGTGGTAGGGGCAGTTTACAAATGGTCGCCCGAAACTGGCCTGAGCAACCCAAATATTGCCAACCCTAAAGTTACCGCCGGAACCGAATCTGTAACCTACACGCTTTTAGTTACCAGCAAAGAAGGTTGCGAAGCCACTGACCAAATAACTGTAACAATAGGTGGCGGCGACTCGCAGCCCGGCACCATGCCCGAAGGCCCCATTTACCTTTGCGAGGGTGGTAGTGTTGATGTTGCTACAAGCGGAGCTTTGTTAAACGGAGACGATGTATTAGCTTACGTACTTCATACGAGTGCCAACGATGTATTAGGAATTGTTTTAGCGATTAACACCTCCGGAGGTGTGTTTTCAAAAGCCGATAATCCCGATATTAAATACCAAACTGTTTATTATGTATCGGCTGTTGTAGGGCCACAAGGCAGCACGCCCGGCGTACCCGATTTTAATAACGGCTGTACCAAAATAGCACCAGGCACGCCCATTGTGTTCTTAACCCCCGTTGAAATTATAGCAAATGGCGACTGCGATTGGGGTACAGGCGACTATACCCTTGTTTTTTCGGGCAAAGGCGGCCTTCCTGAATATTTAAAATCGGGAAATTATACTTTTAACGGATTTGCAAGTTTTTCTTTAGGCTGGACTGAAACGCAAAACTTTTTAATTAAAGAGGGCGAAGCTAAAGAATGGGCTTTAACCGTAGAAGATGAATTGGGTTGTAGTGGCCAAAAGCAAGAAGCAATTATTTGTACCAAAACACCTATTGAACTCTTAGATTTTTCCGGATTAGCCCTTGAAAATGGCAACCAAATAAGCTGGGCAACAGCCACCGAAACTAACTCGGCCTACTTTATCCTTGAACGGAGCATTGGCAACGCCAGCCAGTTTACCCCCATAACCAAACAAGCCGCAAAAGGTAAAAACTTTGGTGCCGCTTATAAATTTATCGACACCCAAGCCCCCAACGGTATTAGCTACTACCGCTTGTTGGAAATTGACGTTAATAATAAAACCAGTATCGTTGCTTCAATTTTTGTTACCCGAACCCAAACAAATTTGCCACTTTTGCAAAATCTTGGTAATAGCGCCTACCAAATACAAACCTGGGGCGAAGCAAGTTTTGAACTTTACAATGCCTCCGGAAAAGTATTGGTGAGCAAACATCAAACACAGCCTACCAAAACACAGATGAGTTTAAATCAATATGGCGCAGGCATTTATTACTTGCAAATTACTTGCAATGGTTACAAAACAATACATAAATTAGTAGCGTATTAGTTAGATGGATAGGTAAGGTGTTAAAATGCAATATGCGATACACTTACTAAGCAGATTAAGGTAAATTTGAACTAAAATTGATTGGTTTTTAGCCAAACAAACAAGTTTTAAATACAGCATAATCCGGATAATGGCTAGTTCATTATCCGGATTATTTTTTTGCCTTGCTTCGTTCTTAAAACTACCTTTTTAAACCTCCAAGTAATATAAAAGCATAGTATAAATCATAAAAAAATGTTTTGTCTTAATAAATAGTTTTAAATTTGTGCATTCAACTCTTTTTACAATTTGCAATTTTTTGCTGCCTATGCCTAAGTTTTACAAAAAAATAAACCTTATTTTTCTTTTTGTTCTTGTTGCCTTTAGCAGTTTAAAGACCTTCGCTCAAATAGATCCGCTTCCATTTCAGTTAGGTGGTAATGCATTTAAACTTAATGATACTTGTTTCCGCCTCACGCAAGCGCAAAGCAATCAAAATGGTCGTATTTGGTGTACCGATAAAATTACATTGGCTGCTCCCTTTACCATACATTGCCAACTTAATTTTGGTGCCAACGACAGTAATGGTGCCGATGGAATTGCTTTTTTATGGCAAAGCAGCGCTTCGGGTACGGCGGCATCGGGTACGGGTGGCGGCGGAATTGGCTACCAGGGCATAGCGCCATCTATTGGAGTAGAGTTTGACACCTATCATAACGGCTCGCCATACAACGACCCAGCTACTTTCGACCACATAGCCGTTATGCGCAATGGCAACCCCAACCATGCCAGTACCGATAATTTAGCAGGCCCCATTGGTTGCTTGCCCGGCAACATTAATGTAGAAGATAACACAGACCACGATGTAGTGATTAGTTGGGACCCGGCAACAAATATCGTTGAGGTCTATTTTGATAATATTTTAAGAATCAGTCAAAATATTGGAGATATAGTGGGCAATACTTTCGGTTGCAATCCGGATGTTTGGTTTGGATTTACCGGCTCAACTGGTGCGTTGTCGAATGTACAAGTTGTTTGTATTGAAGGCTATTCCTTCACCAAAGTAATAGATACGCTTACCGTGTGCAATGGGTCAACTGTTCAGCTAAACGCACCAGACGGTAGCAATTGGGTATGGTCGCCCAGCACTAATTTAGACGATCCAAATGCCCAAAATCCTATATGTAATACCACAACCGACATTACTTATACGCTAAATTTTACTACGCTTGGAGGTTGCGCAAGCAGTTTAGAACGTACCGTTGAGGTGCTACCCACGTTTAGCGCTAACCAAAATGTGAATGTGTGCCCTTCGGATTTGCCCTATATTTTACCCGACAATACAACGGCCAGCAGTACTGGCACCTACGTAGCTACACTTGTGGCTGCCAACGGTTGCGACAGTATTATTACTACCAATTTGACGGTGTTAAACGAGTTTACAACCAATAACCCACAAATTATTTGCCAACACCAACTTCCTTATACTTTACCTAACGGCGGACAAGCGAATGGTGCGGGGAACTGGCCAGTTACATTAACGGCATCTAATGGTTGCGACAGCGTAGTTATAACCCAATTAACAGTTAACCCCGATTATACCCAAACCGTTGATGCGCAAGTTTGTCCGTCAAGTTTGCCCTACAATTTGCCCGATGGCTCGCAGGTAAATACTAACGGCGTGTACTCGGTTACCCTGCCTACTATTAACAGTTGCGATAGTACAATTATTACCACTTTAACTATATTGCCCAATTTTACAGTTGATGTTCGGTGGCAATTTGCGAAAACGACCTCCCCTACCAACTTCCGGATGGGAGTTTAGTTTCATTATCCGGAAATTATCCGGTACTATTAACTGCAAGCAATGGCTGCGACAGCTTAATAACAACCCAACTTACGGTAAATTTCAACTCGACCAATACGCTTAATCCACAAATATGCGATGGAGATGCTTTTACTGTAGGTACTAACACCTATACTACTTCCGGAACTTATACAGATATATTAATAAATGCCGCCGGATGTGATAGTATAATTACCACAAATTTAACAGCAAACAACAATTATAGCCAAATTATACCCATAGCCATTTGCCAAAGTCAAACACCTTATTTATTGCCCGATGGTACTAATGTGTTTACATCTGGAACTTATGATGTTGTGTTGCCAACAATTTATGGATGCGATAGCCTGATTAGCACGCAATTAACGATAAATCCCGAATCAAATATTACTCTAAACCCTCAAATATGTAATGGCGATGTTTTTACCGTAGGAACTAATACCTACACTACTACGGGAACTTACACCGATGTATTGATTGATGCCGCCGGATGTGATAGTACAATTACTACAAATTTAACGGTAACAGCCCAAATTAACGTCAATAATCCACAAACTATATGTAATGGCAGCAGCTATACGATTGGCAACAGCACTTACACCGCCGATGGCATTTATCAAGATTTATTTACTTCGGTAGGCGGTTGCGATAGCGTAGTTACCACCCAATTAACAGTTTTACCTGCTATTATAGCCTCAAACGATATTACAATTTGTAACGGGGCATCTTATAGCATAGGAAACAGCACTTACACCACAACGGGAACTTATACCGATGTTTTACAAGCATCAAACGGTTGTGATAGTACTGTAACAACTAATTTAACGGTAGTTAATTTAACAATTACCCTTGACGTTGCACAACAAGCAAGTTGCAATTTAGCCAACGGTGCTTTGTCGGTATCAGTTGGAGGCAATGGTTTGCCACCCTTCACTTATTTATGGTCGCCGGGCGGTTATACCACCGAAGATATAAGCAATTTACCCTCCGGAAATTATACCTTACAAATTACCGATGCTTTAGGCTGTACGCAAACCGCTTCATTTACCCTTAACGACTCACCGCCAGCAAGCCTTATTTTAACCAACCAAATTAACCCCGCCTGCGGGCAAGCCAACGGCGAAATTACAGTTAGCCCTACTGGTGGCACTGGGCCGTTTAGTTATACGTGGTCGCATAATGCAAGTTTAAATAGCCCTACGGCAACCGGACTTAATGCCAACACATACACGGTAACAGTAACCGATGCATTGGGCTGCACCGCACAGTTAAGTATAAGTTTACCCAATAGTGCGGCAGCAACAGCAAATATAGTAAGTACAACAAATGCTACTTGTAACCAAGCCAACGCCAGTGCCGATATTGAAATAACAGGGGGATTACAACCTTTTAATTTTGTTTGGATGCCGGGTAATATTAACACCGAAGATCTTGTAAATGTACCATCCGGAAATTATGTGCTAACAGCCACAGATGCCGCCGGATGTCAAACTACCCTTTCTTTAACCCTCACAGATTCGCCACCAGTAAGTTTTGTCTTAATTAATCAGCAAAACACAACTTGCAGTCAGGCTAATGGCATTTTAGAATTAAATATTACTAATGGCACACCCAATTATACTTACAATTGGTCGCCCAATGTTAGCAATTCAAATATTGCATCCGGATTAAATGCCGGAACCTACAATATTACCGTTACCGATGCAGCCGGATGTATAGCAACGCAAAGTTTTACGCTTGCCGATTCACCTGCTCCTAATATTATTGTTGCCAATATCATACCTGCATCATGTGGTGTTGATAATGGTGCTATTGACCTTGAAACAGAAAATGGTACAGCGCCCTTTGTTTACGAATGGTCGCCAAGTTTGGGCAATAATCCGGATATTACCGATTTGCCAGCGGGCTTTTACAGCGTTACCGTTACCGATGCCAATAACTGCACCGATTCTGAAACCATTGAAATCGTCAATCCAAGCGCCCCCGAAATAAATTTAGTTAATGTAAGTAATGCCGGTTGCGGGCAAACCGATGGCAAAATTACCGTTTCGGTTAGTGGTGGTACGGGCGTGGTAAATATTACCTGGCTTGCCGATGACGGTTCGTCTGGCAATGTGCCGGCAGATGGTATCATTGACGGGCTTCCTGCGGGTAATTACACTTTTACCGCCCAAGACGAAACAGGCTGTACAGATGTATTGGTGGTAACGGTAGTAGGATTTTCAAATCCCGACTTAGTACTTGTTTCGAGTAACCCTGCTACTTGTGGGCTTAATAATGGATTTGCCAACATTAATAATAGCGCAGGTAGCAACGCTGGTACATGGCTTTGGACCCCCAATGTAGCCAATACCAACAATCCCAACAATTTGCCCCCCGGCAGCTATACCGTATTTTTTACCGATGCTAATGGCTGCACCGACCAAATAGACCTGACTATTGATGCCCAAGCCTCGCCAGATATTGCCAATGTAATTACAACTGAATCTAATTGCGGAGCATCGGATGGGACAGCTACGCTGCAAGTTACTGCCGGCGGCGCACCGATTACTACTTATACCTGGTTGCCTAATGTTAGCAATACTATTAGTGCCAACAATTTGAGCGCGGGCGTATATAGTGTTACGGTTACTGATGCCAATGGTTGTACCGACACTATTGGCTTTAATATTGTTAATTTAGGTGCTCCGAGTATCAGTTTAACTAATTCTACTAATGCAGCATGTGGACAAGCATCGGGCAGTTTAAGTTTTACTGCAAATGGAGGGCAACCACCTTACACGTGGCAACCCGGCAACTTGTCGGGCAATAATGTTACTTATAATAATTTGTTGGCCGGTACCTACTCCACAACTGTTACCGATGCCAATGGTTGCGCTGCTACTTTAACTGGCACAGTTGGTAGTGTAAATGGGCCTACACTTACCCTAATAGCACAAGCAGATGCTCATTGCGGCCTTTCCGATGGCAGCATAACCGTTCAGGTTAGTGCGGGTAGTAATTTAAGTTGGCAGCCCATAGGTAGCGGTACCAAATCCGACAATTTACCTGCCGGCACTTACACCATTACCGCTACCGATGCAAATGGTTGTACTGCAATATTAAACGTTACGCTTAATGATATTGTGGGTGTAAGTATTTCGTTAGTTAATAGTGTTAATACAAGTTGTGGCAACAATAACGGCTCAATTGAAACCAATGCTAATGGTGGTGTTTTGCCCTACACCTTTAAGTGGTCGCATAATGCGTTGTTGAATAGCCCCAATGCTACTAATTTATTGGCGGGCACTTACAGCGTAACAGTAACCGATGCTTCGGGTTGCGAGGCCACACTTAGCCAAAATCTTACAGATAGTGCTGGCCCTGTTTTATCGCCGGGCAACAACACGCCAGCTAACTGCGGGCAAAATAACGGCAGCCTTGAGGTTTTAGTGCCCGGAAATATAAACGATTATACTTTTTTGTGGAATACAACACCGCCGCAAAATACAGCCACGGCATCCGGATTAGGAGTTGGCACTTATACCGTTACAGTTACCGATTTAAATGGTTGTAGCAGTAGTTTGACCTTGTCAATTTCAAATATCGGAGCACCGCAGATAACAATTGATAACAGCACTAATCCCACTTGCGGACAAGCCAACGGAGAAATCAGTATATCTGCTACAGGTGGCAATGGAACGCTTATTTATTCGTGGTCGCCAACACCCAATAATACTAATTCAATAAGTAATTTACCTGCGGGCGTGTATAGTGTTAGCGTTACCGACCAAGATGGTTGCCAAGCAACAGCGGTAATAGTGCTTATTGACCAACAGGGCGCAATTCTTAGTTTGGTTGGCCTAATATCGGCTAATTGTGGCCAGGCTAATGGCAGTGCCGAGGTAGCCGCTTTGGGCGGTACAAGCCCAATTGATTTTGTTTGGAATAGTGTGCCCATGCAAAATATGGCTTTGGCTTCCAATTTGTCCTCCGGAAATTATACAGTAACGGCCACTGATGCTAATGGATGCACTTCTTTTTTAGATGTTTTTATTCCGGATATTGCTGGCCCATCATTAAACATCAAAAATATTACGCCCGAGTATTGTGGTTTAAAAAACGGGGCTGCTATTTTAGAAACAACAGGCGGCACGCCACCGTATAATTATGATTGGCCCGATTTTATTCCGGATGGTTCGGCAGCGGCAAGTAATTTGGTTAGTGGTAATTATGATGTAACAGTTACCGACTCCAAAGGATGCACCTCTGTAATAACGGTAATCATACCCATTGCCGACCCCATGCCTTTAGTTTTTGGAGGTGTAACAGATGCTACCTGTGGGACATCTAATGGCAGTATTACCATTGATACAACAGGCAAACTGCAGCCATGTACGTTTACTTGGTCGCACGATGCAAATTTAAACAGCCCTGTTGCTACTAATTTAAGCGCGGGCAATTATTTGGTAACTATAACCGATGCCTTAGGTTGCGCTGTTTCGGGTAGTACTTTGGTGGCTGTTAGCAACGGCCCACAAATTGCCCTTGATGCGATATTACCTGAGCATTGCGGCAAATTAGATGGGGGAGTAGAAATAACAATATCGGGCGGAATGCCTCCTTACATTTTGGTGTGGAATAATGGCATGAACAGCGAAGACTTATACAATGTAACTTGCGGTACTTATTCTGTTACCGTTACAGATGCTTTAGGATGTGAAACTTTGGGCAATTATGATATTAATTGCATTGCCGCTCCAGACCTGAGTATTGCTTCAATTAATGATGCAACTTGTAATAAAGCGAATGGTAGTATTGCTACCGATGTTTTAGGCGGAAACGGCACTTTGGTTTATACATGGAGCCATAATCCGGGCTTAAATAACCCGGATGCTACTAACTTGTTGGCAGGAAACTATACTGTAACCGTAACCGACTCGAATGGTTGTAGTGATATTGCCTCGGCAATTATTGGCGATTCGCCGCCGGTACAGATTGCCCTGACAGCTTCTCAGGCCGAACATTGTGGCCTTAAAAATGGCTTTGCCGAAACACAGACTACTGGCGGCACCAATCCTTGCACTTATACTTGGAGCCATGATGCTACCCTAAACAACCCTAACGCCATTAATTTAAGTGCAGGTAATTATATTGTAACGGTAACAGATGCCAAAGGCTGCACTGCAACGCTAAACATTACAATTGATGCCGTTGATGGCCCAAGCATTACTATTACCAATGGTACAGCACTTTGCGCTACCCCCGAAGGAAGCGTATCGGCCAATGTTTCTAACGGCAGTTTGCCTTACAGTTATTTGTGGAATACAAGTCCGGTGCAAACTTCGGCAACGGCTACAAATTTACTTCCGGGTGTTTACAGCGTAACTGTTACCGACTCGTTTGGATGCTTGGCAACCGCCTCGGCTACTGTTGTGGGCAGTTTGCCCCCTGTGGTTGTAAATTGTGGCACCATTACTAATACTAGTATTGAGTTTGTTTGGGATGCCATAGCTGGCGCGTTAGATTATAGTTATAGCACCTCTACAGGTTTAAACGGCAGTACCACCGATACTACATTATTAATCACTGGTTTAACAGATGGACAAACGGTAAGCATAACAATTATTGTAAACGGCCCCGCCGAATGTGGTAACAGCGCGGAGGCAACCGTTAGCTGCACAACTGAAAATTATAGCTGCCCGCCAAATCCAATAACCGTAACCGGCGTATTGCCAACGTATTGTATAGATGCCGAACCTGTTACCTTAAATTTTGAGCCAGTTGGAGGCAGTTTTGGAGATAGTAGTGGTATTGTGGGTAATTTGTTTTATGCTAATATGGCCGGAGTTGGTACACACGACATTACCTACACCTTGGTTCAAAATATTGGTTCAACGGTTTGTAGTTATGATACCACTATTCAAATAACTGTTGTGCCTTTGCCAAATCCGGAAGTGATACTACCCGATTATATTTGTTTAGGAGACGATTTGACGCTGCTTGTTTCCGGAAATATAAATCCGGATTCACAATTTGAGTGGAAAATTAATGGCCAAGTCATCAATAATAATTCCGGACCCTTTGTTTACAAACCAATAACAACCGGAAATTATGAGGTTCAATTAACAGAAACCACTATTGCCGGATGTTCGGCTTCAATGACTAAAGGGGTTATTGTGTCGGCAATAGAGGAGGTTAAATTATTGGCTGCCGATACTGCGGTTTTAAAAGGTGGTACGGTACTTTTAACAGCAAATGGTAGTTCTGCTTTTGGCGGTGAATTAACCTATACCTGGTCGCCTGAAATTATTTGTAGCAACAATAATTGTAACGAAGGAGTAGCAACTATTACCGCAAATTCAACGTATTTAGTTACAATTACCGACAGTTTTGGTTGCCAAGACGAAGCCGAAATTACTATAAATGTACTATTGCCAAATGTGGTAAACATACCAACTGCATTTAGTCCTAATAATGATGGGTTTAATGATGTTTTTGTACCAGCAGGCAATAATATATTAAACTATAACTTGTTGATATATGACCGATGGGGAAAAATAATTTTTAATGGAGTAGCTTTAACCGCTACCCAAGGATGGAACGGAATGTACCAAAATTCAACGCTACAAGCTGAAGTAGGTGTATATGTATTAGTGACTGAAATTACGTTTAACGATGGGAAAAAACAAGTTTTAGAAGGAAATTTAACCTTGGTTAGGTAAAAAAAAATATTCCGGATGATGGCGATTGGGACAAAATAAAATAGCGGCAAATTGCAACTAGCAACTCGCCGCTATAAACAAACCCAAAACTATGAAAAACACTGCTGTCTTTATAAATTTATTACGCGAAATAATATGGAATGGTTGTTTTTAGCACTTCAAATTTCAATAGAATTGTATTTAGTTTGACGATTTAACAAAAATTCACACCCTAATAATGACGTCAATACCATTAATAGCAATTGTAGGTTTATTATATGCTGCCTTGTTTTTGGTGTATTACTTTTTTTTAAAAATATATACTACACAACATAATACTTTGCAGCCGCGCAATACTAATTGGGAGGTTCGGCTGTGGGCTGCAGGTTTTTTTATGTTGTTTGCCATGCTGTTAGATATTATTTTTTTAGAAACACTTAATGGAATTCCACCGTTTGGAATTGGAAACACAATTATTGCCGGAATACTTATTGCTTTTAATTTAATAAGATTTTATTGGTTGCAAAAATATACCGAATTGCGCAGTTACCCTTGTAAAACATGTAACGGGCGCGGCAGTTTGCCAGTTGCAACCTATACAAAAAAGTATCCGTGGTCAATTAGCAGCGACAAAGTAATAATACAACAAACGTGTACAGATTGCAACGGCGTGGGCTATATAAAACTGAACCCAAACCAAACAAAAAATCCAAACTTAATGACCGATGCTATGAAGGAAACTAAAACTCCCGATGCTCACCCGCCTATGCGATAGTATAAAACACAAATACATTTAAATAAAAAAATACAACAACAATGAGTTTAAAACCCCATAATGCCATTGGCTCTTTAGCTTGGTTTGATTTAACCGCACCCAACGCCGATGAACTGCGCGATTTTTATGAACAAGTTGTAGGCTGGAAAAGTATTCCGGTAAACATGGGCAGCTACAACGATTATAGTATGGCCTTGCCCGAACATACGGAAAACGTTGTGGCCGGGGTTTGCCATCAGCAGGGGGTAAATGCCAAAATTCCTCCGGTTTGGGTACTTTATATTTGGGTGCAAGATCTAACCATTAGCTTAGAAAAATGCACAGCTTTTGGCGGAAATATTATTGACGGCCCACGCAAAGCAGGAGCGTTTTTATTTGCACTTGTGCGCGACCCCGCAGGCGCTACAATAGGGCTAATGCAACAATAAAGTGATTTTTTGCGTTTAATTTTTTGATGTGTTAGGTTTTTTACCAGCTTTTAGCGAGAAAATTAACAATTTTTAACAAATATTGATAAAAAAAAGCAAAAAATACTTGCAAAACGCTTAGCGCTTACTGTATCTTTGTACTAACAACAAGATTAAAATAGTTTGTTTGTTGAATGCGCAGGCGCAATAGTAAGTAAAACTATTTTAGGTTCAAGTCCTAAACATTCGCACGTTTTCATAGCATGAAATTTTAGAGGTTAGAGCTTACGGTTTACCCGTAAGCTTTTTTTATGCCCTTTTGCGTACCTTTGCGCTGCCTTAATTAAATAACAACCATTTTTTACAGTATAGGTACATGCAAATAGTTTTACGCCCGTCATTTAATATTGTTGCTAGTTTTGTTTTTTTGGTCATTCTGGCTAATTTTAGCATAGCCTGCCGCCCCAAAACAACACAACAGATATCGTCGTCTCAGCCTGCGGTTAATCATGGGCAGGTAAAAATGGTTTTTTATAATTTAGAAAACCTTTTTGATACCATTAACGACCCCGCCAACCCCGGAGATGATGATTACACCCCTAACGGCAAAGGTAAATGGACAACCGACCGCTACCAACATAAACTTAATAATTTGTGGCGGGTAATTGAAGCCACTAATGATGGCCAACCTCCAGAAATTTTTGGTGTTTGCGAAGTTGAAAACAATCAGGTTCTAACCGACTTGATCCACAAAACAGTATTGCCCGACCATTACAAAACAGTGCATTACCCCTCGCCCGATGAGCGCGGAATTGACGTTGCTTTGGTCTATAATCCGGATATTTTTACCGTTTTAGAAAGCAAAAATCTTAATATAACATTGCCAAACAACGACTATACCCGCGATATTTTATGGGTACATGGTAAAATTGCCAATCAGTACGAATTGCATATATTTTTAAACCACTGGCCAAGTCGCCACTCGAACGACAAAACACTAAGCGAAGGCAACCGAATAAAAGCCGCTACCGTTTTAAAAACTAAATGTGATGCTATTTTCAAAAAAAATCCGGATGCCAATATAATCATTATGGGCGATTTTAACGACCATCCGAACGATAAAAGTATTGTCGAAACTCTTGGCGCTAAAGGAATTTCGGCTGCAAACAACAAAACGCAATTAATAAATATTACCGCCGAATTGGATAGTACAAAAGGCGGAAGTTACCGCTACCAAGGCAAATGGGAACGTATAGACCAGGTAATTGTGTCGAGGGCAATGGTACATAAAACAGCCGGCCTTAAAGTACTGCCCGAAGAAACGGGGTATTTTAAAGCCGACTTTATGTTGTATAACGATAATAAGTGGGGGAGAATGCCTAACAGAACTTTTGGCCGCGATTTTAAATATTTTGGCGGCTATAGCGACCATATACCTGCTTATGCCACCTTTACGTGGTAAAAGTATTTTGCAAGCAGGTTTAGCTATTTGCGTTGTGTATTTATTTTATATGTGCATTTTAGCTTTTTTGGCTAATAATGCTTCTTCTGTTTCGCGGAAGTCGGGGTCGGGCACGCAGCAATCAACTGGGCAAACTGCTGCACATTGTGGTTCTTCATGAAAACCCATGCACTCAGTACACTTATCCGGAACAATATAATAATAGTCCTCTTGAATGGGTTTAAATGATTCTTTAACGCTAACTTCGCGTCCGTCTAACAATATAACGGTGCCTTGCACGGTAGTGCCATCGGCAATTGCCCATTCAACGCCACCTTCGTAAATAGCATTATTTGGGCATTCGGGCTCACAAGCTCCGCAGTTAATACAATCGTCGGTAATAATAATGGCCATGGAGTATAAAATTAGTTAATTAGTTTGGTTTTTTTAAGGTTATGATGTTAATTTGCAGTTTTGTACGCAACAATTATTGAACAAGAAGCAAAGGTAAAAAGTTTATATCACATTAATAGAATTTACGCCCCACATTTATAGCAATGCCCACCCATTTAGATGAAAAAATAAGCTGTTTAGCCCAGCTTGGCTATCAAATAGCCAATAAGCCACAACAATTAAGCCCATTTATTGAAAAAGCCTGCCGACAAAACCCTTGGTTCACCCACAACAATGTTGCTTACGCTTTAAACGCCATTGCCACCGAGTTTTTAGATGAAGCAAAATTAAAAACCTTCTTACAAGAATATCCGGATGAATTAGCGAAACAAGCAAAAAACGCGCCTAAAAAAGTGGGCATCATTATGGCCGGAAATTTACCTTTGGTCGGGTTTCATGATTTTTTATGCGTTTACCTGTCGGGGCACCATGCCGCCATAAAATTATCTTCCAAAGATGATGTTTTGTTGCCGGCTGTTTTGAACTTATTAAGTAATTTAGATGCAAACCTTTCGCAAACAATATCTTTTCCGGATAAACTGACAGATATTAACGCCATCATAGCAACCGGAAGCAACAATACCGCCCGTTATTTTGAGTATTATTTTGGAAAGTATCCGCATATCATTCGGCAAAGCCGGGTATCGGCAGCCATTATTACCGGCCACGAAACAACCGAAGAACTAAAAGCCTTAGGCGATGATGTTTTTAGGTATTTTGGTATGGGGTGCCGCAATGTTGCCAAACTGTTTGTACCAAAAAATTATGACCTCACGCGCATTTTAACTGCTTGGGATGATTGGCAATTTGTTGAAAACCACAATAAATACAAAAATAATTACGACTACTATTGCGCCATGATGTTGCTAAATCGCGAACCGCATTTAGCTAATTCATTTGTTGCCTTGGTAGAGCGCCCCGAATTAGCAGCCCCTACCGGCTTGGTATATTACGAGTACTATGATACAACTGATACCCTAACCAACAGACTTATTGATGTGCATGAACAGTTACAATGTGTAGTGGGTAACCCACAACGCAGCGGTCTTTGTGTGCCGTTTGGCCATACACAGCTACCCGCCCTAAACGACTATGCCGACAAAATTGATACCATGCAGTTTTTGTTGAGCGATTTAGTTTGTAATTAGCCCTTTACTTTTTTATACTAGGCATAATTGCTACGGAAAACCACTTAGAAACCACAACCAGCCTTTTTCGTTGGTAATTACAATTTGCCCACCATTGGGTAAAATTGCTATGGCTTCGGTTTGTGCTTGAGGGGGTAAAAATGGCGGTAGCGACCAAACCCGCTTGGTTTTGCCTTGTAATTTTCCCGGATGATTTGTTTCAATTTTTGTAATTTGCCCATAACTTAACAGCCAAACACATTGCTGTTCAAAGCTAAATACCGCACTTGTAACTGGCGAGCCTACAAACAAACTATCTGCAAGCTGGGCTTGTATAGGTGCATTTGTTGGCGAAACTGCTGCTTGGGCAGGTACGGCAAAACAACGCATAAAGCCCAATTTTTTTTGCTTTTTAGTACTGTGTTTTGTGAAAATCCAAATGGTGTCGTTAAAATAAATTGCTGCTTCGGCGTTGTGTGGACTACTAGGGTAGGTAAAATTAATAGGCTCAGCCCTTACAATAACCCGCCTGTCTTTTGAAGATAAAGCTTGTTGCCAGTTGGCGGCCAAAATTTTGTAAAAACTAAATACTTCATCCTGCCGGCGAGCAGCATTATTGCCAATATCGGCAATATATAAATCGCCGTTTAAATTGTTTAAGGTAAGGTCTTCCCAATCGTGGTTGGTTGCGTTGGCAATTTCGAGGGTTAATACTAATTGGCCCTGATAATTAAAAAAATACAAATTAGGTGCATTGCCACTGTCGTTGTGCGATACAAACAACGAGTCGCCAATAGCACATAAACCCGACGATTCATGTAAAACTGCCGGCATCCGTATTGTTTGTTCCGGATGTTTTCCGGAAGTAAGCATTTGAATTATCCACAAAAACCATTGAATAGGCAGCATTGCTAAGTTTTGTTTTCTTTTTTATCCGGATAGATTTTAACTTTTTAAAATAAGCATAGCTATCAGTCAAAAAACCTGTTAAGCTGGCAAAATAAAAATGCCTGTTTCGTTTGTTTTTATTTCGTCATTATCAATTAACCAGCGCAAGGCATTAATTATTACCTGCTTGTTTAGTTTGGTTTGTAACTCGGTTTGTTGAAGTAAAATTTCGGTGGTTAAGGCGTTGTTGGCAGTAGTGGTTTTGTTATTATTATAATATTGAGACACCATTTGAAGCAAAGTTTGTGTTGCAAGTTGCTGTTGTTGCTCGGCTTTTTGCATCCGGATATGTTGTATGCAAACATCACAAATGCCACAATCGGTATTTGTTGTTTCACCAAAATAGGCTACTATCTGTCGGTTTCGGCAAATTGTGGCAGTATTTACGTAGTTTAGGATAGCATTTATATTGTTTAAAAAAACAGTTTGCCTAAATTGCATTAATTTTTCGTTTACAGCAAGGTTATTTTCTGCAATTCGCGGTTCAATAAAACTAACCTGGGGCTGCTCGGCTTGCGGCAAATAGTCAATAAGTTTTTGTTTATGTAACACAGTTAAGGCATTTTTTACAAACTCAATAGGTACACTCATTTGTTTAGCTATTTGCCGCTCGTTGATGGCTACGTATTGCACAAAAGCCGAGCCACCATAAAGGCGCAACAACATTTTTATATACGGGTTAAGGCGAATATTGGCGACTTCAACTTCGTACAATTCGTTGCGCGAGGCTGTAATAAGCAAACGGGCTGGCAGGTCGGCGGCATCGCTTAGGGCAATATATCCATGTTCTTCTAATATTTTAAGTGCGTGCCAGGTTGGCAAAATGGGCAATTTAAAATTATCGCAAAGTTCATCTAAATCAAAATCAAAATTCTGCCCTTGCCCCGCACCAACCGGCAATTGGCAGGCATTGCACAAGGCAATATAAGTTTGTAATACGGTAGCTTTATTAGGGTAACGCTGCACAATTAATTTTTGCAAATTTACCCCATCGCTGTTTTGATATAGCAATACCGCAAACGATTTCTTGCCATCTCGTCCGGCACGACCTGCTTCTTGGTAATACGCCTCTAAACTGGTGGGCGGCGATATATGCACAACCAAGCGCACATTAGGTTTGTCTATACCCATGCCAAAAGCATTGGTTGCAACCATAATTCGGATATGGTCTTTCATCCAAGCTGTTTGTTTTTGGTTGCGTTGGGCGGTTGTTAGACCTGCGTGATAAAAATCGGCAGCCAAGCCATTTTTACGCAAAAACTGTGCTGTTTCTTGCGCTAAGGCTCTGCTGTTTGTATAAACAAGTGCACATCCAGATATTTTTTTTAAGATGGTTAAGAGTTTATCTTTTTTGTTATCTTCATTTAAAACCGAATAAGACAGGTTTGAGCGCGTAAAACTTTGTTCGTATATTTTATATCCGGATGCTAATTGCAATTTGTCGGCAATATCATTGCGAACGCGCGTTGTGGCCGAAGCCGTAAGTGCTAAAACAGGTGCATGGGGTTGCAGTTGGCGCAGTAATGGAATTTTAAGGTAGGCGGGTCTAAAGTCGTAACCCCATTGCGAAATACAGTGTGCTTCGTCAACGGCGATGAATGATAATTTTATACGGGTTAAAAAATCTTTAAACAGGGCAGTATGAATTCTTTCGGGCGAAACGTATAAAATACGGCATTTTCCGGATAAACAAAGTTGTAAAATGCGGTTAGCTTCGTTGGGGTGTAATCCCGAAAAAATGGCTTCGGCGGCAATATTTTTTGCCTTTAAATTTTGCACCTGGTCTTTCATTAGGGCAATTAGCGGCGATATAACTAAGCAAAGCTCACCCTCATCAAAGGTTAAGGCCGGCACTTGGTAGCATACCGATTTACCACCCCCGGTGGGTAACAAAGCCAAGGTGTCAAAGCCCTGCAAAACCGCTTGCATAATTTCGAATTGCAAGGGTCGAAAGGCATCGTAGCCCCATTTTTCTTTTAAAATTTGATGAAGGTTTTCGAGCATTTTAAGAAATTATTGCCCACTGAGTTTAAACGGGTACTAAACTAACTACAAATTTGAATGTTTGGTTTTAAATTAAGGATATTTTTTAAACTTTCAGTCTAAAACTATCGTTTGTTGTTTGTGCTAAATATAATAATAATTTTTTGATTAATACTACAAATTTACATCCTGTTTTTCGAATATCATACCACTAAACAAGTAAAATATCCGGAAGGTATGATTGATGGTACTAATAAGGATCTCAAGTTTACTATATAGGCGACAAAACGCTGATGTGGTAAAAACAAAACCCCTTGCTTGGATATAATTAACTATAGCCAACCAAAGGGTTTATTTGTTTCGTTAGGCTTGGTTATTTGTAGATGGGCCTAAGGTAATGCTTTAAATTATAGGTTTGTAGCTAACGAAGTATTTTCGGTAGCTGGCTCGTCAGTTTGTTGCTGGCCTTGTTCGGTTTGAGGTGCAAATTTGCCAGTACCGCGCCAACGATGCCAAGCATCGTGCAGTTTGTCGTTAAGCAGGTACATGGCAGGTACTACTACTAAAGTTATAATGGTGGCAAAGGCAAGTCCAAAAATTATTGTCCACGAGAGGGGGCCCCAGAAGGCAACACTGTCGCCGCCAAAAAATATTTTGGGGTCTAAATGGGTAAACATGCTGGCAAAATCAATATTCATACCAACAGCCAAAGGTACCAAGCCCAACATGGTGGCCGTTGCGGTAAGTAAAACAGGTTTTAAGCGGGTTTTTCCGGCATGAACCACACTGTACCAGCTATCGTGGCCTTGATTTTTAAGCACGTCGGCAAACTCGACTATTAAAATTCCGTTTCGTACAACAATGCCTGCCAAACCTATCACGCCAATACCCACCATAACTACCGCCATTGACATTTGGAAAAAGGAAAAACCCAGCAAGACTCCGATAATACTAAATATAACTTCGGTTAAAATAATAAAACTTTTACTAAGCGAATTAAACTGAGTTACTAATATTAGTATAATTAACAACAAAGATATTAACAACGAACGTCCTAAAAATGCTACTGTTTCAGCTTGTTCTTCCTGTTCGCCGGTCATGTCAATTTTTATCCCATCCGGAAGATTAAAATTAGTGATTGCTCTTTTAATATCGCCATTTACGTTATTGGCAAAATAGCCACCTAATACATTCGATTGTAAGGTAATAACACGCTCAAGATTTTTGCGTTTAATGCCGCCGTAGGTGTTGGTGTATTTAATATCGGCTACTGCAGACAGAGGTACCTGACGCACCAAGCCGCCCATGTTCATGTCGCGGAAAGTAATTTTAAGGTTTAGTAGTTGTTGTAAGTCGTTGCGCTGGTTAAAAGTGTAGCGCAATTCGATGGGGTATTCATCTTCGTCATCTTTTAGTTTAGAGACCTCTTTTCCGAAAACGGCTGTTCGTATTTCGCTTCCTATTTGTGCGGTGCTAATGCCTTCGCGGGCGGCGCGTTCGCGGTCAATTTCAACGATTACTTCGGGGTTATTATTGACAAAATCAGATTTTAGCTCTTCAATTCCGGGAACTTGTACGGTGTCTTGCAAATAGGCTTTAAGTCGTGCGGCTGTTAGTTGCAGGTTGTCTAAGTTTTCGCCGGCAATTTCAATATTAATAGGTGCACCTGTTGGCGGCCCCGACCCCTCTTGAGCTATGGCAATTTGCAGGCCGGGTATTCCTTGTACTTTTTGGCGTATAAGGTCTAAGTATTTGGCAGTACTTTCGCCGTTTCGCTTGGCAAATTCAACAAAAGCCACTGAAACTCGCCCTTTATTTGAGGCTGTTGTGCGGTCGCCGCTTTGGGGGTCGGTAGCGCTTACGGCTACGTTTGCAATTACCGACTCAACAATAGGATTGTTTTTACCCACTACTTCAAAAATTCGATTTTCGACAATTTGGGTAATGCTATCGGTATAAGCAGCGTTTGTGCCAACGGGTAAAACCAAATAGGCATAAATAAAATTAGGCTCGCCCTGCGGAAAAAAGCTGCTTGGCGGGGTATTGGCACTAAAATAAGTTACCGAGCCAATTAGTATCATTATTATAGCAACAATAACCAAGATGGGTCTTAGTATGCCACGCATTAACCAGCCCATTACGCGCTCGTAGGCATCCATAAAACGAGGCAGCAATTTATGCTCGAATCCGGAAATAAGTCTTTTTAAAATTACAAAATACAATACGAAAATTGCTAAGGAAATCAGCATAAAATTCCGGATGCCAGGGCTATTCGCCAAATGTCCAAATAAAGCCAGTACCAACAAAACAGCGGCTGTAATAAGGCGCGATTTAAGCAGTTTACGACGTTTTTCGGGGGTATCGGTTGGTGCATCGGGGCGCATAAACCATACTGCAAATACGGGGTTTATTATGTAGGCTACAACCAACGAGGCTAATAGGGTTAAAATAAGTGTTATGGGCAGGTAAAACATAAATTTACCCACAATGCCCTGCCAAAATGTCAAAGGTATAAAGGGCGCCAAAGTTGTTAAAGTTCCGGCTAAAACGGGTACAAACACCTCTCCGGCGGCTTGTTTAGCAGCTTCTTTAATGGGCACTTCGCCGTGGTTGTATATCCGGTAAGTATTTTCAATTACAACAATTGCATCGTCAACAATTATGCCTAAGGCAAACAGCAAGCCAAACATAACAATCATGTTTAGCTCAAAATCAATAAAGGGCATAATCATAAAGGCTACAAAGCAACTCAACGGTACCGATAAGGCTACAAAAAATGCGTTGGTTACACCCATAAAGAACATTAGCACCAAAACAACTAAAATAAATCCAATTATAATGGAGTTGTTAAGGTCGTGTAAGGTGGTACGAGTATTTTTAGACATGTCGCCGCTAATGCTTACATCTAAACTTTTTGGAAACTCTTCAGTTTTAAGTTTTTCAATAATTAGGCGTATTTTGTCGCTGGCATCAATTAAGTTTTCTCCACTTCGTTTAATTACACTAAGCGTAATTACGTTTTTTCCATTGTAACGGGCATAGCTTTCTTTTTCTTTGTAAGTATCTTTTATTTCGGCTATATCTTTTAGGTGCACAACGCCTCCGGCAGTTGTTTTGATAACAATATCATTTAGTATATCGGCGTTTTTAAATTGTCCTTTAACCTGTAGTGCGCGTTTCATATTGTCAACGTTCACTAAACCACCCGATATGGTCATATTTTCGAAGGCTACTGCTCGTTCAATATCGCTAAATGCAACCGAAGCGGCCTGCATTTTAAACATATCAACGTTAATTTGAATTTCGCGGTCTAAGGCACCGGCCATATCGGCGCGGGTAATTTCACGTAATCCCTCGATTTCGTCTTGTAGGCGGTCGGCGTATTTTTTAAGTTTGTTCAGGTCAAAATCGCCCGATACGTTTACGCTCATAATGGGCATTTCAGAGAAGTCAACTTCCAAAACATTTGGAGGGCTTGGTAGGTCATTGGGTAGGTCGGTTTTCGATTTGTCAACGGCATCTTTTACTTTTTGTTTGGCATCTGCTACGTCCACATCGGTATTAAACTCGATGGTAACAATTGAAAAGTCCTGAATAGAATTTGAAGTAATTTTTTTAACTCCTGATAAAGATTTGAGTTGCTTTTCGATGGGACGCGTAACCAAGTTTTCCATGTCGGCGGGCGACGTGCCGGGGTAAATGGTGCTAATTACCATTGTAGGAATTACAATATCGGGAAATTGGTTTTTTGGCAAACTGGTATAATTCATTAAACCAAAAGCAGTTACTAGCAAGGTAATAATTAATATACTTGTACTATTGTTAATGCTCCAGTTTGTAGGCCCGAAGGTTTTATGGTTAAGATTTTTAAGTATTTTATTCATAATTGGGCAAAGAATAATAAAGAAAAGCTAATTTTAAAAGCGTTATCAGCAAAGAATTTACTTCTTGAGATGAGCTAGGATGTCGGATAATGTTTAAAGGATACAGATTATAGATTTAATCCTACGAGGCATTAAATTATGGGGTTGTTTGTACGGATGAAATGAGCAAATCAGTTTAGAATAAGCTAAGGAAACTAAATCAAACTTTCTATTTTCTTGAAATTAAAATTTAATTGTCTGCCCATTTACTAAATCTTGGTAGCCGTTGGTAATAATTTTTTCGCCAGTTTTTAATCCGGATAAAATTTCAGCACCACTGCCATAAATTTTGCCGGTGGTAACAATACGTTTATGGGCAACCGAGTTGCCATTTGTGTCTTTATCGGCAACAAATACATAATCACCTTCTTCGCTGTTTTGAATTACGTTTACTGGCACAACCAAGGCATTGCCCGCCATATAATTTTTTAGTTTTACGTTGGCAATCATATTAGGTCTAGCGTCTGTATTTGCGGGCAGGCGTATTTCGGCTTGGAAAGTGCGGTTTAGGTTGTTTATTATATTGCTTTTTGCTTTTACACTGGCGTTAACGCTTTTATTTAAATCCGGAAAAATGACTTCAACGGCGTCTCCTGTTTTAATATCTTTGTAATAGGACTCGGCAATATCAACCAATACGCGCAAATTGCTAAGGCTTACTACCCTAAAAGCGGGCATACCTACTGCAATACCTTCGCCGGGTTTTATATTTACCTCATCAACTGTACCTGCTAAGGGCGAATAAACTTTGTACAACTCGCTTTGTTGATTTAATGTTGCCAATTTTTTTTCAAGGCTTTCAACTTGGTTTTTTGCTTGCAGGTATTGCACTTCAGTGCCAATTTGTTTATCCCACAGCCCTTTTTGTTTGTCGTAAATGGTGCGGGCAAAATCGAGGCTGTTTTGCAGTTCTTGAACACTTTGCTGAAAAACGGCATCATCTAAAGTGGCTAATAGGGTGCCTTTTTTTACTTGTTGGCCTTTTACTACAAATACTGCGGTAATAATTCCGGGCATTTTAGTGCTAACGCCTATATTATCAAGGGCATCAACTTTACCTTGTATTTCTAAAAAATGCGAAAAAGAGGTAGGTTTAATTTCCGATAGGGCAACAGGGGTTTCTCTATGGCTTTGTTTGTTGGAAGTATCGCCGGCTTTTACGCCTAATTCGTTTTGAAGGGTGGTAATTTGTTGATTTAACTTAGTTTGCTCGGCTTGTAAATCTGCTAATTGCTGCGTTTTGTCACTTGGTGCCTTTGTGCTGCAAGCTGACAGTAGTAATATGAAGAAAGATAAAACGGTTAAATGTTTCATTATAAATATTGGTTGTTAATTACGTTGAATGGATAATTATTTGATTGCGTAGGACAAAAGATTAATTATTTAAATGTTTGTTGGTTGATTTGGGTTAACAATTTGAATATTTAAGTTTTTAATTGGAAGTTCAGTTAAGGAGGTAGGTTTGTTTTTTTCCGGATGGAATATTAATAGTTGTCAATTGTTACCGTCCTACTGCTTTATCTAAAGCTGCTTTTGCTGCTACTAAGTCGTAAAGTGCTTTTATGTAGAGGCCCTGCGTTTCGTACAGTTTTGCTTCGGCATTAATAATTTCGAGGCTTGAGCCTATGCCGGCCTTATATTTTTCGAGCGTTACGTTATAAATTTTTTCGGCTAGTTTTATATTGTCGCGTTGGCTGTTTAGGCTTTCGTAGGCACTTAGGTATTTTGTTTGTGCTTGTTTTATTTGAAGCCAAACGCCTCGTTTAAACAATTCTTCTTGTTTGAAAGCTTGTTTTTGCAAAATAACTCTTTGTTGAATCTGTGCTTTTTTTTGAAAACCATCAAAAATTGGAACTGATGCTTGGAGGCCTAAAACGCTTGAGGGTAACCATCGCTCTGATTTAAATAGATTTAGATTGTCGCCTTGGTATGATAAATTTCCGGATGCAAAACCAACAACTGAGGGCAGATATTTGGCTTTTATCTGCTTGATGTCTAAATCGCGAAAGGTGTTTTGTATTTGCAGTAGCGGCATTTCTTTGCGTTTGCTTAAGGATTCGGCATAAAGGGCATTAAAATCAACAGCTATTTGTTGCTCTGCATTGGCTAAATAGTTACTTAGTTTTTCGGTTAGGTACAGCGGTTGAGTTGCATCCATACCAATTGTAAATCTTAGCGCATCGAGGGCAATTTGATAGCTGCGTTCTAATTGTAAGACCTGTGTTTGCAGGTTTGCTTTTGATAGGGTTAAGCGGTCAACTTCAATTTGTTCGGCAAATCCGGCTTTTACAAACTCGCTTGTTTCGTTTAAAACACGGCTTAAAACTTGCACATTTTTATTCAGCAAATCAATATTTTCTTGTAAAAGTAAAGCGCCAAAATAAGCATCAGTTATAGTAGCTTTTAGTTCGTATTCGTTCTGTTCGGCGCTTAATTTTGCCTGGTCAATAAACAAATTTGCTGCTTCTAAGCCCAATGTATAGGCACCGTCAAAAAACAATTGTGTTGCTTCGAGGCCAAAGCCAATATTGTTTTTTGTGCCAAATTTTAATTTCATAAATTCGGGTTTTTCTTCTGAAGGGGTTTGCGCTATAAAAAGCGTGTCGCCGTTTGCTAAGGGCAAAATTGGCGGAAACCCAAATGCGTCTGCCGGCACTAACGAGGAGGGTAAAATTGCATTGAAATTGTAATTTGCCGAGGCTTTTACCTGCGGCAAACCTATAGATTTAACTTCGCGCACTTGGCCACGTGCGGCATCTACGCGCATCCACGAAATTTGGTTGTTTAAATTGTTTTTGACGGCAAAAGCATGTGCCTCGGCTAAGCTTAGTTTTACAGTGTCTGAAGAGACAGTATTCTGTGCTTGTACGGCAATAAATTGTAAGGGTAAAAACAGTAAAATGAATATTAAAAAACGATTCATATATATTATATTTTATTTAATTTTCAACTTTTATGCAAAGCATATTTTAGTATTGTTAAATAATTGGTCGAAGTTTTTGTTTAAATATTTTACTCCTTCTGTGCTGGCAATACCAAATAAATGATATTTTAGCATTTGGGTATAAAGGGTAGTTAGCTGATGGTTTTGTTTGATAAATTCAGTGTTTGTAATTAATACCGTGCTATTGGCTAAATAGAGTTGGGTAATAATGTCAGCCTGAATGTCTTGGCGGTATAATCCTTCAGAGATGCCTTTGCTTATATTATCCGAAATAATTTTGGGCACAAATTCTGTTCTGTGTTTTTCTAAAAGTTGCCAAATTTCGGGGTAAAATTTTCGAAGCTCAAATACTAAGTTAAAATTTATGGTAGTTAATTGTCTGTAAACATGATTGGCAATGTACAACATTTGGGCAATGGCGTTTTGATTTTGGTGTTCAATTAAAGCAATACAGCTGCTATGGTCGTTTTGTATGTGTTTGGTAACACCTTTGCAAATTAAATCGGCTTTGTTTTCAACAAATTGATAAATCGTTTTTTTTGATATGCCCATTTCACGGGCAATATCGTCCATGGTAACATTGCGGATACCAAAACGCAAAAACAGCAATTGCGAGACGGTAAGTAGTTTGTCTAAGGCGGTATCCATAAACTGATTTTTTAAATAGGGCGCAAAATTACAAAAAAATAAACTTTAGAAACTATTAAATAGTTCAAAGTTTCCAAAGTTTTTTTTTAAATGAAAATAATTTTTTAAGACCACCATCGAGATTGTCCGGAATTGTTTCGGTTCAAATATTGGCTTACTTTTAAGATTGAGTTTTATTTGAACGTAAATAATTAGCAAAAAAAAATAGGCCGTATTATCTGATTTAGTGACAAATTGTAAAACAATAGTCTGAAAAACACGTTATTATGTATGTTTTAATTTTTTTGGAAATAATTTTTTAATAAACTAACAACTACCTTTTTTATGCGTAAAGCCGACCTAATACAAATTATTGCCGAGCGCACAGGCGTGCCCAGAGTTGACGTTTTGGTTACTGTAGAGCAATTTTTAAAAGAAATTAAAGATAACCTTTCGAAAGGCGAAAATGTCTATATCCGAGGTTTTGGAAGTTTTGTTACAAAAAAACGGGCTAAAAAAGTTGGACGAAATATTAAAGAAGGCGTGTCTGTTGACATCCCCGAACAAACCATGCCTGTTTTTAAACCGGCACAACAGTTTATAAATGTTGTTCAAGGGGTAGTTTCAAACACCACCGATACCGATAGCGACGACGATTAGTTAAACTTGTTTTTATAAAAAACTATTTTACTGTTTCGGCTGTTTTTTACAAGAGTGCATGACCTGATTTTTTTTAGGTTTTGTACTTTTATTTTTTTAGTGAATTTCGTTGTTCACTTGTTTTTAGCATTTTTTAATACATATGCTCGCTACTCCTCAAACAACCGATACGGTTTTTATGCTTAGACCGGCTCATTTTGGTTTAAATCATCAAACAATTGCTACTAATGTTTTTCAGCCGCAAACCAAAAACAATATTTTATCGCCAATAACTACTCAAAAAATTGCACAGCAAGCCTTAGTTGAGTTTGATAATTTTGTTTCGGAACTTAAAAATGTAGGCATAAATGTATTAGTCATCAATGACTCAGATAACCCTGTTTGCCCCGATGCTGTTTTTCCGAACAATTGGATTTCCTTTCACAAACAAGGCCGGGCTATATTATACCCTCTGCTTGCGCCCAACAGACGCGCCGAACGATGCCCTGATTTTATAACCCAAATAGGCAGCAAACTAAGCAATATTACCTACAAAACCATTGATTTTTCGTATTTAGAGGGCGAAGAAATTTTTTTAGAAGGCACGGGTAGTTTGGTGCTCGACCATACACACAAAATTGCACTGGCAAATATTTCGGAACGAACAACGCTAAAAGCAGTACATTTGTGGTGCGAGCAAATGCAATACACATCTTTGTGTTTTAATGCTTTAACAAAAGACAACCAACCAATTTATCATACGAACGTAATAACATGTATAGGTAATAATTTTATTGTTTTTTGTTTAGAGGTGATCAAAAATCCGGATGAAAAAGCGGCTATTGTGCAATATATCGGGCAAACAAATCGCCGGTTAATTGAAATATCAGAAGAACAAATGTTTAAATTTGCCGGAAATATGCTCCAACTACACAACAAATTTGCCGAAAATGTGCTGGTTTGTTCAAAAGCAGCCTGGCAAAGTTTAAATGCCAACCAACAACAACAACTTAAAACACTTAATAAACACCTTGTTTTGCCCAATTTAGAAACGATTGAACACTACGGCGGCGGTAGTGCGCGTTGTATGTTGGCCGAAGTTTTCTATTAATTTACCCGTACCTATTGATATTACTTACTTAACTATGATTGCGGTAAAACACTTGCCCATATTGACTTTCTTGCTTCTAATAGTTTTTTTTAGCCAGTGCACAGGAAGTAAAAAAACGGCTGCTTCGGCAGGGCGAGCGTTAAGCATAAATGCTGTGCTGAAAGATTTTATTTTTACCGATTCGGGAGGCGTGGTGTTCAGACCTGCTAAAATTGCACAATTTAGTAATGCTTACCATCATTTTTATGTTGGCATAGTTAATAGGGTAGGGGGCGAGGCCTTTTTTGTGCTGCCAAACATAGCCGATACAATGATATACAACCCCCATGTTTGCTCGGCCATAAGCAGTACTTACCCCAATATTTTTAAGGTAGATGAACAATACTACGAACTAAAAAAACACTCGAACAAGCAAATAAATATTGAGTTGCTAAAACTGCAAAATAACAATATTTATCCGGAGGCTACCGCCCAATGTTTCACGAAATTGCCTCAAAATATACAGTTTACCCTCTTAGATAACTCAATTATAGATGCCTCGGCTATTTCAAAATCAAAAAAATACACCTATGTTGATGTTTGGGGTACCTGGTGCATAGGCTGTTTACAAGAGATTCCTTATTTAGCGCAACTGCACCAAAATTATAGCCATAAAGTACAAATTCTAAGCCTTTCGTACAACGACGAACGCGAAAAATTAGAAGAGTTTATAAAACGCAAACGAATGATTTGGACACAAGGATTAAGCAGCGTCGAACTTAACAACCAACTGCTTACCGCTTCTTTTCCGTATGGTTTGTTGCTTTCGCCAACTGGCAAGGTGGTATTATTCGATACAAATGCCAAAAGCGTTTTAGACTATTTTGATAAAAACTAATATCCAGCGCTGTCGTATCTTTGCACGTCAATGTTAAACCGATTGGTTGTTATGAAAAAATTTAGCCTTAAAAATTATAGCCCCAACAATGCCCTTATTATAATGGGATGGGCAACTTTAATAGGTTTTTCCTTGCTCGGATTGGGTTTAATTTATTGGGTTCAGGCCGAATCATTAAGCCGGGTTTTTTTATCCGGAAAGCCACTTTACCTGCAAATTCTTGTTGGTGTTGGTTTGGGTTTGCTTTTTGGTTTAATTGCCAGCTTGGGTGCCAAAAAAGGTGTTTTTGAAAAAACCAATAAAATGGTACAAAATACATTTAAGCATCCCAAAATTAACCATTTTCATTATGCTTGGGTGGCATTTTGCGCCGGCGTAGGCGAAGAAATTTGCTTCAGGGCGGGTGTTCAACCATTAATAGGTTTGTTGCCTACCGCAATTATATTTATTGCTTTGCATGGCTATTTATTTTTATACAAAGAAAAAGGCTTTGTGCTTGCAGTTTTTTTTATGCTTTTGTTAAGTGTATTATTGGGTTTGGTATTTATTTATTTTGGTATTTTTGCCGCTATAATATTACATGCCGTTTACGATTATATTGTTATTTGGTATGTGGCAAAAAAAATGTAAGTTTGCGCACATATATAGTTGTTAAATAATTTTTAGAGCCAGTTTAAGCCCCGAACTAATATCCGGAATGCAACCTATAACGCTTTCGCCCCTTCATCAGGCAATTATTAAAGCCCTGTTGTACGCCGATATTTTTAATCATCCTTTAACCGCTAACGAAATAGCAGAATTTAGCAGCCACCCTCAAACGAATATACAACAGGTAGAAGCTGCTTTACCACACTTACTGGCAAAAGGGCTTATTTTTGCTTGTAAGAACTTTTATGGATTAAAAGCATATCCGGATATTGAAAAAATGGTCGCCGACCGCTTAATTGGCAACCAACGTGCCGAAAAAATACTACCGCTGGCTTTCCGGATTTCTAAATTTATTGGCAGTTTTCCTTTTGTACGGGGCGTTTTGCTTTCGGGCTCCTTGTCGAAAAATAGATTGGCAGCCGATGGCGATATTGATTATTTTATTATTGCCCAACCTAACCGGCTTTGGCTTACCCGAACCTTGTTGGTAGGATTTAAAAAATTGTTTTTGTTCAACTCGCATAAATACTTTTGTGTAAATTATTTTATTGATACCAACCATTTACAAATTGAAGAGCAAAACTTATTCTCGGCAACCGAGCTTATTACCTTGCTGCCAACCTATGGACAGCTACTTTACCCCAAATTTTGGCAGGCCAACAATTGGGTAAAACAATACTACCCAAATTCCGCACCACGCCCTTACACGCATTTGCCAATCGGTAAAGGCAATTGGCTTAAAAATGGAATGGAATGGGTGTTAAATAAAACTATTGCCAGCCGCATAGATAAATGGTGTATGCAAAAAACAATAAAACATTGGGTAAAGAACTATAGCGCGCAAATTGAGGCCGATGATTTTAAAATTGCTTTTAAATCAACCACCTACACATCAAAACACCACCCAAATCAATTTCAAAAAAAGGTGCTGGAAAAATTGAACGAAAAAATAGCCAATTATGAAGTTGTGCATCAACTTAGCCTAAACAGCACTATTTAATGCGCTTTTATTTTGATTATGCGCCTAATTTTGATTGAGACAGAATAAACTGCAAATTCCGGATGTCTATTAAACTTGAAAGACCATGCAGTAAGTTTTACGTGCTATTCCTGTTAAAAATGCTATCCGGATTTTTTTTTATTCTTTTTTCTAATCGCACGTAAAAATGAAAAACATTGCCTATGCCTTCTTTGGTTTGTTGTTTGTTGTTAAGCTACAAGCCTCAAATTACTATTTTTCGTTTAGTACAGGTAACGACTCTAACCCTATAAATTCACAAACCACCCCCTGGAAAACAATTACAAAACTCAACACACTCAGTTTATTACCCGGTGACACCGTTTTTTTTAAGCGCAACGATACCTGGCGCGGGCAAATTAACGCCAACCAAAGCGGTACTTTGGCCAAGCCTATTGTTTATACGGCATATAGCACAGGCAGTATGCCAAAAATAAGCGGTGCCGAGCTTGTATCGGGCTGGTCGGCCATGGGGAATTATTATACAGTGCCCTACACCACAACAGTTGGCAATTTTTTTATAGATGACGATGAAATGACCGTAGCCCGGTTTCCTAATTCAGGGTATTTAATACAAAGCGGCTCAAGCCAATCAACCATTAATTCGGCGCAAATTACCCAGCCCGAGGACTATTGGGCGGGCACCCGTGTATGTGTGCGCACCTGCCAGTGGGTTTGGGAAACAACCGCCGTAAATAGTTCAACCTCCGGAGGAAGCCTAACCGTAGCCCCCTTGCTCCAAATTTCGCCCATTGGCAATTACGGTTTTTTTATGTACAATAAATTAGCCGAATTAGATACTGCCCGCGAATGGTTTTACGATACTGCTGCCGACTTACTTTATTATTATCCACCAACGGGGCAAAACCCTAATAGTAAAATTTGCGAAGCTGCCGTTTATGACAATGGTTTGCAAATAAGTGATAATGTGTCGAACCTTGTGCTTGAAAATTTATGGTTCGATAAGCAAGCGCGAAATGGCATAGCAGTTTCAAACAATACTTCAACAAATATTAAAGTGAAGTATTGCACGTTTACCAAACAATTTTTAAGCGGAGTATTACTAAGAGGTAATTACCACCAAGTTTCAAACTGTTTTTTTAGACATTGCGACGGAAAAGGTGTAGAGGTAACACAAGGCGGAAAATCAATTATTAACCACAATGTTTTCAGGCAAATTGGCAGGTATAAAAACTCCGGAAGCGGCAAGCAAACTAACCTCGAAGCCATAAGCTTAGCTTTTGTTGACAGTGTGCATGTGCATCATAATAATATAGACAGTGTGGGCTATACGGGTATCCATGCCGATGGCACTAATCATATAGTTGAGTTTAATATTTTGGCTAATTGTATGCTGCTGCTTAACGACGGTGCGCCGCTTAAATCGTTTGGCGCACCCAGCAGTAATATCATTTATCGGTATAATTTTGTTTCGGCAACACCGGGCAATACCGAAGGCACCTATAATGCCAATTTTTTAACCCCCGGCATTTATTTTGATTTTGACGTAAGTAGCAGTTTGGTTGCTTTTAACACCATTTATAATTCCCCCGATGTAGGCATATTTTTTAACGGCGGCACCAATAATATTACCGCTCTAAACAATATTGTTTATGGAGCAACCCATAATGCCATTTTTTTTAACGCATCAAGCCAACCCGAGCCAATGAACAGCATGATGGTAAAACATAACAAACTTTTTGCCTTAAATCCTTTGGCTTATATTTACCGGCAGTCGCCCAACCAGGGCACCACCGATTTTACTTTTGGAATAATTGACAGCAATTACGTTTTCCAGCCATATAGTAATTATGTCGCTTTTAGAACGCCTAACAGTCAATTTACTTTCTCCGGATGGCAAGCCACCGGCAACGATTCTCATTCAAAACCGAGTTTTGTAAATTGGAATTTACCCACCGACAATTCGGTTTTGTTTATGAACCCAAGCGATACCATTTTAGTAATTGGGCTGGGCAATACCAAATACCTCGATTTAGACCAAAACGAAATTTGCGGTATATTAACCCTGCCGCCCTGGCAATCTGAAATATTAATAAATACCACCACCACCTGCAACCCTTGTACCTACACCCCAAATTTGCAAGGCACGAGTGTTAATGTGTGCTCAAACGAACAGGCTGTTTATACCATACCACATATAACAGGTGCCACCTATGAATGGACGGTCACCGGCGGCACAATAATAAGCGGACAGGGAACAAATACCATAACAGTTTTGTGGGATGGTGCAGGCACAGGAACGGTGCAGGTATTGCAGTTTCAGTGATAAACAGGTTAATTTAGCTCAAACTAAGGTAAATCTAGGCGCTTTGTAGTAAATTTGCACCCGAATGAATTGTTTTAGCCCAAACAATTTACGTCAATGTAAATATTACAAAATTGATTTTTATGCCTTCAGTTGCCATAGAAGCCCACGAGTTAACCGTAAGCTACCATACTGCTAAACCCGTTATTTGGAATATTGATTTTGCTGTTCCATCCGGAAAAATTATTGGCATTATTGGTCCAAATGGTGCCGGAAAATCAACTCTGCTTAAAGCCATCATGGGTTTAGTGCCAATTAGCAGCGGTTGGGTAAAAATATTTGACCATCCTTTGGCAGCAGTGCGCAACCAGGTTAGTTATGTGCCACAACGCGAATCGGTTGATTGGGATTTTCCCGCCAATGTGCTCGATGTGGTTTTAACAGGGCGGTATCCGGCACGGGGGCTGTTTAACCGCATTACCCGCACCGACCGCGAAATTGCCTTGTCGTGCATCGAAAAAGTAAACTTAACGCCTTATATCAACCGGCAAATATCGCAATTATCGGGTGGGCAACAACAGCGCGTTTTTATTGCCCGCTCGTTAGCGCAACAAGCCAATTTATACCTTATGGACGAACCATTTGCCGGCGTAGATGCCAACAGCGAAGACCAAATTTTACAATTACTGCAAACCATGCGCAACGAAGGTAAAACTATTGTTGTAGTACACCACGACCTGCAAACGGCACAAGCCTATTTTGACTGGTTTTTAATGCTAAATACCCGCTTAGTGGCTGCCGGCCCTACCAACGAGGTTTTTACAGACGAAAGTTTGCAAAAAACCTATGGCGGAAAATTAAGCCTTTTAACCAAAATTGGAAACTTAGTAGTGCAAGAAAACTACCCCATTCGCGAAAAATAACCCTGAATTTTTGAAAAACTGCCTAAATTTTAAGCAGATGGGGTAAAACAATAATTAAAATGTGTAACTTTGTCGCCTTATTACCATAACAGCTTTTTTTCTAAATTTTTCGGAGACCCATATTTTCCGGCAAAATAAAAATTTTCACCTCTTATAGCCTTTGGGTATAATACCCTCACTTTATTGGCTGCAAAAAAATTATGTCGTCTTTACAGCAATACAGAGAAGAAAAAGACAGTTTAGGTTATGTGCAAGTGCCCGCCGAAGCCTATTGGGGCGCACAAACCCAACGCTCGAAAGAAAATTTTAAAATTGGTGGCCACTTAATGCCCCGCGAAGTAATACATGCTTTTGCCATTCTTAAAAAAGCAGCAGCCTATACTAACGTGCAATGTGGCGTACTTAACCAGCAAAAAGCCGATTTTATTGCCCAAGTTTGCGACGAAATTTTGGCCGGTCAGTTATTAAACGAATTTCCGTTAGTAGTATGGCAAACCGGCAGCGGCACGCAAAGCAATATGAACCTCAACGAAGTTATTGCCAACCGCGCCCATGTACTACAAGGTGGGCAACTGACTGACGAGAAAAAAATATTGCACCCCAACGACGATGTCAATAAATCGCAATCGAGTAACGACACCTTTCCAACGGCTATGCATATTGCAGCCTACAAAATGCTTGTTGAAGTTTTATTGCCAAGTGTAACGGCTTTGCGCAATACACTGGCGGCTAAGGCCCAAGCTTTTATGGGTATCGTTAAAATTGGCCGCACCCATTTTATGGATGCTACCCCCATACGCTTAGGGCAAGAGTTTTCGGGCTACGTGTCGCAGTTGAGCCATTGCCTTGCACATATTGAGCATAGCTTGCCGCATGTAGCCGAGTTGGCTTTGGGCGGAACAGCCGTAGGCACAGGACTAAATGCCCCAAATGGCTACGCCGAATTAGTAGCCAAACAAATTGCCCAAATTACCGGATTGCCTTTTACCAGCGCTCAAAATAAATTTGAAGCCTTAGCCACCCACGATGCCTTGGTTGCAGCCCACGGAGCACTTAAAACTTTGGCTGTTAGCTTAATGAAAATTGGCAACGATATCCGGATGCTTTCAAGCGGGCCACGCAGCGGTATTGGCGAAATAATTATTCCAAGCAACGAACCTGGCTCCTCTATTATGCCCGGAAAAGTAAACCCTACCCAAAGCGAAGCACTAACAATGGTTTGCGCACAGGTTATGGGTAACGATGTGGCCATTAATATTGGCGGGGCAACAGGGCATTTTGAGCTAAACGTATTTAAGCCGGTAATAATTTTCAATTTTTTAACCTCGGCACGTTTATTGGCCGATGCTTGCGAGTCTTTCAACGAACATTGCGCCAAAGGAATTGAACCCGATTATGCCCAAATTGAAAAACATTTACAAAATTCGCTGATGTTGGTAACCGCTTTAAATACACATATCGGCTATGATAATGCCGCTAAAATTGCCAAAAAAGCATATACCGAAAATACTACCCTTAAACAAGCCGCCCTTGAATTAAATTTGTTAACCGCCGAAGAATTTGACAAATGGGTTGTACCCGAAAACATGGTTGACCCTAAATAATAAAATCGCAAAACAATAGCATTTTAATATTTATAATATTTATGGTATTTAAAAACATAATTCTTTTACTTGCAGTTAGTTTTATTTTTGTTTTGGCTGCCTGCAATACTAAAAACCCAAACGACCCCAACCAGTTAGGCTTTGACGACAAAGGAAAAGCCTTATACAAGCGCTTTTTAGATGGCGATACAACTATTCAAGAGGCAGAATTGAACAAAAAAACAATAACCAATTATCCGGAAGTTTTAGAAGAACCCATCATCAAAGATTTTTTAGAAAGTATTAAAACCGGAGATAGCAAATATTTAAAACAGCATCTTATTCCTAAAAAAGATATATTATTAGTAAACCGCGCTTTAAATCCGTTAGCCCCACCGGCCTTATTTAAACAAATGCAAGAAGCAATTGGCGAAGATGTTGATGGCTTTTATGACAACTATACCAATAAGTTTGACGAGTCTTTTAATATGATAAAACAAGCTGTTTATTATGAAAATGTTGATGTAAAAAACCTTAAAATTGACAGTGTGTTAGTAAGGCAACTTTATGATTATGGTGAAATGGGTATGCGCGAGGTTGAGATTTTCTTTCATCAAAAAGACACCGAATTTAAAATTTCGATGCTTAAAAGCCCAATGTACAAAGGAAAATGGTACACCATGCATTGGATTTTTTTAAACTTGCGCAACGACACATAAATTTTGTACAATTTGATAATTATCTTTTGCTCCATCGAATAAATTGTTTATTTTTGTGCATGATACTTAATTCTCAATTCTCAATTCTCAATTTAAGCGCAGCAATAATTTAAATTTTATATATTTTTTTCACAGTTTAATTTTATTAAAGAATGAAATTTTTTACAAAAGTTCTTGGCTTGTTAGTGTTAGCTGTATTTGCACTTACCCTACAAGCACAAACACCCCCTCCGGGCTATTGCTCTAGTTATGCAAACTACACTTCTGATGAAGACATTTATTACGTTTACGTAAACGGATTGAGTAATTCCAGCACTTGCGCCACCACCGGTGGTCCTGGCTCAGTATTAAACCGTTATAGCAATTACTATGGTCAGGTTTACATTCCCAGCTTGTCGGGTGGAAACACCTATTTGGGCCAGGTTAACTGGGGGAATTGTGGTTCATACGCATATTCGGGTGGTTTCCGCACGTATTGCGATTTTAACCACAACTACAGTTTGTACGATGCCGGCGAACTGCTTTACACCAGCCCTTACACTTCTGCACCAATAGGCGGATCAAGTGTAGGTTATGCCTTTACCTTTTATGTACCTACTGGTTATTCGAGCAGTACTACCTTGTTCCGTGCATTGGCATACGAAACAACTCCTTCAAACATTACTCCATGCTGGATAAGTGGTTGGGGCGAAACTGAAGACTATGCAGTAAACTATGTTAGCGCATGTGGTTCGGCACCTACTTTTGTTACCACCTTACCTACTACCAGCACTGCTAACCGTTACTGCGATAATACTGGCAAAAAATTGTTAACCATTACTGCACCAGGTGGCTATACTGGCGTTTGGAGCAGCAGCAGCAGTGGCGTAGTTACTACAAGCGGTGGCAACTACTATTTAAATCCGGGTGCTGTTTCACTTGACCCTACTACTGGTTTTGGTCAAGCTACAATTACTTTGGTAGCTACAAGTGGCCCTTGCGTTTATACGGTAAACTACACCTTTTATGTTAAATGTTGTGGTAGTGATATAGCCCAAGTTTTGGGCGCAGGCAACGATGGCAAAGCAGACTATTACACTATCACTTTTAACTGCAAAAATACCAGCTATACCTATTTGTTAACAGGTGGTGGCCCGGTTACTTTTACCAAAGTTAATAAAGTATTAATGGTTAACCACAATTGCAATAACTACTCGGTACGCATTACCGCTTGTGGCTGTCCTAAAAACTTTAATGGTGGCACTTCTTGCAAAGACGATGGCAGCATAGCTACAGCCAGTTTAACTTGCTACCCCAACCCTGTAAACGAGCATACAACAGTTAGCTTTACTACCGCCATGGGCGGCAATATCGAAACCGGTATTTACAATGTAAACGGCCAACAAGTAATGCAATTGTTTAAAGGTAGTCTTGCCGCCGGCGAAACTGTAAACTTGCCTTTAGAAGCTAACTTATCGGCTGGTATTTACTTTGTACGCATGGTAAGCGATAATGGCGAAAACATGGTTCAAAAAGTTATGGTTAAGTAATAAACTGTAATTTAGACGTAGTTCTTTCCGGATAAAATCATTTCTATTTCCGGATGAGACTTAAAAATCCGGATGGTGTTTTAATAAGCATTATCCGGATTTTTTTTTGTCTTTAATTTTTTTCTACCCAAGTATTTGAACAATTGATATTGGATTGAACGTGAATAGCAATTTTGAGGAATGAAAACAATTGTATTTTTTCCGAGGTTAAAGATTTCGGCCTTAACCCGAAAAGAAAGTAAAAACAATTATTGGAAAACTAATAAACGTATATTCCTCTAACAGTATATTCCTTTTCAAATTGAGCTGCTTCACCTCATAGTGTCTTTTTCCCGACTTATGAGGAGTTTTTTTTTTCGACTATGAATTAATAATTTATTTTTGTGTGGCATGTTAAGTTTATAATTTAAACACAGTAGTAATTTATTCTATATATTTTTACTCTTCACAATTTAACCATTATTAAATATGAAATTTTTTACAAAAACTCTTGGCCTGATAGTGTTAGCTGTATTTGCACTTACCCTACAAGCACAAACGCCTCCGGCGGGTTATTGCGCTAGTTATGCAAGCTCTACTTTCGATGAAGAAATTTTATACACCCAAATTCACACATTGGGTGTTAGCAGTAACTGCAGTAGTACCGGTGGTGCTGGCTCAGTATTAAACCGTTATAGCAATTATTATGGTATGTTTAGCAACCCTAATTTGTCGGGTGGTTCTACTTATTACGGGCAGGTTAACTGGGGGCAATGTGGCTCATCTTCGTGGTCGGGTGGTTTTCGCACTTATTGCGATTTTAACCATAACTTCAGTTTAAATGATGCAAGCGAACTGCTTTACACCAGCCCTTATGTATCTGCTCCACCAAGTGGCGTAGGTTACGGCTATAACTTTTTTGTTCCTACTGGTTATTCGAGCAGCACTACCTTGTTCCGTGCATTGGCTTACGAAACAAACCCTACTAACATTACCTCGTGCTATCTAGGCTCTTGGGGCGAAACCGAAGACTTTTCGGTTAACTATGTTAGCGCATGCGGTTCGGCACCTACTTTTGTTACCACCTTACCTGCTACCAGTGCTGCTAACCGTTACTGCGATAACGCTGGCAAAAAATTGTTAACTGTTACTTCGCCCGCTGGTTATACCGCTACTTGGAGCAGCAGCAGCAGTGGTGTAATTACTACCAGTGGCGGCAATTATTATGTAAACCCAGGTGCTGTATCACTTGACCCAACAACTGGCTTAGGTCAAGCTACTATTACTATGGTGGCCACAAGCGGCCCTTGCGTTTATACTGTAAACTACACATTTTATGTTAAATGTTGTGGTAGTGATATAGCCCAAGTTTTGGGCGCAGGCAACGATGGCAAAGCAGACTATTACACTATCACTTTTAACTGCAAAAACACCAGCTATACCTATTTGTTAACAGGTGGTGGTCCGGTTACTTTCACCAAAGTTAATAAAGTATTAATGGTTAACCACAATTGCAATAACTACTCGGTACGCATTACCGCTTGTTGCTGTCCTAAAAACTTTAATGGTGGCACTTCTTGCAAATACGATGGCAGCATAGCTACAGCCAGCTTAACTTGCTACCCCAACCCTGTAAACGAGCATACAACAGTTAGCTTTACTACCGCCATGGGCGGCAATATCGAAACCGGTATTTACAATGTAAACGGCCAACAAGTAATGCAATTGTTTAAAGGTAGTCTTGCCGCCGGCGAAACTGTAAACTTGCCTTTAGAAGCTAACTTATCTGCTGGTATTTACTTTGTACGCATGGTAAGCGATAATGGCGAAAACGTGGTTCAAAAAGTTATGGTTAAATAATAAACTGTGATCTAGTCGTAGTTCTTTCCGGATAAAATTATTTCTATTTCCGGATGAGACTTAAAAATCCGGATGGTGTTTTAATAAGCACTATCCGGATTTTTTTTAAGTTGTAAACTATAAACTCAGTTTAATAATACTCCAATCCAGTAAAACAACAACAACAATCATCTATTTATCGGGCGAACCAAGCTAATAGTCGCTTTTTAAAGTAGTTTGCCCTAATTTAGTAAAATATTGGTCTAAATCTTTGGTTGTATTATTTACCCAAGGTATTTTGAATCAAGTCTTTAATTTCGGGCGGTAAAAGGCTCGAGGCGTCGCCGCCGTATTGTAGCACGTCTCGGGTCATGGTGCTGCTTATATGGCTGTACTGAGGCGAACAAACTAACAAAACAGTATCTAAATTTTGGTTTAAAGCTGTGTTGAGGTGGGCGATGCTGCGCTCGTATTCAAAATCGGCAGCCGAACGAACCCCGCGCAAGATAAATTTAGCATCAATTTGCTGGCAAAAATGGGCGGTAAGTCCGGTAAAATCTGCTACCTCAATTTTTGCATCGTTGGCAAAACAGGTAGTTATAAACTCCTTGCGCTGGATGGCAGAAAAAAGATATTTTTTACTGCTGTTTGTGCCAATGGCTATTACAATTTTATCGAAAAGCGGGAGGGCGCGGCGCAATATATCGGCATGTCCAATGGTAATCGGGTCAAACGAGCCAGGAAAAACGGCAATACGCATATAAATACAAAAGTAATAGTTATTGATTTGTAGTAGTTGGTAATTGGTGGGTAATTTGACATTCAAACACTTGCTCGAAATGATGCAACAGTTGTTTTTGAACGGTTTCAATATCAATGAAGGGCAGGTTTAGCTCACGGCTCATGGTGGTTACACCTTTATCGGTAATTCCACAAGGTATAATATTATTAAAATACGATAAATCGGCATTTACATTTAAAGCCCAGCCATGGAGGGTAATCCAACGGGTGCAGCGCACGCCCATAGCGCATATTTTACGAGCCTGTTTATTATCTTCGGGTTGTAGCCATACACCTGTTGCGCCGGGCAGTCGTCCGGCAATAATGCCCCAGTCGGCCAGCATCCGGATGATAACCTCCTCTAAATTGCGCATATACAAATGAATGTCGGTAAAAAAATTTTCTAAATCGAGGATGGGGTAGCCTACAATTTGGCCAGGCCCGTGGTAGGTAATATCGCCTCCGCGATTAGTGCGGTAAAAATCAATACCCCGTTGTTTTAGCTCAGTTTCGTTTAGCAGTAAATTATCTTGCTGCCCGCTTCGGCCAAGCGTATAAACGTGGGGGTGGCTGCAAAATATTAAATAGTTAGGTGTAATTTGTGGATGTGCTGCGGTTCGGTTGGCAATTTTAAGTTCGGCTATTTGGGCTACTAAGGCCTCTTGCTGTTGCCAGGCTGTTTGGTAGGGCAGGAAGCCCCAATTTTCAAAATTTACAATATTATTTTTTAAAGTATTCATATGAATGCGAACCGAGCTTAATTTGGGCTGCAATTTAAGCATTTTTTTGTTGCACAACACACAACATCAAGTTTGTAAACGGGCAACACAAATACTAATAAAAAAGCCCCCACTTATAAAAAGCAGAGGCCTCTAACCCTAAAAGTGCCCGCGACTGGAATCGAACCAGCACGATATCGCTATCACCAGATTTTGAGTCTGGCGCGTCTACCAATTCCGCCACACGGGCAAATTAAAGCGCACCATTATTGGTTGTGGGTGCAAATTTACGCAGGGATTCTTGAATTCGCAATAAATATTGTTGTTTATAGTAAAATTGTTTTAAAAAAGGCAGAAAATGGGCTGTTTCGGCAGTATTATCAAAAGTGTTTAAGGCTGTTTGGGCTTCGCTGTTAAGATTTTCTGTTAGATTGTTGATGGTTTCATTTATTTCGGCAACGTTTTTGGTATCCGGATTAAACTCTAATTCCATAATTGCTTCATTAAGTTCCATCATATCGCCTAAAAATGATGCCGGAAGTTGATATTTTTCGTTGGGTGGTAGTTGTCCGTTTATTTCGAGCAGGTGTTTTAGCCTTAATTTAGGGTTGCTCAAGGTTTGATCGGCAAGATTTAGCAGGGCTGTTTTTTCGAGCGCTATATTTTTTTCTGATTCGGAGGCGTTGGTAAAAAAATCCGGATGAAATTGCCGGCTTAGCGCATGGTATTTTTGCCTTAGCTCGGTTTCATTAACAGTAAACTGTGTCGGCAAACCCAACAATTCAAAAAAAGAAACAAAAACGGGTTGAGAATTAATAGTAATATCGTCCATAATAGTATATTATTTGAATGTAATGGCGAGCACAATTAGTGCGGCAAGTTTGGCGTTTTTCCGGAAATAAAAAACACCCAAAACTATTGAATTAGTCTTGGATGTTTTGTTCCAATGAAATCAATGGGATGATATTATGTTTCTTTTAATATAAATACTTTGAGTGTGCTACGGCAGTATTGGGTGTAGCAAATTTGTATTTGGCGGGGTATAGCAAAGCAAAACGTTCGTTGCCGTCTGTATCGCGTTCGTGTACATTAACGCCTTGTTTGTGCCAGCTTTGTACAATTTCGCTCATTTTGTCGGCCTCGTCGTTGTTGATAAGTACAAAATTAAATTTATACTCTTGGTTATCTTTTGTTTTAATCGAAAGAACATTTTTGCAGCCTGTGCTTGGTCCCAAAACAGTTTCGATACCCTCGTAAATGATATGCATGTTTTCGATATCTGAAAGGGGTATTGATTTGGTGGGTAAATCGCGCCAGTTATATTGTACTTGTGTTTCATCTAATAATAATTTTCCGGTGCGGTCATATTTTTTATGGTACCAGCGCCATAACCAAATAAAACAGCAAACGCCTAAAAATACGGTAAAAGGCCAGCGCATCAAGGCGGGTAAGGGGTAGCCGTTAGAAAGCCAATAGTTCTGAAAAAAGGCAACCGTCATTGCCAATGAAAACGAGGGGAAGGCAACCCGAAAAAACCAACTTGAAAGGTCGTATTGGTCGGGGGTTGAAATTCGCGTTTCAAAATGTGCCATAACCTTTGTGTATGTTATTTATTTAATATTGTTAGAAAGGTATAATTGAAAACAAAATCAAAATAATGCAAAATATAAGACCGCACAAAGGTAAACAATATTATGTTATACAAGCACAGAATACATAAATTTTTTAGTTTACCCGGTTGTTTAAAACCGAGTCGAAAAATTGTAAGCCCATATCATTAAAAACTAAATTATATGCTTTGCCGTCAAATTTAAAATAAGCTCTGTTGCAGCCTTTGCTGACGATGGGTATATTAATTTCGAAAGTCAATTTAATATCACCATTTGCATCTTTTAGCACCACACCGCCGTCATAATCTTTATTGGCGCAGGTTTCGGCACTAACTGCCGCGTTCGATAAATAGCTGTAAAAGCGTTTGGCGCTTAGGCTGTCTTCGGTTTCAAAGCTAATACCCAATTTATATAGTTGAAATTCGGTTTTACGACAAGTATTAATTACATCGATTAAACTTTTCATTGGCCATTCGGTTGGCTGGGCAGCTTCGCTTTTTGTGGTTGTAGTATTGGCCGGTTTGGTTGCGTTTTGATTGCCGTTACAGGAATTCAAACCTACAAAAACTATAAAGCAAACCAAAATTAAGGCTAAATCTTTCATCCGGATTTTATTTTGCTTGTTATTTTTCGGCGGCAAAGATAGGGAATTTCTTCTTTTTAATTTAAAATAATCGTTTTAAGGTTATTGTAGCTGCTTGTTTAGTTATAGATGATTTTTAAGAATGGCGAAACCTCAAAATAACAATAGTGGCGGCTCAATTAATGTAAATTAATTGAGCCGCTACATTTATTGCCTAATTTATCTAAGTTTTTTTACCTTCTCCTGAAAAAAAATCAGGCAGAAATACTTGCTGGAATAAATGGTTAAACCTTAAACCTGTATTGTTTTCCGGAAATAAATTTGGCGTTAGCATCTCAATTATCTTATTTTAGTTTAACTATTTATTTACCGGTTGTTTTTTCCTTTATCGGTTTTAAAAACTAAGTTTTAACTAATTTGTTTAAATGCCAAGCATCAAACATAGAGCCTATAGTGTAGTAGGGTAGGGATGCCATTGGTTTAAGGTCGGTTGCTTTTATTTTTAGAGGGTTTGTTAGTATTTTTTGCCAAACTGACAATCCTTGTTTTTGCCGGTATTTTTTATGAACAAACCTGTGTAACCGTTTATAAAATGCCGCTCCGTAGGTGCCGTTATACATTAGCTCAAGGTCGTCGCTATCGGTCCAGTTTTGTTTGGCCAACATGGTGTTTTTTACCGTTTCGTAAAATTTAGTGCCGGGCAATGGGTACGATACCGATACGCCTATATCATCGGGCAGTAAGTTTAGCAGCATGGTTATGGTTTTATCAATATCGCTGCGGGTTTCGCCTAAATAGCCAAACTGTAAAAAAAAGCAAACTTTTACCCCCTTGGTTTTGAGCAATTTTGTTGCTTCAAAAATTTGTTCAACGGTGGTGCCTTTGTCCATGGCATCTAAAATTTTTTGCGATCCACTTTCGGCACCCACCCAAACCTCTTCTAATCCGGCTTTAATTAAAGCGTCAATAGTATTGGCTTCTAAAAGTAAATCAACCCTCGATTGTATTTTGAATGGCGTTTTGCAGGCATATTCTTGTACGTAATGGCTAAATTCTTCAACCCATCCGGGTTTGAGGCCAAAAATATCATCGCTCATCCAAATATGATTTGCTCCTAAATTGTTTTTTAAAAAAACTAATTCTTGGGCTACCCGCTGTGGCGAGCGGCTATTGTAGCGGTTTCCGTAAATAGGCTTGGCACACCAATTACATTTAAAGGGGCAACCGCGCGTAGTGGCCATGTTTAGCGAAAAATAACCATGGTTTTGCAACCAAATTTTGCGGTAAGGCAATACGTCAATTAAATCCCATGCGGGGTTAGCTATTTCATCTAAATTGCGGAGTATAGGGCGTTTTAGGGTTTTTACAACGGTGTTTTTATTTTCGGGATGCAGGTAAGCCAAGCCCATTATTCCGGATAAAATATTGGCATCAATAGGTTGGTTTTTCTCTAAGGTTTTAACTAGTTCCAAAAGGGTTAATTCGCCTTCGCCCAGCAAAACAAAGTCGGCACCTGCACGTAAATAGGCTTCGCAATGGTCAGTTGAGTCGGAGCTACAAACAATAACGGTGCAGCCTTGTTTTTTGCCCATTTCTGCCATGTCAAAAGCGGCTTGGCGCATGGTAGTTAGGCACATTTTGGTGAGGTAATTAAACCCGTCGTCGTAAATAACAAGGTATTTAGGTTGATGTTTTTGCAAATGGGGATGTAGGTCGGCGGCGCTGTGTGCTAAACCTGTATCAAAAATGGCAACTTCATAACCATTTTGCCGCATAAACCCAGCTGCGTACATAGTGCCGTATGGTGGGTAAGGCTTGGCGGTGCGCCATTGTTTGGCATCGAACCTATAAAAGTACGAGTGGGTAAATAACAACATAATATTATTAGCTTTCAATCAGCAGTTGTTGTAGCCTTTGGCGTGCCTACTTCCAACCAAATTAATTTCCGGTAAGTCCTTTTTCGGCCATGTATGCAGTGCGCAAATCGGGCTCGTTAAGCGGGCGCATATATGAGCCACCAACTTCTTTTAGTATAACAATGTCTTGCCCGTTGGTGTTTTTTGCTTTAAAAAAGTAGTTATTGCTTTGTATAATGCGCCTTGCAACCATATAGGTATCGTCGTTATATTTCCAGTTGGTGCCATAAAAATTTTTACCCGCCACGCTATAATAAGCGGGTAAATAAATTTCGCCGTTTTGTTTAATCGTTTTAATTTGCTGTTGGTCGTACAGTTCGAAGCTATTCGTATTAAAATTATAGAAATGTAAATAGGCATTACCCAATTTTACATATTCATCGCGTATATCTAAGGGCTGGATATAACCGCGTCCGGTAACAATTTTGCCGTCTTTGGTTTCAATTTGCAGGGTATCCCAGCGCAAAACGCGCATAGGGTCGGCATCGTTAAACAAATCGGTAAGGTAAATAATTACCCTAAAATCTTCGGTTTTAAGTCGGTTTGTTGCCTTTGCCGATGCCATAAAATAGGGCTTGTCCACCATTAACGGCTCAATATCCGATAATTTGCTAATAATTTTGTACGGATAGTTTTCGCGTCCGGCCAATAAAATATAATCGGTAAGGTATTCGTAAGGCTCATCTACAATACGCGAGTTATCGTAAAGCAGTAAATTGCCTTTTCTTACGGCGCGGTAAAGGTCTTTAAAGCGGTCAATCCAAACAAATTCGGTACTATCGTTGCGGGCGCTAATGCCGCGCTCGGCGCCGGCGAGGGTTAGCTGTTTAATCATAGACAAAGCAACCTTTTTTTTGCGCCCTTCGGCCTCGTAATCAATAAATTCGTAGTAAGGTACTTCATTTTTTGACTCGGTGTATTTAAATTCGCCCACCAAAGGCATATCGCTTTTGGTTAAAGCAATGCCCTTGTGAAACTCGTACTTAATTTTTGCCTTTTTAGTTTTTTGGGGGCGAGGCTTTGTACTGCCATTGTCAGCATCCGGATAATTTTGAGCCGAAATGATATTGTAATCAGATGTTATGACTACAAAGCTTAGAAAAAGCAATAAACAGCGCATTATCCGGATAAAATTGAGCAAAAACAAATTTACTATATAACAATATTTTTTCATTACTCGGCAACAAAAAATAAATAAATACAATTTTTAAAATCTATTCAACAGCCTTTGACCTAAAAAGGTTGGCTGCGTTTAGGCAATTATTGTTTTTTGTGGCATAAAATTAGGGTCAAATTGGGCTTTAAAAACTTCCGGAACACGCTGCACTTTGCGAATATTGTAATCAAAAAAGACTATGCCCGTTTTTGCACGCGCAATTTCAATATTTTCGCGATTAGGGCAAGTAATATGGTAAAACAAATCGAAGCCAGCCGAGCTAAAATCAACCGCCGACATGGCAATTTGCAAAACGTCTCCGTAAAACCCTTCGTTTCGGTAAATAATTACTACGTCTGCCATTATGGTGGCAACGCCGGCAACATTTGTTTCGTTATAACCCATGTGTCCAAAAAACTGCACACGAGCCTCGTGTAATAAGGATAATAATTTGTCGTTCGATAAATGCCCCCCATAATTAATATCAGAGATTCGAACAGGTAGCGTGCAAATAAAATGTGTCTTTTCCGGAATATTTAAACTAATTCTAGCCATTTTTTTAATATAAAGTAGTATTTTTGCTTTTATCTGCAAATTTAGGCAAAATAACCAAAATATAGGACATTTATACTCAAACGCACCATTATTGTAATTTTAATTTATTAGAAAAATATAAAACCTATCAGTAAACCATATCTTACAAATGAAAAAAAAATACACTTTTATTTTAACGCTGCTTTTAGCTGTTTTAGCTTCGGTTAGCTTGTACGCCGAACCCGACCCCTGCGAAAACTTTGGCGCAGCATTTACCTACGAAGCGGTTGATTTGAATGTTCAGTTCAAAAATAAATCGACCGGCGATTATAAAGGCATTCATTGGGATTTTGGCGATGGCCTTACTTCTAAAGATGAAAATCCTTTACATGTCTATAAAAATGCCGGAAAATACAAAATTTGCTTAACCATTGAAAGCGAGTTTTGCTATAGCGTAACCTGCAAAACTGTCGAGATTGGCGATGGTTTACCCCCTACCTGCCTTGCCTCATTTACCTACACCCTTAAAGATGGCTTTTTGATTGCCGATGGCAGTGCCTCAACCCCGCTCGACCAAATTACAAAATGGTCGTGGTTTTTAGATGACAAATTAGTTAGCGAAAAAGGCCCCAAATTTGAAAAAGACGGCCTAAGCAAAGGCGAACACAAACTTTGCTTGGTAATAGAAACCAAAGATGACTGTAAGTCTTATTACTGCAAATATTTTGTAGTTGATGGCGAAAAGGATTGTAGTGCTATGTTTACCTATTTTGTTGATGGCTTAACCGTAAAACTAAACGGCGAAAAATCAACCCCCCTCGATAAAATTACCAAATGGGAATGGTGGGTTGGCGGTGTACTAAAAAGCGATGACGGCCCCGATACGTTTATTACTTTCGATGAGCCAGGCGAAAAAAAGATATGTTTAGTAATAACAACCGATGAGGAATGTACTGCCGAATATTGCCAAGTGGTTAAAGTTGGCGAAGGCGGCGACAAGTGCAACGCTTTATTTACCTACACCCTTAAAGATGGCTTTTTGATTGCCGATGGCAGCACCTCAACACCACTCGACCAAATTACAAATTGGTGGTGGTATTTAGACGGCAAATTAATTAGCGAAAAAGGCCCAATCATTGAAGAAGACGGCTTAACAAGCGGCGAACATAAACTATGTTTACTAATAAAAACCAAAGATGGCTGCAAATCTGATTACTGCCAAACCTTTGTAGTTGAAGGCGGCAGCGAGTGCGAGGCCATGTTTACCTATTTTGTTGATGGCTTAACCGTAAAACTAAACGGCGAAAAATCAACCCCCCTCGATAAAATTACCAAATGGGAATGGTGGGTAAAAGGAGAATTAAAAAGCGATGATGGCCCCGATACGTTTATTACCTTCGATGCGCCGGGCGAATACAAGATATGTTTGGTCATCTTTACATCCGATGGATGTGCAATCGAATATTGCCAAGTGGTTAAAGTTGGCGAAGGCGGCGACAAGTGCAACGCTTTATTTACCTACACCCTTAAAGATGGCTTTTTGATTGCCGATGGTAGCACCTCAACACCACTCGACCAAATTACAAATTGGTGGTGGTATTTAGACGGCAAATTAATTAGCGAAAAAGGCCCAATCATTGAAGAAGACGGCTTAACAAGCGGCGAACATAAACTATGTTTGCTCATAAAAACCAAAGATGGCTGCAAATCTGATTACTGCCAAACCTTTGTAGTTGAAGGCGGCAGCGAGTGCGAGGCCATGTTTACCTATACCGTTGATGGCTTAACCTTGAAACTAAACGGCGAAAAATCAACCCCACTCGATAAAATTACAGAATGGAAATGGTGGGTAAATGGGGTTGTAACAAAAGATGGCGGCCCATTAAATAGCATTACTTTTATTGAACCAGGTACTTACGAAGTATGTTTGTCTATAGCTACATCTACAGAATGTGAAGATGAGTATTGCAAAACTGTTGTTATCGAAACGCCACCAACCTGCGACGCCGCTTTCACGGCAACAGTTGATGGCAATATGGTTTACGTTGATGGCAGCGCTTCAACAGGCGATGGCGGAATTGTAGGCTGGACATGGAAAATTAAAGGAAAAGTAATGAGCACCGATGGCCCAACTGCTAATTTTGAAGTTGGTGAACCCGGAGAATACAAACTTTGCCTAATTATTGAAGCTGCCGACGGCTGCAAATCTGATGTTTGCCAAACTATCATTATTGGCGGTGGCTTAAAATGCGAAGCATTCTATACCTACGAAATAAACGACTTTAGTTTAATGGTAGATGGCTCGGATTCATATAGTAGCGCTGACATTACCGGATGGAAATGGTATATTAACGAAGATTTAGTAAGCGAAAAAGGTCCAACCGAAACTTTGGTGGTGCCCGACCCCGGCGTTTATTTTGTTTGCCTTAAAATATTTACTTCTGATGGTTGCGTGGACGCTTTCTGCAAAGAAATTGAAGTAACAAAACCTTGTCCGGAAGTTAAATTTAATGTTGTTCCGGATGAAGATAACCCTCTTATCATCCATTTTGAAAATGAAACCGAAGGCGGCGTTACTTTCCATTGGGATTTTGGCGATGATACCGAACCCAGCACCGATTTAAACCCAACCCACGAATTTGACGAGCCCGACACCTATGTTATTTGTTTAACAGTGGTAAACGAGTTTGGCTGCGAAGAAGAAGTGTGTATTGAATTGAGCGTAGGTGGAAACCCGCCAGCAAAAAAAGATGGCTTGCAAATAAAACCTAATTTTGGCAACGCCGGAAACATTAGCTTTTGGGTAAACAGTAATTCGGCACAAAAAGCGCAAGTAAATATTACCTCGCAAGTTGGGCAGTTTTCAAGCAATTTTAGCAGGCAACTTACAAAAGGCCAAAACCAATTTGTTGTTGACCTAAGTAAACTTGCCCCAGGCGTGTATATTGTTACCACCACTTTTGATAGCGGCGTAGTATCTTACGATAAGTTAGTTATTTCAGAATAAATTTGAATACTGCAATTAGCTAATATAAGTAAAACGTTTCTAACAGAGCTTATCATTAACTAATCAAACAAAATCCGGATTTTGTAGGACGCAAAATCCGGATTTTGTTTATTTTCAAAAAGGTATTAATATTGAATCAACTGCGTAATCAATATTTTGCTTAACGATATAATTTACTCACCACTTGCGGCATCCACAACATCTTTTACTTCTTTAAAAAACTTTTCGGCATTATTCTTTTTTTCGCCTAAGCAGTCGTTTATTTGCGAGCGGGTATTGGCAATACTTTTTGTAAGCTCGCGCGCTAATTTGGTTTTGTTGTTGGTTTCTAAGGCTGTAATTTCGTTGGCATTATAGCGCAAGCGCAAATCTTTATAAATAGGTATTATCCAGCATTTACAATCCATATCGTTAATTTGGTCGGCGGCTTGGCATTTCTGGTATTTTGCCGATATATCAAGTAGTTTTCCCGTTGGGTTTTCAATAAAATTACCAAGCCCGCCATTGCTTATCCACCAAAAGGCCAACAGTGCAATGACCCCAATAAAAATAAACTTAAAAATGGTACGCATCATGCGCCAAACCAATAAGGCAATAATAACAACGGCGGCAACGGTTAATATAGTGGTAGTAGTCATAATGTATTGAGCGTTTTTTTAAGTAAAGTTGGTGTTTAAAAACTAAACACAAAACCTCTGAACCCCCAAAATTAGGTATTTTTGTGCTAAATTTATTCAAACAAATTTAAACACCTACCTAACCTAAGTATTTTGCGCCTAATTTTTATGGGAACGCCGCTATTTGCCGTGCCCGCCCTCGAAGCCTTAATAGCCAATAAAATTAATGTTGTTGCCGTTGTTACTGCCCCCGATAAACCTGCTGGCCGAGGGCATAAATTGCAGGCCTCTCCGGTAAAAATGGCCGCTTTAGCTCACCATTTACCTGTTTTGCAGCCCATAAAACTCCGCGACCCGCAATTTCTAACCGAATTAGCTGCCTTTAACGCCGATTTACAAGTGGTAGTAGCTTTCCGGATGTTGCCACAAGCGGTTTTTGCCATGCCTAAATACGGGAGTATTAATTTACACGCTTCGCTGTTGCCGCAATATCGCGGGGCAGCACCAATTAACTGGGCAATTATTAACGGCGAAACTGAAACCGGATTAACTACTTTTTTTATTGAGCAAGAAATTGATACCGGCTCACTTATTTTTCAGGCTAAATTACCAATCTTTCCGGATGAAAATGCCGGCCATCTCCACGACCGGATGATGCAGTTAGGAGCCGATTTATTGGTAAAAACAGTGCAGGCTATTATATCCGGAAAATACCCCAATGAACCTCAGCATCCCCAAGGGCAAATTAAACTTGCTCCTAAAATATTTACCGATACCTGCCGCATTAATTTTAATCAGCCAGCACAGGCAGTATATAATTTTATACGCGGCCTAAGCCCCTATCCGGGTGCATTTACCCATTTAAACGGCGAAGTTTGCAAAATATTTGCAGCCAGCTTGAGTGAGCGCAATTTTAATGCCCCACCTGGCACAATATATATAAATGATGCTAAAACAAGTTTACAAGTTGCCACCGCTTTGGGGTGGTTAAACCTCCACGAAATACAAATGCCAGGCAAAGCCCGCATAAGCCCCGAAGCGTTTTTGCGTGGATACAGGCAGCCTTTAACTCATTTTGATTTATAATTACAAAACACAATATTACCTTGTTGTGGTAACCCAGCCTTTGGTAACAGATACCCCTGCAAAAAGAATATTTTTTTTGCAGGGGGATTTTTTTTCTTTTTCATCCGGAAAAAACAAGATTAGCGTGAATAAAACCTTGTAAAGCCCATAACCCGTTTAAGAAGTGGTATTGCCATTTTTGCCGTATCTTTGCAGCTTGTTTTTTTATTTTCATAAAATATGTATGCGCAATACTGAACTTACTATTTACAACACCTTATCCGGACAAAAAGAGAAGTTTGCCCCTTTAAAAGCGGGATTTGTGGGCATGTACGTGTGTGGCCCTACAGTTTACAATTATGTTCATTTGGGTAATTGCCGAACCTTTGTATTTTTTGACGTACTGTATCGTTACCTAAAACATATCGGTTACAAAGTGCGTTTTGTGCGCAATATTACCGATGTTGGCCACCTTGAAAACGAGGCTGCCGACTCAGGCGAGGATAGAATTGGCAAAAAGCCCGCCTAGAGCAATTAGAGCCGATGGAAGTGGTGCAAAAATACAGCAACAATTTTCCATGATGTAATGGATTTGCTAAACGTAAGCCGGCCAAGCATTGAGCCAACAGCATCGGGGCATATACCCGAGCAATTGCCATGGTACAACAAATAATTGATAACGGTTTTGCCTACGAAGCTAAAGGCTCGGTGTATTTTGATGTGCCAAAATATGCCGAATATTTAAAAAGTCATCCGGATAAACCCATGTACGGCCAATTATCGGGAAAAATTTTAGAAGATTTAATTGCCGGCTCTCGCGATTTAGACGGTCAAGACGATAAAAAATCGCCGACAGATTTTGCTATCTGGATAAAACAGCCCGTTGAACATATTATGCGTTGGAAATCGCCTTGGGGCGAAGGCACCCCCGGATGGCATTTGGAATGCTCGGTAATGAGTCAAAAATATTTAGGCGAGGTTTTCGATATACATGGCGGCGGAATGGATTTAAAATTTCCGCATCACGAGGCCGAAATAGCGCAAAGCATTGGCTGCTGTGGCAATAGCCGGTACAATATTGGATGCACTCGAATATGCTGACGGTTAATGGCACAAAATGAGCAAGTCGTTGGGCAACTCTTTTTTACCTGCCGAACTATTTGCCGGCGACCATCCAGGTGTTAGAGCAAGCCTACTCGCCCATGACTTTGCGCTGCTTTTTTTATGACGGCGCACTACCGCAGCACGGTCGATTTTACCAATAAAGGTTTGCAAGATGCCGAAAAAGGCTACAAACGCTTAATGGAAAGCCTCCGATTGTTAGACGGCTTAAAACACCCGGGAAACGAAATTGCCACCAATATTGAAGCCGATTTGGCCGCCCGCCAAATTTGTGCCGATTGCTACACCCATATTAACGACGATTTTAATACCGCTCGCGTACTTGCCGATTTGTACGAAATAGCCAGGATTATAAATCGCCTTCACAACCAACAACTGCCCCTTGATGCCTTAGCACAAAACACTTTTGAAGAGCTGGCCAATACTTACCGCGCTTTTTTGTTGGATGTGTTGGGTTTAAAAGATGAAACAGCCGCAGCATCGACATCGTCAAAAAATGCCAGCCTAACCAATGGCCTTATGGATTTGGTGCTGCAAATTAGAGCCGAAGCGCGCGCGCGCAAAGATTGGGCAACCAGCGATATTATTCGCAATAAACTTGCCGAATTGCAAATTACGGTTAAAGATGGCAAAGATGGTACAACTTGGACAAGTTAGTTAGTTCATTCATTAATTTATCCGGAATTAATTAATTGACATTATTTTATTTATCTATATAAACGTCAATTTCGCTGCCTACACAATATCCGGTAAATGTACCCAGCCCGTTTTTTACATTATGTTTTATATTAACGGGGGCTCCCATAGGGCCATTTGAATTGGCACTATACTCGAGCGTATTTAGAAAGAGGTAATTAGCATAATCAATGGTATCTTTAACACCCAAGGGCGATTGGTAAAAACCGTTCCTTTGTCCGGATTTGAAACAACCACTTTTACCGCCGCCAACCTAATATCCGGAATATACTACTGCCGTTTACGCAAGCATCCGGAGATAGAAGGCGTTAAAATGGTGGTGTGGTAAAAATCAAGCTAATCATTCAAACACAAAAATCACAGTTCAAGACAATTGAACTCCATGTTTTTAGGAAACGATAGTATAAACAAAGATGAAATTCTTATTTTTGGGACTGTGAATTAAAAACAATTTTTGTATTTTGTTGGGTTCTACCATTTGTAGCTTGCAGCAAATACAAACCTTGCCCAAACGGACTTAAATTTACAGTTGTTTGGCCGGATGGTAAATGGTTATTCAAAATACAGCGGCCGGCTACATCTGTAATTAACACTTGAACTGGCTGACTTGCCTCTAAGTACAACTGCCCGCCCACTATTTGGGTTTGAATAATGGATTGGTTAGTTAGATTGTTAAGCCCCGTTGCCTCTATAACAACCGTTTTAGTAATTGTTGATTTAATAGTTTTTGCGGCATTATAGGCAGTTAGCGAAATATCGTAAACGCCGGGTTGCTTGTAAGTGTAACTTATTGCATCGGCTAAGGAAGACTGGTTACCATCGCCAAAGTCCCATAAATAATGAATACCATATTTGGTTTTGTTGGTTAAATTAACTTTTAAATCGTTTTGTTTGAGGGTAAAATTGGCGTTCAAATATTCGGTATTTGATTTGCAAAGACTTTCAGAGCTTAAAAAAACCCCCGAATCCAAAACACTATCGCCTGCATCGGCTACGGCAATTTTGATGGTATAGGTTTGCATAGGTGTTACGGCAGCCTTAGCTGTTAATACTACCGTATAGCCATCGTATTGTAAATTTTCCACATCGGGACCAGTTTCATTATTTACATAATAAGCACTATTATCTACCGAATTAACGTTGTTAATGCTAACAGGTATGATAGTGTCCGGAATTAAAGCAATATTGGTAATTTCATCATATTCGCCGCCCTGAATAAAAAAGGCAAAAATATCATTGAAAGCAGAACCTACATATTCAATGTATTCTTCCGATCCAAAAACGTACTCAAAAACAATAGTATCTTTTTCCGGAACAATGTCCATTGTTAAAACTGTGGCATCCCAAGTAGAATATCCTGGTATTAAATTGTCTAAATCATAGTCTCCATCCGCTAAATAAGCAGCACTACAAGTTTCGCTGTTAGAATTATTTGGGCCTAATGCTCCGTTAATACAACCGTTTGCAAGTATAATACCCGCATCTAAACCCATATAGGTTGCCGAGGCATCGAAAAAACCAATGCTGGGGGTATTTACGCTAATATCGCCTACAAAACTAATATTGTTAAAACTTACACAACCATCCGAAAAAAAGTCTTCGACCATTGTTTCAATGGGGTACGAGCCATCTACAACCAATTGCGCATTTAATTTGGGGTGTAGGGCAATGAAGCAAAAAGCAAAAATTAAAATAGTATAAACTTTTTTCATATTTATTTAATATTAAACAAACAATTTAAAACGAAGCAAATGTTAGCTACGAAATTACAACAAATATACTTTTCAAAGGCAAAAATAATAATTTGCCCGGCCTGATTTTTAAGGAAACGACCTAATGCCGACAATAAAGATATAGTTCTTTTCTTTCAATCCGGATGAATGAAACCATTTTTATTTTGAAACCAAAAACACTCTATGTTCCCAAGGCGTTAAATTAAGCGGAATTTTACTTGCGGCAGATAATTTTTTGTTTGCAAACACTTCAATTAAATCTCCGGTAACATTACCTACTTCAAGGGTGGCAACAGCGGGCTTATCAGATAAGTTAAACACAACAATTATTTGATTATTATCTTTAGCACGCGAAAAAGCCAGCACTTGGGTATCTACGCCCGTTTTTAAGCGGGTGTAATTGCCACCAAAACTGCCATTATGTAGGGCGGGCATTTGTAATTTCATCCGGTTTAGTTGCGTGTAAAAATTAGCTAAGGGGTAGGGTTTTGATGGCCAAACAATGGCATCTTTCTCAAAAAATTGCAATTTCTTTTTATTGGCGGCCTCTTGTCCTGAATATATTAAAGGCATTCCGGGCAAAAAATACGTTAAAGCGGCAAAAGCTTCGGCGCCCGCACCTAAGCACCCATACTCGGTATCTTTCCACGAATTTTCGTCGTGGTTCGAGGTAAAATACATCCGGTAATTACTTGGGTGGTAGTTGTCGGCATATTTTTCAATAACCGAATCAATATCGGCAACCGTTTTTTTACCTTGCGCCACTTCGTTCCATACATGGTGCATTTCCCAGCTATACGTCATGTCAAAATATTGGTGCATTTCGGGTTTTTCGGCTTCGGCAAGCATAAAAATATCCGGTTTTTGTTGCCGCAACGCTGTTGTTGCCTCTTTCCAAAAATCGGGGGGCACCATTTCGGCTACGTCGCACCTAAAGCCGTCAATATTTGTTTCGCGCAGCCAAAACTGCATGGCTTCAATCATGGCTTTCCGCAAATTGGGGTTATCAAAGTTTAAATCTATAACGTCACTCCAGTCATCAACGGGCGGTTTAAACTTGCCTTTTTCGTTTTTGGTATAAAAGTCGGGGTTTGTTGTTGTCCAAACATTATCCCAACTTGTATGGTTTGCTACCCAGTCAATAATTACAAACATACGCATTTTGTGGGCTTTTTCAACTAAGCGTTTAAAATCGTCGAGCGTGCCATACTCGGGGGCTACGGCTTGGTAATCTTTAACCGAGTAATAGCTGCCCATTTTCCCTTTTCGGTTTTTTTGGCCAATTGGGTGGATGGGCATAAACCACAAAATACCTACACCCATTTCTTGCAGGCGGGGCAGCTCTTGTTCAAAGGCGGCAAAAGTACCCGCTTTGGTATATTGCCTTAGATTTACTTCGTAAATATTTAAGTTTTTACTCCACTCAGGGGGCGCAGTCGCAAAAGTTTTGGCGTGCTGGGCTTTTTCGGCTTCGGTAGGTGCAGGTAGGGCTTGCTGTTTAGGCTCGTTGGCACAACCCGTTAGCATTAAAATAAAAAGAGCAGCTAAGGTTAAACTTCGAAACATATATGTTAATAACAAAAAAAACAATGTTGAATTTATATAGGTGTACTTAGCACAAATATAGGGTATTTTAATGGGTTTGAAGGTAAAAATTGACACAAAACCAAGCAAACTGCTTAAGCATGGACTATATTTGCAGTTTGTTTAGTAAAAAATGCAGCCAACCGAGTTTTATATTCCCGATTTACAATCACTACCCAAGGTAGCACAACAATTAATTGAGGCGTTAAACGGCGTGCGAATTGTTTTGCTAACAGGAAATTTAGGGGCCGGAAAAACCACTTTAACAAAAGCTATTTGCCAACAATTAGGCATTAGTAAAAATCAGCTCAGCAGTCCAAGTTTTGCCTTGGTTAACGAATACCAAACAACACAAAACAAGCTTGTTTACCATATTGATTTGTATAGAATAAAAAACTTAAACGAAGCATTAGATATTGGTATTGAAACCTATTTAGACTCGGGCAATTGGTGTTTTATTGAATGGCCTCAGGTTATAAGTCCAATTTTATCCGGATATAATTATGTGCAGTTAGAGATGGTCCCTAATTTAGACCAAACAAGGCAGGTCAAATTATCATACCCAGTTTATCCGGATGTTTAACTGCTTCTGTTATTAATCATCGGCAGGTTCTAAAAATCGGCGTTGACCTAATTCAATAATTTGGCAATTAAAAATCCGTTTTCCGTCAATACATAGGCGTACTAAAGTCAATACCTGATGAAACCCATGTTTGCCGGCTGCACCAGGGTTTAGGTGTAAGTGGTGCATACCTTGTGGCTGTTCGATAAGCAATAAATGTGAGTGTCCACAAATAAAAATATCGGGTTGATGTTTGGCTATAAGCTGTTTAATTTTTGCCGGATATCTGTTAGGCCGTCCGGCAATATGGGTCATTAATATGCGGGTATCTTCGCAGGTAAAAAACAGGTGTTCGGGGTAGGTGGCTCGTACAATATGGTCGTCAATATTGCCATAAACGGCTTTAAGCGGGGCAATAGTGGCCAATTGGTCGGCAACGGCAATAGGGCCAATATCGCCGGCGTGCCATATTTGGTGGCAGTGGGCAAAATGCTGGGCTATATTAGGGTGAACATAGCCATGCGTATCCGATAAAATGCCTATTTGTTGCATTGGTTTAGTGCTTAAAAGTTGTTTAGACTTGTTTATGTTTAGCCTCATTTAAATACTGCCCTACCAAACCCATAAAATTGGGCCAAATAGCCTTGTTGGCGGCTACAATTTGTTGGTTATGCAGCCAGTTGTCGGTATTTTGGGCAAAATCGGCAACTACGCCGCCCGCTTCCCTAACAATAAGCCCTCCGGCTGCAACATCCCAAGGGTGCAGGCTATGCTCAAAATAGGCATCAAACCTACCGCAGGCCACATAACATAAATCAACGGCTGCCGCGCCAAACCGCCTTATGCCTTTGGTTTGCTTCATTAATGTTTGAAGGAGTGCTGAATAAGGCGTTACCAATTCAAAATTGTAATACGGAAAACCCGTTGCCATCAATGCTTCGCTTAAATTATCTACTTTCGAAACGCCAATAGGCAAACCATTGCACCAAGCGCCGCCGCCCTGCCATGCATAAAAACACTCGTTGCGCACAACCTCGTGTACCACCCCCATAACTGGTTTTTGTTGGTACAACAAGCCCACGCTAACAGCATAAACAGGTAAATTATATAAAAAATTGGTAGTGCCATCTAAGGGGTCAATAACCCATTGCCAGTTTGAGACTTCATTATTGTTCTTATCGTTGCTATGATAATCGTTTGAGTTTAAGCCAAGCGTATTTTCTTCGGCTAAAAAATTAGCTTGGGGCAATAGGGTCTTTAATCCGGATATTAAAATTTTTTCGGCTTCAATATCAACATAACTTACTAAATTGTTTTTATATTTTACTTCTATTTGCGAAGCCTGCACTTTTCCGGCTTGGCTGCTTATAAAAGCGGCGGCTTGGGCTACAACTGTTTGGGTTTGCTGGCAAAGCGCAGGCAATAGGGTTAAATTCATAGTTGTCAAAAATAAAAATTTTGCTTGGGTGTACTCCCGTAAAACAACAATACAACAAGCACTAAGTTCAAAGAAAATAAATCAGTTTACGATATATTAATGCAACTTTTTTTTGCTGTTGTTACCATTATAGAAACGCTGAAATTTGGATCTTTTGGCGGTGCAAAACCGCAAAAAATTTTCCGGAAAACAAAAACTTGCGTAACTTTGGCAATTATTATCTCATTTAGAAAAATTACTAAAATTAAATAATTTAACTATAAAATACCAAACATGATTAAAAAATTACTTTTTGTTTATTTTTGCTTGTTTGGGTTTAGTTTTCAAGGGTTTGGGCAAATTAAACTAACCTTAGATGACTTACCCGAAATAGGCACTAAAAAAATTATTAGTTACGGCCAAGCCCCCGAAACGGCAAAAGCAGGCGAGGCATCGGCAACGGCTCAAACTTGGGATTTTACGGCACTTGCCCCCACAAGTCAGGAAGCTATTGAATTTAAAAACCCCATTGAAACGCCTTTTTACGACGAGTTTCCTTTGTCAGACATGGCGCGTAGTGGGCCGCTAACCTCGCTTTTGGGTTTTTCGCTCCCAAACTTTGGGCAGGGCGACGGCGCAGTAGGAACTGCTTACTACGGCATAAACAACGCCACCAAAAGTATTTTTACCATTGGCCTTGTTACCGATATTAATATTGGTGGATTTGTAGATTTAGAAGACGTAAAAATTGAAGGAACGCCTCCGGATTTATATTTGACTGCCTTAGAGTATGGAAAATCAGCATCAAGCAATGCAAAATTCCCATTTACGATTGAAGTTCCGGGAATTCCAATTCCAATAACGGTAAGTTTAAACATCGAACGCGAAATGACTGCCGATGCCTTTGGTACGATTTATTTACCTACCGACACATTTGAAGTATTGCGCATACACGACAAAAGTATTTTAAAACCCAAAATTGACTTGCTGCCCGATACAATTGGCTCCGTCGAAACGCATCGTTATATATTTATTGCAAAAGATGAAGATTATCCGGTAATGACACTTACCATGAGCGGCTCGGGTGCTGACGCTACCATTGTAAACGTTGAATACGTTGATTTGCCCGCCGAGCCAGCCGTAGTTGATTTTGATTATTCAGCCGATTGTTTGAGTGTTGATTTTATCAATGAAAGCTCAAATGCGTTTAATTTTTCTTGGGATTTTGGAGACGGCACCACAAGTTTAGATTATCAGCCGGATTATACTTACAAGAATAAAGGCGATTATGAAGTTACCCTAACCGCTACCGACCTGAATGGCGATACCATAAAAATAACCAAATCTATTTCGGTAAATTGTGTTGTTGACCCCGATTTTAACATTTCGGATGTAAATTGCCTAACTATATCGTTTAATAACCAAACCAATAATGGCGCAACCTATTTATGGGAGTTTGGCGATGGGGGCACCAGCACCGATGAAGACCCTACGCACACTTATAACAAACCTGGCGACTTTACCGTAACCTTAACCGCCTATGGCGTAGCCGGTGATACTGCCGTTTACGAACAAGATATTACGGTTTTATGCCCGGCAAATGCCGATTTTGACTCGCAAATTACTTGCCTGAGTGTTGATTTTGAAGACCAAAGCGAAAATGCCGCTTCGTTCAACTGGCAGTTTGGAGATGGTAACTCGAGCACCGAAAAAAGCCCAACACATAACTACGAATTGCCCGGAACTTATACCGTAAAATTATCAATCGTGGGTACAGTTGGCGACACCGACTCGGAAACCAACAGCGTAACTGTTGATTATTGCGAGGGTATAGACCAAACAAACAATGCGCCCAATATTATTATGATGCACCAAAATAATCAGGTGCAAATTGGCACACCCAAACATTTTTCCGGATGGATTACCCTAACAGACTTGTCGGGCAAAACATTGGCAACAAGTCCTTTGCAACAGGGTAGCGCTACCTTGCCAACTCAAAAATTGATTGCAGGTTTGTATGTAATTCAAGTTCAAAACCAAAGCGGGCAAACCATTTGGCGGCAAAAAATTGTTCTTCAACCTTAATTACAATCCTTTTTTGTTGCTTTGGCAAAGAAATAAAATATTAATAACCCCAGTCAAACAAATATTGGCTGGGGTTATTACATTTGTGTTCAATATCAATATACAGCGGTTTTTATCGCCACAACAATAATAATGAAAAGCCTTATCTTATTTGCAGCTAAATTAATTTTTATTTGGTTAGTTCTATTTGCACTGTTTAGGGCTTGGTTTATTATTTACAATTACAACAATTACGGCCAAAGTATTCAAAATAACGAGTTGGCGCAGTCGTTTGTAAAAGCCCTACCAATGGATGTTTCGGCGGCTTGTTACATTACTTCAATAGCCGTTTTATTGGGTTTGGCGGGGTTGTTTGTACAAAAAAAATGGTGGTGGCGACTGGTAAAAGGCTATTATTTTGTTATTTTACTTATTTGTACGTTTTTAAACATCGGCGAGTCAGATTTATACCACAGTACGGGTGTAAAACTCAACTACCAAAACATGGAATATTTGCTGTATCCCCGCGAATCAATGGCTTATGCGGCAGGTGCTCCATTTTTATTGTTAATAGCAGTTATATTTATTTGTTTACTAATTGGATGGTTTTTATTTAAATATTTACTTGAGCCATTTACGGCAAACATGGGTAATGTAAAATATATATTTTCCCATAGAAAAGGTTGGGCATGGAAAAGCACCGGAGTTTTTTTTACTTTTTTATCCGGATGTTTGCTCTTAGGTATTTTGTTTATTGGCATAAGAGGCGGCACTGGAACGGCACCCATGAATGCCGGATTTGTCTATTTTTCGAACACCCCATTTATAAATCATGCCACTTTAAACTCGACCTGGAATTTTGTTCAGCATGTAGCCAATCCGGCAGCACGTATTACTAAAAATCAATTTGCCACCCTCGAAACAGAAAAAGCACAAGCCATTGTTGATAGTTTATTTAACCGAACAAGCAATAGTTTCGCAATTTTATCCGGAAATAATCCGGATGATAAAGCCAACCAACAAGATAGTATCGGCCAACCCTCGGCAAACACTTCACTGGTGCTAACCACATCCAAACCCAATATTGTACTGCTTATTTTAGAAAGCTGGACCTCGGACGTAATTGAGGCATTAGGAGGCGAAAAAGGAATTACCCCAAATTTTAATAATTTGCTGCCGCAAGGCCTGCTGTTCGACAATATTTATGCCAGCGGCGACCGTACCGACAAAGGTTTAGTAGCTGTTTTGGCCGGATACCCCGCTCAACCAACAACCGCCATAACAACCATACCAAGTAAAATCGAAAACTTGCCCGTTTGGGCTGCCCAACTTAAAAAAAACGGCTACGAAAACACGTTTTTTTATGGCGGCGACATTGCGTATGCCAACTATAAATCGGTAGTATTACAAGGGCAATATCAAAAAATTATTGACCGCGCCGCTTTTAACGAAAGCCAATGTAATGCAAAATGGGGGGCACACGATGGCGCTTTGCTTGATAAAGTTCAACAAACTTTGCCCAATTTACAACAGCCTTTTTTGGCAACCGTCATGACCCTTAGTAGCCACGAACCTTTTATTGTACCCATGCCCGACCAATTTGACCAAAGTACCGAGCAAGGCCGCTTTAATAATGCCATGTTTTATGCCGACAAAGTTTTGGGCGAGTTTTTAACAAAAGAACAACAACAACCCTGGTTTAACAACACATTATACTTACTTATTGCCGACCACGGACACCGTTTGCCAAAACACAACCCCGCCCACGTACATGCAAAATACCGGATACCCATGCTTTGGTGGGGGGGAGCGTTACAAGCAAAATACAAAGGGCAGCGCATAACCAATATTGCCAGCCAAACCGACTTGGCGGCAACAATACTGGCACAGCTACACCTCGAAGCAAATCAATTTGTTTGGAGCAAAAATATTTTAAGCAATAATAACCAAACCAAACCCTTTGCCTTTTTTTGCTACAACAACGGCGTAGGCTTTGTTGCTCCAAATGTAGGCTTTACCTTCGATAACGTTTTAAAAAAAATAATCTATCTTGCACCCGGCACCACCGAACAAGCCGCCAATCAAAACCTTGAAAAAGCACAGGCATTACAGCAAATTTTAATTGACGACTATCTGAAAAGATAGACTACGCTGAAAAATAAATTTTCAATCATCTTCCGGATATTTTTTTGTATTATTGCCCTTTAAATTAACAGTAAATTGTAAAATCAACAATGCGTATTATACGGTTTTTGCTTTCACTTTTTGGCACTATTTTGCTCATATTAGCCTTAAATACACCCATAGGTAATTGGCCAGTTGTAGGAAGTTTGGTTGCACAATCGCCGGCCGGAAATTTACCCCCGCTTGCCCCTTTTACAAGTCCTTTTGATGGTTATTTGCAAAATGCCGAGCCTGCAGTTTTAAAAATACCCAAAGAATTATCTATTAAAGGGCTAAACAACCCTGTAGAAATTATTTATGACGACCGGTTAGTGCCACATATCTACGCGCAAAACAACCACGACTTATACTACGCACAAGGCTTTGTAGTGGCACAACACAGGCTTTGGCAAATGGATTTTTTAGCGCGTGCCTCGGCCGGGCAAATGTCCGAAATTGTAGGCAGCAAAGCCATCCCTTTCGATAAAATGCGCCGCCGGCTTGGGCTGTCTATGGGCGCGCAGGCTTTAACCGACAAATTATTGGCCGATACCGCCACTAATCAAATAATTAACGCCTTTGTTGATGGGGTAAATGCTTACATCGAGTCGTTGACGTATAAAAATTGGCCTTTCGAGTTTAAACTGCTTAATTACCAGCCCCAAAAATGGTCGCCGCATAAAATTGGCCTGCTGGCCATGGCTTTAACCGATGATTTAACTGGTAACTCGCGCGATTTAGAATTGACAAATGCACTCAAATTGTTTGATGAACGAATTGTTAATATTTTATATCCGGATGTTTACGACGGCCAAGACCCAATTATTCCATCCGGAACTGATTGGGATTTTGACGCTATTACCGCCAAATTTGCCGACACCACCCAATATTGGCAACACTACCCACAACAAAATCCGGAAAAAGACAAAAAAAATCTGCCTCAAAATGCCCAAAATTTACCCAACGAAAATAAAAATAACTGTACTACGGCAGAAGCATACTTGCCAAACAATTTTTATCCGGAGGTTTATGACCCCAACCTCGAAGGTATTGGCAGCAACAATTGGGCTGTGTCGGGCGCAAAAAGCAGTACCGGAAAACCTTTGCTTTGCAACGACCCACATTTAAAACTACAACTGCCTTCAATATGGTTTGAAGTCGAGCTAAACGCACCCGACATTAATTGCTACGGCGTATCGTTGCCGGGCACACCGGGCATTTTAATTGGATTTAATAAAAATATTGCTTGGGGCATTACCAACTCAGGGCGCGATGTAAAAGACTGGTATCATATTACATTTAAAGACAGTACACGCAATTTATATTTATACGACGGGCAATGGAAACCTACCATCCAAAAAACAGACACCATTTTTGTACGCAACGCCCCAGCTTATATAGATACGGTATTTTTTACCCATCATGGCCCTGTTGTTTATACTCCAAACCCCCAGTTGGGCGATGATTTAGCCCTTAAATGGGTTGCCCACCAAGCCTACGGCAACCCTATTTTAACATTTTACCAACTAAACCGCGCTAAAAATTATGCCGAGTATGAAAAAGCGATTGCCAATTTTGCCACACCTGGCCAAAATATTGTCTTTGCCGAAAAAAATGGCAACATCGCTATTTGGCAACAAGGTAATTTTCCGCTTAAATGGCAGGGGCAAGGCCGCTTTGTGTTAGATGGCAGCAAACCACAACACGACTGGCAAGGATTTATACCGCAGCAGCACAATCCGCATATTTTAAACCCAGTGCGCGGCTTTGTAAGTTCGGCCAACCAGCACCCCACCGACCCTACCTACCCCTACTACTACATCTCGCCCGATTTTGAATTTTATCGCAATCGCCGGATCAATGAACAACTGCATAAAACCGATAAATTTTCGCCGCAAGACCTGATGCGCCTGCAAAACGACAATTATAATTTGCAAGCCGCCGAACTACTGCCGGTTTTATTAAACCATTTAGATAGTGCTAAAACAAGTTTCTCGGCCCCCGAAAGTTTGGCCTTCGACACCTTAACCAACTGGGCAAAAAACCCTGTAAATGACCCCCAACGCTGGGGGCCAAGTTTTTACGATGCTTTTTTTTACCAAATTAACCTAAAACTTTGGGACGAATTAGATACCGCCGGACGGGTTTTTCCGCAATGGCCTGCAACAAATAAAATAATTGCCACCAATTTTAACTTTAAACTAATAGACAACGCCAAAACACCCAACAAAATTGAAACCCTTAACGATATAATTAATGATGCCTTCAAACAAAGCGTTATTGATATTGCCGAATGGCAGGTTAAACACCCCAAAACCTCGATGGCATGGAGCAATTACCGAGGCATAACCATACAACATTTAGCCCGGATACCCTCGCTAAGTTATATGGACTTACCCGTTGGCGGGGGTAAAAGTATTGTAAATGCAAGCACCAAAACAACAGGCCCAAGCTGGCGAATGGTAGTTGCCCTTGGCGATATGCCGCAGGCGTGGGGGGTATTGCCAGGCGGTCAATCGGGCAACCCCGGAAGCCGATACTATGCCACCGGATTAAACGACTGGGCAGCAGGCAATTATTATGAACTGCAATTTTGGCCTGACCCTAACCAAGCCAAACCCGAAAAAATATTGGCTAAACAAGTATTAAAACAATAGAAGTTTGATTTCGCCAAAATGCAGTTTGTTGCGTTTGTAAAATAGGTTTAGCTAAAAAAGTTATTTTCTCCGGAAATGACAAGTTGTATTTATGCCTACCCACTGCCACTACTAACAAAATTTTAGGCTTAATGGCAGGTTTTTTTTCTTGGATTGTTTGGCGTAAAATGCGGAGTAATGGACAAAAATTAGGCTATTTTTTAGACGCTTGGTTCAAGTGGACATTTTTAATGCTGTTTTTTTATTCACTTTTTTACATTATTCTTGAATATTTTATTTCTTTGCATGTCTGTAAAAACGGAAACAAGCTCTGCTGGGAGCAACTTGTCAGGGGATAAAACAGATGCTTGACGAAATTTCTTATCAAAGGCTTACTGTATATTGTAAGCCTTTGATATTTTCAGAAAGCCCTTATACCTTTAAAAACCCATCTATAAATTTCATTTTCCGTTTCATTGATAGGCCATTATGGTTTCTCAATTTGTTTTTTAAATCTGCGAAATGTCCATCAATAGCATTGGTTGTGTTAGGTATTTGAAGTTCCCTGTTATCGTGCCAAGTAAACAACCTAAGGTAAATTATTCTTCAAACTACGATAAGCACTTCTAAGCCTTTTATGCGTATAAAACGATTTGTTTGTAGTCGGATTTACAGTTCTCTCGTTTAGAAACACTTTCCATTTTCAGCCATAGTCTAATGCTCCGACAAGCTTCTTTGTCTGTTTGCTTCATCAAATCTACAACATCCATCAGCTCTTGTGCAGCTTTTAGCTTTGGCTTACGGGTCAAATATCTTCTAATTGGCTGCTGCTTGATGAAACTGGCACATTTGAACAGGAATACCCTTAAACGACGCAATTAAGCCTTTCTTCCGTCTCAAACAATAGCCGAAATAGTAAAACCTCGCCTTTTTAACTCCTTAATTCCTTCTATATACAGCCCATTGGTCTCTGTCTTTACATAATATTTCAAAGGGTTCTTTGGTGTAGGCATCTTAAAAGCATTACGCCAAAACCCTAATAGGTGGTGTCCATTAATACAACGACTACTCTACCTGTTTTTTCGTAGCCACTATTTTAATCTTGTCTAACCGCCTTTGAATCGTTTTAACAGAACAATTATACTTGTGAGCTAACTACAAATAGGTCTGTTTACCACTTTTTGTATTCTTCCCATATTTGCTCGTTAGTGATGCGTTGCCCACCTAAAATTGTTTCCCACAATGAGCACACTTATACAATTGAACTCCTTTTACAAGTCCGTTTTCTTTACAAACCCTTTACCACAGTAAAAGCATTTTTTTTATTCATAACCTTTGATTGTCCTCAAAGCTAACAATAGTAATGCTTTCGAAGGTTTTTAGCCTAAAAAATGTCCATTAAGCCTAAAATGCTAATAATACATGCCTTGGCCTAAATTATTGGGTAAATTGTAAGCATTATATCCGGATGGGATAGCGGCAACCGACCAAACCAACTGCCCCGCTTGCGGCACGTGTATATTAACCGAACCGCCCGGCGCAACCATACTCGGAAACAAAGCCCACCCACCCGGCAGCTTGTAGCGCGTAGCGCCTTTTACGGGTTGGTAGCCAAGGGTGTCTATGGGGTTGGTGGTGGTATCGGCACAGTTGTAGGGATTGGCTGGATTTTAGCAAGCAATCCAACCCTGTCCCTTCAATGGAAAACTCCGGATACTTTAAAACCTATACTCATAGCGTCTTTTCAGCCTTAGAGAATTAATAAGCAGGTAGCCTAAAAAATATCAGTTTAGCAACTATTTAATTTTTGCGGCGCATAATCCACCATACTAAAAAGCCAATAAGTGTGGCTATAATCACCACCCAATAAAAAGCGGTATTACTTTCGCGGCCTGGTACAGGTGTGTTCATACCAAAAAAGCTGGCTACTAAAGTTGGCGCCATTAAAATAACCGTTAAAGTGGTAAGGCGCTCCATACTGCTGTTCAGGTTGTTTGAAATAATACTGGCAAACGAGTCCATGGTGCTGTTCAAAATGTCGGTATAGATGCGTGCCATATCTTGGGCTTGTTGCATATCAATAATAATAGCTTCAAAAAAGTCTTCGCGCTCTTCTTTTTCCCGGATATTTAAAAAATTGCTTCGTTGCATACGCATCATCAACATTTCGTTGTCGCGCAGGGGTAGTTACAAAGTAAACTAAACTTTTTTGCAGGCGCATTAGTTTGCTTAACTCTTGGTTTCGGCTGCTGTTATACAGTTCTTTTTCGTATAAATTGCGCTGGTTATTAATAAATTTAAGATAGTGCAAAAAATAAAAAACTGTTCTTTCAAACAAAAGCAGGGCAAAATGGCTATGGTCAGTCGATTCAAACTCGCGCGGGTTGCGGGTTAAAAAGTAATCTATAACCGGATTTTCGAAGGCGCTAATGGTTAAAATATAGTCATCAACCTCAATAATGCCTATTGGGATGGTAAGATACACCGCTTCGCTATCATCTTCGACCATGTTTTTTATGGGTATTTTTAGTACTATAAACTGTACGCCATCCTCTTGCTCGTATCGCGACCTTTCGTCAATATCTAAACTATCAAAAAAGTAGTCTAACGGAACATCCAATTCTTCACTCAACAAGTTAATTTCCTGTCGGTTATAGGGTGGGTAAACGTTAATCCAGCAGCCGCGTTGTGCGTGGAGTAGCTCTTGCAATATGCCACCGCGTTCTTTGGCGTAGTATTTAATCATAACTAAAAATGGTTAGTGCGTAAGGCCGTAGCCGCACTTTTAATGGATTTAACGAAGGGGTGAGGCAGCCCAAAAAAACCTCTTTAATGCTTACTAAGCAAAGGCCTTATGCGCAATGGTTAAATAAAATGGCACAAAGCGGTGCAAAATTACAAAAATTGGTGAGCAAATAACGATAACATCCGGATAAAAAGTAGTGTCAATAAATAAATTTGCTTTTCTCAAGCGTTATTTTTATTGATAGTGGTTAGTGCCACAAATTTTATTCAATTCAAGGCGAGGTAAAAACCAAGATGGCCAAACGCTAATGGCTTTGGTTAGCCAAATTTCAGCAAGGTGGGTATGGCCGGCATCGGCGTAGGTTTTACCCACATTAAACCATAAAAGGGCTATTAATTGTTGGCGGTTTAGCAAGGTAAAACATCCGGCGCAAGTGGTGTCGGCAGTATTTTTTAGATATTTTTTCAGGTAATAATTTTTGTTGGTGCGTTGGGCTGTGGTGGTTTCCCAATACAAAGTATCGGTGGTGGTAGGCCATACAATAGCGGTATGGTTTGGCAAGAGCAGGGCTTCTAAAGGTAGCCCCAAAGTATCGGCGGCGGTTAGGTATAAAATGGTATTAATATCGCAGTCAAAAAATCCATAAGCCAAACACATACCAAATGCGGGGTGGTAGGTAACCGTTTTTTGCCTAAATTGGGCAATTTGATGCTCAATGGCTGTTAGTATTTCAATCCGGTAAATTTGATTAGTGTCATTCGGGTTTAATGTCTGTTTTTTTATCCGGATATTTTTTACCCGTGCACAAAAACTATCTAAACGGGCAACGGCGTTTTCAGGAATAGTTAGGTTTGCTTCTTTCTCTATTGCCAAGGCCACATAACCTAAGGCGCAGCTTTCTGGCAGCGGGCTGATTTGGTTTAACGCAGCAGGCGAATGCGACGAAATAGCAGTGTCGTTGTTTGAAGGAGGCGTTGAAGAGTTTTGGCAACTAAAACATAAAAAAACAAGGAGTAAAAAGGTTAAAAATCCGGATAAATACCTTAAATAGGGCTTATTTTTCATTTTAAAGACAATAATTTTTTGTTTCATCGTGTAAAAATGAGAACTTTTAGGAACTTTGCAGCCGTATTTAAGTGATTGATGGTTTTAAGGTTGGCTAATGGCTGTTTCTTTCCGCGAAATTCGGGCTTCAATTGATGCCGAGTTGAAATTGTTTGAAAAAAAATTTGAGGCTTCGGTTAAGTCTAAAGTTCCTTTGCTTGACAAAGTGATGTACTATATTGTGCAGCGCAAGGGCAAACAAATGCGCCCTATGTTTGTATTTTTAAGTGCTAAAATTGCCGGACAAATTAACGAATCGACCTACCGTGGCGCGGCATTGGTTGAGCTGCTGCATACCGCCACCCTAATACACGACGACGTGGTAGATGACGCTTATCAACGGCGAGGTTTTTTTTCGGTAAATGCCTTGTGGAAAAACAAAGTAGCCGTTTTAGTGGGCGACTATTTGCTGTCGAAAGGGTTGTTGCTGTCGTTAGATAATGGCGATTTTGAATTGCTGCAAATTGTATCGAGGGCAGTGCGCGACATGAGCGAGGGCGAACTGCTTCAAATGGAGCACTCGCGCAGGCTAAATGTAAGCGAAGCGGTATATTACGATATTATCCGGAAAAAAACAGCTACGCTTATTGCCTCGGCCTGTTCGGTTGGGGCAGCATCGGTTGGGGGCAACGCCTCACAGTTTTGGCAAATTGGCGAAACTATTGGCATGGCTTTTCAAATACGGGACGATTTGTTAGACTTAGGAGACGAAGAAACAGGTAAACCCCACGGCATTGATATTCAGGAAAAAAAACTGACCCTACCAATTATCTATGCCTTGCAAAATGCCAGCTCAAGCGATAAACAGCGTATCATATACCTTGTTAAAAACCACCACAATAACAAGGCAAAAATTAACGAAGTAGTACAATTTGTACAACAAAGCGGAGGCATAGATTACGCAAGGCAAAAAATGCAAACTTATATTGATCAAGCTATGCAATTATTTAGTCAACTGCCGCCTTCTGAGACTTTAACCGCCCTAAAAAATTTAGTTGAATATACCATAAGCCGCTCGCATTAAATCTCAATACCTCCGGAAGAAAAACTTATGGCCAACGCACTCAATATTTTACTTATCTGTAAGCTCTTCACAATTTTATCTTCATTTTTAATTTAAAACAAATACATAAATTTATGTTACAACATGGTTGGGTGCGGGCAAGTTTATACGTTTTTGCCTTTATTATTGCCGCCTTAGTTTTTCAGGTATTGGGTATATTGGTTTATGGTGGCATAACTGGGCAAAGTTTTAGTGAAGTAGCCGAATTACAAAGTCCCCAAATTATTTTTTGTTTACAACTGTTTGGATTAGGTGGCACCTTGCTTGTCACCTACCTTTTTTGCCGTTTTATTGATAAACGCCCCATGCAAAGCCTTGGTTTAGCTTACCATACCCCGTTTTTGAAACATGGTTTAACGGGTTTGTTGTTTGGAGGTGTATTAATTACAACAGGTTTTGTTATTTTATGGGCATTGGGTTATTTGCAGGCAAGTTTTAGCAGTTCTACTAATATAGGTTTAATTTTATTGCAAATAGCCATTATGGTAGTTGTTTCGTTTAACGAAGAAATTTCGATGCGGGGGTATGTATTAAATAATTTTTCGCAATCAATACCGCCGGGGTGGGCTTTGTTATTGTCGTCTGTTATTTTTGCCGTTTTTCATCTATTAAATGCAAATATTGCCGTTTTACCGTTTATATCGTTAGTATTGGCGGGTATTTTGCTGGGTGTGTATTATATTGGGCGCAAAAATTTATGGTTTCCGATTGGGTTGCATTTTGCATGGAATTTTTTTCAGGGGCCCGTGCTGGGCTTTGAAGTAAGCGGCAACAATATAGGCGGCAGTATTATTGAACAAAATTTAACCGGACCAAATTGGCTAACAGGCGGAAGCTTTGGGTTTGAAGGGTCGGCATTAGCACTGCCAATTATGGTAATTGGTATGTTTTGGGTGCATAAACGTTATGTCGAGCGGCAAGACGGGTAAATAAATGAGTTTTTACAATGAACTTGTTTAAAAATTAGTTTATTGAAACAGTTTAGAACTATGTGCCATTGAAGCAATTGCGAAACTAAGTCCTCTATAAATCTGTTTTACATTTTTGTAGCCTGTTTTTACCTCGATATTTTCTTAGTATCAAGTGTTTAAACTGTCACATCTTATTTATGCTTAAACAAATTCTATGTGTCCTATGTGGTTAATTATATGGGTTAATTCTTAAACAACTTCAATTTTTAAAATTAAATAGGCAAAAAAACTGGTTGTATTAGACAGCCATTATTTAACCCATATTCCGCAATAGAAAAAAGGGTTAATTTTGATGCCAAATTGATAGTTCCATTCAACTCTCACTACCCACACCCACCAACAAAATTCTACCCACTATTACAGGTTTTTCTTCTTCCGGATGATTGGGCGTGAAATGGTAGTAATACATGCCTTGGGCTAAATTATTTGGCAAATTAAAAGCATTATATCCGGATGGAATAGCCCTAACCGACCAAACCAACTGCCCTAAGGTATTGTACAAAGCCAACTGCCCCGTTTGCGGCGCGTGTATCGAGGTTGTGGGCACAAACAAAATAGGGAAATTAGCAGAAATGCCCTCTATGCTAACAAATTAGGGAGAAAAAACAATAAGCATTTTTGATAAAACGCTAAAAGAAACTGTTCTTGCCCGGAGTAAACTACTGGGGTTTGCCCCATCTTAAAAAGCAGCCATTGCCCGGAATCAAGATTTAAGCAGGTGCTTTAGAGCGGTTTTATTACATCAAAACTGGAGACGCCTTAAAACCCTTTGGGAGCGTTTTAAAGACAATCGAAATCCGGAATAAATTTATTGCTGGCAGCTATTTCCGGAATAAAAAAAATGCTGTGTTTTTTTAAATGCCAATCTTTGTAAAACATTGTTCTGATAAGGCTTTAAACTTGTTTATCTATTTAATTTTATTTTGTTTTTTTTAAAAATTAGGACTGTTTGTGGTTTCAATGGCCTAATGGCTCGCCCTATTTTTGTGGCATCAAAAAATTAAACACCATTACAAACCAAATTAACAAAACAACATCATGACAAATTGTATTTTAACCATCGTTTTAAGCTTAGTAATTTCTGTTAATGCTTACCCCCAAAACTTTACTGGCCTATATACCACCACCATAGAAGGGCAGGCCGCTCAAATAAGTTTAAACCAACAAGGCAATAATTTAACAGGCCTATGGGTAGACAGTGACGGCGAAAGTGCCATTACCGGTGTAATACAAGGAAATATGGCAGGCGGCTACATTCAAGGGGCGGGCACGGCAAACCTGCAAATACAATTTGGTGCCGAAATAGCCAGCCCGCAACAAATTAATATGGAATTAGGCCTAATGGGCATACCATTTGCGCAAATTACCTTACAAAAACAAGGCATAAAATCAGGGAACAATTATGCAAACGCCCCTAACAACGGCAACCCTTTTGCCGCGTCTAATTTTACTCCGCACGAACCACCAGCTGCAACAAATACAAATTTTGATTTAAACTTAGCAGGCTCTTGGATTAACAGTGAAAATTTAGGAGGCTCGTATGGCAGTGGCTATATGGCTATCGAAAAACTGATGTATTTTGGTCAAGATGGCAGCTTTGAATTTGGCGCGTCAAGATCGTATGGCGGCGGAAGCAGCTGGAGCTACGACGGTTCGACTTGGAGTGAGCCTGAATATACCGGCAGATACATAACCAAAGGCAATCAAATTTTATTAACCGAGGTTAACGGCCAAACTTTAAACCAACCAAGCCCTATTTGCACCTATTTTATAGATGACAACAAGATGGCTATAACTTATGATGATGGAAAAAAAGTGTATTTTGCACGTAACTAAATTATTTTTTTAAGTCTTAACATCCGGATAAAAAACTTTTATCCGGATGTTTTTGTTTAATAGTTTGTATTTTTCTTTACAACTCTAAACTTTTTAGATTATCTCAAACATTAAATATTATTTTTTTCACCATACAAATTCTATACAAACAATGGGATTATTTTCGTTTATTAAAAATGCCGGTTCTAAATTATTTGGCAAAACCCCTACCCCCGCCGCCGAAGAGCGCGCTGCTACAACCGAACGCCCTGTTGATGATGCGCAACGCGAACTTGACCTCGAATCAATGGTTAACAGCCTTGGTTTAGAAATTGCCAACCTTAACGTTGAAGTTGACGGCGACCGCGCTACCGTTTATGGAACAGCCAACTCGTTTAGCAACAAAGAAAAAACCATTATTGCCGTTGGTAATGTTGAAGGTATTGGCAGTGTTGACGACCAAATGGAAGTGGTTTTTCCGGAAGAAGTTGAACGCGCTATTGCCGAACCCGAATCGCAAATGTACACCGTTCAAGCTGGCGATACCTTATCTAAAATTGCTAAAGAATTTTACGGCAACGCCAATAAATACCACGAAATTTTTGAGGCTAACCGCCCTATGCTCTCTCACCCCGACAAAATTTATGTGGGGCAGGTTTTGCGTATTCCAGCCAACGTATAAAAATTAAAAAGCCAACCTATTTAAGGTTGATTTAGATTAAAAAGCCTTTTTTGTGTTTACAGAAAAGGCTTTTTTGTTGTAGTTTTGAATAAAAAAAACAGCATAAACTAAAAAAGTCTATGCTGTAGTAGATATTCATTAAAAAAAACAAAAAACAAAAAACAATGGATTGTTTAGTGCATCTTGGCAACATGATGTGCCAATTTTGATTTTAAATTAGCTGCTTTATTTCTGTGGATAATATTTCGTTTAACCAATTTATCAATTAAACTTGCCGCCATAGGCAACAATTCGGCTGCTTCGGTTTTATTATGCGATTTGCGAATGCGTTTTATAACGTTGCGGGCGGTAGCTTTTTGATAGCGGTTTAATAAACGGCGTTTTTCAGTTTGGCGAATGGCTTTTAATGCCGATTTATGATGTGCCATATAAAGAATAAAATAATTTATTTGTAAATGGTTAGTTTCTGTATTTTTTAATTGAACCGCAAAGGTAGGTGTTTTTTTTTGTGTAACCAAATTTCAGAAAAAAATTATTGCTCAATCACCTCGTCAAAAAGCCATTAACAAAATACAACTAAAACTAAGATAGCATATTTGGGTATTTTTAGCTTAATTTTGTAGTTTTAAAAATAAACAATAGCCGGTTTTAGGCATCTTATTTGTTAGGCTTTAATAAGCAAGTACCGCCGTATCCACCTATCTCCAATTTAAATAAAAATGCAAAACAAGTATTTATTTATATTAATTTTACTATTATTTAATACCAATATATTTGCTCAACTATTGTATGTGCAGGAAGCAAACAAAATGGAGCATAAAACAAGCGACGGAAAAGTACATAAAATTGAAACATTAGCTTTTAGCCCTGATGCGAAGTGGTTAGCAACCGCAGGCGAGGGTAATGATATTTTAATTTGGGATCTTGGCAAAAATACCTTGGAGCGAACATTAAAAGGGCACTCACAATATATTAATCACGTGGTTTTTAACCAAACAGGCGACAAATTAGCATCGGCCAGCGACGATGGATATGTTATTTTATGGCATGTGTCAACTGGGCAAATACTTAAAAAAATTGAAAATGCACCTCCGGGCAATAAATACAAAGGGGCAAATTTTGTTCTTTTCGACCCTACGGAACAGTATTTATATTTTGGAGGCAAAAATTTTAGACTAAATAAATGTCCGGTGCAAGGCAATAGCCAACCGGAGGAAGTATTTGCCGACCTATATATTTTAACAACAGCAGCATGGACTCCGGATAAAAAATATTTGGCAATTGGCTGCGGAAAACATATTCGCTTTTTTGACCCCGTAACCAAACGAACTGCTTTTCAAATCACTCCAAATGAAGACTACGTAAACGATTTATGTTTTTCGCACGATGGCAGCAAATTAGCAGCGTGGAGCGAAAACGGCCAGTTACATTTATGGGAATATCCAAGCCGGCAACCCATTTTTAGCCAAATGGCCGGAGATAAAGGATACAGCCATATCTTGTTTAGTTTAGATGATAAGTTTTTGATTTCGGGAAACTCGGGCACAAGTTATAAAATATGGGATATTGAAACGCAAGAACTTGCCTTACAAGAAAAATCACACCAACAAGCAGTTGCAAACTTTGCTTTCAACAATAAATCCGGACAATTATACGTTGCCGGCAGCGATGGACAATTAAAATCGTACAATTTAAGCAATAAGCCATTTAATATACCCGCACAACCTCCAACAAATACAACCTCAACACCTGCAACTACTATAAACCGAGCCATAACCGACAAAGCCACTATTGTGTTTAACAACAGCACCATACAAGTTGAAATTTGGGATGATGAAAAAATTGACGGAGACATTGTATCTTTATTTTTTAACGACGAATGCGTTTTAAAAGAATACGCCATTCAAAAAGATAAAAAAGCCATAACTCTGCATTTACCCGAAGAACAGCCTTGCAAATTGGTGCTTTATGCGCATAATTTAGGCAAAACACCGCCCAACACAGCCGCATTAAACGTTACCGATGGCAAAATTAGTCGCCAAATTAAACTTTCATCTGATATGAAAAAAAGTGAGGCTATAAAATTGCTTTACCGGGCAAAATAAACCGGAAAATTGCAATAATGAATTGTAACTTTGCCGTTTGTTTTTAAAGTTAATTTTTATTTTTAAATGCAACTTATAGGATATGGTATTACTAAACAGTTCAATTAATTACGTTCCAATTTTAATACAATCAATTGTAGCATTAAGTTTTGTTGGCTTAGTGCTATTGTTAACCCACTTGTTAGGCCCAAATAGAAAGGGAAAAGCAAAATCAGAAACCTTTGAATGTGGTATTGAAGTTCAGGGAAATGCCCGGATACCCATTTCGATAAAATACTTTATGACTGCCATTTTGTTTGTACTTTTTGACGTAGAGGTTATATTTTTTTACCCCTATGCGGTAAACTTTAAAGATATGGGGGTACAAGGTTTTATAGCGGTAGCTATGTTTGTTTCGTTCTTTTTGATAGGGTTTTATTATGTATTGCGCAAAGGAGCATTTGAATGGGACAAATAGCATACTCACCTATTAATATTAATAGCGTACATGCCCGACAATAAACCACACGACGCACTATTTAAGGCTACCTTTAGCCAGCCAGAAGCCGCTATAGGCTATATTATTAAATTTTTGCCAAATATTGCACCACTTCTAAACTTTGAACGCTATGAACGCTTGGCCGACTCGTATATACAAGCCGATTTAGCCGAAGAAATGTCTGACATAACCTACCGGTTTGAATTAGTTGAAAAACAAAAAACAGGAAAAAATAAATCAAAAAAATTAAAAAAGAATCGAACTGTAAGTATCGCCTTTTTGTTTGAACATAAAAGTTTTGCACCAAAATACCCGCATCTGCAATTGATGCGTTATTTGTTAAACAAGTGGATGGATGACTTAAAACAACTAAAACACCTCGAAGCTACTATACCAATTATAATTTATCATGGGCAAAAAACCTGGCACTATAAACCATTTCACACCTATTTTGAAGACATCCCATCTGAAATTTTAAAATATATACCAAATTTTGATTACCATTTAACAGATATTAGCCACTATACAAAAGAAGATATACTAAATTTAAAAGTACAATTTTTAACAAATACATTCATTGCCTTTAAATACTACAAAACTCCGGATAAATTATTAGCAGAAGCCCAATATTTATTTGATACTTTAACCGAATTATACGACAACGAAATTGCAACAGCCTATTTTTCAACCCTACTGACATATATCATTAGACATCAGGTAATTTCTATAGACATCATAAAAATTATTAAAACTATGCCAACCAAAACACGCCCAATATTTAAAAACCTATACGACAAAATTGTTTTTGAAAGTGAAGAACGCGGCGAAGTACGCGGGAAAGAAATTGGTAAAGAAATCGGAAAAGAAATCGGAAAAGAAATCGGAAAAGAAATCGGAAAAGAAATCGGAAAAGAAATCGGAAAAGAAATCGGAAAAGAAGAACAATTACTGCAAGACCGTATTTCTATTATCCGGAATGGACTGCAACAAGGATTCGACCTAACCTCGCTTAGCTTACTATTAGACCTGTCAGTAGCCGACATAAAAGAAATAATTGCCAAAAATAATTTAAATCAAGGCTAACCAAAACTATGCCAACCAAAACACGCCCAATATTTAAAAACCTATACGACAAAATTGTTTTTGAAAGTGAAGAACGCGGCGAAGTACGCGGTAAAGAAATTGGTAAAGAAATCGGTAAAGAAATCGGTAAAGAAATCGGAAAAGAAATCGGAAAAGAAATCGGAAAAGAAATTGGAAAAGAAGAACAATTACTACAAGACCGTATTTCTATTATCCGGAATGGACTGCAACAAGGATTCGACCTAACCTTGCTTAGCTTACTATTAGACCTGTCAGTAGCCGACATAAAAGAAATAATTGCCAAAAATAATTTAAATCAAGGCTAACCAAAACTATGCCAACTAAAACACGCCCAATATTTAAAAACCTATACGACAAAATTGTTTTTGAAAGTGAAGAACGCGGCGAAGTACGCGGTAAAGAAATTGGTAAAGAAATCGGTAAAGAAATCGGTAAAGAAGAACAATTACTGCAAGACCGTATTTCTATTATCCGGAATGGACTGCAACAAGGATTCGACCTAACCTCGCTTAGCTTACTATTAGACCTGCCAGTAGCCGACATAAAAGAAATGTGCCAAAAATAATATTGACAAAACATAAAAACAAACACACAAAACGCAACTACCACCTCTTCTCCTCTCTTTTGATTAAATTAACACCCAATATACCTAAATAAAATGCCTACTTTAGTTGATAAACCCGAAGGCTACGAAGGACAAGGCTTTTTTGCCACCACGCTCGATAAAGCTATTGGCCTTGCCCGCGCTAACTCAATTTGGCCACTTCCCTTTGCCACCTCGTGCTGCGGTATTGAATTTATGGCAACCATGGGCACTAACTACGATTTAGCCCGATTTGGCGCCGAACGCCTAAGCTTCTCGCCCCGACAAGCCGACCTGCTCATGGTAATGGGCACCATAGCCAAAAAAATGGGGCCAATATTAAAACAAGTTTACGAACAAATGGCCGAACCCCGCTGGGTAATAGCCGTAGGTGCTTGCGCAAGCAGCGGCGGAATTTTTGACACCTACAGCGTACTGCAAGGTATTGATAAAGTTATTCCCGTTGACGTTTACGTACCTGGCTGCCCGCCCCGACCCGAACAAATTATTGACGGCTTTATGCGCATTCAAGAATTAGTAAAAAACGAATCGTTGCGCCGCCGACACTCGCCTGAATACGAGCATTTACTCAAATATTACGAAATACATTAACAATATCCATAGCAGTTTCCAAACATCAAATCCTAATTTATACCAAGCAAAACATGCCCCTCGATAACCAACACGTCCTTGACCGTATCAGGCAACAACACCCCAACGCCGTACATGAGTTTGACGACCCTTATGGCTTGCTAACCCTCGAAATAGCACACCCAAACATAATGGCCGTACTGCAATTTTTGAGAGATGATGCCGAATTTCAAATGATTTATTTGACCGATTTATGCGGCCTGCATTACCCCAATAATTCCGGAAAAGAACTCGGCGTAGTTTATCATTTGCACAGCTTAACTCATAATTTCCGCCTCCGGTTAAAAACTTTCTTTCCGGTAAAAAACCCGCATACCCCCACCGCAACCAAACTTTGGCCAGCAGCAAACTGGATGGAACGCGAAACCTACGACTTCTTTGGTATCCATTTTGACGGGCACCCCGATTTGCGCCGAATACTAAACGTTGATGAAATGGACTATTTCCCCCTCCGGAAGGAATACCCCCTTGAAGACGGCACCCGAACCGATAAAGACGACCGCTTTTTTGGCCGCGACGGACATGTAGGAATAGAATTTGACGACATAAAATCGCTCACCTAATTCTCAATTCCTTTTTCCGGAAAAAAATCCTAAGTTTTGCCTTTTTTTATCCGGATAAATTTACAACACCTAACTAAATTTTATCTTCTTAGCATCTAACAAAAGTAAAGAAACCCGGCAACCGCAATCTTATTTTTTATTGTTCGCATCATGAATTTACGCAACCCCAACCCCGCCACCCGATTAGACGAAACTATTGACGGCCAAATTGTAACTCTTAATTTAGGCCCAACGCACCCTGCCACACATGGCGTTTTTCAAAATATACTAAAAATGGACGGCGAACGCATTTTAAGTGCCCAACCAACCATTGGCTACATTCATCGCGCGTTCGAAAAAATAGCCGAACACCGCCCCTATAACCAAATTACCCCCCTTACCGACAGGCTCAATTACTGCTCGTCGCCCATAAACAATATGGGCTGGCACATGACAGTCGAAAAACTGCTGGGCGTGCAACTGCCAAAACGCGTCGAATATATGCGTATTATTATAATGGAACTTTCGCGAATTGCCGACCACCTTGTTTGCAACAGCGTAATTGGTGTTGATACGGGCGCACTTACCGGATTTACTTATATGTTTCAAGAGCGCGAAAAAATTTATGAACTGTTTGAGGAAGTTTGCGGCGCAAGGCTAACTACTAATATTGGCCGGATTGGTGGCTTTGAGCGCGATTTTAGTCCAAAATTTATGGAAAAACTGCGCCATTTTTTAAACGACTTTCCTAAACGTTTTGAGGAGTTCGCAAACTTGTTAGAACGCAACCGCATTTTTATAGACCGCACCGTAAATACTGGCCCAATTAGTGCCGAACGCGCCTTAGCGTATAGTTTTGCCGGCCCCAACCTGCGCGCAGCAGGCGTTGATTACGACGTTAGGGTAATGAACCCCTACAGCAGCTACCAAGACTTTGATTTTATAATTCCAATAGGTACCAACGGCGATACTTACGACCGGTTTATGGTGCGACAAGAAGAAATTAGGCAAAGTCTTAAGCTAATTAAAAATGCCTTCGAAAATTTACCATCCGGAAAACACCACGCAGACGTGCCCGAATTTTACCTCCCGCCAAAAGATGAAGTATATACCAGAAGTATGGAAGCCCTCATTTATCATTTTAAAATAGTAATGGGCGAAACCAAAATTCCCGAAGGCGAGGTTTACCACAGCGTTGAAGGTGGTAATGGCGAGCTGGGCTTCTACCTTATTTCAGATGGTGGCCGTTCGCCCTACCGCCTGCACTTTAGACGACCCTGTTTTATTTATTACCAAGCATACCCCGAAATGGTACAAGGTGGTATGCTTAGCGACGCTATTTTAACCATGAGTAGCATGAACGTAATTGCCGGCGAACTTGACGCCTAAGTCAAACCATGTTTGTTTATTGCGTATAGGATATAAATTAGGTTGTGGTTTAAAATGTATGATAAAGCTAATTTAGGGACAATCTTACACTTTTCTGCTTCTTTTACCAAGGTATTTAATACCGTTTTTCGACTTACTCCCAATACCAATTCTATATCTCGTATCCCAGAATTTCGCAGTATAAGGCTTATCCCAAATTACGCGATAGGATTTTTGTGGGTAATTCTTTCCCGTAAATAGTAAAGCACCAATTCCTGAAACGCTTTTACGTTTAGTTTTTTGGTGGTAATCATTTCGGTTTTGTTGGTTGGCTTTTTAGCTTCAATAATTACCCCAACGGTTGAGTTGGCATTTTGCCCGTTATGAATTACAAGGTCGTTGCGGCCTTTGGTATTTATAAAATGGTTTTGCTTGTAATAAGTGTCTTTAAGGAAGTCAGAAACTAAGTTTTTATGAAACTTTTCGCTTTCGGTGTCATTTATTCTGTCAAGTAAGGTAATAAGGTTAGCCTTGAAACCTTCAATTTCAACTCTGTTGAGTCTTACTTTTAAAAAGGCTTTGTTTAATGCCTTTCGTGGTTTCAATTCTTTTAAAATCATCTGCTTGTTTGGTTTATACTACCGTCCACGAATCAGTACCGACCAATAAGGCATTTAGGTTGCCTTTGCCCTTAGAAGCTGTTGTTTGGGTTATTTGTTCGGTTAGCTGGGCATCGTAGGCAGGGCGCTGGTGTGTATATATTACGCCAAATGGGCGCGGTAAAAAGCCGGGCGAGGCTTGGTCGCTGTTTAAGTCTGCTCCGGAAATGTTGGGCTGATTGGGGTCGTCAAAAAACCGCACTAATATTTGGGCTTTAAACAAGTCGGTTTCCTCGTGTACCCATAAATCGTTTACCGAATATGTCGAGCCTTCCGTTAAAGATACTACCTGTGGTTTATAACCATCTAACCGGATACCCCATTCGTTGTTATTGCCAAAGGTTAAAGGTTCGCCTTGTTGTAAAAACAGGCCATTGGCTTTTTTAGTAGTCGATTCGGTAAACACTTCAAAAGCACCATCGTTAAAAATATTGCAGTTTTGGTATATTTCAACAAACGAAGTGCCCTGGTGTTGGTTGGCACGTGTTAAAACAGCTTGCAGGTGTTTGGGGTCGCGGTCTAACGAGCGGGCAATAAAACTTCCATCGGCGCCCATCGCCAACGCTAAGGGGTTCAAAGGGTGGTCTATTGAGCCAAACGGCGTTGAGGATGTAATTTTTTGTGGTTCGCTGGTTGGCGAGTACTGCCCTTTTGTTAGGCCATAAATTTGGTTATTAAACAGCAAAACGTTAAGGTTTACATTGCGGCGCAATAAGTGCATGGTGTGGTTGCCACCAATTGATAAACTATCGCCATCGCCGGTAATAACCCATATACTTAAATTTGGATTGGCTAAGCGCAGTCCGGTAGCCACGGCAGTTGCCCGCCCATGAATAGAGTGTATGCCGTATGAATTTACATAATACGGAAACCGAGATGAGCAACCAATACCTGACACCATTACAACTTCATGTGGCTTAAATCCGGATTGGGCAAGCACGGTTTGCACTTGCTTCAAAATGGCATAATCGCCACACCCCGGACACCAACGAACATCTTGGTCGCTTGCAAAATCTTTAGCTGCTAATACAGTGCTCATTTCTATTTATTTATTGTTTAGTTAGTTAATTAATTAATAATTTATTATATTTTTGCATTTCAAAAGAATATGCTGTTTTTTCTACGATTTGATTTTGTTTTATTTTGGGCTTCTGTTGCCTACCCATACAAAACGGCGGGTAATAAAATTGCCATCGGTAAACGAGGCATTGCCTGCTGGGTTGCCGCCCGTAACATGAAAGTCGGAGAAAGCGGCGTGTTGATTTACAAAGGCAGCACCTACTAAATTTAACGATACAGGGGCAAACACGCGGTTTAACGTGTCTGTAATTTGTTGGGATTTTTCGGCGTTAGTGCAATACACCGAGTAAGTGATGGCACCATATTGTTTAACCATATCGGCAGCAATGGCCACCGACTCGGCGGTTGAGCTTGTGCGAACCACAATAACAATAGGGCCAAATAACTCTTGCTGGTATATTTCGGTAGCCTCGGCAGATACTTCTAATAATGTAGGAGCACAAATGCGTGCATTTGTAAATTCGGGGTTAGTAACCGCCGGAGGTGCCAAGGCAACGGTTGCCCCTAAATTGCCTGCTTGTTGCGCTCGCTGCAAGGTGTTTTGGTTTTGGATAGCCCCTAAAGTGCCGGGTCCGGCTTTGGGGTTTAGCACTAAACTTGCTATTTCGTTTTTAAGCAAATCAACCGCTTGGGCGTAACTTACCACCTCGCCATCGGCTATGGCAATACCATTGGCGGGAATAAATATATTTTGAGGTGCTGTACACATTTGCCCCGAATACAAACTAACCGAAAAAGCAATATTGCGCATTACTTCGCGCAAATCATGTGCCGAGTCAATAATAACCGCATTTATTCCGGATTTTTCAGTAAAAATGGTTTTGTTCGGAATGGCTTCTAAAAAACGGCCATAAGCACTTCCTCCGGTATAGTCAATCAAATTAATATCCGGATGTTGTGCCAATTCAGTGGTTATTGGGTGTTTGCTTTCATCGCTGGCTAATTGCACAATATTTGCATCGAAATTGGCATTTTGTAAAGTTTTTTGTAATTCGGCTACCACAATTGCGATGGGCATAATTGCCCCCGGATGTGGTTTTACAATGACAGTGTTTCCGGTAATTAAATTGGCATATAGGCCGGGCAAGGTGTTCCATGTCGGAAAAGTTGAGCAGCCTATTACTAAGCCAATGCCTTTGGATATGGCTTTAAATGATTTGTTCAGCACCAAGTTAAATTTGCCCATGGGTTTGTCCCAAACAATATTTTCGGGAAAACGAGTAAGCTCGGCATAGCCCATGGCAATAGTTTCTAAAGCGCGGTCTAAAGCATGTGGCCCCGATGCCTGAAACGACATCATAAAAGATTGGCCAGTGGTGTGTTGGGTGGCGTGCGCCAACTCAAAAAAACGGTTTTTAATTTGTTCTAAACTTTCAATTAACAGGCCTGCACGGGTTTGCACATCGGTGTTTTGCCATTGTTCGGCGGCTTTTTTTGCATTTTCGACTAATACGGCGGGCGGTGCAGTAGGGTAGGTGATACCTAAGGCTTGGCCGGTATAAGGCGATACTTCTTCGCCAATTACGCCGTTACTGCCTGTTTGAAGCAGCCCTTCGAAGGGTTTGTTCAGGGCGTTTTGGTAGGCTGTTTGGCCTACACCTGGGGCGTCAGGGCCATAAGCGCCCGGATGTTCGGGGTATTGTGCAAAAAAGGTGCGCGCAAAAACAGCTTTTACCGCATTTTCTAAAATAGATTGGTGTTTTTCAAATAAGGTCATGTATATATAGTGTAAGAACAGCGAAATGATTATTTAATGTTATTAAATTGCTTTAACCCACAGTATCACAATTTTAAAGGTGCAAAATTACCGCTTTTTTATGCTTTTAACACTAAATTTTTGTTTGTTAAGTAATTTTAGCTAAATAGTTTTTCGTATTTTTAAATGATTATAGTTTGTCTTACAACATTTGCAGCCGCACCATTTTTGCGTATTGCCCATTTAAAGCCAATAATTCGGCGTGGGTGCCTCGCTCTATAATTTGACCGTGCTCCATTACTAAAATTAGATGTGCATGTTGCACCGTTGCCAACCGGTGGGCAATTACCAAAGCAGTCCGGTCGTTGAGCAGGTTTTGCAGGGCGGCTTGTATTAGACGCTCGTTTTGGGCATCGAGTGCAGATGTGGCTTCGTCTAAAAGTAAAATTGAGGGGTTTCGCAGCAGGGCGCGGGCAATGGTTAGCCTTTGTTTTTCGCCGCCGCTTAATTTACCACCGCGTTCGCCAATAGTTGTGTCGTAATTATTGGGTAATTGTTTAATAAACTCGTGGGCATGGGCAATTTTTGCGGCTTCAATTACTTCGCTGCGGGTGGCTTTGCTGTTGCCAAGCGATATGTTAAAATGCACCGTGTCGTTAAATAATACAGGCTCTTGCGAAACCATTCCGGTTAATTGCCGCCACTCGGGCAGCGAGAGTTCGCGAAGGTCAATGCCATCAATCAAAATTTGCCCTTCGGTAACATCATAAAATCGCATTAACAAATCAATAATGGTAGTTTTTCCTGCCCCCGACTCGCCAACAATGGCAATAGTTTGCCCTTTTTTTAAGGTAAAATTGATATTTTTAACCGCAGGCTGGTTGCTGCCATAACTAAAGGATACGTTATTGAAGCTAATTTCGCGGGTAAATGCAGGCAAAACAATACCTTTTTGTTGTTCAACTATTGGTTCGGGGGCCTTTATTACCGCTTGTATGCGTTGCAACGAGGCCGCACCTTTTTGCAGTTGGTAATAAGCCGAAATTAAACCTTTTGCCGGCGGTAGTATTTGCGAAAAAATAACGACAAATAATATAAATTGCTCGGCGCTAAGGCTCGAATTTCCGGATAAAACCATACGCCCGCCGACATATAACGTTAGAGCTACAACGCAAATGCTTAAAAACTCGGTTAATGGAGAGGCTAAATTCCGGCGTTTCAAAATTTTCCGGAGCAATTTGTATTGTAACTGGTTTTGTTCGCTGTAACGATTTGTTTGTGCCTCGCTTGCTCCAAATCCTTTAATAATACGCAAACCTGATAATGCCTCTTCAACAATTGACAATAAAAAACCTAATTGATTTTGAGCTTGCTCGGAGCGTTTGCGCAGGTTTTTGCCAATCCGGCCAATAATTAGCCCTGTGAGAGGCAGTATAACCAGCACAAATCCGGTTAAACTTGGACTAATAAACAGCATCAGGCTTAAATTTGCTATTATGGCAATGGGATCGCGGGTGGCAGCCTCTACCAAACTCATAGCCCCAATTTGAATTTCTTGCACATCGTTGGTAAACCGGGTAATGAGGTCGCCTTTGCGCTCGTTGGTGAAGTACGACAAGGGCAAACGCAAAACTTTTTCAAACAGTTTTTGCCTTACATCGCGCAGAACGCTGCAATGTAAATTGGCCATTTTAAGGCTTGCTAAATATAAAAATAAGTTTTTAAGTAAAAAAACAACAATAATTATAACACAAACCCAAAAAAGTGCGGTGTTTTGCCCACCTGCGGCAATCAGTTGCCCCATTTTGTAATCGAAGGCGGCTTTAAACCACATAAGCGACCAGTTAAAAGCGGGCAAATTGGTAGTTATGGGTTGGGTGCCAAATAACATTTGTAAAAAAGGCACCATCATGGTTAGCGAAAGTACACTAAATACAATGGCCAACAAGTTTAAAATTACATTAGCAGCTACTAAACCTTTATATGGCTTTATATATTGGGCAATTTGCCGGTAGGTGTTCATTTCAGGCACAAAGTAAAGCAAAGTTTTTTGGCTATTAACAATTTTATGCCCTAACTTTGCATTTTATTAGGTAATGCTATTGCATTTATTATAATTTTATGGAAAGTATCAAACAACGACAGGTTGCCCATTTATTGGAAGAATCCCTTGCAGATGTGTTTCTAAGGCATGGACGGGAAGTGTATAAAACTGCATTTGTAACCATCACTAAAATATACGTAACCCCCGATTTATTGACTGCACGTATTTATGTGAGTATTTATAATGTGTCTGACAAAAATCAGGTACTCGAGCAAATAAATGACGGGAGCCATTTGATTAAACGGCATTTAACCCAGAAAATTCATAATAAATTGCGCCGGATGCCGGTGTTAGAGTTTTTCTTAGACGACTCATTAGATGAGGCAATTCGTTTAAATGATTTGTTTCAGCGACTAAACACCCCTCCCGCAACCGAGTAACCCCTTTATTTGGGTGCGTTTAATTGTATTGAATAAACTACAAATATGTCTTCTGAATTTTTTTCGCGCGAGCAAGTTTGGGCAAAAATTATTGTTTTAATTTCGGTTCTTGTACCAGTTTTAGTGGTTGCCTTGTTTTACCTTGCTCCGCCCGAGGTTAATACTTCATTTAATTGGAAGATTTTACCTAAGTTTCATGCTGTTTTGAATGGCACGGTAAGTTTGCTGTTGTTATCAAGCTGGTATTTTATCCGGAATAAAAAAGTAAAATTCCACAAGATATGTAATATAACGGCCTTAATTTTGTCGGCTGTTTTTTTTGTGTCGTATATTACTTATCATACTTTTACCGAAAGTACTAAATTTGGCGAAGAAGGGGCAATAAAATATATATATTATTTTATACTTCTTACCCATATTGTATTGGCAGCTATTATTTTGCCTCTTATTTTGTTTACCTTTCTAAGGGCATTTTCGGGAAACTTTCAGGCGCACCGAAAAATTGCACGTTACACCATGCCGTTATGGCTATATGTATCTATTACAGGCGTAATTGTTTATTTGCTAATTTCTCCGTATTATTAAACTTCGTTTTGTTTAGAGTAATAAAATAAAACAGATGGATTATGAAAAAATATGTAATACTATTAATCTTTTCTTTACTTTTTTTACTGCTATGTTTTGATGTAATGGCGCAATGTCCTATGTGCAAAAGCACTTTAGAGTCGAATATGAGTGCTGGCGGCTCGGCCGGGCGAGGTATAAACAGGGGTATTTTATACTTGTTGGCGGCACCTTATTTACTTGCAATGGCATTGGGTATTTGGTGGTGGCGCAACCGGCAAATAGTTAAGCGCCAACAAATTAAGGAAGAACAAACTTCGCAAGAGCCAACTAATCTTAGTAGCAACTAATATTTTATTTTTCAATATAACTGCTTGGGTAGTATTAATATCGGTGCCTAAATTTACCGCTACTTGAAATTACTTGTAATCAAAAAATATTTTAGTAGCGCCAAATCCATATTTCGCATCATAATCATTATTAAAATCGCACACTTGTGGATAAAATCTTAGGCGACTAAGTATTTCATCTCTAAGCCGGCCTTTGCCCAAGCCATGAATTACCACCATTGTTTTTTCGCGGTGTTGGATAGCGGCAGCAATTTCGCGGTCAAATACATCTAATTGAATTTTGAGTTTTTCGTGATTTTTTAAATGGGCAATTTTGCCTTCTACTAAGTTTTCGATATGAAGGTCAATAATGCGCAACTCGTGGTGCAATTTAACTTTGGGCTTATAATCGGGCTGTGTCTTTTGCTTAGGCTGCAAAACATCGTTTGTTAAGTTTTCTGTAGAAACTGGTGTTTCGTTTGCCATAATTGCACTTTTCGAGGCGGGCAGTTTATTGCAAAGTACAAATAACCATCCGGGCAAATTAATAATGTTTAGCGTGTTGGCAGGGCGATTAATCATTTTAACTTTTGGCGACTGCAACAATTCAAAATTGGGTCGTATGCCTTCAAGCAAATGGGTCAAATGACATAAAAATTTATAGCGTGGGGCGTAATTTAAATGACCAAACAGCAGATTGGGCAAATTTTGGGCGTTATTTGTAGTTAAAGTAAAGCGGCGTGTGTAGGCATCGTGGGGGCAAACAAATTCGGCGGTAATTTGTAGCGTGTAACCGCTATTGTTTATTAAATAAGGCGTAAAATGTACTATTTCGCCGTTCGCATCATAGGTAGCGACGTATGCCAAGGTTAAGCCGTTGTCTTTTTCGGGGTGGTAAGGGGCTAATGGGTTTTTTTTGCCCAAGTTTGGCTTGGTGGGTAAATTAGTTTGATTGTCGGGGTTTTGTTTGGCTGGTTCGACAGTTTTTGGCGGCGGCGATAATTGATGGGCAGGTGGATTTGTTGGTGTAGTTTTTCCGGAGATTTGTTTTTTATTGTTGTTCTCAATTTCGGGAGGTACAAAATCATCCGGAACTGCTTGCAGATGTTCTATAAAAACGGGTATTTCTTCGCCATCGAGTAATACAATAGCTACTTCACCGTCCTGAAATCCTACAATTTTTGCTATTTCGTCGGTAAAAATTATTTTTACAAAACTATTTATAAACACTAATCAATGCAAGGCTTAAACAGGCTAAGTAAAATAGTTAAAGCGAAGTAATTTTTTAGCTCCCTGTAATGTTTCGCTGGCGCTATGGCGGGCTTTTTCGGCACCCTCGTTTATTACTTTCTGCAAATAGGGCACATTTTGTTCGAGGTCTAAAATTTTCTCGCGAAACGGTGAAATAAACGCGGCCATGTCTTCGGCCAATTGTTTTTTTAGGTCGCCATACCGAATGGTGCAGTTGTTCCAGGTTGTTTCAAAATGGTCATAAGTATTTTGACTCGAAACAAGCTTCATTAAATCGAAAAGATTGCCTATGGCATCGGGTTTGGTTTGGTTGGGTTGAGTAGGCCCTGAGTCGGTAACGGCTCGCATCACTTTTTTCCGGATTAACTCGCTGTCATCGGTCATAAAAATAGCGCTATTTGGGTTCGCTGCCGATTTCGACATTTTTCCGGTATTGTCTAAGCTGGGAACACGCAATAGGTCTTCGCCAAAATTAAAGCCTTGTGGCTCGGGGAAAAACTGCGAATTGGTGTAATAGTTAAAACGCTGCGCTAAATTGCGGGTAATTTCTAAATGCGATTCCTGGTCTTTGCCCACCGGAACCTTATGTGCGCGGTGAATCAAAATATCTACTGACATTAAAACGGGATAAGTCAATAATCCGGCACTAATAGTTTTATTTTTGCTTTCCTGGTCTCGAACCTTATCTTTAAAAGTAGGTACTTTTTCTAACTCGCCTTTGTATGCTAAATTATTGAAAATACAAAATAGTTCACTAATTTCGGGAACTTGGCTTTGTATGTAAATAGTACACCGGTTAGGGTCTAAACCGCAGCCTATATAATTGGCTAATAATAGTTTTGTGTTTTTTTGAAGTTCGGAGGTGTCGAGGTGGGTGGTAAGCGAATGATAGTCGGCAACAAAAAAATAAGCTTTATAATTGTCTTGCATCCGCACATAATTCCGGATAGCGCCTAAATAATTACCTAAATGTACATATCCCGTTGGCCTCGACCCACTTAAAACAATTTCCATAAAAAATAATGCAATACAATGTAATATAAAGTCGCAAAATTACAGTTAATAGTTGGCAACTCAAAATTATTAACGGCTGATGCCGTATTACCCGTTAATTTCAAATGTTTCTCCGTTTTGGGGAATTTGCACGTTTTTAAAGCCTTGCTGCTCTATTTTTGTTTTAAAAGTTTTTGGGATTCGTACTCGCCATGTACTAAAAATATTTGCTGTAGGCGGTCGCGGTCTTGATTTTCAATAAAATCGAGCATTTCTTTTTGGTCGCCGTGCGCACTAAACGATTCTAAAATTTCTATGGTAGCATTAACATTAATTGTTTCGCCAAAAATACGCACTTCGGGTTCTCCGTCTCTGAGGCGGCGGCCTAAGGTGCCGGGCGCACAGTAACCAACCATTAAAACTGTTGTACTGGTTTTTTCGAGGTTGTTGCGCAAGTGGTGTTTTATACGCCCCGCATTGGCCATGCCCGATGCGCTAATAATAATACTGGCTTCGTTTTGGTAGTTTAGTGTTTTTGATTCTTCAACGCGCCGTATATAGCGCAGGTTTTGAAAGCCAAATGGGTTGGGGTCGGTTAGCATGTAGCGCATAATATCGGCATCAAAGCAATCGGGGTGCGACAGGTAAATTTGTGTAGCACTTGTAGATAAGGGGCTATCTACATAAACGGGCACACGCGGCAATTTGTGTTCGTGCTCTAATCTGTCTAAGGCATATATTAATTCTTGGGTCCGGCCTACGCTAAATGCCGGAATTAACAATTTACCGTGATTTTTTAAGCAAGTATCTTTAATAATTTTAAGCAAAGCATCGCGTTCATCGGGGTTCGATTTATGCAATCTGTCGCCATAAGTCGATTCGCAAATTAGATAATCGCAATGTGGCATGGGAATGGGGTCGCGCAAAATTGGTCTGTTGGGGCGGCCAATATCTCCGGTAAAACCAAAGGTTGTGGCGGGTTTGCCTTCTTGTTCAATTTTTAAGGTAACGCTGGCACTGCCTAAAATGTGGCCATTATCGCGGAACATTACTTTTACCTCGCTACAAATATTAAACGGGCGCTCGTAGGGCAAGGTTATAAATTGCTGCATAGCGCGGCGCACATCTTGCTCGGTATAAAGTGGTTCATCGTCTGTAGTTTCGCCGCCGCTTTGTTTTTTGTGTCTTTTGCTGTATTCGGTGTCGCGCTCTTGTATTTTGGCGCTATCTAAAAGTAAAATAGCGCAAAGGTCGCGGGTGGCATGGGTACAATAAATATTGCCTTTAAACCCATCGCGGACCAACATGGGCAGCCGTCCACAATGGTCAATATGGGCGTGCGATAAAACAACACAGTCTATTTCGTAGGGCTTAAAATGCCAACTTCGGTTTAAGTTTTGCAAATCTTCGTCTTGGCCTTGGTACAAGCCACAGTCAAGCAAAATAGTATAGCCATTATCTAAGATTAATAAATGACTGCTTCCGGTTACTTCGCGGGCGGCACCGCAAAACTTTATTTGCATTTTTATAACTATTTATTGTTTAGTTGTATGTTTACTTTCTGACTTGACTTACTTCTTGATAAATTGATTAATCGCTTATCCGGAGTTTTTTTTATCCGGATATTTTTTTCTATTTATACTAAATCTGTCAATTTATTAGGTGTTAAAATCTAAAATTCCAAGTTATGGCGGGTAATATCGGGAACAAAGATACTTGTTTTAGTTTAATATTAATGGGTTGGGTAATTAAACCTCCGTTGCTGTTGCCGCCTCCATTTTCGTTTTTAGGAAACTCGGGCGAGGCGTAAACAAAAAACGGGTTCATCCGGCTATAAACATTATAAATAGAAAAAGTCAGGTCGTTATAAAATTTGGGTTTGTCGGTCAAAATCAAAACTGCAGCTATATCTAAGCGGTGGTAAGGTTTTAGCCTGTAGCTGTTTCGGGGCATATCGTAGCTGGTATGAAGCCATCCGTCAAAAATAAAAAAGCCATTTGGCAAAGTTAGGGCTTGCCCTGTATTGTAAACCCAGGTGGCCGATATAGTCCATTTTTTCGATGCCTCAAAACTTGCTACTAATTCTACGTCATGGGTGCGGTCGTAGCGCGTAGGAAACCATTCGTTTTGGTTTAGGCTGGCAAATTGCCGCTCGGTGCGCGAAAAAGTATAGCCTAACCACCCGTTAAAGCGCCCTTTGGCATTTTTAAAAAACACTTCAACGCCGTAAGCCCTACCGCGCCCAAACACAAATTCATCTTCTAACTCGCGCCCTAAACTTGGCACATAACTATCTGAGTATTCAATTTGATTTTTTAAATCGCGGTAATACAACTCAGTCGATAACTCGTAAGTATTGTCGTTAAAATTATGAAAATACCCCAACGCATATTGCGAGCCGCGCTGTGGTTTTATGCGTTTTGTACTGGGCACCCAAAGGTCGGTGGGCAATGTTGAACCGCTATTTGACACCAAATGAATAAATTGGTTGGTAAGTACCCAACTGGCTTTTATGGAATTGTTTTTACCTAAGCCAACACGCATTGAAACGCGGGGTTCAAAACCCCAGTACTTAACAATTGGTTCGCCTTTTTTATAGTTTAAAGTGTCTATTATGGTGTTTTGGTTGCCAAATTCAATGCGCCTGTAAGGGCCAACTTGTTGGTAAAATGTTGTGCGAACGCCGTATGCAATTTTAAATTTTTCTGAAATTGCCCAATCATCTTGGGCATAAGCAGCTATTTCGTGGGCATATTGTTTATTAAGCGAATCGGTTTGAAAAACAGTTTCTCCAACAGTGGCATTAACCGAGTAAGGCGTGAATCTGTGCCAGGTATAGTTAATTCCGGATTTTATTTTATGCAGCACACTCGGAAAATGGTCAAGGTCAATTTTTGCATTCCAATCTCTAATATTAGTATGAAATTCAGAGTTAAACTCGTCAAAAGATGAGTTTGCCCCAAAATAATAGTCGTTGTAAATTGCCGAAGTGTTGATAAATGTTTTTTTGTTTAAGGTGTGATTCCAGCGCAAAGTAGTTGTAGTGTTGCCCCAAGGCATCCGGAAACTAAAGCCGTCAGTAGAGCTATAATTAAAAACATCTCGGCCAAAATATCCGGATAAATACAAGCGGTCTTTGTCCGAAAAACGATAATTTACCTTTGCATTAAGGTCGTAAAAATAGTAGCCTGTTCCGGCAAATTCGGTATTTTTAATAAATGGTTTAGCCAATAAATCAACATAAGTGCGCCTGCCCGTAACTAAAAACGAACTTTTTTCTTTTTGTATAGGGCCTTGCACCGTAAGCCGCGATGAAAGGGTGCCAACGCCGCCATCGAACTGGTATTTTTTATTGTTGCCCTCTTTCATGGTAACGTCCACCACCGATGACAACCGGCCTCCATACTCGGCGGGCATACTTCCTTTGTGGAGGGTTGTATTTTTTATGGCATCGGGGTTAAACACCGAAAAAAAGCCCAATAAATGGCCGGTATTGTAAACAACGGCTTCGTCTAAAAGCACTAAATTTTGGTCGGGGCCGCCCCCGCGCACGTAAAAACCTGCGTTTAAATCGCCCGATGAGCTTACGCCCGGCAGCAATTGCAGGGTGCGCACCACGTCCACCTCGCCTAATAAGGCAGGCAGAGATTTAATTTTTTCGATACTAAGCTCTTGTTTGCCCATGTCGGTGCTTTGTACATTTTCGTCGGCGCGTTTTGAGGTAACCACCACCTCGTTTTTCATGATGCTGGTGCTGGGTAAATCAATATTTAAAGTTTGGTCGGCGGTAAGGTTTAAGGTAATTTGTTGGGTTAAATAACCAATGTACGAACATTCAAAAGTGTATTGGCCAGTTGGAATTGTTATGGAGTAAAAACCGTAAACATTGGTTGCTGCCCCCTGTTGCCGGTTTGCAGCGTTGTAAACATTAGCACCAACTAAGGTTTCGCCATTGGTAACATCGCGCACATAACCGCTAAGGGTTACTTTGGTGTTGGCGGTTTGGGCTATGGTGGCAAATGGTGCGACGGTAATTAGGCTAATAAATAGTAATATAAAGTGAAATGAGCGCATTTTATAAATTAAAGCAGTAAGTTGGGTTAGATTTTATTTTAACCAAATATGATTAATCTAAACAAACAATTTTACTAAGGTTTGGTTTAGACGGAACTTAAATAAAGTAATGCTTTACGACCGTGTTAAACATTAATTTTTTGATTTGAAATTAAACCTATGCCTCGAATTAAAAAACCTTAAAAGCGTTAGTACTAACACTTTTAAGGTTTTTACTTAGCCTTAACTATCCGGATGATGCGGGCTGTATATAGGCTTTATTCGTCGCCGGTACCAAAATCAATTCCATCTTTTTTCTTTTTTTTCTTTTTATTTTTCTTTTTGCCTTCTTTTTCTTCAAACTCTTTAATTTTTTCTAATACTTTGTTCCGTTGCAAGTCTTGTTCAGCTTCTTGTTCGGGGGTCAGCTCTTTTTTGGGTTCTTCGGTGGGTGGGGTTGCAGGAGGGGTCGTGTCGCCACCGGTGCTGGGGTCGGTTGTGGTATTGCTGGGGTCGGGTGGGGTAGGGGTGGAGGTTGGTTGGCTGGCGTTGGTGGTATCGGCGGGTTGCGTTGGGTCGGGAGTGGGCATTTCGGGTTTGGGCTTAATATTAGCGGGTTTGGGTTCGGGAACATCTTCGACCGAGCCTTTCATGCGGCCAACAAATTGGTTGCGTTTAAGCATGGGTGCCAGTTTGTATTGGTAAATTAGTCCTGTTTTTTTATCTTCTAAGGTGCGGTCTTTTTCTTTAGCGTCCGAAATACCTTGGTTAAATGTTGGGTCGGCGCTAATTACGCGCATTTGGCCTTTTGTATAGGTAAAATAATACCATTGCCGGCCACCGCCCTCTTGAGGTTTGGTTTCAAAGTACAGGTCAAAATAGTCGCCGCTACGCCTAATGCCAATTTCTATATAGCCGTCCACCATCCGGTTAATATATTGGTCGCCAATATAAGCCACACCTATTTGCCCCACGCTGCGAATGGTTCGGGTCGAGGTATCCCAAACCATTGTTACGTTGGTTAGCAATAATGTTTTATCTAAGCCTTTGTATCGCTCAGAAACATAACCCATTTGGTTTAACATCCGTTTAACGTCATCCATTTTATCTTTTGGGACTAATTGAATAACCGATTTGATACTTTCATCGGTGTATTTAATTTCCGGATTATCGGCTGATGAGGTTCGCAACACACTTGCCATATTGGCTATTAATTTTTTATCGAACATAAAATCAATAGCCATCGTTATGTTTTTAAAATCGAAGGTTTTAGCTTTAAGGTCGTTGTCAATTTTTCCGGATACTTTAAAATCAACTAAGCCATATTTGCCTAAATTCATAGCTCCTTCTGTGCTAAGGCTGCTTTTGTCATCGCGCAGGGTGTACAGTTCTCCGTAGTCATTAACGCCCAATACACGCTCTTTGGTGCCTACTTTATAGGTATTGGTTGCGGGGTCAAATTGTAATTCGCCGTTGGTGTTAAATACGTTTACGTCTAAGGGGGTACGTTTATTAAACAAAAAGGTGGGGTAAAGTTCCAACGCATCCATATCTTGCGATATACCAAAAGTTAAAGTGTCGTTGCGTTCGCCTATGGGTGCTGTTACATCAATTTGCACATTGTCGGGGTTAATGTCGTCTTTAAGTTTAAACCATTTCGAGTCGATATAATCTTTCGAAACAAGGTCGAGTTTGGCTAAACCGTCAAAAATAAGATACTGTTTGCGCGAGTCTAAATTTACTTTGCCTTTATAATCAATCCGGCTGCTTAGTTTAAAACTTCGTTCTTCCGGAATTTTAGCTTCGGCAAAAGTGTAATAGATATCGCCCTTTTTTTCTTCGTCTTTCAGCGAGGTAATCTCGTCAAAAACAATTTTTTGCTTTTTTAAACCTTTTACTTTAAACTGGTAGGTGCCGTTGCCTTTAAAAACGTAAGCGCTTTTAATGTCTAAGGTACAGTCTTCTAACGAGTGGTATTCGTTTATTTTATCGGTTACCATTAGGGCGTTTTTTAGGGTTTCAATAACGGCTCCGGGCTTAATGTTTACCTGGGTATTATCGGGGCGAATTTTGGCGTCGCCTACTACAATATAAGGTACACCGTCCACTTTAATGGTATTGTTGGCAATATCAACAACTGCCCCTGATGCTTGGTATTTAAGGCCGGCCTGGTCGGGGTGGGTCGATTCAAAAACAGCCTGATTGGGGTCGTCGGGCATACGCAGGTTAATTATGTTTTCGTTCATTAACCAAATATACTCTTTGGCGGTGGTTTTGTAATCGTTAAAAGGCAGGGTAATGGGTATATTGTCGCCGTTTGCGGTAAATTCGCCCGTATATTTTTCCATATCAACTTTCGAGCGCACGTTGTACGAGTTGAAGGCTACTTTGGCAATATCTTTGTTTTTAATAACTACGTCGCTGGTATCGGCTTTAAACGAGTTGGCCAAACAAACAAACTCGTTGCTTCGCAGGGCGGCCTCGCGGAAGTTTAATATGCCGTTGGCTTTTAAACCATTTTCGCTAATAAGCAATTCGCCTTTAAACCCAATTTTTTCGTCGTACAGTGTAAAAGGGGTGTCTTTCATTATTATGTGCATCCCGTCGGCTTTGGGCAGCCATTTCATGCGCACTTTGGCATTGTAGCCGCTCGGAAATTCGGGTCGGGTGGTTTGTTTTTTCATTTCGAACAAATCGCAGTTGGCTAAGGTTGAGTCGGGTAAAAACTCGTATTGCTGCGAGGTAAACTTGCTGGTCATATAACTTATTTCGCCCGTACCGCGCAATCCGGCGCCGCTCATTTGTATATTGCCCGAATATTTGCCTTTAGCGTAAATTGGCATTGCATTGGCTTCGGTTTCGCGCTCAAACCCTAAGGTGAAATCTTTTCGGAGGGATGAGATTTGGTCAAAATCCGGAAAAATGCCGGCGGTTTTCATTGTTCCCGGAAAACTCATTAAATCGGGTGTTAATTCATCTAAATCGTTAAAGGTGAATGGTTTTAGTTTAAAATAAAACTGGTCGCGTTTGTATGCGCCGTTATACAGGTTTTTATCGTCGTAATAAATATACGAGTTGCCTCGGCTGGTAAAACTTGGGTAATCTTTTAACATCTCGCGCCCCGATTTATTGTCGGGTCGGTCAATACTAAGGGTTCCGGAAATGTCGCGAATGGGTGTTTTTACTTGCGATACATTGCCGTCAATGGTGGGTTGTTTGCCTTCGGGGTCTTTAATGTACATTAACATTTGATTTACTGTATCCATGTTAATATTAAATTTATCGTAGTCGAAGTGCATATTTTTGCCTACAAAGTCCACATTTCCGGCTAAAATAGTGCCGTCAATATCCATATTTCGATTTTGACTAACCCGTACAAACCCTTTTGCGGGCTGCATAATAACTTTTTGCGAGTCGCTAAGGGTTACTTGTTTAACGCCGGTTACTATTAGCTCTTGGGTGGTAAGGTCAAGTTGGGCGTTGTCTTGTTTGGTTTCCGATTTAATGAGGATCCGGTCGAAATCTGTTTTTTTGCGCCTTGCTTCAATATATAATTTGGTTTTTTCGCGCAGGGTAATCATTTCTGTTTCCGGATTATAAAAAACAAATCCATCGGCAACCATATCAAAAACGGTACTTAGCACAGCCTGTTTGTCGTAGCGTGCATTAAAGGCGCCGGCAAAATCTTGAATTGGTATTTGGGTTTGCCCACCTTCAACATAACCTTTAAGGTACAAAATAGGGTCTTGGTCGCTGTAGGCGGTGTATTTGTACAGTCGTTTAGGCTCGTAAAGGTTAAATGATTCAAAAATTACCGTATTATCTTTAAGCAGCGATACAACTTCAAAATTAATGACGGGTGTAGTTGTTTTCCACGAAACAGCATCAACGTTGGCTTCAAGGCGGTGATACGATGAAATGAAGGCAATTTGCGCGCTTGCTTTGGCATCGCGCACCAAACGAAGCTCTTTGTTGGCTATATCGTAGCGCAAGTTTACGCCTGGGTGGTAAATAGAGTCGTTTTTACCAAAATACAACGAAACAGCAGTTTGTTGGGCGTTAATTTCGCTTGCTTCTTTTACGCCAAACCGTTTTGAGTACGAGCGCAAAATTAATTTTCCTTTGTCGTCAAAAAAGTCCATCCGGCCTTTGTTTTCTTCGGTTCCAAAGCCAATTAGTTTAGGGCCTTCGAGGGCAAAACCGCCGTAATATTTTATTTGGTTTGAAAAACCGGTAATATTATGGTTTAAATCGGTTGATGTAAACTGTGGATTATCGTAAACACCGCTTACTTTGGTTGCAATTTGGTCGGTAAGGGTGCCTTTAATAGGTGTGTTAAAATATTTGCTGTAAGTTAATGTTACGTTTTCGGCTTTGTAACCACTTTGTTTGGCTTCAATTACATATTTGTCTAAGGTGGCATAAGCTGTTGCCGCGGGTATGCCGTTGCGCTCCCAGGTAACACGTCCGCCCTCGCCGCGCCAAATATTGCTAAGCGGCCAATAGCTGCCTTTAGTGTCGGCAATCATTATTGAATCTTTGTTAAAGGTGGCACCTATTAGCAATACTTTGTTGAAACTTACGCTGGGCGTATCATTTTTTAGGGCAAAAGTATAAGCATCGGCCTGAAAAGCCCAGCGTTTGCCGCCGGCATCGTAAAAACTGCGTTTGGCAAAAAAACGCTCCGAAAACTCCATAAATTCATCTAAAGCTTTGGTTTTACCGCGCACCGATTTCTCGGCCATTTTTTTAATAATATCGTTCCATGTGTTAAATTGGGTGCTTACCCATCCTTTGGCAATTAAATTATTAATTACCGTTAAATACGAGGTGTGGTTGGGGTGGATGCGCAGCCCAATATTTTCCATTGCATTAAGCGTGGCAATAATATCTTGTAATTGTGTGCTTTTGATAGTGCCCGCTTTGCACGAGGCAACAAAAGTTGTTACGGCTTCGCGCGTGTCGTTGCGGGTGGTTTTTTCGGCACGCTCGGTTAAATTGGCGTAAAACTCATCGGCATTGGTAGGAAAAAGATTGACCTTTTGAGCTGAAACGGGCTGCCACCCTGCCAATAAAAATAAGAACAAAACTAAAGCCGGCAATGGTTTCCGGATATTAGAGTTAATTTGGTTAAACAACATAGAAAAATAAAACAAAATAGAAATGCTGTGGTTTTCGGAATTTTCTTTTAAAGATAAAACGCAAAAATAAGGTAAATAGTGTGGAATTTAGCATTTAAACGCAAAGCAGGTTTAATAATGGACAAAAACTGGCAAAAACTGCTTGCGTTGTTTTTTTTTATCCGGAAAAAATGATGAAGTAATAGCGGATAAAAATCAAGCTAATTATTTAATCCTAAAAACGATGAATTGAGCCTGCCGAAATCGCTGAATTGAGCTTGCCGAAATTTCATAGTTCAAGACGCTTTTTTATCTCAACTTTTTTGCAACTAAATAATAAATACGTTAAATTTGCCCTTGGCTCATATAGTTGTTCATTTTAAATTTTTAGAATTATGCCTAACAAAGACAAAAAGCTGTTTCAATACAGCCAGGCGTTAGTTGGTAAATTAACCAACACATTATTTACTTTTACATATGTGGGGGGGCTAATATAATGCGCTATAATTTAACCATTGACAACGCAGCTAACTGCGTTATAGAAACAGAAGACGGCGAAAGTGGTAAGCAAGAATATAATAGTCACGAACCACCCCTCAAACTATGGGCAAATAATGGCACTTTATATCTGGCGCAACAGCTTGCAGCAACCGAACTGCGTTTGTTTAATATGGCGGATAAATTGGTTTGGCAAACCCCAATAGCAAATTCAAATGAGCTACCAATACCAGGCCATTTGCCCAATGGTCTATATTGGTATAGCGTACATACTGCTACTAATACAGTTGAAACCGGAAAAATAATTTTACAATAAACATTTAGTGCTATTCTTATTTGCTTGTTGTTTACAGCAAGCAAATAAGAATCAGCACTTGTACAAACTATTATTTTTATGAAATTATTTTTATTATTGGCTTGGCAAGCCACTATACATTTTATAAACCCATCATTTGAGGGTGTTCCAAGAAATGATATATGGGAAGATACAATAGCATTAGGTTGGGATGTTTGTATGCCAACCCCCGATTTAGGTGGATATTATGATTTTGCATTAATTAAGCCAACAGATGGACTTTGTTATATACAAATTGCTCATTTTCCTGACTGGGGAAACGAAAGTTTTATGCAAAAACTTAGTTGCCCCTTAGTTGCCCACTGTCAACATACTTTTTATGTAGATGCGTACCGCGCTTTTACCGGAAAATCGTCGAATGTGCTTAATGGCAATTTATTTTTATGGGGGGGTATGCAGCCCTGCGCTAAAGACCAACTGCTTTGGGCGGGCACAAAATCGGGTTCTAGTTTAGAAAGCAGTATGTGGCATAAAGATACTATTACCTTTATACCCAACCAACACTACCCCTATATGCTATTTGAGGCAGGTGAGGTAGACCCCAACATAACGTCAGCAGTAATGCTTGATAATTTATCACCCATTTATATAGATACCAATCCCGCTATTGATTTACAAGCAGAGAACACCACTATTTGCAAAGACAGTTGCACAATAATATGGGTTCCCTCAAATAGTTTCGATAAAAGTTTATACACCATTACATGGATCAGTATTCCCGAAGGGTATAGCAACAATCAAAACGTATCGGGGGTTACGGTTTGTCCCACAGAAAACACCTATTATGTGGTTTATGCCACTAATAAAAAATGTAATAGCCTTGTGTTAAGCGATACCCTATTGCTAACTGTAAAAAAATGTACCCCCCAAGATACCACCACCAATCCCCAAGACACCTTTGGCTACCAACCCGTAAAAGGGGCTACGCGCTACAAGCCGCCGGATGGGTGGGCTTTGTTTCCAAACATAGTTGCGGCGGGTGGTTCGGTTAATATACACGCGCCCCAAGCAGGGCAGTTGGCTTTGTACAATACTCTGGGGCAGTTGGTTTGGTCGGTTGTCGCTATTCCATCCGGATATAATGCTTACAATTTGCCCAATAATTTAGCCCAAGGCATCTATTATTACCATTTCACGCCAAACAATCCGGAAGAAGAAAAAAAACCTGTCATCATGGGTAAAATTTTGTTGGTGGGCGGCGGTGGGTAAAACTGAACTAAATCTTGTTAATCCTATAATCCTAAAAATCATGGTTCAAGACATTTTTTTACCCCCCCTTGCAAATATAAAAAAATGCGTTAATTTTGCAAATGACTGATATAATTTTTCATTTTAAATTTTAAAAATTATGAAGCAATACAAAAACAAACGCTACAACAGTATAGGGCAAATAGTTAGCACCTACAATACAATCCAAAACCAGCAGGCAATACCCTGCCAATTACCTACGGGTTTGTATTTATATAAGTTTAGCGACACCGCCTACAACTTTTAAAAAATAAACGCAGTAGTCTAAAAATAATTTGTATCTTTGCGTGCTTGTTATTTAAACCTTACAGCCCTTTAAAACCTATATATACCGTTATTTGGCTGTGTGTATATGTTGTTGTAGTATGCAGAAATCAGAGCCACTGTTTGACCTCATTAAAAGCTTAACAAAATCGGAAAAACGGTTTTTTAAAATTTACTCTTCGCGCCATGTTATTGGCAACGAAAATAACTATGTTAAACTTTTTGATGCCATAAACCAACAGCCTATTTACAACGAGACGGCTTTGTTACAACGCTTCAAAACACAAAAATTTGCCAAAAGATTGTCGGTGGCAAAAACATATTTGTACGAGTTGATACTTAAAAGTATGAACGCTTGCCATGCTTCGCGCTCGCTCGAAACGCAAATTGCCGACTGGTTAGGGCAAGCCCGGTTTTTGCTCGAAAAAGGCTTATACCAGCAGTCATTAAAATGGGTTAACAAAGCCAAAAAAGCCGCCCTTGAACGAGAAAAAACTGCCCTTTTGCCGCAAATTGTCGAACTACACAAACAAATTATCGACTTGTTGGCCTATCAACAATACCCAACCCAAATTCTGCGTGCTATTTATGATGCCGAGTGCCAAACCTTAGAACAGTTGGTAAATAAAAACGAATATTGGCTGTTACAAGCTAAATTATATGCTTTTTATAATGATAAAGGCATGATGCGAAACCCCTCGGACGTTGACCAACTGGCCGGCGTGTTTAACTCGCCATTGCTTAAAGACGAAAAACAAGCCCTTTCGCACGCTGCGCTCATTTCGTTCTATCGAATTTATGCCACCTATTTTTTTATCGCCCGCGATTTTAAAAATTGTTATCAATATAGCCAAAAATTAGTGCAAACCATCGAGTCGCGCCCCGATTTGCGCAACGACAACCAATTTTTGTACGTACAATCGGTTAATAATTTGCTAAATATGACCACCGCCCCCGAAAAGGCTGCCGAGCGGCAAACTTATTTGCAAGAATTAGCCCTGATGCTAACAAACGAATCGTTAAAACACAACGAACCACTACAAATAAAACTTTTTGAAGCGTATTATTACCACCAAATTACCGGATGTATTAGCACCGGCCGCTTTTTTGAGGGCGAATACCTAATTGCCCAGTTAGAGGAAGGTTTGCAGCGCTGGTATAACAAAATAGATGCAATGGGGCAAACTATGCTTTGTTTTTATGGGTTTCATTTGTGCTTTGGTTGCGAGCGTTTTGCTGAAGCATATCGCTTTTTAGTCCGGATTTTAGCCATGCCCCCGCACGTTGTTCGAGACGATATTTATTGCTTTTCGAGGATATTGTCGTTATTGGCAGCCTACGAGTTGGGCACCCCCCAAATACTTAAAAAATGTGTGCAACAAACCTATAAATATTTGGTGCAAAGGCAACGCCGCTACCAGTTCGAAAGTTTGGTGGTGCAATTTTTACGGCAAGTGGTACACGCAAACACCGAGCTTAATTTTCAAGGCTTGCTGCACGACTTACACAAACAGCTACTCGAATTGCAAACCCACCATTTTGAAAGCAAAGCCTTAGCTTATTTTGATTTTGTAGTTTGGGTTGAAAGCAAATTGCAAAACAAATCATTTGCCACCGTTATGGGAGGCCGATAATGCGATATACTTGCTTTTTTTCTCTTGACGAGTTTCAATTTTGATATTATTGCTTGATGCTAATAATTTAATCACATTGAATATTTTAGGAGTAATGGACATTTTTAACCCGGATTCCGCAATAGAAAAAAGCATTAATTTTGTTGCTAAATTTCTAATACATAGCGTTAGAGAAAAAAGACGTTTGAAATTCGATCTATCCTTTACCAACAAAGAGATTACGCCATGGGGCGGAATGGTATCCGAGTTTAATTGAAATTTAAAATACTTAGGTTTTTCAAAATTCTCTGAAAACAAACTAAAACTTTTTAGTTTGGGCTTGACCATAGAAAGAAGCCATAAAAGTACATGCGAAAACAAAAATATTGCCCTTAAATAAGTTCTTTTTCATGGGAGTATTTGTTTATGGAAAAAAAAACTCTTGTCCAAATTTACGACAATATTAGGGTTAATCATCAAATTAATTTGTGACTTTTTTTCCCTCTTGTTGCTTAATTTAGGTCTTTTTTACATCCTCCCTAACCCAATTACAATTACTTTTTTACGATGAGAATAAATATCTAAAAATGTCAATTAACAATTTGTGGTCAAATACATTCACCGACACATGTTTTTTATACAGGTAGTGTGCCATGCTACCCCAAATATTCTTTAAAGATTGCGGGTGTAACTTCGTTCATTATTGCGTACACTTTTTCTACAATATCTTCGGCGCTGGGTTTGCAAAAATAATCGCCATCGCTGCCGTAAGCGGCGCGGTTTTCAACGGCGGTAAGGGTAGCGGGCGGGCTGTCTAACCAGCGGTAAGCACCTTGCACCTCAACAACATGTTGCAAAATATAGGCCGATGCACCTCCGGGCACATCTTCATCAACAATTAACAGTCTGTTTGTTTTTTGCACCGAAGCAGCAATGTTGTGGTTTAAATCGAAAGGCAGTAAACTTTGCACGTCAATTACTTCGCAATCTATACCGATAGCCGCTAATTGCTCGGCGGCATCCATAACAATACGGCAGCACGAGCCATAGGTAACAATGGTAAGGTCGGTGCCTATGCGCAAAGTTTCAACCACACCCAGCGGAACGGTAAAACTGCCAATATTATCCGGAAGCGTTTCTTTTAGCCGGTATCCGTTTAAACACTCAATTACCAAGGCGGGGTCATCTGCTTGCAGTAAGGTATTATAAAGTCCGGCGGCTTGGGTCATATTTCGGGGCACTACCACGTACATACCGCGCAAGGCGTGTAAAATTACCCCCATTGGCGAGCCAGTATGCCAAATACCTTCTAAACGATGGCCACGTGTGCGCACAATTAAGGGTGCTTTTTGTTTTCCGGCAGTACGGTACAATAAGGTAGCGGCATCATCGCTAAGCGTTTGAAGCGCATACAGTAAATAGTCTAAATATTGTATTTCGGCCAAGGGGCGCAGCCCGCGCATGGCCATTCCTAAGCCCTGCCCAACAATGGTGGCTTCGCGAATTCCGGTATCAAAAACCCGCTGTTTGCCGTATTTTTCTTGCAGTCCACTAAATCCTTGGTTTACATCGCCAATTTTGCCCAGGTCTTCGCCAAAAGCAAAAAAGCGAGGCTCGCGTGCTAAAATGGCATCAAAGCAAGCAACCATAATCTCGTAGCCATTTACCTGAGGGCTATTTGCAGTGTATTCTGCCTTTATATGTGGCACCTTGAGTGCTGAGTTTGGAAAGGGACTGGTTAAAAACGAGGTAAAAATTTGTTTTTGTGTTTGCATTAACTCGTTTGTAAAACGCTTCAAATTAATTATACCGGAGGTATTTGTGGCGTTGCGCAGTTGTAATAGAGTTTTGCGTGCCGATTGGGCTATTTCGCGCTGGGTAGGGTTTAGCAGTTTTGAGAGGTCGAGGCGTAATTGCTGCATTTTCTCCGGATGCGTGCCCTCGTTGGCTATGGCATCGTACAAACTCAACAGTTCAGCTAAATTCGCCTGTATGGGTTGGTTCAGTTCTTTCCAAGCGGCATTTTTTTGTTGGCGAACGTCTGCAATGGCTTGGTTGGCAATATTTTGTAAGGCTTCGGCATCTGCAATTTTGTGTTCTATAATCCAGTTTTTAAAATGCAGTAGGCAATCCATTTCCACTTCCCATTTTAGGCGTTCTTCCGATTTGTAACGCCTATGGTCGCCAGATGTTGAGTGGCCAAGTTGCTGCGTTACCTCTTGGATGTGAAATAAGGCGGGCGCGTGTTTTTTCCGGATATTTGGAACTGCTTTTTGATACATTTTACATAATCCGGCATAATCCCATCCATGTCCGGTTATAATATACATCCCCTCTTTATTTTTTTCGTCATAAGCCATGCCGCTAAGCGATTCGCTGATGCTTTGCTTTGTTGTTTGATACTTTTTAGGCACTGATATGCCGTAACCATCATCGTAAACGGTTACTGCCAACGGAATTTGCAGTACGCCTGCGGCGTTAATGGCCTCCCAAAAAATACCTTCGCTGGTGCTGGCATCGCCTATGGTGGCAAAAGTAATTTCGTTGCCCTGGTTCGAAAAATCAGTTTCGTTATGCAGTGCGGCACATTCTCTGTATTTTTTTGAGGCCAAAGCCAAGCCTACGGCCCGCACCATTTGGCAAGCTGTTGGCGATACATCTGCCGAACTGTTTTTTAGTTGCGATAAATTTTTCCACGAGCCATCATCGTTCAAACTAGCTGTAGCGTAATGACCATTCATGCAGCGGCCTGCGCTGTTTGGCTCTTGCTGCGGATTTGTATTGGCGTACAACTGGGCGAAAAATTGTTGAGGGGTAAGCAAACCAAGTGCCATCATTAAGGTTTGGTCGCGGTAATATCCCGACCTAAAATCGCCGTTTTGAAACACTTTGGCCATTGCCAACTGTACCACTTCTTTGCCATCGCCTAAAATTCCAAATTTTGCTTTGCCACCTAAAACCTCTTTCCGGCCTAAAATGCTCATTTCGCGGCTGGCGTTTGCTAAGTAAAAATCGTTCAAAACTTCGGTACAAAATTCATCCCAAGTTAAGTTTTTTCCGGTAATAGCGGCTATTTCGGCTGCCGAAACAGGCTGTTTGGTGGTGGTATTACGAGGCATATATTTTTTATAGATACGGGTTGATATTGCCGTAAAATTACGCTTTTTTACCGGAATTTTTAGCCAAAATTGCTTTTTATCCGCGTTTAGGCAGCTAAAATAAGTTGAACGAAAAACAATCTTAGTTATAAAGTAACACGTGGGTCGAGCAAGCCGTATAGCATATCAACCAAAATATTAATTACTACAAACAAACTTGCAGTAAACAATACCGCTCCCATAGCAACCGGAAAATCGAGGTTGCTAAGTGCGTTAATGGTAACAAAACCCAGTCCTTTGTAGTCGAAAATTATTTCAATAAAATACGCCCCGGCTAAGGTGCCGGCCAACCACCCCGAAACGGCGGTAACAACCGGGTTAAGCGCATTGCGCAAGGCGTGTTTAATCACTACGCCCCAAGGGTTTAATCCTTTCGCGTAAGCGGTGCGTATGTAGTCTTGGCTTAATACCTCGACCATACTGCTGCGGGCTAACTGCACAATAACAGCCAATGGCCTGATACCCAAGGCTATGGCAGGTAAAATAAGATTTTTAAGATTTAGCGTTTCCTCGCCTAAGTCGTTCATTTCGTAGAGACTTCCGGTATAATTAAGTCCGGTATAATCTTTAAGCCAATAGCCAAAAATAAGAGCTAATATAATTCCGGTAAAATACGAGGGCTGCGAAACACCTAATATCGAACTTACAACAATGCTGTTATCGAGCCACGAAAATTGTTTTATAGCCGCCAACATGCCCAAAAAAACGCCCAAAATAGTAGCCAAAGTCATGGCCACCAAACTTAAGATAATGGTTTTTGGCAGGGCTTCGAGTAAAATTTCGCCCACGGGTCGGTTATTTTGGTACGACTTACGCAAAAATGGCCATTTGGCTGCTATTACGTTGTTATTGCCAATATTTAGTATTTTTTTATAGTTGTATTTCTGTTGGTTTTCGGGGGTATTTTCGTGTATTGATATTGGTAGCAAGTCGTTTAGATACAAACCAAACCGTGTCATTAATGGTTTATCTAATCCTAATTCTTTTTTTACCGCTTCGAGGGTGGCTACATCGGCGCGTTGCCCCATTGTTTGCCGTGCGGGGTCGCCTAAGCCATTAAATAAAAAAAACACAATTATTATTACACCAAACAGCACTAAAATGCCATATAAAATTCGTTTAATAAGGTATTGTATCATGTTTATTTAGTTTACTTATTTGAATTTTGCAAAAGCAAAGGTAGTACATACAGTTTTTTGTTTTACTGTTTTTTTGCTTAGGTGGCCATACTATTGCTCATTTTATATTCGTCAAAATTAGTTTCGCGGTCAATGCAATGGGTTGGGGTAAGTTCAATTATTCGGTTGGCAATAGATTGGGCAAGGGCATGGTCGCGGGTGGTAAACAGCAAGGTGCCTTTAAAATCTTTTAGACCGTTGTTTAGGGCGGTTATGCTTTCAAGGTCAAGGTGGTTGGTTGGTTCGTCCATTAATAATACGTTGCCTTTTAACATCATCATCCGGCTAATCATACAGCGCATTTTTTCGCCTCCGCTTAAAACTGCGCACGACTTAAAAACTTCTTCGCCGGTAAATAACATTTTACCTAAAAATCCGCGAATAAAAGTTTCTTCTGTTTCATCAGAAAATTGGCGCAGCCAGTCGGCAATATTTAGGTTGGCATTGGCAAAAAATGCCGAGTTGTCGGAGGGTAAATAGGTGGGTGCCGTAGTGATGCCCCATTTAAAACTGCCTGTATGTGGCTGTTCATCGGGCAGCATAATGGTTTGATAAAAAGCCGTTGCGGCTAAACTGTTGTTGGCAATAATGGCAATTTTTTGCCCGCGCTGTACCTGAAAACTGAGGTTGCTAAATAAAACCTGCCCATTTAATTCGCAGCCCAAGCCTTCAACTTCTAAAATTTGCTCGCCGGCTTCGCGCTGCATATCGTTAAACATAATGGCGGGGTATTTGCGGCTCGAGGGGCGAATGTCTTCGAGTTTTATTTTTTCTAAGGCTTTTTTACGGCTGGTGGCTTGTTTTGATTTTGAGGCATTGGCCGAAAACCGGGCAATAAAAGTTTTGAGGTCGGCAATTTTATCTTCGGCTTTTTTGTTTTTATCTAAGGCTTGTTTTAGCAGTAACTGGCTCGATTCGTACCAAAACGAGTAATTTCCGGAAAAAATGGTAATTTTCTGAAAATCAATATCGGCAACGTGGGTGCAAACGGCATCTAAAAAATGCCTATCGTGCGAAACTACTAATACAGTATTTTGATAATCGGCTAAAAAATTTTCTAACCAGTCTATTGTATTTAAGTCGAGGTCGTTTGTTGGCTCGTCTAATAATAAAATATCCGGATTGCCAAATAAGGCCTGTGCTAATAAAACGCGCACTTTTTCTTTGCCGTCTAAGTCTTTAACCATTTGGTAGTGTAAACTTTCGGCTATACCTAAATTGCTCAACAATGTTGCAGCATCACTTTCGGCGTTCCAGCCGTCCATTTCGGCAAATATGCTTTCTAACTCGCCAACTAAATGGCCATCTTCTTCGGTAAAGTCGGGTTTGGCGTACAGGGCTTCTTTTTGTTGGATAATTTTGTACAATTTTTCGTTGCCCATAATTACCGCATCTAAAACTGGAAACTCGTCAAACTCGTAACGATTTTGTTTTAATACACTTAGGCGTTGGTTTTTGCCAATTTCAACACTGCCGGTTGTGGGGTCAACCTCGCCCGATAGTATTTTTAAAAAAGTACTTTTTCCGGCACCATTAGCGCCAATAATGCCATAACAGTTTCCGGGCGTAAATTTTAAATTTACATCTTCAAACAGCACACGCTTGCCATGCCGCAACGATAAATTGCTAACCGAAATCATTCGTAAATAATAAATAGGGTATTTTAATGCTAAAACTACGTAAGGGTTGCAAAGGTACGCCTATTTAATGGCTTTTTACGAAAAAAATATTTTTAATATGAAAAGATAAGGCAGAATTTTCAATTCTTAATTATCCATTGATTTATAGGTCAATGCAGCAAAACCAGTTTAACGCCTTTTAAACTTTGCCCGCTTGGGTATTGGATAAAATAAACGCCGGCGGGGTATTGTGCTAAATTTAACTGAAGTGGTTTATTGCCGGTGAGTTGGTATTTTTCGATGAGTTTGCCGGCGACATCGGCCAAATAAAGCTCGGCAATATCGGCATTTGCAGTTAGGGTTAATGGGCCATAGGTAGGATTAGGATATAATTTAAGCTCAATGGTTTTAATGTCGTTATATGTTTTGTTGCCGTTGTTTTGAGTTGTATCGGTGGTAATATTGGCATTTAAGGCAGCAGCAGCAATAAATATATGGTCAACAACGGTGCTATCGGCTACAAACTGTTGGTCAATTGGAATTTGGCAGTTTGGCATTTTTATGAATTGCAAAGCCACCTGCGCCAACAAATCGTTAAGTTTATTTACATCGTATTTATCGGTGGTAGGTTCAATATGGCTGTTGCCCACGCGGCTGTGGTCGGTTAAAAACAGGTACGAGCCATTAGTGGCCAAAGCAATACTGCGCATAAGGTATTCGCTGTCTTTTTTGATGCCGCTGCACACAATTGGCACTATCCGGATGCCTTTGGCGGCTGCGGTGGTAATGGCATTTTGCATCCGGATAAAGTTTTCGGGGTCTTCGTGTGGCGGGGCATCCAAAATTACAAAAGCCAGCCGCGCCCTTGCCTCGCTGCTCCAGTTTAAAGTATGAACGGCTACCGACAAAGCGCTGTCAATTGCTTCGGGGTAGTCGCCACCGCCGCCACTTTTTTGGTTGCGGATAAAGTTTAGGGTTTCGTCAATATTGGTGCTTAATGGCGAGGTGCGGGTAACATATTCGTCGTCTAAGTCGCGGTAAAAAACGCTGCCCACGCGCAAGCTTAATTCTTCTGTAGTATTTTGGTTTTTAATTCGGGCAATTACATCTAAAAGCTCGGCTTTAAGGTATTCAATTTCGTCGCCCATAGAACTTGTAGCATCAACAATAAACGCAATATCGGCAACTGGGGGCGCATAACAAGGCGCATCGAGGGTAATTACCTCTATACCTTTATGAAACGGATGTGCTTTTTTTACCTTGTATTCTTTTCCGGAATAATTAACAGCGATACTAAATTGCTCGTTTTTTCCGGAAATTAATTCCGATTTATCAGTTTTTGTTGTTGTATCGTTTTTTGAGTATAAATTTGCCCAAAGTTCGGCTTTGCCGGTATTGTCTGAGCGGGTTTGCCAAACGGTTTGCCCTGCTTTATTTAATAGTTTTACAGGTTGGTCGGCAATAGGAAATCCGGATTCGGTAACTAATTGCACCGTATAGCGTTGCATGGGTTGTATTTGCCATTTTTGCTGGTATTGGTATAAATCGTGGTTAGCAATATCTTGCCAAAGATCCCATTTTTTAAAATCGCTAAGTTCTCCGGCGGTTAAAGTTCCGGCACTCGGTTTGGGTGCTTCCAGCGTGTAAGCACCGCCACCCTCAAAATGTTTTTTTACTAAATCGCCTACCTCAATACTGCGGCTATCAGAGGGTATTTTTATAGCGGTTAATTCTAAAGGCTTCCTACTTGGGTTGGGGCTGGGGTTTTTACTTAATCGAATACCATCAACATAATATGCCTCGGCTTTGCTAATTGATTCGTAAGATTTTGTAGGTACAGGTGCTGCTGGGGGCGAGGTAGGTATAGCACTAAACGATAGTTTGGATTGCCTTCCATAACCGGTTTCGGTTGTTGGTTTGGGTTTAGTGTTGTTGGCTGTTTTACTTTTAGTATCTTTTGGGGGTTCGGTTTTTGAACTGGCCAAATCATCTGCTTTTTTCGATTCGGCAAACTTGTCTCTCGACATTGAAATATGTAAATACTTGGGTTGGCTTTCATGGATTGCCAACGCATATAGTGTAGCATTAACATAACCCACCTTAGAGGCCTCTAACCGGTACTCTTGCGAGGGTAAGTTTGTTATTTGGTAAAAACCCTGTTTGTTGCTGGTGGTTTGAGCTATGGTTTTGTTGCCATCCAACAAGGAAATTGTAACGCCCGATAAAGCTTGGTCGGTAGTAGCATCGGTTACAGTGCCTTGTAATTGCCCACTGTTATTGACAAGGGTTTTTCCGGAAGCAGACAACAGCAATTTAGCATTTAAAAATGGGGCATATAAAGCAAATAAAGTAAATACCAACAGGGTTAAACAAAAGGAGTATAATTTGGCTCGCATTTTAATAAAATGAATTAGTTAATTTTATAAATAAATGGCTCATAAATAGCAGTATCAGCAGTAAAAACACTTCAAAAACTACCATTAACCACACTTCTACTTAAACAGATGCCTATTTTGTTTAATTGGGTGTTTGTACTTTGTTAAAATACCTAATTTTAGTTTATATACTTTTAGGCGTTAAATACATTTCTAACGAGCCAATGCCTTGCTTTATGTCGCTCCATTGCGTTATGGGCAATAAAATTTGTACCACTACACAAGTTGGGCGGTCAAAATAGCGGGTATTGGAAAACCAAGCTACCAACTGCGAGAACGCGCTGTTGTGGCCTACCATCATAGCTGTTTGGTATTGGTTAGGCAGGTTTTGAAGGGTTGCCACAATATTGCCCGATGCTAAGGAAAAATCGTACAGCAAAGGGTCAGTAGCTATTTGTTCGGGGGGATAGCCTAGTTGTTGGGCAATTAGCTGGGCGGTAGTATGTGCCCGTTTGGCCGTACTGCAAATTATATATTGTGGCAATTGGCTGGGGTTAAGGTGCTGGGCTAAATATTTGCCCATATTTGGGGCATCGTTTAGACCGCGCTCGTTAAGTGGGCGGTCGTGGTCATTAAAATTATTATCCCAGTCAGATTTTGCGTGGCGAACTAAATAAAGGATTAACATAAGATAGTTGTTTGCTTGTTTTGTGTTGAGCAATATTACAGCTATAAATTAAAAAACTTAGTAGGGTGGGTTGGTATCAAATCCGGAAATTTATATAGCTTTTAAAACGCCATCATAGATAGGTTTAGTATAAAGGTAATACTTTTTTGATTTCGCCGTTTTCAAAGTAAAAAAGATACAACTTTTTGCCTATGCCAACTTGAATGGTTCGGTTTTAGCTGTATTTGCGCGCTATTTCCGGAAGAATCTTCTAACTATATCATTTGCACTAAATCAGAGTTAGAATTATTTTATGCCAAGCCCTGAAACAAAATTAAGGTTTAGGCAGAAAAACGACATGTCTAAACAATAATGTTGCGAGGCTATAAAGTATTTGGCAAATTGTAACTACCTTTATACCAAGTTTACCTATTAAAAACAAGTTTTTTATAATTATTTGCCTGCTAAACGACAGTTCTAATTACTTTTGTTTTTTGCTTGCTGTATAGTATGCAACCAATCCGGAAAAAATCTACCTTTTCAAACAAAAGTATCCTTTTTTTTATTTCGACAGCGCTACTATTTTTAAAAAATCCCTAACCTATGAACCAAGCTTTACCAAAAGTAAAATCACTTGCAACGATTTTACTTGTTTTATTTTTCGCTGCAACCACTACTTATGCTGAAAACCCTCCTTATGCAAAAATTGTAAGTGGCCCTAATTTAGTAGGCAGCAATTACGAATTTCTATTTCGTTTAGACCCTAACGATATGCCCGACTGTGGTGGGTTTAACTACGATTGTAATGTAAACGGTTTTGGTATTGACAATGTAGATATTCATTGGTTTTTATACGCCAATTCCGATTGCTCGGCTTGCGATTTACAAGGTATTGAGGTTCAAAACGGCCTTATTGCACACGGTTTTTGGGGCACAAACTGTACTGTGGGCAGTACGGCTGTTGGCTCGTCTTGTGCCAGCCCAGGCGGTTGCGACAATTTACTGCAAATTCCAGCCTCGCAACTTTGCATTGGCACAACTTATACGCTTTTTGCCTACGCCATGAACCCCGATTACGACAAAGGTGTTGCCGACAACTCAAATGTTGGCCCTGGCCCGTGGCGTTGTTGTAATGGCAACCCAAGTATTGGAAACTTAGATGGTATGGAAGATTGTACCCTGCCAGACGGCAGCGGATGGCTAAACCCCTCGTATCCACAAACGCTAAACTTTACCATAACAGGGCAACCAACCGCACCCAACTTTAGCGTAGCTACTAATTTAAACAATAACCAAACCATAACCTGTGGTTTTACCCTAAATACCACTTTAACAACCTCGCCAACAAACGGCTGTATTGAAAGCAGTTTGGTGTATCAAATAAAACTGAACGGCGTTGTAGTAGCTACTGCCACCAGCAACTGTACCGATGGCAGCGAAATCCTAACGATAAACAAAGAGCTTATTGCCTGCCCCGGCAACCCCGGATGCATACCCAACGCAAATCAACTAAAAGTGAACTGCGGGGCAAATACCATCCGTTGGGAAGCCTATCAAACCTGCACCTCGGCGGCTATTGCTTCGCAAGACTACGCATTTGTAGTGGGCTGCCCCGAAGCCGACAAGCTTACCGTAACCACTACCGACCAAATTTTATGTGCCGGCGAATCGGGAACTGTGCAGGTTGAAAATCCGGCAAATATAGTAATTCCCTATGCGGGTGGCTCGTACCATATTCACTGGAACAATGCCAACCCCTACAATAATCCCAATTTAAACCACTTAGGTGCCGGCACCTCGTTTACCCTTACCAATAATGGCACTTACCCCTATAATACACTTATGACCTTTACCGGCACTATTTGGGAAGATTTTAGCGATAGTGCCCCTCCCGGATGCGAAGAGTTTGCCGGAGGCAACGCCACAATGGTTATGTTAGCCCCCATTGAAGCAGTTACCAACGAACAGGCTTGTAGCTATAACAGTATTGATATTAGTGCCAATGGCGGTTTACCCGACTACGACTCCTCGCCATACACCTTCGATGCGACATCGGCAGGGCTTGGCACAAACAATACCGGGCAATTTTCCGGATTTGTACCGCAAGGAACGTACCCAGTTATCATTACCGACCAGGCAGGCTGCCAAACAACTATAGACGTTGAAATTTTTAATCCTATTAACGTAAACGTAAATACTATAACTTGTAGCACGTTTAACACTTTTACTTTACAGGTAAGCGGCGGACAGCCCGCGCACCCAAACTATAACAATTTAGCACTTTACGAAGTTAGCTCAAATATTGATGGATTTTTAGGCAACTGCAACACCTCCGGATTATTTACCGCAACAGGCCTTTCCTCCGGAAACCATACTATTACCGTTAGTTACGAATACATTGACCCCTATGGCGTAGCCACCGGTATTATGTGCTCGCAAACTGTTACCATCGAAGTGTATGACCCGTTTAGCATAACACTTTCAACCGACCCCTGCGATTTTCAAGAAAAAGTTAAAATAACCGGCGTAAATGGTGGCCGCTCTCCATTAGAAACACAAGGCGGCGGATTTCCGGGCGCTATTTATACCATTTTCTTATCAACAACTCCCGCACCGGGTGCCGTAAACGATGTTAGTTCAACACCGGCAACTTTGTCGGGGCCGGGCACCTTTTTAAATGTTGCAGCAGGCAATTATTATGTTGTTTTGCAAGACGACAGAGGCTGCCAATATTCCGTTCCGGTTACTGTTACCGAAAATAATGAAACCTACACCATCAGCCAAATTCCAACCGGATGCACTTGGAACAAAGCTACCATTCAAACAACAGGCGGGCAGCCCGGCTCGTGGGTCTATTATTTATACAATTTAGGTGCACCTTTTGATGACGGTGCTACCGATATTACTACGCCCGTAACACCCAATACCATATCACCCGGCGTTTATCAGGGCAGTTTTACCGGCATTAGCGGCGGGCAATACACTGTTTATGCCGAGAACAGCACTGGCTGTACTGTTATTTCGATGACGGTAGGCATTTACAACCCGCTTAATTTAACCGAAATAAACCAATGTGTTGATGGGCAAATTTACACAACAGGCTCGGGAGGTTACGCCGGCGCAAGTTGGAACAGCACCTCGTTTACTTATAAACTTTTTCAGGGCGGAACCCTGTTGGCAACCAATAATACCGGCATTTTTACCGGATTATCAGTTGGAACATATACCGTTGAAGTAAACGACAATAATCCGGATGTTCCGGGCGGTTGCACCAAAACGCTGAATGTGCAGGTTTACACCCCCATGAGCATAACCGCTAATGGCTCGGGAGCTTGTACGGGCGGCAATACCGTAACCGTTAATACCGTAGCCGGTGGAAAATCGCCGTATGTTATTTACCTCTCAACTATACCCGCACCGGGCGGCATACCCAATGTAAGTTCAACGCCCGCAACCCTAACGGGACCGGGTACTTTTAGCAATGTAGCCAGCGGTAGTTACCATGTTATTTTATCGGATGCGCGAGGCTGCCAAGTGTCGGTGCCAGTTACTTTAACCGGACAAGCCCCTGTTATAAGCACACCCGCCTTAACCTGCACAAATCCACCCAATAATACCGCCATTGTAAACGTTACCAATGGCGCACCCGACTGGGATTTTTACCTTTACACCAATACCGGCAGTTTTGACCCGCTAAATCCCGAAAATGCGGGCAATGGATGGCTCGCAACCGATATTGGCACTGGTGGCAACGACTATACTGGCAATTTTACAGGCATAGCACCCGGCACCTACAAAGTTTGGGGGCTCGATGCAAATAACTGCCAAGTTGGCCCTCAAACAGTTAAAGTGCGCGGCCCCTTAGTTATTACGGCTTCTGCTAGCGGCAACTGTGGCCAAGGAGGTACTGTAACTATTAACTCGGTAAGTGGGGGCAGCGACCCCAACGTGTTTGCAGGCGCAAGCTATACCATTTTTCTTTCTACTTTTCCGGCACCAGGTGGCATACAAAATGTAAGCACTACCCCTCCAACATTATCGGGTCCGGGTACTTTTACCAACGTTCCAAATGGCAACTATTACGCTATTTTACAAGATAATTTAGGCTGCCAAGCTTCGGTTCCGGTAATAGTAACGGGCAATCCTGGCACGCTAACTGCAACTCAAGCCAATTGCAATACCCCCCCAAATACGGCGCAGGCAACCGCAACAGGCGGCACCCCCGATTGGGATTTTTATTTGTACCAATTTACTGGCAGTTTTGACCCACTTAATCCCACAAATCCGGTAAATGGCTGGGTTGCCAGCGATTTGGGTGTAGGCGGAAACGACTATACTGGCAATTTTATGGGTATAAATCCGGGAACTTATAAAATTTGGGCTATTGATAATTCTGGCTGCGTAGCTGGCCCTGTTACGGTAACAGTATCGGCGGCCTTAGTAATTACTGGCTCGTACAACTGCCAAAATAATTTGGTAACCGTTAATAATGTAGATGGAGGCCATGACCCCGATATTTTTTCAGGAGCAGGTTTGTACGATATATTTTTGTCCACATTGCCAGCGCCGGGAGCTATTCCGAATGTAAGCTCAACGCCACCAGTATTGCACGGGCCGGGCACATTTAGTGGCGTAGCATCCGGGAATTATTATTTAGTTGTTGAAGATGATTTAGGATGTCAGGCATCTATCCCTATTGCGGTAAATCAAAATCAGCCCATTACCTTACTGCCATTTGATAATTGTAAGTCTAACCAGTTTAGCGTGCAAGCAAGTGGGCCCGGCTGGACGTTTTATTTATACACCTCAACCGGAACTTTTGTGCCATCTGACCCACAAAATGCCGGAAATGGCTGGCTGCAAACCCAAAATGGCGATGCCAACGGAAAAGCAACTTTTACAAATGTTAGTACAGGTTCTTATGTGGTTTATTCGTTAAACAACAGCGGTTGCCCCGGCCAACCACTTACCGTAAATATTGTGGCTTACCCCGAATTGGTGGTTACAAATAACACAACACTTTGCGATTATGGCATTTTAAATATTGGCGCAACGGGCGGGTCAACTCCGTACTTGTTTAAATTGTTTAAAAATGGTATTTTAGTTGCCCAAAATAACAATGGTTATTTTAGCGGATTAAATACTGGTACTTATTCGGTTACGGTTACTGATGCTTTAGGATGTACTAAAACGCTTAACAATTTAGTAGTAACCGTTGCTATTCCGTTAGATATTGTAGAGCCATATAGCTGTGCCGACGGTATTGTTGCCATTGGCGGTGTGGCCCCTTACATTTACGAATTATACACCCCCGGATTTAACCCTACGTTGATAGAAACAAACACAGATGGAAAATTTGATGTGCCGCCCGGTATGTATTTATTGGTGGTAACAGATGCCAATGGATGTTCGGTATCGCAAATAATAAATTGCGAAGACATTCCGGAATGTGATTTAGAGGTATCGGCAACAGTAGATTGTTTGAACGACAACGAATATACCGTAACTTTAATAATATCCGGAATTGGCGAATACACCATCCAATATAATACAACTACGCTAACCAACAAACCCGCCGGAACTTATACTTTCACGCTTCCAAACGGTTCGTATGATATAAGTATTACCAGCGAAGATATTCCTAATTGCGTCCAAGTAATTCCGGTAACAGAAGATTGCTTGGAAACCTGCGATTTAACTGTAGCAGCTACCACCGAATGCATTGACACGGAAACTTTTGGTGCATTTATTACCATAACCGGGCAAGGGCTTTATAATATTACTGATGGTATCCATGCCCCTTACACCAATGCAACCGCCGGAACTTATACGTTTGGCCCCTACGACAACGGCAACTATAATGTAGTTGTTACAAAAACAGATGATGCCACTTGTACTGAAACGGTAACAGTTGCCGATGATTGTACGGTTGAGTGTGATTTGGCTGCTACGGTTTCGACATCGTGTTTTAGCGGAGGGCAATTTGTTGCCTCAGTTACCATCACCGGTTCGGGCACTTACAATTTAGATGATGGCGTAAATATACTTTACAATATTGATGCCGGCACCTATAATTTAGGACTTTTTGACCAAGGTAACTACACCATTACCGTAACCAGCACCGCCGACCCTACCTGCGTAACTATTTTGCCAATGAATGTGATTTGTTGCGATTTAGAGGCAACTATTGCCACCGATTGTACCGATGATGGTTTGTATAATGTAGTTTTAACAATTACAGGGTCGGGCACCTATAAAGTAGTACATAATGGCCAAACCGATACAGGGCTTGATGCCGGCACCTACGAATATACCGGCTACGACGATGAAGATGCACCCGTAACTTTTGTTGTTACCAGCGAAACCGATGCCTCTTGCAAACAAACATTAACCGCCGAAGCCAATTGCTTTGATTGCGTTCTAAACGCATCGGCAGCAACTTTTTGCATAGATAATTACACTTTTGAAACAGAAATAACCATATCTGGCGAGGGTTTATATACCATCTCTGAAGGCAGTACGGTTTACCACAGTGGCGTAGGCGCAGGCGTTTGGGAGGTTGGCCCCTTAACAAATGGCATGCACAATATATCTGTTGTAAGCGGTTCTAATCCGGATTGTACTACCGTAGTACCTATCAACGAAAATTGTTATCAATGTAATTTATCGGTTAGTCAAAATATAAATTGTACTAACGGTTTAGAGTTCACCATTACTTTAACTATTGTTGGCCCTGGAACTTATACCGTTGACGATGGAATTCATACACCACAAACCGGTAAAAAAGGTACGGTAGTAGTTGGCCCATTCCCCAACGGAAACTATACTATAACCATAACCAACGAAGAAACCAGCGATTGTTTTGAAGTACTTACCGGCACCCAAGACTGTTTTGAATGTGATTTAACAGCATCGGCTACCACCGAATGCCAAGACGATGATTTTTATTTTGTAGATTTAATAATTTCCGGAACCGGTACTTTTACCGTTACCAATTTTAATACGCCAGCATTTACCGGATTAGCACCCGGCACTTACACTTTTGGCCCTTATGCCAATGATGAAACCTACGAGTTTGGCGTTATCAGCGAAGAAGACCCTAATTGCCAAACCGTTGTTGAAGGCACCGAAACTTGTTTTGACTGCCAACTGCCCACCGTTGCCGATGTAGATTGTGTGTCAGATAAATCGGGATATATGGTAACCTTTGTTTTAGAGGGCACCGCAACCTATACAATTTATGACGGTATTAATGCACCGCAAACCTTTAGCGCTGGCCCCGTAACCCTTGGCCCTTACAGCAATGGCACATACAGCATTACTATAATTAATAACGCCGACCCCGACTGTTTTACCACCCTTAATGGTGCTGCCGATTGTTATTTGTGCGACCTAACCGCTTCGACCAATATTATTTGTAATGACGACAATACTAATTACAATATTACCCTTAATGTAGGTGGAACGGGCGTTTATAATGTAACAACCAATTTTGGCGTAATACTTACTAATATTACGGCGGGCACTTACACGCTTGGCCCGGTACCCAATGGCAGTTATTTGGTTAATGTAGCCAGCCCTGTTGAGGCTAATTGCCGCGTTTCGCTGGCAGGTGTAAAAGACTGTACGCCCGAGTTTAACTGCGATGTACAGGCAACAGCAAATACAATTTGCGAAGGACAAGAATCTTATAATTTAGAAGTCATTTTGTCCGGAACTGATACTTATGTAATGACCGATGGCGTTAATCCACCACTCACCGGATTAACTGCTGGCACCTATTCTTTAGGCCCTATTGCAAATGGCAACTACAATCTTACCATCATTAGCGAAGCTAATCCCGAATGTTTTACCTCGTTAGGTGGGTTTTACGACTGCGAAGACCCCATCATTTGCGACCCCGTTGCTACTGCTTTGCCTACCTGCCTAACGCTTACAACTTACGAGGTAACAGTAACTTTGGCAGGTACCGGCACATTTACCCTTACCGATGGCATAAATACCCCTATTACCAACGCAACAGCAGGCGCCTATGTTTTAGGGCCACTTACTAATGGTGCTTACAGTATAGTAATTACCAACGAAGCCGACCCTAATTGCCAGGTAGTGCTTAACGGTACTAAAACTTGTAATTATGATTGTGTGCTCAATGTCGTTGCCCTCCCCGATTGCCTGCCCAATCAAACTTATATGGTAAAATTAACCATCGAAGGCAACTCAACCTACACCATTACAGACGGCATACATAGCCCACTGATAGGCGTAAGTGCAGGCTCAACAACCATAGGCCCTTTTGAAAATGCCCAAATATTTAATATTACGGTGTCAAACGAAAATAACCCGTTCTGTTTCCAAACAGTATCCGGACTTAAATCCTGTGGTGTGCAACAAGAATGTACGCTCGATGCCGACTTAACTTTAAATTGTGATGGCAATTCGCCTACAGCCACACTGGTTTTAAATGGCCTTAGCACTTACGATATTAACTTAAATGGCAGCGGGCAAGATATTGACGGAGCAGTTGCCGGCACTTATACCTTTACTTTGGGTAATGGTAATAACCAAAATATTGAAATTCAAGATACCGAAAAGGAAGATTGTTATACCGATTTTGAAATAAATAAAGACTGCCCCGACTGCGACCTTAGCGCAACCAGTTTTACCGAGTGCCAACCCGATGGCTCGTATATTTACCACATTATAATTACCGGATCGGGGCTTTACAATATTCAGGTGAACGATTTTGAAGGCAATAATTTTAGCAAAAATAATGCCCCGGCCGGCGAATATACTTTTACCGGATTGACCAGCGACACCCATGTTGCCGAAATTAGCCAAGTGGGTAATCCTAACGGATGTTCGGTCCAATTACAAGAAAACCACGACTGCACCGTTGAACAGTCTTGCGATTTAAGTATAATGGCCAATGCCGTATGTACTTCAAACAGCCAATACGAAATACACCTGACCATTGTTGGCTCGTATAACTACGATGTTGAGGTTGAAAATGACGAAGTTTTAACCAATGTACCCGCCGGCGACTATGTACTTGGCCCCTACAATGATGGTGAAATTGATATAACAGTTAGTGCCGCAGGCGCCGAACAATTAGCCGACTGTGTAACAAGTATGGAAATTGCTAAAGATTGCGACTTAAACTGCGATTTAATTGTAAGCTACGAACCTATTTGCGAAGGCAACACCAATTACAATATGTTGGTGCATATTGCCGGCAGCAGTGTATATGATATCCTTGTTGGCGGCGGCCCCCCCGAATTTAATGACGTACCCGCCGGCGATTATATAGTTGGCCCGTTTGATGATGATGGAAACTTTCAGTTTGTAGTGCGCTTAGGTACCGGTGGCGGAAACCAATCTTGCCGTTTTGAGTTTTTTGGCGAGGTGGACTGTGTTGTAAATACCTCGTGCGATATGGAAGCCGTTGCAACAACTACTTGCGTTGATGCTGGCGATAGTTTTACCGGAACTTTAGTAATATCCGGAACCGACACTTACACAATTATATACAATCAAACCGATACGATAAAAGGTTTGAGCGCCGGAACCTACAATTTTGGCCCTTATCCCAACGGACCATATAGCGCCTTTGTGCAAAACGAAACAAATCCAGTATGTTTCAGCTATTTATCGGGTTCGGTGTTTTGCGAGCCGCCCCCCACCTGCGATTTAGATGTAGCCGTTGCCCCCGTTTGTAATAGCGATAATACAGCCTTCGATTTGGCAGTTACTATTTCGGGCAGCAGCACCTACAGCCTGTTCAAGGAAAACGTATTGTTAAAATCCGGAATTATTGCCGGCACCGAAACGATAGGCACTTATACCAATAATGGCCAATACAACGTTAAAGTAGTTGACGAAGCACTTTCGGCCTGCGTGCAGGAATTTTCCGGAATTTATGCTTGCGCCGTACCTCCACCCTGCGATATTAGTGCCAGCATTGATAGCGTAGTGTGTTTTGAAGAAGCCAACTCGTATGCCGTACATTTGACGCTAAATGGAAGCTCTACCTACACCATTAATTTTGACGGACAAACGGTAACAGGTGTAACAGCAGCCACTGCCGGATGGTATAGCTATACATACAACGACGAAAACAGTATTATTTTACAGGTTGTTGACGAAAAGAACGAAAACTGCCAGGTTAATTTGTTAAAAACATTGCCCTGCTTTTTGCCGCCGCCCTGCGACATAAATGTTACCAACAAATTTGTTTGCTTAAATGACGACGAGTACAATCTTGAAATTACAATATCAGGCTCAAGTACCTATAATATATGGGAAGGCGACTACCCAGGCAATTTGGTTCAACAATTTGAAGAAAATGTACCGGCAGGGGTTTATACGGTTGGGCCTTTTAATAACGGCGAATACGATATGGTAATTATGGATAGTGAAAACCCAGAATGTAATACCGACTATACCGGAACATGGTACTGCGAACCCTCGGAATGTGATTTGAGTTATACCGTAGCTACCGAATGTCATGATGATGGCACGTACGACCTAATTATTACCATTTCGGGAAGTAGCGAGTATCGTTTGCGGGTACGTGACGGCGGCTTGGGTGGAAACGAAGTTTACGACGAAATTAATCCTGCCGGAACCTATACCATTAAAAATTTGACCCAGTTTTTATACTATGTTAATATCGCGGATGTTAATTTCCAACAAGGGTGCTATTTTGGAAACGAAGGCTCAATGGACTGCACGCCGCCCGGTACTTGCAACCTAAACGCAACCCCACAAATTGACTGTTTAAGCCAAGATGAATTTAATATAAACTTAAATATTACTGGTCCAAGCACTTATAATGTGCAAATATCAAACAGCCCCGATTTGTTTAACCAACCAGCCGGCAGCTACGTTTTAGGGCCTTTTGATTTGCCGCAAGATGCCGATTATCAATTCCTTGTTACAGACGTAAACGACCCCACTTGTTTTGTTGGCTCGTCGGGTTTTGTAAATTGCGAAATAGACCCAAGCTGCGACCTGCTAACCGAAGTGAGTTTGTTGTGCAACGAAAAAACTGCCGGATATGCCGTAAGTATTACCATTACCGGAAGCAGCACTTATAATATTACCACTAATTTTGGTGCCCCACTTAACGGCGTAACAGCAGGTACTTACCCGCTCGGAAACTCAACCTTACTAAACTACGAAATAACCGTACAAGACGTTAACTTTGCCGCTTGTGTAAACACCATTTCGGGTGCAAAAGACTGTACCGAGCCGCCATTTAATTGCGATATTAACCTTTCAACGGCTACCGACTGCCTTGGCGATAATACTTATAATGTAACTCTAACCTTGGCTGGTACAGGCACCTATACAGTTATGGACCAAAATGGCAGCAAATTAGCCAATGTATCGGCGGGCAATTTAACTATGGGACCTTACCCCAACGGCTCGTTTAGCATAACCGCTGTTAGCAATATTGATGCTACTTGTACCCAAACCATTACAGGCATTAAAGACTGTACCCCAATACCCGAATGTAATTTAACAACAAATATTTTGGGTATTACCTGCTTAGATGAAACTACCTACGAAATTACCCTCTCAATTTCCGGAGGCTCGACTTACCTTATTGCCGATGGCCAACATCCGGATATAACCATTACCGGAGGCGGTGAGGTAAAATTAGGACCTTTCAACAACGGTCAGTACAGCATAAAAGTAACCGATACCCAATATACTGACTGCTTTAAAACACTTGCCGGCATTCGCGATTGTGCCAACCCAATTGAGTGCGACTTGGGTGTTCAGTCAAGCGCAACCTGCACCGGTGGCAACGAGTTTGAAGTAGAATTACTTATTACTGGCTCGGCGGTATATAATATTACCGATGGCGTGCATCCACCTGTTTTTGACCAAACGGCTGGCACCGTAATTTTGCCCGGATACGTTAGCGGCGACTATACCCTGCATATTGCCGACAAAAATAATACAGCTTGTGCAATTGATATTCCGGTGTCGCAAACCTGCAACGAACTTCCGCCCTGCGATATTGTAGTAAATACAGTTGAAACCTGCTTGGGTGCTGGCGATTTTCAGTTAGAAATAGCCTTAGCCGGAAGCAGCACTTACAATATTACCGATGGCGTTTCGACAATACTATCGGGCGTTACCGAAGGTAAGTATATTTTGCCGGTCATGAGTGGCCAAACTTATTTTGTTCAAATTATTGATATTGCCAACGACGGGTGTAATTTAATTGTTAGCGGCGAGGTATTTTGCGATGCAACCAAGTCGGCTATCGGAAACCGCGTATTTAACGATGCCAATGGCAATGGCGTACAAGACCCCACAGAAGGCGGCTTAGAAGGCGTAACGGTTTACCTTTATACCACCGACAATAACTTAGTTGCAACTACCATTACCGACGTAAACGGTTTTTACTTGTTTAATAATTTGGACTTGGGCAGCTATTACATATCTGTTGGTATTTTGCCAAGCTATATAATATCGCCGGCCAATGCAGGCGGCAACCCAGCCTTAGACAGCGATATTGATGCCACAGGCCGTACACCCAATTTTACCTTGTTTGCCCCCACTACCGATCTTGACCTCGATGCTGGGTATATGTTTAACTCGCTTTGCGAAGGGGCACAGGCCTACTTAGATGAAGTTTGTAAAAACGAACCCGATTTCAGCTACTATTTAGGTATGTACATAGAACAAGGTACCGCTCCTTACACCATATCCGGAAACGTATTAAATACCACCATAGCGGCTATGGGCGCTGTGCCCGAAGTTGGCCCTGTTGCTCCCGATATCGCCTATCAGGTACTTATTTTAGATGCCAATAATTGTTTGATGGGCAATTTTACAGGGCAACCCAACTGTAAACCGGTTTTGGCCATACCACCCGCTATTCAATTAACAGGAGACGTGGCCGAATTAGGTAATAATTTATACTGGCAAATTGCCGACGACGAGGGCGATAATATTAGTTGCACTTTGTGGCGCATGACCTCCGGAGGAGATGTTAACCAGTTTGAGGTTTTAAATACCCAAACTATGAAGCCTAAAGCAGGCGAACAGCAATTCGCCTTTTTTGATGCCAATGCCGTTGAAGGTGCCAACTACTACCGTGTTACTGTTCTTGATAGCGAGGGTAAAACCGCCGAGTCAAATATTATTGCCCTATTGCGCGGAAATGGCCAATTCGACATCTTGCAGGTAATGCCACAACCAGCTACCGATGCTATTGCTATTCGCTATTTTATTCCGGACGGCATGCAAAACAATGATATGCAACTATATGCCTACGACGTAACAGGCCGTTTGGTGTTCCAAAACCAACATCCGGATGAAAATACACAAGCAGGCATCCATCAAACTAATATAGATGTGCGCCATTGGGCAGCCGGAACCTATTTGCTAACCCTTACCAATGCCAACCAAACCCGTACCGTTAAAGTGGTTGTTATTGAGTAAAGAATTAATTGGATTTATTTGAAAAACGCTATCTGCTTGTGTTTGTAAAGTAGGTGGCGTTTTTCTTTTGTGAACCTGTATCTTTAGGGTAGTTTTGCCGTAATTTTACCGTTGCGTTTTCTTCCGGATATTGTCTGAACCACTGATTTAGCGGATTAACGGATTAGCAAGATTTTGCACAATCCCCTACTCGGAGGGGCGCAGGGGTGGGTTGCTCCTCCGTAGGGGCATTACTGCACAATTAGCTTATAAAAATAGGCATAATCTGGCAAATGCGCATAATAAACGCCTTTGGGTAGGTCGGTTACGGAAAAAGCGGTTTCGGTATTAGTTAGCGGTACTTTTTTAACTACTACTCCTTGGGTATTGTAAAGTAGTAAAGTGGCGTTTTGCTGGGCAGGATTATATTGCAAAAATTTACACTGTACCATATTGGTAGCTGGGTTGGGGGTAAGGGTAACAACTCCCCCTAACCCCCTCAAAGCGGGGGAATTTGCTCCTTGTTGTGGAGGCGGTTCAATAGCGGTGTTAATAATGGTGCTATCGCAGTTTACCTGCCAACAGATATTACCATCGGCATCAAATTTAAGCAACCAACCCATTTGAGGCGAAGGATATAGTTTAAAACCCGCCGCTATACAACCGCCATCGCTGGTGGGCGTTACATCGCGCAGGTAGTTGTCGTGCGATGCTGATGTTTGCACAGTTTTAACCCAAACCGTATCGCAATTTGCCGTTAAACGCATAACCATACCCGCAGGGTTAGCGGTATTATCTTTGGCACTATACCCTGCTAACCAATACCCATTATCAATGCCCTTTACAATAGGGATTGCATACCCCGCCACTTCGCTAATGTTGTCATATTTTTTAAGGGGACCTACGAGATTAAAAGCTGTATCAATCAAGCTAATTACAGGGTAGTATTGTTTTGCTTTGTGTACGCCATAAATTAAAAAGTATAAATTTTGGTAAACGGTTAAAAGACCTGCTCCGTTAGCCTCGCTACCGCCAAAATCTTTATATTCAAGTTTTTCGCCATTGTGGTTAATTTTTACTAAATAGGCTTGGTAGTCTTTATCTTTATGGTAGCCATAGCCTGCCAATATATACCCGTCGCCGCCAACGGCAGGCACTACCGACATAGCCGCACTATTGCCGTAGTTGCTAAGACTATAAGTATTCTCCCACACAAAACCGCCAATACTATCTATTTTAAGGGCATACATATAAGATATTTCATTGACTAATTGAGTGCCACCTACTATTAAAAAACCCTTATCATTTGTTGGTATTATTTCATAAACCAGTTGCAATCCTATTTTTTCATAAGTCTTTTTTAATAAAATATTTCCCGAAATATCAAATTTTATAACCATAACATCGTAGGCGTAATTTGGGTTGCTGTTTTTAGCATCAAAAGTAGCAATAAATACGCTGTCGCTTAGTTGCAATAATTGCCCCCTGCCAGATAAACTATGCCCTTCAAAAGAGGTATTTAGTAAATGAAAATTGGTAATATTACCCGCTTGGTTTAGTAACCAAAAGCCTATATATCCATATTTTGAATTGCCCGATGACCCAAATGCTAAATAGGTGGTTTCGTTTAACTGTCGTGCTGCAGTAAAAAATATTTGTGAGGTATCATTGGTATATAATTTGTTAAAAACAGATTGTGCTGCTACTGCTGTATGCCACCAAACTAAGGCTGCGACAAATATAAGTTTATACATAATTAAATTGTTTTTTAGTAGTTAATAAAGAGTGTAGGGCAGCAATCACCGCCCTACACGGCTAGAACCTAGTTATTTAATAACTGCTATTTTTGCCATAAGCGTATTGCTGTTCGGCGAATACCAATAAATATAATATACCCCTGCTGTTAATTGTGGGGTGGCTACCAAAGTTTGCTCGTGGCTAACGGGTATTTGCAACAATAACATACCTTTGGTATTATATATTTGTAACAATCCTTCGGCAGAGGGCGTTTCAACGGTAAAACTGCTGTGGGTAGGGTTGGGGTAAACTTTTAGCGCGTTACTTGCGTTATGGGGCATGGTTTGCGATTTTTTTCCGGCAATAGCGGGTATATATACTTGCCTATTGTATAGGGTATTATTAAAACACGCCAAGTATTGTTGCGCTACCATAGTGCCAAAACTGCCCATAAGGGTATCGGCTTGCTGCTGCATAGTGGGTACACAACTGCTATTGGTTGGCAAGGCTGCCACCCAAGGGCTATAAATTTGGCGCAACGCTTGCGCCTGCGGTTGGGAATTGCTGCCTACCAAACCCCAATAATGCGCGGCACTATCGGCGTGGTTTTGCAGGGTATAATGCGCCATTAATGCAGTATTATTGACAATATTGGGGTGGCTGCGCTGCCAATGTATGGCAGCGGCGGTATTGCCTTGCGCCACATAATTTTGTACTAAGGCATTGCCCAAATTGGTAGCATAAGTACCCGTTTGGCTCATTTGGTTTTGTATAATTGCTGCCAACCCTTGGGGTGTTTGTGCAAAACTACTTTGACAATATTCGCCAAATCCGGTACAAGGAACGTCTTTATTTACAATTCCGGAAATTAAGGTAGGTTCAAAGGTTGCGGGGTCGTTTTGTTCGTAATGCACTACTACGGTATCAAGCCCCAGGTTTAAAATGTGGTAGTTGGCGGTATCGGCTTCGGTATGCCAGTATTCGTGTAGGGGGGCGTTGTTATTGGGGTCATTAAAGTCGCAAACACCTTGTTCTTTTAGGTTTGCCAAATTTATAATGCCTGTTTCGGGGTCTAAGGCATGGGCAATTAACCAGTCGGCTTTGTTTTGGTTGTTGTATTGGTTGCAGTCTAATTCAAGTGCTTGGTTGTCGCCGAGTAGTAAATTGGCTGCCCAAAAACTGCCCTCAAAAGCATTGCGTTTAATGGTTCCGCCGCCTAAGCCCGAGTTTAGCGTAATAATGCCGTGGGTGGCGTTATACTGTAGGCTGTCTTTGCTAAACACGTTGCCCTCTATATTAAACGCCTTACTGCCGTAGTTTAAAATGCCGTAGGCTTGGTAAATAATCTCGTCGGTTTGGGCTGTTTCAATACTTGGTATTTGTGTAAACGTATTTTGCCGTATTTGGCTAAAACCGTTGCCGTTAAGGGTTACGCCGCGCTGGGTTTGGGTAAAAAGTATCATGATTTTAAGGTTTTTCGTCTGAATTATGATTTGTAGGATTAAATGATAAATAGGATTTCGATTGTAAATTATCCGGATTATTTACTGTACCACTAATTTACCCGATGACAACACTTTATAGGGTGTTTTGACTTGCCAAGTGTATAACCCTTTTTTGGGTAAAGGTTCAATACTGCATGTATTCAATACATTTAATAACATGTTATAAGCTACTTTTCGACCTTGCTCATCATAAAATTCTAATACCGCCTCTAAGATTTGTGGAGGTAGGGTATATTGTATTTGTATTGGCTGGTTTAAATTAACCGGATTTGGGCTAAGGATAATATTTGCTTTGCTTTTTATAGGGTGGCTAACGGAAGTATTTATTAAGGTAGAATCGCAATTAGGCAAACCACAGGTATAACCTAAACTATCTGTTTTTACCAACCACGCAGTATTTGGAATACTAAAATTAAACCCAGCTAAAATAAAACCACCATCTTCGCATTGCCTAATATCTCTTATATAATCGTCATCGGGTAGCCCTGTAGCTATGGGTCTTTTCCATAAAGTATCGCCACTACTGTTAAATTTTGTAATTTCGTTATATACGGGTATGATTGAAGAATAACTGTGTGTTGCACTATATATTTCCCCTTTTTCATCCATCCATTCAGAACTAGACCCATAAATATCTACTTTGTTAGGCTCGTAAATTTTTTCTATCCAAAACACTTTTCCATCTTTTTTGCTCAAATGGGCATAATAAATGCCTTTTTTATACTCTTGTCCGCCCCCTGTGTTTATTAGCCCAACTAATACATAACTGGGGTAGCTACCCTGTATTTTGGGGCGTTCCATAACATGGCAACCGCCGTCGTCATAAGGGGTGCCGTAGGTTTGTTGCCATTCAATAATACCCAAACTATCGGTTTTTACGGCAAACATATCGTAACCGGTTTCTTTGTTATACCTATAACCACTAAATACATAACCGCTATCGCTTGTTTGTGATAAGTCAAGTACTGCAAAATTGGTTATTGCTGTTTTTTTTCGCCAAAGTGTATCGCCGTTTTCAGTTAATCGCAATAGTTGAAAATGTGCGTTTTTTACTACGGGTATCACTTCTTGGTTGGTACCTGCCACCAAATACCCCCCTTGTTTACAGGCAATGATGTGCATACAATCATCGTTTAAAGGGTAGGGGTATTCCTTAACCCAAACTAATTTGCCGTAGGGAGTAACCTTGCCAACAATATAATCAGTATCCCATTTTTCTTTTCCGCGTTTTGCCGTAACTAAAAAATTGCCGTCATGCCCTTTTGTTAAGGCACTACCAAAATAGGTAGTTGCAAAATCAGTAGTTTTTAATACGGTTGTATGCCATTTTATGTCGCCTTTTTTCATCGTGCTTTTGTACGTAAATTTCGTTTTCGGTGCTGTGGTGTGTTCCGGCAACTATATAATGGTTGTTTTCAATGGGTATAGCCGCAACATAACTACGGGCATAGGTAGGTTTTTCAGGGGGGTATAATTTATTAAACAAATAGCTTCCATCATTGGGTTGTGCTATGCAATAGCAGCTAACAAAAAAATAAAAAATAAAATAGTGTTTCATGGTGTAAAAAATAAAATAGCAGGGGCAATAATGAGGTTGCCCCTGCTTGGTTAAAGATTAATGGATAATAGTAAATTTAACAGTAGTGTTATTTGCCCTCAAAAAATATGCCCCATTGGCTAAATGATTGGTAGCAAAAGTTATTGTATTGGCAGTTAGTTTTTGCTGCCAAACTAATAAACCCATACTATTATATATTTCTAAGTAAGTGCCCACTAAATCGTTGGTAGTACTAACGGTAAGGGTATGGTCGGCGGGGTTGGGGTATAACGTTAAACCGTTTCCGGAAATGGTAGGTATAACTTGCGTAGTGGTAAGGGTGCTATCGCAGTTTACCTGCCAACAGATATTACCATCGGCATCAAATTTAAGTAACCAACCCATTTGTGGCGAAGGATACAGTTTAAAACCCGCCGCAATACAACCGCCGTCGCTGGTGGGGGTTACATCGCGCAGGTAGTTGTCGTGCGATGGTGATGTTTGTACTGTTTTAACCCAAACCGTATCGCAATTTGCTGTAAAACGCATAACCATACCCGCAGGGTTAGCAGTATTATCTTTGGCACTATAACCCGCTAACCAATATCCATTATCCATGCCCTTTACTATCGGAATTGCATACCCTGCTACTTCACTAATGTTGTCGTATTTTTTAAGGGGACCTACGGGGTTAAAAGATGTATCAATCAAGCTAATTACAGGGTAATATTGTTTTGCTTTGTGTACGCCATAAATTAAAAAGTATAAATTTTGGTAAACGGTTAAAAGACCTGCTCCGTTGGCCTCGATGCCTCCAAAATCTTTATATTCAATTTTTTCGCCATTGTGGTTAATTTTTACTAAATAGGCTTGGTAGTCTTTATCTTTATGGTAGCCATAGCCTGATAGTATATACCCGTCGCCGCCAACGGCAGGCACTACCGACACAGCCGCACTATTGCCGTAATTGCTAAGACTATAAGTATTCTCCCATACAAACCCCCCAATACTATCTATTTTAAGCGCGTACATATACCCTATTTCATTTATGGCTTGTGTCCATCCGGCAATCAAATACCCGCCGTCAGAGGTGGTAATAATTTCGTGGGCGGTTTGATTATCTTGTTTTTCATACACTTTTTTTAATAAAATATTTCCCAAAATATCAAATTTTATGACCATAATATCGTCAGAATAATTTTGCTTACTACTTTTAGCATCAATGGCAGCTATAAATACGCTGTCACTTAGTTGTAATAATTGCCCTTTGCCATATAAACTATGATTCTTTTTTGCATAGTCTAATAAGTTAAATGACATTATTTTACCATTTGCATCTAATAGCCAAAAGCCCACATAGCTGCCATTAATATTATAAGTTGAGCCAAACGCAAGGTATTGGTCGCCTATTTGCCTTGCAGCAATAAAACCAATATGCGAGGTGTCGGTGGTGTATAATTTGTTAAAAACAGATTGTGCTGCTACTGCTGTATGCCACCAAATTAAGGCTGCGACAAATATAAGTTTATACATAATTAAATCGTTTTTTAATAGTTAATAAAAAGTGTAGGGCAGCAATCACCGCCCTACACGGCTACAACCTATTTATTTAATAACTGCTATTTTTGCCATAAGCGTATTGCTGTTTGGCGAATACCAATATACATAATAAACCCCTGCTGTTAATTGTGGGGTGGCTACCAAAGTTTGCTTTTGGGCTACAGGTATTTGTAATAATAAAATACCTTTTGTGTCATAGATTTTTAATAAACCTTCGGCAGTAGGCGTTTCAACGGTAAAACTGCTATTGGTAGGGTTGGGATATACTTTTAGGGTGTTACTGGCGTTTGTCGGCATGGTTGGCGCATTTTTTTCGGCAATAGCGGGTATATACACCTGTCTATTATATAGGGTATTATTAAAACACGCCAAGTATTGTTGCGCTACCATAGTGCCAAAACTGCCCATAAGGGTATCAGCTTGCTGCTGCATACTGGGTAAACAACTGCTATTGGTTGGCAATGCTGCTACCCAAGGGCTATAAATTTGGTGCAACGCTTGTGCCTGCGGTTGGGAATTGCTGCCCACCAAACCCCAATAATGCGCCGCACTATCGGCGTGGTTTTGCAGGGTATAATGCGCCATTAATGCCGTATTATTGGCAATATTGGGGTTGTTGCGTTGCCAATTTATAGCGGCTGTGGTATTACCATGCGCCACATAATTTTGTACTAAGGCATTCCCCAGATTAGCAGCATAAGTACCCGTTTGGCTTATTTGGTTTTGTATAATTGCTGCCAACCCTTGAGGGGTTTGTGCAAAACTACTTTGGCAAAATAAACCTTGTCCCTCGCAGTTTACTGTTGCATCAACAATTCCGGAAATTAAGGTAGGTTCAAAAGTGGCGGGGTCGTTTTGTTCGTAATGCACTACTACGGTATCAAGCCCCAAGTTTAATATGTGGTAGTTGGTGGTATCGGCTTCGGCGTGCCAGTATTCGTGTAGGGGGGCGTTGTTATTGGGGTCATTAAAGTCGCAATAGCCTTGTTCTTTTAGGTTTGCCAAATTTATAATGCCTGTTTCGGGGTCTAAGGCGTGGGCAATTAACCAGTCGGCTTTGTTTTGGCTGTTGTATTGGTTGCAGTCTAATTCAAGTGCTTGGTTGTCGCCGAGTAGTAAATTGGCTGCCCAAAAACTGCCCTCAAAAGCATTGCGCTTAATAGTGCCACCACCTAAGCCCGAGTTTAGCGTAATAATGCCGTGGGTGGCGTTATATTGTAGGCTGTCTTTGCTAAATACGTTGCCCTCTATATTAAACGCCGTACTGCCGTAGTTTAAAATGCCATAGGCTTGGTAAATAAGGTTGCTGTTTTGGGTTGTTTCGATACTTGGTATTTGGGTAAAAGTATTTTGCCTAATTTGGCTGAAACCGTTGCCGTTAAGGGTTATGCCACGCCGGGTTTGGGTAAATTGGTTTTGGTCTATAATTGCAGCATTTAAGGCAGTGCCGAACCCATAAATATCAATGCCTTTGTATAGGTTGGTAAAGGTGCAACTTTCGGAGGTAGGTGCCATATTTCCGTTACTCGCTAAGCTACCTATATTTAGGTGGCTGTTGGTAGCTACAATGCCAATACCTTGTTTATGGTATTGTAGGCTACTGCCAATAGTACCTGTTCGTTCAAATATAATGCCTGTTAGGTTTAAGCGGCGCATACCGCTGGTATAAATACCAATATAGCCGGCATCGGGGTTAAACATAGCTGTTTCGTTACCTATAAATTGTTTACTAAAGGTAAACCGGCAATTTACAGCAAAAGTGCTATAAGCACTAAAGCTATATGGCTCAAAAACCACCCCTGCCGAGCAGTTTAAAAATTGCGTGTTAGTGGCGTTTATTACCCCCCCCGAGCGCATATATGCCAATGGGTTTCCGTTATTTTGCAAAAATGCTATTTTGCCAATATGTACACCAATATAGGCATTTTTAATCAGGCTATTGTTGGCATTTAGTATGCCTTGTCGGGGTTGGTTGGTTGTGTCTTGTGGCAAAAATGGGTTGCCCAATAATACAATTCCCTGCCAATAGTTTTGGGTACAGGTGTCGCTGCTTAGGGTACTATTGGTTAGGTTTAGCGTAGCAGCGGTATCTATTTCAATGCCGCTTTGAGGGTCGGCAAAATGCAGGGTTAGGTTGTCAATGGTAAGGGTGGCGTTAGGGGCAATTTTAATAATACCCTTAATGCGGGCTACCCCCCCCGCAAAACTATTCATATCCCAAGTGGTGTTGGTGGTAATTAAGGGGTCAATCAAATCGTAAAAATTAGTGTCGTTAATGGTAATATTAGTGGTTGCTTGGCAGCCGGTTAGGGCATCTGTAAAAGTAAGGGTATAGATACCGGGTTCATATACCTCAATAGTATTGGGCGTGGAGCCATCGTTGTCGGGTACCGACCATTCATAACTACCCAATAAACCGGGTGCGGTAATTAGGGTGGTGCAGGTATTTATGCTTTGGGCGATGAGGGTAATGATTGGGGCATTATTTATAATAACGGCAATGGCGGCGGTATTGGTGCAACCTTGTTGGTTGGTAATGGTAACGGTGTAAATACCTGTTTGGTTTACGCTAATGGTGGGGGTGGTTTCGCCGTTGCCCCAAAGGTAGTTGGTAATATTGGGGTCGGTGCTGGTAGCGGTTAAGGTAAGGGGCAAATTTGCTTGGCAAACGCTAATGGTATTATTGCCATTATTGGGGGTAATTTCAAGGGGTGGGGCGCCATCGGTTAGGGTAATACTGCTGCTATATTGGGGGCAGCCGGCTAAAGGCGGAGTAACGGTTAGGCTATAAGTACCTGCTTGGGTTACGGTAATGGTGGGGGTGGTGTCGGCGGTACTCCACAGCAAGGCGTCGGGTGGCGGTGGCGGTGTGGGGGTAATGGTGGCGGGGCTTTGGGGGCAAACGGTTTGCGGTTGGCTTTGTAAGCTAAGGGTTGTGCCGTATATATATAGGGTGTAATTATAGGTGTTTTGGCAGCCCGAGTAAATATTGGTAATGGTTATAACAACGGTATGAACGCCGGATTGGTTAATGAGTTTGTTTTTGTTCAGTTTAACCTCCGGAAAAGAAATAACAAAACCTTCTACCCCGTTGTCGTCATCGGTTAAACAATATCCGGTAGTTTTTTTGGGCGTTAGTGCTATGCCGTCTATCACCCAGTTGGTAATTTCGGCACTATCGGTTGTGCTTACAAACCAATAATATTCTGGGTCTGTTTTACAAATTCTTACAATATCGTTTTGGTTAATAGGGTTTTGCAGGGTATTGCCCTTAAAATTACTTATTTTGTTGTGGATTATGGTGGGGGTTATTGCCTCGTTAATAGTTATGGTGCTGGTGTTTGGGCAGTTTAAACTGGTATCTTTTGGGGTTATGGTAACATTGTAGGTTTGCGGGTAGGGTGGCGTTATAGTTATACTTTGGGTGGTTGCGTTGTTGCTCCATAAATAGGTTACATCGGTGGGCATATATTGGCATAAGGCAGTAAGGGTAAAAGTGTCGGTATCGGGGCATAAAGCCATAAGCCCGTCAAAAATACTATCGGGTTCGTTAAAGGTTATATTGGGTTGGGCGTTTGTTACCACCAAGGTATCGGTAGCGGTACAATCGGCGGCACTTGCTTGTAAAATATAGGTGCCGGCTTGGGTTATAAGTTTGGTTGGGCTGCTGCTGCCGTCGTTCCAAAGGTAGGTTACGCCGGGCGGTTGTCCGGTGGTATCAACACCGGCGGTAAAATTAATAGCAGAGGGGCAAAGCCAAAGGTCGGGTCCAAGGTTTACTTTTGGTTCTATATTGTGGTATATTATTACAAAATTAAACAAGGTATGGCATTGGGTCGTGTCGTTATAAAGGTTAATGCTCATATTAAAACTAGTGTCGTTTTCAACTAAGAGGGTATTGTTTGCCAATATATCGTTAATGTGCAAACCAAAGGCGTAGGTAAATTTGCAGGCGGCATTAACATCATAATAGCCATCGAAATAGCCATCGCTATTGGCATCTATATTGTGGGGCATGGCAATATCATTAATTTTCCAAAACGCCTCAAGGGTGTCGAGGTGGTATTTATTGTTCAATGTTCGTTCTGTAAAAATGGTAAAAGGCAAGTCGTATTTACATATTTGTATGGTGTCGTTTTTAGTATCGCCAGGATACAGGTAAAAATTGGTGCTTTTACCACAATCGTTTGCATATAGAAACAATTTTTCTTTATCGGTATTGGTGGTAAAATGCTGGTGGTAGGTGCAGCCGCTGGTATCGGTGGCAATAACACAAAACTGCAAAAGACCGTCGGCATCAATTACTATTTGGGCGGTATCTTGGTTGTTAAAGGCGGTTAATATGGTGGTTTTACCGGCGGCATCTGTTTTTCGCCATACAATACTTGTATAGGTGTTTGGGGTTAGATAAAAACTGAGTGAGGTTAAAAAACAAGTATCAATGTTAAACTCATTGTTTGCCCAAGCAAAACCTATGGGGTTTACAAATCCGGATGGGGTATTTACGGTTAGGGTGTCGCTCCAAGCACTGGTATCGCGTCCGCTACAACTGCCATTAATTGCCCTAATAGTAAATTTATAGGTTGTATTTAAGGCAGCCATTTCAAAGGTGTAGTTTTGTGGGGTGGTGGGCAGCAACGAGTGGTCTATAATAGTATATGCAGGTATGGTATCGCTGTTAATATGGTAGGCAATTTGGTAGCTGTCGGCTTGGTTGCCCTGCCAATTAAAGGTAATGCTGCCGGGCGTATTGCAGCTAAGTACTAAACTATGCGGTGTTTCGAGGGGGAGTAAGTTGGTGGGTGCTGGTATCATAAATTTAGTGTTGTGCATAGCAGTTAGTTGCTCGCAAGTTAAAGTTAGGGGTAAACCATCAACATAATCCATGGTGTTATTGGTTATTTCTTCGGGGTCGTTGCAATAGGTAAAAAACGATTTTAGGTAGGTTTGCCGAGCTTTGTTGTTTACCCAATCTTTTTCAAAAACTGTACCACCACAATTAGTATTGGGGTTGGTATCGCTAAAATTATCCCAAGAACTTAGCCCCGGCCCTGTTTCCATTTCTTTTGATACAACTGTACAGGGGGCTGGACCGATATTATCATAACAACGATTTTCAGACTCATCGGGCGAAGATATCTCTTTCGGATTAAAATACGGACATTCTACTGCAGTTTTCCATTTTTCAATTACTATATCGGCAAGCAGTTTAAAACAGGGCTGGCAATCAATACCCTTGTAGGTGGCCATAGCTTGAATTTCGGGCAGGGTGTAGTTTATGTTTCCGTCTGCGTCTAAATATTTGTTTATTAATTTTCTATCAATAGTATCGAGTAGTTGGGTTATAAGGCCTGCGGTACTTAAATTAATTTTGGAATTAGTTGCGTAGTCATCACAAACATTTAATATGTCAATGGTGTTTACTGCCTCTTCAATGCCAAATTTATAGGTATAGTACCAAGTATGGTCTAAGCCCATGGCGTGCCCGGTTTCGTGAAGCAGCAAAGAAGGGTTAGTTGGTGGCGAGTTTACCGACCTAATGGTAATATGCCCGGCATTGTGGTAAGCATTTGCAATGGGTATGGTTGTGTTCGGCGAAAAAAAAGTAGGGAACAAAAATACCTCAATTTTGTCATCGCCTAAAAAGTTGTCGTTTTCAAATACAGAATCGGTTTGTTCCCATGTTAAAAAATGCACGGTATCTATTACATACCTAAATCCGGCATTGGGTTTAGGAGGCATTTTTTCGGCTATATTGCCCGTCCATACTTTAAAATTGGTATTAAATTTAGGGTTTGGTACGGTTAAATCGCCGTTGGCATCGTACTTTAACGGCGAGTAGGTGCCCCAGCCCGTACATAAATTTGTAGGCTGCATAGTAGCTAACGCATAATTAGCCCTTGCAACTAATTCGGCAACATAGTCATAACCATTATAAGTGTGGTATTTGCTAAAATCTTTAAATTTTAGGTTTAAGTGGTTGCCGGTAGCGGTATAGCCTTCGTCGCCAACAAAATAAAATTCAAGATGAGCATAGCGCAAACATTGTTCTTCGTAGTATTTCAACGTATCTGTATTGCAACTACCCTGCATTGGTTGTTGGCTTGCTTGACTATTTGTGCCACAAATTTTGTATAACGGTGCGTTTTCGGTCTCTTGCCCCCACACCCCAACATTGTTAATTATAAATAGCAAAACCATAAGCATTACCTTTACAGTTTTTAAATTTTTTGGGCTGTTGGGCTGTTGGGCTGTTGGGCTGTTGGGCTGTTGTAGAAGTTAAGCCTACAAAATTAAGAAAAAAGTTTTTCATTTAAAATGGTTTTTTTTGAAGTTAAAAAATTGGTTTGGTTTGTGGTTTTTTATTCCGGATATTGTCTGAACCACTGATTTAGCGGATTAACGGATTAGGAGGATTTCACACCCTCCCCTCCTCGGAGGGGCGCAGGGGTGGGTTAGTTTTCTATCGAGGGTAAGCTTTAACTCCGAAGGAGTGTAATGTTAATAGACAAAACGTAGAACCACAAACCCCCAACTCCGAAGGAGTTGAACATTAATTTAGGCGAAGATAGACAGACGAGGCAATTTCTCTACTTGGGGGCGTGTTTGCAAGGACGGGGGGAAGTGGGGGCAAATACAAAGCGGTGAGCTGCGGCTTAGTATTTACCCCAGCGCTTGCTTAAAGTGTAGCAAGTGCCGGTGCGGGCGGTAGTAGCAAAACAAAAAACCATAGCAAACGGCGGTTAAATTGTGAGCGAAAAATTAAGCCTTAATATATAGAAACGACTATATGTGGTAAATGTACGACACTTTATTTTAGCTTGTATGCATTAGGCTAAAAAAAATCGTACTTTAACCATGAAATTTCGGCAAGCTCAATTCAACGTTTTTGTGGTTTAATGATTTGCAGGATTTTTTACCCCTCCATTGCTTGAGGGTTTCCAAAGGGTAGGTAGGGTGGGGGCAGCGTTAGGAAACTCCGGATACTTTAAACTCAACATATCTCTGCCAAGCTCGCAAAAAATAGTTACCTTTGCACCCAAAATAAACCCTTTACTTATTTTGTATAGCTACTAACCCCCGTAAGCGATTGAAGCACCGCTTATTGGGGTTTATTTGTAAAACATCCCCACATTTTAACGAATACCTACTTTATAATTACTGCTCTTATTTTTTATGGAATTAGCTAAAACATACGCCCCTCAATCCATTGAAACAAAATGGTACGACTATTGGATGGAGCATAAATTTTTTGCCTCAAAACCCGACCCCGCCCGCAAACCGTTTACCATCGTTATTCCGCCGCCAAACGTAACGGGGGTTCTCCACATGGGGCACATGCTTAACAATACTATTCAGGACATATTAATTCGCAGGGCGCGTATGCAAGGCTTTAACGCTTGTTGGGTGCCAGGCAGCGACCACGCCAGCATTGCCACCGAAGCCAAAGTAGTGCAAAAACTACGTGCCGAGGGTATTAAAAAAAGCGACCTAAGCCGCGAAACTTTTTTACAACATGCCTGGGCATGGGCAAATAAACACAGCGACCATATTTATAAACAATTGCGGCAAATGGGCGCAAGCTGCGACTGGGACAGAAACACTTTTACTATGGACGAACATTACTACAAATCGGTAGTAAATGTTTTTGTTGATTTGTACGACAAAGGCCATATTTACCGCGCCCTCCGGATGGTAAACTGGGACGTAAAAGCTCAAACAGCCGTATCAGACGAAGAGGTTTTTTACCGCGAAACAACAGATGAACTATATTACGTAAAATACTTTATTGAAGGCAGCACCACCGAATACCTAACCGTAGCTACCACCCGACCAGAAACCATTATGGCCGACACCGCCGTTGCCGTACATCCCTTAGACGAACGCTACACCCACCTACACGGCAAAATGGCAATAGTGCCCTTAATAAATAAACCTGTACCAATCATTACAGATGAATACGTTGACCGCAAATTTGGCACCGGATGCCTAAAAGTTACACCTGCCCACGATAAAACCGATTACGAAATTGGACTTAGGCATAATTTACCCATTTTGGATATCATTGATTTTGATGGCCGCCTTAATCAAAATGCCCAATTTTTTATAGGATTCGACAGTGAAGAAGCACGCCCAATGGCCGCCGTCGAACTCGAAAAACAAGGGCTTATTGTAAAACGCGAGCCACTAACACATGCCAAAGGTTACAGCGAGCGCACCGATGCCGTTATTGAACCTAAACTTTCTATGCAATGGTTTTTGAGCATGAAACAAATTTGCCAGCCAGCCCTCGATGCCGTTGTTAATGGAGAAGTGCAAATTATTCCGGATAAATTTGTAGCTACCTACCGATATTGGATGGAAAATGTAAAAGACTGGTGCCTAAGCCGACAATTATGGTGGGGGCAACAAATTCCGGCTTATTTTATTAAAAATCCGGATGAAAAACCCGAAAAATGGCAGTTTGTAGTGGCGCAAAACATAACGCAAGCCGTTGAACGCGCCCGCCGCCTTACCAATAATCCGGATATTACCGAAAACAACCTACAACAAGACCCCGACGTGCTCGACACTTGGGCATCGTCTTGGTTATGGCCAATCGAAGTGTTCAAAGGTTACTCGAACCCCAACAACGAAGAAATAAACTACTACTATCCAACAAATGTATTGGTTACAGCCCCCGAAATTTTGTTCTTCTGGGTGGCTCGTATGATAATTGCCGGCATTGAATATCGCGCTGAAAAACCCTTTTCGCATGTATATTTAACCGGAATTGTGCGCGATAAACTGCGCCGAAAAATGTCGAAATCATTAGGCAACAGCCCCGACACATGGAGGTAATTGCCCAACATGGCGCAGACGGCTTGCGGATGGGCATCATGTTAAGCTCGCCAGCCGGTAACGAGATATTGTACGATGAAGAATTAGTGCTGCAAGGCCGGAATTTTGCCAATAAAATTTGGAATGCACTGCGCTTGGTAAAATCATGGACAACCGAAGGAGGCGCAACCAAAAATCCGGATAATGAACCCCTGATAGCTTGGTTTGGCAGCAAACTCAACCAATTTATTGACCAAACGGAAGCGTTGTATGCCGATTTCAAACTCTCAGAAATTATTAAAAGTTTGTATAATTTTATCTGGGACGATTTTTGCGGTACTTACCTCGAAATGGCAAAACCTGAATACGGCCAACCAATTGACTTATACACTTACAATGCTACGCTGCAATTTTTTGAAGACCTGATGAAATTGCTACATCCGTTTATGCCTTTTATAACCGAAGAGGTTTATCATACACTTTGCCGCAGAGCAAACCCTGCCGACTGTATCGTTGTTGCCCGCTACCCACAGGCCCAAACAATTGACAACGCTGCACTTTTGGCTGGCGAGCAAGTAGCCGAGCTAATACGCAAATTGCGCGATACCAGGGTGAAACTACAATTAAAACCGCGCGACCTCATTAATTTAGCACTAAAAACCGTTGATGCCAGCGCATCCGGATGGATAGCATGGAAACAGTTGCTTGTTCGCAAAGCTTATTTGTCGGAGTTTGAACTTGTTAACGCCGAAGTGCCAAATAGTGTGTCGTTATTAGTGGGCAACGATGTGTTTTTTATAACTACATCAACAGGAAATTTAATTGATACAGAGGCCGAACGCAGCCGCTTACAAAAAGAATTGGAGTATTTGGAAGGCTTTCGCGACTCGGTACTTAAAAAATTGAACAACGAGCGTTTTGTACAAAACGCTAAGTCGGAAGTGGTGGCTCTTGAGCAAAAAAAATTAGAAGATGCCGAGCAAAAAATTACCTCCTTACAAGAGGGTTTAGCCCGTTTAACAAACTAATAAATATTTTATTTTATAAATATGTTTGCCGCCCTGTTTTCAACTTTTTCCTGAAAAATTTACCTGCCTTCCTTACCTTTGTAACTTAATTGCTGTATTTGTGAGTTATTCGTTTATTCAGTTAGCCCTGCACCCGCATTTGCGCGATGTTTTTGGAGATGCCATTGCCCAACGGTGTCAACAATTTTTAAATATCAATACCGGAAAAATTAAATCGTCTCGGGTGTTTGTAGTAGATTATCACCTAAACAACCACCAGTTAACGGCATTTAGCAACGCTTGCCTTTATGACGAGGTAATGAATACCCAATATATTAACAGTTTGCTAATTCCCGAAGGATATGGCTCGTATATTGCAGTTGCCAAACTTCCGGGCGTTACCGACGACGAAGGGGCCTCGGCACAAAAAGCTTTAGCCGATTTTTTAAATGTCCCATTAGATACAAATACACAACACATTTACACCCAGTATATTTATTATTTTGAGCAGCCACTTACCCGCCCACAATTAAAAAAAATTGCCGAAGAACTGTTGGGCAATAAACTTATTAACCATTTTCAATACGATTCACTGTCGGCAATTAACGACCTGCAAACAGCTAAACTGTATGTGCCAAAGGTAAAACTTGCCGCCGACCTAACGGTAAAAGATATTTCGCTCAATTTAACCGATCCGGAATTATTAGACCTCTCGCGTAAAATGTTGCTGGCTTTAAGTTTAGACGAAATGAAAGCCATACAAGCGTGGTTTGCCAATACTACAACAGTACAACAGCGGTTGGCCGCAGGTTTACCCGCTAATCCAACCGATTGCGAACTCGAAATTTTAGCCCAAACATGGAGCGAACATAGTAAACACAAGGAGTTTAACGCTATAATTCACTATACCAACCATGTTACCAACCAAAAACAAACTATAAAATCACTATTCAAAACGTATATAAAAGGTGCTACCGATGCCGTTACTGCCTCACTTAAAGCCAACAATAATAATTGGTTGGTAAAAGTATTTACCGATAATGCCGGTGTTGTTCGCCTTAACCCCGAACAACTTTTTGTCTGGAAAGTAGAAACTCACAATTCACCTTCGGCACTTGACCCTTACGGCGGTGCCATTACAGGCATTTTAGGCAATAACCGCGATCCATTAGGAACAGGCGTTGGCGGCGCTCGTTTGTTGTTCAATACAAATGTGCTTTGTTTTGGAAATCCGTTTTTTTCCGGAAAATTGCTTACCGGACAACTGCATCCCAAACGAATTTTTGAAGGAGTAGTTAAAGGTATTGAAGATGGCGGCAATAAATCGGGCATACCTACGGTAAACGGCAGTATTGTTTTTGATGACCGGTTTAGCGGTAAACCCCTTGTTTATTGTGGTACTGGTGCGCTATTGAAACCCGATTACCACGGCTTGCCTACCTGGGAAAAACCTATTGCTACAAACGACCGCATTTTAATGGGCGGCGGGCGCGTGGGCAAAGATGGTATTCATGGCGCAACATTTTCGTCTATCGAAATTGATGAACATTCGCCGGCCTCGGCGGTGCAAATTGGCAGCCCCATTACCCAAAAATTGCTAAACGATTTTCTAATAAAAGCCTGCGAAGCGGGGCTTGTAAAATGCAGTACCGATAATGGCGCAGGTGGTTTGTCGTCTTCAATTGGCGAATTGGCAACTATATCGGGTGGAGCTTTGGTAAACCTCGAAAAAGTACCGCTAAAATATAGTGGACTGCGTCCTTGGGAGATATTTTTGTCCGAGTCGCAAGAGCGTATGACCATTGTAGCAGATCCGGAAAAAGTACCCGCCCTGTTATCATTAGCTGCACACATGGAGGTAGAGTTAACAGATATTGGCTGCTTTACTAATTCGGGCAATTTAGAAGTTAGGTTTAACAATAACTTATTGGCTTTATTATCGTTAGAATTTTTACATGACGGCGTGCCTCAAAAAATCCTTGAAGCTGAATGGCAACAGCCACAGTTAATAGAGCCACAAATTCCGGATAATGAAAATTATAACGAGGTATTATTGCGACTAATGGGCAGTTTAAATATATGCTCGCGCGAGGCCATCATCCGCCAATACGACCACGAAGTAAAAGGGCGCACGGTTATTAAGCCCTTAATGGGTGCTCAGGGTAAGGCTCCGCAAGATGCAGCCGTAGTGCGCACCCATTTTGAACATTACGAGGGGGTGGCAGTCTCTAATGGAATATTGCCACGTTACGGCGATATTGACGCTTATCAAATGTCGGCGGGTGCCTTTGACGAAGCAGTTAGGCAAATTATTGCCGTAGGCGGATTGTTGCCAAATAGGAGCGCCGATGATGGCATTGCCTGGTCGGTGAACGATAATTTTTGCGTTCCCGATTCCGTATATCACCCCGAAACTAATCCGGATGGGAAATTAAAATTGGCAAAATTGGTACAGATGTGCCAGGCGCTTTACGATATGGCGGTTTTTTTCGACATTCCGCTTACTTCGGGTAAAGACAGTATGAAAAACGATTTTAAAGCCGATGGCGTGAAAATTTCGGTGCCACCAACGATTTTGTACTCAATGGTTGCCAAAATTCCGGATATCCGGAAAACTGTAACATCGTATTTTAAAGCATCGGGCGACCTTATTTATCAACTCGGCGAAACGTATAACGAACTTGGTGCTTCAGAATATTATGCTTTGCATGGTTATTTAGGGGCTAATTTGCCAATTGTAAGGCCTAATAATGCAAAAGACTTGTATCAAATGGTAATGAGGGCTAATGCGAAAGGACTTATTCAAAATTGCCACGACCTTAGTGATGGTGGTTTAATGGTTGCCCTAACGGAATGTACTTTTGGTGGTTTGGGTGCTAAAATTGAAGTTTCGGGTTTGCTAAATACTAATCAGGACGTAAATTTACAAGCTATTCTTTTTGCCGAAAGCCACTCGCGCTTTGTGGTGTCTGTTGCCCCAGCGCATCAAATAAGTTTTGAAGCTATTATGGGCAAGCGCGCTATTTTGTTAGGGCAGGTTACCGCACAGCCCCAACTAATAGTTACCTGCCAAAATACAACGTGTATTGACTTGCCAACTGAAGCCTTGTTGCATGCTTGGGATGCGGGACTTGGGTTGTAAAATAAATTTATGCTTATTAAAAAAAGCCTAATTGGCGAGGAAAACCTTGCCAGCGAGCAACGTTAATAAATAGTATTTTTGACGGGCAAAAAGGGGTCTGTCTAAATAAGGTTGTAACCAGCTAAGCCATAATTATCGACAGATTTTCAATGCTTAGTTGCCTTTGACCTTAAAAACCTATATCTTTAACGATTCAGTGCCTTACTCTTTCTTATCCGGAATGTTTTTTATAATTTCGATTAAATTTATTCCGTCCTTGGTGTGTTGAAAAATACCCGCCTGCCCGTATGCTATTGAATCGCATGAAAAAACACCTGTATTGATGACGATTTCGCCTAAATACGTGCATTTTTTGCCATCAGAATCCACCATGTTATACCCGTTAACTTTCAAAGGCAGTTCAAAACGAAGGCTTGCGGGTACTTTTTCTTTTTTTATTAGTTTTTTTAGCCGGTAGCTGAAGGAAGAAGCATCTGCCATTGGATTTTCGATTTTTAGTTTTTCTACTTCTATTTCGTAGTTATGTCCCCATTCATAATTGAAACCTTCTATTGAATCGTAAAAAAATTCGGTCTCTCCATCTTCTGTACGAATTAAATAGCAGAACTGAACACCCTCGCCCTGGCAGGGTGCTTGGTAATGCAGTATATTTAAGTGCTGCAAATTTTCTGTTTTGAGTGACGAATTGAACCCAAATACCATTGCTGCAAGGAACGAAAGAAGGTTATAAACAAAAAACAACATATTGTTTTGTATTAAATATTTATAAATAGCTGTGGGCTAAAACAATTTTTTAGCCCACAGCAAAAGCAACGCAAAATAATTTTTCTTATTGTGCTATTTATCTGGTTCTTGTTCTAGTAGTTTGTATAGGCGTTCCAAACACCTGTACTTCGGCAAGGCTCAAGCTACCGCTTCCGGGTGTTTTTGCATCATTTGTATCTATGTATATTCTAATGTATCGGGCTTGGCGATTTATAGGAACAGTGCGGTTTTTTTGGTTGGGGTCTTTAAAACTAAACGGACCGAGATTTTCATTACGATTTTTAAATTCGTCCACACCCATATGTCCACAAACAGTTTGATAGTTTGTAGATGTCATAGTGCCGTTACCGTTATTTTTATAGGTTCCTCCACCTGTAGTCCTTGCTCTTATTATATCAGCAGCACCGGTTGCCACCCACAAATTTTGTTGTTTACTCCAGCAACACTCATCTGTTCTGTTCCATATTACAATTTTTTCTACGTTGTGTATAGCACCAAGATCAACCTCCCAATAGGGGCATGCGCCTTCATCGGTTTGGTTCACCGACCCCATACTTAATCTTCCGTCTGTATTACCGTCAATAACCTTAGGGGCATTGTTTTCGATTCCTTGGAAGAGTGGCGATTGGGATGCAGTTTTGCCAATTGCAATATTCCCCTCGTTTGTGTTGCAGTACTTGTTGGTTGTGTCGGCTGTGTTGGTTGAGTTGGTTGTTTTTGGTTCGGAGCAGGTGCTGTAGCCCATATTTCTTCTCCGGATGTGGTAACAAGCCTTAACCGGCCGTCATCTGTTAATTCGGCGTGCTTAACTTTGTTTAGTATTATTCCTGCAACGTTATCTTGTCCGGTAGTTGCGCAATAATTCTTTTTTAGTTTACTGTCTATGCAAACATTTCCATCGGGGTTGAGGCTTAAAAAGCTTACAGCAGGTGGGTTGCCCCATTGCCCTTCTAAAGGAAAACGATATACTTCTTTAAATTGGCAGTTATTGCTGTTTAGAATCTCTTCTATCACAAAATTGCCATCGGTTGTGCCGCGAAGTTGGAAACGACCGTTTGCCGATACCAATTTTTCCTTTTCTAGTATGCGGTTGCCAAGATTTAAGATGGTTTGGTATTTTTTAACCGCATCTTTTGCTTCACAGTTAGAAGCGCTCGTTGCCGTGCTTGGAGCAGTTGACGTGCTTGGCGCAGTTGGCGGGGTTGTGGTGGGTTTGCACGAGCCAGGTGGGTAAATAGAGGCAATAGCTGCAATATCGCCGGCGCTTATGGCTTCGCGTTGCCCCATATTTGCAGGTGCCGTACCACTTTTTACATCAATAGTATTTCGGCCATTCTTAGAAAAAGCGGTAGCAAAATAATGCATTATCGAGCCAAAATCGTAAGCACCAATATTGGTAGCCTTATCCTCCTCTCTAGTGAAATTATGCTTTTTGTCTTCGATAATATTGCCAAAATTTATGGTAACATATTTATCGCGGTCTTCGCGGCTTTGCGTGTGGCTGAAACCGGCAGCATGTAATAACTCGTGGGCAACTGTGCCCATTCCCGCTTTATCAATTGAAATTTTCTGCATACCACCACTCCTTCCAACATCCGACCAGTTTCCAGATTCGGAGACAAACTCAACATAGTCTTTTTCATTTGTTCGAGGTATTATACACAGGTTTGTTTTGGTGTTTAACTCGTTGATGCCCGCTAAAATAATATCTCTTTTGCTGTGCCCGGCAGGAAGAACATACGGGATGGTAGAATTTGGCCATCTTCTGGAATTATCAGCATCATTAGATGGGGCGGGGGTATTGGTAAAATCTTCAACTTTTCCTAATACCATATCACTTTGATAAATAACTTTTCCGTCTGGGGTTATTTCTACCTCAACATTTTGTGCTTTTTTAGACATTGGCAGCACAATATTTAATTGTTTTTTTGTTGTAGGACCGCTGTAACCTTCGGCAGGTTTATATTTGGGGTCTATGGCACTGGTGTTTCCGGAATTATTATTGCCCGGCGGACTGTTCCATACTTTTTTGTTTGCAGCCGTGTACAAGCAAAGGCTACCGTCATCTTCCAAAATAGCGCGAACAGGCTTCCATTCATTTGTTCCGTACTTAGGGTCAAAAAACGCTTGTGTTTGGCTTGACCACGCTGCCTGATTGTTGCGGTCATAAACTACTAAATTTCCATCTGCCTGAAAAGTTAAATAGCTTCCGCCGCCTTTGGTAGCCATACTACACCAAACAAAAGCATCGCTGCTGCTGTAGATACAAAGGTTTCCGTCGGCTTGTACAGTCAGATAATGGGATTTGTTGGCGGAATGAATACGTTGTCCCTCGGTAATTTTGCTGCCAACAGTAATTGTACCGTTCCCCGATTGTGCCATAATAGATAACACGGAATAAAACAAGAACAAGGCAAAGAAAATTAAATTTTTCATAAATAACTTAAATATTAAGTTTGTAGTAAAAAAATATCGCCATGAAAAGACAGAACCTGCAAATAGCTATTATAGCTTTCTATTTTCGGTTTTTGTTTTTTCTGACACGCAAAGGTTCCATGTAAATTCCTAAACCTAAAATTTTAGGGATAAAAACTAGGTTTTTAGGGATAGAATGTAATTACAGCTGTGATTTCCTATAATTTTGCGCCTTTGAAGGGACAATTTTGGTGCCTCGCGAAAATCGAATTTTGTATTGTCAACTAATTTAGCACATTACTCTTCTTCTATCTTTTCTAAATAGAGAATAGAGGCAACAATAAGAGTAATAACCTTAATATGAAAGCTAAAAATTTTGACCCAGCCGTAATATATATTGATACAAGGGCAGCCAAAATTCCGGATATCCGGAAACAGTTTTACCATCTGTTATACAGAGGAAAAGCCAAAGTTTTGTGTCCGTAATAATAAAGGTCAATGCGCAGGGCTTTTTCAAAGAGACCACCAGTTTAAAGAGGTGGTTTAAATTGGCATTAACCGAGTGAAGTTTGAGTGATTTAAAACTAAAATGTCTGTTTTTGAAAATTTAGGCAATAAAAAAAGCAGGATAAGAGGGGTTACCTCTAATATCCTGCTCCCAATCACTACACTCAACTCACATTTAAGACACAAAGTAACGAAAAGGTAACGACTTTAACAAGTTTTTTTTCATTTTTTTTTAAAACTTTTAGAGCCTGTCTAAATTTTATTTTCTAATTCTATTAAGCATCAATTTTATCATGGCAAGTTGGATCATTGTCTGGCTCGTTTCGGTTTGGAACTCAAAGTCTTTACTCAATCTTCGATAGCTTTCGAGCCATGCAAAAGTTCTTTCAACAATCCATCTTTTTGGCAATACTTCGAATTTCGAGGCTGTATTCGATCTACTTACAACCTCAACCACCCACCCAAACGTTTTGCGGGTATTTTCAATTAACTCGCCTCTATACCCGCCATCAGCTACTATCTTTACCAATCTGCAAAACCTGCCTCTGAGGTCAGCTATAACCATTGGGGCTGATTTACTGTCATGCTCATTTGCCGCATGAACCACAACCGCTAAAAGTAGTCCCATTGTATCTACAATAATATGCCGCTTTCTGCCTTTAACTTTTTTACCCCCGTCAATCCCTCTGCACAAGCCTCCGACGCTTGTTGTCTTTACCGCTCTGGCTATCAATTATACCAACACTTGGCGATGAAGCCCTGCCTGCTTGCTTTCGAGTCTTATCCCTGAGTATTTCATGGATGAGTTCTATCGTCCCATCCTTCTTCCACTTGGTAAAATAGTAGTAAACAAGCTTCCATGACGGAAAATGGAACGGCAGCATGCGCCATTGACAGCCAGTTTTAAGCAAATAGAACAGCGCATTAAAAATTTCTCTTAAACTGTGTTTTCGTTTCCGTTTGTCGTCTAAAATGCCTAATATTGCACTCCATTGACTATCGGTGAGACTGCTTGGGTAGGTTTTCATTTTACTTTATGTGTTTGATTTTTCATAAAGCTATGAATTATTATTTAAACGTCAAACTGATAGTCTTTTATTCACATCTCTTTTAATAACTTTTTTCCTATCAATTTTTAGGACTGGCATGCCAATTTTTAATTTTTAGACAGTCTCTTATTTTTTTTCATTTTTGGGCTAATTGACCTATTTTTGTCGCCACATTTTTAACAATTATGGGTTACTTACAAGTTTTTTATTCTATTTCTACTACTGAGCTAATTGAAATTGCTATGGCCGAGCTGAGTGAGATTGGCTACGACGGATTTGAATTTACAGAAATAGGTTTATGTGCCTATATTCCGGAAGAGTATTATAACGAAGCGAACATGTTAGAGGCTATTCAATTTTATCCGGATATAAAATGGCTATACACGCAACCTCTTCCTGATATTAATTGGAACGCCGAATGGGAAAACAATTTTGAACCTCTAATTATCGGTGGTAAATTATTAGTACAAGCTCCTTTCCATGCTCAACAGTCGCTTATAAAAGAAAACTACCCCTACACTATTACCATTGACCCCAATATGGCTTTTGGCACAGGGCACCACGAAACTACGGCGTTAATGCTTGAAGCTTTGCTTGAAATGAACCTTAAAGGTCATAGCTTTTTAGATTTTGGATGTGGAACTGCCATTTTAGCTATTATGGCCGGACTTAAAGGGGCGGCAAATATTGTTTGTATAGACAATGATGCCCACGCTTGTAAAATAGCTGCCGAAAATCTTTTAGCACATCAACTACATAATATTAGCACCGTTATTGTGGGCAATGATACGGCAATTGCTACCGCACCTAACCAGCCTTACAAAACCATTGTGGCTAATATTACCCGCAATATTATTTTAGAGTCGTTAGCCAATTTAACCCACGCTTTGGCAGCAGGCGGCTCGCTACTGCTTAGTGGCTTACTTCATGCCGATGTACCATTTATAACAAACGCACTACAAAATTACCCAAACTTACAAGTAAAAAATGTAACCTACAAAACCGAATGGTGTTTGATTGAGGTATTGAGCTTAGTGTAAATTTACTGATTATTTATTTTTATAAAATTTTATTATGACACCATTAGAGCAACATCACCAAAAAAACTGGTCTGAAGTTAAAGCAGAATCTTCGTGGCGTATCCTAAAAATTATGTCCGAATTTGTTGATGGATTTGATACGATGGCACGAATTGGGCCGTGTATTTCTATTTATGGGTCGGCGCGTACCAAGCCAAACAGCCCTTATTACAAAATGTCTGAAGCAGTAGCCAAAAGATTGGTTCAAGATGGATACGGTATAATTACTGGCGGAGGCCCAGGCATTATGGAGGCAGGCAATAAGGGGGCATATAACGCTGGCGGCAAGTCGGTAGGTTTAAATATAGATTTGCCTTTCGAGCAATTTCATAATCCATATATTGATGCCGACAAACTGCTTAACCATCGTTACTTTTTTGTCCGGAAAGTGATGTTTGTAAAATATGCCCAAGCATTTATTTTTCTTCCGGGTGGTTTTGGTACTTTAGACGAATTGTTCGAATGTTTAACCTTAATACAAACTCAAAAAATTACGCGCGTTCCAGTGGTTTTAATGGGTACTGATTTTTGGTCGGGGCTAATGGCTTGGATTAAACAAACCGTATTAGAAACTGAAAAGAATATTAATCCAACTGACCTTGATTTGATTAGGACGACCGATGATGTTGACGAGGTGGCCAATATTATTAACGCATTTTATGAAGCAGAAGGATTATCGCCTAATTTTTAATTTTGCTGCCTACCTACTTACCTGACATTATCAACTAAATTAACATCAACTAATTATTGCAACCATGTTTATTTTTAAAACTGTGGCCCAACTGCAAAATTATTTACAACAACAGCGAAACCAAGGCAAAACGATTGGTTTTGTTCCTACAATGGGGGCTTTACATGCCGGTCATTTATCTTTGATACAAATGGCAAGCCAACAAACCAATTGTACGGTAGTTAGTATTTTTGTAAATCCAACACAGTTTAACGAAAAAGATGATTTTGAGAAATATCCCCGACCTGTTGAACGCGATATGGAGCTATTAGCAAGCCACACTGGTTGCAATCTGCTTTTTTTGCCCGATGTTGCCGAAGTTTATCCCTCTGGATTGCCGCCGCAACAACCTTTTGACTTGGGCGAGGTGGCATTGCCCATGGAGGGCAAAAGTCGCCCTGGTCATTTTAATGGGGTTGCACAGGTAGTAAATCGCTTGTTAAATATTGTACAACCTACAGCTTTATTTATGGGGCAAAAAGATTTCCAGCAAGTAGCAGTTGTGCGGCGTTTATTGGCTTTAACCAATAGCACCGTCCGGTTAGTGGCCTGCCCTACCTTGCGCGAACCAAACGGGCTGGCTATGAGTTCGCGCAACGAGCGACTAACACCACACGAGCGCCAAATGGCAGGTGTTATTTACGAAGCCCTGCAATGGGCAGCACAGCAGTTTAATAACCCCGAATGTTTGCCACAGCAAGTTCAACGGTATTGTATAGAGCAGCTAAACGGCGTTGAGGGTATGCACACCGAATATTTTGAAATTGTTGATGCCCAATTTTTACAACCTTTGGTGCTGTGGCAAACTCAAACGCCAACTGTTGCCTGCGTAGCAGTGCGCTTTGGCGCAGTTAGGTTAATTGATAATGTGTTAATAAATTAAAAAACCATTTTTTCGAATTGCATTTATATCACTTTAAACCGAATACCGGCATACACGGTTTGTTTTTCAAGTGGCCCCCAAACATTAGCGGCATCAAACTGTGGGCTATACGGTGTTTGAGCTTTAATTACGGGCATGTGTTGGGTGTAACCTGTTAAGTTTTCGCCACCAACATAAAAACTCCATTGCTTATGGTTGTAAGTAATTTGTGATTGCAAGGTAATATAATCGGGCGAGTAAGCAACGTCATCGTTATCGGGCTGGTGGTTATTGTCGTGTTGTGTAGCCGCCAAATGGTTGGTAAGTGCTGCCTTACCTTGGTAGCGGGTGGTAATATCGGCTTGCCAGGCTCTGTTGCGTGTGCGGGCGCTAAGCGATAGTATTGCGGTATGGCGGGGCAAAAATGGCACCGGCAACCATTTATCGTTGTAGGTAGCAAAGGTATAGTCTAATTTATAAGCAGCCTTGGCGGTAAATCGGGGCAGCCATTCGCCCGATATTTCGGCTTGAAAACTGTTGGCAATTGATTTTCCGGATAAATTATAAAAGCGCAATTCGTTGCTATTGCTATAGGCATCAACTATTACCTGATTAATAAAATTAGTCCGGAAAAAATCTAACGAAATCTGTCCATCTCGCCGTTCAATATAAAAATTATGTACTAAACTGGCTCCATAATTCCAAGCATCTTCCGGAAGCAATTTTTCAGTTATATTTAAGGTGCGACCGGTAGTAAATATAGCCATGTTTTCGGCATAAATTTTGGCAGTTCTAAAACCACGCCCACCCGATAAACGCAGGGCTGTTTGCGGTGTAAGGTCAAATTTGAAGTGCATACGCGGTAAAACATACCATCCGGAATTGTTTAAGTGGTCAACCCGCAACCCCAGTACGGCAGTTAGTCTTTTAGGAACGCTATACGAATATTCGCCGAACACGCCTGGAATTATTTCTTCTGGATTAGCTGTATTTTGGTTGAAATTTTCGGCATAGGCATCGTAGGCAAAACTTAATCCGGAAGTAAAACTATGCCGTTGCGAGCTAGGGTGTCCATGTTGAAAAATAAGATTACCATAGGCGCTTTTTTGGGTGGCATCGTAATTTTGTAATCCAAAAAATGCTGTTTGATGATGCCAAACACCAGCCCATTGCAAACCTATACTTTGTTTATCATTAAATACGTAGCCTGTCTTTCCAAATGCTTCGAGGCGCGCCGTTTCAATACCAATTCCATAGCCGTTATTTATGGTTCTGGGTTGTGTTTTATCGTAGCTTGTTTGCCCTCCTGTGCGGTCTTCGTACAAACCTTTAAGGGCAAACTGTATTTTTAGCTTGTCGGTATCGCGTTTCCAGCGCGACAAAACATTGTAAGCAGTTAGTTGCGGCGAGTCTAAAAAGCCATCTTCGTTATGGTCGTTTTTAATAGGATGGGTGTTAGCATTAAACAACAAGGCGGTTGACCACGGCGATTTTTTAAAGCGGTGTGCATAATTGGCGTTAAGCTCGAGCCGGGCCATACTATTGCCAAATACATTTAAGTAAAGTCGCTCGGCCTTGTCGGGTTTTATATATTCAGTATTAATTTGCCCGGCTATTGACGAAGGGCCGTTCATTACCGAGCCGCTACCTTTTGCAATCTGAATATTTTCTATCCATAATGCCGGAACGTAAGTTAAGCCAAACGGGGCGGCAAGGCCACGCATTAAAGGCATGCCTTCAGAAAGTAATTGGGTATAACGTCCGGCCAAGCCCAACATGGTAATTTCTTTGGCACCTGTTACACCATCGGCATAATTTACCCCTACCGTAGCATTGGTTTGAAAACTTTCGCTTAAATTGCAGCAGGCTGCCCTGCATAGCTCTTGGGCGGTAACGTTTTCGGTTTTAATGGTGCTAAGGCGCGAAATAAAAGTTGAACCGCGCTGTGCCAACACCTCAACTTTATTTAACTCAAGGCCGGGCTGCATTAAAATGGTAATGGGCTGATTGATACTGCTGGCATCGGCAAAGTTTATAGGCAACAACGTTTTAGGGAAGCCAACAAAACTAACGGCCAAGGTATCAAATCCTGGCAAGGGGGCAATTTCAAAATGGCCAAATTCGTCGGTTATTACTCCTGTTGTGGTGCCATGCCAATATACGCCTGCGCCAATAATAGGGTATCGTTCGTTTTTACCTTGAATTTCTTCGTAAACAAAACCACGCAGCAACATGGTGTCGTTGGCTGAGGTTGTTGAAGCGAAATGAGTTTTTTGGGCAAATGTATTTTTGTTAAAACTTAAAGCAAAAAATAAAATACCAAACCAAAAAACGAGCTTAAAAATGTTATTATTTTGTTTCATGGCGCAAAATTACGGCAAGGGCAGGCCACGTTTGGTACATAATTTTGAGTATTTGTAGTATTTGTAGCTCAATACTAGTGTTTTAACTTAATTTAATTTGTTTTGATGTGTTTTTTATCCGGATAAAATAAAAATTGCTCTTTACCTCATTTTGTTTCCGGATATTTATTGTGCACCGAAATTTCTAACACGTAGGCACGTAGTTTTGTTAAAACTTTATTATCCGACAAAACTTCTTGGTCGCCCATAATTGCATTCATCTCTTTATCGCTTAGTGGCTTGCCACCTTCATCATAGGTCAGTTGAAATCCTATACAGGGCATCTCTTTTTCAAAAGCTCCGCCTTTAAAATTGCAACAGCTACCGCCATAATCCCAACCAAATCCCGAAAAACCTAATGGTACGCCGCCGTTTAATTTTTGCAAATCTTGTACCGTTGTAACACCAATTTGTATGCCGTTAGCCGTTTTATAAGGGCTTTTTTCGTGTTTGGCAACCAATGAGCTAATTTTATTGAAATTTGGAATTAACATATCTTGTCCGGGTTTGTCAATCCCCTCCCAAATTATTTGTATTTCGCGGGGGGTGTCGCGCAATACATACGTGCCAATGGTTACGGGCATACCTTCGGCGTAAAGTGTATCGCGGGTTACGTTAGCCTGCCCATATTTTCGAATTATGTCGGCTTCTGTGTCAGTTAAATTTACTTGGTCTATACCGTTGCAACTAATTAGGTTGTTTGATGGGGCAGGCGGAGTTGTCTCTGAATTTGTAGCTGGTTGAGGCGTGTTATTGGCAGGAGCAGTAGTGGTAGTAGTGGGGTTGTTTTGGTTTGACGGAGAAGTACAACTTGTGTATAGTCCCAGTATTTGGCAAAATAATATGCCAATTAAAGCGTAAGTTTGTGCTTGTTTTAACATAACTAATATAAGGGATTTAAATTTAAGATAAATATTTTAAGAGGAGCAGGCTTATTGCCTAATTCGCCCTCAAATGTAAGATGTTTTTAGATCGATTGACCTAGAATAAATTAATTTTTATGCAAATAGAAGCCATGTTGTTAGCTAAACATGCAAAAAGTACGGCTGTAGAGGTTGCCGATTTGGTAGTCAATCATCCGGATGCGTTTATGCCACAGTATATTGCTGCTTTTTGTAGCTCCAATAAAATTATTAGTCAAAGGGCGGCATGGTCGCTGCGGCTAATAGCCCAACAAAACGCCAATTTGTTGGCACCTTATTGGGGTGAATTGTTGCAAAAGGCCACACAACCAAATTTGCACGATGCTACCAAGCGAAACATTGCCTGCACCTTAAAGGATTTAGGGCTTGCTGCGCCGGCCAAACATCTTGGGCAAGCTATTGACCTTTGTTTTACCTGGCTGCAAAACCCAGCCGAAGCTATTGCAACTAAATGTTATGCCATGCGCTTTTTAGCCCAAATTGCCCAAAAAAAATACCCCGACCTAAAACCCGAACTTATAGCCATCGTTCAACAAAATTTACCTTATGGAAGTGCGGCCTACAAAGCCAGTTCGCAACAGATACTAAAAAAGATAATGCCTAAATAGATGATTACCCGCTAAATTTCAAGTAGTTAACTCAAAAAAAGGCATATATTAAAAAAATATTCATTTTTTTCTTGTAAATTTGCACGTTTTTTTCAAATCTGCTCTTGTCAAGAGCAAACTATGTTTTAGCGTTATGATTCAAGCCTTGTATTTTGGTGCGGCAGCCAGTTTTGTTGGGGCATTACCTCCCGGATTAATTGGGTTAAATGTTATTGAAACAACCACCCAAAAATCAATACGGTTGGGTTTGTGGTTGGCATTGGGCGCAGTTGTGGTCGAAATTATACAAGTTGCCCTTTGTTTTTTAATTATTACTTTGCTGCCCCACGAAAAAGAAATGGTACAAACGGTGCTTACCTATACTGGTATAACAATATTAATAGTTCTTGGCACCTGGTATTTTTTTAAGCAATCCAGCAATTTATTAGCGCAATTAAAATCGGAGCACGACCCTAATTCGGAGAGCAAAATCCGGATGAAAAAATACGGTATAAACAACAATGCCTTTGTTAAAGGCGCATTTTTTAGCAGTTTAAATACACTCGTGTATCCGTTTTGGCTATTTTATATCGGATACGGTTTATCGAACCATATTATTAGCACCCAGCTAAGTACGGCTACAGTATTTATTTTAAGTACCGGATTAGGCACTATGATGGCCATGTTGCTTTTTGCCTTTTTAGCAAAAAACTATTTCAGTAAAATAAAAAATCTGAACTTGTATTTAAACAAAGCGGTAGCCCTTATTTTATGGGCCATAGCGGGTATTGCTATCCTCCGGATTTTGCTTAACTAAACTAAGCAGCAGCAATTGGCTTCATTTGTTATTTTACCACTACTAACTGTGTTTTTTGTGCAATTTGTCCGTCATTGGTTAAAACTTGTATAATATAATTGCCGGCAGCAACGCGGTTTAGGCCAATTGGCAACAAGTTAGCCCCAGCCTGTAGGCTTAACGCACGTTTTTGAACCACCTGCCCTGCCATATTACATATATTTAATTGTGCCTCGGTGTTAATGGCCGATGATAGCTGCAACCAAGCAATATTTTGTGCCGGATTTGGGTAAACCGTCATTTGTGCCGCACCAATGGCAGTATTATTGGGCAAATCTATGCTTGTGGCAATTGTATCTATATAGCAATCGGGGTCAACAACGGTACTACTTTGCAAGATATTAAGTTTTTGGGTTTGATATTCCTCAAACATAGTAGCTGTTAAGCATGAACCAGATGCCCCTAACCAGTCTTGTAAAATAGTTGTAAACACCTGCCTGTAGTCGTGTTGTGGGTTTTTAAGTTGCTCGCCATTCTCAAGGTCCGAAAGGTTGACGTTAGTACCCGATACGCCTGCCTGCAAGGCATTACCAAATATAAACATAGGTGCTAAGGTGCCGTGGTCGGTGCCAAAATTGCCATTTTCGGCGGCTTTGCGGCCAAATTCCGAGAAAGTAACGGTGGCTACTTGGTCGGCTAATTTTAGCAAGGCCAAATCAGCATAAAATGCTTCGATGCCTTGCGACAAGCGTGTTAATAGCTCGGCGTGGGTGCCAATGGTTGTATCGGCGGTATCTACCTGTGAATTGTGCGTGTCGAAGCCACCTAATTGCACTAAGTATATTTTGGTTTTGCAACCGCCGCTAATAAGGCGGGCAACCGTTTTAAGCTGGGCTGCAAATGTTTCGCCGGGGTAAGTGCCTAAATTTTGTCCGGCATTAAATACAGCCGATATACGCTCGGCATACACACTGACATTTTTTTCTACGTCAGAAATGTACTGCAACTGGTCGCCGTAGTCTGAGTTAGGCATATTGGATATTGGCTGCCCGCCAATTGTCGAAATAAGGCTGTAAAAGCCGGCGGGGTCTTGCCCGCTAAGATTAATGGAGGTGGCATGTTCGGCTTCGGAGTGAAAACCGAGCGAAGGTTTGGGGTCGCCAAGTTGTATGCCAAGTGGGTCGGGCATTTGGGTGCTGGGGTTTCCGGCTACGCCAGGGTAGGTATAAGCCAAATATCGCCCCATCCATCCCGAGTTTATATTGTAGTTTTCGGGGGTGCCATCACCGCCGGTAAGCCATAAATCGGTGGCTTTAAAATGAGATTTGTTGATTTGTTCGTAGCCAACGCCTTGCACAATGTGCATTTGACCGCTGTCGTACATATTTTTAAAACTGGTTAAGGCCGGATGCAATCCAACTTGGTCGGCTAAAGGCAGGGTATTGTCTAAGGCAATAAGTCCGTTTGTGCCTTTTTCCGGAAGTTTTATGGTAGGTCGTAATTGGGCGTAAGTGTCGTATTGATTAAGCGGCACAATAGTATTTAAGCCGTCGTTTCCGCCTTTTATTTGTACTAATACTAAAATACGGTTTTCAATGCCATCGCATGCGCCCGATAGTGCGTTTAACAAAGCGTTTGGGGCAAATGCGCGCGCGGTAAATCCGTTTATGGCAATAGGTGCCAAAGCTAAAGGCGAGGTTATTTTTAAAAAATTGCGGCGATTCATATATTATTTATTGTAAGATTTTAAACAGATAGGTGCTAAGTTTTGTGGGTTGTGTGTAATGATTTTTGCGGTTACAAATTATTATTGCTGTTTTATCCGGATATTTTTGTTTGGTTTGTTAAGAAAAAGGCTCCGGTTTTTTATTTATTCTAAAAAACTTGATATTCGGGGGCAATCATAAGTGCATTTATCAAGTTATTAAGGGCTGCTTTTACCTCCCCATCTTCGCTGGTTTTAATATAGGCATCCCATTCGTAATTCCAGTCTTCTACAGATAGGCCGTCTAAAAATACGGTGTATAAAAAATGGTTATAGCGGTCGGTGTCGGGTTGTTCGGGGTGCAGGTAGCTAATTAACTCATATACTACTGTTTCGGCATCGTAAGGGTTGCTTATATTGTTTTTTATCCAGTTCACAATATCAAGTTGGGTGCCTAAGGTTAATTTTAACGAGGCGACTTTGCCATACAGTAATGCTTCGGGCATTTTATAGCGGGGTATAATTGAACTGGCATTGAACCACAAGCGCGTGTAGTCGGGTTGTTGGTAGTAAGCGGGGTAGCCGGCCACATCGGGGGGGTAAAATGGGTCAAATCCTTGAATGGCATAAAAAGCGGATATGATGCCTTTAGACCAAAATTTTGAATAGTGGTCGTCGGGGTTAGTTTTGGGGTCGGCAATTTGTAGTTCAAAAAACGAAATAGCCTGTAGCAACAACTCAATTGGCGATTTTAAGAGACTTCCAATAATTTCGTCTTTATTATCGCTGTCGTCGGCATCGTAAAAATTTTGACTTTCAAGCAGTTGTCGAAGGGCGGGTTTTAGCTCGTAATTATTATCGTAAATAGTGGTGGCCAAGGCTTCAATTATGTCGGTTTCAATTTCGGTGGTAATATTAGTGCTAACAAAATAACGATACAAGCGGCGGGCAATAAAGCGCGCTGTTTCTTTTTGGTTAAACACCATACTAATATATTCTTGTAGTTCGGTGTGCATTTCGGCTTGTGTTTTACCACCTTTTATGGTTTGGTTGCCAAAGGCCGAGCTAAAAGTTTTATCTTCGGTATCGTGTTTGTAAATATTTGTTTTGCCCATGGCAATTCCGGTTACCGGGTCAATATTGTCGGTACGGTTGCCAAATTTAAAACCGGTTAGCACCCGTGCGCCTTCTTTTACATCGGTTTCGGTATAGTTGGTATAATTGCCTTCGCCAATTTGGGGGCCTTTGCCAATGGTAAACAGTTCTAAAAATTCGCGGGCGTAGTTTTCGTTTGGCTTTCCTTTTTCGTTAAAAGTATTATCTAAGTAGCGCAACATCATGTTATCTACGGTCATGCGGTAGGCCAATGATTTGTAGTTGCCTAAGGCATAGAAGCGCAACAAACCCAAATAATCGAAAAAATAAGGCGATTGAGCAGCATTACCCTCGGTGGTAAAACAGCCATGTAAAAAAAACATCATTTTATGGGCAATTGAGCCATCTTGCCTTGCTTCGTTGAGCCACCACCCCTTAACAAACTGGCGCAGCCCGTTTTCTATGGTTAGGGGGTCGGTGCCGCTGTTAATCCAACCTTGGCCTGTTTTGGGGTCGATGGGTTCAGCTATTGTCGGTTCTTTGGTAATAAACAGCACATCTAAGGCTTGCGAGGGGGTAAGTTCGGCAAAGCTATCAAGGGTAGCTTTTGAGTAAGCATAACTGGCACGGCGCAATAAGTGCGCAGCCAAGCGCAAACCAAGTTTTTGCGTAAAAGGAGCTATTGAGGCCATAAAAATGGTTTATGGATGTATAAATTAAAAAATAATTGTTATGATTATAGTATTGCTTAAATTGTTTCCGGATAACGCTAATCTGAAACCACAAATCCAATAAATCTATCCGGAAATACAAAACACAATGCGAATTTAAACTAAGTTTATTGAATAGACAACTGACCAATGATTTTTATTCGCGGTAGCTGAAAAAAAATAACAAAACTGCCTATTTATTCATAGTGCTTTTGTTTTATATTAACAAGTAATATTTGAGTTTTTTCAGAATAGTATTTTCAGTTTCGATTTAAAAACACCCAAAGGCATATCCGGATTAAAAAATGGCAGCGATGGGCAGAATTCATTTAAAGCGGTTAAATAGTTACAAACGAAGAATGGGGAATATCACCAAAATCTTATATTTTAGTTAAGTGGCAACAAGTAAAGTTAAGTGGTAACGAAGGCGAACCAGTTAATTTTAATAATATTACCTCACTTTTACATTCTTTAACTAAAAATTTAGTTGATGCGAAAAAATGTAATTTACCTTTGCACCAAATTATTTACAAACAAAAAATTTTCTTTCAACCATTTTAATTTATTTAAACACATGAATCGTTTAATTATTAGTATCGGTATGGTTTTGTTTTTAGTATTTGGCCTAACAGCCTGCCATAAAAAAGCTAACCCACAAGGCCCCGACACCAGCAGTACAGCCAATAAAACCGAGGCGACTGCCAATAACACTACAACACCAAAACCAGAGGCAAAACCAGTAGCATCAAGACCAACGACAGTAGCTAAACCTACCCCCGCAATAGCCCAGCCATCTACCACACCGGCAGCCGGTAAAGCACAAGGCCAAGATTTGTCGGCAAAAGTAGCCGCCATGCCCAAAACTACTATTGAGTTTACCAATGGCACCGAGTTCGACTGGGGGCAAATTAACGAGGGCGATGTTAAAGAGCATACTTTTACTTTTAAAAACACCGGAAACGCCCCTTTACAAATTGACCGCGCTAAAGGCTCGTGCGGGTGTACCGTACCCGATTATCCCAAAACCCCTATTGCTCCTGGCGCAACCGGCGAAATTCACGTCAAATTTAACTCGAAAGGCAAAAAAGGGCAACAAAAAAAATCGGTTACTATTTGGGCAAATACCACCCCCGAAAACAGTATGTTATATGTAAAAGCTGCCGTTACCCCTGCCGCCACCCCAGCTGGAAATGGAAACACCACACCTAATACCGGCGGACACTAATACTTAAATACTGCATTATAAAAACTTAAAGCTGGCAATTTGTTTAATTGTCGGCTTTTTTAATTTTATACTTAGCTTGAGATGCCTAACCCGCCTACTACATGCCGGATGAATTTGTTTGTTACTTGTAGTTGCAACAGCTAAACTAAGAACCCGAAGGGTTCAAATGTTTATAGAACGGGTTGTATTGGGTTTATCTATAAACATAAAATCCCTTCGGGATTAATTGATTTGTTAAAAAACAAGTGTCGAAGTTTGCTATTTTACCTTGCCGTATTAAAACACAGGGCGCGCACCCAGTCGTAGGCGTAAATGCGGTTGGTTTGGGGGTCAATACAATTCAGGGTCTTGTTTTCGAAACGGAGACAAATTAATGTTAAATTTATGATTTTCTAAATATTTTTCTAAATTGTTGAGGGTTATTTAAAAATATCTTATCCGGAAAATTGCTAAGTATGTGCTTGGGTTATCTACTCCTTAAACCTTAAATACAGTATCGAACATACCTGTTAAATCTAATTGCTTACAAAAATCCTATCTTTGCCCTTGTAACTGATGTGCTTTTATCCTAGTTTTAATAAAAAAACAACCTTGCCCGCGGTTATTTGCGTTAAACTAATAATTACTTTTTAGCAAGATAAAAATTTATGCTGCCAATTTATTTAAGGGCCTTATTTGTTTTGTTTTTTGTGCCCATTTTGCTTGGTTTTGCCTCCGGATGTTGTAAAGATAACGACCGAGAAACCTTAATTGGCAGTTGGCAAATGACCCAAATCCATTACCAGCTAACGGGCGAAGTTGGCCACGAGCCATCAAATATCGCACGGCCAATAGTATTGACGTTTAACGACCAAAATCAAATAACAGGGCAAACTATTGAGCACACTTTAACGGCAAATTACCAAACCGATAACGACAGCCAATTAGAAATTACCAATATTAACGCCACCGGCACCGACCAAAATTTATGGGGCAAAAAATTGTTAATTGCCTTAGGAAACACATCATCTTATAGCCGTAAATGCAACGAACTGCGAATTTATTACAACAAAGGTTTGGAATATATTAAATTTGAGCGACAAGAATAGTAATTTTGTTCTTAATTAAATTATCCGGATGATTTATTGTATTTTCGCACAAGGCTTTTTATGAAAAAAATTGATTCGTTTATACTGCGGGCATTTGTTGGGCCATTTATTGCCACCTTTTTTATAGCTTTATTGGTGCTTATTTTGCAGTTTCTATGGAAATATATTGACGATTTAGTTGGTAAAGGCTTAGAGTTAGGTATTGTGGCCGAGTTAATGTTTTATATGTCGGCAACTATGGTGCCCTTGGCAATGCCCATTGCCGTACTGTTGGCTGCCATTATGACCTTGGGCAATATTGGCGAAAATTATGAGTTGGTGGCCATTAAATCTTCGGGCATTTCGTTGATACGTTTTATTATGCCCTTAATTATTGTGGCTGTTTTAGTGAGTGGATTGTCGTTTTTATTTGCCAACAATATTGGCCCAGTTGCCAACTTAAAGGCCATGACCATGTTATACTCGGTTACGCGCCAACGCCCTGCACTGAATATTAAACCGGGCGTATTTAACGATGGCATTCAAAATTATGTTATATATGTTGGCGAGTTGGCCAAAGGTGGCCGCGAAATGCGCAATATAATTATTTATGACCACAGCGAAAGGCAGGGCAATGTAAACTCGTTATACGCCGAGCGCGGCGAAATGCACCGCAACGAAGCCGACAGCTCGCTAGTGTTTTTGTTGTACAACGGTTACCAAGTCGAAGAACCAGCATCGGGGGGCAACCCCTCAGGGCCAGGCCGCAACCCTACAAATGCTTTTATTCGCAATAATTTTACCGAATACCGGATGTTGTTTGACCTGTCGAACTTTAGTTTTAACCAAGCCGATGAAAACATGTTTAAAAATAGTATTAAACTAATGAACGTCAACCAACTGACGGCGCATAACGATTCTATCCGGAAAAAAATGACCGACCGCGTTTCGTATTTAGAGGCTAACCTAAAAACAAATTTTATTTTTTTTAAAGACAGCACTTTTTTTAAAACATATCAAGCGCAATTAAATCATCCGGAAATTAACCCTTTGCTGCAAAACCAAACAAATTTTGCCCAAATTTTAACCGAATTTCCACCAAACATGGCTGTCGAAATTAAACAGGCAGCTACCCGTAACGCCCGAAATGTTAAAAACTTTGCCCGCCTTGAAAAAACTCAACAGGGCAATTACGAAAACCAAATTATTAAGGCAGGCGTTATTTTGCACCAAAAAATTACCTTGTCGCTGGCTTGTTTTGTGCTGTTTTTAATTGGCGCGCCCTTGGGTGCCATTATTCGCAGAGGGGGGTTAGGAATGCCCATGATTGTAGCAATTGCCTTTTTCCTTAGCTTCCATATTTTATCAACCATTGGCAAAAAAATGGCCGAATCTAAGCTTATCAGCCCATTTTTAGGCGGCTGGATGCCCTTGTTTATTTTGTTTCCTGTAGGTTTGTTTTTTATTTACAAAGCTATGAACGACTCGGCGTTGTTTAATATTGAAAACTATTTGCCACGCTTAAAATGGGGTGCTAAATTTTTTACTAAAAAAAACAGTCCTACTAAAAAATAAGTAAGCAATATTAAATATAATCTTATTTGTTATGAGTAATTTTTGGCGACTTGTTTTTATTTTGGGCTTGCTAAGCATATTGGCATATTTTGTATTTCATTTACAAACTATATTGTTGTATTTGCTTATTGCCGGAATTTTGGCTTTAATTGGTGCGCCTTTAACTACCCGCTTGCACCAAATTAGCTTTGGCGGCAAAATCAGGCTTCCGCGCTGGGTGGGGGCTATCTTAACTTTAATCTTGTTTTATTTAGTGGTGGTGGGTATTGTTGCATTGGTTGTTCCGGTAATTTATGGCGAAATTGATATGATAAGCAATTTGAATTTTCAAAGCATTACCAAGCAATTAGAGTTGTCGTTAAACAGTGCCGATTCTTGGATTAACCGTTTTAATTTACACGATTCGAGCTCGGCGGTAAGCGATGCCATTCGCGACGGGTTTACCAATTTGGTCAATATGGGCAATGTATCGGGTATTTTTTCGTCTTTGGTCGGTTTGCTGGGCAATTTAGCGGCTGCCACGTTTTCAATAACGTTTATTACTTTCTTTTTTTTAATTGACCCACAAATACCATACAGAGTGGCCGTAGCCTTTGTTCCGGCAAAATGGGAGTTTAAATTTCAACATGTAACCACTACCTGCCAAACTTTATTGCGCCGTTATTTTATTGGCGTTCTAATACAAATAACATTAGTAGCTATAATTACCGTTTTAGGATTAAGTTTAGTAGGCGTTAAATATGCTTTATTAATTGGCTGTTTTGCCGGATGTATTAATATAATTCCCTTTATTGGGCCGCTTATAGGCAGTATTTTTGGCATGTTGGTAGGCATAACTGCCTCGTTAGATGACCCTAATTTTTATGGCACTTTATTGCCATTGGCTTTTAAAATTTTTACGGTTTTTTTGGTGGTACATATTATTGACAACGTTTTTTTTCAGCCCTATATCTTTTCGAACAGTATTAAAGCCCACCCCTTAGAAATATTTTTGGTCATACTTATTGCCGGTACAATGGCCGGCATTGTGGGCATGTTGTTGGCCATGCCTTGTTATACGGTCATTAGGGTGGTTGCCATTGAGCTCAACAAAGAGTTTGGCTTTATAAAATTAAACACTCATGTTCACAAAAATGATTAAAAAAATAGGATTCCCCAAAATAGCTTCCACACTTTTTTGAACCCACAACATAATAAATTCTACAGATAAGAACCCAAAGGGTTTAAATGTAGATAAACTCGGCAATTTAATTTTCCAAGCTCCAAAAATTACTTGTCATTGCCATAAAGCAATAATTTTTGATGCCAAACCCAAGCCTTTTTTTCCGGATAAACCTTAGCAACGTACAAGCCCGGCAAAAGTGCCGGGGGTAAAACTAAATTTTGTTGTACAGGTTGGGCGGTATTAACATAAAAACTACTTATAAATACTTCTTGACCCCACAAATTATACAAGGCAAATTGTATTTTTTGTTGGTAATTGCCCTCGGCAGCAGTAATTTGGCCTACAATTTTTATTTCGTTTTGTTGCTGTTTGTTGATGGCCGATGGTATAATTTGCAGTTGAGCTATATTGTTCTGGCTAAACCCTCCGGAGGTGCCACCCACGCACGAATCAACAACTGCCATTACAGGTATGCGAGGGCTTAGGCAAGCATAATTGGGCTCGTCAATTTGCCATTTGTAAAACGAGAAGTAGTTATTAGGTATAATATTTTCGCCCGAGCCGCACTCTTGGCAAAATCCGCCTGTAATGCGCACAAACCCATTTACTTGAAATGGAAATTTTACGGGGCTAAAATTCCGGAAAAACCGAGCTTTTTCGGCTGTGCCGAGCTGGTATTTTTTGCCCGGCAGCAAATAAAAATCTAAATCGTAGCGTTTTGTGCCATATTCAATAAACTGTTTTTTACTTTGTAGTACAAGGCCTGTGCTGTCGCGCAGTTCAATGGTGATTTCGCCCGGCTCAAGGTTAGTAATTTCAACAGATTTAAGCACAAAAGGGCTAAGTGCATCGAATACCAAATACCCGCGATAATTAGGCGGAATAATACCTCCGGGGCCAAAAAACCTATCGTAAGGTGGGCAATAATGGCTTTGCCCTACTACATTTTGCAGGTGTGCGGCATAAAAAACAGTATCGTTGAAGGGTGGGGCAGGGGGGCTAAAATTTAAACCATTTCCTAAAAGGGTTGTATCGGTTTGCGAGGCGTACCAATTAACGGACGAGTCGGCAGCTGATACAGTAAAAATGGGAATTTCGCCTATGCAAACTGTGTCGGGTTGGGCAATGGGGGTATCCGGATTAATAATTTCGATGGAAACGGTATCGCTGGTAAAATTGCCGCATTGGTTGGTTATGGTTACCCAATAATTTCCGGTAGTAGTAGCGGCTATTGTTTGGGTAGTTTGGCCGGTGTTCCACAAAAAAGTATCGCCAGTGGTTGCCTTTAACCAAGTTGTATCGGTGTAGCAGGTGCGGTTTTTGCCGTTTACAGCTAAAATACTTGCTTGCTTGGGTGTTTGTTCGGTTAGGGTAAGGGGCAAAACCAATAAATTATTAGTCGTGTCCATTTCTAAAAAATAATCTAAGGGGTCAACTTGTACCACTAAATAATAATCGCCATCGCATAAATCATCGGGTATTGGAATTGACATGGTGGGCAAATATTGGTTGTAAACATCTAAAAAGCCTGCCGATATGCCTTGGTCAAAACCGCAGGTATATTCGCCGCCGCCCAAGCCGTAATTAGGTATGTCGGCGGGGTTGTTAAGGGCGTTGCCTTGGGCATCAATGCAATAATCGTTGTATTTGGTGCTGGTACAACTGCCAAAATCCATTAAACAAAATCCTGTTTTTGTTGTTTCGGCCACCGATTGCCATTTTAAAGGGTTAGGCTCTTCGGGGTTTTTTATCCGGATAGAGTAATACGACCAATCATCAACGTGCATGTGTTTGTGCAAAGGGTGGTAGGTCATTGAGCCTGCCCACCTCAGCACAGTATCCATTGTTTCGCCCATTTTGATATATATAATTTGCCGTATTAGTTGCTTTGGGTAGGTGCCACCGGGGCAGGTATCGGCAATGCCATTGGCGTAGTAAAGCGTATCGGTGCCACAAATAAAATAGTTCGAGGCTTTTACGTGTACAGGCCCGTAGCCCACGTTGGGCGTTGCTACCGAAAGGTAATAATTTCCTTTAGTTTCGGTATTCCATTCGGGGTCAAGCAACATTTTTTTGGCAATACTAAGGTCGGGCAAAAGCCAGCAAGTATCGGCATTGGCGCTTTGAGGTGGGCACACACAACCGGCGGCATTTTCGGTGGTACAAGGTTGAGCTTGCGCGGCAAAAAATACACAGTTAATGGTTGTAAGCAGTAGGGCAAAAAAAACAAATAGCAGACCGATATAATGATTTTTTATAAGAAACGGCATAGGTTTAAAATTACAATATGAAAATATATTCTTATTCCGGATGGTAATAATTTGCTGTATTTAGACGCAAATATCCGAAATATTGAGCCTTGTGGTACAATTTTTTTACGAGTTATATCTTCTTATCCGGAAAACCAAAATTGTAAGGCGACATTTATTTTCTTAAAAAGTTTAATAGCCGGCCAAAATAAACAGAGCAGAGCGTCTTATTAAAGAAAACAACATTAAATCAACATTGCTAAGTATAATTTTTTCACTCAAACAATACAAGACACATTTATGAAAACTTATTTTTTTTACGCTATTTTGTTAGTAACACTTTGTTCAAAAGCAGTATCGCAGCCTTTATTTAAAGTTGACCTAAACTTAGGCACAGATTGGGATGATTACGATGCTGTTGTTAATCAATCCATCCCGTTTTCCTTTGTTTTACCGGGCTTCGATACCTATTATTGGGATTTTGGCAATGGGCAAACCTCGACGCTACAAAACCCAACTATAAACTACACCGAACTTGACATATACACCTTAAGTTTAACGGTAACCAAGGCAGACAGTTTTAGAATTATTGACAAACTTACCTTATTAAAAACAAGTACATTGTGGAGTGATTGTATTACTGACGGTAGTCCCGACTATTATTTGAACTTGTTTAACACAGCCAAGATACTTCAATTAAAAATACCCGACAAAGCAAATGATAATTGCCCAGTTGATTTTTATGTTAATGGCTACCTGACCGCCGACAGCGTTATTGTAAAGGCTTTAGAGCGGGACGATGCTTTGTTTTGCCCCCAAGATGACAATTTAGGCCAAATTCTTATTCCGGCAAATACAATATCGGGCGTTTTTGAAGATAACAATGGCGACAGCTTAAAAATTAGCCTCGCCACAAAAATGGTAACTACGGCAACCTTTAAAGTAGAAATCAAAGTTGGAAAACCAAAATTAACTGCTACGGTTATTGTTACGGATGCGAGTTGTTATAGCTGCACCGACGGCAGTGCTTCGGTAAATGTTTCGGGTGGAACTGAACCCTATTCCTACAAATGGAGCAACGGTGATACCACTCAAACTATTAACTATTTAGCTGTAGGTAATTATGGTGTAACAATTACTGATGCCGACAGTAGTATGTTATTTAAGATAGCAAAAGTTTCATATACTACAAGTATAAATGAGGCTACGTCCGAGGATGCTTCAGCGCAAACCTTAGAAGTTTTCCCAACCATTAGTACCGGGCAGTTTACGGTAACAATTCCGGAAAAATTCATTAACAGCCAACAAAATACCTTCTTACAAGTGTATAATTTACAAGGCGTTAAGGTTTTTTCAAGCCCTGTTTCTCATTCAATTGAACCTATAAACCTTTATCATTTGCCAAACAGTGTGTACATAGTACAAGTCTATAGCCAAGGCAAAACTTATGATACGGCAAAGATAACAGTGGCAAAATAAGACCCCACAAATTGCAATGGCAAAGCGCTAAACACAAAAGGTTGAGACCTTGCTTGCAGCACCTGATTTAAGGCAATACTCGGCTAAAATTGGGTGCTGTTTTGTTTTTTTATGTCCGGATAAAAGTATAAAATCTCATGACTTGTTCGGGCAATAAAGTTGCAGGTTTTATTACCAACCTCACCCAAGCAAATTTTTCCGGATAAATCCTTTGTGTCCGGAAAAATAAATGGTAATTTTGCCATCCGTATTTTTTATATCATTTTTTAGCTTTAATACATCAACATGATTGCCACCCTTTCAACCCCACAAGCCCGCGCCAATTATTACATCGAATTAGAAGACCGCTACGGCGCACATAATTACCACCCTTTGCCCGTAGTGTTAGAGCGGGGCGAAGGTGTATTTGTTTGGGACGTTGAAGGCAAAAAGTATTACGATTTTTTATCGGCCTACTCGGCAGTAAACCAAGGGCATTGCCACCCCTATATTGTTCAAACCCTTATTAACCAGGCTACCAAACTAACCCTAACTTCGCGCGCATTTTACAACAATACCTTAGGCGAATACGAGCGATTTATTACCCAATTATTAGGTTACGACAAAGTATTGCCCATGAATACCGGCGCCGAGGGGGTTGAAACGGCCATCAAATTAGCCCGGAAATGGGGTTACAAACATAAAAATATTGCTGCAAACCAAGCTAAAATTGTGGTAGCCACCGAAAATTTTCATGGCCGAACCATGACTGCCGTGTCTGCCTCAACCGACCCGCAAAGCTACGAAGGGTTTGGCCCCTACCTGCCCGGTATTGTTAAAGTGCCTTTTAATAATATACCCGCCTTAGCTAATGCACTTGCCGACCCCACTGTTTGCGCCTTTTTAGTTGAACCCATACAAGGCGAGGCGGGCGTAATTGTACCCGCCCCCGACTATTTAACCCAAGTAAGGCTGCTTTGCAACCAACACAATGTGCTTTTTATTGCCGACGAAGTGCAAACAGGCTTAGCCCGTACCGGGAAAATGTTAGCCACCGACCACGAACCCAACGCACGCCCCGATATGGTAATTTTAGGCAAGGCCCTTTCGGGCGGCGTTATGCCTATATCGGCAGTATTGGCAAACGACGAAGTGATGCTTTGCATTAAACCCGGCGAACATGGCTCTACATTTGGCGGCAACCCTCTTGCTTGCAAAGTGGCCATCGCCTCGCTTGAGGTGTTAATACACGAAAAATTAGCACAAAACGCCCAAGAAATGGGCAAACTGCTGCGCGAGGGTATTGCCAATATTAACTCGCCCTTAGTTAAAGAAGTGCGCGGCAAAGGCTTGTTAAACGCCATCGAAATTGATACCAACGAGCACAGCGATTTGGCTTGGAATATATGCCTTAAAATGCGCGACTTTGGACTTTTGGCTAAACCAACACATGGCAACAAAATACGTTTTGCCCCACCTTTGGTAATTACCGAAAATCAAATTTACGATTGTGTTGATATTATTGCCCGAAGCTTAAAGGCTTTAACTTAAATAAAATTCAATCCTTTTTTTTGATTGTAACTGCTTTCATTCGTTTTATTGTCCGGATGGATACTCAAAGCGGGCAGCAATAATATAGTGCGAAGTTGGCATAAATAGTAAATAAATAAATGAATTATAACTAATTTTGCCCATTGGGCTTAATTAGCGGACTATTTTTTTGCTCTGGTAGTTGAAGTTTACTTGATCCGGTAACTTTGTTAATCCGGATAAAAATTAAAAGCAGAACCTATTTTTACTTAACAGCAAACATCCGCTTAATTGAAACGAACCTCTTGAAGTTGTGCAAAGTAAACCTCCAATTACCAACCCAAACATCGAGCGAATTATACCTTATATAGAGCAGTTGCCAGCCCTACGGTTGCTATTGCCTTTTGTGATAGGTATTATAGCGGCTTATTATTTCTTTGGGCAGCAAACTGAGCCTTGGTGGTGGGCTTACGCCATTACTGCCGCTTGTTTGCCTTTGTTGGTTGTTGCGTTGTTCTTTTTTCGCAATATTAAATCGAAAAAAACGCGACAGATTAAGGTTTGGTTTGGTGTTTGCATGGCCGTTGCATTTTTTTTGCTGGGCTTAGCCCGTACTTTGCAACAAAACCAATTCCAGCAGCCAACACATTTTAGGCATTTTATTACTTCAACAGATAGCAGTGCGACATTATTATTGCAAATTCAAGAGCCGCTAATTGCTAAAACCCGCAGTTATAAAACTACTACTAAGGTATTAGGCGTTTATACAAATGAAAATAGCACCCAACTTTTACAACCAGCGCAAGGAAAAATACTTACCTATTTAGCCCTCGACAGTGCCGCCGCCGCGCTACAATACGGCGACTTAATTGTTGCACAGGCGCAGGCGGTTGCCTTGGTTGATTCAGTTAAAAATCCCGGAGCGTTTGATTACAGACAATATTTACAATTCGAGCAAATTTACCACAGAGCTTGGTTGGCCTCGGGTAAATGGCTGCCAACTCAACAAAATCAGGGTAACTGGTTTTTTGCTAAGATTTACTATTTGCGCAGCTTTTTTTTGGATGCTATTGCAAGATATGTGCCCGGAAAAGACGAGGCAAGCGTAGCGGCTGCCTTGCTTATTGGCTATACCCACCTGCTTGATGACGAAATTGTAAAGGCTTATTCGGCCACAGGTGCTATGCACGTATTGGCGGTGTCAGGTATGCACGTGGTAATTTTGTATGGCTTGTTACAATGGCTGTTGCGTTTGATTTTTGGTAAACATAACACAAAGAGCGTGCGATTATTGCGCTTATTATTGGGTTTGGGTTTTATTTGGATTTTTGCTGTTATTACAGGCTTGCCGCCCTCGGTTGTGCGTGCAGCAGTAATGATTTCTTTAGTTATGATGGCCGACTTTTTACAACGTCGCTCGAATGTTTTTAACAGTATAGCTGTTTCGGCATTGGTAATATTGTTTTTTCAGCCATTAATGCTGTTTAAAGTGGGTTTTCAATTGTCGTATGGGGCGGTTTTGGGAATTTTGCTGTGGCAAGCACCTATATATAGGGTTTGGTTAGCACCAAATGCCTTGTTAAACCTCGCTTGGGAGATTACTTCGGTTTCAATAGCAGCGCAAATTGGCACACTGCCTTTGGTGTTGTATTATTTTCATCAGTTCCCAACTTATGCTTTATTGGCTAATATTGTAGCCGTGCCATTGTCGGGGTGGGTGTTATATGCGGGCATTGCCCTGTTCTTTACGGCCTTATTTGCACAGTGGACTAGTGTTTTTGCCTTTGTTTCGCAGGGGGTAGGTTGGGTAATGTATGGATTAGTTTGGTTTCAAAACCATTTTTTAACCTTTATGGGGAGCTTGCCCGGCGCATTAATACAAGGCTATATGACACCCATCTCTTCGGCTGTTTTGTTGTTTGTAACTATTGTAGGGGTAGCGCAGTTTTTACAATTTAAACAAACTAAATGGCTACTATCCGGATTAATAAGTTTGACGATAGTTGGGGTTCAAACGCTGTACGATGCTTACCAAAACAGTATCCGGAATGAAATAACCGTTTATAGTATCTCCGGAGGAACAGCTATAGATATTACCCAAAACAGGCGCAGTGTTTTACTGCTTGACTCGGCAGGACTGGCACAGATGCCTACCCAAATACAGCCAAATCTATGGAAAAAAGGGGTTGGCAGGCCGCAAATTATCCGGATTGAAAATTTTGAAATGCCCACAGATAGTACAATAAACCAATTTTCAAACAGTAATATCGTGTTTAACCAGAAAGTATCTATACAATACCCCACCGTTTTAGCGGGCCCTTACCAGTTTACCTTTCTATCAGTTAATAAAAGCCCATACAACGCCGAATTAGTACCAAAAAATGAAAAAATTAAAACCCATTATGCCATATTGCGCAAAAATGCACAAACCGACTTAATTTATAGCCAACAAACACTTTTATTTGATTCGCTGCTAATAGATGGCAGTAACACCCAACGCTTTGCCCAAAAAACCGAACAAATTTGCGGCGAGGCAGCAATTCCTATTTACAATTTGCGCAAATCGGCAGCTTTAACGCTGAGTTGGTAGTAAAAGAAAAAATGACGGCAATAGTATAAACTTAAAATTAATATTATGCGAATATATACTCGTGATTGTTGCCGTCTTTGTTGCTTAAAGACGACAAAACCTGCTACATAAAAGTTGATAATAAAACAGATAAAACTATTGAACTTTCTTATGACGACATCACAAAAATACTCGAATAGCAATATTGCCTCCTACAAATTCAATACTTTTTTAATTAGGCAGGCCTATTGAATGAAGTCCTGCTTGATGATTTGTTTTTATATTATTTATGTTCGTTTTTTTATTGCCTTTAGGTTCAAGTAATAAATGCAAAAGATAAAAATTCAGAGATAGGCCTTACCTTTGCCTTACTATGCAATATTTAAAAGCCGAGCGTCTGACTAAAATTTACGGCGAAAAAGTGCTGTTTAACGAGGTTGATTTGCTGCTAAACAAAGGGCAAAAAATGGCCATTGTGGCCAAAAATGGCTCCGGAAAATCGAGTTTAATGCAAATTTTAGTTGGGCTTGATTCTAGCGACCAACTTGGAACGGTTTGGATTAGCCGCGAGGCACACTTAGGTTATTTGCCTCAAGCACCAAATTTTAACGAGGAATTAACCGTTTTAGAAGCCCTGTTTGCCGGAGACGACCCTACTTTATTGCTAATTCAGGCTTACGAAAAATTACTGCTTTTAAACGAATTATATCCGGATGACAACCAAAACCAGGTATCACTTAACCGGGTTATGGAACAACTAACAGCGCAAAACGCATGGGACTACGAGATTAGGATCAAGCAGATATTGACAAAATTTAATATAACAAACACAAATCAACCTATCCGCGAACTGTCGGGCGGAGAGCGAAAGAGATTGGCTATTGCCGCCCTTTTAGTGCGCGAACCCGACCTACTGATTTTAGATGAACCCACCAACCACCTTGACCTCGACATGATTGAATGGTTGGAAAACTATTTGCAAAACCCAAATATTACCGTTTTATTAGTAACCCACGACCGCTATTTTTTAGACCGCGTTTGTACCGAAATTGCCGAATTAGATGCAGGGCAAATCCGGATGTACCGCGGCAATTACTCGCACTATCTTGAAAAAAAGACCGAATTAACAGAAATTTTTAAAACCGAAACCGAAAAAGCAAAACAACGCTACAAACAAGAACTTGCCTGGATGCGTACCCAGCCTAAAGCACGCGGCACAAAAGCCAAAGCCCGTGTTGATGCTTTTGACGATATAGAAACCAAAGCCCGCCGCCGCCTTGACGATGCCCAGCTAAATTTAACAGGACTACAAATGCAACGCTTGGGCAGTAAAATTGTAGAAATGTATCATATTGACAAAGCCTTTGACGATAAAATATTGCTGCGCGATTTTTCGTACGCTTTTGCCCAAGGCGACCGTGTAGGCTTGGTGGGGCGCAATGGCGTGGGTAAATCAACGCTTGTAAACCTAATTACCGGAACCGAAAAACCTGACATAGGCAAAATTGTTTGGGGCAAAACTGTTGTTTTTGGTCATTACACCCAAGACGGTATCAAATTTACCGCCGACAAAAAAATTATTGATATTGTTACCGATGTGGCCGAGTTTTTACCCTTAGCCAAAGGCAAACACCTTACCGCCGCCCAACTGTTAGACCATTTTCAGTTTCCGTACAGCCAGCATCATAACTACATAAGTACCCTAAGTGGGGGCGAGCTTCGTCGCTTGTACCTGTTGACGATTTTAATGCAAAATCCCAATTTTTTAATTTTAGACGAGCCTACCAACGATTTAGACCTTCAAACTTTGCACGCCCTTGAAGATTATTTGCAACAATACGAGGGTTGCCTGCTAATTGTATCGCACGACAGGTTTTTTATGGATAAATTGATAGAGCACGTTTTTTCATTTGAAGGACAGGGCAAAATACGCGATTACCCCGGCAATTATACCCAATACCGCGAGCAACGCACCGAAGAAGAGCAACAACTAAAATTGCAGCAACAACAACAAACAATAACTAATACCGCTGCCACAGTATCATCCGGAAAAAACGCATCCGGAAACAATACTACACGGCAGCAACAGTCATCAAGCGAACTAAATACGACGGCTAAACCCAAACTTAAATTGTCGTTTAAAGAACAGCGCGAGTTTGAACTTTTAGAAACGGAAATCCAAAATTTAGAAACCGAAAAATCCAACTTAGAAGCTCAACTTTCATCTGGCAAAGGCAGCCATACCGAGCTTACAAAATGGGCTACCCGTATTAATGAGCTAATAGCTTTAATTGACGAAAAAAGTATGCGATGGCTTGAATTGAGTGAGTATGTTTAAAATGTCAGCGCGCTTAATGAACGTTACTTTAATCTATCCGGAAAGAAAGAGTTGTTGATTATTGCACGTTTAATAATATCATACTCGATAAAACTTGAATGGCAACTTGGTTGTTTCCGCCTTGCGGAACAATAATATCGGCAAAAGATTTGGTGGGGGCAATAAATTGCTGGTGCATGGGTTTAACCCGGTTTTGGTAATGTGCTAACGCTTCTTGTAAATTACGCCCTCGTTCTAAAATATCGCGGTTAATAATGCGTATTAATCGGTCGTCTGGGGGGGCATCTACAAACACTTTTATTTGTAACAGTTGCCGTAAATGCTCATCGGTTAGTATTAAAATTCCCTCTACAATAATAACATCGCAGGGCGCTACGGTAATGGTTTCTTTGGCGCGGGTACAGGTAATATACGAGTAAATTGGCATTTCGATGGGTTTGCCTTCTATTAGTTGTTTCACGTGGTTTACCAATAGCTCAAACTCAATAGATGCCGGATGGTCGAAGTTTAGCTTTTGCCGCTCGGCCATGGGCAAGTGGCTACTGTCGCGGTAGTAATTATCTTGGGGTAAAAGCGCAATTTTATCGTTGGGTAAACAACTCATTAATTTGCGAACCACCGTTGATTTTCCGGCCCCCGAGCCACCCGCAATTCCAACAATTAACATATTTTGTTTGTTTTTTGCTTAATAATCGCCTAATGTTTCGGCAAGTTGCGCCAATGCCTGCTGGGTTTGCTCGGCATTAGGGGCTACGCCATGCCATTTATGCGTTCCTTCCATAAAGTTTACCCCTTTGCCCATAATAGTGCGCATTAAAATAACAATTGGCTGACCTTTGTTGGTTAAGGATTTAGCTTTTAACAGGGTATTTTGCAAGGCTTCGTAATCGTGGCCGTTTGTTTGAAGTACTTGCCAGCCAAAAGCCTCCCATTTTGCGGGCAAATTGCCAAGGCTAAGCACTTCATCGTTCGAGCCGTCTATTTGTTGGCCGTTCCAGTCAATGGTAGCTATTAAATTATCTACTTTATGATGGGCGGCAAACATAGCTGCTTCCCAAATTTGTCCCTCTTGCAATTCTCCATCTCCATGCAGCGAATATACTAAGCTGGGGTCGTTGTTTTGCCGCTTGGCCAAAGCCGCGCCAATAGCTACCGACAAGCCTTGCCCCAGCGAACCCGAAGCAATTCGCACGCCGGGCAGCCCCTCTTTAGTGGCCGGATGCCCTTGTAACCGCGAGTTTATTTTCCGGAAACTGGCTAATTCTTTCACATCAAAATACCCACACCGGGCTAAGGTGCTGTAATAAACCGGCGAAATATGCCCATTCGATAAAAAAAACAAGTCTTCGCCTATGCCATCCATAGTAAAAGCGTGGGGCTTATGGCGCATGATGTTATTAAAGAGGATGGTAAAAAAATCGGCGCAGCCTAACGAGCCGCCCGGATGCCCCGAATTAACTTGGGCAACCATGCGTATTATGTCGCGACGAACCTGCGAGGCAAAATTTTGTAATTCAGGAATTGATAACACTTTTAAATATATTTATTTATTTTTTATTTATTTCAGTTGGTTTGGGGCAAAGATAGGGCAATTTTGGCAGGCAAAAAATAGGGCTGTGTAGTTTATGCGATTACCTTTGTGTGCTGCATTGGTCGTAAAATTGTTCTATTAGTTGATTGAAATTGGTCAGTTCGGCATTAGTTAATTTGGTTTTTTGCTGGATTTGCGATATTTGTTCAAACAGTGGTGTTACAATATCCGGATTTACGCCCGTTTTTGCGGCTATCAAATCGTAAAATTCGGGGTTATTTTGCCAGTTAGTCAACCAATATTGAGTGCGCAAAAAATCGTTTAGGTAGGTTATTTTTTTGTGGGCAATATCGGCATGATTGGCGTTTTCGTAGTACAATAAACCTACCGTCCGAACAAATTCGACGGTTGTATTGCTTAACGGCACAACAATAGGTATGGCACGTTGACGGCGTTTAGCTTCAAAGAGCATATATAATAAAATACCTGCCAACATCAGATAAAAAGCCCATTTAAAGGCCGGCAAGGACAAGATATAGCGCAAGGGAGTTTCGTCAACTATAATATTGCCGTTGTAATATTCGTCCCAATAAATATTTTCAATTGTTGCGGGCAAATGCGACCAGGCTATCGCTGCAAAACTTTGTTTTTGCTGGTAAATAGCCACAAAATTGGTAAACATACGCGGCGTACTCGACAAAATTATAGCCCCGCTACCTAATTTTATATGTAGTAGTACCGTTTGATCGAACTCGTTTTTGGCTAACGGCGTATAGGTAAATCCGGGCTTTTTTGTATCTGTTTTCAGGCCGTATTCAACTTCTTTTTTTGCAATACAAAATTCGCTATGGGCAGTTGGTATGGCTTTGTGTAAAAAGTAAATACCAATTGAGTCGGAATTAATTATCCAAGGTTTGGTTGGGTCTATATCATTTTTTGTTATAAAAGGTGTGGGCGTATGCCTTACGCCCAAGGTGTCGCTTAAATACCCTGTAAATGCTTCGGTGCTTAAAAAAGCATAGTTGCCATCAGCAACAAAATCAAACAATTTAGCTGTTTCAAGGCTATCAAAATTAAGATATTCGGTTGTTAAAAAAAATGCCGAATTGCCTTTATTCAAAGCGTTATTTTTTTCAAGGTTTTTACTAAACTCGTAAAAAGACAAAGTGTTTTGCGATATCCTGGCTTCCGGAAAAATATCGCCCAAACGGGTGTACAATCCTTTTGAAGCGTAGGGAATTGTTTGCTGGCTTGCAAAAGTGGGCTTCCAGTTGATGAGTTTGTTGTTGCCAACCTCAGTAACGGTAATTATTGCCAACAAAACGCCTACAAAAGCTAATAGCAAATAGTTTTTTTTATGCATACGAAATAAATTTGCTAGCCGTAATTGATTTAATTATTGTTGACAGGGTATTTTTTTAGTGGTAGTTTTTGCACAATATCCTCTATTGCCTGATAGTTTTTTTGGGCAGCATCGAACTGAACCTGCTTAATCGGAAAATTGCCATAACAAGCATAATCAAACCAATAAGTTAGCTCGGTCATTTGGGGTTTTGCCGGATGCTTTTGTAATTCGCGCAAATAATCTTGATTTGTTTTATGGGCATACCATACTACTTGTTCGGTATCGGCTAAATATTTAAGCGATTTTAGATATAAAATGCGAATGGCGCGATTTAAGTTTTTTTGAGCAATAGCCTCGCGCAGCAAGGTTTCTAAATCAAGTTTGTGAATCTGGTCTATGCCAAGGTCGTTGGCTATTATTTCGGTTTGGTTTAAACGTTTAAATAACAACCAGCGCAAATCGGCTTTAAGCAGGCGCATTATTAAAATAATAAGCGAGGCGGCAAAAAGTATATAAACTACTATTTTAAATAAAAGCTCAATGTGGTAAGATGTAACCCCGTCTAATTTGCCAAAAAGATTTTCAAACTTGTTTAAAATGAATTGCCAAATCTTGTTCAACATTTGTTTAAACCATCCTTCATCTTGCGAAGTTTTGGCATAATTATACAAGGGGTCTTTGCCCATCTCTTTCATTGCATTGTCGTCAAAATGCCTTAAATCGAAGTCAACGACCTTATTATTAAGATTGCCATCTTTTGAGGTGTTTGCCGGGGCAGTAGTACTGCTTCTTGGGTTTGCAGGGGTCTGGGCTTTACAAATAACCGGCAAAACAAGACCAAAATATACAAAAAACAGTATTATTATTGCCAAAATTTGCCCAAACCTAAATACCTCGATATTGTTTGCTGTAGAAGCCACAATCATATTTGACCGTTTAAAAGGTAAAATTACACAATATTATTTATTAGGGGTTGAAGGTTGGTAAGTTTAATTTAATGTTTCCGTATATAACCATGTTGTGCCATGCGTTCGCCCATTGTTTTGTAGGCTTCGTTTTCGCTGGGTTGCCAGGTTCCCAAACCATCAACATAACGATTAAACATACAAAAAGCGGCGGCTATTAATACTGTATCATGTATTTCGTGGTCGGTTGCGCCTGCTTGTTTGGCTTGGGCAATATGGGTTTCTGTAACCATTTTTCCGCCTTGCTGCACTTGCTTAGCTAATTGTAGCAAGGCTTGTAGCTTGGGAGATATATTTTTGCCTTCAAAATTTTGTTTGATGTCGTCTATTAAACACAAATCGGTTTGCAGGTGTGCGGCTGCTGCTGCCCCATGTGAGGCGTGGCAAAAATGGCAGTCGTTCCAAAACGATACCGACGAGGCAATAATTTCGCGCTCGCCGGGTGTTAAGGTCGAGGTGTTTGGGTTGTGCAATAAAGTATCGGCTAACAGCAACAAAGGTTGGGCAGTTACGGGGCTGTAGTGCAACAATCCGGTAATGCCGGGCAATTCCTGCTCGTTTATTAAAGGTATATGAGCCATATTGATTACATTTAAAAGGCTATTTTGTGTTGCAATTGCAGGTACTTAATTTTAGGATAGATTGAAGCCATTTATCCGGATGGATCCGGAATATAAAATACCTTAATCAATTTCCCTTTTTTTCTTAGCCAAATGCGTTCAATCCGGTTACATCTAATCCGGTAATTAATAAATGTATTTCGTGTGTACCTTCGTAAGTTATTACACTTTCGAGGTTCATCATGTGGCGCATCATGGGGTATTCACCGGTGATGCCCATACCGCCACAAATTTGGCGGGCGGTGCGTGCTATATTTAGTGCCATTTCTACATTATTGCGTTTGGCCATACTAATTTGGGCAGGTGTGGCGCGGTCGTCGTTTTTTAGGGTGCCCAAGCGCCAGGCCAATAATTGGGCTTTGGTTATTTCGGTGAGCATTTCGGCCAATTTTTTTTGTGTTAGCTGAAAGCCTCCAATGGGTCGGCCAAATTGTTCGCGCTCTATCGAGTAGCGAAGGGCAGCATCGTAGCAATCTAAGGCTGCGCCAATAGCCCCCCAGGCAATGCCGTACCTTGCCGACGACAAGCAACCCAAAGGTCCTTTTAATCCTTTTACGTTGGGCAATAAGTTTTCTTTGGGAACTTTAACGTTGTCGAATACCAACTCGCCGGTTGCCGATGCCCGCAAACTCCATTTGCCGTGTGTTTCGGGGGTTGTAAAGCCCTCCATACCGCGTTCAACAACTAATCCTCTTATTTCGCCATTTTCGTCTTTTGCCCATACAACGGCTATTTGCGCAAATGGGGCATTGCTTATCCACATTTTAGCGCCATTAAGCAGGTAATGGTCGCCTTTGTCTTCAAAGCGGGTAGTCATGCCGGCTGGATTACTGCCGTGGTTAGGCTCGGTTAAACCAAAGCAGCCCATCCATTCGCCGCTTGCCAATTTAGGTAAATATTTATGGCGTTGGGCTTCGTTGCCGTATTTATAAATCGGATACATTACCAACGAGCCTTGCACCGAAGCCGTTGACCGGATGCCCGAATCGCAGCGCTCTAATTCTTGCATAATGATGCCGTAAGCAATTTGGTCTAAGCCCATGCCGCCATATTGTGTTGGTATATTTGGGCCAAATGCGCCAATTTCACCTAATCCGGATATTATATGGTGCGGAAAGGCAGCGCGTTGGGCGTAATCTTCAATAATTGGCGATACTTCTTTTTTTATCCATGCCCGTACCGACTCGCGAATGAGTTTATGTTCGTCTGTCAGCAACTCATCAACTAAATAATAGTCGTGAAACTGGTATTTGTCTTGTCCGGCAATTTTTGTGTGGGTGGTTTGGTTGTTATCGGATGGGGTCATAAAATTATATTGTTATGTGTTTAATTAATATTATTTTAAATAGGCGTTGGCATTTAAAAAAACGGTCAAAATTTGCTCCGGAATTGTGTTTTGTAGGTCTTATTTAATAATCTAAAGCCTACCTTTGTGGGGTGCAAAACTAAACCGAAGCACAAAGTTACAAAATGCCTACCATTGCGCTCGAAAAAATGCAATTTTTTGCCCATCATGGCGTAACTCAAGCCGAGCAAGACCGCGGCAACTGGTATTGGGTTGATGTTTATTTGCAAGTAGCAGATATTAGTATAGCTGCCCAAACCGATAATTTACAAGATACAATTAATTACGCAGAGGTATATGATTTGTGCAAAGACCTCATTCAAATACCTTCTAAATTGTTAGAGCCAATTGTGCAGCGTATTTTATCCGGATTAGGCACTTTAAGTCCTCAACCTACACATGCCCGCGTAAGGGTAAGCAAACTAAACCCGCCCGTTGGTGGCAAAGCTTTAAGGTCGTTTGTTGAAGACGAACGAATTTATTAATATTATGTAAAATATGCTGCAAAAAATACTTTTATTTGACGATTACAATATTCAACCCGCACAAAATATTACCGAATTTTGGGATTATTTTGAACGACATCGTTTAACTGTGTTTGGTGAAAGCACGCGCCTAAACGAAGACTTATTATTAAGCCCAAACGAAATTGCCGCAATTAAAAAACTAGCACAAAACTTAGGGCAGCCCTTTCAGCTAAATTGGTATATTTGTAAAAAAGATGAAATTATTGGTTGGACGTGCGGAATTCAAACCAACGATGAAACATTTTATATGCGCAATACCGGAATTTTTGAGCCTCACCGCAACAAGGGTATTTATAGCGCAATGTTGCCCGTTTTGTTACAATTTTTAAAAGATGAAGGGTTTCAGTGTGTTCAAAGTAAGCACGTTATAAGCAATAACGCCATTTTAATACCTAAGCTTAAGTCCGGATTTTTAATTACCGCCGTAGAGGTTTCGGCAATGTTTGGCTTGATGGTTTATTTGACTTACTATTTTAACCAACACCGGAAAAATTTATTTGAATATCGAACCGGATTTAAACAGCCCACACCAATAATTAAACACACCTTTGGCCTCTAACCATATAAATAGAACCATGAACAACCCGAACTCAATTTACGAAACAATAATTGACCAATTAATTGCCAACCAATATGCCGAAACCGATTTTCTGCTGCCTTCAAATTTGCTGACCCAGCTTCGCGACATATTGTTGCTAAACCTAGCAAACGGCAATTTTAAAACGGCTGGTACAGGCAATAAAACCAATTTGAATATTAACGAGGCTGTACGAAATGATAAAATTTTATGGATTGACAATAATAATGATGCTTTTGATCATATAGCAAGTCCGGAAAAAGACTATTTCTTGGCCGTACAAGCATTTTACAACTATTTAAACGAAACTTGTTATACCGGTATTCAATCGGGCGAGTTTCATTATGCCGTTTACGAGCCGGGTAGTTTTTACAAAAAACATATCGACCGGTTTAAAAACGACGATTCACGCAAGTTCACTTTTATTACCTATCTAAACCCCGATTGGTTGCCTTCCTATGGAGGCCAATTGGCCATTTATTTGCCCAACCAAACCACCCCAGTTTATATGAACCCAAACTTTGGGAAAACCGTTATTTTTAAAAGTCATATTTTGGCTCATGAAGTTTTACCAGCCACCCGGCAGCGGTTAAGTATTACCGGATGGTTAAAATAAACCCAAATTTAACAAGCCGTCAATACATTTTGAAACTTGTATCTTGTCTGTTTCCAGAAGTAGATAAGAACAAATTTAAGGCCGTTATTTTTTATCCGAAAGCCTTATCGCATCAATGCGCATTTCATCAATACGTTGATTTAGTGCTTTTAGACGCTTCGTCTTTATAGTTTCAAAAATACTTAATTGTTCATCAATTTTGGCAGCAAGGTCGGCATAAACCGCATACGATTGGGCGGTAGGGGCAGCATCAGCCGATAAAACAGTTGATTTTACGCCAGCCAATTTATCGTTTAGCTTTACCGGATGTGCCAGCAAATCTTGTGTGGCTTTTGCGCGGTGCTGTACCAAGGCATCTTCAATTTGCTGCAAAGTATCTAAAATGCCTTTGGTATGTGGGTTTAGTACTTTTATCATTGTCGAATCTTTGCCTAACGAGTTGCTAAAATCGTTGACTTGTTTGCGCAATTTGCGAACTTGGTTTATACATTCATGGGTGGCCGACAGTTTGTCGCGTATTTTTAAGGCAAATTCTAACTGCTCGGCATATTCTGTATTGGTGGTGGTAATGCGGGGGTCTTTTGTAATTTCAAATGGTTGTTGGGCAACTAAGGTGTCGTTTAACAGCAATTCAACGCGGTATTTTCCGGGTATTGCCTGTGGCCCACCTACACCGCCATGCCACATTGGGGTAGCTTCTTCTAATCGGGTAGCGTCATCATAATACATATTCCAGTTAAACAAGTTCAACCCTTTTTTAAGAGGCAATACATCGCCTGGTTTGTTCTCCGGATTTTCGTAAAATTTGTTATCTTGTTTCATGGCTTCGCTGCTACGTTTTTTATTGCTGTAAAACGTGGCAACGGTGTCGTTCTTTTCGGTTAAAAATCGCATTTTTAGCGATTTTTTTGGTTCGGTTTTTAAGTAGTAATATACTTGTAAATTGTTGGGCGCATTTTGCCCGGTTTGCATGGTGGGCGAGTAATAGCTGCCGCCCTCCATCCGGTAAGCAAATTTAGGTTTAAACAGATGCAGCGCATTCTTAGTTATTTGTTGGTTTTGCGTGCATAGTTCGTGTAATGGCGTTAAGTTGTCTAATACCCAAAACGAGCGGCCATGGGTAGCTACTACCAAGTCGCGCTCGCGCGGGTGGATGCGCAGGTCGTGTATTGGGGTGAGCGGTAAATTTAATTGTAAACTTTGCCATTTGTCTCCATTGTTAAACGATACAAAGATACCGCGCTCTGTGCCTGCATACAATAAATTTTGCTGGTTTGGGTCGTGGCGAATGGCGCGTGTATAGGCATTCGCAGGCAATCCGGCGACAATTAAATGCCAGGTTTTGCCAAAATCGGTGGTTTTTAGCAAGTAGGGTTTTTGGTCGCCCAATTTATAACGTGTTGCAGCTACATAACAAGTTCCGGCATCAAAACTTGACGGGTCAATAATGGAAATTAGTGCCCACTCGGGGAGTATATTTTTAGAAGGTGTTACGTTGCGCCAATTTTTGCCTCCATCGGTGGTAAGGTGTATCAAGCCATCATCCGAGCCTGCCCAAATTAAGTCGGGCTGTATAGGCGATTCGGCAATAGCAAATACCGTGCAATAGACTTCGGCGCCGGTATTGTCTTTGGTAATGGGGCCGCCGCTCGACATTTGTTTAGTAGAGTCGTTGCGGGTAAGGTCGGGACTTATGGCTTGCCAGCTTGCGCCCTGATTAGTGGATTTATGAACATGTTGAGAACCAACATATAACACGTTTGGGTTATGGGGCGAGCCCGCAATGGGAAACGTCCATGCGAAGCGCTCTTTTTTACTTTTTGCCGGATTACCGATACCACCTTCCGGATAAACCGATATGGTTTGGTTTTGTCCGGTAGTTTTGTTGTACTTTGTCATTTGACCATCGTATTCTCCGCCAAACGTTATTAAACTGTTTTCGGGGTGCGGTAAGATATAACCAGCTTCACCGCCTGCCACCGGATACCAGTCGCGTTCATCTATGCTCCAGCCATTGGTGCGCGAGGCAATCCGGATGGAGCTGTTATCTTGTTGTGCGCCATATATATTGTAAGGAAAATCATTATCTAAAACAACATGGTAAAACTGTGCCGTAGGAATATCTTGTTGAGTCCATGTTTGGCAGCCGTTAGTAGTTATTTCTGCACCGCCGTCATCGCCCAGAATCATTCTTTCCGGATTGTTGGGGTCAATCCATAAATCGTGGCAATCGCCGTGTTGCACATTTATGCTGTTAAACTTACCGCCGCCATCTATTGAGCGCCAAAATCCTACGTTTAGCACATATAATATGTCTTCGTCTTTTGGGTCGGGGTAAATTTGCGAAAAATACCAAGGCCGTTGCCGCAGGTTTTTATCTTCGTTAATGCGTTGCCAAGTAGCGCCGGCATCGTTACTGCGGTATAAGCCACCGTTTTCGTTTTCTATCATGGCCCAAATGCGGTTGGTATTGGCTGGCGATATGGCAATACAAATTTTACCCAAAACTCCCTTAGGTAAACCCGGCCGAGTTGAAATATTTTTCCATGTTTCGCCGCCGTCCGTACTTTTGTACAGGCCACTGCCCTGGCCGCCGCTGCTCATACTGTAAGCATTGCGGTAAGCCTGCCATAAACAAGCATACATTATATTGGGGTTGCCGGGGTCAAAAATTACGTTTACTGCGCCCGTCGAGTCGTTTTTAGCTAATACCAATTCCCATGTTTTGCCCCCGTCTTTGGTTTTGTACAAACCCCTTTCAGGATTTGGACTAAACACATTGCCCAAGGCGCAGGCAAAGACGGTGTTTTCGTCGTTTGGGTGCACTGCCAAAGTGCTGATTGCATACGATTTTGGCAAGCCAATTTTTTGCCAAGTTTTGCCTGCATCGTTTGATTTATACATGCCGTCGCCATAGCTAATATTGCCTCTTATTTCGGCTTCGCCGGTGCCAACATAAATGGTGTTGGGGTTGGTGGGTGCTACGGCAATAGCGCCAATACTCGATGCGGTAAACACGGTGTCTGATATACAATTCCATGTTTCGCCACCATCGGTAGTTTTCCAAACACCACCGCCGGTGGCACCAAAATAGTAGGTGTTTGCCTGGTTGGTATGCCCCGCAACGGCTAAACTTCGGCCACCCCGCCAGGGGCCAACGCAGCGCCAGCGCATAACGTTATAATACGAAGTATCGAAATTTGTTAGTGAAGTATTTGATTTTGAGGAGGATTGTTTATTTGTCGTTTGGGCATGAAGAAAAATGCCAAATCCGGAAAAACTCGAATATCCGGATAAAAAAAAGATAACAAGCCCTATCTGCAAAATAAAACGAAACATTATGGACATCAAATTAATAGATTGTGAATAGGAAAAAATAAACCAACAAAATACTATGTTTACTGAAGGCTCAAAATTAGTATTTTTTGTTTAAATAAAACTTGGATATCTAATTTGCTTGCTCAAGTGGGAAACAAATAAGAAGCTGGCTTGTTAAAACAGCTTTATATTGCCAAAATGTCATTAAATTTAACAAAACAATGCCATTTTAGCGTTTACTTTTGACATTAAGGCATTAAAAATATAAAACTAACCTGTTGGCATCTCGTTTGCAATACAGAGGGCGTACTTGCTTATTTGCAAAAACAAATTTTTAATCATTTAACTAACCATAAACCATTATTTAATTATTATGATGCACTCTTATTGCCAACCAAAAATGCGCTATCATGCCATTAATTTGCCTACCGTTTTTGACCGTTTAGCCAGCGAATTTTTTAATCTCGACCAATCTTTTAATTGGGGGGGTAAAAATGCAAATTTGGCAGGTCGTGTAAACCTTACCGAAAACGAAAATGCTTTTGCAATGGATATTTTGGTGCCAGGTTTCGATAAAAATGAGGTAGTTGTTAGCATTAGTAACGGCCAACTAACTATTAGTGCCGAACACAAAACGGAGCAAACCAACGAGAAAGCCGATTATATTCGCCGCGAGTACAAACATGCTTCGTTTAAACGCAGTTTTAACTTGTCTGAAAATATTGATGCCAACGCCATTACCGCTACCCACAATAATGGAGTTTTAACCCTTAATTTACCGAAGGTAAAACCCGTTGTTGCCGAACCTACAGTTAAAAACATCGAAATTAACTAATTTTTTCGTGAATTTTTATAACTAACCGCTCCCCCAAACTTGGCCTTAAGTTTGGGGGTTTTTGTTTGCTGTAAATAACCAGTTTATATTACCTCGCCAACTACAAAAATACTACCTCCTACAAACACAGCATCATGAAGAGGATTGGCAGCTTTTAAAGCGGCTTTGTAGGCTGCCTTTACGCTTGGATATGTTTGGCCATGTAAACCAAAACGGGCGGCAGTTGCTTGTAACTCGTCTTGCGACAGCCCTTTTGGAATATTGGCTTTACAAAAATAATAAACGGTATTTTTTGTTGGCAATAGTTGCAAAATGGCGTCAATAGATTTGTCTTTACTAAACCCAATAACCAAATGAAGTTTTTGTGCATTTAAAGCTTGTAACTGGGTGGCGACAAATTTTATACCGGCTTCGTTATGGCCGCTGTCGGCAATAGCCAAAGGGTGCTGCTGTAAAACATGCCAGCGACCAATGAAATTGGTAAGCGGTTTAACTTGGTTCAGTCCGGCATAAATCGCTTCTTTAGGTATAATAAATCCTTGTTGCTTCAGTGTTTCAACGGATTGTAAAATAGAGAGCAAATTGTGGCGTTGAAAATCGCCGGTTAGGTCGGTGCTTAAATCCGGATAAATTAATTGGCCACTGTTTTCAATATTTGCTTTGCAGCCCAACAAGTTTTGCTCAAAGTTCTTGATTTCTAAAATTTGGTCGGCAAAAAATATCGGTGCAGCCATGTTTGCCGCTTTTTGAATAAAAACAGGTGCCGTTTGCGGGTTGGTTTCGCCAATTACAACCGGAGTTTGGGCTTTAATGATGCCGGCCTTTTCGGCGGCAATTAAAGGCAAGGTATCGCCAAGCATGTCGGTATGGTCGAGGCTAATATTGGTAATAACTGCCAATTCCGGATGTATAATATTTGTCGAGTCTAAACGGCCACCTAAGCCAACTTCTACAACGGCAACATCAATGGCCATTCTTGCAAAATAGTCGAAAGCCATACAAACCGTAGCTTCAAAAAAGGAGGGGTTTATATCTTCGAGTACCGGCTGGCATTTTTTGACAAAATTAATAACTGCTTTTTTGGGTATGTATTGACCGTTTATTTTTATCCGCTCCCTAAAATCGCGGTAATGTGGCGACACGTACACGCCTGTTTTATAGCCTGCTGCCTGTAAAATTGCGGCAATTCCATGGGTAACCGAGCCTTTTCCGTTGGTTCCGGCAACGTGAACACTTTTAAATTTAGTATGTGGGTTGTTTAAAAATGCACTTAGCGCAAGGGTATTGTCTAAATCTTTTTTATAGGCTGCCGCACCTATGCGCTGGTACATGGGCAGTTTTTGATATAAATATTCTAAGGTTTGGTTGTAATTCAAGGGAATGACGCTGCTTTTAAAATGAGTAATTTAGTTTAAAAAACTTGTACTACCAAGCCTTTTAAATAAGCACCTTCGGGATGGAAAATATTTACCGGATGGTCGGTAGGGGCGGCCAAATGATGCAAAATGCGCACGCTTCTATTGGCTTCGATGGCTGCGGCGCATATAGTATCGTTAAACAACTCGCGGGTTACAACCCCCGAACACGAGAAAGTAAACAAAATGCCCCCTGCCTCAATTTTGCGCATAGCCTGAGCATTTAGGCGTTTGTAGCCTTGAACGGCAGCATGACGAGCAGCTAAATTTTTGGCAAATGCAGGTGGGTCGAGCACAATTAGGTTAAACTGGTTGGCTTCGGTTTGTTGTAAATAGGGCAAAACATCAGCGGTAACGGTTTGATGGCGGGGGTATGAAATTGGGCTATCGGGTACGGCAGTATCCGGAAAATTTTGTTGCACATTTTTGTTTGCCCAATCAATTGCCTTTTGTGAGCTATCAATACTTACTACTTTTGCCGCCCCATTTTGCAAGGCATACACCGAAAATCCGCCCGAATAACAAAAAGCGTTTAACACGTTCGCATTTTTTGCGTAGGTAGCCAACAGTTTTCTATTGTCGCGCTGGTCTAAAAAAAAGCCTGTTTTTTGCCCTAATTCCCAGTCAATCCAAAAATTTAGTCCGTTTTCTGTAACCCAATCTCCTTTGGCGTTGCTAAATTTTGCGTTTGTTGATAGCTGCGCCTCTTCTTGCCACAGGTAACCGTTTGTAGGCAGTGGGTAAGGCGAGTTTTTAGGCAGTGTATCGGCGCTTTTATTGTATATAGCTATAATTGGTTGGTTGTAAGGCGGTAAAATTTGCAATAAGGCGGCAACAATTTCCGTTTTTTGTTTGTAAATACCCCAATTATGAGCCTGAAAAACCGCTACCCTGTTGTAAATATCTATAATTAAGCCCGGAATTTCGTCTCCTTCGGCGTTTACTAACCTAAAACAGTTGGTTTGAGAGTTGTTTAATAATCCTAATTTTTGGCGGCTATTTAAACACATGCTTAGTTTTTTACCCCAAAATGTTTGGTCGGTGGTTGTTACTGCTTCAAAACTTACTATGCGTGCCGAAATACTGCCTTGTTGCTGATAAAATGCTGAGGCTAAAAAAGTGCCGTCTGCAGTCTGGATGTGCACTAAATCGCCTTCGCTTGGGTTTCCGGATATATTTTTAATGGCTCCGGAAAAAACCCAAGGGTGCCGGCGCATTATTGAGGCTTCTTTTCCTTTTTTTAAGTGTAAAATTTTTGGCACTGAAAGTGTTTGGTTCACGTAACTAATTAATTAAATAAACAAGTAAATAATCCGGATAATTGACATAATAAATGGATAAGAGATTGTCATTTATTCTTTCCAAACAAACTGAAATAAAATTACCGACAACACTAATAAAAGTACGTTTATGGCCAATAAATTGCCCAAATCGAGGGCAAAATTAGCGTTAAATGTATCAATTAGAGCAATTTTTGACAAGGACAGAAGCAAAATAAATACCGGAATAATAATCGGGAAACTTAATATAGGCATAAGCGCGGCATTACCCCCCGTTTGCGCCGCTATTGCCGATACCAAGGTAAAACAAAACGAAAAACCAACTGCACCTAAAAAAGCAATTACTACAAATAAACTCATATTTTCAATGGGGTTGCCAAACAACATACTGAATATAATTAAACCTAAGCCGGCAATAATAATTAGCAGACCGCAATTGTAAAGCAGCTTTGCCATAATAATAGCTTGCGGACTGGCTAAACCGTAGTAAAAACGCATCCGCTCGCGCGACTCGGCCATAAAACTTTTGGCTACAGCGTTTACGGCGGCAAATACTAACATAAGCCAATATAAAGTTACCCACGTAAGGCCGTCAATACGTTTAAAGGCCAAAAACGACAGCAATGCCGTTGCCACAACATATAATAACAATCCACCCACCGCCGATTTTTGTCGCCACTCTAATTGCGCATCTTTTTGTATGAGGGTATAAACTTGCTTCCAAAAATTATTTTCTTTAAAAACTAAATTAGCATTTTTATCGATTGTGGACATGTTAAATTAACAATATATTAGTATTAAAAAATATTTTGAACAAGTTATGTTTTGCTTTCTATCCTGCAAAATTGCAAAATTATCTTTTGATTTAGACAAAAATGTTTTATTTTACCAAGAACCTTAGTGCAAATTGCCAAAATCGGCAAAGGCAAACGTCTAATAAAATAGGGTGCAAATAATTTTAATTAATGTACTTTACGATTATGAATACGAACCAATGGTTTTACCAGCTTAATTTAATTTCGTTAATAGCTACCGCAGTTAATTTTTTGTTTTTTATTCTCCTGTTAACCACTGCTATTGATGTTTCACTTTTTTTAATGATATCTTTAGGTTCTATAAGTTTGATGGGTGGTATTACTGGTGTGTTTTGGGGCAAAACCAAATTTATTAAATATTGCTCGGCAATTAATATTGCCGTAGCTGTATCTATGTTGGCCACTACTTTTTATATTGCTTATGCAGTGATCAAAATTTTTAATAGTTTTGCAGCTTTAATTGGTTTGATTTAGTTATTGGGCAATAATAGACACATAGATGCCATTTTACCAAAAAATAACAATCGAAGAAACTTGTTTTGTTGCTATTTGGCAACTTACCGAATCAGTTGAGGCATTACTTGAACAAATTAACTTCAAAGTACTACAATTTTACCCAGAAAAATGGGCAGCCCTACAGCATCCCCAAAAAAAACGGCAATGGTTGGCGGTTTTGTGCTTATTACAACAATTATTTCAAAGCTCGGAGAATGACAATAAAACTGCCGACCCCCTACTTAAATATCATCCATCCGGAAAACCGTATTTGCCACAGTTTCCCCAACATCAAATAAGTATTAGCCACACCTCAAAATGGGTTGTTGTGGCCGTTAATACCCAAGGTGGTCCTATTGGTGTGGACGTAGAATTAATTTCGCCCAAAGCCTTAAATATTGCCCCACGTTTTTGTTCGCATTACGAGTTGCGTTTGATTCGAGAGGTAGAACCCTCGCGTTTACAAGCGTCCTATGCTACCATTTTTTGGACGTGCAAAGAAGCTATGTATAAATTAGTTGGACGAAAAGGACTTAGTTTTAGCGAGAATATACGCATTACATTATTTTCTGACCCTTATCCTGATGATTGGGCGGAAATGGACGGCGAAGTTCTTATTGCCGAAACTAGACAAGTTTTTAATTGCAAATTGCAATACCGTTTATTAGAGAAAGATCATTTTATTGCCATTGCCACTAAGGCCTAAGAGCGTCAATGGCAAGACTATTTTTAACTTCTATTATAATTATCCGGATAGATTTTAAGGGTTTTGTACTTCCCAAACTCCTATACTACTTGCGTTGGGGTGGTAAAGATTAAAATCGGCAACTGTAATATTGCCATCCAAATTAAAATCGGGCTTATAATAACCGTTTAACAAAGCGGTCATGCTGTTATACACGTTAAAATCGGCAACGGTAATATTGCCCGAGGCATCGGCGTCGCCGGCACGCAGCAAGGCAATGCCGCTCGCGCTGTATATTTGTTGGCCTATGCCGTAGACCTGTTGCACCTGCGTACTAAAATTCCATGTCATAGTGTTTGAAACCGGCAGTGCTTGCGCGCTCATAACGCCTAAATGGTTACGGTGCCTCACAATTACGTAGTAAGCTAAGGTGGGGTTAATATTGGCCGATAAAGTAATAAAAGTATTGCCATTGGTTGCCCTAATGCTGCCATCGGCAAACAGCAGCGCTGCGTGGCGCTCGGCTATTTGGGTTGTGTTTTGTTGTGGTCTAAGCTCTATTAGCACCCAATCAACTACTTGCGAGGGTAGGGTGGGGGTTGCTTGGTTGCCCGCATACCACCAAGGTGCGGTATTAAAGGGCTGCGTATTGGGTAAAAGATCTTTACTGCGCAGCGTAGTATTCATAGTTTGGGTATTATTGTTAAAACTACCTTCTAAAAAGCAGGTAACGGCTAAGTTTGCGCAAGGCGTGTTAAAAAATACCGAGGTCGAATATTGACTTTGAGTTTCACTACAAAGTGAGCTAATTTGCATTTCGTATTGACTACATGGGCTTAATCCGGATAAAATTTTAAATCCGGAATCACCGCCCGAAGTGGTCGCCCAAGTATTGTTTCCGTTTATTTGCCGGTATCTTATTTCAGTTTCAAAGCCATAAGGCTCACTCCAACTAATATCAGCGCTGCCTAAACCTATATTGGCAGCAGTTAAATTAATAGGTACAGGTGGATTTACAATGTTTACGGACATATAGGCGGTATCACTTTCGGCCACTAACGAGTTAATTTCGCGCACCGTAATACTACCCATGCCCGGCGTTTGCCAATTTACCTGAATGCTGTTTTGTGTGGCATCGCCAACAATTTGCCCCCCCACTATTTGCCAGCACCAAACACTGCCATAGTGGTGTGTTACCGAGTAGGTTTCGAGGCCGTTATTGCAAGCCGTTGCATTGCCTAAAAGGGTTGGTTTTGTAGGTTTTAACAAGTGATGATATAAAAATAACGCCGTTTTTTCATTTATAAAATCTGCGTTGGTAGGGTTTGTCCAAAGCTCGTGCCCTTGCCCTTCAAAGGGATAAAATTCAAAGGCTAAGGGGATGTTTGCAGCACGCTCACTTATTGGTTGCGAGCCATATAATACCGGAAAAAAGCCTGTAGCCCCAAAAGGAACACCCGCCCCAATATTTACAATATTATCGTTGGTGCCATGAAACGAAACAATAGCCGCTTCGCCAGCATCCATAAAAAGGGTATCGCCAATGGCACCCCATAGGTTTACCACTGCCTTGGGCGCTCCGTTGTGTACGTAATTGTTACCCGAGCAATCAATGCAGCCCAGGTCGGGCCAATCGGGCAAAAGTGGTTGGTCAACGGTGTAGGTTGGTATTAACAAGGGCGAGGCTGCGCGCTCGGCATCGGTTAAATACGCGGTATGTATGGAGGCGACAGCACCGGCGCTATTGCCTCCGGCAAAAATATAGTTGGTATCTATGCCATAAGTGCTGGCATGCTCTTTAAAATAACGAACGGCAGCCCTAACATCTTGCCCCGCCCTATAAACAGCCCTAATAGCAGTGCTTTCGTTTAGTATATTGTAACCCAAGCGGTAATCAATGGCGGCTGCCACATAACCTTTGCGGGCTAAGGCTTTACAAAATGCTACCAACTCTATTTGGCTTTTAGTGCCAACCAAAAATGCACCGCCAAAGGCCACAATTACCAATGGGCGTTTGGTGCACGTGTCGCCGGCGGGGGTGTATAGGTCAAATTTAAGGTTTTGACTATAAGTGCTTGTTTCTGAAATATATGGCGGATACATTACCGCTGTAGCTGTAGCGTAGGTAGCTACATTAGTTTGCGTGTTGGCAGTAAAAATATCGGTGCGATAGCGTTGGTTAGTACACGATGCCGGCGGTTGGGCTGTTACCGGCTGCAATAAAAATACACCAATAATAACAATTATAAAGGTAAAAAAGGCTTTCAACATAGTTTATTGGGCAGGCAGTTTATTAATGGCGCAAATTTACGATATTATTTTAAGCTTGATAGTGATGATTTTTGAAGCGAAAACTTGCTCTGCAATAATTTTTCCGGAAGCATTAAGAACCCCGTTATTTTAATTTCTAATTAGCGTTTAATGCTTGGTTTTTTATCCGGATAAGAGACAACGAAGAGGTTTCTCCGGAAAAAACAGTAGGTGCTGCTTTGTTCTCAAAATCATACCAATCCTATAATCAAATTAATCATAAGTTTAGGCGTTTTTAATGCTAAAAATATTTAAGATTTAATAGTATTGTGTATAATTGCTTTTAACTGTTATATTACTGTGTTTTATCAAAACCATTCAATCAGGTTGTTCGTTAAAATGTACAGGGTTTAGTTCTCCGACAAAACCTGAGTCTAACCATGAAATAAGAAACTTTCTAATTAACACCCCTACTTTTTATTATAATATTAATTCATATAAAACCTTATTAAAACATGATTAAATTTAATTTTGTCTCTTTGAGGGCAGTATTATTTTTGTTTGTCTTTATTTATGCACTATCTATTGTTGTGGGCTGCAAAAAAGACCATTCCAACCACAACGAAATACCTTACCAACCTTATGCGGTATATGTTGCCGAAGAGGATGAAGGAAAAATTACAGTCATTAATCCGTTAGAAAACAAAGTAGTTGGCAGCATAGTAATCAGCGACCACCACTCGTCTCAAATGGGGCTTATGCCGCACAACGTACAGGTGGCACCCGACGGAAAGTCTGTTTGGGTAACAGCCACAGCCCATGATGGCGGAGACATGGAGCAAGTTATTGTGATTGACCCAGTTGCCAATCATAGTATCTTAAAAAAGATTAATGTCGGCGTTAATCAGCATCTTGGGCATATAGTGCTCGACACTGCCTCAACCTACGCATTTGCAACTGCCAATGAAGCTGGCCAGGTTATACAAATTGATGCCAAAACCTACACCGAAGTGAAAAGATATAACCTTGGCGCAACGTATGAACCGCATGGCTTGAGGTATTCAAAAGGAAATCTGTATGTGGCTAATATGGGGGCAAAAAGCATGTCGATAATAAATATTTCAAGTGGGCAAATAGATGAGGTACCTTTAGGCGGAATGGCAGTACAAACCGCTGTTACTCCGGATGGAAAATATGCCTTTGCCTCTTTATATGATACAAAAGAGGTTGCAATGTATGATATACAAACTAAACAGGTTACCAAAATAGCACTTCCGGCAGGGGCTTTGGGGCCAATACAATTATATCCTACTCCCGATAATAAGTTGCTTTATGTTTGCGACCAAGGCGGTGTTGGAACCGACCCTGTTTCTAACAAAGTATATGTTATTGATATTGCCGCTTCATCGGTAACCAATACTATTGATGTGGGCAATGCGGCACATGGTGTTGTAGTAAGCAATGATGGGCAAAGTGTTTATGTTACCAACAGCAAAAGCAATACAGTTTCTGTTATTGATGTAGCCACCCAAAAAGTAACCCATACCATATCAGTTGGCGAGGCCCCCAACGGCATTAGTTATAAGTTTCCAACGGGTGGAATGCAATAAACAGACTTACTGCATTTTAGTTTGACCACAAAATAATTAGGATTTAAACTTGTAAATTTTTTCAGAAGATATCCCCACGTTTTTTCAACTTCCCCGGCAATGAAGAATCATCTTCTTTGCAGGGGATTTTTGTTTTTTATCCGGATAAAACCATGCCGGCGGCTAAACTTTAAATTTAAAACAACATGTGTTTAATCAAAAAATGTAACAGTATCCTCCAAAAATAATACACTTTTTTTTAAGAATACTAAAAAAAACGCTATCTTAGCGGTTTGCTTTTTCTTGTGTTACCATTAATGCAAATATGGCGCTAAACCCTACTGCTCTACTTTTAGAAACCCCAATTGAATACCTTAAAGGCATTGGCCCCCAAAAGGGCGAACTGCTTAGGGCCGAGCTAAACCTCATTAGCTTAGGCGACTTATTAGAGCATTACCCTTTTAGATACATTGATAAAACCCAAATTTACCCGATAGGCCAAATTAATCCCAGCACGCAGTTAGTACAAATTAAAGGGGTTTTGGGTAAATTTGAAGAATTAGGCGAAGGACGAACCCGCCGCCTTGCCGCTACCTTGTCTGACGATACGGGCAGTATTGAGTTGGTGTGGTTTCAGGGGTTTGGCTATGTAAAACAATACCTTACTCCCGGAAAAATTTATTTAGTATTTGGAAAACCAAGCCAATTTGGGGCAAAATTTAGTATCTCGCACCCCGAAATTACCCCATTTGTAACCGAACTTGCCGACAACACCGAAACAAATACGGCTACGGCAAAATATGAACCCGTTTACAGCTCGACTGAAAAACTAAAAACCCGCTTTTTAGACAGCAAAGGCATCTATAAACTTATCCGGAATTTATTTGAAAAACTTCAACCCGAAAAAGACCTGCCCGAATTTCTTCCGGAGGAAATAAGGCAACACTACAAACTTATAAATCGTGCCGATGCTTATCGTTATATCCACTTTCCGGAAACCGAAGCGCAAATTGCCGCCGCTCAACGCCGCATAAAATTTGAAGAGTTTTTTTTTACTACAGTTGCGTATTTTGTTGAGTCGCAACAGTAACCGGCAAAACAACCAGGGCTGGCGATTTCCGGCACTCGAGTATTTTAACAGTTTCTACAACCAGCATTTGCCCTTTGCCCTAACCAACGCCCAAAAACGGGTGCTGCGCGAAATTAGAAGCGACACCCTTGCCGGCAAACAAATGAACCGCTTGTTGCAAGGCGATGTAGGGAGCGGCAAAACAATAGTGTCTTTAATGGCTATGTTAATGGCTATTGATAATAATTGCCAGGCCTGCCTAATGGCGCCAACCGAAATTTTAGCCCAACAACATGCCAACAATATAGGGTTAATGCTTCAAAACCTGCCTATTACAGTTGGTTTGCTTACCGGAAGCACCAAAGCCAAAGCTCGCAAAGAACTGTTGCCCCGGCTTGCCAACGGCGAACTTCAAGTATTAATTGGCACACACGCTTTATTAGAAGACCCCGTTCAGTTTAATAAACTCGGTATGGTGGTTATTGACGAGCAACACCGGTTTGGTGTAGCGCAACGCGCGCGTTTATGGGCAAAAACCACCGTGTTACCGCATGTTTTGGTTATGAGTGCTACGCCCATACCGCGCACCTTGGCCATGACTATTTACGGCGATTTAGATGTTTCGATTATTGACGAACTGCCCCCCGGACGCAAACCAATTAAAACAGTACATTACAGCGAGCGGCAAAGGCAAGCCGTTTTTGACTTTATGCGCCACGAAATTGCCTTGGGCAGGCAAGTGTATATTGTTTACCCACTGATTAAAGAAAGTGAGGCTTTGAGCTACAAAAACCTGATGCAGGGCTACGAAATGTTGTCGTTTGCTTTTCCGCAACCAACCTATACTATTAGTGTAGTGCATGGCAAACTTAGCCCCAGCGAAAAAGAAGCCGAAATGCAGCGATTTAAGCAGGGGCTTACGCAAATTATGCTTGCCACAACGGTTATCGAGGTAGGCGTAGATGTGCCAAATGCCAGCGTTATGATAATTGAAAGTGCCGAGCGTTTTGGCCTGTCGCAGCTACACCAGTTGCGAGGGCGTGTGGGGCGGGGGGCAGCGCAAAGCTATTGCGTACTGCTTACTGGCGACAAACTTACCCACGATGCCCGTGTGCGTATGCGCACCATGGTAGCCACTACCGATGGTTTTAAAATTGCCGAAGTTGATATGCAGTTGCGCGGCCCTGGCGATTTAGACGGCACCCAACAAAGCGGATTAGTGCAGTTTAAATTGGCCGACATAGTAAAAGACAGTGCGTTATTGGCCGAGGCAAGGGCTGCAGCCTCAAAACTTTTAGATGCCGATGCTAATATGCAAAACCCGGATAACCATAATTTAAAACAGTTTTATGAGGCTTGGCGCCGCGAAAGCCGAAGTAAATGGAGTCGTATATCATAATGGAATTGTTTTTTTTAAACTGATTTCCAGCCTATTTGGAGTAACAATAAAATGGCTTTAACTATAATAAATGCGGCTAAATGTAAAGCTATAAAAATAGGAATTACTAACAAACCAATCTTGCAAAACAATGCATCGTTACCGCAACAGCGTAATATTTCCTTTTTGCGTTTCGGTTAATCCGGATAAAGGGTTGGTGTAGCTGAACATATATACATACACGCCAACGGGTGCGGGGGTGTTGTTGGGTAAAACACCGCTCCAACCATCAAAGGCATTTCCGTTAAAAACACGCTGTCCGTAACGGTTATAGACAATTAGCTGCGCTTGGGTTGGTTAAAAGGGTCTTGTTGGGCATAGGTTTTTAAATTGGGGTATAGCGCTAAGTTAAACATAACAATAAGGCTATACATTACCCCCCCCACTAAATTAAAGTTTTTAACAACATGTTTCATTTTATACTATTTTTATGGATGAAAAAATTGGTTGTTTAAATCTGCCAGCAATTTAATAATTTTTATTATCAGCAAACAAAACTTTATTGCCGTTTTTTGCTCAAATATATAAATTTATTTTTTGGTTATGTGTAGTTTGCTCAAAAACAAATAGCCTAAGTTGTTACACTATTTCCATAGCTTAGAACCCCAAGGGTTCAAAGGTTTATAGAACCGGTTGTGTTGGGTTTTATGCGACCCCGTTGGGGTCGAACCCTGTGTATATTTTGGTTTTCTATAAACATAATATCCCTTCGGGATTGGTTAGATTTGTGCAAAAATAGGGGTGAAATTTTCCATGCTATTTGCACCACTTAGAACCTGATTTTACCTGATTTGTTGCTTGTATTTTCTTTTATCCGGAATTAATTGCTGCTGATTAAAACTTTCGCTAAAAACCAATAATGTTTAAATTTTAAAACCTGCCTTTTCTTTCTTTTGTTCTTGTTCAACGAACCTAATTGCCTTCAGTTAAGTTTTCTAACCAGGCGTATTGCATATTGGCGCAAAGCGGCTGGTAATATTCGTATTGCTGGATTGTAGCTTTGGGGTGGTAGAGCAAATATTGCGGCGATTCAACTATCCGGAAATTATTTTGGCTGGCAAGTTCTAAAATTTTAGGCCATTCAATATGGTCGTCGGGCCAAACGTGCAGGTCGCCTTCGCGCTCGTAACGAGGGTTTACAAATAGTTTTTGAAAAATTGTTTTAACAAAGGGCAAGGTAAATAGTTCGCCGCGTGTAATTAAGCCGCGCAGGTGCTCGTAGCGGGTCATTCTTACAATTTGTTGCCATGCCTGTAAGGTGGGGTCGGGTTGCCAATGTTGTGCTGCGTGTTCGTGGTCAATTAAAACAAAACCTTGTGGCGCACATATATCGAGTAGATTTTTTACCGCATTTAAGTAGTTTGGTATATGGTGCAGCACCGAATAAGTTGTTACTAATTGAAACGAATTAGGTGCAAATGGCAAGCGTTCGCCTTGTATGACAACGGTTTGCAAACGGGGCAGGTCGTTAAGAGGTGTTTTTTGCCGCAACAAATTTAGCGATGTTTCAGATACATCGGCAGCGGTAACATGGCAGCCCAATGCCAATAATTTGAGGGTAATATTGCCCGTGCCAGCGCCTACATCGCAAGCATGAACCTGATTGGCCGGCATAGGCAATGCCGTTACCATTTTTTGCAACAACTGTGTTAGCCGTTCTTGCTCAACGGGGTTGTAAATTTCGGCATGTTTTTGGTCGTACCACTTGGCAACGTGGTTGTGGGCATCAATATTATGTTTAATTTGCTGTGCCGAGGTGTTTCCCTCAGCAGTAGTACCGGTACTTGCTGAATGGTTAGAGTTAGAGGAGGTAAACGGTGCATTTTGATTTTCCATGGGGCAAAAATACGCCGTTCATTCTATTTTTTATCCGGATAAAAAAGTGCAGTGTAAGTTTTTAGTCGATAAAAGTAGTTTTAGTTGTAGTAGTTTAATGTAATGTCATGGTTTTCAAAACCATAACGTTTAAGGGTTGCATTGGTGTTAAAACTTTGAAACTTAACTACTTGGTTATATTCATTTGTGTGAATAATACCTGTAACTTCGCAATAGTGGTTGAAAAAAAAGCATTCGGTAATCGTCCATCTGAATGTAACACAAGTAATACTTTTTGCGTTTTCGTCGTTGTGATAATCAGTTTTTACAGTTAAACTTTCAAAGTTGCCGTTTGTTTGTCGTAGTACATCCAAACCAACATTGTGTAGTTGTTGGTCGCTTGGTTTAAAACCCTTACGGGTTGCCTTGTCTATAAAAAATAGAAAAAGCAGTAGTGAGAAGATGATTGTAACCATAAAAATAACACGTAAATTTGGTTAAAAAATAATTTGATATAATATAAGTAAAATTATATTTAACACTAATTGAATGGCTACTAATACAATTAAATATAATTAATTAGCCATATCGTATGGTGGTTGGTCGCTGGGAATAATTCATTTTTTAAAATTTAGTTTTAAAAAAACGGTGAATAATATTTGTTTTTAATTTAATTATATTGCTAAATTAAGGTAAATTTTTTGTTTTAGGCAAGTTTTCCTTCGTAAAATATTGATTATTGCTTAAAATTTACAAAAAACTGATTAATAGTTTATTATATAACAGACATTGCTACCGAAAAGTTGCCTCATGTAGCCCAACCAAGCTTATTTTTTCGTAATTTTGCGCCTCATTTCATAAAAGCAAATAAAATATTATATATATGGGTCTAAAATGTGGTATTGTAGGGATGCCTAACGTAGGAAAATCAACATTATTTAACTGCCTTTCAAACGCGCAAGCCTTGGCGGCAAATTACCCTTTTGCCACCATCGAGCCAAATATAGGCGTAGTAAACGTACCCGACGAGCGACTTAATGTATTAGAGCGTATTGTAAATCCGCAGCGCGTTGTACCTACCACAGTCGAAATTGTTGATATAGCTGGCTTAGTGGCCGGAGCTAGCAAAGGCGAAGGGCTTGGCAACCAATTTTTAGGAAATATACGCGATACCGATGCCATTTTGCACGTTATTAGGTGCTTTGACAACGACAATATTGTGCATGTAAACGGCTCGGTAAACCCCGTTCGCGACAAAGAAATTATTGACATTGAACTGCAACTTAAAGATTTAGAAAGCGTAGAAAAAAAAATAAACAAACTACAACGTGCTGCCAATGCCGGCGACAAAGAAGCACACCGCACCGTTGATATTTTAAATATTTACAAGGAGCATTTAGAGCATGGAAAATCGGCAAGAACCGCCCCCGTTGAAGACAAAGACCGATTTGCCATTGAAGATTTAAACTTGCTGACCGCAAAACCCGTTTTGTACGTCTGTAATGTGGACGAAGATTCGGCTGCATCCGGAAATGCCTATACCCAAGCCTTGCAAAATGCTATTAAGGACGAAGATGCCGAAGTGCTTATTATTTCGGCAGGCTTAGAAGCCGACATCATGCAGTTAGAAAGTTACGAAGAGCGTTTAGAGTTTTTGCAAACGATGGGCCTACAAGAACCCGGAATTGTACGCTTAATTGCCTCAAGCTATAAATTGCTAAAATTACTTACTTATTTTACTGCCGGAGAAAAAGAAGTACGCGCTTGGACAATTACCCAAGGCACCAAAGCTCCGCAAGCCGCCGGCGTTATTCACAGCGATTTTGAGCGCGGATTTATTCGTGCCGAGGTAATGCAATACGATGATTTTGTGAAGTATGGCTCGGAAAGTGCCGCCCGCGAGGCCGGCAAACTGCATATTGAAGGAAAGGAGTATGTAGTAAAAGATGGCGATATTATGCACTTTAGATTTAATGTGTAGAGCAAGTTTATCGGCATGCAACATTCATCCGGATAATGTGGCTAAAATGTTTAGGCTCTTTTTAAGGGGTTTGTTCTAATAGCTTTTGCCTGTTAATTTTTGCATTTGTATAATTGGGTTTCAGTTTTAGCGCTTGGTCGTAATCAGCTAAGGCGGCGGCTTTATTGCCTTGTGTGTGGTAAATAATGGCACGGTTATTAAAGGCGCGGTAATAGGTTGGGTCAAGGGCAATAGCTTTCGAATAATCGGCTAAGGCGGCCTCAAATTGTTGTGTTTGGTAATATAAATGCCCGCGACTGTTGTAGGTGGCTGCGCTTTGTGGGTTAAGCGAAATTGCTTGGTTGAAATCGGGCAGGGCCTGGTCGAATTTTTTGGCATTTAGCAATACCTGCCCCCGCCCCGCATAGCCCAAATAATGTTTGGGTTGGGCTTTAATGGCTGCCTCATAATCGGCTAAGGCACGGTCAAATTTGCCAGCTTCGTAAAAAACCTCGCCGCGTTTGTTATAAGCCAAAAAATGCCCTTGCGGATATAAGTCAATGGCGTGCGTCCAAAGCAATTCGCTGTTTTGCCAACGTTGAGTGGCTTCGACAGTTAGCCATCCGGAGACAAAAAACCACAAACCAAGGAGCGCGGTAACAAGTTTAGGCCAGCGGTTTGCAGCGGCTCGTTGCGCTTGTGATTTATCGCTAAATAGCCACCAAGCCAAACCCAAACCTAAGCCAATTGCGCTTAAATAAGTGTATCTGTCGGCCATAATGGCGTTGCCCACCTGCCAAACAGGTAGTACCAGCAAAAATCCGGCAATATAAATACCCAAAGCCAACCGAATCCAAACATTTTTGTACGCCCAATATAAGAATAGGCCAAATACAAGAACTGCTACTGGTATAGCGGCATAATAATAAAATGGCAAATTAGTTTGGGCATCAAACACAGGATAAGGGTGTAGGGCTGCCGTTTTAAACGGTATTAACATATTAACACCATATTGCAATAAAGCGTAACAGGTAAAACTAATTTTTTGCACTGCGCTAAACTGCCCCCAGTTTCCAATGGCTTGCCCGGCCTGAATTTGCCAGGTAATAACACCAAACAAAACAGCCAAACCTACAAAAGGCAATTTTTCAATCAAGGCGCGCCCTTTAAGTATGGGGCAGCGCGGCGTAAGGTACTCGAGCAAAGGCAGTATTAGCGGAAAAACAATGGCTGCTGGCTTACTCATTAAAGCCGCTACAAAAAATAACAGCGTATAAATATAATATTTTCGATGGTTTGAGCCGATGTATTGCCACCACGTCAATAATCCGGATAAAAAGAAGGCCATATACAAAACATCTTTGCGCCCTGTAGCCCACGCCACCGACTCGGCACGTAAGGGCGAAATGGCAAAAAATAAAGCTACAAATACGGCCATTTTCAAATTATTAGCGGTAATTTTTTTAACCAAAATATATACTAAAACTGTGTTTAATAAATGCAAAATCAAATTTACAAAATGGTAACCAAAAGGATTTAAACCGTTTAGTTTATAATTTACAACCCACGAAATAGCAGTTAGCGGCATATAATTATCAACAAATGGTTGGGTAAAAAACGCAGTTATGGGGGCAGTTAATTTGGCAATATTATTAAGTAGGTAGCGGTCATCATCCCAGTTTACAAAATTGGCGTTGGTTAAACTGGGGTAAAAGCAAATAGCGGTAATACAAACAATTAGGAAAGGTAAAAGCCAGTGAAATTGCTTTGATATTTTTTTGTCTGACATATCTGCTGCTGTAATTTGAACTTAGATGAGGTAATTTTAAACCGATGGATGCCTTTGCCCAGTCTTTTTATCCGGAAGAAAAAAAAACATCCGGAAAATTTGGCAAATTTAGGGTAGTTTTACGGCATCTAAATCTATTAATGTCTGTTTATTATGCGTTTTTTAGTTTTTATCAGTATTTTATTGACTTGTTTGATGCCGCTTGTTTATGGGCAAGGCTATTATTTACCCCGCGAATTGCCAAATAGTTCGTTTTATGCCAATAATTTGCTAATGACAAATCCGGCGATTGCCGGCGAAACCGATATGCCTAAATTGGGCTTGGCTGCACAATATGGCTGGAATAAGGCCGCCGCCGACACCTCGGCGCCTTTGCAAATTGTTGGCTACTGGCATGGCCCCGCTACGTCTATTAAGTCGGGGTTTGGATTGCAGGCCAATTTTGTGAATTTTAACAATGACGACAAAGATAAAATTTTGATGCTTACGGGCATGTATAATTACCAACAATTTTTGGGCGGTTCAGAAGCATCGTACCTTCGGTTTGGGGTTGGCGTGGGGTTTATTAGGTTTTCAACCAACGATAACGGCTTGTTTGGAACGGGCGGAACAGGCGGCACTGTAATAGTACCGCTTATTGAGTCGAAATTTAAACCTAAATTAGATTTTGGTTTTTTGCTGCGTTTGGGTCAAGCCTCATTGGGTGCTTCGTTTGTAAATACAAATCAACCCGATTATCAATTTTACCAGCCCGGTATTTCGTTTAGGTTTATGCGGGTAATGGGTGTAAATGCCCACTACAATTGGTTGGTGCAAAAACGCTGGATGCTAAAGCCGTTTATACAGCTTAAGCAAGTGCTTGCCTCTAAGTCATTTAGTGTAACGTATAAACCAAATTTACAATATGGCCTCCAAACAATATTTGACGAAAAATTTATGTTTAGTGCTTGTGGCTATTTAAATGAATATGCCGCTAAATATGGTTTGGCAGTCGGAGTTAAAGTGGGTGGCAACAACTGGCTGAGTTTAACCTATAACGGCAAAAAAGGCACAGGTTATAATTTTAATATGGCCGGACTTAGTTATACGGTTAATTTTGACTTGGAAGATTAATTGATGCATATTAGTTGGCTTAACTTTAATCCGGAAACAACCGATATTGATGGTAATTCATCTTGTCTAACAGTATTTGCCCCGCTAAAACACAACTTTTAGCACTTTATCCTCGTTAATTAACAGGTCGGAAATTTTTTTTACCCCTGATACATCCAACTAAGCCTTTATTTTTACCTCTACCAAATTAATTCAGGCCAATATTACTTGTAATTTTTATTAAAAATGCTGAAACACCTTTCACCGCGCGTTAATTTTCACACTTATATTCGCTTGTTTTTGTTGTTCCTTGCTTTGAGCAATGGTATCCGGACAATTAATGCCTTCGCACAAGGATTTAACACCGATTTTGGGCAAAACAGAGTACAATATCACCAGTTTATTTGGACAAGTTATGAGTCGCCAAATTTTACTACCTATTTTTACCAGGGAGGGCAAAATTTAGGCCGGTTTGTGGTATTTATGGCCGAACAAAATTTAGCAGAATTAGAGTCGAAATTAGAGTTTAAAAACAATAACCGGATTGATATTATGGTGTACCACAATATTAGCGATTTGCGCCAAACCAATATTGGCCTTACTGCTTGGCAAACTAATCCGGGGGGCATTACCAAAACCATAGGTAATAAAGTATTTATTTATTTTAATGGCAACTACAGCGACCTTCAGCGGCAGGTTCGCGAGGGCATTGCCGGTATTTTATTGGCCAAAATGATGCACGGCGGCAATATTCAAGAGGTATTACAAAACGCGGTACTGCTAAATTTGCCCGATTGGTTTATAAACGGCCTCACCTCGTATTTGGGGCAACCCTGGAGCGCACAACACGATGACCAATTGCGCAACCTTATTGAACGCAAACGCTTTGACCATTTTAATCAGTTAGAAGGCGAAGAGGCTACTTTTGCCGGCCACGCACTTTGGCATTATATTGCCCAATTGCACGGCCAGCCCGCCATACCTAATTTGCTGTATATTACCCGCGTAAACCGCAGTTTAGAAAGCGGATTTATGTTTGTTTTGGGCAATGATTTAAAAGGAACTTTGGTCGATTTTTTAGAATATTACCAACAACGATACCTTGCCGAACGCAATAATTTGTTACTTCCGGATGATAGCCTTAAACTTTACACTTCAAAAAAACGAGCACAAAAATTACATATAGATTACTATAATTTAAAAGTTAGTCCCGATGGCCGTTATATGGCGTGGGCAACCAGCGAATATGGCCGGCAAAAAGTTAAACTTTTTGATACCCAAACAAAAGAAACCAAAATAATACTGCGCAATGGCTACCGCGCCCCCAACCAACCTAACGACGATGTTTACCCCCTGCTAACCTGGGATAATAAAAGTAAATTTTTGGGCGTTGTTTACGACCGCCGCGACCAAACACGCCTTTTAGTGTATAATGCCGAAACGCACGAGCGACAAAGCGACGAAATTGTCAAGTTTCAACAAATATACAGCATAGATTTTACAAACGACCCCCGAAATATGGTAATTACTGCCATGCGCAACGGGCAGGTAGATTTGTACTTGTTTAATATACCAACAGCCGGAACGGTGCAGCTAACAGACGATTATTATACCGATTTAGATGCTAATTATATTGCCCTCAAAGACCGGACTGGTATTTTATTTATATCGAACCGGCCTACCGATACCTTAAGCGCTGCCAAACCCGATACCTTGTTGCCAGTTGGTAATCATAATGTATTTTTATACACGCTCGAGGGTAAAAACGATGGTAATGCTTTGGCACAATGTACTTTTACACCTTTAGCCGCCGAAACAACTCCCCAACAAATAGATAGCACCCACGTAGGATGGATGAGCGACCAAAATGGCATCAATAATTTATACGTTGCCGAATTTGACAGTATCCTCGCTCGTACCGATAAATGGGTAAAATTTAAAGACTCGTTAGTGGTAAATCCGGCTTACCCGTTAGACACATTTGTTAAAAGCGGTTTAATTGATACCATAACCTTTAAACCAATTTACAAAACAGTAGCCAAAATAAAGACAGCAACTAATTTACCACAAGGTCCCATTTCAAGCGATGCTGCCGTTAAAGCAGCACAATGGTTTAGCTTACAAAACTACCAAGGCCGATACCATTTTTACCAGCAACCAATTCCGGATTTAATAACTGCGCGGCCAAGTTTGCAAAATACGGTCCATCGCAGCCAAACCGAAAATCTGGCTAAAGTCAAAAAAATAAATCAAACTCTACCACCACAGCCAAACAACCAACCTACACCAGCACTGCCATCAAACTCAAGCAACACAAAACCCAATTCAGAGCCCGAATTAATAAACAAAACAGACTTAAAAACAGATACCTTAGATAAATCCGAAGAAAATTATTTTTTTCAAAGCGAATTTGAAACAGAAAAAATAAATTTAACCCCTCCTCAGGAAACGGCAGCAATACAACAGAAAGCGCTGCAAACAATGTACTTCGTACAGCACCTCGCGTGCCCACTTTATTTGACCAACCAAACCGAACCTTTAAACGCACAAATATTAGGGTTTACAAACCACAATTTTACGTTGATGAGGTTGTTTCGCAGGTTGATAATGCCATTTTGTTTACCCCCTACGAAAGTTATAGCTTAACGGGTGGTTTTTTTAATCAGCCCGATTTAGGCGGCACCATTAAAATTGGGGCTAAAGATTTATTAGAAGATTACCATTTTATGGGCGGGTTTAGGCTTCCTGTTGATTTTAAAAGTTCGGAGTATTTTGCTCAATTTCAGAACCTGAAAAAACGTTGGGATAAAAAATTATTATTTTACCGCAAAACCCAACGCAATCCATACATGGTAGGTTTGCCCGGATTTCCGGTATTTGCCATTGAAGGTAAAAACATCACGCATTATGCACAATCAAGTTTTAATTACCCGTTCGATGCCGCACAAAGCCTGCGCTTACACGGCGGCATTAGAAATGACAAATTGCGCATTTTAGTAACCGACTCGCTGTCAAACAAACTGCCCTCACAATTAGATGAAAACTGGTTGTTTGCCAAAGCCGAGTATATTTTCGATAATACAAGTCCCGTAACTTTAAATATTATTAAAGGTTTGCGCGCAAAGGCATACGTAGAGTTTCATAAGCCGTTTGAAGGCACTATTGACGAGGAACGGGTAAAAATGAAATTTAACAATACCGGATGGTTAGGCGTAATAGGTGTGGATGCAAGGCATTACCAGCGCGTAAGCCGGCAAATTACATGGGCAAATAGGTTTGCCAGCGCCGTATCGGTGGGCAATAAAAGGCTGTTGTATCGCTTAGGCGGCGTTGAAAACTGGCTCGCGTTTGATCCGCAGAAAAAATACGAATTTTCGACTATAGAAGATACAAGATACACGTATGCTTTTCAGTCGTATGTTACCCAACTGCGCGGTTTTAAGCAAAACATCCGGAATGGAACAAGCTATGCCCTATTAAACAGCGAGTTGCGTATTCCGTTGTTTTTGTATTTAGCGCGAAACCCGTTGCGCTCTGAGTTTTTACGGTCGTTTCAAATTGTAGGTTTTGCCGATTTTGGCGCTGCCTGGACGGGCATCTCGCCGTTTAACGATGACAACCGCTATACCGTTGTTACCGTTGACCAAGGCGGTATTACTCCGCCCGAAGAAGCAACCGGCCCCGTTATTGCTACCGTAAAATATTACCGAAACCCTGTTGTTATGGGTTATGGTTATGGGTTGCGAAGCAAAATATTGGGCTATTTTGTGAAATTCGATGTGGCATGGGGTATTGATACGGGCAGCCGAACACAACGCTGTATTTATTTATCGCTGGGCAACGATTTTTAGCACACAACTACAAGGATAATATTGTACACTTGCAAAGAAGTGAGCGCGATTTATTTCATCCGGAAAAATTTTGATACACCCAAAGCAAGCATCCGGAAGAAATAATATGTTTTACTTTGCTTTTTTGCTCTTTCTATTTTTTCTTTTTTTAGCCTTTTTCTCTTTTTTAGCGGGTTTCGATTTTTCGCGGTAAACGGGTGCTTCTGACAATACTTCGGTAAAAATTATAGATTGATATTTCCAAACCCCGTCTTTGGGGTCAAGTTTAACACCGTGGTAAGTACCGTCGGGCACTAAGGCAAACCCATTGCCCGAACTGGGCGGGTCGCCGGCTTCGGTGGTTAAAAAGTCGTACAATATCATGTCTTTATCTTTATTGAAGCTAAGGTTTACAATGGCACCCTCTTTAAATTCGAGGATAAGCCGGTTGCGCATGACTAACTCGTTTGAAAAATTAGGGATATTAAAAATTGGTGCGCCAAAACTTGGTTTCCCGTTGTTAAAATAAAGCACATCGCCAATTTTTTTGTCGCTGCGGGTATTGTTGCCATCCCAGCCAAACAAAATATAATAATTTGTATTGTTGTAGGTATATTGGTGGATGCCGTAATAGATGCAGCCATACCATTTTTCGTTGTCTGTAATTTGCACCTCGGGCGAGCTCATTTCGGCACTGCCATCAATAAGCGGCAGTAGTTCTAATTTTTCGGTATTGTTTTTTTGAATTGCCCCAAAATAGCGGTAAGTAAAATTAACGTTATCAAGCACTACCATCCACGTAAAAATCCGGAAACTGTGGTCGGGGGCTTCAACTATAGACATATTTTTAAGCGAATCAAATTTATATAAAAACGATTGAGGTGTTTTTAGTCCGGCAACTAATTTTGGTATAAACTCGGTGTTGGCAATTAACCGCATTTCGGTGGTACTATCTTTGCGCATACGCTCCATAATGGGCATTAAAGCCATTTCGGTTTCGTAAAGAGCTGCCTTATTTGCAGGGTCAATAGTTTGGGGTGGGGTAGGGGTGGCAGTATTTTGCGCCTCGGTTGCAAATTGGCTCAATAAGAGCGCAAGAAACAATAATACAAGCTGTTTTCTCATAAAAATACAATTTTGGGATATGGTTGGTTATTAGGCTTGATGGCAATAATATTTGTTAAGGTTTTGTAAAATTAAAAATTACATGGCGGGGCGCAAATTTAAATCAAACTGTGGCGGTAAGCAAACAACTTGACTTAAGTGAAACAAAATACAAGGCCGCATGTTTTTAAGTTTGTTATTTATTTAAGTTTGATGAACGAAACAAGTGATGGTTTAGTATATTTTAGCTCCGGAAAAAATAGGCTGCCAATTATCTGTCAATTATTTAATCCGGATTTTCTATATTTGCCGTATGAAAAAGTTTATCTCGTTGTTGGTTAACCGGCATATTTTTTCGTTTAGGTATTTATTGGTCTTGGTAATTATTATTTGGGTTACATTTTTGTACCCCCGGCGCAGTTTTCATTACGATTATGCTTTAGGCCAACCTTGGAAATACGATGACCTTTATGCGCCGTTTAGTTATACCATAAAAAAAATGCCAGCACAAATAAAACGCGAAGAAGATGAATTATACAAAACCCTTCATACCTATTATGCGGTAACTAATACCATGGCCGATTCGGTTTTTGCCCATTTAGTTGTCAATTTAAATAAAGATGGTGTATTTAGCAATTTAAAAATTAATCAGCGCGACTCTACTAATTACCTGCGCACCAGCCAGCGCATATTAACTAACCTGTACCAGCGTGGAATTTACGAGCAAGCCCCCGCCGATTTTAATAAACCCGACTCGGTACTGCTAATATATGTACCACAAATTGGCCCCGACGGTGTTAAACGCTACCGAAAAGTTGAACCCAACCGCAACTACTACAAACGCAATAACGCCTGTGCTTATATAAGCGAGCAACAAGCCGCCAACATGCCCGACTCGGTTGGCCAGCAATTGCGCAACCGCATGTGTGGCCTGCTAATACCCAATTTAACTGTTGATAGTGTTGTAACCCGTAAAATGCACGATGAGGCTTTAGCTGGTATAACCGAAGGAGCGGGTTACAAAGAAAAAGGCGAGTTAATTGTAGTACAAGGGCAAATAGTAAGCGAACAAATATTGCGCGAACTTGAATCGTTGCGGCAAAAATACGAGCAAATTGATACCGACAGGCGCGGCCACAACTCCGGATGGCTTAAAACTTACGAAACAGATATTGGCTATTTTTTGGTAACTTTTATGTTGTTTGCCTTGCTTGTTTTATCGCTTCGTATTTTTAACGAGCGCGTATTTAAATATGCCCGCGAGCTAACATTTTTATTGCTAACCATTGTAATGTTTGTGTATGTATTGTTATATGTATATTATTTGGTCGAAGGAAATACAGGGCATCCGGCTTTATATGTTTTGCCTTTCTGTTTTCCGGTAATTTTGATTAGCAACTTTTTTGGCCGGATGGTTGCCTATTTTTCGCACGTTGTATTGCTGTTTTTAGCCGGATTTATGGCTCCGTTAGGCTTTGATTTTTTATTTGTTCAGTTTATAGCCGGATTAGTCGCTATTACTGTAAACGAGCGTATTTATTATTGGAACGATTTTATTATTGCCGCTGCTTTAATTTTTGTAACCTATTGTACTTGCTACACCGGCGTTTCGCTTATGCGGCAAACCTTTGAACCGCCCGCTAATTTTCAGGTTTTAGGTTGGTTGGCTATTAACTCGCTCATTAATTTGGCAGCCTATCAATTACTACCTATTTTCGAAAAACTGTTTGGTTTTGTTAGCTCGCTAACCTTACTTGAACTTAGCGATTTAAATCGGGGCCTGCTTAAAAAACTCTACAATAAAGCACCCGGCACCTTTTCGCACAGCCTTAATGTAGCCAATTTAGCCGAAGCCGCCGCCCGCGAAATAGGGGCAAATCCACTAAAGGCAAAAACAGGTGCATTATACCACGATATTGGCAAAATGTACAAACCCATCTATTTTGTTGAAAACCAACCAAAAGATATTAACCCCCACGAAGATTTAGCCCCCGAAGAAAGCGCACAAATTATTGTTGAACACGTTACCGAAGGTGTAGCCATTGCCCGCCGGCACAAACTGCCAAATTTAATAATAGATTTTATACGAACCCACCACGGTACCACGCGCGTTGAATACTTTTACCAAAAACAACTAGGTATGGGAACCGACCGCGATGACGACCGCTTTTTCCGCTACCCAGGCCCAGTGCCATACTCGCACGAAACGGCTATTGTAATGCTCGCCGACTCAGTTGAGGCTGCCTCGCGCGCGCTTAAAAGCCCCGATGAAGAAGAAATAAACAAATTAGTAGAACGACTCATTGACGAAAAAATTCAAGAAGACCAATTGGTTAATTGCCCACTTAGCTTCAAAGATTTAGTGCAAATTAAAAGAGTATTTAAAAAGCAGTTGCGCAGTATTCATCATGTACGCATTAGCTACCCTGTTTTAAACCAACCTGCCGAAGAAATAAATTCACTGTAATTAATTATTGCAACGCCATAAATATTTGAACTGCCAACCGGCCAATCGACAAGTATTTGTTGCCCGCCAACCAAACAAAACACGTACCTTTGCCCTACAACTTTACTATATTAATTGTTTAATTATATAATACAATACAGCAAGTATGTCGTATCAAGTTATTGTAATTGGTTCGGGGCCGGGCGGCTATGTAGCGGCCATTCGTTGCGCACAGTTAGGCTTTAAAACAGCTATAATTGAAAAATACCCCAATTTAGGAGGCACTTGTTTAAATGTTGGGTGTATCCCTTCAAAAGCCCTGCTTGATAGTACTGAGCATTATTACAATGCTGCCCATCATTTTGCCGCCCACGGTATTGAGGTAGGGCAGTTAGGTGTAAATTTTCAAACCATGGTGCAGCGCAAAGCAAAAGTGGTAACAGCCAACGCGCAGGGCGTAAAATTTTTAATGAAAAAAAACAAAATTGATGTTTTATCCGGATTGGCCTCGTTTGTAAATGCCAATACCATCCAAATTACCGCCGCCGATGGCAGTACCTCACAAATATCCGGAGAAAATATTATTATCGCTACCGGCTCTAAACCCTCGACTTTACCCTTCATAACCATTGATAAACAGCGCATCATCACCTCAACCGAAGCTTTATCGCTGCCAACTTTGCCTAAAAGCATGGTGGTAATTGGTGGAGGTGTTATTGGTTGCGAATTAGGAAGCGTATATGCGCGCTTGGGCACTCAGGTTACTTTGGTTGAGTATATGGATAAATTAATTGCTTCAATGGATGCCGACCTGAGTATAGCTTTAGAGCAAACACTTAAAAAAATAAATATCCGGATGGCATTAGGCCAGGGCGTTACCGCTGTTAAAACTACTAAAAATGGCGTCATAGTCGAAGCTAAAAACAATGCAACCAACGAAATTCTGGCTTACGAAGCCGAATATTGTTTAGTGGCTATTGGCCGGAGACCTTATACAGACGGCCTTGCCCTTGAAAATGCCGGATTAAAAACCGACGAGCGCGGACGCATACCTGTAAACGAACATTTACAAACAAACGTAGCCCATATTTATGCTATTGGCGATGTAGTTAAGGGCGCAATGTTGGCACATAAAGCCGAAGAAGAAGGAATATTTGTAGCCGAAACCATAGCCAAACAACAGCCACACATTAATTATTTGCTTATTCCGGGTGTTGTCTATACCTGGCCCGAAGTTGCCGCCGTAGGCTATACCGAAGCCGAGCTTAAAGCCGCAAACCGCCCTTACAAAACAGGCAATTTCCCGTTTAAAGCGAGTGGCCGCGCCCGCGCAAGTATGGACACTGATGGCTTTGTAAAAGTTTTGGCCGACACCCAAACCGACGAAATTTTAGGCGTACATATTATTGGCCCACGTGCCGCCGATATGATTGCCGAAGCAGTAGTGGCAATGGAATACCGCGCCGCCGCCGAAGATATTGCCCGCATTAGCCATGCCCACCCAACCTATACCGAAGCATTCCGCGAGGCTTGTTTAGCTGCCACTAATAACAGGGCTATCCATATTTAGATTTATCAAACATTGAGAAGAAGAGAAGACGTAGCAACCAATGAATGAAAAAGTATAGTCTTACAGTCAGAAAATATATTATTCAAAAAACAAAAGAAAAATGAAAATAAACATTCAATCAAGTATTTTATTTTTAGTCATCCTTTCTACTTTGCTTGCCTGTAATAAAAATGAAAACCCACTCATCAATCAGGCAAATATGTGGGATTGTCATCATAAAACAACATGGGATTCACTGAAAATAAAAAAAAAACTTTAATAGGCGAATGGACGTGGGAATACTTTACTTGTTCTGAAGAACCAGATACCAATAAAACTGAATTTAAAGGCTTGACAATTGAGTTTAGGCCAGATAACACCTTGGATATGAAGAAAAATGGACAAACAACGCAAACATCAAATTGGAAAGTTGTTGATGGCGATGCTGATTTATTTGCAATAAATGTTGCCCCAAGCGTATTTCAACTTCACGGACAAATTTTATTTTGCTGCGGAAGGGTAGAATTTAATAATAGTATCCTTGATGGGTGCGATAACTACTTCAAAAGAAAAGAATAAAAAAAACAAGCCTGCAATAAGATACAACTGCTTGCGCTACCTATGCGGCGCACAACGGTTCCACCATATAGCCAACCTCACCACAACAACGGTAATTGTTTTTTTGCCTTGGTAGCTTTTGTTTTGCCGCCCGGTTTAACTGTTACTGTGGCTTTAAATATTCATCTCCTTGGTATTAATTAAGGCGTGCTTTAGAGATTAATTTTTTATGAAATTGGGTGAATTCTTAGAAAAATTGCCCCTTAAATGTGTAAATTTGTGCTAAATTTAAGTTAAGCTCAAACCACATAAAACTATTTTTTTGCGTTCTTTTATTTGTATTAAAACTTGCCTTGTAAAAAAGTTTGAAAATATGTATATACGTTGTTTTACAATTTTTTTAATGATTTGTTGTAGCTTGCCTGCTACAGTATTTGCTCAATTCACCGGCACTGCCCCTTATTGCCACGAGCGGGGTGGCCTTATCCTAAACGAAATATCAAATATGGGTGCATCGGGGCAAGATGAATACTTTGAATTAATTGTAATGCCCGACCCCAACAACCCAACAGCTAATATAAATATTTCCGGATGGATAATTGACGACAACAATTATCCGGGCAGCGGAGTAGGCACAGCAACCGGATATTTAGCCTTTGGCGATTGTTATACCTCTGTACCCCCCGGCTCAATATTAGTAGTTTACGACAGCACCAACCCCAATGCTGCCCTTCCGGCAGACGACCCCACCGACAGCAATTCCGACAATGTTTATATTATACCCGATAATAGTACTTGTATGTTTAAATGCTCAAGCAACCCCAATACAAGCAGCAGCGAATATTGCCCCTGTACGGGCGGCTTGAACCCCGGCGGCTCGTGGGTGCTTGGTATGCGCAATCAAGGCGATTTAGCACAGGTACGCAACCCTGACGAGGTTTTTATACATGGCATCCATTGGGGCGATGTTGGCCTCGGCGATTTAGTTGTAGCCGACCCTAATCTTATCTATTTTTCGGGCAATTCAGGTGGCAAAGTTTTTATGTTTAACGACGGCGATTATGGTGACGATGCCAACTGGACGGAAAGCAACCTAACCACCGACCAAACGCCCGGTGCCTACAACAATGCCACCAACCAAGGATTTATAACCAACATATTGGCCGACCCTGCCGCTTATTGCCAAGGCGATATTGCCTACCCTTGTAAAGCCGATGCGGGCGACCTTACGCCACCCACCGGAGAAACAAACGGCTTTACCATTTGCCAGGGGCAAGATAAACCCGCCTTTGGCCACAACTATGCCGCACCCGACGAAGACGACCCAGGCGCAGGCTACTCGTATATTTATGTGCTCTCAAAAAACACCGCTCCTTATCTTATTTTAGGGCTGTCAACTACCGGCGATTTTGACCTTTCAACCCTGCCTTTTGGCACTTACTATATTTGGGGCTTGTCTGTTAAAAATAGCGACCTTACCGCAAACGGCTATGCCAATATTACAGATTACGCAGACGGGTTTGCCAACGTAAATACCCTTTTAGCCGATGAGGTTGAATGTGGATTTTGTAGCGATTTAGACAATAAAGATGATGCCGGAAACATCATGAGTTTCAATGTAATTTCGCCAATTTTAGCTTCAAGTGCACCAAATTCTATTTGCTTGGGCGAGTCGGCAACTATTATTTTAACACTCGAAGACGGGGCAACCGTAACGTGGTCGCCCGGCGGAGAAACAGATACGAGTATTACCATAACGCCCACCACTACTACCACCTATACTGCAACAGTTGTAAGCCTAACCTGTCCCACGGTAACAATGAATTTTACGGTTGCAGTAGAAAACTGCAGTGGAGAATATTGTCCTGACTTTGATATTTCCGGAAGCACCGCAACAAATACCACCTATTGTATGCCCGCCGGAGGCAATGTAAATCTTTGTTTTGCCGGAACCGACCTGCCTCCAGGTGGCGAAATCAAATGGTTTTATAGCGACACTCTGCTTGCCGACCCAACACAAGGTAACTTAATTACCACCTTAGATATTCCGGAATCGGTAACAACATCCGGAGATGTTTTTTGGGATTTTGGCACAGGTGCGGGCACATCCGGCTCAGGTGGGCCAGCAGGTACTTCATCTGATATTACCAAAGCCACAGGCAATACAGCCGTCCGCAATAACCCGGGAACTTATTGGGGGGTTACACCCAACGGAACCTGCGGAGACGGTGTAAGCGAACAATATCTAAACGCAAATACTTGGAACAACACAACCCTTGCGCAAGCTATTGCAGCAGGCCGTTATTACGAAGTTTGTGTTACAGCCGATGCTGCCTGCGATTTGCGCATTACCAATATTAGTTTATCCTATGGTAGCTCTACTACCGGACCAACCAGTATGAGCGTTTTAACCTCTGACGATGGATTTACCAACCCGATTGGCTCGTCTATTGGCTTTGCCACCTTAACCTGCCATAGTATTTCTTTCCCTGTACCAAATCATTTGGTGCAAAGTGGGCAACAATATTGTGTTCGGGTATATGCTTATAATACTTCTAATATTACAGGTACTTTCCGGATTGATGATGTGGACCTTGATTGGAACTCGGTTTGCCCACCCAATTACGATGGCGATTTTGGCTGTACCACCTTTACTTTGCCCACAGACGATACCATGTGTGGCAAATCCTATTATTTTACGGCGGCAGTTAGCCCTTTTTCCGATAATTGTTTGGGCGGCTCACCCGAACCCGACCCCTATACCGACCCAATTCAAATAAATATCTCGTGCCCACAGGTACAAGGGGTTATTACCAATATCCTTTGTAATGGGCAAGGTAATGGTAGCATTGATTTGACCGTTACTGGCGGCGTTGGCCCGTATAATTTTACTTGGGCAGGCCCCGAACCCATAGGCAATATTGAAGACCCAACCAATTTAATTGCAGGCACTTATAATGTAACTGTTACCGAAACAGCATCGGGGGCGGGGTGCACAACCACCGGAACTTATACTATTACGCAGCCTGCTGCTTTAACGGCTTCATTGGTTAGTACTGCCGTTGATACTTGCGGTTTGGGTAATGGTGCTATTATTGTAACCGCTACAGGTGGTACAGAAGAGTACAGTTTTTCGATTGATAATATTGCCTATCAACCAAGTCCGGAGTTTTATAATTTAAATGCCGGAACCTATACTATTTGGGTGGACGATGCCAATGGGTGCGGTCCCATTCAGGTATCCGGAATTAATATTACAGCAACCCCAGTTCCGGATTTAAGTTTATCCGGAGCGGCCCCTGAAATATGCAACGGCAACGCATTCGATTTAACAACCCTCAATATAGCAGATGCCAACAGTACCTCCGGAACTATTAGTTGGCATAGCGGTACCCCGGCAAATGCGGGCAACCAGCTTGCAAGCACAACGGTGTCGCCCACAAGCACTACTACCTATTACGCACTTAAAACTACAACGCCTTACGGATGTACCGATGAATTAGCTGTTACCTTAACTGTTCACCCCAATCCTACAGCTAATATTACCCCCGACCCTGCCGAAATTTGCCAAGGGGGCACGATTAATTTTAACGGAAATCCATCGGGTGGCTCGGGAATTTATAATACCCACGTTTGGACGGGTAGCGGAACTGTATTTTTATCAGCTACAAATATCGTAAATCCTGTTTTTACGGCTACGACCTCCGGAAGTTTTACGCTTACCTACACCGTTACCGACAGCGAGGGCTGCACGGCATCCGACAATATTGCGGTAACGGTAAACGCCGCTCCTACAGCTGCCATTACCCCCGACCCTGCCGAAATTTGCCAAGGGGGTACGATTAATTTTAACGGAAACCCATCGGGTGGCTCCGGAATTTATACCACCCACGTTTGGACGGGTAGCGGAACTGTATTTTTATCAGCTACAAATATCGTAAATCCTGTTTTTACAGCTACGGCCTCCGGAAGTTTTACGCTTACCTACACGGTTACCGACAGCGAGGGCTGCACGGCATCCGACAATATTACGGTAACGGTAAATGCTGCTCCTACAGCTAATATTACCCCCGACCCTGCCGAAATTTGCCAAGGGGGCACGATTAATTTTAACGGAAACCCATCGGGCGGCTCGGGAATTTATACCACCCACGTTTGGACGGGTAGCGGAACTGTATTTTTATCAGCTACAAATATCGTAAATCCTGTTTTTACGGCTACGACCTCCGGAAGTTTTACACTTACCTACACGGTTACCGACAGCGAGGGCTGCACGGCATCCGACAATATTACGGTAACGGTAAACGCCGCTCCTACAGCTAATATTACCCCCGACCCTGCCGAAATTTGCCAAGGGGGTACGATTAATTTTAACGGAAATCCATCGGGCGGCTCCGGAATTTATACCACCCACGTTTGGACGGGTAGCGGAACTGTATTTTTATCAGCTACAAATATCGTAAATCCTGTTTTTACGGCTACGACCTCCGGAAGTTTTACGCTTACCTACACCGTTACCGACAGCGAGGGCTGCACGGCATCCGACAATATTACGGTAACGGTAAATGCCGCTCCTACAGCTAATATTACCCCCGACCCTGCCGAAATCTGCCAAGGGGGTACGATTAATTTTAACGGAAACCCATCGGGTGGCTCGGGAATTTATACTACCCACGTTTGGACGGGTAGCGGAACTGTATTTTTATCGGCTACAAATATCGTAAATCCTGTTTTTACGGCTACGGCCTCCGGAAGTTTTACACTTACCTACACGGTTACCGACAGCGAGGGCTGCACGGCATCCGACAATATTACGGTAACGGTAAATGCTGCTCCTACAGCTAATATTACCCCGACCCTGCCGAAATTTGCCAAGGGGGCACGATTAATTTTAACGGAAACCCATCGGGCGGCTCGGGAATTTATACCACCCACGTTTGGACGGGTAGCGGAACTGTATTTTTATCAGCTACAAATATCGTAAATCCTGTTTTTACGGCTACGACCTCCGGAAGTTTTACACTTACCTACACGGTTACCGACAGCGAGGGCTGCACGGCATCCGACAATATTACGGTAACGGTAAACGCAACAATGAATCCAAATTTAATAACGCCACCTGTTTTATGCGAAGACGATGCCGTGCTTGACCTTAATTTGTATGACGACAATGCACTACCCGGTGTATGGAGCGGAACAGGTGTTACTGGCACTACGTTTAACCCTGCTGGCTTGGGTGGGCAAACAATTACCCTAACATACGACCCTGCTGACCCATGTGCAAACAACGGCAATATAAATGTAACGATAAACGCTTTGCAAGTACCAATATTATTGGCTCCTGCGGCTTTATGTGCCAATAGTCCTGTACTCGATTTAAGTTTGTATGATGATGATAATTTTGTAGGTACATGGTCGGGGTAGGGGTTTTCGGGAATAGTTTTGACCCATCAATAGCAGGTACAGGCAATCATGTAATAAGTTTTACCCCCTCCGGATCTTGCGTGGCCGCGGCAACTATTAATATTGTAGTAAATCCAACTACTACCCCTGTTTTAGGTACCCCGCCTATTTTATGCGATGATGATGCTTTACTTGACCTAAACTTGTATGACGATGATTTATTTACCGGCGTATGGAGTGGTACTGGAGTTAGCGGTACTAATTTTGACCCTTCGGGCTTGGGTGGGCAAACAATTACCCTAATTTTTGACCCTGATGGAGATTGCAGCCTGTCGGCAAGTATAGACATAGAAGTAAAAAATAGCTGGACACCGAATGTTGGTCAGCCCGGCCCGTATTGCGAAGGCGACCCAATAATAGATTTGAACACGTTTGAATTACCCGGATATGACGGAACTTGGACGGGTTTGGGTGTTGTAGGAGCTGATCAGTTCGATCCTTCTTTGGCTGGTGTGGGCAACCATGCGCTTACCTTCACCGGCAATACACCGCCGCCGGATGTATGTCCTAAAACTGTAACGATTAATGTTGTGGTAAATCCATCAAGCCAACCTGTTTTAGGGACTCCTGCTCCTGTTTGTGCTACCGATGCACCCATTGACCTGACTGTTTTTGAAGATGCAGCCTTTACCGGCGCATGGAGTGGTATTGGAGTTAGCGGTACTAATTTTGACCCTTCCGGCTTGGCTGGGCAAACAATTACCCTAACTTTTGACCCTGATGGCGACTGCGGCCTTTCAGAAAACATTTCCATTTCCGTTATGACGCCTGCTATTCCTAATTTAACACAGCCTAATCCGTTGTGTGTAAGTGATAACCCCCTTGACCTTAACAACTACGATGACAATAGCTTGCCCGGCACTTGGAGTGGCATAGGCGTAACAGGTACTAATTTTGACCCAAGTGTTTCCGGTGCAGGTACGTTTACCATTACTTATACACCTTCGGGGGCGTGTACACAAGTTGCCACCTTAGATATAGTTGTAAATCCGGATAATATTCCGGTGCTAACAACCCCACCTCCAATTTGCGCCACAGATCCGGCATTTAGTTTAATTCCCTATCAGGATATTAATTATACGGGCACCTGGTCGGGTTTAGGTGTTATGGGCGGTAATACGTTTAGCCCCTCGGCAGTTATACCTGGCAATTATGTGCTAACTTTTTCGGCTATTGGGGCTTGTGTAGCTGATGCTACAATTATGGTTACTGTAATTCCGGCAGCCACGCCTGTTTTAACAAGTTTTGGCCCTTTGTGTGATAATGATGCGGTAGTTGATTTAACTTTGTATGATGACGATGCTTTTACGGGAACTTGGTCGGGATTAGGCGTAGCAGCTAACATTTTTGACCCCAGCGTGGCAGGTGCCGGCAATATTACCTTAACATTCACGCCATCGGGCGGCTGTGGTGCACCCGCTTCTATTGATGTTGTTATAAATGCTGCCCCTGTGTTGAGCTTAACTACACCGGCGGCATTATGCGCAGGTGCGCTTGCTTTTGACCTTACCCCATTTGCCTCGCCAACCGGGGGTAGCTGGGCTGGGCCAGGTGTTGCTGGAACTGCCTTTGACCCGGCAAATGGAAATATTGGGGCTAATTGGTTGGTTTATTCCCTAAGCCAAAATGGCTGCACTACTACCGACAGTATTAAGGTGGTTGTAAACCCCAATAGCGACCCAATTTTGACCACACCACCGGCGCTTTGTGCAAGCAGCGGCTTAATTGACCTTTCGCCTTACGAAGACCCCAATTTTGCCGGCCAATGGTTGGGTAGTGGGGTAGTACTTGGCTCGCAGTTTGACCCTGCCGGCTTTGCCGGGCAAACAGTAACCATTACTTTTGACCCCGATGGCAACTGTGGCAATACCGCCGATGTAAACATTACAGTTTATCCGTATGTTTCGATTAATTTAGTTTATGGCATTCAAACTATATCGGCGTTAAACTGCAATGCCCCATTTGATTTAAATATATGGTTGAGCGATGCCAATGGCAACCCTTTGGCTAATCCGGTATGGTCGGGAGGTGGTTTTGTAGATGCATTGGGCTTGTTTACGCCTTCCGGATTAAGCCCCGGAAATTATACTGCTACTTGCCTTGTTACCGACCCAATTAGTGGCTGTTCGGCCTCAATGGATTTATATATCCAAATAAACGAAGTATTACCGCTATTGGTTACAGGCACAACTATTTGTGCGAACGACCCGGCTTTTGATTTGTACAGTTTAGTATTGCCCGGCTCGGCAAACGGCGAATGGTCGGGCTTGGGTGTTAGTAATGGCATTTTTGACCCCGCCTCGGTTAGCGGTCAAACAAGCGTAACGCTTACGTATTCGGCTATTTGTAATGATGCGTCGCTAATTGATATTTCTATGGGTTGCCCTGCCGATTATGTGCCGGTTTGCGGTTGTGACGGCGTTGATTACTCTAATGCTTGTATAGCTTATTATTATGGTGGAGTTACGGCCTATATACCTGGCCCGTGTGGATTATACCCTTCAAATACAATAGGAAACTGTGGGCAAAATCCGGAAAATATAACTATTATTATCGAACCGCTATTAAGTGCCGCCACGCAAGCTCCGGCTATAACAAAACTTTGTAATAACGGTAATAATCCAAACCAAATTGATTTAGATGATTTAGTTGTTGGAGATATGGGTGGGATGTGGTCAGTAAGTCCGGACGGAACTATTGATGCTGGAAATATTTTTAATGCAACCGGATTATCAACCGGTATTTACACGTTTACTTATGTTGTTACAGGCAGTTGTAACACCGACCAAACTACGCAAACTATCGAAATTATTGATTGTGATATTAACTGTACCGAAAGCGCTGCTATAAACCCGCCAACACCTATTTGTGCTTTAGCGGGCAATACGCTTGACCTAAATACTTTGATAACAGGCACCCCCGGTGGCACCTGGGCTATTTTACCTGCTGTGCCGATTAACGCCGGCTCAATTATTGACGTTAGTGCTTTAAACGGAAATTATGCAATAACCTACACTGTAACCGGCGCCCCTGGATGCCCCGATGTAAGCGAAACCGAAACCTTAACTGTTCAGTTGCCACCCGTTGCCGATATAAATCCGCCGACAGATCCACTTTGCCAAGGCGATGTGTTGGATTTAGACGATTTGTTAGCTGCCGGAACGGGCACAAATGGCGTTTGGAATACCACCGCGCCAGCAGGTACTATAGGAGCAGGTAATATATTTAATTCATCCGGATTAGCCGAAGGCAGTTATACCATAACCTATGGTTTATCTGGTTTGGGTGTTTGCCCTGATGATTTGTCGTCTCAAACAATTATGGTAGTAGTGCCAACTGCAAATGCTGGCATTGATTTAGATGTTTGCGGACTTTCTACCACGCTCAATGCCTTGGGCGATGCGGGTACATGGACAGTTGTGGCTACGCCTTCGGGGACGGCAACTGCCAATTTTAGCTTCCCTAATGCACTAATTACCAATGTAACTGTTATCGAGCCGGGTGTTTATACCTTTAACTATGCCGGCACTAAAAATAATTGCACAGCTAACGACCAGGTAAATATTAATTTTGTTGCGCCGCTTAATGTGCAATATACTACAATTTGCGCTGCCGATGAAACCACTTACGACCTTGAAATTACTGTTTCGGGCGGTGTGCCCCCTTATAACTTAGTGGGGGCTACTTTTATTGGCACGAACCCTTATGTGGCTAATTTTGCCAGCAATACGCCTTTTAATATTGCGATTGACGATGCTAATGCCGTTTGTCCGGAAATAATAATATCCGGAAATAAAGATTGTAGTTGCCAACCCACTGCAACTGACCCAATTGTAGTCAATCCAAATTTAACCTGGTGCGAAAACGAAGCAATTCCCAGTTTTACCATTGCGAATTTGGGCGATACTTATTATTGGTTGGCCAATATTAATGACGATATTAGCTTGGCAATAGCCACTGGAAATAGTTTTACACCTCCGGGAATTGGCACTTATTGGGTTGTAGCGCAGTCATCGGGTGGATGCTTGAGCAATGTTGTTGAAATAACAGCAAACGAGTTGCCTGTGGGCACAATGACGGTAAAATCGCCGTATGTTGTTTGCGAGGGCGATGTGATTGGCGTATTAGTATTGCCCACAACTTTTGATGGTAGTATTAGCTGGACAAGTGCCGATGGCTTAGATAATGGCAGCAGCAAGGCCGGATTTTTGCCTGTGCGCTCTTTGCCTGGCATTTACCAATATTTTTTAACTGAAACCTACACCGACGGCACCTGCACAAGCGCGCCAACACCTGTTGAATTGATAATTAACGCCAAAGGGAAACCCAATTTGCCCCCTTTGCCAAATTTATGTGATGATGCCTCGGTGGTAGATTTAACTGATTTTAATGACCCTAATTATGAGGCTGGTACATGGACAGGTAATGGGGTAGGAAATAATTTATTTGACCCCAAAACTGCCGGATTAGGTATTTTTTGACCTAATATTTACACCCGCAGGCGCATGTTCAGAGGCTGATACTGCCCAAATTGAAGTGATAGATTGTTCGGCTTGCTTTACTGTTACCCAAAAAGCGCAGGGCGCAACAACTATTTGCAGTGGTCAACCTGCCGACTTGCCTTTTTTCGAGGCTTCGGTAATTATTAGCGACCCATCTAATTTTACTGGCTTAACCTGGTTTGAAGACCCCGCCCTTACTAAACCCGTTTCGGCTGCATTTTGGCAATTTACCGCCCCCGATAATTGTATTTTACAACAAAAAACCTTATATTTGGGAGCTGCTTGCGCCTTGCTAAGCCAACCAATTTTAGCCGGAGATATTACCGTAGTTATTAACCCACCGTTTGACAGTAATTTGCTGACGCTAAATACTCCGGCTGATTGCGAAATACCAACAATCAGCACCAATTGCTCTATTTATAAAATTACACCGATTAGTGTTCCTATCGTCATTAATCCGGGCGATAATGGCAATGCTACATGGAGTGTTACTTTAAACACAACCGCCGGATGTTGGACTGAGTTTGTTGATATTCCGTATAACTGCCCCAATATTTGTCCCCAGGCTAATTTAGTGCAAACCGCTCCGGCATTAAGCTGCGACGGCGATATTATTAACCTCGAAATAGCTATAACACCCGCCAACGCCCTTCTTAACACCGATTATTCGGTTCAATGGTACGAAAACGGAAACCCTATTGCTGGAGCTACTAACCTAACGTACAGCACAACTGCGCAGGCTCAAACCTGCAACGAAATTACAAATGCGTACAGTGTGGTTATTAAATGCCTAAAAACTACCGACCCCGACATAACCCTCGATGCGGGGCAGGTAATTATACCACCTAAATTCGACCAGGCTAATTTAACAATAACAAATGGTTTATGTGGTACTTTGCCAAATATAACCTCCGGATGCAGCACCTACACAATTACCCCTATAAATGTGCCAACTATAATTAATCCGGGTGAAACTGGCCAAGCAGAATATCAAATTTCCGGAAATTGTTTTCTCGAAACGGTATTCGTTGATTACGCCTGTCCCGATGTGTTGTGCCCTACTGTTACTACTACTTTATCGGGCAGTATTAAGTTTTGCGATGGGAATGCACCCGCTGATTTCTCTAATTTTGAAGGTCAGATAATTATTAATGATCCCGACGCCCAAGCGAATGGTTTTGAATGGTTTAAAGATGTAAATTTAACACAAACCGTAAATCCGGATGATTTTGTTTATAATGGAAATGGGTGCTCGTTACCCATAGATACGGCTTATATAGCCTTGTTGTGTAAAGATGGCTCAAAAATTAAGGCCGGATGGTTGAGCGTTGTTGTTTATGTAGCACCTGTTAATATTGTGCAGCCTAATCCTTGTGTCCTTGTTGTTGCCAGCGCCTGCCCGCCCGGCAGTGTTGTTGTAGAGTATTTGCAAAGCAACGGCACCTGGGCTGCTGCGCCCGAGGCCGGCACTATTACCGCAAACTGGCGCGCTTACCTTCCATTTGCACCCGACAATGACAACGATGGTCAGCCCGATTGCATAACAACTGGCACCAGCACCATTCCGGAAAATAATTTAACTGTAAATGCTGGCCCCAACCAAACCATTTGCCAAGGACAGTTGGCAGCACTTGTGGCCACCATATCGGGCGGACAAAACCCCAATTCCGGTACTTGGACAACAAATGACGGAGGTAGTTTTGACGATGCGAATGCAGCCCTTACCAATTTTAATCCGGATGCTGGCGCAGGCGTTTATACCCTTGTGTTTACCGTTTCAGACGAATGTTACACGGCATCAGATGAGGTTGTAATTACCGTATTGGGCAATACATTAACCGTAAACGCTGGCCCCGACCAAACAATTTGCCAAGGCGAGCCTATTAATTTAAGCGCTACCATAACAACAAGTGGTGGCAACGCCACAGGCCAATGGACGGCATCGGTAGCGGGCTTATTTGATGATGCTAATAATGTAAACGCTATTTTCACTCCTACAAACTTGGATGCAACAGAAGTTTGGTGCTATTTTACGGCTAATGACGTTTGTGGCTTGGCAACCGACAGTGTTTTAATTACCATTTTGCCTAATGTGTTTGTTGATGCGGGCTTAGATAAAATCATATTTTTGGGCCAAACTGCGCAGTTAGAAGCAACAGGTGCAACAGCGTATTTATGGGAAACCGATCCAAGCTTGTCGTGCTTAAATTGTGCAAACCCTATTGCCAGTCCAACGCAAACAACTACCTATATTGTTGCCACCCCCGATGCTTGCGGTAACAGCGATACTGTAACGGTTGTGGTAAACGAAAAACCTATTGCCGAAATTCAAATACCCAGTGCATTTAGTCCCAATAACGATAATATTAACGATGTGTTTAAGCCATTTATTGGCAATGCACCCTTTACAAACTATATATTTGCTGTCTATGACAGATGGGGCAACCAATTATTTGAAACAACTGACCCCGCCGATGGCTGGAATGGCACCTATAAATTTAAAGACTTAGAAGTGGGGGTCTATGTTTTTTATGCTACTATTTGGTTTGAGGACGAGCCACAAGCGCGAAAATTACAAGGCAACGTTACTTTGGTTAGGTAGGTTATTAGCTTGATAATACTAATGCCGGATAAAATGGCGTTGGTATTGCCGAGTTTTTTAAATCGCTGATTTTATAGGCAACTATTATTTTTTTAAAATATAAAACATGGCATTTGCTGCAAAATAGGATACAAGCAAAAAGTAAACAAATTGATTGCGGATTTAAAAAAATAAATCACATTAATTAATATACTAATTAACGCAGCAGACCTAAAGCAAATCCGGGCAGGCCGCTAAGCGCAACAAGTACTAGTATGCCAATAATTAAGACTAATTTATAGTTAGTATCTAAGGTAAAACCTGCAGCAGTTTGGTTTGTTTCATCTACCGAGTAGTTATTAAACCAAGCAGCAATTATGGGTTTAAAATAATAAGCCAAACTAATTGCCGAGTTTATTACGGCTACAACAACTAAAACCGGATAAGCCGACAATGCTTGAGTAAAAACGAAGTATTTACCAAAAAAGCCCGCTAATGGGGGTATTCCGGCCAGCGAAAGCATAGAAATTGCCAAAGCCCATCCGGCCAATGGATGAGTTCGGCCAATATGGGCAAACACTTTAAAGCCAGTTTGCTTGGTTTCGGATTTCCAATACATATAAATTGCAAAAGCACATATTGTTGCTGTTGCATAAGCTAATAAATACCACAACAATGCAATATTGCCGTTGTTTGGGTTGGTGGTTAGTAAACCCATCATCAAATATCCGGCATGAGACACACTTGACCATACCATCATGCGTTTAAATTGCTTTTGGAAAAGCGCACCAAAATTGCCAATGGTAATGGTTAATCCGGATATAATTGCCAAAACATCGGGCCAAATAGTTGTCTCGGTACTAAGTGCGCCTAAAAATAAGCGCGCAAAAGCACCGAATGCGCCAATTTTTACTACAGTGGCCATAAAAGTGGTAATAATGGTTGGACTTCCGTGGTAAACATCGGGCACCCAAAAATGAAAAGGCACTCCACCAACTTTAAACACCAGCGCGCATAAAATTAACAAAACACCTACGTTAAAAAACAAAGGCAGGCCACCTTTGGTTACTGCCTGTTCAATGCCCGTCAAATCAAAATGGCCGGTAGCGCCATAAACTAATGTAATGCCCATTAGCATTACGCCAGTGCTAAAAGCACCCATTAAAAAGTACTTAAATGCCGCCTCGTTACTTAAAAGATTGTCTTTACGGCTACCTACCAACACATACAACGGGATACTCATAATTTCGATACCTAAAAACAGCATCACCAAATGCTCGTATGAAAACAAGCACAAAGCACCAGTTAAACTAAATAGCATTAAACCATAATAATCGCCTAAGGTTTCGTTAGCTTGCTTAAAAGCGTTTCCGGCTAATAATACCACTAAAATTGTTGCAACTATAGCTGTTCCCGAAAAAAGCAGGGAAAAATGGTCAAATGCCATCATGCCAGTAAAAGCAAATGTTGTGGCAAACCAGTCGGCAATTGTAACGCCCAAAGCACCTAATAAACCTAAAATTAATAGGGGTTGTATTAAGCTGCGTTTTTTAAAAAGGCCAGCAAATAAGGCTACCAAGGCAAGCGCGAAAACTATTATTAATGACTTCATGAATGAAATGCGTTGTTGTATTATTTTGGCGTTTTATTGAATGAAATAGGTTATAAAAGGTTCGTTGTTTGGCTGTATTAATTTTTTCCGGAGGAAATAATATTTATTTTGCCAACAATAATATTTTCTGAACAGATGATTCGGTTAAGTTTAAAATAGGTTGGGGATAAACACCTAATAAAAGCACCAAAAAACAAATTCCGGATAAAACCCAAAATTCGCGGTTTTTTACGTCTTCAAAATTGGCAGTTGCCGCATTTGAGTGGCCAAACATAGCCAACTGATATACGCGCAACATATAAACAGCGCATAAAATAATAGTTAGTCCGGCAAACAAGGCTGCAAGTGGTTTATAAATGTATAAGCCATTTAGCAATAAAAATTCGCCTACAAATCCATTTGTAAGTGGTATAGCTACGCTACCCAGTAAAATAATCATAAACATTGCGGCAAATTTTGGCGCATTTTGAGCAATGCCCCCCATATTTGCCAAATTGCGGGTGTTTAAGCGTTGCTCTATAATATGGCCAATAAAAAACAAGCCAACAATATTTATACCGTGATTTAGCATTTGAATAAGCCCGCCTTGTAACCCCTCGGCATTGGCAGCAAATACGCCGGCTGCTATTACGCCTACGTGCGCGATAGACGAATAGGCAATTAGCCGCTTAAAATCCGTTTGTTGAATGGCTATAATAGAGGCGTAAATAATGCCCACCACCGCTAAGAACACAAAAAAAGGTGCGATACTGCTCCACCCTTCGGGGGCTATGGGCAGCATCCAGCGAATTACACCGTAAACCCCCATTTTAAGCATAATACCACTTAAAAGCATGGTGCCGCCTGTGGGTGCCATAGTGTAGGTGTCGGGTTGCCAAGTATGAAAAGGGAATACCGGCATTTTAATGGCAAATGCTAAAAAAAAGCCCAGCAGCACCCAAAAAGCAGTAGCTGGTGTGAGTTGAACGGCGTACAAATCGGCTATATACATGCTATGGTTGCCCGGGGTTTGTAAATATACATACAGCAACGAAACCAGCATAAATAAACTACCAACAAAGGTGTAAAGAAAAAACTTTAAAGTGGTTTTTAGCTTATTTTCGCCGCCCCAACGCACACATATTAAGCTAATTGGCAAAAGCGCAAGTTCCCAAAACACATAAAACAATAAGCCATCTAAGGCAGTAAATACACCCAGCAAAGCGGTTTGCATTAGTAAAACTAAACCATAATACTGCCCGGTGGGTGCTTTTTCTTGCCCCCAGTTGCTGCTTATAATAAAAACAGTTAATAAATTGGTTAGTAATACCATTAACAGGCCAATACCGTCTGCGCCTAAGTGAAAATTGATGCCTGCGCTGGCAATCCAAGGCCATAAGTACTCATAGGCATAATTTCCATCAGATGTATTGTAGTTGGCAATCATCCATCCGGATAAACCTAAATTAGCTATTGTCCCAAGTAATGCAAGGGTTCGGGCGGTGTTTTGCGAGGTAAAAAACACCATCAAAGCTATTACTAATGGAATAAGCAAAACAAATATTATCATATATATAATAGTGTGGGCAAGTTTTGGGGGTTAAATTGATGGATGGAAACGTTTTGAATTATTCGTAATATAATACGGTTACCGGATACAAAAATCAGAGCAAACAGACGATATTAGTTACTATCTCGTAGTGTTTTAATGTTTTATAAAATTAAGCTAAATGTAATAATAGCGATGATACCTAAAACAATACCAAAAAAATAAAATTCGATATTACCTGTTTGCAAACGCCTAAGTCCATCGCTAATTGAAAGGGTAGCACGACCTACGCCGTTTACAAAACCGTCTATAATACTATTGTCTATGATACGAGAAAAAAAATGTGATAAAAGCGTAATTGGTTTTACAAATATTAAATCGTAGAGTTCGTCTATATAAAATTTATTGGCTGCCCATTTTTCCCAGCCTTTGAGTTGGTCGTTTGATTTGGCTAACGAGCCTTTTTGTACGTACCACTGATAATTTAGGTATAGTACTGCTAAAATCAAAGCAGTTGTGAATAGCATTAACAGCCACTCGGTTGAGGCCGACAAGTTTGTTGTTAATGGCGGTATAACCGATTGATACCAATGTGCTAACCAGCTGCCGCTTTCGTGAAAAATAAAGTGTGGCAGGTTTAACAAGCCGCCTATTACACTTAATCCGGCCAATATCCATAATGGTATGGTCATACTTGCCGGGCTTTCGTGTAGGTGGTGTGCTTGCTGTTCGGTACCCCGAAAATTGCCGTAAAATGTTAAAAACAACAACCTTAGCATATAAAAAGCAGTGATGACAGAGCTAACGAGGCCAAAAAACCATAAAACGGGGCTATAAGCAAACACGTTAGCAAGAATTTCGTCCTTCGAGAAAAATCCGGATAATAATGGAAACCCAATAATGGCTAAGGTGCCAATTAAAAATATCCGGAAGGTTTGGGGTAGTTTATCTTTTAATCCACCCATATTGCGTATATCTTGTTCGCCACTCATGGCATGAATTACGCTTCCTGCCCCTAAAAACAGCAAAGCTTTAAAAAAGGCATGGGTTGTTAAATGAAACATAGCACTGGCATAAGCACCGGCACCCAAGGCCAAAAACATTAAACCAAGTTGGCTGACGGTAGAATAGGCAAGAACTTTTTTAATATCGTTTTGACGCAGCCCAATAATGGCAGCAAACAACGAGGTGGCTAATCCTATTAAAGCAACAAAAGCCAAAGCAAATGGCGAGGCGGTGTAAATAACATTAGTCCGGACAACCATGTATATGCCGGCTGTTACCATTGTAGCGGCGTGAATAAGTGCCGATACGGGTGTTGGGCCGGCCATAGCATCGGGCAGCCAGGTATAAAGTGGAATTTGTGCGCTTTTTCCCATTGCACCAACAAATAACAAAATGGCAATTACGGTTAAGGTGGTAGGTGTTGCGGTGGCGACTAAGGTGTTTAGGTTAGCGTAATTTACCGTTCCGATGGTGGTAAAAATTAAAAATATGCCCAATAATAAGCCTAAATCGCCAATGCGGTTCATAATAAAGGCTTTGCGAGCCGCCTTACCGTATTCGTTATTTTTGTACCAAAAGCCTATTAATAAGTACGAGCATAGCCCTACACCTTCCCAGCCTATAAATAAAATTAGAAAATTGTTGCCCATTACCAACAACAACATCGAAAAAATAAAGAGATTGAGGTAGGCAAAAAAGCGAGAAAAACCAGGATCGTGAGCCATATATCCGGTGGAGTAAATATGAATTAAAAACCCAATTCCGGTAATAACTAGCATCATCCACACCGAGAGTTCATCAATTAAAAAGCCCATATCGGCCTGAAAACCACCTGCTTTTATCCAAGTAAACGCTATATATTCAAATGCCTTGTGATTTTGGTGGATATTAAAAAATAAAGCCAGCGAAGCCACAAATGCTCCCAAAACGGTTGCAGAGGCAATTCCACCAGCAAGGGTTTTGTTTAATTTGTTGCCAAAAAGCCCAATAATTATAAAACCTAACAGTGGAAGTAGGGGTATAATAGGTATTAATTGCGACATATTTATTTAAATAAGATAAAGGCGTTGTTTTTAATTTTTTGTTTAATGTGTCTTTACCATTTGAGCTTGTCTAAAAAGCTAATATCAGTTGATTTTGTATTGCGATAAACCATCATTAAAATGGCTAGTCCAACGGCGGCTTCGGCTGCCGCCACCACCATTATAAAAAACACAAAAATTTGTCCGGAGGCATCGTTTAAGTGGGTACTAAATGCTGCCAAAAGCAAGTTTACGGCATTAAGCATAAGTTCGATGCACATTAATATAACAATTGCATTGCGTCTGATAAGTACGCCCATAACACCAATACTAAATAAAATACTGCTAAGTATAAGGTAATGGCTGATTGGTATGGCGTGTAAAAGTAATAAGAATGGGGTCATATAATTTGAGGTAATATTTTATTTGGTTAGCTTTTATTTTGTTGCGTTTTCTGCGTTTGAGTTGCGTTTGCCTATTAATACTGCTCCCACCATAGCTGCCAAAAACAGTACCGATGAAATTTCGAAGGGCACAACAAAGTCGGTAAATAATTTTTGCCCTAAGTTTTTTACCAAGCCGAGGTTGGGGTCATGTTGTGTTGGCAACTGCAGTTGCTCTGAGCCGCGCAACGCACCTAATAAAGTTACTACCAAAAGGCCGCTCGTAATGACGGCAATGGTTTGAATGAGGGACGAGTTTTGCGGTTCTGTATCTTCGTTAAGGTTTAACAACATTAGCACAAATAAAAACAGTACCATAATTGCCCCCGCATAAACAATAATATGTACGATGGCCAAAAATTGGGCATTTAGTAATATATAGTTTCCGGCAATGGTAAAAAAGGTGGCAATTAGGTATAGTACGCTATGAATGGGGTTTTGGGTAAATACCATTAGCAGCGATGTTATAATAGCTATAACGGCAAATATATAAAAAAGAACTAAAAGCATAATATAATAATGTGCTTAAAATTTTTATTACTTTATTAATGTTTGTTATCTAATTGTTTTAGTCGCCAATCTTGCCGCTTGCTAACATCAATTCGTTTATCGTTATCTTCGGGTTCAACCAATTTATCTTTACCATAAATAAACTCGGCGCGGCCATACTCGGTATGCACTATGCGGTCGGTTAAAAAAATAGCTTCTTTGGGGCAGGCTTCTTCGCACAGGCCGCAAAAAATACAGCGCAACATATTTATTTCATAAATGGCGGCGTATTTTTCTTCGCGGTATAGGTTTTCTTCTCCTGGTTTGCGTTCGGCAGCGGTCATTGTAATGGCTTCGGCGGGGCAGGCAACGGCGCAAAGGCCACAAGCGGTGCAGCGTTCGGCACCATTTTCGTCGCGTTTTAAAACGTGCTGTCCGCGATATACCTGACTAAATTCGCGTTGAACCTCTGGGTAGCGCACGGTATTTTTTTTCCGGAAGAAATGCTTCAGGGTAATCCACATTCCACCAAAAATAGCCGGAAGGTATAGGCGTTCCCAGAAGGTCATTTCTTTTTTTCCCACTAATTTTGAGCGGTTGGTAAGCGGTTGCATATGTAGAAAAAAATTATTATTATTGTTGATTAAGAGCTGCTTTTTGGGGCTTTTGGCTGTTAGCTTATGGCTTATGGCTTATGGCTGTTGGCTGTTAGCTGTTAGCTTTTGGCTTTTGGCTGTTAGCTTTTGGCTTTTAGGGTTTCTATTTAAAAATGAGTGAAAAAATTCCGGTTAGCAACATATTCAAAAGGCTGAGTGGTACTAAGGTTTTCCATCCTAAGTGCATTAATTGGTCGTACCTAAATCGGGGCAAGGTCCAACGGATCCACATAAAGGTAAAAATGAAGAAAAATATTTTTGCAAAAAGTACGAAGATGCCAATGATACTAACAGCGTTTGCCGACAAGCCAAGACTGTGCATGAAGGGAAAATTGTACCCGCCAAAATATAAGGTTGAAATAATTGCCGAGGAAATAAACATATTGATATATTCGGCAAATAAATAAAAGCCTAATTTCATTGAACCATATTCGGTGTGATAGCCGCCTACTAATTCAGTTTCACATTCCGGAAGATCAAATGGTGCGCGGTTACATTCGGCCAAAGCACAAGTGAAAAACAAAATAAATCCGAGTGGCTGATAAAATACATTCCAGTTAAAACCTGCTTGTTGTGCTACAATATCTTTAAGGTTTAGCGAACCGCTCATCATAATAATTGCGATAATAGAAATACCCATGGCAAGCTCGTAACTAATCATTTGAGACGATGCCCTAATAGCTCCATATAACGAATATTTATTGTTTGATGCCCAACCACCAATCATTATACCATAGACACCCACCGATACCATGCCCATAATAAATAAAATTCCAATATCAATATCGGCTACTTGTAACGAAATCTCGCGGCCAAAAAGGTTTAAACTTGTACCCCAGGGTATTACCGAACTTGTCATAAGGGCAGTGAACATGGCAATGCCTGGCCCTAAAATAAACAAAAATTTAGATGCTTTAGCCGGGATAAAGTCCTCTTTGAAAAACATTTTGCCACCATCGGCCAAAGGCTGTAAAAGTCCCCAAGGGCCAGCGCGGTCGGGGCCAAGGCGGTCTTGCAAAAAGGCGGCAATTTTGCGCTCGCCATACGTTGAGTATAGGGCAATTAATAAGGTAATAGCAAATATTATAACTATAAAAATGGTTTTTTCGAGCAGAAAGGCAAAGTCCATACTAAAGATATAGGTTATAAAGGCGGGGCAAAAGAATTTTTGTTTTCTTGTCTCGGCATATCCAAAAACCCGAGAAGCAAAGGTAAGTATTATGTGTTAAACGGGCGGTATATTAAATATACGATACTTGATGAGTTAAATGGTTATTTTAAGGTCTTTTTATGTTTTATGGGGGCTCGGTCAAGGAGTTTTGTGTAATGGTTTTGCGAAATAACCGAATGGCTGTCAATGGTGCGCGGACCTTCAACAACCCAGTCGGTAATATTTTTTTTGTCGAAACGGCAAGTATTGCAAATATATTCTAATACTTCATCGTATTTATCTCGGCGGGCAGTTATTCTAAAAATTTCGTCGCCAAACATCCACGCCACTGCTTTGCCGCAACACTTGGGGTTTTCACATTTTCTATGAACATCCATGGGTTTTAAAAACCAAACGCGACTTTTAAACCGAAAAGTTTTATCGGTAAGTGCGCCAACAGGGCAAACGTCAATTACGTTTCCCGAAAAATCGTTTTCAATACTGTTTTTAATATAGGTGCTAATTTCGCTGACATCACCCCGGTTAAGTACGCCATGCACCCGTTGGTCGGTAAGTTGGTCGGCCACATAAACACAACGGTAACATAAAATACAGCGGGTCATGTGTAACTGAACGTAAGGCCCAATATCTATTTTATTAAAAACGCGACGGTCTTCTTCGTATCGTGTACTCCCAACGCCATGCTCGTAAGAAAGATCTTGCAAATGGCACTCGCCTGCCTGGTCGCAAATTGGGCAATCGAGGGGGTGGTTTATCAGTAAAAATTCAACTACCCCTTTTCGGGCTTCAAGTACTTTTGGACTGGTTATATTAAGTATTTCCATGCCATCGGCTACAGGTGTAGAGCACGAAGCAACCAATTTAGGCGATGGATTGGGGTTTTGTGCCGAGTTTTTTGAAATTTCAACCAAGCACGTGCGGCATTTACCACCACTGCCCTTTAAACTGCTGTAATAACACATTGCCGGAGGCACAATTTCGCCTCCAATTTGCCGGGCTGCATTTAATATGGTCGTTCCGTCTGGAACCTCTACTTCGAAGCCGTCTATTTTAACTTTAGCCATAGATAGATAAATATATGTGTATGTACTAACTTAAAGCGATTTGTTTGATTGTTTGCTTGGTTGAGTGGCTAATTATTCCGGATAAAATTCCGGAAAAAGATTATGCGTAGTTTTTTCCTTTTTTAATTCATTTTAATTAAGCTCCAACTTGCTGCAGCCCTTGTAAAAGTCCATAATTGCGTTCTTGGCTTAGTTGCGGCTGCCGAACATGCCATTCAAATTCTTCTCTAAAATGCCTGATAGCACTTGCTACGGGCCAGGCGGCAGCATCGCCGAGCGGACAAATTGTATTTCCTTCTATATTTTTAGCCACGTTTACTAATAAATCAATATCGTGCATGTGTCCGTGTCCGTATTCTAACCTATGAAGCACTTTTTCCATCCATCCGGTACCTTCGCGGCAGGGGCTGCATTGTCCACAGCTTTCGTGGTGGTAAAACCGGGTAAAATTCCAAGTGTTGCGCACAATGCACTGGTCTTCGTCGTAAACAATAAATCCGCCCGAGCCCAGCATAGAGCCACTTACAAAGCCACCTTCCGAGAGGCTTTCGTAAGTCATTATGCGGTCGGTGCCGGCGGCTGTTTTTGTTATAAGGTGAGTTGGTAAAATTGGCACCGACGAACCACCCGGAACACAGGCTTTTAGACGTTTGCCTTTGGCAATGCCACCACAATATTGGTCGCTGTAAATAAATTCTTCGACGGGTACACCTAATTCTATTTCAAAAACTCCGGGATTATTAATATTGCCACACGCCGAAATAAGTTTTGTTCCGGTACTTTTGCCCACTCCAATTTTAGCATATTCGTCTCCACCATCGTTAATAATGGGCACAACGGCGGCAATTGTTTCTACGTTATTTACTACGCTGGGGCAGCCCCACAAACCTTTAACTGCCGGAAAAGGTGGTTTAATGCGCGGGTTACCACGTTTGCCTTCTAAGCTTTCAATAAGGGCGGTTTCTTCGCCGCAAATATAAGCTCCGGCACCGGGGGCAACGTATAAATCTAAGTCATAACCTGTTCCTAATATATTTTTACCTAACCAGCCGGCGGCATAGGCTTCGGCAATTGCTTTTTCTAATATCCGCAATACAAACATGTACTCGCCTCTGATATAAATATAAGCCGTGTTACACCCCAAAGCGTAACTCGACACAATCATGCCTTCGATTAAAAGGTGCGGAATTTTTTCCATCAAATACCGGTCTTTAAATGTGCCGGGTTCACTTTCGTCGGCATTGCACAGCAGGTAACGCGGTACACCTTCGGGTTTAGCCAAAAAGCTCCATTTTAAGCCCGTTGGGAAGCCCGCGCCACCACGCCCACGCAACCCCGATTTTTTAACTTCGTCCACTACTTCTTGCGGACTAAGGCTCTTTAACGCTTTTTCAACTGAGCGGTAACCACCCATTTTCCGATAGGTTTCGTATAAAGCAATATTTTCTACCTTTATATGTTCTAATAATAATTGTCGATCCATTTTGGTATAAAAAAGATATTAAAGATGGGTTTGTGTGCGAGGGTGTGATTTAACTTATTGTTTGATTTACTGGAATTATACTTTAGTTAATATTTTATCCGGATGTGGCAGCTAGTTATTTTGTTTTGATATTGGTGTTGCAATAATATCCGGAAGAAAAAAATACAAACATGAATCAATGGTGGTTTTACCTTGTTTCAGGTGGGTTTTGCCTAAATTCTTCTATCAGTTGATCAATTTTACTTTCGGTTAAAAATTCGTAATATTTTTCGCCTACCTGCATCATTGGGGCGTAACCACAAGCACCCAAACATTCAACGCCTCGCACGGTAAACATGCCGTCGGGTGTTGTTTGCCCAACGGTTATGCCCAGTTTTCGCTCAATATATTGTAAGATGCGCTCGGCACCAACCGTACAGCAAGGGCCTGTTCTGCAAACTTCAAGTAACACTTTGCCTACGGGTTTAAGGTTGTACATGGTGTAAAACGAGGCAACCTCGTACACTTCAATAGGTTGAATTTTTAATAGATCGGCCACGTAGTCCATTACTTCGGGGCTTAACCAATCACCAAATTCTTTTTGTGCTATGTGTAAGATGCGTAAAAGGGCACTTTTTTGTTTTCCTTCCGGAAACATGGCAATAATGCGCTGCACGTCGGCCATTGTTTCCGCTGAAAAACTTATGGGGGTAAATTGTGGTACGCTCGTCATATTAAATTAAAAATGTTGTTAATATCAACCTTGATAATATAAAACGCCGCAAATTTACCGCCAATTACTTAAACGAGGTAATTAAAGTGTTTTTATTTTGGTAAATCTTTTAAAAAGGTTTCAAAAGCTTGCCAATACTCTTCATTATTGGGGGTTGAGACCCATAATGCACGCGCACCGTGTATGCCCTCTTGCTTGGGTATAAATTGGGTTTTATAATTAGCTGCCGAGGCAGTTATAAAGGTTGCAGCTTCGGGGGCTTCTGTTTTTGATGATGTTATAAATAATGGTTTTTTACAAGCATTGCCCATACTGTTTTTAATGAAATGATTGCCTTGGTTTTCAAAATATTCACCCGGACTAAAGCAAGCAATAGCTGTAACTTTTGTGTTTTGACAGCCAATTTTAAGGGCTAATGAGGCCGAGTAAGAACTACCCACTAAAATTACCGGACGTTTATACAAGTTTGCGGCATAATCTATAGCGGTAATAATATCTTGTTCGGCATTGATATAGTCTGTGGGCATGTTGCGTTTGAGTGCATTTTCGGCGGTTTGGTTGTTGCCACCTAAAGCTGTGCCGCCCGACCTTTGGTCAATAGCCAAACAATTAAAACCCAATAAATTTAAGCGGCTGGCAATGGCTTCGTATTCTTCTTTGCTTGATTGTGCTTGGTGGCATAGCACCATTACCGGAAGCGAATTGCCCTGATGAAACAGTACGGCATGAATTTCAACACTGTCGGGGGCAAAAAAGCTTAAGGGTGCCCGGCCGGGGTAGTCGGGCATATCAATTTCCGTCTCAATACTGTCGGTATAGTTGGGTTTGCTTGCTGTTTGTTTCAGGCCGGCTGTTTTATTTTGCGTTTCGGGGTTCGTTTTTTCGGGCAGTTGGCAGCTATTTAATACAAAAGTCAATAAGCAAAAAGTTACTAAAAATGAAAATGAACTTGAGTGTGTTGCTGAAAAATAAAATTGCTTGTAATAGGTACGCATATATTAAATTAGGAAGGTTTCTTATTGTATGAGCAGTGAATTGTGGTTGGCGGTATTAATTTTCTTACCAATAAAGCAATATAACCGCGGGCAAGTAAAGTTATTTTATTTTTTTCCATTTTTGTTTTATGCCATAGGCACTATTTGTTTGATTTTTACACGAATCGATACAGGTAATTTCTAAAAAATCATTGGCATATTGTTTTAATTCAATTTTTACAACCCGTTTATCTATTACTTCGCCTTGCTTTTGTAGGGTAACATGTTCAAATCCGTGGTAAGTATTGGCCGAAATCTGATGTAGTTCTGAAAATTTAATGGCATTAGTAACAAATCCGGAGGCAGCCATTTCGCCATTTGCCACCTTAATGATACCTTCAAACAAACTATCTTTTTTTAAAAATTGCAAAATACTACCCCTCGATTGATCGCCATAACGCTCCCAATCTCCGGATAAATTGTACGATTCAGTTACACACTTTGTTAATCCAAACAATCCGGATAAGAATATAAGAAACAGTAAAATTGTCTTTAGTTTCATTGCGACTTTTCATAATTAGGCTGCAAATATACATCTATTTAATGCCAGCGTATTGCATATTTGAAGTTGAGTAGTAGAGCTTTGACTTTTTTGCCTAACAATTTATTAATTTTTGTAGCTAAACCTCAAGTCTGGCAACAGGCGAAACCTCCTGATCGGCAAAATTACCCTCCAAATATTGATAGTGGGCAGCAATGGCAATCATGGCGGCATTATCGGTGCAGTATTCAAAATCCGGAATAAAAGCCTGCCAGCCGTTGCGTTGAGCTAATGCAGCTACCTCTTGGCGCAAAAGCGTGTTAGCCGACACCCCTCCGGCAATACCTATTTGGGTAATTTTATAATATCGGGCAGCATTTTCTAATTTTTTTATCAGCGATTTTACAATGGTATATTGGATGGAGGCACAAATATCGGCTAAATTTTGACTAATAAAATTGGGATTTTCTGTTGTTTGTTTTTGTAAAAAGTACAAAACCGAAGTTTTTAGTCCCGAAAAACTAAAATTAAACTTGCCGTCCGCCTTTGGCACCGGAAACGGAAAGGCCAACGCATTGCCGTTTTGTGCGTATTTGTCAATTAAAGGGCCGCCGGGGTAGGGTAATTGCAACATTTTCGCTGTTTTGTCAAAAGCTTCGCCCGCAGCATCGTCAAGGGTTTGGCCAACTACCTGCATTTTGTACGGCGAGCTTAGTTTTACCAATTGCGTGTGCCCCCCCGAAACGGTAAGGCATAAAAATGGAAATTGTGGTATTGGCGCATCAATAAAATGGGCTAACACGTGCGCCCGCATGTGGTTTACCGCAATAATTGGTATGTTTAACGCCAAGGCCAATGATTTGGCAAAACTTACCCCCACTACCAACGAGCCAATTAATCCGGGACCAAGCGTAAATGCAACCGCACTTAAATGCTGTAAATCAATTTTAGCCTGTTTAAGCGCAGCGTCAACCACTGGAATAATATGCAATTGGTGCGCCCGCGAAGCTAACTCGGGCACTACGCCACCCCATGCCTCGTGAATACGCTGGTTGGCCACAATATTACTCAGCACACGGCCATTTTGTATTACGGCAGCCGAAGTATCATCGCACGAGCTTTCGATGGCTAAAATGGTAATGTTTTTGGTTTCCTTGTTGGGTAATTCCATACTGCAAAGGTCAATAAAAAAGTTAGGTTGCGCAAATTTGCAAGTCAAGCAAAAAAAAAGTTTGTAGTTTTGCGAAAATATTCATTGCCAAACGTCTATTTAAAAACCAAGCATATTGCTTGAGCGATTTTAAAGTTTTTTTTAAATTCCGGATACAAATCCGCTCCCAATGAAACATCTACAAAACTCATTTTTTGACCAAACAGGGCATCTTAATTTACATGGCCGTGTTTTATTTATTGAGCGCAATATGGGCAATGCTTTTGATACCTTGCCAGCAGCAATTGCAAACCATGTTGATGCCTGCCTTAAATGTAGGGTAGAGCTATTAGAATTATACGATGAAATAGATAGTAATACTTACCAAAGTATGGAGGCAGTTGAAGGCTTGGTTATAAAACTTATACCGGATGAGGCAGCACATCAACCTATTATGGATAGCTTGCGCAATCATATTTGGGCTGAAGCCGAAATTGATGCAACGCTACAACAAGCGGTTGCCACAACAAAAAAGCAGTCCAACAGTAAGTTTACCCAATTTTTACAAAATAAAGGCGGAACAATAAAAGGCATGGTAGCGCAGTCGCAATATGGCAAAGCAGCGGCCAGTTTAGTGGCAGCTATAGTGGTGGCCTACGAAAAATACTTGAGCTAAGAAACAATTTATTGGCTACAGGATTTTGAGTGTTTACCTCGCCATTTTGTTTTTATCCGGATGATTTTTTACGATTTTTGTAGTCGGAGTTGCGCAACTTCGACCACTTGCTATTTGAAACCTTTTCCAGAACTTGCAAATTACAAAATTTAAACTCTTTACGAGCGCAAATCAATATAACTTACTTTATTCAAGTTGAGTTGCACTTTGCTGAATAGCAATCACTACGCTTGGGTCGAGTAGGGTAGTAGTATCGCCTAATTGGTCGGTTTGGCCTTCGGCAATTTTGCGCAATATGCGCCGCATTATTTTGCCCGATCTTGTTTTGGGCAGACCTGTTACAAATAAAATTTTATCGGGGCGGGCAATTTTGCCAATTTGTTTTTCAACCATGGCCGTAATAGACTGGCGAATAGTGGCGGCTTCGCGGCTATTTTGTGCTGGTGTAGTTTGGCAAATTACATAAGCATAAATACCCTGGCCTTTAATAGGGTGTGGATAACCTACCACCGCCGATTCTATTACATTTTCATCTTCGTCAATGGCGTTTTCAATTTCGGCGGTGCCAATCCGGTGCCCCGATACATTAATAACGTCATCAACGCGGCCAATTATCCGGAACATGCCGTTATCATCTCGTTTAGCGCCATCGCCGGTGAAATAATAGTTTTTAAAGGGTGCAAAATAAATTTGTCGGCAGCTTTCGTGGTCGCCGTAAATAGTGCGAACTATAGATGGCCATGGAAATTTAATACAAAGTAATCCTTCGGTATTGTTTTCGGTAATTTCGTTGCCTTGTGCATCGAGCAAAACCGGCTGAACGCCGGGCAGGGGTTGGCCGGCATAAGTAGGCTTGGTGGCGCTAATTCCGGATAACGCTGAAATAAGAATACCTCCGGTTTCGGTTTGCCACCAGGTATCAACCACGGGGCACCGGTTTTTTCCAATATGGGTGCTGTACCAATGCCATGCCTCTTCGTTAATTGGCTCGCCAACCGAACCGATAGTTTTTAGGCTTTGTAAATTGTAGGGTTTAATGGGTGCTTCGCCTTCGCCCATTAACGAGCGAATAGCTGTGGGGGCGGTATAAAATTGGGTAACGCCTAATTTGTCAATTACCGACCAAAAGCGTCCGGCATCGGGGTAGGTTGGCACCCCTTCGAATAGCACAGTTGTTGCTCCGTTAAGCAGCGGCCCGTATAGTGAGTAACTGTGTCCGGTAACCCAGCCAATATCGGCGGTACACCAAAAAATATCGGGTTCGTTGTATTGGAAAACATTTAAAAACGTGTATCCCATAAAAACCATGTAGCCGCCGCAGGTATGCACAATGCCTTTGGGTTTGCCCGTTGAACCTGATGTGTATAAAATAAACAGCGGGTCTTCGCTGTCCATTGTTTGGGCGGGGCAATGGGTAGCACATTTTTCAAGTGCAGGTTCGAGGTAAAAATCGCGGTTGGCCTGCATATATAAATTGGCCGTGTTGCATCTGTTTGCTACTAAAACGGTTTGTACGCTATGGCATTGCAAAAGGGCTTCATCAACAATTGATTTGCAAGGAATTTGTTTTGCGCCGCGCAAAATAGCATCGGCGGTAATTATTAGCTTTGCCTGGGCACCATTAATACGGTCGGCAAGGGCTTGGCTGCTAAACCCGCCAAATACAACCGAGTGCACCGCCCCTATACGCGCGCAGGCTAATACGCCTACGGCTAATTGCGGGATCATGGGCATGTATAACACAACTCTGTCTCCCTTTGAAATGCCCTTGCTTAACAAGAGGTTAGCCATTTGGCAAACTTGTTCGTATAGTTGTGCGTAGCTTATCCGGACATTAGGTTTGTTTGGGTCGTTAGGCTCCCAAATAATGGCAGTTTTATTAGCCCGAAGTGGTAAATGTCTGTCAATACAGTTTTCGGTTATATTTAGCTGGCCGCCTACAAACCACTCCACCTTAGGTTCGGTGAAATTCCAGTTTAAGGTAGTGTGCCACGGTTGCCGCCAGGTAAAATTTTGGGCAATTTCGTTCCAAAATGCTTCGGGGTTATCAATACTTTTTTGGTAGGCAGTTTGGTAGTCGGCATTTGAACTAATACGCATATTGTACAAGTAGTTGGTAGTTATTATTAAATTGCTTGCTGGCTTGTTAGGTAGTTTTAAATCTCAACGTAGATAATTTCGACCAAATATAGCTGAACGACAAAGATACGTTTTTTTAGTGCCAAAGGTCGGCAATTACCGTACAATTTATAGATGCGAGATTAATGGTAGCTTCAAGACCCCGGAATCCGGATTTTGTTTTTTTTTGAAAATTTTTTTATTTTTTTTTTGTGCCGCGAATAAATCTCTATCTCATGTTGTCAAAAGGAGCATAATCGCTCAGTTAAAAAATATTACTTTACTGATTATTAATTGTTTAAACTTATAGATAATTAAAAATAATTTAATAATTAAAATTAAAAAAACAAAAGTCATGAAACACAGTTCTTTAGCCAAAGCCGTATTTGCCGCTCTCTTAATTGCCTTAACTGTAAACTTTAACAATGCCTTGGCGCAAAAAGTAGATCCTACACCAGCCGACCGACTTGAAAACAAATTTGATAAAGCCGAAGATGTACGCGACCGCAAAGAAAATCGCCGCGACCGCGCTGAAAACCGCCGCGACCGCAAAGAAGATGCCAAAGACAAAGCCGAAGATGTGCGCGACCGCCGCGAAGACAAGAAAGATAAAGCTGAAGATGTTTGGGACGCCAACCATGACGGGGGCATTTTAGACAAAGTTGAAGACGCCAAAGATAAAGCTGAAGACCGCCGCGACCGCCGTGAAGATGTTAAAGATAACGCTGAGGATATTAAAGACAAAGCTGAGGATGTGCGCGACCGCAGAGAAAACCGCCGCGACCGTAGGGAAGATAAACTTGACCGCGCCGAAGACCGCCATGACCGCAAAAACAGAGTTCCAAAAAATTAAGATTTTGAATCTGCTATTTGCCTAAAATTGGCCTGTTAAATAATCCGGATAAAGTTTTGCCGCTTATCCGGATTTTTTATTTGCTAATTTGTCTCTTTTCAACTTCGTTGTAAGGATTTTAAATAGGTATGGGTAAGCAGTACCGCCTTAGCCGAAAAAAGTGCTATCTGAAAACCCGCCCACCCGTCTAAAAAGCCTAACTGAAGTACAAAATGCTTAAAAAACCTAAAAACAGCTTTTAAAAAAACGATAAAACCATTTAAACTTTGCCCTTTTGTATGTAGTTTTTCGGCTTTTAGTTTTGCGTAGTGTTCAATGCGTTGCTGGTGCATCTTTTTGTTTTCAATAGAGTAGTGGTACAGCAAACCTTTGCAGGCATGGATTTTTAAAGGGGTATATTGCTGGGTGTTAAATACTAACTTTTCGTGAATTAGTCCTTGCCATTCTGCTTGGTGGCGGTTGAACAACCTTATTTTAACATCGGGAAACCAGCCGCTATGTTTAATCCAATGGCCGCAATAATTGGTTAAGCGGTTTAAGCTTACAGCGTGGGCAAAAGTATCAAAATTGGCTATTTGTTTTAGCTTTGCAATTTCGCTTTGTAGTTCGGGGCTTAAAACCTCGTCGGCATCAAGCGATAAAATCCAATCGTGGGTGGCGCAGCTATTGCCGTAGTTTTTTTGGGTCGAAAATCCATCAAAGGGGCGTTGAAGCAGCCTTACGTTTAAATTGTGGCAAATTTGAATCGTATTATCTGTAGAGCCGCCGTCTATAATTAGTATTTCGTTGGCAATGGGTTTGGCGGCAGCAATACAGCGCGGCAATCGGTGTGCCTCGTTTTGGGCAATTATTACAACCGATATTTGCATACTTAAGAAGGTGTTCCTGTGTATTAAATACTAAACTTGTTGTATGATGTTGCAGTGTCCGGAATCCGGAAAAATAAAAGCTAGGTGGGTGAAAATCTATTAGTCGTAGGTATAAAACCCTTGTTTGGTTTTGCGTCCAAAATGCCCGGCATCTACTTTTTGTTGCTGTATGCGGTTAGGCTTAAAGCGCTGCTCGTAAAAAAATTGTTGGTACATGGTGCTTGTAACAGCAAAATTAGTTTCAATGCCAATTAAATCCATCAATCTGAAAGGCCCCATTTTAAATCCGGTTGCTTGGCAAAGGTCGTCAATAATTTCGAGGGGGGCTATATTTTCTTCGAGCAGTTTTAACCCTTCGGTATAATATGGGCGTGCTACACGGTTTACGATAAATCCGGGCGAGTCGGCACAGAAAGCTACCTGTTTGCCCATTTTTTTAGCCACTTCTGCAACAGTCAAGGCCGTTTCGGTGCTTGTAGATACGCCTTGTATGACTTCAACCAATTTCATTACGGGTGCAGGATTAAAAAAGTGCATACCTACTACGCGGTGCGGGTTTGGTATTTGTGCCGCAATTTGTGTAATTGGTATAGACGAGGTGTTGCTGGCGAAAATAGTATGTGGCGCATTGATTTGTGCCAGTTGGTTGAACAAGTTTATTTTTATGGGCAATTGTTCTAAAACGGCTTCAATAATTAGGTCGGCAATAAGGAGGTTGGGGTTGGTAGTTGTTTGTATGCTGTTTTGAAGTTCGATGGCCTTTGTCGCCTCAATTTTTTTGAGTTTTACGGCAGTATTGGCATAGTCGGTAACGCGCAACATTCCGGATATTAGGGCTTGCTGGTTTACGTCGTACAAAATGGTTTTGTAACCGGCCAAGGCACTTAAATAGGCAATACCTGCACCCATTAGCCCGGCTCCGGCAACAGCTACGGTATTAATAATTGGAGGGGATTCAGACATGTTTGTATGTAGCTTGTATATTGTGCAGGAATATATGTGCACTATCTTTTTAATCCGGATGAAAAGGAGGGTCAAAAATCCGGATAAAACAAATAAATACAAAGCAAAGGTAACAAAATATTGCCTTACGCACAGGTTTTATGGCAAAAAACTATATTACATATTGCCACTTAACTGTAAAAAATATGTTTCGAGCTGCTTCCTAAAAGGACTCGCATAATTCCAGTTTGCCATATCTGCCCATTCACGCACTTGCTTCATTAAGATTTGGTTGTTGTAGCTTCCGGCCTCATAAGTATGACTTAAAAGTGCATTTTGAATTATAGTAGTCAGTTGGTCGTTGTCGTATTGGTTGGCTAAAATATTGCTGTGTTGAATTAAAAACTCAACTGTTATTGTTTTTGGATAGGCTGCATATTTAAGCGCAAAATTTTGCACTTGGGGCGAGTATTCGGGATTTGGAGTTGTTTGCAGTAAATAAGTAAAATTGTCATTAATTACTGAACTTGCATCGTAATTATTTTTTTCGAGCAGATGTATATAGGTTAATTTTTGCTCTTGGTTTAGTTTTCCGCTTTTATAAAGCTGCCTAAGGTTTTCAAAACTTGTGGCATTTGTTTGATTATTAACATTTGAAACAGGCGAAACAGTTGGCTGTTTAGTAATCGAATTATCTCTGATAGCGTTACTTGGGCTTGTTAAACGTTCGACTATGGCAATTGGAGATTCAGTATTTATTGTAGTAACTGCTTTTTGTTGTTGTTGTTTAATATTAGGAAACTGCTTATTAGTAGCGTTTGTTAAAGGAAACTGATTAGGGTTTTCCACATATATATTATTCGTATTACTTGCCAGCAGGTTGCTGTTGTTATTTTGGAATAAATCGTCGGGCAAGTGAAGGTAATGTAAAGTAGATAATTGTATATCGGAGAAGTTTATGGTTGGCGTTGCAATTTGGTTACTGTTTGTGTTAAGTGTTTTACCAACTAACGACAGCACGTAGTTTGCATTGTCAACTAATTTTTTTGATGACCTGTCGCCGCTTTCATCTATGTATAAAGTTGTGTTTTTGTTTGGGTCTTTGTACATAAGAAATGGCAATTTTATGCTGTGGGTGCTGTTTAGCATAATTTCTATGGCGTCTAAGTGAAACTGGTCAAGTGCTACTACAATAAAATTATTACTATATATTGAAGCTAATTCGCTTAATAACAAGGTGCGCGAAAGTTCGCGGCAAGGCGCGCAACCTTCTCCCTGTATATATATAAATAGCAATTTATTTTCGATTTTTGCCTGTTGTATTGCTGCCTCTATTTTTCCGTTTACAATATAGGTAGTGGGGCTATTATCAACGGGCGATGTCCAATTGTTATTATTGTTAGCTAAAAATGTTGTTTGGGCATTATTTTTAAAAGCAAATACGTTGGTTAGCAAATTAAGCAACCAAATTAAGCCAAATAAAAAAAAGAATTTTCTCATATATAGTTGTAGCAATTATATTGATGCTTAAGTATTTATTATATTAGAGTATTAATTAATTGCTTCGCTTTTTTCAATTTTAGTTGTTTGTAGTATAGTTTGCCTAATTCAAAAACTATGCCATTTTGCCGTTTTTTTCAAAAACACCCTGTGTTCTAATTTAATGTGTGAGGCGAGTGTATTTTCTTGTATCTCTTGCTATCTGCTAAATTGAGGTCGAACTTATGTAGGTAGCATCAAATCCGGCTTGTTTAGTAGTAAAAAACTAAAATTATTAACATTTTGCTAAAATATTTTGCCATAAAAATTATTTGCCTCATTTTTGTTTTTAGTTTTTTTAACCATCCCCAAAATGTACTTATTTTATTATGCAAAATTCATCCATCTACCCGAAAAAAATTAAATTAACCCGCTGGCCTCAAAATTTAAGTCTTTTTTTATCTGCAAAACCTGTTAAAGTAATAGTAATAGGGCTTTTTATTGTTTTTACAAATTGTTTTACTTGGCTTCTATTTAGCCGTAGCTCCATAGATACTGGCAATTTAGCTGCCAATCACACCAAAAGTTTATATTTGTTGAAGCAAGCCGCCACTTACCTAACTGATACCATTGCATTTGAGCAAAAAGTCCGGAAAATTGCCAAAAAATTAGCTGTTCCTCCCGAGTGGTTAATGGCCGTCATGCACTCTGAAAGTGGGTTTAATGCCTCGGCGCGCAATTTTAAAGGAAGTGGCGCTACGGGTTTAATACAATTCATGCCCCAAACGGCAAAACAATACGATATCACCGTTGACCAATTGCAAAATATGAACCACTTAGACCAACTTGATTATGTGTATGCTTATTTAAACAAAGTGAAAAAACAGTACAATATAAAATATAATAATATTACAAGTTTGTATTTAGCTATTTTATATCCGGATGCTTTAGATGCCGAGCCTTGTTATGCCTTGTACAGCAAACCCTCCATTCAATACAAAATGAATGCGGGTTTGGATGAAGATAAAGACGGAAAAGTTACCGTTCAAGATATAGACAAACGATTAAAACGAATGTACCCAACCGCCTGTAAAGCAACCATTAAAGACGAGGGCAAAACAAATATTTTTTCCGGATGGTAGTAGATAGAACTCTCAAATTAGAAAAAGAAAACTCCGGAAAAACAGTTTAAATATAAATATATAAAATTAGTGCAACTATTTTTAGCAATAAAATAAAATGGCCTCATTTTCATTTTCTACAATATGTAATATGCTTTTTAAGCCTAATAGGTCAAAAATACTATACACATTCGGATTTAAACCGTACATAACAAAATCGCCACTATTGGCCTTAAAGTCTTCAATATGGGCAATAAAAACCCCCAATCCAGCCGAAGAAATATAATGTAATTCATTAAAATCAAAAATTACCCTATAATTTAAACTTTCTTTACAATTTAAAATAGCCGTATCAAGCAAAATAGCGGTACTTGCGTCTATTTCGCCCGATACGGTTATTTTCATAATAGGCTTATTGTTGTTCACTAAAGCGGTTTCTATTTGTGTTGCAGACGGCATAACTAAATACAAGGGGGCTATAACTTAAGTTTATATTATTTATAATAAGAGTGAAAAAACATCTTAAATCTAAAAAATTTTTAAAAACAGTTAAAACAAAAAAATAAGGTCAAAATTAAGGAAAGTTCTACAATTCCGGATGATTTACCGTAAAAAACCTATCTTTACATCAATTTTTCGCTGAAACAATAATATTAATTTTTTAACACAGCCCATTGCGATATCTCTATCATGAAGGTCAGTTTTGTAAAAATATTTTGTGTCTTTTTTATTACCCTCGCTGTCTTGCTTCTAAACAATGCTTGCCAAAAAAACGACGATATTATTTTAGATAAACCATTGTTAGATTCCATTATAAATACAAGCCGGGTTTTAACTGACCAAAAATTTGGCATTGATTACGAAATTAAAGGCTGCCTCGAAATTACCGGCCCCAATACTACCGTAACCATCGAACCTAACAATATTATAATGTGTCACCCTCAGGCGTGTATTAAAATAACCAATGGCGCTCGATTAATTATTTTAGGCGAACCACAGAAAGAAACTTATATAGCAGGCTTTGACACTTTACCCGGCTATTGGCAAGGAATTTGGGTTGAAGACAACAGCACCCTCGAAATGCAACAGGTAATTATTAGCGATGCCGGAAAAGCAGGCCTCGATTCAAATCTACAAGGCAGCATATTTGTTGATAATACTGATACAGTAATCATAAAAATAAAAAACAGTATCATACGCAACAGTGCGGCGCATGGTATTGTATTGCCGGGTTTTGCAAAAGCCCAGTTAGAGGCTACCAACAAATACCTTGATTTAGGCCCCGGTAGCGAGGCAATTAAGTATTACTAAAACGAGCCAAAATACTGATATCAACAAATAAATAGCAATAAACTGCCCCCACCAACCTATGCCTTTTCCCATCCGGATAGCTATTACCGGCCCCGAATCGTCCGGAAAATCGGTTTTGGCAAAACTTTTAACTCAAAATTTCTCGCCCGCTAATTGGGTGCCCGAGTTTGCCCGCACTTATTTAACAGCCTTGCCCCCAAGCCAAGCCTATACTTTTTCAGATTTACCACTCATAGCAAACGCACAGCAAATTTTAGAAAACGAAATAGCAAAAACGCCCAATATTAAATGGCTGTTTGCCGATACCGAAGCTTTGGTTGTTAAAATTTGGGCGCAAATACGCTTTGGTCAGCAACACCCAACTATCGAAACAATTTGGCAACAGCAAGCCCAGCAATATGCCCTTTATTTGCTTACAGCCCCCGATTTGCCCTGGCAACCCGACCCCCTGCGCGAAACACCGCTAAGCCAAACGCGCTGGCAACTGTTTGATTTGTATAAAACATATTTAACCCAAACAAATCGCCGCTTTACTATTATTCAAGGCGAACCTTCACAAAGACTAAATATTGCAAAAACAGCAATTAAACAACTATTAACTGTCTAAAGCTTAAAATATAACCCAAGCAAAAAAACATGAACCAAACTTTTTACGATTTTAACCTAATCACCATATATGGCCAACCACTGCCACTAACAAACTTTAAAGGCAAAAAAGTGCTTATAGTAAACACCGCCTCGGCGTGTGGCTATACCCCGCAATACGCGCAATTACAAGAATTACACAATTTGTACGCCTCTAAATTAATCATTATTGGCTGCCCTTGCAATGATTTTGGCAACCAAGAGCCAGCCTCAGAAGCCGAAATAGCCGAGTTTTGTAGCCTTAATTTTGATGTAAAATTCATATTAACATCAAAAGTTCAGGTTTTACCTCCCAACGAACATCCTTTGTTTAATTGGTTGCAAACAACATCAAACAAACCTATTACTTGGAATTTTCAAAAATTTTTAATCAATGAAAATGGTCAAATACATGCCGTAATTAAACCGTCAGCCAGCCCATTTGACGATGTTTTATTAAATTGGTTAAAAGATGATGTTTAATTTTTTTAGACCGAATTTCCTTTTTTTGATAAATTGATGATCCCCGCGACCTACCTATTATTCCGGAAATAAAAAATCCGGATTAAATAGGCTAATTTTATTGCCCCCTTTAACTTCCATCCACAAAACTATAAACCTTTGTCCCGATGATCAATCAAACGACATTGAATTTTTTAAAAGAATTAGCCGCCAACAACAATCGCGATTGGTTTTTAGCCAACAAACAAGCCTACGATGCCGCCAAAGCCAATACCGTTGCCGTTGTGGCGCAAATATGCACCCAAATTGCGCAGCAATTCGACCCTTCGATAGCTACAGTACGGCCCGAAAAAACCTTGTTCAGGCAAAACCGCGACATTCGTTTTTCAAAAGATAAATCGCCCTATAAAATTAATTTTGGCGCACATATTATTGAAGACAAACACAACGAAACGAAAGCCGGTTACTATTTGCATATTGAGCCTAACGACAAAAGTTTTTTAGGCGGTGGTATGTACCAACCCTCTGCTGCTGTGCTTAAAAGCATCCGGCAAGAGATAGACTACCATACCGATGAGTTTAGGAAAATCATCTCAAATCCTGACTTTGTGCAACAGTTTGGCAGCTTAAATGGCCGACAACTTAAAACCGCACCTAAGGATTACGATAAAACGCACCCTGCCATTGATTTGCTTCGCTTCCAAGACTATGTGGTTGGGCGTAATTTTACTGACAAGCAACTTATTCAGCCTGATTTTATTGCGCAAACTGTTGCCGCATTTGCCGCACTTAAACCGTTTAATGATTTTTTAAACAAGGCAGTCAGTTGATAATTTAAATTTCTAACTGATTGTGGTTAAGTCGGGCAAGCGTTGTCTTTTCTAATAAAATTGAATTTTACTTGCTTAATTTAATTTTCTGTCCAACATCAAGGCGGGTTTTGGCCGACATTTTGTTGATTTTGTACAAGTCGTTTAACGAAATACCATATTTTTGCGAGATGGTGTATAAACTTTCGCCACGTTTTGTAATATGTGATTTTGGTTTTGTGGCTTTGAGTTTAGTTGACTTGGCAACATCCGGATAATTTGAAGATTCGTTGGCCGTTTCAGTTTCAAATTCATCTTTTAGGTTGCCGGTTTCTTCGTTTTCAAAATCAGTATTATCACTGCCGCCTATGGTAATTTGTCCTTCGTATGTAGGGTCAAGTTTTACCGGTGCTTGAAGTACATCGGTAACCCCAATCGCTGGGCTATTTAAATTATTTGAGGGCGTTGTATTCAATGATGCCGATGATGATGCGGTTTGGTGCTCGTCAACATCAAGTTGATTTTTTGTTTTTGCGTTTAAACGTTTTCCATTTGATTTCGTTGCGTGGTCGTTGTAGTGGTCATCGTCTTCGGGCAACTCAAACGGGTTGGTCGATTTTAAGGAGCTGCGGAATAATGTTATGGTGTGGCTATGTAGTTTTTGGTCTCGCACATTAATAAAGTCGGTGGGGTCAAAGGGTTGACCTAAATACCTGATTTCGAAGTGTAAATGGCTACCTGTCGAGCGTCCGGTACTTCCACCTAAGCCAATAATATCTCCGGGCTGCACTACCTGATTGGGCGCAACTAAAATTTTAGATAAGTGGCCATAAAAAGTTTCTAAGCCGTTCCAATGCCTTACTACAACTAAATTGCCATAACCACTGCTATATTTGGCAATACGCACCATACCTTTAAAAGCGGCACGAACGGGGTCGCCAGTATTTAAATCAAGGTCCATACCATTATGCGCACGCCCCCAACGTTGCCCAAACCCCGATGTTAGAGCACCATTTACGGGCATTCTAAAATCTTCACCAACGCCGTGTGTGAGCAAAAATTCAACGGCAAACGGCATATCTTTAACTGCATAACCGTAGCAATACGGGTTATTTGTATCCCACGAGTAGTTGTAATGGCTAAAACAAGGAATGGTTTCTTCGTAAATATCGGTTAATAAAATTTTTTCGGTCGAGTTTGCATACGATTTAGGCGGGGTTATCGGCGAAACATCTAAACTTACGGGAGCGCTGGAAAGTGCAGGTTTTGCATAAGCCAAATTTGTTTTGGAACGCCGGGTCGATTTTTTCTGCTTTTTTCCTTTTATTGGCTTCTCTTCGGCAATAATATCTGTAAAATCGGAATTTGCAATGTTTACTTCTTCAATATTGACAGGTATTGTATTGTTTCCAATAGGCTGTTGGTGCGGTGTATTTAGTTTTTCGGCTTGGTTGAAAACAGTGCTCCCTAAGCGATATGGATTGTTTTGGTATAAAGAATTTGTGCTTAAATCGGGTGTGGTTCCCTGTTCATGGCTTTCCGGATTTGTGCTTGGTGTAGCTTGTTTTGATAAGCCAAAAAATTCATTCGCCAAAGATTCACCTACAAAAAACACAGCCGTTTCGCGGTCGGTAATTGGCATACCATTTAATACCAAGGCACCATCAACAACCGAAAAAGGATTGTTTTGCTTGCCGTTGCTGTTTTGGGCAGCTAATTGGTCGGCCAACAAAGTATCGGGTAATAAGTTAAGATTATTGGCTGTTAAGTCAATTTCTAAAGAAAGTGGCTTGTCGGCATCAATAAACGAAGTAGCCCTTGCCGAGTTTTGCTTTTGAGGTTTAAGTCCCAAATCAATTAAAGTACTCGGACGTGGCTTATAGGTTTGCGTGTCGCTGGGTAAAATATAAAAGGGCAAAGGGGACGGAACACTTATTTCTATTGTGTCATTAATGTCGCAATTATTAAAATTAATAGTGGCACGGTTTTCTGCATTTATAAACCGAAATGCCTTGATGGGCTTTGCAGTTAATAAAAGTGCGGCGAACAAAAAAACAAAATAAAAACAAAAGTGTATAGAACGTTGCTTCATTAACTGGCTTTATTGGGTGATGTAACGGCTATTAAATGGGGTAGCATTATTAGTTATAGCTTTACAATTACAAAATATCTCTTTTTTAATGTAAATATTAAGGTAAGATAGGTGTGCTTTCGGGGTGCAAAAATAGTAATTTTATGTGCTAAGAGTAATCTTATTCTTTAATTGTTCATTGAGTTGAAAATATAATATTATAATTTTAATTTTATAATTTCCTGATTATCAGCTAATTATAAGGGTCTTGCTTTTTTCCTTTAAAGACTCAAATATATTGTATAAATAACTGAAAATGAACTAATTACACATCTGATTAATGACAATTTAATAGGAAATTCCTTAATTTTAGCAATTTCTTCATTATTCAGAATTAATTTAGATTTGCAAAACTACAATATGGTTAAAAAGTGCTTAAATAATATTAAATTCCGGATTATAAAAATTAGCTCAAAGCAATACAAACATTTTTAGGCTCGGTAAAAAAGCGCATAGCCTCCCATCCGCCTTCGCGCCCAACCCCCGAATTTTTACCCCACCAAAGGGGGTCCGCAAATCGCGCAGCAGCCAACAATTAACCCAAACTATACCAGTTTGAATTTTATCGGCAAAATACATTGCCCTGTTTAAATTTTCGGTAAAGATAGTGGCTGCCAAACCATACTCGCTGTCGTTTGCTAATGCTAAGGCCTCTTCGTCGGAATCAAAGGGGGTTAAAGTAATTACCGGGCCAAATATTTCCTCTTGGATGGTACGGCAATTATTAGGCAAACCTTCAATTATCGTTGGCGCAACAAACCATCCGGATGCGCAGCGCCCTTCTAAAAATATTTGATGGCCGCCTGCTAAAATTTTGCCCCCTTCTTGTTTGGCCAATTCTATATACGATAAAATTTTTTGCAAATGTACTTCCGAAACAATCGCTCCTAATTGGCTGCCTTCGTCAAGGGGGTCGCCAACGGTTAAGGCAGCCGTTTGCTCAATTAATGCTTTTTTAAAAACCTCGTAAATAGGCCGTTCAATGTATAGCCGCGACCCACAAAGGCAAATTTGCCCCTGGTTGCGAAAAGCAGCTTTAAGGGTTGTTTGCAGTGTTTTTTCAAAATTACAGTCGGCAAAAATTAGATTTGGATTTTTACCGCCCAACTCGAGCGATAATTTTTTAAGCATAGGTGCCGCTTTTGAGGCAATATCGCGACCGGCACGGCTTGAACCAGTAAACGAAATAGCTTTAATATCCGGATGCTGAACAATTGCCGTACCACATTGTGCGCCATCTCCGTGGACAATATTTAACACGCCGGGCGGCAAACCTGCCTCGTTGCAAATTTCGCCCAATAAAAAAGCGGTAAAGGGCGTAACTTCGCTGGGCTTGGCTACAACACAGTTTCCGGCAGCAAGTGCAGGGGCAATTTTCCAAGTAAATAAATAGAGCGGCAAATTCCAGGGCGAAATACAGCCAACAATTCCAATAGGCTTGCGAAGGGTATAATTGATGGCGGTTTGCTCCATAACATGTGCTTCGGAGGCAAAATGGACTAATCCGGAGGCAAAAAACCTGAAATTAGTGGCTGCACGCGCAATATCTACTTTGCGAGCTAACCAAACAGGTTTGCCGTTATCTGTACTTTCGGCAATTGACAAAGTTTCTATATTTGCTTCAATTAAGTCAGCAATTCGCGCCAAAATCTTCGATTTTTTTTCTGCTGGAGTTGCTGCCCATGCTGCAAAGGCTTGTTTGGCGGCATCAACCGCAGCTTGAACATCAAGGTGGTTAGAGGCGGGAACATGGGCGTGTAGCTGCCCGGTAGCAGGGTTGTACGAAGGCAGGTACGCCTGGCTTTGGGGGACTACTAATTTACCGTTGATAAAATTAGCTAAATACAAAATAAATAATGCTGTTTGAGTTATTAGATATTTTAGGTTGAATACTTATTTGTTTATCCTATCATGGTGTTTAAGTTAAGGTCGCGAAGGGTTTTAAATAAATCTAAACGGTTAAAGTTTATCATAAAAGTAACTCGCCTAAAGTAATTGTTAAGTTTACTTTTTTCGGGATTATTCATTGTTTTAACGCCAGTTTTTAAATCTCCGGTCAACAAAACCGGAAAATAAACTTCGGCCATGCCGGGTATTAATTTAAACGCTATGCCGCTTTCAAACAACAAATTGGAGCTGGCGCCTACATAACCAGGGGCTGGGTAATAAGCGGCGTTTGCGTATAGGGCAAGCGGCAATTTTATAGGTAAATCGTACGAGGTGTTTAACGAGGCCATCCATTTTTCGGTATTGCCCAACGAAAAAGCCATGGCATCGTTTCGCAATAATAAGCCGCCCCCTGATTTATTATAGATTTGTGCCGCCCAAAAATTATCGTTTTCCATGCGTCCAATAAATGCCTGGTCAAATAAATAGTCGTTTGGCCCATCGGTGGCAAAAGCATTTAGCCTAAAACTGCGGTCGTAAAGGCTAAGGTTTGCATTATACATTAACCCACCATAAAGGCGCAAGTGTAGCCCTTTGTTTTTTCGGCGAGTACTAAGGGTATAATTTGCCTCAACAAAAGCTTTGCCAAACAAACTGCCTTGGTTTGCCCTTGTGCCTTGCTCAACTTGCAGCGCCAAAGATACCGGATTTATTACACGCGAGTTATTAACGCTAAACCTTAGTATGGCCACATTATAGTCGTCGCGCACCATTGCCGAGGGCGAGGTAAAATAAAAAGTTGTGTCGGGTTGGTCTATTTGAAAATTGGGAGTCGCGGCTTTGTCAATGGCAACAAAACGGGCAGTAAGCTCAGTTTTTATGCTGCTGCGCAAAGTTTTAGGTCTAAAACGCAAATTAACTGCCATTGCCAATTTTGTGAAACGAAATCCTTCGCTGTAAGTAAAGGTGTTAGGAATGGTATCAAATTTCCCTTTCCAATAGCCATGCGAAAAAGTTTTTCCGGATAATCCTATTTGTATCCGGCTGAAAATTCCTTGTTTTGGTGTTAAATTTAAGTCAATATTACCTGTGCCAACCCATTTGTCATCCCGCTTTAGCCCTCCCTCGCGCTCGTGCCCCAAGGCATACATGGGCAACAAATTAAAAGTAAATTTGCGTGCCGGCAAAAAATTGTTGTATAGGGCAAGGCCAAACATGGCTTTGTCAACTGTGTTGAAAGCAAAAATGGGGGTAAGGTATAAAGGTTTATATCGCTCGGTTTCTATGCTGAGTAAGGGTTTTATTTTTAGAGGTCGCATGTGTTTATTTAAAAAATTACCTCCGTTTAAGCGATAGTTGTTGTTTGTACGGTCAATTTCAGGAACGACACGTGCGGGGTCAATCCGGAAATAATCGTAATCGCCCGCTGGGAATAATACCTCCATCTCGCCTCCAAAACCATCGTACCAAACACTGTGCACTATTTCGTCATTTTTATAGGCCGCAATAGGGTAGGGGCCGCGGGTATTACCCATTTTGTTTGTTACGGTAAGCTTATGATAATTAGTATTGCCAATTTTTTCGGTGTTAAGTTTTACTTTTGTAATTTTATAATCAATTGGTTTGGTGGTAGGCAGCAGTTCGTCCCAAAACCACTCTTGCCATTTTCCCGACTCGGCCTCAAAATGTCGTCTTAAATCCTCCGGATATACGTGCTTAAAGGCGTATTTTTGATAAAACTTTTGCATAATGGCATCAAAATTTGGTGTACCCAACCATTTCTCGAGGTAATTAAAAGCCTTTGCCGTTTTAGCATATACAATTACGCCGTAATTTGTGTTCGTATAATCATTTGAATGTAATGTTATAGCCTGATCTAAATTTTGTCGTTGTTGAACTTGGTATAAAATATAAGTTTCGTCTCGTTCTCCGGGGGGCGGCATAAAATAGTCAAGTGCTTTAGGAAGCCCATCTACCAAGTCCTCTTCCGGATAATGCTCGGCCATATAGCGTTCTTCGTAATACGAGTTAATACCTTCGTCAATCCAAGGGTGGTCGCGTTCGTTTGGGGCTAAAATTCCATAAAACCAATTATGCCCAACCTCGTGAACAATTACATTTTCGAGCGATTTTGTAGCGCCACTTTTGCCAATTACGGTTATCATGGGGTATTCCATTCCAGCGCCCGCGCTTAGGCTGCTTTCAACGGCGGTGCATTGGTCGTAGGGGTAATCGCCCACTAAACTCGAGTAATGCAGTAGGGCTTTGTTTACCGATAGAATGCCATTTTTTTTCCATAAATGCCCTTCGAGGTTGGTAAACATAACCCAAGTAGCTACACTGCGCCCGGTCTGAGGCAGTACTACCGAACTTTGTAGTACATGGAAGCGTTTATCGGCAAACCAAGCAAAATCGTGGATATTGTTGGCTTTGTAATGTAAAGTTTTAATTTCAGGGTCTGATTCCGGAAAATCTAAATCATTTTTATCAAAAACGGTACGTGCTTCGGTTTCGGCACTTCGTTTGTTTAGCCAGGCTTTTTCTTCCGGATTTTGTAAATAGCCGGTAGCACCTACCACATAATTTTTAGGTAAACTTATTTGCACATCAAAACTGCCAAACTCGCTGTAAAACTCGCCTTGGTTTAAATACGGCATCGGATGCCAGCCTTTGGCATCGTAAACTGCGGGCTTTGGATACCATTGCGTAATTTGATAGGACTGACCTATATGCCCCAGCCGCGAAAAAGTTTCGGGGAGTTTTACTTTAAACGGAGTGGCAATTTGGCAGGTGGCACCCGGATATAATGGTGCAGGTAAATCTATACGGGCAACGTCAATATACTCCGGATGATAGGTGTAATTTGTTTGTTTTCCGTTTATGGTAAAGGCCAGACCATCAATATAACCTCGTTGCTCGGCAGTTGAGAAATAAAAATCGGTTTTGCGTTTTTCAAGAAATTGTTTGGCTAAGGCTGTGTTTTGATTTTTGTAGGCGTTAGGCCATAAATGAAACCATATAAAGGTAAGCGTATCGGGCGAGTTGTTGGTATAATCTATTTTGATTTCGCTGGTAAGTTCGTGGGTTTGGTCGTTCAAACTCACCGCAATTTGGTAATTAACCTGTTGTTGCCAATACTTATCGGCGCTATTAGTAGCGAGTAAAATTTTGTGGTTAAAAATACAAAAACAAAAAATGGCAAATAAACAAAAACCTCGAAGCATTATTTATTGTTTGTAGGATGCAATAGTTTTAATTGGGCGGAAAGTTACCAATTTATTTTGGCAGTTAAAAACTTGTGCTTGCCGTGGCGGTAAAAATTTGATTTTGTTTAAACTGATTATCGGATGAAATAAAACGAGTATGCTCTTTTTGCCTAAAATTATTATTAAACAAGTTCTTAAATTTTAAGATGTAATTTTGCTGTTTATTTGGTTTTGCTTACAACCACAAATAAATACATACATATAATTTTGACTGATTGTATTTAATATGAATAAACACAAAATTATTAATGACCCTGTTTATGGTTTTATTACCCTTAATTACGAGATTTTATACGATTTAATTGAGCATCCGTATTTTCAGCGGTTGCGCCATATTCAGCAGTTGGGTTTGTCGTGTTATGTTTATCCGGGCGCTTTGCATACGCGGTTTCATCATGCTTTGGGGGCTACCCATTTAATGCATCAGGCCATTGATGTTTTGCGCAGCAAGGGTATTGCTATTAGTCCAAACGAAGCCGAGGCGGTAACTATTGCCATTTTGCTGCACGATATTGGACATGGCCCTTTTTCGCACGCCTTAGAGCATAGCCTTGCCCCCCAGGTATCGCACGAGGCTTTGTCGTTGCTGTTTATGAAAAAACTAAACCAGCAATTTTCGGGGCGATTAGATTTGGCTATTCGTATTTTTAAAGGCGAATATCACAAATCTTTTTTGCATCAATTAGTATCGAGCCAATTAGATATTGACCGGATGGACTATTTAAACCGCGATAGCTTTTTTACCGGCGTGCAAGAGGGGGTAATTGGCTCGGAGCGGTTAATAAAAATGCTTACCATACACAATAACAATATAGTTGTGGAAGAAAAAGGCATTTTGTCGGTCGAAAATTTTTTGGTCTCGCGCCGCATTATGTATTGGCAGGTTTACTTACACAAAACAGTTTTAAGCGCCGAAACCATGTTAGTAAAGGTTTTAAAGCGGGCTAAACAATTAACTAAGCAAGGCGAAAACTTGTTTGCCACGCCAAATTTTAAGCTGTTTTTAGAAAATAATTTTACCATAACCGATTTTGAGGAGAACGATGATTTATTAACCCATTTTTCGGCTTTGGATGACACCGATGTATGGGCTTCGTTAAAAGTATGGCAACAGCATCCGGATATAGTTTTGTCAACTTTGGCAACGGGAATTGTTCAGCGCAAATTATTGCAAATAGAAATAGCCTATACTCCTTTTTCCGAAAAAAAAATTGCTGCCCTTGAAACAGCTTGTTTAAAAAAATACCCAAATTTAACACCTCAAAATTTGCCCTATTTTATTTATACCGACACTACAAGTAATAGTGCCTATAGTTACAAAGCTTCGCGCATCCAAATATTGCGCAAAGATGGCAATGTAAGCGATATAACGCAAGCATCAGATTATCAGCATTTGGCACAGTTGGCAACTCCGGTAGTGAAATATTTTATATGTTATCCTAAAAACCTACAATTGTAAGGCAAACATGGGAGGTATTATGCCATAGGAAAAGTAATATTAAAAACTGCTCCATGTGGCAAATTATCAGTAATTGAAATTTTGCCTTTGTGCAACAAAACCAATTCACGAACTATGTACAAGCCCAATCCGGTGCCTTTTGCAGTGCGGGTTTTTTCGTTACCAATCCGGTAAAACTTGTCAAAAACATTTTCTTTTTCGTGGTTTGGAATGCCCGGCCCATTATCAGTAATTTGAAATAATACTTGTTTTTCGTTTGTTTGCACCGGTTTTAGTATAATAGATATTTGAGGTTCTTCAATTTGTTCATTGCTTTCTTCGGCGTAAAGTAAACTGCCTGATTGCGCTAAACTTGCATGTTTTATGGCGTTGTCAATTAAATTATTTACAATGACCGTCAAAGCACCCTCGTCGCCTTGTATAAACATGTTGGGTGCAATGTTAATATCCCAAGTAATAATTGTTTCCGAGCGACTATCATAAACATTAATACATTTTTCAATTACCGTACTAATATTAACCGGTTCATGTATAAAATGCGTTCTTTTATTGTGTTCAATGCGCGAGGCTGTTAAAATATTGACCACCAAATGGTCTAAACGGTCAATTTCGCTTAACCCGTCAGCTAAACGCGCTTCCCGTGTGTTTTGGCCGGGTGTTGGTATAAAAAGTAAATTTTCTAAAATTAACCTTATGGTTGTCAAGGGGGTTTTAAGCTCGTGCGTTATAGCCAGCATAAAATTTTGCTGTTGCTTGTAAAAACTAATTTCGTTTACCATGTTTTTATGTAAACGCCAAGCACCCCATGCCATAAAAGCCAATAACGATGGTGCTAAAATTAACAACAACAGAACTTGGTAAGTGGCCGTTTGTTGTGCCTCTTTATACGAAGTGGAATTTTCAAGTTTTTCCGGAAAATTATGTGATTTGTAAATTAATTCTTGTTTCTCAATATACAATTTCTTTATTTGATGGATATTGTAGATATGGAATATTGTCCAAACAACAAAAGCCACTAATACAAACAGACACAAAAAATAAAAAAGTTGTAAGGTTTTTCCGGATTCTTGTTGGCTCATACAACAAAAAAAATTAGAATAAACATAATTGTTGATGGGGTAAAGTTAAAAATTAAATAGCAAATCAAAACTATACCCTGCCCGCAATAACGACGAAATTTAAGATTTTTAATTAAAACTATAGGCTTGTAAATTATTAGGTGTGGTACCGCAAACCAACAAATATTTATTAAAATTATTTAGTGGAATTAAACAGGCCGGAGTTGAAGCGGGCAAATCGGAGGGTAGCATCCATTTCCCTTTTTCGGTTAGCAAGTTAATTGCGTTATTGCCGGGCCACCATACCCCAATAATATTTGTGCTATTATTACGGCGCATACTAAATATTTCGGCGGTATTGTTTTTAAGGGTAGTTTTAAAAATAAGAGTGCCGCCATAATCATTTGTTAAAATGGAATTCCCTTGTAAAAAAACACGCTCGTCTGTGGGGGTGCCCACCAAGTTAGAAGTTAAAAAACTACTTATTTTATTTCCGGATAATGGTTTTCGCTTTAGTTTTCCGGCACCATCAACACTTATTAGCTCATTTTGTGGTGTTACAAAGGTTAAAAATGCTTGTTCGCCTATATAATCAACTTGTAGTTTGCCAATAGAAGTGCCGGTTTTGGTTTTCCATAGTTCTTTTCCTAATTTGTTGTATAGGGTGGTATAGCCATCAGTGGTTAAAACGGCAATAGCGGTCTGTCCGTTAATACGCATGGGCGCAACTGGCCAATAAGATTGCCCCGTTTGGTTAGGCCGCCACCCCGACAAAGGAACCCCTAACCTTGTAAATCCATAGACGCTTTTTCCGCAGGGTATAAACAAAGCATCCCCGTTGTTGTTGTTGTCGTCTTCAAAATTTACGACAACTAAACCTGCGTTGGCAGGTTCGGGCAGGCGTTTCGGAAACCCATCATGTCCTTTGGCATCCATTAAGCCCCACAAGTACAGGCTATCGGTTGTAACAAAACTAATTTGCCGTTGCTTGTTATTATAATAGTCGGGCTGCGTAAAATTGCCAATTACTCCTTGCGATAATTTTTTTTGCCACTGAGTTTTACCGGCTATATCAAACAGATAAATATTATGTTGTTGGTCGTGGGCAATTATGTATTGACTTTGGTTTTGAGGGTTGTAAATGCCCTGTGGGGCAGCCATTAAAGGGGCGTTTAAGGTTTGGACCCAAGCGGTTGCTAACGGTGAGGTGGTAGTATTGGCTTTGTTTTGCAACAAAAAACTACCATTGTCATTATATATAGGCAGTTTATTTTGTGGTGTATAAAAAATATGCATTTGAACCTCGCTCCAGCCCAAAAAATGGGGTGAAATGCCTAACCCTAAAGGCGATAAACTTTGGTAGCTGCTGGCAATTTGGCTCAATTCGGTTTTAAGGTTAGGACTAACAATACCCATTAACCAAGGGTATAATTGTGGTGTTTGCACATAAAAAAACTGAGTAGTATTTACATTTAGTTGGGTAAAAAAGTTTCGGAAATTTGTTTGTATTCCCAATGTTTGTCCTTGCAAAATAGACGAGGTAACTACTAGCAAATGGTTGGCATGGGTGGTAATTACAATACAATTTGGCAAAATTGCAGCTTGCGCCTGACTAAACCACAATCCAATTTGCTGCCCATAAAGTTGCGAAATTAAAGGCTGTGCGTTAATAGGCAGTTGGGGATATTTGTCGAGTAAAAGTAATTTACTTTGCGTGTTGCCGCTATTTGATGGCGTGTTTGAATTGGCAGACTTGGCCAACTGCAATAAAGCTTGGTGGGCTGCTTGGGCATCATTTATCCGGATGATGGCATAAGTATTTCGGGCAATATCTTTGTTGGTTAAGGCGGTGCAACCCAAAACCCAATCGTTGCCAATCCATTGTGGGTTCTTAAAAATGCCATCGAAAAGTAAATTGGTATTATTGCTCGATGCCCACCAAATAAACCCCGAGTTGTTGGGGGCTAAATGTCCTGCTCCGCCAGTAGTTGCTGCGGTTTGACTGGCTATTTTTTTAACAGCCGATTCTGAATCTTTAAATTTAAGACTACCCTCGAAACTCCATCCGGATGGCGTTTGCGCTACACTATGCAACGAAATCCACTGCGCATCTTCGCTTAATGGAGTTAATAAACTCATATCTTGCTCATCAAAAAGCATTTTTTTTAGCAACGAAAACTGCCCCAAATGTAAAAACAAGCTAAATTTTGGCAGTTTGTATTGCAAATTTGGCAATTTAAAAGCAAAACCATTACTTAGCGGGTGACTATACTCGGCAATAGCGTTATCTACTAAATTTGGGGCAAAACTTGCCGCCACCAAATAGCCATCGTTGGCAACAATAAATGGATTAGGGTGGTTGGGTAGTTGAATTTCAAAAACAGTACTGCCTTTTAAATAGTGTTCGTTTATAGGGTAGTTTTTGACACGACATTCCTGAATAAATTTGCTTAAATTTTGCGGCAACTGATTTGCCGGGGCCAAAAATAAAAAATCGAATTGGTTGGCGTTGGTTAAATGAGCGCTTATTAAGCTTGTATGTTGTTTGTTTTGAAATAAAATAGAATCGATTAATTTTAGCTCCTCTATTAGCCTTTGCCCATAATTAGTTTGCTTAAGATTGCTGAACCACGGCAAACTGTCTAATCCGGATAAAACCTGCTGTTGATTTTGCATCCAAACCAAACTAAATGCGTCGTTAGGCACGGCACTAAACAAAAACCTATCGGTAGAAATGCTAAAAAATTGCCATCCTGCGTAACTGAGGGCTAACAGAATAAGCAGCGTATAAAAAAAACGCATTTGATTTGGGGTATGTAAATAAAAATGGGCGGCTGGACAAATGCACATCGAGCCAAACCACAAAAGTATATTTTTTAATTTATTGCTAAGCGCTTAAAATTAAGATTTGATACTTTTAGGTTAAAAAAAACGGCGATACAATTTGGTGATTGTACCGCCGTTTTTAGTTTGGAAGTTTATTTGCCTTACACCGGAGTTTTGTCAAAAATAGAATTTAATTCTAATTTATTCCGGAAAGAACAATAAACTTTTGTTTAGGCTCAAACCTACTAAATGCCTTATTTGGTTACAACTACTTTTTGAGTAGTATTTCCTTGGCTCGAAGTAGCGCTTACAAAGTAAACGCCTGCTGGTTGGTTGCTTAAGTCTATGGTTAATACTTTGTTTACCGCAGTATTGCCATAAATGCTTGTTACTACTTTGCCAGCCGCATCGTAAAGGTCAAGGCTAATATTGCCAACCATGGTGTTAAACTGTACATTTAAAGTATTGCTAACCGGCATGGGGTAAATGCTAATGCTGTTTTGTGGCAAAGTGTTGTGGTTGTCAATACCGGTGCCAAATTCAACACATTCAAGTTCGGGTTCGCTACAGTTAGTACAACCATCGGGAATAATTACGTTGCGGGTTACAGTTGCGGTATTGCCGGCTGCATCGGTTACACTGTAAGTGATAGTATATGTACCCGAGCAAGTATAACAAACTTTACCCGAAAGAATTACATATTGGGTAATATCGCCGTCAATATTGTCGAAGGCCGAGTAGCCTGGGTCGGTATAGGGCACGTTGCATGGCCAAATAATAGTGCCAGGGCCCGATAGTGTAATAGTAGGAGCTTGTGTATCGGCTACTTTTACAACACGGCTACATTCAAATTTGTTGCCTGCTTTGTCGGTAGCGGTATAAGTTATGGTGTATGAGCCGGGCACCTCTAAGTTAGGAACTTGGCCACCAATTACAACTTCAACAAAACCATCAACATTGTCAATTGCGATATAGCCTGGGTCTTCCCAAGTACCGCCGGGCTGAATTTCTATTACAAAATCGGCACCACAGGCGGCCAATGAATCAACGCCCGATTTTCCGGTAAACAGAGTGATAGCGGGCGCGTCGACATCTTTATCAATTACTGTTACCAAGCGAATTATTGGGTCGGCTTGGTTGCCGTTCATGTCTTCGCCGTTGTAAGTAATGGTATAATCACCTGCGGTATTTACATCAACTGTTCCGGTAATTGTTAAGGTGCCTTCGCCACAACCAAATATCCATGATGGGCTAAAGCCATTATCTGTTTCAAAAAAGTCGTAAACAATAGCGCCTGGCTCATCGTAGCTTGTGCCTTTTACCACTTTCATGCTGTCGTAATATTCGAAGTACGAGTATATGGTGCCATCAATAGTATCTATAGGTCCGGCTAAAATTAGCGGTGCGGTGGTATCGTCAAATACAATTACATTGATTTCGTTGCCATCAGCATCTTCAAAAGTTAACTCACTTGTGGTGCCGTCGCTGTCGGTAGCGGTTAATAGCCAATGGTAGCCTTCGCCGGTTGCATTGGGTTTAGACAAATCAACGGTTCCGCCAATTGTAATTTGATTGCAGGTTAGCTCGCCATCCGGATAGTCAAGAACAGATAAGCCACCGAAACGGTCGCAACTTACGGGGCAATTTTTCAAACCATAAGGAGTACCTCCAGTCATGAAAAATTCGGGTTTGGTGCTAACTTCGGCAGATGGGTCTTTAATATCATCAACATTTACACCGGCATACAAAATATCGTTCATTACAAAGGTCGCATGGCCTTGGTTATTGGTGTTTTGTAAGGCGGTGCCTGTTAGGTCGTCTTGTTGCCAAGTAAGGTGTACAGTGCCATTAACTTCTTTGGCAATAGTTGGGAATACGTCTTCTTTGTTGTCGTTGTCCGATACATTAAGAGGACCAACCCATCCGGCATCGGTTATATTGCGTTTAACTAAGTAAACATCGCGGTAAAGGCGGCCAGCGCTATTGTCGCCAGGAGGTGTTTCATAATTGCCGTCGCGTGCTGCGCTGTAAGCTATGTATAGGTTGTCAGATGCATCTATACCCATTGAGGTGTGGCCAACTATGCTGCCATAACTTTGTATTTGCACTTGTTGCGTATTAACCGAGGTGGTGCCGTCTCCGTCATAGTCTTGGCGAACAGTTTTGCCAATTACTTCGGCTTTGGCCATGCCTTCGTTCCAATACATGATGGCAGCACTGTTTGGCAAGTAATAAGGGCCACCAGCAGCATCGGTTACATCTTTGTAGCAATATAAACGGTCGAAAGCTATGTGGGCTGTGCCTTTGCTATCGAGTACAATTGTAAATTCGCCGCCGCCAACAGCAACGGGGTCTAAAGTTTCTTCGGCGGGGGCATCTATTGAAGGGATAAGCGGGTTAGAAGTAGGAGTTACTACGGTATAGTTCCATGTATCGCCGCTGTCGGTAGATTTAAGCAAAACTGTTTGTGAGGCATAACCACCAACTACAATGGCTACATTTTTGTCGCGGGCATCAATAGCGTAGTCGTCGGCACTTAGGTCGTTAACATACGCAGCAAGGTCAATATTGTCTAATTTTTCCCAAGTGTCGCCGGCATCTGTACTGCGGTAGTAACAAATACCGGTAGGCACACCGCTGCAAGCACCTTCTTGGCGACCAATGATAACGTAAATATTGTCGCCCGAAACAGCTACACGAGGCCAAACACCGGTTTCATCGCCCACTTCGGTGCCAATTACTTTAAATTTCCAAGTGCCGCCTGGATCTTGGTAGGACATATAGGCACCTTTGTCGGGGGTGTGTGTAATGCTAAACAAGCGCCCCGAGGCGGTCAAGCCAATATTGGGCCATCCGGTACGTTGACTGCCTTCTAAACGTTCATCTGGTACGGCACCCCAGGTTCCGCCACTGCTCATCATATTGTAGCCTGTTCCGCGGTCGGCCGAGGCTACGTCGTAGCTTTTGCTCATTGTCCACATGGCGTGTACATTGCCATCGCCGTCAACTAAAACACGGCGGCATACCGAGCTGTTCGTTTGAAGGTCATAAGTACTTTCGCCAATTTTTACGGCTGCACCGCTTTTAGCTGTCGAGCTTTTTTTACCTTTAATAGATGGTGGGGTCGAAAGGTCAACTTCGTTTCCGCAAGTTGTTTCTTGGGTCCATTCCATTTTAGGTTGTGTTGAGGGAGCGCATACTGGTACTTTGGCAGTTTTTTGCGCAAAAGCTAAAGTGCTTAGGCAAACTGCAAACATTGTTAGTAAATAACGCAACATAGAATTTGTTAAGTTAATGATGAAAAATATTAATTTAATTTAAAAGTATTTTTTTAATTTGATTGCAAAGATAGAAAAAAGAGTTTAAAGCACAAAACGAAAATTATAATAATAGCGGATAAACTTTCCGGAAAATGGTTTTTTAATTTAGGTTTCCGGATATTTTTAAGTGTTTGCAGTATGCTTTTCTGATAGGTCTTCTACATTGGAATTAGTAAAGAAAAAGAAATAGTTTTTCACGATACAATAATACAACTATTTTTATGCTGTTTTCAACTACAATTTAAGGGTTTTATCGAAAACTTATTTGGATGATATTATAAATTAATTACTTCGTAAATTATTGACTATTAGGAATATAATAAATTCTATAAATAACATTTTGGCTCTAATAATGCTTGTTTATCGGATAAAATAAGAACGCTAACAGAGCAAAAATTGCATCATCCGGCACATTTTAGTCGTTTGGGCTTTGCGTTTTCCGGATGTTTATCTGTTTCATCGCTTCAAATCTTTAATAGTATAATTTACTTTATAATTAACAATTTTTGTATGCTATTTTCATGGGTTGATTTAATTTGTACAAAGTAAACGCCGGCGGGTTGGTTGCTTATATCTATGCTTATTATTTTGTTTAAAGCGGCATTTTGGGAGGTGCTTGCTACAATTTTACCAGCCGCGTTGCAAATTTCTATGCTAATATGGCCAACCATATTGTTAAGTTGAATATTTATGGTATTGGTGGCTGGTATAGGGTAAATGCTAATATTGTTTTGCGGCAGCAGATTTTGGTTGCTTATTCCGGTACTAAAATCAACACACTCAAGTTCGGGCTCTTCGCAGCCAAGGCAGTTGGCATCGTCTATTATCAGGATGTAGCGGGTAACAGTTGTAGTGTTACCATGCGAATCGCTAACGGTATAAGTAATTAAATACGTGCCGGGGCAGGTGTAACAAACTATGCCTGTTACAATTACAAGGTCGGTAATATCGCCGTCAAAATTGTCGAAGGCGGTGTAACCCATATCGTTGAAAATATTATTACACGGCCAAAAAATGCTACCAGGTCCCGCCAGTATAATATGAGGCGCTTGGGTGTCGGCTACTTTTACCAACCGGGTACATTCAATTTTGTTGCCAGCTTTGTCGGTGGCGGTATAAATAATGGTGTAGGTGCCGGGCATCTCTAAATTGGGCAGTTCGCCGCTAACTACTACTTCAACAAACCCATCAATATTATCAAAACCAATATAACCAGGGTCTTTCCAAGAGCCGCCAGACTGAAGTTCAATTACAAATTCATCGCCACAGGCCGCCAATGAATCAACACCCGTTTTTCCGGTAAATAAAGTGATAACAGGCGCATCAACATCTTTATCAATTACCGTTACCAAGCGTGTTACGGGCAGGGCTTTGTTGCCATTTATATCTTCACCATCGTAAGTAATAGTGTAATTGCCGGCTTTATTTTCATCAACCGTTCCGGTAATTGTTAAAAAGCCCTCGCCACAGCCAAAAATAGATGCCGGTATGGTATCGGCAACATAATCGTAAACAATAGCGCTGTGTTCAATATAGGTGCTGCCTTTTAATATTTGCATTGTATCGTAGTAGCTAAAGTACGAGTATATAACGCCGTCTATGGTGTCTATTGGGCCGGCAATTATTATAGGCGGTGTGGTATCGTCAAGTATGGTTGCCGGAATTAAATTTCCTAAACTTGCTGTGTTGTTATCGTTGTCGGTGGCCGAAATTAGCCAATAGCCTAAACTATCCACAAAAGGTATTTTCATATTGGCTGAACCACATTCAAACAAACCATCCGGATAGTCTAAAGCGTGTAAATCATAGAAAAGGTCGCAGTTTATAGGGCAATTTTCTAAAACAAAAGGCAAGTCGCCAAGCATAAAAATATCCGGAACAGTAACTAAGGTATCAGCCGGGTCAATTATATCATCAATAGCTATGCCTTGGTATAAAATATCGTTTGTTATATATTGGTGGTCAACTCCTGTTAGGTCATCTTGTTGCCAAATTAGGTGAACGGTGCCATTTACCTGCTTGGCAATACTTGGAAACACATCTTCTTTATTTTCGTTGTCCGATACGTTTAGGGGCCCAACCCATTCCGGATTGTTTGTGTTGCGTTTAACCAAATAAATATCGCGGTACAGACGGCCAGCGCTATTGTCGCCGGGCGGCACCTCCCAAGCGCCATCTCGTGCAGCACTATAAGCTATAAAAATATTATCGTTGGCATCAATGCCCATAGATGGTTGGCCAACAAGACCGCCATAACTGCGTACTTGTACCTTGTCAGAATTTACAAATGCGGTGCTGTCGCCATCGTAGTCTTGGCGCACGGTTTTGCCAATTACTTCGGCTTTGGCCATACCTTCTGTCCAATACATGATAGCAGTACTATTAGGTAAATAATAAGGCCCGCCGGCAATGCCAGTTGCCTGTTTATAGCAGTATAAACGGTCAAAAGCTATATGGGCTGTGCCTTTGCTGTCGAGCACAACAGTAAATTCGCCACCGCCAACGGCAACGGGGTCTAAAGTTTGATCGGCGGGTGCATCTGTTGATGGAATGAGCGGGTTAGAGGTGGGTGTTACTACGGTGTAATTCCAGGTATCACCACTATCGGTTGATTTAATTAATACAGTTTGACTTGCATAACCTCCCACTACAATGGCAATATTTTTGTCGCGGGCATCAATGGCGTAGTCGTCGGCACTAAGTTTGAGCAGATATGGCGAGAGGTCAATATTGTCTATTTTCTCCCAGGTGTCTCCGGCATCTGTGCTGCGGTAAAAACAAATGCCGGCAGGCACGCCGCTGCAAGCACCTTCTTGGCGGCTAATGATAACGTAAATATTATTGCCCGATACAGCCGCCCGCGGCCAAACGCCGGATGCGTCATTAACTTCACTTCCTATTACTTTATTTTTCCAGGTGGTGCTACCCGCATCTTTATAGGTCATGTGGGCACCTTTGCCAGAGGCGTGGGTAATGCTAAACAAACGCCCCGAGGCGGTTAAGCCAATATTAGGCCATCCGGTACGCTGGTTGCCTTCTAAGCGTTCGTCGGGTAAGGCACCCCAGGTTCCGCCACTGCTCATCATATTGTAGCCTGTTCCGCGGTCGGCGGCAGCCACGTCATAGCTTTTGCTCATTGTCCATACGGCGTGTATATTGCCATCGTCATCGGTTAAAATGCGTTGGCCAACTGCGCTATTGCTTTGCAGGTGGTACGAGGTTTCGCCAATTTTTTCGGCAGCACCGCTTTTGGCAGTCGAGGTTTTTTTACCTTTGTAGGTTTTGGATTTTGTGTAAGAACTAAGCTCGGAGGGGCAACTTGTTGTATGTTTTTCCATTTCGCAGTGTTAAGAGATAGTTTGGCAGTTATTTGCGCAAAAGCTAAAGCGCTTAGATAAATTGCAAATAGTGATATTAGTAAAAAACGCAACATAGAATTTATTTTAGTTAAAGTTTGAGAATTTTGTTTGAGTTTTTATCTCCGGATGTAAAAGCATGTAGAATATGTTCCTCCGGATAAAAAGCTAAAGTTTTGGTTTTTAGCACTACAATATTACAATTAGGGCAATGCTGTTTCCAACTACAATTTATTGATTTTATCGTGTATGTAAGTAGATGAATTTATGAATGATGACAAGGCGTAAGTACTTGATAATAAAGCGATTAACAAGTTACACAAATGAAGTTTTGCCGGAAAAAATTGCTTTATCCGGATATAACTAAATTTAAAAATGCGAAACAGGATGGTGGTTTTAGCCCTTAACCTAAAAAACGACTGATTTAAAGCATTTCAGCGTTAAGTTTTCTCGCCTCGTAAGTTTGCCGCGGGCGGCGAATCGTTGCCGCCACCCAATACGCGACCAATTAGCAATACTATGTACAAATTGCCCCAAATGCCCTCAATAAGGCCCAAATTGCGCACTAAAGTGCTTGGATTTGTGTATATGGAGCTAATTCCTGCCAAATTGCAAAAGCTATGGTAAATTGATTCGGAGTAGCCTTTCATTCCGGCAGGTAAATAAACGCCAAAAGCGTTATGGTCAATGGCTAAGAGCATTTCGTATAAGCTTCCCCAGCCAATACCAATCATCAAGTAAATACAAACCGATGCCCATATACGTTGCGCGGTGGTGTAGTTTTCAGAGAAAAGGTCGGTTATGCCAAAGCCAACTAATAAAATTTCGGTTAGCATTAGGGTGCCATGTAATACGGCTAAGGCAGGCTGTGGGTTGTTAAAAATACTTAGAAAAGGGTTTTGTGCTAAGTTGCCTAATACAAACACCCCAAGGTAAGTATAACCAACCGTTTTTATAAGCCATTTTTTTTGAGTGAAATTTTTTAATAAATCCCACAACAAATACATATAGGCTACACCAAATAACGAGTATAGCCCAAATAAAAATGTTTGTGCGTTGGTAATGCCAAACAAGGCCAATATATGTTCGAGTGTTAGCCCTAAGCCTATAATTAGTATTTGTAGGCTTACAACCCGTTGGTAGTCGGTTGTTTTATTTTTTTGCCGTAAGAAGTTCACTAAACTTGTCATGGCGTTATATTTATAAAGTTTGTATGAACTTAGGTTAGTACCGAATACCTGTTTTTTTAAAAATGAAGGACAACAACCACGCTGGACCAATTAACAAAAATTGTAAATCTTCAAAGAAAGAAGGTTTAGCGCCTTCAATTTTATGGCCTATAAATTGTCCTATCCAGGCCACAACAAAAACAATAATTGAAACTAACGGTAAGTTTGCCCCTGAAAGTGCAATTTTATGGTTTCCCCAAATCATGCCTAAGCCAATTAAGGTAAACCCAGCAAACATGGCAAACGACAAGCGCAGGTAAAAAATTAAAGCAGCTATCAAAACAAAGGTAGCCCAGTTAAATAGTAAGGTTTTGGCGGTAAAAAACGGAATAGAATACAATAAACCAAACAAACTAAACATAATAGCAGGTATGCAAATCCAATGTATCAATTTGTTTGTACTGTTTTTATGGCTTACGGCGTAAGCATCGAGCCAATTTTGGATAGTACGCATGTGTAAATAAAATTTTTAATTGTTAGATTAAATGTATTCTTATGATTTTTTGATTAAGAAAAAAAGTAAATATCCGGAAGTTCAACAACAAGACAAAGCAAAAACCTAAATTAGTTTGTTAATCGTTTTTTTGTAGGTTATATTTTTCTATTTTGGTGTATAAATGGCTTCGTTGAATATCTATTTCATCGGCTACTTTTGAAATATTCCAGTTGTGTTTTCGCAGTTTAAATTCTAGGAATTGCTTTTCGGTTGCGTCTTTAAAATCTTGAAAGGAGGTGAATGCGTCAAAATCAAATCCGGAGGTAATATTGCCACTTGGGTTTCCATAGGTCAAAACATCATTTAGGGTAATTTCCTGGTCGCTTAAAATAATCAGGCGTTCCATTATGTTGCGCAATTCGCGCACGTTTCCTGTCCACTTCATGTTTTGCAGTTGGTTCAGCGCGTCTTGGGTTATATTTTTAGGTTTATCGTTTTGTTCGCTGCAAATATCGTTAATAAAATGTTTTGCCAGCAACGGAATGTCTTCGCGTCTATCATTTAAAGATGGCACGTGAATTTGAATTACGTTTACACGGTGATATAGGTCAAGGCGGAAATTATTTTTTCCGACCTCTTCGAGCAAGTTTTTGTTTGTTGCCGACAGCACGCGCACATTAACTGTAATATCGCGGTCGCCACCTACACGGGTTAGTTTGTTTTCTTGCAAAACCCGCAGCACTTTTGCTTGGGCAGATGGGCTCATGTCGCCAATTTCATCTAAAAAAAGGGTGCCGCCATTAGCTTGTTCAAATTTGCCAATTCGTTGTTTTATTGCCGAGGTAAACGAGCCTTTTTCGTGCCCAAACAACTCACTTTCTATTAATTCTGAGGGGATTGCGGCACAGTTTACCTCAACGAAGGGGCCTTCGGCGCGGTTACTTTTTTCGTGCACCCAGCGGGCTACTAATTCTTTACCCGAGCCATTATCGCCGGTAATTAAAATTCGGGCGTCGGTTGGGGCAACACGGTCAATGGTGTCGGTTATGCGTTTAATGGCTGCCGATTGGCCAATAATTTCGTTGATGCGGGTAGCGCGTTGTTTGTATTGTTTGGCTTGGGCGGCTAAATCGCTGCGGTCTAAGGCATTGCGCACGGTAATAAGCAGCCGGTTAAGGTCTAAAGGTTTGGCTATAAAATCGTAAGCTCCCTTTTTAACTGCTTGCACAGCGGTTTCCATAGTTCCATGCCCCGAAATCATAATAAGGGGTAAATCGGGTTTAAGTTTAACGGCATTATCAAGCACTTCTAAGCCATCCATCCGGGCCATTTTTATATCGCAAAGTATAGCATCGTAGTTATTGGTTTTAATTTTAACCATGCCATCCATGCCGTCTTCGGCTTCCTCTACTTTGTAGCCTTCGTATTCTAAAATTTCTTTTAGCGTTCGCCTTATCGAGCGGTCGTCATCTATTACCAAAATGGTTCCCGAGGTAATTTGTTTTGCCATTACAAACTGTTTGCTTTTATAGATTTTTACAAATGAAAATTTTAGTTGAGATAAATTGTTATAATGCGCTGATTATCAATCAATTAACATAAGGTTTAGCTTCTTTATCCGGATATTACCGTTAGTTTAATGCTATTTTATTTGTTTCTCCGTTTTTGATGTTCTTCAAAGTTTTACTAAAACGTTTTGCTCTTCGTTCAAACCTCTTTGCCGCATAAAATATTAACTGAAGAGCAAAGATACATAATTGCTTGCATCAAATAAAAAAATTGGGCAATGAAAATTAGAGGACAGGCTACCGAGTAAAAGAACAACGACATAGCTCGCAGTTTTGCGGCAAAAAATAAATGCCCACATATTTTACTATGCAGGCATTGAAATAGCAATTTGGGGTATTATCTATTACATTTAATATGCTCTATTGAGCAATTATTAGTTTTTGGAAAGTTTTGCTGCCGTTGCTTGTTTGTACGCCAACATAATAAATGCCTTCGGCAAGGTTTTTCAATTCAAAAATTATTTGCGCTTTGTTGCCTTGTTGGTGTAAAACCTGCTGGCCAACTGCGTTGTAAATAGTAGCACTTTGTAGGGCTTGGCCGTCTGATGCTTTAATGGTAACAAAATTATTAGCCGGATTTGGTGTGATATTTATTGTTGCCGAAGCATTTTCCGGATTGTTGGGGTCAGCCACTCCGGATAAAATATCAACTGCGGTTTCTTCGCCTGCAACTTCAATTACGCTGCCATCTAATTTAATTGCTTTTACGTCTGTAATTTTTATGGCAAAGGGTACGTTGCTACCTTTGCCGGCAATATTGTCGATAATTACGGCGTGTGCTTTGGCAATTTGGCCGTATCCACTGCGGTTAAGCTGATTTTTGCCCACTATACCTACTTGGAATTGCCCATTATTAAACTCGTTGCGCCAAAGGTGAAGGCGGTCGGTATTATTGCCCAACCAGCTTGGATTAATATCTAAGGTTAGTGTGCCTTCTTTTAAAAGTGTTGCATCGTAGTTTACGGTAAAGACAAGGCCATATATTTCGTCAAGGGGTTGGCTTTGGGTGCCAAGTATAATTGGCATATCAATATCCGAGCCTTCTAGGATGGGTTCGGTGGGCAGTTGCACAAATAAAGGAGTACCCACTAACGATTGACTGCCTTTGGCGTGTATTTTACCATAGTTAGCAGCTACGGCAACAGTGTCGGCATCGTCAATGGTGCCGCTTCCGTTGCAGTCGGCGTGGGCATAGTTTACTTCGCCATCAAATTGATTTGTCCATAAACTATATGGGTGGCCATACCAATCTATAGTATTGTCGTTGCGGGCAATATCGCTTGTGCCATAGCCTATTCCAATATTTAGCAGGTCTTCCATGTTAACCTCTCCATTGTCGTCGGTATCTCCGGGCCAAACTGCATCATCGCACATGTTACCTAAGGCAAGAACGGTAAAAGTAATGCTAAAGGTTGTTCCGGGAATATTTGCTGTTACTACAATTGCTTCGGTAAAAGTAAAAGTTGAATCTTCCGGAAAATTGGGGGTGTAAATAATACAATGCTCGTTTAATATTTCAACTTCGCTAAAAATATTATTAGTGTTAGCGCTGTTAATAACATATCCTTCGGGAATACATTCGGTAAAACAAAGTTCGTGGGCTTGGTTATTGGTAGCGCAAACTTCAATGGGGCCGCAGCCGTAATCAACGGTAATAGTTACTAAGGCAGTATCGCAATTGGGTGGGGTGGCATCATCACAAATTTGATAGGCAATATAATCGGTGCCAATAAATCCGGTGTCGGGGGTATAAAAAATTGTTCCGGATGGTGTAGTTTCGGCGGTGCCATGTAATGGGCCGTCAATAATTGTTATAGTTAATATCCCCAAAGAGTCGGAGGTATAATCGTTGGCCAACACATTAATATTTGCGCTGTTATCAATATTTATGCTAACATTATCGTCATTTGCCACAACAAAATTGCCGTTTTCAACAACTATAAAAGTAACGGTGGCTTGGTCGCAAATTGGAATAAAGTCGGTCGAGCAAATTTCGTATGTAAGTTCATCGGTGCCGGTAAATCCGGTGTCGGGTGTGTATATAAAATATCCACCTCCCGCATCTGTAATGGTGCCATGGTTGGGGCCGGTAATTATTTCAATGGTATAATCGCCCAACGTAAGGTCGTTTTCGGTTGGGTTAAAAGTGTATGGTTCGTTTTTGTAGGTATAATATTCGTCGTCGGTGGCTTGAGGGAAGGTGTTATTAGGGCTTACTCCAAAATTAGCTTGAAAAGTAGTGCCGCAGGCAATAAAAAACGTAAAATTATTGGGTGTTGTTAATGTGTATCCGCTTTCAAAAAAAGTTAAACTGTACGTTCCTTGGTTTGCAATATCGAATTGGTAAAACCCGTTAGCGTTTGTTTCGGTTGTAACAAAAGTACTATCAGCACCAATTAAAGCAATTGTCATGTCGGGGGCGGGTGCTTCAATAGGGTCGTAAATGCCATCCATGTTTTGGTCAAACCAAGCATACCCCGAAACATAGCTACATTGTGCTTGGGTGTAATTGGTTGCAAATAAGAAACTGGCAATAAAAACGACTAAAAAAAACGATGCCGTTTTAAAGGCTGAAACTGAAAATGAATAATTCATACAATTTGGTTTAGGAGTTGGGGTAAAACTTTTAATTGATGATGCAAAAATGCAGCGAGAAATGAGTACAGAAAATAACTTTTTTCCTAAATTATCGGTATATTTTTAGACGATAATACAAAATGTCTATTGATAATCAGCAACTTACGATAAAATTAACTACATTTCTCGGATTTTTATTTTTACTTCTCTATCTTTGCCGCAGAAAAATAGTGCTAAATGGAAGATAATTTGTTTGTTTCGCTTTTAAAAACTTTAAATCGGCGCGAGTTAGCGCGGTTTGCCGAATTGGTAGGCTCGCCATTTTTTAATAAACAACCCGATTGTTTGGCGTATATAACCTTATTACAAACCAATTATCCGGATTTTGACTTGCAGCCAACCCATATTTTTTCAAAGGTTTATCCGGATATTAAAACATTTAAGTTTGCAAAAATACACCATCTTAACTCAAAAATGGTGCAATTGCTTACTATTTTTTTTAGCCAATTGTCTTTAGAAGCAAATCCTGCCGAGCAAACTCAGCTATTGCTAACCCAATTAAGTCAACGCCAACACGAAAAACAATTTTGGCGCGTATGGCAGCAGGCAAATTTAGCCTTTGAAAATGATGAAATTTTAGATGCACAACAATTAAAATATTGTAGCACCTTGCAAAACTCGGCAAACCATTGGCAAAGCCAAACAAAGGGGCATCAAACAGCAAACCATTTACAAGCTCAGTCAAAATATTTTGATGCCTATTATTTGGCCACCCAGTTGGCAACTGCCTGCGAAATGAAAAACCGCGAAGCAGTGTTAAATATACAGTTCGACTTGCCTTTGGCAACACATTTTTTGCCTTTGGTAAGCCAACATCCACAGCTTTATTTACAAAATATGGAGGTTAAACTTTGGTATAATTTATTAATGTGTTTACAACACGAAGACGACCCTTTGTATTTTAACCAACTGCTTGAAGAGCTTACACTTTTGCAAGATAAAGCCCCTGCCGAAACGGCCAAAGCAGTTTATGTGCATGTACAAAATTATTGTATCCGGAAAATAAATGCCGGATTACCCGATTTCTTGCCCCAAATCATGCTAATTTATCGCACTCAATTACAGCGCGAATGGTTGTTTGATGCGTTGGGATTTTTATCGGAGTGGCATTATAAAAATATTGTAACGGTAGGATTGCGCTTAAACGAACACCAATTTATCCGGAATTTTATTGAAACGTATCGGGCAAAATTGCCGCCTTCGGTAGCCTATAATGCTTATAATTTTAATTTGGCTACTTGGTATTATTTTACTAAACAACATCGGCAAGCCATGAATTTGTTGCTGCAAGTTACATTTACCGACCCAGTTTACCAGTTAGATGCGCGGGCTTTATTGCTTAAAATTTACTTTGAATCGGAGGAAACTGATGCGTTTTTTGCCCTTTGCGATTCGTTTAAAATATTTTTAACGCGCCACAAAACCTTATCAAAAAGACAACAAGAGGGTTACAGTAATTTGCTGCGCTTTGCCCGCCGCGCCTTTACCTTGCGCAATAAAAAAGATTATATCAAAAAAATGACATGGCAAACCGAGTTAGAACAATTGCGTCAACAAATAGTCAAAACAACACCAATTGCTAATTTAAGCTGGCTAAATCAACAGGTTAATGAGTTGTAAATTAATAAAACAAGGCAGTTTAGCGCTCTTGTTTGTCTGACTGTTTTTCGGATGGCTTTTGCGTTTGTTCGGGGCGCATTTGCGGGAAAAACAAGACTTCCTGAATTGAAGTTTGGCCGGTAAGCATCATGGTCAAGCGGTCAATGCCAATACCCAATCCGGATGTTGGGGGCATACCATATTCTAAGGCGCGCAAAAAATCTTCGTCTAAAGCCATCGCTTCTTCGTCGCCGCGGTTAGCCAGTTCTAATTGCTCTTCAAAGCGTTCGCGCTGGTCAATGGGGTCGTTTAATTCGCTGTATGCGTTAGCTATTTCTTTGCCGTTTACAAACAGCTCAAAGCGTTCAACTAATCCGGCTTGTGTGCGGTGTTTTTTTGCTAATGGTGTCATTTCAATAGGGTAGTCAATAATATAAGTTGGCTGTATTAGCTGGTCTTCAACTTTGTCGCCAAAAATGGCATCAATTAGTTTGCCTCGCCCCATGGTATTATCAATTTCAATATGTAAGTTGCGGCAAGTTTGGCGCAATGCTGCCTCATCCATTTCTGAAACATCAATTCCGGTGTAGGCTTTAATGCTGTCGTACATAGATAAGCGCCGGTAAGGTCCGGCAAAATTAATATCGCTGTTGCCTACGCGCACAACCGGGCTGCCATTAACGGCTGTAATTGCCTGTTCTAATAACTGCTCAACCATTTGCATCATCCAAATATAATCTTTGTAAGCAACATAAATTTCTATCGAAGTAAATTCGGGGTTATGTGTGCTGTCCATACCCTCGTTGCGAAACATTTTGCCAAACTCATAAACCCCATCAAAACCGGCAACAATTAAGCGTTTTAGGTATAATTCGTTGGCAATACGCAAATAAAGTTGCATATCGAGGGTGTTGTGATGTGTTTTAAAAGGTCGGGCTGCCGCACCACCATGAATGGGTTGCAAAATAGGTGTTTCTACCTCGAGCCAGCCGTGCGCATCAAAGTATTGCCGCATAGCCTGAATTAATCGCGTGCGTTTTACAAATATTTGTCGTATTTGTGGATTAATAGTGAGGTCAACGTAACGCATGCGGTAGCGCTGTTCGGGGTTGGTAAAAGCATCAAAAACAACACCGTCTTTCTCTTTGGCAACGGGCAGTGGGCGCAAACTTTTGGCCAAAACCACTAAGCGGGTAACGTGTACACTGGTTTCGCCGGTTTGTGTGTTAAAAACGTAGCCTTCTATGCCTATAAAATCGCCTAAGTCGAGTAGTTTTTTAAAAACCTCGTTGTATAAAGTTTTGTCGTCTGTGGGGCAAATATCGTCTCGGTTAATGTATAGCTGAATGCGGCCTTGATGGTCTTGTAAGTGGGCAAACGATGCCTTACCCATGATGCGCTTTGCCATTAAGCGACCTGCCATGCGCACTTGTTGGTAGTTTTTAATATCCGGATTAAAATTAGCTACTATCTCTTGACTTTGTGCGGTAATTTCAAACATTTCGGCAGGGTAGGGGTTAATGCCTAACATGCGCAACTGTGCCAACGATTGCCGCCTTAAAATTTCCTGTTCGCTTAAAATACGCTCCATTTTCTTTAGGGAATAAAAAAATAATAAATATATTGTTAATGCTGTTTATATGGTTGAGGTGATTCTAAATAAGGTACTAAAAAAAATACCCGCTAAATGCGGGCTATTGTAAGCTATTTTGTTTACAAAAATGAATAAAATGATTGGAACAGATTATTAGGTAAAACAAAATAAAATAACTAACAATTTACTAATTAGTGTTTTTTTAAGGTGCAAAGATACGGCCTTTATTGCTTGGTAATCTATTATTTTAACTTTTTTTTTCTTAGGTGCTTAAACTAAAAGGTTATTTTACACGTTAAACACGTTATAGCTTACTTAAATGTTGATTAAATAAATTTGCTTCTAATTTTACTTTAATTTTACACCTCATTTTTTAACAAATAAAACGATTGATTTTTTTTGGCTTGACCATTATTAAGCGACAAGCAGTTGTTTTGTTTTTGAGTTTACAAATTTACTAAAATATCCGGATGAGTGGAATAAAGGAAACCTGCCCTTCATTCAACGATTTAGTAGATGTTTATTAAAGGAGGTCATAAAAAATTATCAAGTAAATTAAATAAATAATAATCAACAATTTTAAATAAATTTATGTCAAAAATTAAAATTATTTGGGCCGATGATGAAATTGAGGTCTTAAAACCCCATTTGCTTTTTTTAGATTCCAAGGGATATCAGGTGCATCCGGTAACAAATGGCCACGATGCCATTAACGCCATTAAAGCTGACCGCCCCGAAGTAGTATTTTTAGATGAAAGTATGCCCGGTTTGTCAGGCCTTGAAACCTTAGCCCGCATTAAAGAGTACGATAGCCAACTGCCCGTGGTGATGATTACCAAAAACGAAACTGAAAATATTATGGAAACGGCTATTGGCGCGCAAATTGCCGACTACTTAATTAAACCTGTTCACCCTAATCAAATACTGCTTACCTTAAAAAAAATATTAGATAACAAACGCCTTGTTACTCAGGCAACAGCATCGGCCTATCAACAACAATTTGCCAGTATTTTTGCCGATATACAAACCGGCGGCGACTACGATGCTTGGTTTGAACTTTATAAACGTTTAGTGTTTTGGGAGCTTGAGTTAGACGCATCGGGCAATAGTGAAATGCAGGAAGTTTTAGCCAACCAAAAAGCCGAAGCCAATTTAGAGTTTAATAAGTATATTATAAAAAACTATTTAGATTGGGTGCAAGGGAAAAAGAAAGGGCCGGTAACCTCGTGCACATTGTTCCGCGAGAAAATTTTACCCCGGATAGATGAAAACGCCTGCAATTTTGTAGTTGTAATTGATAATTTGCGCTTTGACCAATGGAAAGCTATTCAACCAATAATTAGCGAAAGTTATAAATTTGTTGATGAAGACTATTTTTATAGTATTTTGCCCACCAGCACTCATTACAGTCGAAATGCCATTTTTGCCGGATTAATGCCCAGCGATATTGAGCGGCGATTTCCCAGCCAATGGAAAAATGATGCGGATGAAGGGGGTAAAAACTTATACGAAGCCGAATTTTTAGCCGACCAACTGCAACGTTACAATAAAAAATACAAACACAGCTACACCAAAATTACCAACCACCAAAATGGCCTCGAATTAGTTGACAATATCCATAATTTGCTAAATAACACGTTAAATGTTATTGTTTATAATTTTGTGGACATGCTTTCGCACGCGCGCACCGAAATGGAAGTACTAAAAGAATTAGCCAGCGACGAGGCCGCCTACCGCTCCATTACTAAATCGTGGTTCGAGTATTCGCCGTTATGGCAAGCCCTGCGCCGCATTGAAGATAAAAAAATTAACCTCATTATTACTACCGACCACGGCACTGTGCGCGTTCAACACCCTTCGAAAGTGGTTGGCGACCGCGAAACAACTACCAACCTTCGCTACAAACATGGCCGAAATTTGCAGTATAACCCCAAGGAAGTATTTGTAGTTAACAACCCTATTGAGGCAAAACTACCCCGCCCTAATATTAGCTCGGCATTTATTTTTGCGCGCGAAAACAGCTTTTTCGTTTACTTAAATAATTACAATCATTTTGTAAATTATTATAAAAACACTTTTCAACACGGCGGCATTTCACTCGAAGAAATGATTGTTCCCGTTGTTCAGTTTACCAATAAATAGAAAATCGTACTTATTCATTTTTGCCTGCCTGTTGTTTACCAGCAGGCAGGTATTTTTTTATCCGGAATTTGCCTCGCATTTCAATATCTAAATTCCCACACCCTCTTCATGCCCCACCATGCCCCGTCTAATAAAAAATTTAGGCTCGCCTAAAAAAATATTTTGACACACTAAAAAAATATTGTAATTTTGCCCTATAATTCATTTTAGTTTGTATTTAGATATATGAAAATAGCAGCAAAAATATCCCCACAGCAAATATTACTACTGCTTATATTGCTAATTTCTGTCGTAGGGCTTATTTCCGGATGTAAAAATGAGCCACCAAAAAATGACGATGCGGTTTTGGCCCAAAAAAATTTCGAACCACGCAAACCTACCGATCCTCCTTTAAATGTATTGGCCACCACCGGTATGATTGCCGATGCTGTGCGCAAGGTAGGCGGCGATAGCATAAAGGTAAACGCTTTAATGGGGCCAGGGGTTGACCCTCATTTATACAAACCTAACTCGGGCGATTTAACACTACTAAACAATGCTTCGATTATTTTTTATAACGGCTTACATTTAGAGGGAAAAATGACCGATGTTTTAACTAAAATTGGTCGCAATAAACCAGTAGTAGCCGTGGCAAATGGCATTCCTCAAGCCCAATATTTATCGGGCGACATGGCTAATAGCTACGACCCGCATATTTGGATGGATGCGCAATTATGGGTAGGTGCCGTTTACGAAATTAGTAACCAACTACAAGCGTTAGACCCAATTAACGCCAATTTCTTCCGGATGAATGCTACCCGTTATATTGACGAGTTGAATGCACTTCATCGAACAATCATCGAAAAAATGGCGCAAATTCCCGCCGACCAACGCCTGCTGATTACCTCGCACGATGCTTTTAAATATTTTGGCCGCGCTTATAAAATTGAAGTGAAAGGTTTGCAGGGTATATCAACCGTTGCCGAGTTTGGCCTGCGCGATGTCAGTAATATGGTGCAACTAATTGTACAGCGCAATATAAAAGCTATTTTTGTCGAAACATCAGTTGCGCAAAAACCTATTGAAGCTGTTTTAGCTGGCTGCCTAAAACAAAATCATAAAGTTGTAATAGGTGGAACATTATTTAGCGATGCTCTTGGCAACGCCAACACCCCCGAAGGCACTTATATTGGCATGATGCGCTTTAACGCGACCGTAATTGCCAATGCGCTTAAATAGAAATTTTTTACATATTAACAGCTTACTAAACTATAACACATCGTTTGCATTTAGTACAATTTGATGCAGGGGTTTCCGGGTGCGCGGGGTTAATTCGCGAGTTTTAAATGGCTCTGGCAATACATCGGGTTCAGCCAAATAGCCCAAAGCCAAAAAAGTAACGGGTATAAGTCCGGTTTGCTCGTTGATAGCAAGGTTGGTTATTGTTTTTTGGTAATCGTAGCCACCCATTATATGGCCAAAAATATTAATTTCGGCAGCTTGTAGCAGTAAATGTGATACTGCCCCGCCCACATCAAACAAGGCATGACGGTTAGGTGCTTCGTTGTTGCTGTAACGGGTAGCTGCTAAAGTTAAAATCAAAACGGCAGCGTCTTTAGCCCACGATTGATTGCCCGCCGACAAGCACTTTACCATTTCATTAAACAGTTCTGTTTGATTATGTTTATGTGCTACAATAAAACGCCAGGGCTGGTCGTTCATGCCGCTTGGCGCCCACGAGGCCGCTTCTAACATGACAGCAAGGTCGGAGGTAGAAATTGGCTTGTTTGAAAAGGCGCGAGGGCTAAAACGGTTTTTAATGGCAGGTAAAATATTGTGGTTTGTTTGGGCTGTTTTAATGGCAATGCTCGATATCATATTGTTATTATACTGATAGATTGATTTAAAAACTGGATTTAATATATTTAAGTTACAAATAGAGACAAAAACTTGCTCGTTTTTAAGCGTGATGGTAGGGTTCGTTGTTTAAGATGGTATAGGCCCGGTAAAGTTGTTCGGCAAAAATTATCCGGATGATTTGATGCGAAAAAGTCATTTTCGATAAAGAAATTTGGTCGTTAGCCCGTGCATAAACGGCTTCGCTGAATCCAAAAGCGCCACCAATCGCAAAAATTACCGTCCGGATGCTGCGGTTTTGCCAATTTTGTAATTGGTTGGCAAACTGTATTGAGGTAAAATTTTTTCCGGATTCGTCTAACAAACAAAGTAAATCGCTGCTTGTTAATTGTTGCAGTAACCACTCGCCTTCTTTAATTTTTAGGGCATCGGGCGGCAACTTTTTTGTTGCGACAGGCAAAACACCTTCAGCGTATTCAAAATTAGTATATTTTTGAATACGTTGTTGATAAAGGTTAAACCCCAAGGCAATAAAAGGCTCGGCTGTTTTGCCAATAGCAATTAATTTTATTTTCATTCCTTTAGTTTAACTGTAAACTTCGTAACTTGCAAGCTGATTTTTGCGACCTAACATCTTAATTAATTTAGTAAACAACAACAATAAAATTGGCAAATGGTTTTAACATTTATTGATTGGAACGCATCGGATACAATTTTTCAGATTGGTAGTTTTAGCCTGCGCTGGTATGGCCTTATGTGGGGCATGGCTATTTTAGGGGGTTATTTTTTGGCGCAATGGGCGTATAAAATTAAAAACTACCCGACCGAAAACTTATCCAATTTGGTACAGTACATATTTTGGGGCGGACTTATTGGCGCAAGGCTTGGCCAAATTGTTTTTTACGATTTAAGCTATTATTTGCAACACCCCATCGAAATATTTATGGTTTGGAAAGGTGGCTTAGCCAGCCATGGCGGCGCATTAGGCGTGATGGCGGCAACGTGGTTGTATTTTAAAAACCATCGCGATTTGAGTTTTTGGGCTTTGTTTGATGTAATTTCGCTGTGTATGCCTTTGGTAGGTGGATTAATAAGAATTGGAAACTTATTTAACTCGGAGTTGTGGGGAAAGCCAACCGATGTGCCTTGGGCTTTTATTTTCCGGACTATTGACAACGAGCCTCGACATCCGGTACAAATTTATGAAGCCATTATGCTGTTTGGCATTTTAGCTTTTCTTGCGCATTTATGGTATCATTACAGCCAAAAATTAAAGACAGGTATTATTGCCGGCTTGTTTTTTACTCTAACCTTTGGTTTTCGGTTTTTGCTCGAGTTTTTTAAGGCAAACGCAGAAACTACCCAATTATTAAACCTGCCGTTACTTGCATTTGGGCTGGTGCTTTTGTATTTAGGTTATACGGGTAGGCTAAACAGCAATGTTGAAAATAAGAATAATAAACAACAGCAAGCCTAAAAAAAACAAAAATACTGTTCAGATGTTCTCATCCGGATAAAAATATACGGCAGTTAGAACAGCGGAGTAACCGAAGAAATCGCCCACAAAATGGCCGAAAACAACGTTTTATTTTAAGTATTTACTGTACTCGGCGTTGTTTTGAATTAAACTGATGGCCTTTTTTATATTTTCATCGTAATCCAAGCTGGTTTCAATTTTTCCGGTTTGGTAGTAATAACGGCTGGCAATTTCTTGACGCAATAATTGTTTTATTTCGTTTTTATACTTGTTCAGTTCGGTGTTTTTTTGTGTTTTAATTTTGGATTCAATGCCTTGCAAAGTTTCTGATATGGCCGAATAATATTGCTCTTCTTTGGCACTTGTACGCAATTTTTCTATATCATCTTCACTTTTTGATTGATAGGTATAATCTTTTCCGGAAATAAAGGTTAAAAAATCTTCATAATCTTTATCGGTAAACTGAAAATTATGGGCTGGCGGAATACTGTCGTGGGTTCGGTTGTAAGCGTTAGCGTAATCAAAAATTAGGTTGTTCTTAATAAGTGCCTGAATTACGGGTGGGTGTTCAAGGGGGGGCATGGGCACGTCGGGCTCAACACCGCTTCCATCATAAACCTGGCGGCTATTGCGGGTTTTAAAGGCTTTGCGCAACGAGTCGGGCATGGCTGTTGTACCATCTTTGTAACGGCCTGAGTAGTCGAGGGCTTGCACACAGCGGCCACTTGGCAAATAATATTTTGCTACGGTAAGTTTTAATTTGCTATTATAACCTATATCTTTTGTTTGTTGTACCAAACCTTTGCCAAAACTTCGATTGCCTAAAATAACGGCGCGGTCAAAATCTTGCAAAGCCCCGGCTACAATTTCTGATGCCGAAGCCGATTTGTTATCAACCAATACTACAATTGGTATTTTGGGGTCTTCTGCATCTTGTTGAGTTTTATAATCTTTAATCCATTCGTCGGTTTTGCCAATTGTTTTTACTACTAATTCGCCGTTTGGTACAAATAAATTAACCATTGCAATGGCTTCGGCCAACAAACCACCGCCATTTTGCCGCAAATCAAAAACCAAACCTTCAAGTTCGCCTTGTTTTTTTAGGCTATTTAGGGCATCGCGCACCTCGCCCGAGCATCCGGGTTTTAAAAATGTTTTTAAATTAATATAGCCAACACCATTGGCTAACATGCCATAGTATGGTACACTTTTTCCTAAGTTTTTCGAGCGTTCGAGGGTTAGGTTCATGGGGTCGGTGCGACCTTCGCGTATTATTTGCAAACTTACTTCCGAGCCCGGTTGCCCTTGTAATATTCGTTTAACATCGTCAATATTGCGGCCTTTTGTACTTTGGCCGTTTATGCTGGCGATAATGTCGCCTGGGCGCAGCCCTTTTGTTTGGGCGGGCAATTCTTGTATTACTTCCGAGATAACAATTTGCTGGTTCCGGATAAATAATTCCACGCCAATATCTCCGGCTTCGGTTTGTTTTAATTTGTATTCTTCAATTTGCCCTTCCGAAAAATAATTAGTGTAGGGGTCAAGTGTTTTAAGCATCGAGTCAATACCTGCGCGCATTAATTTCGATGGCTCTACTTCATCAACATACAGCTCATTCGAGGCTTTGTATGCCTGAATGTAGAGTTCAATATTTTTTAGTAAGGCAAAATAGTGCTTATTGCCTGTGTCGGTAAATCCGTATCCAATGGCAGCGAAGGCAAATACCACTATGATAACGGCGCTGTTCTTTATATTTATTTCAATATGATTAAGGTTCATTTTAGCAGTTGTTAATTATAAATGATTGCTTCTCTTGGTTTTTTTAGTTCAGCAGTTTTTGGTAGGTAGTTTTATCGTTAAGTGCTTGTAGTGCTTTTATAACTACAGGGTCGTCTTCAAGCATTTCTTTAATTTGCCCTTTGTGGAAAAAATAACGCATGGCGATTTCGTGTTCTAAGGCAAATTTAATTTCTGATTTATATTTTTGTAAATCATTTAATTTGTCGTGTTGAATTTGGTTTTCTAATTTTTGCATATCGTCTTTAACAAGGGGTAAATATTTTTCGTTTTCGATGTTTTTTTGCAAGTCTTTTAATAATTTTTCACTTTCGGTTAAGTAGTCGTAGGATTTATCTTTTATATACGCAAAAAAATCATTAAGTTGGGCTTCGGTTAATTCAAATTCTTCGGGTTGGGGAATCGTTTCGTTTTTTGTTCTGAAAAGCGTTGCATAGTCAAAAATTAGTTCTTTTTGCAAAAGGCTCGAGGTTATAAGGCTATATTCAAACTCTGGTATTGTAATGTCGGGGTCAATACCGCCTGCATCCAATACTTTGCGACCATTTTTAGTTTTATAAGCTGTTCGCAACGAGTCGGCAACTTTATCTAAATTGTCGCGGTAGCCTCCCGAGTAATCAATAGCTTGTATGCAACGGCCACTTGGCAAATAGTATTTTCCGGTAGTTATTTTAAGTTTTGTATCGTAGGGCAAGGGGTGTGTGGTTTGTACTAAACCCTTACCAAAGCTTCTATTGCCCAACACAATACCCCGGTCTGTATCTTGAATAACGCCCGCTACAATTTCGGCTGCCGATGCCGACCCGCGGTCAATCATTACTGCTAAAGGTATATTGTTATCAATTGGTTCGCGGTCTGTTTTATAATATTTATCGCCTTCGCGGTTTCGGCTTTTTGTATAAACTACGGTTTGCCCGTTATTTAAAAACAAGCTAGCCACATTAACTGCTTCGTCTAAAAGGCCGCCGGGGTTACCCCTTAAATCAAGTATAATTGAGGTGGCTTTGTGTGTATTTTTTAACTCTTGCAACGCATTAGCTACCTCAAAATAACAGTTGTCGGTAAAATCGGCCAAAACAATATATCCTACTTGTGGCGATAGCATACCAAAATAGGGCACACTGCTCAGTTTAATTTCTTGTCGAAGCAGGGTGAGGCTAAGGGGTTTTGGCTCGTTTAGTCTTTGCAAGAGGATTTTTACCGGAGTTCCGGGTTGGCCTTTTAACATTCGGCTTACTTCGTCGGTTTTTTTACCTTTAACTTTTATGCCATCAATTTCAAGTATAATATCGCCTGCACGCAAATCGTTTTTTGCAGCGGGGTAGCCTTGGTAGGGTTCGGCCACAATAATATTATTATCTTTGCTGCTTATAAGTGCGCCTATTCCGCCATATTTTCCGGTAGTTTGTATTTTAAAACCGTCCATTTCCTCCTCCGAAACATATACTGTGTACGGGTCTAAAGATGCCATCATCGCATCAACACCGGTTTTAATAAATTTATCCGGATTTATTTCATCTACGTAATAGCTTTCAAGTTGATGCACAATATTAACAAAAAGCTCGGCATTTTTGGTAATTTCAAAGTGGTTGGCTGGCACCACAAACCCCAAACCCAAACCAATTGAAGCCAAAACTAAACATCGAATAAACCATTTTTTGGTCATATAAAAATATTTTTTCAAAATTAAAGTCAATAAATAACAACTAAGGTCTGCAAAAGGTTAAATTATTTTGGTGGCAAAGATACAATCAGACACAATAAATACCGCTCAATTAACATAAATTATAGTTTTTACAAGACTAACGCAATATTGCAGCACTAATTTATCCGGATAAAATTATTGTTTTGCCCAATACTGCATATTTTTGTTTTCCGGATATTTGCACCCTAAACTCCTTTCAAATTCTAACATTAAAAATAAACTACTCCCAATTATTTAGTAAATATGTATTATTTGGTTTTTGACCTTGAAATGTCGGGCGGCGAACCCGGATGGCATGAAATTATTCAAATTGGCGCAATTTTATACGACGAAAACTGGAATTTTTTAGGCGATTATTTATGCAATGTTTGCCCCGAAAATAAAGAGGCTTTTTCGAGGCCTGCCGAAGAAATACACGACCTTACCTGGGACGAACTGCAAAACGAACTTCTGATTGATGAGGTTTTAGAGGATTTTGAAGATTGGATGTTAGAAACTATGTTTGCAAACAACGAGCAAGAACGCCAGCGCCGCGCTTTGAGGAATGTTGTTTTGTGTGGGCAAAGTGTAGTAAACGATATTATGTTTTTAAAGTTTGCATACAAAGATTGCCGGATGGAATGGCCTTTTTCGTACACCCAGTTTGATTTGTTTACTTTAACGTTTTTGGTGTTCAGGGTATTGCGCAAAAGCGGAGTTTCAGTACCAAAATCGCGCAGTTTAGGGTCGGTGGCCGAGTGGTTGGGTTTTGAGCGCGAAACAACTACGCATAATGCCCTTGAAGATGCCGAAATAACCGCCAAATGTTTTAAAGCCTTAATGGTGCGCTTTGCCGATAAAATGCAAATTGGAAGCTAATTTGAAGCGCGTATATTTATCCGGAAAATTAAATAAACCATATCTAATTTTGGGTCTTAAAAATTATTTGCTTTTTTATGAACTTGATTGATAAAAAAGTTGTACCTTTGCGCCCACTTTGGTAAATCCATATTCTTTAACTTAAATTTGTAAGAATGCCTACGTCGTATGAATCTGTAGCTATTTTTACCTCGCAGTACAGTGCTGAAGAGGTAAACCATGCGATAGGCGAATACCGAAAGTTGTTGAATGCCCTCGGCGCTTCGATAGTGCACGAAGAGTTTTGGGGTCTAAAACAGCTCGCCTATCCAATTGAAAAACAAACAACTGGCTATTACTGGGTAGTAGAATACACCGGAAATGGTAATGTTGTTGAAAAACTTGAACTTGCACTAAAACGCGATGAAAACGCACTGCGCTTTTTAACTACCCGGTTAGATAAATACGCTGTTAAGTACAACGAAGACCGCCGCAATGGTATTGTTGGCCCAATTCGCCGCAAAGCTGCCCAAGATGCCGCTGCCGCCGAAGCCGCCGCACAAGCCCTTGCCGAGCCGCCCCGCGAACGCCCCACCTTGGTGCGCCGCGAAAAAGAAGCTCCACAAGTTACCCCCGATGCCCCCGCCGTTGCCCCCGTTGCCAATGACGATGATGTTGTTATTGATGAAAATGTTAATGACAACAATGATAACAGCAATAACGACGCAAACGACAACGATTAAACTTGTTTTACTTAATTTATTTAACAACTAAATCAAATAAATAAAGACAAATAATTATTTAATTTGTTTGATTATTTGATTAATTACTAATTATTTATTTAACACACACGTAATATTAAAATGAGTGCAAATAAAGAAATTCGTTTTTTAACCCAACCTAAACTGGGTTTAAACCGGAAAAAATATTGCCGCTTTAAAAAATTAGGAATCAAATATGTTGATTATAAAGACCCTGAGTTTTTATTGCGTTTTATTAACGAGCAAGGAAAAATTTTACCTCGCCGCATATCGGGCAACTCGCTTAAATTTCAACGCCGCGTAGCGCAGGCAATTAAACGTGCCCGCCACCTTGCCCTACTACCTTATGTAACCGATTTGTTAAAATAAGCCGCCAAGGCATTAAATATTTATCTATACAATTATGGAACTTATACTATTACAAGATGTAGCGGGCTTAGGGTTGCAGTACGATTTGGTAACAGTAAAAAACGGCTATGGCCGCAACTACTTGATTCCCAAAAAATTAGCGGCTGTTGCCAACAAAGCCAGTAAAGCTATGGCGGCTGAACGTATGAAAGTACTTCAATTAAAAGAAGAGCGTATGCTGCACGAAATTGAAGACTTAGTAGGCTGCATTAAGGAGAAACCTATTATTGTAGGCGCTAAAACCGGCACAACCGAAAAAATATTTGGTGCAGTTACCAATGTTCAATTAGCCGAGGCAATTAAACGCCAAACCGGAATTGATATTGACCGTCGCAAAATAGAAATTGTTGAAGAGGTTAAAACATTAGGTCTTTATACCGCCCAACTTAACTTTATCGGTGGTCGCCATTACACGATTGAATTTGAGGTTGTTGCCGAATAATAAGGCGATTATCTACTTAGTTTTTTCGAATTAATTTTTTTCTGAAAATACCCAAAGCACTTGCCAAAACTTTAGCAAGTGCTTTTGTTTTTATACAACCTGATTGGCGCAATATTAGGTTTTTTCAAATAATACGTTAATAAACTTGTATCTTTGCCGCACCATTTAGCTTATTCGTACCTTTTTATATTAAAAAAACACGGCTGCTAAAAACATTTATCCGGAGACGGGAAAACAAAAAAATGCGCTTAAAGTCGGTCAAATAAATAGTATTAAAATATGCAATATAAAATTTACCTTTTGGCTTCGTGCAGTACCAATAAAAAAATACTTAAAGAAGTAAATCCGGGGCCATACTTCCAATTTCAGGATATTAAAACCGAAGGTATTTTGCCAGAACAGCTCGATGAAATGAAAGAAAAGACGGGTAGTTACGAAGCATTATTTAGCCGGAATGCCCTAAAATACAGAACAATGGGCTTAAATAATATATCTTTAACCGAGGCCGATTACCGCCGCCTGATTTTAGAGGAATATACTTTTTTAAAACGACCTGTCTTTTGGGTAGGCGATTCTTTGTTTGTTGGCAATGCACCCAAAACTATTGCTGCCCTTAAAGCAGCTATTGCCACCCACGAAGCCCAAAATAAAGCAAGTTAATACCAATGCTATTCTATTATCTTCTAAGAAAAAATGATACACGATTTTTTTTTAAATTGGTATAAAACAAGCTATGTTGTAGCCAATATAGTGGGCTACGAATTGTCGTTTGTAGAATTGATAGGCACCATATCCGGATTAATTACGGTTTGGTTACAAACACGCTCAAACATTTTTGCCTGGCCAATAGGCATTATTAACACTGTTGCGCTGTTTGTGCTGTTTTACCAAATAAACTTGTATGCCGATATGTTTTTGCAGGTTTATTATTTTGTTATGTGTATTTATGGGTGGGTGTACTGGGGCAAGCAAAAAAATAGCCATCAACCCAAAAAAAATATAGGTGTTTTAAATGCCCAACAACGGCTAAAATTACTACTACTCATTTTGGCAAGTACTGTAGTAATGGGTTTTATAACTCAAAAACTACATGTATGGTTGCCTGCAATTTTTACTATTCCGGCCTCCTATCCATATACCGACTCGTTGGCAACTACTGCAAGTATAATAGGCAATTGGTTGCTGGCTCGCCGTATCCTCGAAAACTGGGCTGTTTGGGTCTTTGTTAACGTCTTATCTATTGGTTTGTATATAGCAAAAGATGTAAGGTTTATTGCCTTACAATTTGTTATTTATTTGGTTCTGGCCGTTTATGGGCATTTTAAATGGAAAACCGAACTGCAAACACAAACAAAACTGTCACGTTAAAACTGCAAACCAAAATAAAATCATTCTTTTTATTTGGCAATTTCTATATATCTGTTGGGCATTTCTATGCCATTTAGCCATGCTTGTTTACAAATTTCTTTGTTATCGGCTAAATCAAATTCGCACAATAACGTGTCAACAGTATGCAGATTTAAGGCAATTAGTGTGGTAGATTGAATACCCTCGTAATAGTAAGAGGGGTAAACGGTAAGCATAAAATCTCCGTTTTCTTTTACTGTTGTGCCGAAAAAGTTTGGATTATCTAAATTTTCCTTGTGCATGTATTCAAATGCTGTACCGTTTTTGTAATAAATCCGGATATTGGATTCATTATAATCTTCACTGCTATTAATCAGGTTATTGCCGGCCTGTGTTTTATAATGAATTTGAACAGCCGTGTCAACTATAGCACAGCAATCAGTTTTTTTGCTACAACCGAAACCAGCATTTAAGGCAGCAATTAACAATAATAAGAATATCAGTGTAAGTGAACCTTTTTGCATAATGTTTTTCTTTTAAAATGATATAAAACATAACCTAATTAACCGGAGAGCAAATTATAAAAATAACTCTCCTGTTAGTTAGGTTTTAGATTTGTTGTGGCTAGGCTTCAGTTCATTTTTGGGTTGCGTCGGTAGCTCTACAAAGTTAAACCACCGTCGGCACAAATGGTAGCACCGTTAATATAGCTGGCATTATCTGAGGCTAAAAACAGATATACTTGTCCAATTTCGTTGGGTGTGCCTAAGCGCGCTAAGGGAATACGGCTAAGCAAACCCTCCATTACTTTATCGGGTATGGTGCCCATCATGTCGGTTTGCACAAAACCGGGGGCAACAGTATTTACGGTAATGCCTTTTTTGCCTAATTCGCGTGCCCAAACTTTACTCATTCCAATTAAACCTGCTTTGGCGGCAGCGTAATTGCTTTGGCCAAAATTGCCATACAATGCTACAACCGACGAGGTATTGATAATACGGCCATAGCCTTTTTTAATCATATAAGGCGCAACTGCTTTGCCGCAATAAAATACCCCCGATAAATTGACATCAATAACTTGCTCCCATTGTTCTACCTCCATTTTGGCAAGGGTTGCATCGCGGGTAATTCCGGCGTTATTTAATAAGATATCAATTTGGCCATATTCTTTGACCACTGCGTCTGCGGCGGCCTCTACATCTTTCCATTCAGAGGTATTAACTTTTGCAAAATGCACTTTATAGCCTTGCTCTTGCAATTCTTTTTCGGTAGCTTTGCCTTTAGGCTCGTTCATGTCCCAAATAATTACGGTAGCACCCGCTTGGGCAAATAGGGTGGCGGTTGCTTTGCCAATGCCATTTGCACCTCCGGTAACAATGGCAATTTTGTCTGCTAAAACTTTCATTAAGTAGTATAGTTGTTAAAAATTTAAATAAATTACGCCAGATAAACTTGTAAGTAAATAAATTTATCCGGATTAAAGGCGTTTAACAACTGATTGTTTGTGGAATAATTTTTTTCTACTTTAGGGGTAGTGCGTGTAAAAGTATTATTTAATATCGTTAGTTTTGTTCTTGCGTTTAATTCAATTTTATATTTTGTGTTTCTAATAAATTATTGGTTTCAAATTTTAAGACGGGGATTAATTTACTAAGTTTAATATATTTGTTCATCCGGAAGATATTGCCTTGAATTAATCTTGGTTAATCCGGAAAAACAAGCCGCAAATGTAGGTATTTTTCCGGAATTAATACTGTATTGCACAAATAAAAACAATATCTTGTAAATGATTGACAGTTAGCGCAGTAAACATTGACAAGACTACGCAAAGTAAAGTAAATTTATTTTAGGCTTAGTTGCCTAAATTTTTTACTTTTTATAGTTTCCAATCAATTGGCGACTGGCCTTGCTGTGTTAGCAAATTATTGGTTTTGCTAAAGTGTTGGCAGCCTAAAAATAATCGTACCGACAGTGGCGAGGGATGTCCGGCGGTTAAAATATGGTGGCGGTTGGCATCAATTAAAGCTAATTTACTTTTGGCAAAATTGCCCCAAAGCATAAAAATTATGCCTTGCCTGTGCTGCGACAGGGCGCTAATAGTGGCATCGGTAAAACGCTGCCAGCCAATATTTTGGTGCGAGAGTGGTTTGCCTTGCTCAACGGTAAGCATGGCGTTGAGCAAAAAGACACCTTGTTTAACCCATGGAGTTAGGTCGGTATTGCCTGTAAATTGGATGCCCAAATCGGCACTAATTTCTTTAAAAATATTTTTAAGCGATGGCGGTGCTTCAATTCCATTCGGAACAGAAAAACTAAGCCCGTGCGCCTGCCTTGGCCCATGGTAAGGGTCTTGACCTAAAATAACCACTTTAACTTGGTTAAAAGGTAATAAATTGTAGGTGTTAAAGATTAAATTTCCGGGAGGATAAATAGTTTTTTGAGCCTGTTTTTCGGCCAATAGAAAAGCTTTGAGATTGGCAAAATAAGGCTGCTCAAATTCGGTTTTTAATACGTTAAACCACGACTCGTCAATTTTTGGTTTTACGGTATCGGTGCTCATAGTTTGTAAAATATAATGTAGGGTAGGGTAGTGGCAACAAGAGGGGCAAAATTAATTGTTTTGTGCAAAACCAAGCGCAATTTATTAAACTTGTAAAACCTTATAGTTATCTTTGCAGAGAAAAATAATTTAACGCACTACTATTATATGGTTTATTTAACCCGAGTTGAACATTTTTGTGCTGCCCATAAATTGCACAACCCTAATTTGAGTGAGGCCGAAAATCAGGCCTTGTTTGGCAAATGTGCCAACCCTAATTGGCATGGACATAATTATAGGTTACATGTAACTGTTAAAGGGGTGCCCGCCCCCCACACAGGATTTGTAATAAATGCTATAAATCTTAGCGCCATTATTAAAAAGGTAATTTTAGAAAAGGTTGACCACCTTAATTTAAACCTCGATGTTGATTTTATGCAGGGCATTTTGCCATCAGCCGAAAACCTTTTGATTGCTATTTGGCAACAACTTACACCACATATTACCGGTGCGGCTACTTTGCATTGCATTAGATTAGAGGAAACAGATACTATTTACGCCGAATATTATGGCGAGTAACAAACAGATGAATGGCAACAATCTTTTTCCGGATTTTGCTGGGTTACTCGTCTTGAGTATTAATAAAATAGGCCATCCTATTTTATCTTTTGGCTGAAATAAAAAAAACGACCTAAATATGATTTTTTAGGTCGTTTTTTTGTTTTGTCTTTGACTTTATTTTTTAAGTTTTTCTAAAAGTTTTTGCATTTCGGTAATATCCTTACCTTCTGCTTGGCCTATGGAAATTGCTTCGTTGGCGTATTTTTCTGAATTTAGGGTGTCGCCAATTTTATAAAGAAGGCTCGCATACATACTCACGGTAGTGTAATTTTTTTTGTCTTTAGCGTTCGACAAAATATGTTCGGCCCAACGTTTTGCCCTATATAAATCTAATTTTCCACTAACATAATTATTATAAACGTTGCTGGCTTCTAAGAGCAAATCAATATCGTCCATGTTTTGGCCGTTAAAATAATTAGCTGTATAGTCCACGTAGGCATTCCAGTCTTTACCTGCCGACAAGTATAACAATTGGTAGCGAGGTTCCATTTTTGTTTGTTCGCCGGGGTAATAGCGGCGGGCAATTCCAACATATTCGTTGTACATGGCTTGGTCTTTGTTTTCTCCGGCTTTGGCTATACTTGCGTTAATCAAATCATGGCATTTTTTGTCAATTTCTTTTTCCCCGTAGGCATCAACAAATTTGGCTTTATTTGCCAATAAATATTCAATCCCTTCAGATTTCATGTCGGGAGCCATTTTAAACAGCAAGTTTAAGGTTTCTTTTGAATCAACTTGTTCTTTTTCGGCCTTTTCGAGCGTTATTTTTGCAGCAGCCCAAGCTTCATTGTATTGCTTGGCTTTATAAAGCAGGTTAGTATAAGTATCGTTGTTGTAATATTTGTTGCTTAACGAGATGGAGCGTTTAGACCATTTAATAGCATCTTCTAATTGTTCGGCATCTGTAGCATGTTCAAAAAAGTTCCAGGCTACATTATTTAGTCCAACTGCGTCGTCCATTAAGTTTAAAGTTACGTAATCGGGGGCGGCGTTACAATAAGCAGCCCAATCTTTATTGGCTTCAAAGTATATCATTGAAAGCTCGGGTTTAAGACGGCGCGCTTTATCGCTCATATTGGCATCAACAAATTTTAAGGCTTCGTCCATTGCCGTAGTATTGCCTTTTTTGCCGGCTTCGGCCACTTTTTGACGCATAGCATTACCCAATACAGTGTGTACTTTTTCGGCACCAAATGTTTCAACAAATTTTGCGGTATTTTGCGACATAATGTCGAATGCGGTATTATTAAAATCTTGAGCAACCTGCATAATGAGTTTCATGTTTTCGGTACTCAACAATTTTTTACTTCCGGCCAAACCTTGTAAATACTCTTCGGAGATTGTGCCGGCGTCGCCCATAGATGCTTCAACGGCAGCCATAGCAAATTTATACAACAGGTCGGGGGTACGTGTTCCGTAGTCGTATGTGTTTTTTAAGGTGTAGTATTGTGTATTTTCGTTTAGGGAGTTACTTCCTAAGGTTATAAAATCGCCGGCCTCAATATAGCCGCCGCCGCGGTGAACTAAAATTCCTTCGGTGCTAAAAAACAAATAAGTAGGGTAAAATTTAACCTGGTGGGTTTTTGCCAAGGCAAGTCCATCGCCTTTTTCCATGTCAAATTTCACGTTTACAAAATTGTCGTTAAAAAACTTGGCAACTTCTGGTTTGCTAAATATTTCGCGATCCATACGTTTACAAGGTTCGCACCAACTGGCATAGGCATCCATAAAAATGGGCTTGTTTTGTTTTTGCGACTCTAATTGAGCTTGTTTCCAGTTGCCCTGAAAAAAATTAATATTTTGCGCTTTTAAATTATTTGCCCCTAAAAAGACAATAGCCAACACGCTAACGTAAAAAAGTAATTGCTTCATTAAAATAATATTATTTGGTTTTATAGGTGTTTATTATATTGATATTTGTTAGACAAAGACAGTCGGGTTAATCTATCCGGATATTTTACTGGATATTTTTACCGCAAAACATCATCCGGAAAAAATTAATCCGGACATGTTGAGTTGGTTTTGATGGTCAAAATTAGCCATTTTTTTATTTGTCCATGCAATTTCGGCCTAATAAAATACAAAAATCAGTCCAAAAAAACTACTATAAGGGCTAAAATCTGACAAATAACGCAAGTTAAACACTTTAACGTAGGCAATGGTTTAATTACACACAGTTATATGTGTTAAATTTACAGCAAACAATTAAACGTTAGAAGGGCAATTTTTTATAGCGCAATCGCAACGAATTGCCTATCACAACCACATCTGACAAAGCCATTGTTAAGGCGGCAATGGTTGGGTTTAAGTAACCAGCAGCAGCCAGCGGTATAGCTAATACATTGTAGAAAAATGCCCAAAAAAGGTTTTGTTTAATTGTAGTGATGGTTAATTTACTAATGCCTATTGCCTGCGTAAGTTGACCTAATTTGTTGTTCAGCAAAACAATATCGGCGGTTTCCATAGCTAAGGACGAGGCATCTGACAATGAAATTCCAATTGTTGCTTTTTGTAGTGCTGGGGCATCGTTTACGCCATCTCCTACCATGGCTATGGCGGTATTTTCTTGTTGAAGGTTGTCAATTACAGCTAATTTTTGTTGGGGTAATTGGCCGGCCATCCAGTTGTCAATTCCTACCGTTTGGGCAAACTGGGCAACTTTTGTTTGTTGGTCGCCGCTTAGCAACAGTGGTTCAATTTCAAGGCTTTTAAGCTGGGTTATTACCTGAGCTGCCTCAGGACGCGGGGTATCGGTTAGGTTTATTGAGCCAACAAATTTATTATTACAAGAAATATATATTTGTTGCCCTTCTACAATTTTGCTGTTTTGCACTAGGTCATCGTCAAAATAGTGTTGTGCGCCAATAGCCCAAATATTACCTTCGCTGTCGGTGCCCGTTATGCCTTTGCCTTTGGTTTCGTTAATTTGGCTAAAAACTAAAGGTGGCATATTTGGCGATAAATAGGTTTCAAAAAAGTTTACAACCGATTTTGCAATTGGGTGAGAGGAGTATTTTTCTAATCCGGAAACTGCTGCGGCAAAATCATCATCGGGTAAAGTTGTGCTATAATTGCCTACGGCCAGGGCGCCGGTGGTAAGTGTACCCGTTTTGTCGAACACTATTTTTTTAACGTTTGCCAATAACTCGATGATACTGCCTCCTTTAATTAAAATGCCTTGTCGCGTAGCACGACCTAAGCCGACCATTACGGCGGTTGGCGTAGCTAAACCCATGGCGCAGGGGCAGGCTATTACTAAAACAGCAATGGCGTTTAACATGGCTTGTGGGGCGGGCAAATTAAAGGCAAAAAATCCCAAAACAAAGGTTAAAATGGCAACTGCTAAAACTGCCGGAACAAAAACTGCACTAATTTTATCGGCTAACCGATGTATTTTAGGTTGGTCGTTTTGGGCTTTTCGCACCAATTCTATTATTTTAGATAATGCAGTATGTCCGCCTACCCGGGTGGCTTCAATCCGGATACTGCCCGATTCTAAAACTGTTCCTCCAATAACTTCGTTTTTAGTAGCTACATATTGCAATTCTGACTCGCCGGTCATCATAGAAGAATTGACCATGCCCTCGCCCCAAATTACCACACCATCAACCGGAATTTTATCGCCGCTATTGACCAATAAAATTTGTTTGGTTTTAACATCTTTGCCGGCACCGAAATAATTGTTTCTTTACCTAATGTCTGGTCGAAACTAATTAAGTTAGCCTTTTCGGGCTGCATGGCTATTAAACCTCTGATGGCTGCATTTGTTTGGTAAACCGACCTTTGTTCGAGCAAATTACCCAATAAAACTAAGGTGGTAATACTGGCTGAAGTTTCCCAAAACTGAAAATCGTGCCCGTAGCCGTTAATAAATC